>NZ_AMPG01000001.1:0-1200000 GCF_000299415.1 Candidatus Microthrix parvicella Bio17-1
GTAACTATGCCGACCACACACACCTGGACAACACGCCACCACCAGCCACCCACCGAAAGGTCGGCATAGTCGCGGTGTCGGCATAGTGCGTGCTATGCCGATGTCGGCATAGCACGCCGACATGACCCTCAAACAAAAAGCCATCGACCGCACCACCCCATCGGCGCCAAACCCGGCCGCTACCAACCACCCGACGAACTCATCGCCTTCCTCGAGGGCATCTGATTATGCCGACCAAACCCACCGAAAACCCCGCATCACACCGCCAACGTCAACCCAGTCGGCATAATCCGGTGGTCGGCATAATGCTCCAGGCATCACCA
The DNA here is from genome assembly GCF_000299415.1 of Candidatus Microthrix parvicella Bio17-1. Classification (NCBI taxonomy): domain Bacteria; kingdom Bacillati; phylum Actinomycetota; class Acidimicrobiia; order Acidimicrobiales; family Microthrixaceae; genus Candidatus Neomicrothrix; species Candidatus Neomicrothrix parvicella. Next base: position 324 of record NZ_AMPG01000001.1, read on the forward strand.
CCTGGTGCACGAACACCACCTGACGATCGTGACAACTTCCGACGGTCCCAGAATCGACACACGACCCAGTCGCCCTCCACCGCGACGCTCAGCAACCTACCCCAGACCGACGCACATCGCTGCCTGAAGACAGGTCAAGCCGATGACGATGACCGAGGACGACCGATACCATCCCTACCAACAGCTCGAAGGAGCACTGGATGCACGAGGAGCCACCACAATGATGGAACTGCTCCCACCGGGTGGGCTGGGTCGACGTCGCCACCAAACGCGACCTCGACCATCTGGGGGAACGCGTGGACCTGCAGTTTGACCAGTTTGAAGAGCGCATGGACCTTCAATGCGACAAGGTCGAGGAAAGCATGGACCTTCGCTTCGACGCAACCGTGGCCAACTTTCGTGCCGACCTGGCAGAGTCGGGTCGGCGGATGCATGCCGTGGTCCTCACAGCGATCGTCGCTGCCACCAGCATTCTCGCTGCGCTCTCGGTGTTCGGGCCCAACTGACCCGCAGTGTCCGAAGCCATCACGTTCCGCAGACGTTGACCGCACTGACCGGCCCCATACCACGTGACTCAATTGCGTCATGACGACTGAGTCGGTGCGATCCGTCCGCAACAACTTCTCTGATTTCATCGGACGGGTGCAGCAGCATCATGAACGGGTGACGATCACCAAAAACGGTGAGCCCGCAGCCGTACTCATCAGCCCCGAAGACCTCGATTCGATGGAGGAAACGCTCACCATCCTGTCGGAGCCCGGTGCCCGGGAAGAGCTGGCGGAAGCCGAGCAGTCGATCCTCGATGGCGATGTCGTCGCTGGAGCCGACGCCATCGCTGGCCTCCGCCCAAGGTGACCGAGGGCAGCTACAACGTCGTGTTTTCGCGGCCTGCGGCACGGGCACTAGGAGAGCGGCTCCCCGCGGCGGTTGCAGTTGCGGCGATCGACTTCATCAACGGTCCGCTGTCCGACAATCAGCAACGGGTCGGGGGCCCGCTGCACGGCGAGCTCGAAGGGGCTGTCGAAGCGCCCGACGAGGCACGTACCGAACCGTGTACCGCATCGATCAGTCGACGCATTCGGTGTTCGTTCTGCGCATCGCCCATCGTCGTGACGTGTACTCGACGTAGAACCTCCGCTCATGCTTTCGGCGTGGGGCCCTCACAGATCAGCGGGGTCCTGGCCTGACGACGCCGATCAGTGACGCCAGGGCGTCCCGGCGCCGCAGCGATCTGTCCTCCAGGTGGGCCTTGGACGGCCAGGCGAGGGCGGTGAGGTACGCGGCCCGATCCCGCAGTGACATCTCCCGGGCCACGTCCAGCTTGGCCCGACCCAGGCTGGAGCCCTCCCGCCGATGTCGCTCAACCATCACAACCTCGTCGGGGTCCAACCGGTAACCGGCCCGCCACTTCACCCACGCCGGAACCTTGACGCCGAGTCGATCGGCGACCAGGTCGACCGCCATCGCCAGCACGGCGCCGCCGCGCCACAGCTCCGCCTCGGGCACGACCACGTCCGGCCCGAGTTCGCCGTTGGCCAGGTAACCGGCCAGGTCCCGCAGGTTCATCAGCGCCGGCTGAGGCGACCCCAAAAGCAGGTGATAGGCCGAGTGCAACAGGCGGTGCTTCGAGCTCAGCGCCCCGAAGCTCACCCCGCCGATCTCGAAATGATCCGGATCAGCGAAGAGCCGGTCGAGCGGGATGCGATGCCCGAAGACCCCGTCGGCCGGCGTTCGGTGCAGGTCGAACTCGACGCCGTCGGGAAGCGTCGGGGTGACCGATTTGGCGAACCGTCGATCGAAGCCGTTGCGCCGCTCGGCCCACGGCAGCGTGCCTCCCATCGCGGTGAGCACCGCGACGGCCCGATCGATGTCGTGGGCCGCCACCAGCAGGTCGACGTCAGCGAACGTACGCACCGACGGATCGAGCGCGTCCAGGTGGGCGATCGCCGGGCCCTTGATCACCAGGTGCTCGACGCCACCCGCCGCATCGAACGCCTCCCGCACCTCCAACAGGCGAACCTCCAGCTGGATGCACCACAGCAGCGCGCCGTGCTGGCGCTCCACCAGGTCGGCCTCGAGCTCCGGCGACAACTCGACGTCGCCGGACGCAGCGGCGGCCAGCAGTGGCCCGGTCAGCCGCGTCTGTTGCAGCCGCCCGGCAAACCCCGGCTCGTCGCTTTCCGGAGGAAGCTCGATGCCCGACGCGCCCGGAAGCCCCCAGGCGGCGATCGCGTGCAACGCGGTCTCGGGCGAAGCGACCGTTGCGGTCATGGCGACCCGGCCGGAACGACGGCGTCCGCAACCGACTCGATCAGCTGCGCGTCGACCAGCGAGTCGACGGCTGCCTGCACCTCGTCGGTCCGGACCTCGCCCAGCTCGGGCCAGATCTCCCGGATCCGCTCGGTCATCTCGTCAACCGAGCCCATCTCGTCGAGTACCAGCCAGACGAAGAGGGCCGACCCCTCAATGCCCACCGTGTCGTGCCCCGAGGCGCCAACCCATGCCCGACCATGCAGGGCACGGAACACCATGCCGTGGGCGCGCCGGTAGCGGAGAGGAGGGGCTGACACTCAATGGATCATATTCGCAACGAGATCATGTTGAACTCGTCCGGGTTGGGTCCGTTGCGCTGACCTCGGTCCAGCCCGGTCACCCGTGCCATCTCGTCGTCGGTCAGCTCGAAGTCGAAGATGTTGAAGTTCTCCTCGACCCCGCTGGCCGTGGTCGACTTGGGGAAGATGATGTCTCCCCGCTGGATGTGCCGGCGCAGCGCCACCTGGGCTGCGGTCTTGTCGTGCGCCTCGCCGATCCCGATCAGCGTGGCGTCGTCGAGCACCTGTTGAGCTTGCTGGTGACCAACACCTCCGAGCTTTCCCCCTCGAAGGCCCGCAACGCCTCACCCACCTGCATCTCGTTGCCGTACGTCTGGGCCGTGTCGATGTGGCGATACCCGGCGTTCAACGCCGTGAGCGTTGCTTCCTTCGTGTCGACCGGATCGATCTGGATCACCCCAAACCCGAGCTGCGGGATGTGCGCTCGGTCGTTGATCGTGACGTTGGGGACCGAGATCATCTGCCGGGTTTCCTTGGCATCGTGGACCGTACCCAGAGGGGTCGGCTGCCAAACGGGCTCAACTCACAGCACGCCGTGCGTTCGCGACCCGAAGTCGGCTCGTCCTCGGCTCAGGTCGCCGAGCGGCCCAGCTTCCAGTAGCCCCGCACCGTCGCCTGGGATCGGGTCAGGTTGCGCTCGTCGAACAGGTGGGTGCGGATCCGCTGCATCGCCGCCGCCTCGCCGGCCACCCAGACCACCTCCGGCATGACCCGTAGGTTCTCGATCGCCTCGATCATCGCTGTTCCCGGTGGCGAACCATCCGGCAGGTTGAGCCAGCGGACCGACGTCGCCGGACCGGCGTGCAGCTTCAGGCGGGCCTCCGGCTCGGTCAGCTCGATCCGAACGGTGACCGTCAGTTCGGGCGGCATCGCCTCAAGCAGTTGGTCGATGGCCGGGATGGCGGTCTCGTCGCCGGCCAGCAGGTAGGACGCAGCGTTCACATCGATGGCATACCCCCGGCCCGGTCCGGAGATGGCAACCTCGTCGCCGGGAGTGGCCGAGGCGGCCCAGCCGGCCGCGGCACCATCGCCGTGGGCGACGACATCGATCGTCAGCTCGTCGGCCTCGGCGTCGTGACCCCGGGGCGTGAACGTGCGAATCGGGGCACGGGATCCGTCGGACAGCTCGAACTGGTTGCCGGTCCAGCTCGGCAGCTCCAGCCGGCCGTCCGAGCGCGGCAACAGCAGGCGCACCGACGCCGCCGGTTCGTCGATCACCATCCCGTCGAGCTCGGGACCGGCGAGGACGAACCTTCGCATGCGGGGTGACAGATCCTCGGTGCGGCGCACGGTCGCCCGGCGAAACCGGGGCGGCTCCCGGCGCACCGGCACCGGGTTGGATCGCTGTGAGCTCATCGCACCACCCTTCCAGAGCGAACGGCAACCAGACGCACGCCCCTCAACCCCCGAAGTTGGGCGATCGCTTCTCGCGGTGGGAGGCCAGCCCCTCGCGGGCGTCCGGGCCACCGAAGCCGTAGAACTCGGCGTACAGCGAGGCGTCGAATGCGGGGCCGGCCGAGCGGTAGTGGTGGTTGAGCGTGTGCTTGGTGAAGGCGATCGCCTCGGCCGATCCGGCGGCCAGGTCGGTGGCGATGCTCATCGCCTCGTCCTGCACGGCGTCGTCGTCGACGCACAGCGACACCAGCCCAATGCGCTCGGCCTCCTCGCCGCTGAGCGGACGGTTGGTCAGCAGGTGGTACTTGGCCTTGGCCATGCCGCACAGCAGCGGCCACGCCACCGCCGCATGGTCGCCGGCCGCCACCCCCAGGCGGGTGTGACCGTCGATGATCTTTGCGCTGCGCGCCGCAACCGACACGTCGGCCAGCAGCGCCGCCACCAAACCGGCGCCAACCGCAGGGCCGTGAATTGCCGACACCACCGGCTTGGAGCAGTCGATGATGCCCCACACCAGGTCGCGCGCCTCGTTCAACACCCGGGTGCGGGCCGCACGATCGGCCATGATCTCGTCGAGCAGTTCGAAGCTTCCCCCGGCGGAAAACCCTTTGCCTGCGCCGCGGATCAGCGCCACCCGGGTGTCCGGATCGCGGTCGATCACCCGCCACACGTCAGCCAGGCTGCGGTGAGCGTCGGCGTCGACCGCGTTGAGGCCCGGCGCGTCGAGCGTGAGGCGCAGCACCCCGTCGGCCGGCCGGTCCACCCCGAACCCAGTGAAATCGCCGTAGAGACCGTCCGCATCCTTCATGGTTCGAGTCTGGCATTCATCACGAACAACGACCGCCACGACTGCTCAGGACGACGCTCCGGCGCCCGGGGCGTGGCGAGGCCAGGGTCGGACCTGCTCCAGGATGCGGGCCAGGCGCAACGGCACCTCGTCTCGGTGACGCTGGGTGACGATCTGGAGGCCCACCGGCAGGCCGTCGCCCGTGAGCCCGGCCGGCACCGAGACGGCCGGATTCCAACACAGGTTGGCGGGCATCGTGTACGGGGTTGCCATGCCCATGCCCAGTTCCTGCCCGGCGATCACCGAGGGAGGCGGCCCCTTGTCGGCAAACGCCGCCACCGCCGTGGTGGGACACAACACCACATCCACCTCGTCGAACAGGGCGGCCATGTGGTCCTGCAGGTCCTCGCGCAACCGCAGGGTGTCGGCGTAGCGGGGCATCGCCAGCTCCTCGGTCATCTCCAGGCCTCGGCGCACAAACGGGGTGAAGTCGTCGGCCAACTGCGGCCACATGCCCGGCTCCAGGCTCAACCACAGATCCGCTGCACCCGCCTGAAACCACAGCCGCACCGGATCCCCCAGGTCGACGACACCCTCGTCCACCGCCAGACCCGCAGCATCGGCCAACTCCTCGGCCGCCGAGCGGCAGAGGGACTCGACCTCGGGATCGGTCACCCCGAAGCCCAGGTCGGGCGACCAGCGGGCCCGCAGCCCGGCGGTCTCCAGGGTCTCGATCAGATTGCAGTAGTTCAGGTCGGTCGAGGGAAGCGACAGCCGGTCGCGAGCATCGGGCCCCGCAGTGACGTCAAGGTGTCGGGCCGCCTCGGCCACCGTGGTGGTCAACAGCCCGGCCACCGCTGTCTGCGATCCGCTCGGGCCCTCGATCGGGATGCGCCCGTGGCTGGGTTTCATGCCCACCAACCCCGCGAACGATGCCGGGATTCGGGTGGAGCCTCCCCCATCCGACGCGGTGGACACCGGCACCAACCCCGCCGCGACTGCAGCGGCCGACCCCCCGCTGGAACCGCCCGGCGTGCGCCCCTCACCCCACGGGCTGGTGGTGACCCCAAACGCGAGGGTGCGGGTGAAGCTCAGCGTGCCGAACTCGGGCGCCGCCGTCTTGCCCACCGGGACACCGCCGGCGGCGCGCAACCGGGCGACGTGGATGGAATCGGCCGCCACCGGCCCTCGACCGGCGTACACCGTCGACCCGTGGGACGTCGGCATGCCGGCGCAATGCTCCAGGTCTTTGACCCCGAAGGGAACGCCGGCGAACGGTCCGGGGTCCTCCCCCGCCGCCACCCGGGCGTCCACCCGGTCGGCCTGATCCCGCGCCCCGGCGGCATCGACGTGCACGAAGGCGTTCAGCGCCCCGTTGCCCGCATCGATCCGTCCCAGGTAGTCGTCGACCACCTCACGGGCCGACAACTCGCCCTTGCGAACGCCATCGGAAATCTCAATGGCCGTCGGTTGCTCAATCCCGCTCAACGGTTCCCCCCAGGTCGTCAACCCCATCGTGCCAGATTCCCCAGGCTTGGCGCTGAGGAAGCGGGCGTATGGATCGCGGGGTTCAGAGGTAGCGCTCGCCCGGCTCCCGAGATCGTTGAATGCGGGCGGGCGCTCCCCAGGCCACCACGCCATCGGGTAAATCTCGGGTGAGCACCGCCCCGGCACCCAGCACCGAATGGTTGCCGATGGTCAGCCCGTGCCGCACGACGGCACCAATTCCAACCACCGAAGCGCACCCGATCCTCGCCGCCCCACCGATCAGCGCACCGGGTCCAAGGCTCGCCCCCTCGCTCAAAACCGTGTCGTGATCGAGGTTCGCCTGCGCCCCCAACAGCGCGTGCGCTCCCACCGACGCCTGCGGCCCAACCGAGGCACCGGCCAGCACGACGGCACCGTCGCCCAGGCGGGCTGAGGCGGCGATCGAGGCCGTCGGGTGCGCCACGGTGGAGAACCTCAAGGACGGTTCGATGGCCAGCAGACGCTCGACGACCACCATACGGGTGTCGTTATCGCCGATACCGACGACCACCCCGTCGATCCGCCCCTCGCTCCACCATTCACCGACCGAATCAGAGCCGCCAACCACCGGCACGCCCAAGACCTCGCGTGCCGTCGGAACGACGTCGTCGTCGGCAACGGCCACAACCTCGCCGGTCGAACCGGCCCGGGCCGCATCGATCACACACCGGGCGTGTCCCGACGCCCCGATCACCATCAGCCGATGCACCGGGCCAATCTACGTCGCCTCACGGCGACCGTTCGGCCCATTCGAAATCCCGGGGTCGCAATGGCGTGGTGGTCACACCGAACGCGGTCCGACACGTACAGCACCCCACAGCAGGCTTGATCAGATCTTGACGGGATGAGTCCTCGACCAGGCGGATGTTCCCGGTGGGTCAGGGACACGCGTCGGCCGGGTTGACCGGTGGTGCGCCTGTACGTGCCGCGATGATCAGCACGCAGCCATCATCCAGCCCCGACGACGCACCCGACTCGGTGACGGAACCCGGCCAGGCGTGGCTCCAGCCCGCAAGCGCCGCCAATCCAACGCTCACGCGACGGGTACCGGCCGGGTTGCCGTCACCGCCGACACAGCCTCGCCATCGGGTCCAGGTCACCGGCCCACCTTCGCCCGGATCGGCGCCCTTCGAGGCGACCTTGACCGCCGGGTCGGCGGCGCACCCGGCTTGATCAGCCCACCGCTGCACCGAGTCGGGCACGGAGTCCAACTTGACCGTGGCATCGCCCACCCGCTGTTCACCGCCGCCATAGGGAACGACCGGATCGTCAACGCCGTGTGTCACCACCAGATTGGGTGTGCCCCGCACGCAGATCGGGGGCGGCAGACCGGCGTTGAGTACCAGCGCGTTGAACCTGTCGGGGTGGGCGCATCCAAAGAAGGCGGCGAAGGCCGAACCGGCACTGTGGCCGCCCATCGCGACGCGGTGACGGTCGATGCACCCCGAGTTGATCAAGCTGTCCAACAGCTTGGTGAGGAACGCGTCATCGGCATCAAAGTCGGCCAGTACGCCCCACCCGGACGGGTCACCCCGGCCTTGAGGTGCGATCACCATCACCCCGGCTTCATCAGCCTGCGCGCCGACCCCGGAGCTGACGACGAACTCATCGGCCTGAGCCGCAAAGCCATGAACCAACACGACGGCCGGCAACGGCGCCACGGCATCATCGGGCACCCGAACGACCGCACGGCGGGTGACCCCACCGACTGGGACCTCAACCGGCCGGTCCTCAGGCGGACACACGTCGGTTGCCGACGGGCGGGCACCCAGTCGCATCCCCGTCGCCCGTCCTGCCTGCTCAGGCAACTCGGTCGAACGACCGCCGACACATGAGGTAGCCACGATCACCGCTGCGAACAGGCGCATCACAGTGGCGGCGATGCCCAGCCTCGTTGTCACGCCAGAACCCTACGTTGGGCACTCGAGCAACCTCGGGCGCCACCGTCGCCGCGCCCGCGTTCGACATCCCCAACCGTCGGGTGAGCAGACGCCCGTCGCCGCGGCGCACAATGGACGGATGGACCACTCTGCACTTCTCGACCGCTCTGCACTGCTCGACCGTTTTGATCTGACCGGCCGCACCGCCATCGTCACCGGCGGCAGCCGGGGAATCGGCCGGGCGATCGCCCAGGGATTTGCCGCACTGGGCGCCAACGTGGTGATCGCCGGCCGCAAGGCGGACGCCTGCGACTCGGCCGCCGCAACCATCAACACCGCAGCGGCCAGAACCGCCGGAGGTTCAAGGGCCGTGGGCAGGGCCATCGGCGTATCCGCCCACCTCGGGAGGTTGGAGGACGGTGCGGCCCTGGTTCAAGCGACCGTGAAGGAGTTCGGCGGGGTGGACATCGTGGTCAACAACGCCGCCAACGCACTGGCGCAACCAGTGGGCGCCATCACGCCGGAGGCCTGGGAGAAGTCCTTCGCCACCAACCTGCGAGGTCCGGTGTTTCTAATCCAGGAGGCACTCCCCCACCTCCGGGCCTCGACCCACCCTGCCGTCATCAACGTGGTGTCCGCCGGGATCTACACCGGAGGCGGATGGATGTCGATGTACCTCGCGGCCAAGTCGGCCATGGCCTCGATGACCAGGTCGATGGCCACCGAACTGGCCGCCGACCACATCCGGGTGAACGCCCTCGCACCGGGCACCGTGGCCACCGACATGGTGAAAAACAACCCCGAGCCAATCCAGCAGGCGATGGTGGACGCCCAACTGATCAAACGCATGGCCGAGCCGGCTGAGATGGTGCCCGCTGCCGCCTTCCTGGCCTCGGACGCGTCGTCGTTTATGACCGGTCAGGTGCTGGTGGTCGACGGTGGCATGACCCACCACTGAGCAGGCCAGGTGCACTATCCCAGCGGGCAACCTCCCCATCGGCCACCTGCCACCTGCCCGAGCGCAACGCGATGCAACCACTCCAAGTAGCCAGCCCCAGCATGTGGCCGTCGGGCACACTGGAGCCATGAGCATCGCTTCTTCGTCCAGCGGATCAATCTCGGCTCCTGTTCTGAGCTACGACGATGCCATCAGCACCGTCGAGCGGTGGGCCGAGGCCCTCGCCGACAGCGCCGAGAGCCACCCCCCCTCCACGCCGGTACCCACCTGCCCAGGTTGGGACCTGTCCAAGCTGCTGCGTCACACGGGTCGGGTGCACCGACATGTGACCGGGTTGGTGCGACTTCGCATCAGCAGCCCGCCAGACCACGACACGGTCGCCATCAACCAGCCCGGTAGCGAGGCAGACCAAAGCGCGTGGACCGCATGGTTCTGCGATGGCGCCGCCCAGTTGATCGCCGAACTGCGCGCCGCCCAACCGACTGACGCAATGTGGTCGTGGGGCGTCGACCAACGTGTCTCGTTCTGGGCCCGGCGCATGGCGCACGAGACCGTGATCCATGCCGTCGATGGGCACCTGGCCACCAACACCGGGTTCAGGATCGAGCCGGCGGTGGCGATCGACGGACTGGACGAGTACCTGGAGAACCGGGCTTACCTTCGCGCCTTTGCGACTTCTGAAACGCCGTTCGTCGGTTCGGGCACGGTGCACCTCCACGCCACCGATCCCGACCTTGCCGACGGTTTGGGCGAATGGATGATCGAGTTCGATGCCGCCGGCTACCGTTTCGAACATGGTCACGGCAAGGGTGATGTGGCCGTTCGGGCACCTGCGGAAACGTTGGAACTGCTCGCGCTGGGGCGCCGAACCCTCGGAGGCGATCGTGATGATGGCGGCCAGGCCGGCGACAGCGACAAGGGCGACAGCATTCAGGAAGCCGGCAGGGCGGACATCGAGGTGTTCGGCAACCCGGAGGTGTTCCAGCGCTGGCTGGCCGGGGCGGCGTTTCGGTGAGCCGCCCCATCCCGACGCAACCATGAACGGCCCATCCGAGCCGAACGAACCGCCCGAACCGCCCGAACCGCCCGAACCGCCCGATACGGACGGTTCAATCCGGCGGCGCAGGGTTCATCGTTTGGGCGTGCTGGCCCTGGTGGCCGCGCTGTTCATCGCAGCGCAACTGGCGATAGCCCGCAGCGGGAAGGGCACCGTGGAGTGGTTCTCCGATGCCGTTGAGTTGGTCCGCGGGTCCTGGTGGGCCGCTCCGGCATTTCTGGTGGCCTACGCGGCCAGATCACTGGTGCTCTTCCCCGCATCGTTGATGACCGTGTCGGCCGGGGTGCTCTTTGGTCCGTGGCTGGGCATTCCGTTGGCCATGTTGGGCGCACTGGTGTCCGCCGCCATCAGCTACGAGGTGGCCCACACCGTCGGACCATCCGATGACACGCTGAACCGCCCTCCGGTCGGCCGTTGGGCCCATCGCATCCAGCACGCCGGGTTTGCCACCGTGCTGACGATGCGCCTGCTGATGGTGCCGTTCGACCCGGTGAACCTGCTGGCCGGTGGCCTACACATCCCACGCCGGACCTTCCTGGCGGGCACCGCCATCGGAATCGTGCCGTGGGTGGCCGCGTTGGTGCTGGCGGGCGCGTCGGTGGGGCGGGTCGATGCCGGTCTGGCCGATCTGAGCGCGACGACCCTCGTCTTCGCCGCTGCTGCGTACGCACTCAGCATCGGCCTCGCCGCACTCGTTGCCCGCCGATCGCCCCCACCGCTCGCCGCCGACCCGACGGGCGCCCCTCAATCCGACCCCGACACGCCCCGGTGAGCTGGGGGGATCTGGCCGGGGCCGGATTGGCGGGCCTGGCCGCGGGGATGATCAATGTTGTGGTCGGCTCGGGCACGCTTGTGACCTTCCCGGCACTCGTGGCGCTCGGCGTCCCGCCGGTCGCCGCCAACGCCACCTCAACGGTAGGCCTGGTGTTCGGATCCCTCAGCGGGTCATACGGGTATCGGAACGAGTTGGCATCAAGGTGGGCCATCGTCCGACGCCTGGTTCCGGCGGTGTGCGTTGGGGCGGCCTTCGGTTCGTTGCTCGTCTTGGCCGCGCCGCCCCAGATCTTCGAGGCCGTCGTGCCGCTGCTGATCCTGGGCGCCACCGCCCTGCTGGTGGCTCAGCCGCTGATCGCCCGTCGAGTCAAAGCCCGGATTGACGCGAGTAGCGAGGTCGACAACCCAGCCCAGGGCCGACAACGCAGCGAGGACCGCAACCCCGGCGACACCCGTTTGCTGGCGGCCACCGCAGGCGCCGGGGTGTACGGCGGCTACTTCGGTGCCGGTCTGGGCATCGTGATGCTGGCCGTCTTGGGCACGCTGCATCCCGATGAGTTGCAGGGCACCAACGCGGTGAAGAACGCACTGTCGGCCGCCGCCAACCTGCTGGCAGCCGTCATATTTGCGTTCAGTGGCGAGGTGCGTTGGGCCCTCGCCGGCGCAGTGGCGCTGGGCGCGCTGGTGGGTGGGCATCTGGGTGCCCTCCTGGGTCGCCGCATCCCCGATCGGCTGCTCAGAACCGTGATGGCGATCGTGGGGCTGCTTGCAGCCGCGTCGGTGTTGATGAACTGAGTTGCGGCTGGTGAAGCCCGACAGTCCGGGCTCGGAGCGGGGCCCGCCATCGGGACCCTTCGGCTGAGGCCCGGCAACCGGGCGCCGGCTAACCTCCCAACCGTGGGGACCGACGGCGATCAACCATCACCAGCGGCTACACCAATCAGGTTCAATCGGCCGACGTTGATGGGGCGTGAGTTGGAGTTGGTCGCCGAGGCCATGGACGGTGGCTGGACCGCGGCAGCCGGGCCGTTCAGCCGCATCGCCGAGCAGCTCCTGAGCGATGCCCATGACGGCGCCGCAGTGCTGCTGTGCACGTCGTGCACCGGAGCATTGGAGTTGGCGGCCATGACACTGGGGATCGGGCCGGGCGACGTCGTGGCAGTCCCCAGCTTCACGTTCCCCAGCACCGCATCGGCGTTCGCCCGCACCGGAGCACGACTGCGCTTCATCGACATCGACCCCAACACCCTGGGTATGGATGCCGACCACCTGGCCGAACAGCTCGATCACCGGGTGAAGGCGGTGGTGCCGGTGCACTACGCCGGCCGCCAGGCTTCGATCGAGGCGGTCTGCGCTGCAGCCGATCGGGTTGGCGCTCAGGTCGTGGAGGACAACGCCCACGGCATGTTTGGGGCCCACGGCGGAAAGGCGCTTGGCACCTTCGGGTCGATGTCCACCCTGAGCTTCCACGAGACGAAGAACTTCATCTGCGGCGAGGGCGGCGCTTTGGTGATCAACGACCGCTCGCATCTGGAGAACGCCGAGATTCTGTTGCACAAGGGCACCGACCGGCGGCGCTTCGACCGAGGGCAGGTGGACAAGTACACGTGGCAGCTCACGGGCTCGTCGTTTGGGCTCTCAGACGTGCTGGCCGCCTACCTGGTCGGCCAGTTGGAGGCCCGCGAAGAGATTCTGGGGTTGCGGGGCTTGTTGTGGCACCGGTATCGGGACGCGCTCGCCCCACGCTCAGAGGAGCTCGGTGTCACGCTGCCCGAGGTGCCCGACGGTGATGTCTCGGCCTGGCACATGTTCCACCTGCTGATCGAGGGCGAACATCGTCGAGATCGGGTGCTGGCCCAGCTTCACAGCGCAGGCATTGGAGCAACCTTCCACTACCAACCGCTTCATGCCAGCCCCGCCGGGCGGGCGTTGGCCGACCGTCCGGCACACTGCCCGGTCACCGACGCGGTGTCGGCGCAGCTCTTGCGGTTGCCCTTCCATAACCGCCTGTCGAGCACCGACGCCGACCGGGTGATCGACGCGCTGATCGACGCATTGGAGCGGACGTGAGCCCAGCGTCGTCGACGGACGGGTCGTCGAACGAGCCGGACGTCGCCGGTTCCCGCGGCGCCGGTGCCGACACCGACGGTGCGCTCGTCAACGAGATGACGCCCCTTCCGGAGGCAACCGCCGGGTTCACCTACTCGGTGATCATTCCCGTGTTCAACAGCGAAGACCTGGTCGCCAGCGTCATTGAGGGTCTCTTGAGAACGTTCGACGAGGCCGGGTTGAACCTGGAAGTGGTCTGCGTCAATGACGGGTCGGTCGACCGCAGTTGGGAGGTGATCAGACAACTGGCGGACGAACATGGCGAGGTGGTGGCCATCGACCTCCTGAGGAACTATGGCCAACACAACGCCAACCTGGCAGGGCTTCGGGAGGCCACAGGTGACTACCTGATCACGATGGACGACGACGGTCAGAACCCACCAGGCGAGGCGCTCAAGCTGATCGCAGCAATCGTCGAACGAGACGATGACGTCGTGTTCGGCCGTTTCGACTCGAAGAAGGCCAGCGGGCTTCGACGCGTGGGCTCCGCCATGATCAGCCAGATCAACCGGCGCGTGTTTGGTCAGCCCGACGACCTGGTGGTGTCCAACTTTCGCATCATGACCAGTGCCGTCGCACAGCGAATCTCCGCTGCTCAGACCTCCTTTCCCTACATCACCGGGCAGGCCCTGCTGGCTTCCCGCCGTCGATCCAACGTGGAGGTGCATCACAAGTCCCGGGCGATCGGTGAGTCCAACTACACGGTGCGACGCATCCTCAGCCTGGTGCTCCGCATCCTTTTCAGCTACTCCCCGGCGCCCCTCAGGCTGGCTTCGGCGGCCGGTCTTGCCACCTCGTTCATTGCCTTCGCGCTCGGAGTGGGGGTCATCGGCCACAAGCTGATCTCGGGGACATCGGTCCCCGGCTGGGCGTCGATGATGGTGGCGCTCGCCTTCACCAACGGCATGACGGTGCTGATCGTGTCGATGATCGGCGAGTACACGGTCCGCGTGCTGCAGCAGGTGTCGAGCACCCCCACCTACGTGATCAGCCGGACGGTCGGGCGTTGACCGTGCCCGGCGCCAGGCCGCTGATCATCCCAGGTGGACAGCGCTGCGGGTCAACATGGCTCGCACGGTTTTTGGACTCTCACCCGGAGATCAACCTTGCCCGACCGTACCGACCCGAACCGAAGGTGTTCCTCGACCCCAACGCCGGCGCCGCCGACTGGTGGCGCCGCTGTTCGCCCCAGGACACCGGCGATGACGGCTCCGCCACCTGGGTGGCCGAGAAGTCGACGTCGTACCTGGAACGTCCCGAGGTCATTGGACGAATCTGGACTGAGCTGAGCGATGTTGAGGTGGTGGCGGTCATTCGCGACCCGGTGGAGCGGGCGATCTCCAACTGGCGGTTCTCCACCTTCAACGGATTGGAGGACCGCCCCGCCGAGGTGGCACTCGATCCGGAGCACACCCCGAACGGCGATGCCGTGACGAATGATGACGGCAACTCCCCCGGCAACGTGCAGCCACGCCGCTACCTTCAGCGTGGCCGCTACTCCGAGCTTCTCCTGCCGTGGAGTGACCGGTTCGGGGATCGTCTCCACGTCGTGGTGCTGGAGGAACTTCTGCATCGCGAGACGGCACGCACGACCCTTTTGCGGGAACTGGGCGTCGCCCCCACGGCAGCGCACCCGCCCGGCTCGGTCAACGCATCAACCGATCGCGTCCCGGTCTCACAAGGGGTCAGGGATCGACTCGCCGAGTATTACCGTCCCCACCGGCGGCCACTGGAGGAACTGTTGAACCGGGCTCTGCCGTGGGGAGATCCCGTGCCCCGGGACTGATCAGCAACGCACCCGCCAACAACAGCAGGGTCACCGTCAGGTACCCGGATGCACCTCGTACGGCAACGTCGGCCGGAACCCCAAGCGCCACCGTCGCTCCCACCCCCACCGATGCCACCGACCACCACATCAACCTCCAGCCCTGATGCTGCACCGCCAACACGACGGCCCCGGCGGTGGCCAACAGCGCCGCAGCCGACGCGGCCCCAACCAGTGCGGCCAGCGTGGAAGACGTCTGCGACGTGGGGCCAAAAAGAACCGGCAACAGCGGTGGTCCCAGAAGTGCTCCTGCTCCAGCGCTCAGCACGAGCACCGGCGCCGAGGCCCAACCCACCATCGACCTGGCCCGAAGCGCCCGCTCGTTGGGAGCGCCCTCAGACAACCAGTGTGTGAGCCGAAACAGGGCCGCGCCGCCAATCAGCAACGGAACACGCCCAATGGCAATCAGGTTGAACAGCCCCACAACATCGGCGCGCGTCGCTCTGGCCGACGTGGACAGCACCGGCACGGTCTGGGCCACCTGTACGGCCAGCGCAACGGCGACCACCCCGGCGGAGAACGCCGCATCTGTCAGTTCGTTCGCCTGAGGACGCTCCAACAGCTCAACCTCGGGGATCGCAACCTCGGGGATCGCAACCTCGGGGATCGCAACCTCGGAGCGCCAGCCTGCTCGTGAGGCCGCCAAGGTGACCATCGTCGGGAGGTAGCCGGACAGGATCGCCAATGCCAGCGCCACCGGCGGCGCGTTCAGCGCAATCAGCACCAACGCCGTCCCCAGCCGAACCCCGCCTTCCATGGCGAGGTTGACGCCCACCCGACCGTACCGTCCCTCCGAGGAGAGCGAGCCCCGCCACCACCCCAACAGCGCGGCCGCCGGCACCAACGCCCCACACACCAGCGGGGGGATCAGCGACCAGGTTGAGAACAGGTGCGATCGAAACGGCCAAGTGGCCATCGACACGACGAGTCCGGCCCCAATCGCCGGAACGAGCAGCGACCGCAGGTGAGTGGATTGGCCCTGGCTCACGGCCCGACGCAACACCGAGTGATGGGTCGGCACCGTCACCGCCGCAGCGGTGAGCGCCCAGACGCTCCAGACCGACGACACCGGAGCGAAGGCCACCCCGAACGAGCGCGACCCGACCAGCAGAAACCCATAGGCGAACAGCCCGTTCAGCGCCGCTCCGGCACCCAACGACACGCCGTCGCCGAATACGCCGCTGCGCAACGTCACACGGGTCATCGAGCACCGATCGGGGTGTCCGAAGCGAAGCGTCGACACGCCACGGATTCAACCGGCCGTCGGTCAGGCGCACCCACGCAGGCCCGATGGCGTCTCTCAGCGGTGACCAGGACCAACCCGAAGGTGGCACCGTGATCGTGTCGGTGACGACCATCGTGGTGGGGTTCGCTGAGATGGTCGACCAATTCGGTTCCTCTGCCACCGATCTTCAACCAACCACCGGGTCTTCCAGCAGCCCGAGCCGGCACGACCCGGACGAAGTTGGGAACGTCGCTGCTCACGCCGGAGCACGGGACATCATCGTCTCGAACATGGTCACCTGTGGGAGTCGGCCGCGGCACCGACGAGTCCGTCGAACGGACGGTTCGAGGAGTGCTCTCGCCGAGGTTACCGTTGGCTGCACAGCCAACACCGAACCGACCACACAGGAGTGTGACGATGAGCAGCGAGAGCTACCACGAACCGTACGAGGAACTCACCGCCGAGACCCGTGACATGCACCGGGCCATCGAGTCGCTGATGGAGGAACTCGAGGCGGTCGACTGGTACAACCAACGGGTCCAGGTGACCACCGACGAGGAGCTTCGGGGCCTCCTCATCCACAACCGGGACGAGGAGAAGGAGCATGCCGCCATGGTGTTGGAGTGGATCCGCCGCCGCGACCCCGTCATGGACGAGCAGTTGAAGAAGTACCTGTTCAGCGATCAGAGTCTCGAGAAGGACTGAACAAGATGGCCACCCCCGGTTCGACCGAACCAGTCCGAATTGCCAACTGCTCCGGCTTCTACGGCGACCGCCTGGACGGCGCCCGCGAGATGGTGGATGGCGGTGACATCGACGTGCTCACCGGCGACTGGTTGGCCGAGCTGACGATGTACGTGCTCAGCCGAACCAAGGCTCGGCGCGCCGACGGCGGCTACGCACGCACGTTTGTCGCGCAGATGCATCAGGTGCTCACCACCTGTCTCGACCGGGGCATCAAGGTGGTGTCCAACGCCGGTGGCCTCGACCCGCACGGGTGCGCCGAGGCGGTTCGCGAAGCGGCCCGTGCCGCAGGGCGCGAGGTGTCGGTGGCGGTGGTCGACGGCGACGACCTCATCGATCGCCTGGAGGTGCTGACCGCTGCCGGACACTCGTTGTCCAACATCGACACCGGCGAGCCGCTGGGCGACGTGGTTGACCGGGTGGTCACCGCCAACGCCTACCTGGGCTGCTGGGGCATCGTCGAGGCGCTCGATGCCGGGGCCGACGTGGTGGTCACCGGCCGCGTCACTGATGCAGCGGTGGTGATGGGCCCGGCAGCCTGGCATCACGGCTGGGCACGCGACGACTGGGACGCCCTCGCCGGTGCGGTTGCAGCCGGCCATGTCATCGAGTGTGGAGCCCAGGCCACCGGAGGCAACTACAGCTTCTTCACCGAACTGCCCGGCATGGCCGAGGGGCTCCTTCCCGGGTTTCCCTGGGCCGAGATCGCCGCCGACGGCTCCTCGGTGATCGGCAAGCACGACGGTACCGCCGGCGGGGTCACCGTGGGCACGGTCACCAGCCAGCTGGTGTATGAGATCGGCGGGCCGGTCTATGCCAACCCCGACGTGATGAGCCGCTTCGACACCACGGTGGTGACCCAGGAGGGTCCCGACCGGGTGCGCCTGTCCGGCACGGTCGGCCTGCCCGCGCCCCCGACGGCCAAGGTGGCCATCAACTACCACGGCGGGTACCGCAATTCGATGGCGGTCGGCCTGTGCGGCCTCGACATCGAGGCAAAGGCCGAGTTGGTCACCAACCAGTTGTGGGCCACCGTGCCCGGTGGCCGCGACGCCTTCGACGATACCGAGACACGTCTGGTTCGCACCGACTCCCCCGACGCCACCGGCAACGAGGCGGCCACCGCCTGGCTGCGGGTCACCGTCTGGGACGACGAGGAAAAGCAGGCCGGTCGGTCGTTCTCCGGCGCGGCCACACAGCTGGCGCTGTCGTCGATCCCCGGCTTCTACGCCTCGACCCCACCCGGTTCCGCATCGGCTTTCGGGGTGTATTGGCCCGCGCTGATCCCCGCGTCGCTGGTGAGCCAGCGGGTCACACTGGGCGACCGCACCTGGGAGGTGCCGATGCCCGGCGCGACCTCACCGGAGGTCGGCGTCGCTGGCGACGGACCGGCCTCAGCGTCTCAGCCCGTTTCGGACGCAGGGCCGGCCATGACACAACCCGCATCGGACGGGGCTGCGGCTGGGAGCGACCGATCGCCCCGCATTGCACCGCCCGACCTGGCGTCGCTGATCGGTGCACGATCCGGAGACAAGGGGGGCTCGGCCAATGTCGGTCTGTTCGCCCGGAGTGACGAGGCCTGGTCGTGGCTTCGCGAGTGGCTCACCACCGACCGGCTGCGGACGTTGGCACCGGCCGAAACCGACGGCCTGGCGGTACACCGGTACGAGTTCGACAACCTGCTGGCAGTCAACTTCGTCATCGTGGGCCTGCTTGGCCGCGGCGTTGCCCAGAACTCGCGTCAGGACACCCAGGCCAAATCGCTGGGCGAGTTCGTCCGTTCCCGCATCATCCACGAGGCCACGATGGGGCAGGAACAGAGCTGAGCGACACTCCCGGCCGGCCTTTACCGGGCCGTCAGCCTTCGAAGCGATACTCGGAGTAGAAGCGGGCATCCACCCGTGCCAAATCGATGAGTTCACCAACCGACTCGAACAGTCGGGCCTGATTGGCGGCCAGGAGTTCAGGGTCGCCCTGAGCGTCGTAGAACACGGCGGGGTCGGTCATCGCCTCGACCGGGAAACTCTCCTCGACGATCGCCCACCAGTCGGGCGCCCCGTCGGTCAGCGCCCGCACCACCTCATTGCGGACGTAGGCGATCGTGTGCTGACACTCGATTGCCACATCGCAGAAGGCACCCTGCCACCGGGCGATGAACTCATCGTGGCTCAGGTCGGGGCGCGCTGCGATACAGGTGATCTGGCTGGCACCGACACTGCGGTCGCCGGGAGCGGCCACCGCTTGGGGCACGATCGGGCGCGATTCGCACACCAGGTAGCCGTGCATCGCGTCGAACACACCCGTCAGCAGCGCCTCGGCCCAGGCCCGTTCGGCGGACACCTCCAGCCAGAACGACACCACCGCATCCTTCGGGGTGCCCTCCGACGAGAACGAGAACACTCCATCACCGCCGACCGCTGCATCCGCCACGGCCACCTGCACGGACCCCGCTCCCCCCGCCTGCAATGCCGGAACCACCTCGCTCAGCAGTCGGTCTCGAAGCACGTCCCCGGCCATGCCCGCTGAGGCCCGCCCCAAGCCCTCTGAGGCCCACCCCAAGTACACCAGCTTCTCCACGACGACCCCTCCCGTTCAGACACCAACCACACCGGGGTTGGCCTCCCGGTGCCTGTTCATCTTGTCGCAACAGAAGGGACCTTGCCGGTTTCCCAACCAGACGGCGTGCGAGCGCCCAGGGTCGTGGCGACCGTCAACGCGACCCCGAAACCAGGACAAATGATGTAATGACGCGCACCGGCCATCGAAATGGGGTTAGAGTGTCGCTGGGAGTCGAACAGACGCCCACCAACGGTCGGGATCGTTGGCGAGAGTGCAGTACGTAAGGGCGACAACGTTGTCGCCGATGCGAGTTGCAGTGAGGGGGCGTTCCCACGCCTCTGGGAGTAAACGCAAAATATGATGCCGCTACTCCCCCGGGTTGGACTTCCGTCCGCGCCGGTCACCTCTGTCAACACCTCTGACCGGCATCGAGTGGGCACCAGTCCGTCTCGATCAATCGGTCGCGTCGATGCCGGGTTCGCCCGGCGCTCGGTCGCGTCCATCATCCAATACCCGTCCGCATAGCGGTCGGTTCAACGCCAAAGAAAGGCAACCGAATGCCACAGGGCACCGTCAAGTTCTTCAACGCCGACAAGGGATATGGCTTCATCTCCCGTGAAGACGGCGAGGACGTCTTCGTTCACTACTCCAACATCGACGTCGCGGGCTACAAGTCCCTCGAGGAGGGTCAGGTCGTCGATTTCGAGATCGGCCCCGGCCGCAAGGGCCCCGAGGCCCTGAACGTTCGGCCCGTCTGAGCCGATCCTGAACCCGTCGCTGCACTGAGCCCCTTGCGGGCCGGCGCAGCGCACGAACCTCCTCGAATCCCCGGTCGCCCAGGTGGCCGGGGATTCGTCGCGTCCACGCCCGAATCTCGCCCGGGCGCCGACCCCGGACCCACGTTTGTTGGTCGTGCCGCTCAGCGAGCGGGTGAGGAGCGTGGGCTGAACAGGTAGTGCGATACCCAGAACTCCGATCCACCCCGATAGGCGAACAGTTCCTCGCAGGCCAGATGGAAAAGCCACCAGCGCCAGTACCAGCGCTCGGCATGCTCGCCGTAAGCGTCGGGCGATGAGAACAACGCAACGATCTCGTCCTGCCGTTCCTCGTGGGTCTCGCGCCATGCGGCCAGGGTCTTCGCGTAGTGCGTGCCGTCCAGGCGCCAATGGTCCTCGACCACCAGATCGCGCTGTTCGTGCAGCAGCAGGTCGTCGGCGGGCATCACCCCACCCGAGAAGAAGTACCGACCCATCCAATCTCGCTCCGAGGTGGTCTCGAAGGCCCATGATCCGCTGCGATTGGTGAAGATGTGCACGAACGCCAGGCCGTCAGGCTTCAGCCATTGGGCGACCTTGGCCATCAGCGCCCGATGATTGTTCACGTGCTCGAACATCTCCACCGAGACGACACGATCAAAGTGGCCTTCGGGCTCGAAGTCGGCAACGTCTGCCGTGAACACGACCACGTTGCTCAGTCCCCTCCGCTCTGCCTCGGAGGTGATGTGCCGCCGCTGGGTGGCCGAGTTGGACACCGCCACAATCTCCGAGGCCGGATAGCGATCGGCCATCCACAGGGTGAGCGATCCCCACCCGCATCCCAGCTCGAGCACCCGCTGGCCGTCGGCGAGACGGGCCCGGTCACAGGAAAGCTCCAGCATTGCCTCCTCGGCCTGTCCCAGTGTTGTGATGCCCACCGGCCAGTACGCGGAGGAGTATTTGAGGCGAGGCCCCAGCACCGCCTGGAAGTACTCGGTGGGTACCTCGTAGTGCTGCTCGTTGGCCTCGACCGTATGCGTGGTGATCGGGCCTGACGCCCGCTCGGCCATCAGCGCACGCTGGCGTTGCGAGAAGTCCTCGATCGTGCCGGAGTTCAGTTGGGAGACCCGGCGGGCGATACGAGCTCGGATCCCCAGCCGCACCGCCCGCTTGGGGAGGCGTCCCGATTCGGCGCGGTCGATCAGCGTGTTCATCATGTACTGCATCCGACGCCGCGTGCGCTGTTGGATGGGTTGCTGCCAGAACTCATCGTCGGATGCGGGTGACCGCGCTCAGCTGGTCGGGCCGGGCAGCGCAGCAAACCCGGCATGCACCAGCTGTGCCAGATCGAGCCGGTCTGGATCGACCAACCACCGATCGGTCGCCGTGCGCACCACGGCCATGCCAACCGCTGCGTACAACGCCGGGCGGAGGTCATCGGTGGGATCAACACCGAGACGGTGCGCGAGGGCATCGGTGAGCATCGCCTGAAAGGCCGGCGAAATCGTCACCTGCTGGTAGCGGCCCACGTTGGGTGACGTCGCCACCAGGCGGGCCCGCTGGATGCGCACGGCGCGCTGGCGTTTGTAGTACCCGGCCAGGCTGATCAGGGCCTCGTGCATGGCCGCCATCGGCGGCTCGTCCACAGGACGCTCCCGCATTCGCCGGGCCAACTCGTCGAACTCGTCCCGCCAGGCACCGAAGAGCACCGCCTCCTTCGAATCGAAGTAGCGAAAAAAGGTGCGCTGGGACACCTCGGCGGCAGCAGCGATGTCGTCAACCGTGGTGGCGTCATAGCCATGGTCGGCAAAGAGTTCCCAGGCCGCCTCGGTGATGGCCAGATGGGTGGCCTGCTTTTTGCGCTCCCGCTTGGAGGTTGCGGATTCGGCCATGGTTCGATGGTAGGCCGGCGAACTTCCCCGCCGGGATTCGGTACGACCTGACCGCTTGGCGGACTACTCGAAGGCTGCACCCATCTCGCGTAGCACCTCGATCAGCGAGTTGGGCGAGTCCGCCGGTGCCTCCCCTGGCTGCACGTCGACGCCGTGGATCGTACCGGTGAACGGGTAGGCGCCGTGGGCCTGGTAGAGGTCCCAGTGGACCGGCGAACGGCGGTCGAGGCCGACGTCGATACCTTCAAATGGAGCCATGGGGAAGAGGCAGGTCCAGCCGTCGGCGGCGCCCACCTTGGTGCCGTCGACGCTCAACGTCACGTTCCAGACATTTCCCCCCGGCGCCACGAAGTCGGCGACGATCGCGTGCTCGCCGCCGTCGGGACGGGGCGCATCGATGGTCTCCAGCAGTCCCCGGCCGCTGTTATAGGTCAGGTGAACACCGGCGGCATCCAGCCACATCGAGTAGCCGCCGCCCTGGTCGCCGTGCGCCATGACGATGCCCTCATCCGACGGGTTGATCGATATTCGGGCGGTCACGCTGAAACTGCGGATCATCACCAGTTGCAGCGAACGCCACCGCTCCAGCGTCGGTGTGCCGGGCGTGAGGGTGACCGGCCGCTCGTACACCTCATTCCACGGCGGACGTTGCAGGTACTTCAGCCCGCTGCCCTCATCGAGCGGGTACACCTGGTTGGCCCAGGCCGCCTGGTCCCATGCCTGGGAGAGTTCGGCGACGAGGTCGGGGTGGGCACCGGCCAGATTCCGGGTCTCGGTGGGGTCGCTCGTCAAGTCGTACAGCTCCCACTCCTCGTCGGAGAACCGGGTGAGCGGGTAGTGCAGGCTGACCACCTCCCAGCCGTCGCGGTAGTAGCCCCGATGGCCGAGCATCTCGTAGTACTGCTCGGTGCGCGCTGACGAGGCCGCCGGATTTGCAAGAACGGGGGCGAAGCTGATGCCCTGCATCGCCTTGAGTGCCTTGCCGTTGCGTTCCGATGGCGCCGCCACCCCCGTCAGTTCCAGCAGCGTCGGGAGGACATCGACGACGTGCACGTACTGGTCCCGCCAGGTTCCGGCGGCGCCATCGTCCGTCGATTCGGCCACGCCGGGCCCAGCCAGGATCATCGGTACCTGGTGCCCGCCTGCGTGGGTGTTGATCTTGTAGAGACGAAACGGCGTGTTGCCGCACGCCGCCCAACCGCGCGGATAGTGCGGCATCGTGGTGGGGCCGCCGATGTCGTCGATACGGGCCAGGTCGGCTGTGGTGTCGGTGGCTCCCAGCAGGTGCACGTAGTAGGCGGTGGTGCCCTCGGCCTCGCCCTCTCGGGAGGCGCCGTTGTCGGAGGTGAACATGATGATGGTGTTGTCCAACTCGCCCATCCGTTCCAGCGCCGAACGCAACCTGCCGAAGCTCTCGTCGACCGAGGTGACCATGGCGGCATACACCTCCATGTACCGGGCGAACAGCCGCTGCTCGTCCGAACTCAACGAGTCCCATGGCGCCACTTCCTGGCCCGGCTCCGCGTTTCGGGGCGGCAGGGTGATCGACTCATCGACCAGGCCCATCGCCTTCATCCGGGCGAAGCGCTCCTCCCGGAGGTCATCCCAACCCGCGTCGTAGCGGCCTCGCTGCGCCTCGATATCGGCAGGCTTGGCGTGCAGCGGCGCATGCACCGAACCGTGACTGAAGTAGAGAAAAAAGGGCTTGGCGGGATTGGAGGCCTTGGCGCCCTGCAACATCTCGACGGCCCGGTCGGTCAGGTCGTCGGTGAGGTAGTAGCCCTCCGGGTAGGTGTCGACGGTGACCGGCGAGTTGCCATCGATGAGTCGGTGCGGGTGGTGCAGGTTGGTGAACCCGTCCAAGAAGCCGTAGAACCGGTCGAAACCACGCTGGACGGGCCAGGAGTCGAACGGTCCGGCGTCCGAGCAGTGACTGTCCTTGGTCAGATGCCACTTGCCCACCATGGCGGTGAAGTAGCCGGCATCGGAGAAGATTTCGGCCGCGGACGCCACGTCGTCGGCCAATTCCATGGCATATCCCGGGAACCCGGCATCGGAGTGGGCAACGTGGCCCACCCCGGCCAGGTGCGAATTGACGCCCGTCAGCAGCGCGGCCCGGGTTGGCGAGCACATCGGAGTGGCGTGATAGTTGGAGAAACGCAGGGCTCCAGCGGCCAACTCGTCCAGATTCGGGGTGGCGATCTCGGACCCGTAACAGCCCAGGTCGGAGTAGCCGAGGTCATCGGCCATGATCACGATCACGTTGGGGGCGCCTTTGGGCGCCGCCGCCTCGGGCGGCCACCACGCGTCAGACCCGGCAACGGTGCGGCCGATTCTGCCCTCAAAATTCTGGTAGGCGCCGGTGGATGCGGTGTGGCTCATGTGGTTTCCTCCCTCAGGGTCGACCGACGCCACGTGGCAACGCCGACGACCTCGTGAAGTCTGTCGCACCACGGCCGCCCTCGCGAGTTGGCCCTCACGCCGTAACCTTCGCCGGCACGTCGCCCGACAACCTGTTCCGGCGTCAGCGTCACTCCGCCACACGCTTGCCCTCCTTTGCCCGCTCACCCGACAGGCTCGCCTCGATGATCCAACTTCCCCCCCGAGTCACCGTGGTGCTCGGTTCCGGCGGCGCCGGCGGATGGATGTTTCACCTGGGTGTCCTCCGAGCGCTCCAGAGCGAGGCCGACTTCCTCCTTTCCGACGCAAGCCGCGTGATCGCCACGTCCGCAGGCGCCGGCGTGGCCGCACCGGTGCTGATGGGCACGTCGCCGGCCGATACCGAGGCCGCGCTGATGACGCCCCCCTCGGGGGATGAGCGCGAGGCCTTCTCCGAGGCACGCGACGCCAACCGCGACCGTGGGCTCGAGCGTTTTGTGCCGGCAGCACCGAACTTGGCCTCCCGGGTGCTTTCCAACCCGATCCTGGCAGGTTCCGGCTTGTTGCCCGCCGGCATCATCCCCACCACCGGGCTGGCGCGCGCCGACTCGGTTCGTGACACCGACCGCTGGCCACCGTCGCTGTGGATCACCGCCACCCGTCTGAGCGACGGGCAACCGTGTGTCTTCGGACCGGGCCGGTTGGATGCCCCACTCCAGCTTGCGGTGCAGGCAAGCCAGGCCATCCCTGGTGCGTTCGCCCCCGTGGAGATCAACGGTGAACGCTACGTCGATGGCGGCCTGGTGTCGCCCAACCACGCGAAACTGGCGCTGGAGGACCCCTGCGACCTGGTGATCCTGGTGAGCGTGCAGAGCCGTCCGGGGCTGCGCGCCACCCGGGTGCAGGCCCGACGGCGGCTGGGCTCGGAGTTGGCGGCGCTGTCCGATGCGGGCCTCCCCACCGTCCTGGTCGAGGTGGATGATGCCACCAACGCCTGGTTTCGTGGCTTTCCCCGCAGCAGCAGCGACAATGGACCGGTGATCCAGCAGCACGCGGCCGGACTCACCCGGCAGGCATTGCGCCGCTGGGCCGAGTCTGGTTCCGGCCCGGCCTAAGCGGCACGGACGGGGCTGTCACCGGGGGTCGGTACGGTCGGTACATGGCCGTCCCGACAGCATCGACACCCCCGCCTTCCCCCGGCGACACCCGCGCCCCGTCGGTGGTTGAGCCTCCACGACCCAGCCGGGCCGAGGTCGCCGAGGAACTCACCGCCCACGTCAGGGCGCTGGCGGGGCCAAACGCACTCCCCCGGCCCGAACAGGTCGACGCGGTCACCGCGGTGGTCGCCGACCGGCAGCGCACCCTTCTGGTGGCCCGCACCGGCTTTGGCAAGTCGGCGGTGTACTTCTCGGCCACCGCGATGCTGCGCGCACGCGGCTGGGGCCCCACCGTGGTGATCTCACCGTTGCTGGCGCTGATGCGCGACCAGGTGGCCGCCGCCGAACGTCTCGGGCTCACCGCTGTCACCATCAATTCGTCCAATGTCGATGCCTGGGACGACCTGGAGGCACGCTTGACCTCCGACGAGGTGGACCTGTTGCTGATCGCACCGGAGCGCCTGGCCAACCCGGGCTTCCGGCGGCGGGTGTTCGACTCATTGCGATCCAGGGCGTTCACCCTGGTGTGCGACGAGGCGCACTGCATCTCCGACTGGGGCCACGACTTCCGACCGGACTACCGGCGTTTGCGCCGCTTGCTGGCCGAGGTGCCGCCATGGACGCCGGTGCTTGCCACAACCGCCACCGCCAACGCGCGGGTCACCGAGGACGTGGCCGCCCAGTTGGGCGACGACACCCTGGTGCTTCGCACCTCTCTGGACCGCGGGTCGCTGCGGTTGTCGGTGGTCGATCTGCCCGACGACGCCCATCGCCTGGCGTGGCTGAGCGAGCGCTTCGACGAGCTGCCGGGCTCGGGAATCGTCTACTGCCTCACGGTCGATCAGGCGGAGACCACGGCCCGCTGGCTGCGCGATGAGGGCCACGATGCCGCCGCCTACACCGGTTCGGTCGAGCCCGACGATCGGCTCCGCTTGGAGGAGGCACTCCGGGCAAACAAACTCAAGGCGCTGGTGGCAACCTCAGCGCTGGGAATGGGGTTCGACAAGGGCGACCTGGCCTTCTGTGTTCACCTGGGACTCCCGCCGTCACCGGTGGCCTACTACCAGCAGATCGGACGCGCCGGCCGCTCGTTGGACACCGCCGAGGTGATCGCGTTGCCTCGCCCAAGCGAGGACGCTGCGATCTGGCGCTGGTTCGAGTCGGTCTCGCTCCCCTCCGAGGAGCTCTGCCGCAGCACCCTCGATCAGCTCGATCTCGTCGAGCCGACATCGATCGCCATCCTCGAACACACCGTCAACCTGGGCCGCAACCGGCTCGGCACCCTGATGAACATCCTCGAGGTGGACGGGGCCGTCGAACGGGTGGGCGGTGGCTGGATTCGAACCAGGTCGGACTGGGCCTACAACCACGCACTGGCCACCAACCTGCGCGAGCTGCGGCGGGCCGAGTCCGAGCAGATGCGGACGTGGGCCGAGCTGGACGGTTGTCGTCTGCGCTACCTCCGTGAAGCCCTTGACGACGCCGAAGCCGGCGACTGTGGACGCTGCGACCGATGTACCGACAGCACCTGGCAGTCCGACCCCGACCCCGAGGGGGTCGCCCGGGCACAGCAACTGCTGCGTGGTGGCGACGTGATCGTGCCGCCGCGCAAGCAGTGGCCCAGCGGGTTGGGCGAACCGAAGGGGCGGATCGCCGCCGATCGGCAACCTCGTCCGGGTCGGGCGCTCGCTCGTCTGGGCGATGGCGGGTGGGGTCCGGTCATCGAGCGCCTCGTCTCCCGGGCCGACGCCGGCACCGAGCCGACCGTCGAGCTGAACGACGACCTGCTGTGGGCCATCGCCGGCATCCTCAAACGCTGGGACTGGCAGGCGCGGCCTACGTGGATCTGTCCGATGCCATCACGGCGCCGCCGCGCCGTCATCGACGCTGTGGCGGATGGATTGGGCGAACTCGGCAGGCTGCCGGTGCACCGGGCACTCACCGCCGGTTCGGGGCCGCGCGCATCCCCCGAGGCCTTCCAGGCCGATCAGGCCAACTCGGCTCACCAGGTGGTGAACGTCTGGCACCGGCTCGTCGTCGACCCCGCCGCCCTGCCCGAGGCCGGGGTCCTGGCCGGGCCGGTGCTGCTCATCGACGACGAAATCGCAAGCCGCTGGACCGTCACGGTGGCCGCCTGGCGGCTCACGGAGGCCGGCAGCGGGCCGGTGCTGCCGCTGGCGCTTCGCTCCCGATGAGCGCCGCCCGCGCCACCCGGGCAACGGAGACGCGCCCCGACCCACGTCGTCGCAACGCCGTGCACGTAGATCGATGAATGCTGCTTAGCCGTCGCGTTCGGCCTCGGCGAGAGCCGCCACCACGTCCATGGCGATGCCGGTCTCGCGTTCGGACACCTCCCACAGCGTGTCGATGGCCGCGTCGCTGCCTGGCAGGAGCAGCAGCGGACGCCTCACGGCGGGGCCGCTGGAGGTAAAGAGCGGCCCGTAGAGTTCCCCGCCGGAGGCACCAGGGTCGGTGGCGGCCCGCAGCTGCGGACGAACACCCACCACCGTCGACATGCCGGCCAGGGCAGTGAAGGGGGCGCCGATCATGCCCACCAGACCGCCGCCACCCTCGGTGGCCGTGTGGGATTGGAGGTTGGTGTTGGACAATCCCGGGTGGGCCAGCAGGCTGGACGCAGTCGTCCCAGCAGCTTCGAAGCTTCGCTGGAGGCCCAGACCGAAGTGGTAGTTGGCCAGCTTTGACTGCCCATAGGCCTTCCACGGCGCGTAATTGCCCCGCAGGTGCGGGTTGTCCGGGTCGACGGGACGGCCTTGAAGGCGGGCGACGCTGGTGACGGTCACCACCCGGGCATCGACCGCTCGCAACAATGGCACCAGGAGGTGCGACGTCAACGCCCAGTGGCCCAGATGGTTGACGCCGAACTGCATCTCGAACCCGTCTGTGGTCACCCGTTCTGGCAGCGCCATGAGCCCGGCATTGTTCACCAGCAGGTCGATACTGCGATGCGAGCCGACGATTTCATCGGTCGCCGTGCGCACCGACGCCAGGTCACCAAGGTCCAGTTCGACGACCTCCAGCGACGCTGCCGGGTGAGTGCCGAGGATCTCCGCCCTGGCCACTGCCGCCTTGGCCTGGTTCCGCGCCGCCATCACCACGTGCGCGCCGGCGCCGGCCAGCGCCTTGGCGGTCTCCAGTCCCAGGCCGCCGTTTGCACCGGTGACAACGGCGGTGCGGCCGGAAAGGTCACCAATATCGCTCTGCGTCCAGCTCACGACTGATCACGCTTGTAGATCGAGCGCTTCGGCGAGGCGAAGAACCCCTCGAGCAGCGGGCGAAACTCTTCGAGCGCAAGGCTGGGGTAGTCCGGATCGAATGCCGGCTGATCGAAGTCGGCGCAGAACTCTGCGCACAGGTCGTAATGCGGGTGCCCCTCAAACCGATCGCGCATGTTGGGGTCGAGTCCGAGGTACTCAAAGAAGTAGTACCCCTGGAAGATCCCGTGCTGTTGCACCATCCAGTGCAGGTCATCGTCGACAAAGGGCCACACGATTGCAGCGCCGATGTCTGGATGGTTGAAACTGCCGAGCGTGTCGCCGATGTCGTGCAACAGCGCGCAGGCCACGTAGGAGTCGCTGCGGTTTGCCCGCACCGCACGGGTGGCGGTCTGGAGCGAGTGGCTCAGGCGGTCGACGGTGAAGCCCCCGTAGTCACCCGACAACACGCCAAGGTGGGACATCACCCGGTCGGTCAGGCCAGGGTAGAACTCCAGCTGAGCTTCGACGATGCGGTTCCAGTCGGCCTGGGTGCCCTCGGTCATGGCGGTGAATCCCGCCCTGAGCGCGCCGCCAGAGGCGTCGGCGCCGGGTTGGCGCGGCGCGATGGCTGTCGGGTCGATGCCGGATTCAAACGTGCTCATCCCGCCAGTCTGGCGCAACCGGGCTGAGCGTCAGGGCCATGCAACCGCTGATTGCCAGCTTCCCAGCAGTCTCGCACCTTCCGCTGCGAACGCCCGCCGCGTTCGCTATCCTCCGGCCAACCAATCCGCCCCCGGCCACAGGCCGTTCGAGATCACTCAGGAGAACACCACCATGGTGAACACACCCCAGGTCGGTGCCGACCCGCGCAGCCGCACAGGAGGTTGGTGGATTCCCGTCGTTGGCGGGGTGATCGCCGTGGTGTTCGGTTTCCTCGTCCTGTCGTTCAATTACACGACGTTGTGGGCGGTCACGATTGCCGCAGGCGTTGGGTTCATCCTCACCGGCGTCGCCGACCTGAGCGCCGCAATTGACGCCAAGGGTGCCCAGCGGTGGGTGGGGCTGGTGCTTGGAGTGCTGGCCATCGGTGCGGGCATCGTCGCCTTTGCATGGCCCGCCGCCACCTTCGTGGTGCTCGCCAAGCTGGTGGCCTGGCTGCTGTTGTTCCGGGGCGTGTTCGGCAT
The DNA here is from genome assembly GCF_000299415.1 of Candidatus Microthrix parvicella Bio17-1. Lineage (NCBI taxonomy): Bacteria > Bacillati > Actinomycetota > Acidimicrobiia > Acidimicrobiales > Microthrixaceae > Candidatus Neomicrothrix > Candidatus Neomicrothrix parvicella. Next base: position 30,358 of record NZ_AMPG01000001.1, read on the forward strand.
CATCGGCGCCTTCGAGTCTCGCCACGCCGGGATCGAACTGTGGTGGATCTCGCTGGTGCTGGCCACCCTGGAGATCGGTGTGGCGATCTGGGCGGTTCGCTACCCGGGCCGGTCGGTGGTGCTGCTGGTGCTGTGGATCGGCATTGCGGCAATCTCGCGGGGCATCGCCCTGCTGGCCATCGGCTTCACCATTCGAAGCGTGGGCAAGGCGCTTCCAGCAGCCTGAGGATCAGGAGCGCCACAGTCAGCGGCCTGGTTCAACCACCAGCCGCCGAAGGAGCAACAGCCACATCCCGGCGAGCAGCCAACCTGCCGCCACGTCACCGGGATGGTGGGCGCCAAGTGCCACCCGGCTGCTGCCAACCAGCACCGCCAGGGTCGCAGCACCGGCGATCACCGGGCCGGGACTCCAGGAACGAACCCGTGCTGCGGGCCTGCCAGCGCTGTGCGCGGGTCGGGCGAGAAGCCACATCGTCGACACCCAGACGATCATCGAGTTCATCGCGTGCCCGGACGGAAAGCTGGTACCGCGCGCCGTCACCAACGAGTCGAGATCGGGACGGGCCCTGGCCACCGTCAGCTTCAACGCCGTCTCGACGACCGCACCGAGCACCCCGCACAGCAGCAAGGTTCGGGCCCCGTTGAGGTCGCCTCGACGCCACAGCAGGCCTGCGCCGATGGCGACCACCAACGCCAGCAGCACCGGCGCACCCAGGTTGGTCACCACCAGCGCGGTTTCCCGCACGATCCGGTGCCTGCCCACCCAACCGACCACCGCCGTGGTCAACCGCTCGTCGATGCGGTCCACAGGCCCCCACCTCACCGGCAGGCTCAGTGCCAGGCCGGTCAGGTACACCACCGCCATGGCCAGACCCCATCGGCCTGGCGCCTCACCCACATCGCCGGTACCAACCCCTTGATCCGGCCCGTCCCTCCGGCGAGTCTCCCGCCGGTCAGTTGGTCGGGGCATGAACCAGCAGAGATCGAGGATGCTTCGCCACCACGAACTCGGCCGGTCCGTCGAACGCCTCGCCATCGGTCGCCAACATGGCGCTGGATCCGTCGGTACAGATCTCCAGGTGGTCGACCAGGCGCCGCTCGTACACCCGGCTGCGGGCCAGTGTGCCGGTGAGCAACGACATCATCAAACGTCCACGCGCCGCCGGGTGCGAGCCATCGACCAGGCGCACATCCAGACGCCGATCATCCAGACGGGACCGGGTGGCCGGTGCAAAGCCGGCGGGATCGTACGCGCAGTTGCCGATGAAGATCATCCACACATCCCGTCGCTCACCGTTGAGGGTGATCCTCGTCGGGGTGGCGGTCCGCAACACCTTGATCAAGGCCACCAACATCGCCGGCCACTTCCCGATGCGGTCCTCCAGGCGCTCCCGTGCCATGACCAACTCCGGGTAGCTGCCCAGGCTGGCCGTGTTGAGGAACGCACGATCGGCAATCGAGGCGGTGTCAACCTCGATCACCGTGCCGTCCGTGACCGCTGCGATGGCGTCAGCCACCGTGTCGAGGCCCAGGTCTCGGGCGAAGTGGTTCAGCGTGCCTCCCGGAAACACCGCCAAGGGGATTTCGTGTTTCATCGCCACTGAGGCGGCGGCGTTGATACTGCCGTCTCCCCCAAGGATGCCCAACGCCGCCGCCGATTCAGCCGCCTCGCCCAACACCTCCAGCAGGTCATCGTCGCCACCCAAAGCAACCACTCGGGCCGCGGGGAGACCCTGACGGATCTCTTCAAGCGGGCCGTCAGACCCGTCGGGTCCGGCGCTCGGATTGGCCACCAGGGTCAAGCCGGCTCCGTCGGCATCGACCGCGCCGCGGTGCCGGCGGGGGGCAGGCGGCGCATCCGCCGGCGAGGTGTCGATGCGCGGCCACCACCGAAGCGTGGCGAGCGCGGCAGCGGCGCCGAGCGCCGCCCCCGTGGCGGTTGCAGCCGGGCCGCTGCGGCGGGCGGACGCGCCGATCGTTGCGAGGCCGAGTACCGTCGCCGGGGCGGTCCACGGCAGCGATTCCAGCGCGGTCGCTGCGACGAACGCTCCGGCGGCCGCCGCCTCCGAATCGACCACGCTCTTGGAGGCCACCCGCTCAGATCGGAACACCACCTCGGTCACGCCGACGGCCATGGCGCCACGCATCGCCGCCCTTCGGCCCCGTCGCCCGCCGGCCAAACCCATGGCAAGCCAGGCCGGCCCCCGCAGCATGGCGCCGCTCATACGGGCCGATGCCAACTGCTGCGACCCGACCTTCTGCGGACGCCACCTCGACACGACCACACGCTTCAAACCCAAACTCATTGTTCCCATGACAGCGGACCGTACCCGGACCGCGCCGGTTTCACTCCACCGTCAAGATCGCCCGACTCCTCGCAGGCCTGCGAAACTCCGCTCTGTCCGCTTTGACGCCGATGACGTCGACCCCACCGAGCGAACGCCACAGGTAGGGTCGCAGCGATGGGCCCACGACCCGACTCCGGCAACCGGCCACTGGCCGACAGGGGCGGCCCCACCGTTCCTGCCTGGTGGCGGGACGCCAAACTCGGCATCTTCATCCACTGGACCCCGGCGTCGGTGCCCGGTTGGGCCCCGACCGAGCACGAGATCGGCCCGTTGTTGGCGTCGGACCGCCACAACCCACTGGCCGAGATCCCCTATACCGAGTGGTACGAGAACTCGCTGCGCTTCCCCAACAGCTCCGTCTCGCGCCACCACGCCGAGGTGTACCCCAACCGCCCCTACGCCGATTTCGCAGCCGACTTCCGGGCAGGGCTGGACACCTGGGATCCGCAGGACTGGGCCCGCCGCTTTCGTGCCGCCGGCGCCCGATACCTGGTGCTGGTGGCCAAGCATCACGACGGGTTCTGCCTGTGGCCGACCGCCGTGCCCAACCCGCATCGGGCCAACTGGTGTACCGAACGGGACGTGGTGGGCGAACTTGGCGAGGCGGCGCGCGGGGAGGGCCTGCGTTTCGGCGTGTACTACTCGGGCGGCCTCGACTGGACGTTCAACGACCACCCGATCGGTTCGCCGAGCGACCTGTTCGCGGCGGTTCCCGACGGGAGCTATGCCGCTTACGCCGACGCTCACGTTCGCGAGTTGATCGACCGCTTTCGACCTGACGTGCTGTGGGGAGACATCGCCTGGCCCGGCAACCGCAAGGCGCTCACCAACCTGGTCGCTCACTATCGTGCCGTCGTACCCGACGGTGTGGTCAACGATCGCTTCATGCCCCACTCGGTGCTGTCGGGTGCACTGAAAAATCGGGCCGCCGCGGTGCTGATCAACGGGGGCGCCCGCAGGATGGCTCAGCGTGACCGGGGCATCGTGCCGCCAAAGCCGCCGATCTTCGACACCCGTAGTCCCGAGTACTCGGCGATCGACCGGGTCAGTCACACCGCCTGGGAGTCGGTCCGAGGTATCGACCGGAGCTTCGGGTTCAACCGCAACTCGGACCCGGCCCACTTCCTCACCAAAGATCAGCTGTCGTGGTCGTTCTGTGATGTGGTGTCCAAGGGTGGCAACCTCCTGTTGAATGTGGGGCCGAGAGGCGCCGACGGACGGATCCCCGACCCGCAACTGACCCGACTCCACTGGCTGGCCGAGCTGCTGGGCACCGACGCCGACGGCATTGTCGGCAGCCGGCCCTGGGTGACACCCGGCGATCGGGGCGGCGGGCGGGAGGTGCGGTACTGGGCCGACCGTGGCAACGTCACTGTGGCCATCCACCATCCCGGCCCGACCGGCTCGCTTGAACTGTGGGACCTCGCAGCCACCGCAGCAACCCGGGTGCGAGCCCTCGGCCGGGGGGAGGCCCACTCCACCGCCACCGCCACCACCGGTCCACTGACGATTCATTGGCAGGGCGGCGGTGATGGACCGGTGGCCCTGTTCAGCGTGAGCGGCGCAGTGGCGGCCCGTTCTGGGCTGCACCCCGAACGGGCGGTGTGGTGAACTCGCCCCATGAGCGAGAACACCAACGAGCACATCGACGGCGTCACCAACCAAACCGATGGAACGGTGGGCACCGTTGCGCGGTGCTTCCGGGCTCCGGTCAAGTCGATGCAGGGGCTGTGGGTTGACTCACTGGAGTTCGGGGAGTCCGCCGCGGTGGGCGACCGCTCCTGGGGCCTGATCGACGACACCACAGGCAAGCTGATGACCGCCAAGCGTTACGGCCGCTTGCTGGAGGCAGGCGCAGACGACACCACGATCACGCTCGCTGACGGTCGCCGAATCGAGATCGATTCCCCAACGGCGTCGGGCGCGCTGTCCGAGTGGCTGGGCCGGGCAGTCACCCTCTGCCGTGCGGGCGAGGTGCCCGACACCGGCTACGAGATGACCTTCGATCCGCCCAACGATGATGCCGAGTACTACGAGATTCCCACTCCACCCGGAACGTTCCTCGACCTGGCCGCTGCGCACCTGATGAGCTCGGCCACGCTGGCGGCCTGTGCCGAGGCGCGGGGTGATCTCAACTGGGACGTTCGACGCTTTCGGCCCAACCTGCTGATCGACGTCGCCGACGGCGTCGGACCCTTCGGCGAGGAGGCCTGGGTGGGCCGCAACCTGCACGTGGGCACTGCGGTGTTGTCGGTACAGTCGCCGACGGTGCGATGCGCCATGCCGCTGCGGGCGCAACCCGCTGAGGGCGCTGAGCCCGACCTCCAACGGCAACGTGGAATGTTTGCAGCGATGAACGAGCTCAACGGAACCCACCCCAATCACCTGGGCATCTACCTTCAGGTCGTCCGGCCCGGCACGGTAGCCGTCGGCGACCCGATCAAACTGGAAGACTGAACTCATGGCCATCTCCTCGGACAGCACCACACCGACTCCAGGACCGTTCGACCCCTACCAGCTTGGGCCGATCAAACTGCGCAACCGCATCGTGAAGGCCGCCACCTTTGAAGGGGTCATGCCCAGGGGTGCGGTCTCCGATGAGCTGATCGCCTTCCACCGGCGCGTGGCCGCCGGTGGCGCCGCATTGTCCACGGTGGCCTACTGCGCAGTGTCGATGGGAGGACGGGTCAACCCCCACTCCCTGGTGATGAAGCCGGAACTCACCGCCGACCTGGAGCGTCTCACCAACGCCGTCCACGAAGAGGGCGCCGCAGTCTCCGCCCAGTTGGGCCACGGCGGGCTGGTGGCCAACGCCCGCGCCAACCGCACCCCCACCCTGGCGCCATCCACCCGCTTGAGTGCCCCCGGCATGGGCATCGTCAAAGGAGCCACCGAGGCTCAGCTGGACGAGGTGGTGGCCGACTTTGCCACCGCCGCCCGCGTGGCTCAAAACGCGGGCTTCGACGTGTTGGAGATACACCTGGGCCACAACTACCTGCCCTCCTCGTTCCTCAGCCCCAACCTCAACAAGCGAAAGGACCGCTACGGCGGCAGCCTGAAAAACCGCCTGAGGTTTCCCCGCCGCATCATCGATGCCGTACGTGGTGCGGTCGACGACCGGGTGGCCGTCGTCGCCAAGCTCAACATGGCCGACGGGGTCGAGAAGGGCCTGTGGCTGGAGGAGAGCCTGCAGTTTGCCTCGATGCTCGAGGCCGACGGCCAACTCGACGCCATCCAGCTGACCGGCGGCAGCTCGCTGCTCAACGGCATGTACTTCTTCCGAGGTGACGTGCCCATGGAGGAGTTCATCGCCACCCAATCCAAGGTGGTCGGCTGGGGCATGCGGGTGATGGGTCACAAGATCTTTCCCGAGATGCCGTTCGAGGAGGCGTTCTTTTTGCCCTTCGCCCGTCAGTTCCGGGAGGCGCTCACCATGCCACTCATGTTGCTGGGCGGCATCAACCGGCGCGACACCATCGAAGGTGCGCTCGACGAGGGTTTCGAACTGGTGGCCATGGCCCGGTCGCTGCTTCGCGAACCAAACCTGCCCAACCTGATGCGAGACGAACCCGGGCACTCCAACGGGCTGTGCGTCCACTGCAACAAGTGTCTGCCCACCATCTACTCGGGCACTCGCTGCGTGCTGGTACCCGAAACCGCCTCGGCGGCCCACTGATCAAACGCCTCATCGCCGTGGGCGCTGCCATTGCGTTCCTGGCAGCAACCGGGTGTTCGGGCAACGACACCCAAGGCGGAGGGTTCGTTCTCGTTGCTCACCTACAACGTGGCCGGGCTGCCGGAGGGCATTTCTCAGAGCCACCCCGAGGCCAACGCACCCATCATCTCCGGCCTGCTTGGAGACTTCGACGTCGTGCTCACCCAGGAGGACTTTGGGTTCTACACCGATGCCATTCGCTCCAAGGCCCCCCAGAAGTACAAGTCCACGCCTCATCCGGGGCCGAGCGTGTTGAACCCGATCAAACGAACCGAGGCCATCGCAGGCGATGGTCTCAACATCATGTCCAACCTGCCGATCGACCCGGAGCTCGACCGGGTGCCATGGGCCGGGTGCGGTCCGGCCGCCGCCGACTGCCTGGCATTGAAGGGCTTTGCGCGAACCACCTTGACCCTCGCTGCGGATACCGACGACCCCAAGGCCGAAGCGCAGGTCGACCTGTATTCGCTTCACCTGGAGGCCGGCGGCGTTGACCACGACCTGCGGGCGACGACCTCGACCAGTTGGCCGCCTACCTGGCCAAACAACCCGCCGATCGCCCGGTGATCATCGGCGGCGACTGGAATCTGCACACCGACGAGGAGCCGGACGCAGCCCAGTTCGCCGACTTCCTCGCCACCACCGGCATGTCCGACGTGTGCGGGTCGGTCGACTGCGGCAACGACGGGGACGTCATCGACAAAGTGGTGTTCCGCTCGACCGATGACGTGAAGCTGACGCCAACCTCCCACACCTTTGAACGGGAGCTGTTCGTCGACGGGGCCGGCCAACCCTTGAGCGATCACGACCCGCTGCGCGTCGACTTCGACTGGGAGTTGCGTCCGACCCGGTAAGCCCCGTGCTCAGCGGGCCCGGGTTCGAGTGCTCGCTTGAGCGGGCCAACCCTGGGCGCCGATCAAGGGCACAAACCTGACTGCGCCCAGATCCTCCTCCCCAAGCAGGCCATCGCGAAGCGTCGCTCGAATGAGGTGCTGATCGTTCGCCGCGCGTTCGATCGGCATCACCAGGCGCCCGCCCTCGGCCAGCTGTTCCACGAGCGCCCTGGGCACTCCGGGACCGGCCGCGGTCACGATCACCGCGTCGTAGGGTGCCCGCTCGGCGTACCCCAGCGATCCATCGCCGACCACCACCTCCACGTTGTCGTACCCCAGTGCATTCAGCCGAACTGCGGCAGTTTCAGACAACGAGGGGTGACGTTCGACGCTCACCACCTCGGCCACCACCCGGCTGAGCACAGCGGCGCCGTATCCGGACCCGGTGCCCACCTCCAACACCCGGTCGGTCGGGCCCACCAGCGCACTATCGATCATGGCCGCCACGATGTACGGCTGAGAGATGGTCTGTCCCTCACTGATCGGCAACGGCTCATCGTTGTAGGCGCGAGGTGCCAACCGGTCGGGCACAAACCGCTCCCGGGGAACCTCCCCCATGGCATCGAGCACCCCGGTGTTGGCGATGCCGCGAGCCTCCAGTTGCTCGCGCACCATGACAAGTCGACGTTGATGCCGGGCGTTTGGATCGTGGCCGCTCACGACCTCAACGTAGCGACGCTCGCTAGGTTCGGGGGGCCACAGCACCGAACGCCGTGGTCGACTGGAGCTGGCCGTGACATCCAATCCCCCGCCGACAGGAGACGGGGTGGCGTCGCATCCGTCGCTTCGCCCCGGGGTCGAGACGCTGACGATCACCGACGCCGCGCCAGGTACCCACCTCCGGGTGGAGACCGTCGACGGCGATCCGGTGGTCACGCTGCTCGCCGATCATGCCGGCAACGCCCACGTCACCTTCATCCCCGACGAGCACGCCGTGCTCGCCGACTCAGACGCCCTGCAGGCCGCCATCCGCGGTGGCCACACGCTGGAGCCCGGCGAGTATCGGGTGGTGGCGGGCGACCCCGGCGGTGCCACCGAGCCCTGGGTCAGCAACCTGGTTCGGGTGATGGCGGTCGATGACCACCCCCACCCGTCGCTCTACGACCAGACGCTCGCCGAGGGTTTCGGCTACCTGTCGGTGCGCGACGACGTGCTGTTGTCGGCGATGGTTCGGTTCCCCGACGAGAACCTGTATGGCCCCGGTCCATGGCCAACGGTGGTTGAGTACTCCGGCTATGGCCCGTCGGACCCCGACGCCCCCCAACCGGGCACCTTGTTGGCCACCCTGTTCGGATTTGCCGTCGTTGGTGTGAACATCCGCGGCACCGGCTGTTCGGGGGGCATCTTCGACGTCTTCAGTCCCGCCCAGGCAGCCGACGGCTTCGACATCATCGAGACGGTGGCCCGCCAGGACTTCGTGCTCGGCGACCGCGTCGGCATGATCGGACTCAGCTACCCGGGTATCGCCCAGCTCTACGTCGCAGCCACCCGCCCGCCACATCTGGCGGCCATCGCTCCGCAGTCGGTGATCGATGACCTGTGGCGTCAACAGTGGCCCGGTGGCACCTACAACTCGGGTTTCACCCGGGTGTGGCTGGCCCAGCGCGACGCTCAGACCAAGCAGGGTGGCATGGCCTGGGACCAGGCACGCATCGATGCAGGCGATGAGGTCGCCCGTGCCAACCAGGCGGTCCGCACGCAGAACCTCGACTTTGAGAGCTTCGGACGGGCCCTGGAGAATTTCCGGCCGTCGATGTCCCCTCGCCGCACCGCCGATCAAGTCAGCCGGATCGAAGTGCCCGTGTTTCTCACCGGGTCCTGGCACGATGAGCAGACCGGCAGCCGTTTCGCCCTCATGCTCAACGACTTCACCTCGTCGCCCCACACCGTCTTCACCCTGTTCAATGGGCACCACCCCGACGGCTACAGCGCTCCGATGATCGGGCGATGGTTCGAGTTCCTCAACTTCCATGTGGCCCAGCGGGTTCCGAGGTTTCATGACCTGGTGCGCGCAGTGGCACCATCGCAGTTCGCAGAACACTTCGGTGCCACCCACGAACTGGAGCAGGACCGCTTCACCGAGTGGGCCGACGACTTCGAGCAGGCCCGGGCCAGGTATCTGGCCGAGCCATCGGTGCGCATACTGTTTGAAAGCGGCACCGTTCACGAGGTGCCCGGAGCGCCGGGCGCCAGGTACGAGATCACCGCCAACTCGTTCCCGCCCGCGGGGTGCCGCGCCCGACGTTGGTATCTCGGTCCGGGCGCCACGCTGGGTGACGAGGTGCCCAGCGAGGACGGCGCCGATCGCTACCTCGACGACCCCGACGCCGGGGCGGAGTCCTACGCACTCACCGACGACTTCGACGCGTTCATCCAGCCCACCGTGCCGATCGAGTGGACCCATTTTGCCGACGAACACACCGCCGCCTACCAGAGCGAACCGTTGACCGAGCCGGTCGCCGTCATGGGTCAGGGCCACGTTGACCTTTGGATGCGTCCCGGCACCACGGACACCTCGGTGCAGGCCTCGCTCACCGAGGTTCGACCAGACGGACAACAGGTGCGGATGCAAGCCGGTTGGCATCGCCCGGTGCACCGGATGGAAGACGGCGAGCGCAGTGGCGACCTGACCGTGGACTACACGTTTCTCCCCGAGCATCGTCAACCGCTGGTGCCCGGCGAGTGGGTGCGGTTCCGGCTGCCGTTCATGCCGCTGGCCCACGTGGTGAGGCCCGGCTCGGCGCTCCGCCTCACGCTGTCCACACCGGGACGGGACCATCCGTTTTGGCGCTTCGACAACCCGGTCGAGCCGGGTGCCGGCCACGACATCGGCTGGGGCGGTGCCCGGCCATCGGCCCTGGTGCTTCCGGTGCTTGACGGCGTGGAGCACCCGCTCGAATATCCGGCCGCCGATGCTCAACGAGGCCAACCGGCACGACCGGCTCGTCCCATCGCCAACACCGCAATCTAGACCCACCGGCGACTCGGGGGCCCACCGGCCGACCCACCCGCCCGCCTGGGCGCTCGCCGGTTCGTTGCAATGCCGGTTCGTTGCAATGCCGGGCGGGTAACGTCGGCCAACCATGACCGCCCGCGCAGAAAAGCCGACTCGACGCCGGGTCGTGCCCACCAGGCAGACGCTGGCACAGGGCTTTGGCACCGATCCGCGCCGGGTGGGCTCCGAGCCCGACTACCGGTTCACGCTGGCCAACGAGCGCACGTACCTCGCCTGGATCCGCACCGCCCTCGCACTGGCGGCCGGCGGGCTGGGAACGATCACGGTGATCGATACGTTCTATGGCCAGGAACTGATGGGCCTCTTGTTGCTCGGCCTCAGCTTCATCACCGCCGCCACCTCGTATCGGCGATGGTCGGCCAACGAGCGATCGATACGTCTCGAGCGGCCGCTACCCCCGTCGATCCTCCCCCAGGTGATGACGATCGGCACGGCGCTGGTAGCGATCGCTGCCAGCGTGCTCGTCATCGTCGGCAAGCTGTGAGCCAGAAGCCGCGGCTCGCCCCCGAACTGGATAAACCGGGGCTTCAGCCCGAGCGGAACGCCCTGGCCTGGGAGCGAACCGCCATCTCGATGCTGCTTCTCGGCGTGCTGCTGGCACGAGCCGGATCGAAGGGTGGGCACTGGGAGATCGCGCTGGCCGGGCTGGCCCAGACCGTGGTCGGTTCGGCGGTGCTCATCTGGGCCGGTTTCAACTACCGCCGCCTGCACGGACCGATCGAGCACGGCGGCGACGGCGTCGTCCATCCGGGAGCCGCCCGAACGGTCGGGTGGATCACGATTGTGTTCACTGCGGTCAGCCTGGCGGTTGCGATCGACATGATCCTGACGTAACCGCCACCTGAGGCGGATCACGTTGCCGGTGACCACACGGCCGGCGTCGGCGCACAACCAGGGACAGCGTGCGGTCCGCCAGCACAACTCCAACGCAGAGACCACCTCCGGGGTGTAGACGGGCTCTCAGGCGTCGCCGAGCCCGACCCCAAACGGAGATTCATACGTGAGGCAACGAACCCTCCTACGCGGAGGTTTGGCGCGAGTCAATGCGCTCCATTCCGAAGGTGGCCGCCACCCGGTAACGTCGTGTCGTGCTCCTCATCGGAATCATCATCACGGGTATGGTCGTCGGCGCAGTCGCGCAGTTCATTCTTGGACGGGAGGGCGGCAAGGTCGACTGGCAGATGGCCCTCGTCGCCGGAATCGTCGGTTCGTTTATCGGGGGGTTCCTCATCAACCTGATCAATGGCGATGGGGTGAAGCTCGGTCCGAGCGGACTGATCGGTTCGCTCGTCGGCGCCCTGATCGTCACTGCCATCTGGCAGGGTCTCAACGCCAGGAAGGCCGCCGACGCCAAAACCCCGCCACCGAAGCGCACCAAAACCAACCGCTGATCACGCGGCGGGCCGCTACCCTTCCCCGTGGTTGACACCAAGGGGGACATGACGTGAGCGATCTTGATCCGCGCCCGGCCACCGGGTTCACCGAGGCGGCCAACTCCGCGGCCGTCGTCGACTTCGACGACGAGGTCGACTTCGCAGCGGCCCAACGCGGCCTGATCGCGCAATTGCCAGGCGGGCGCGTCGAGCAGGCCGGCAACGCGGTGTGGGACGTGGCCTCCCACGACTTCCTTCGCACCGACGATCCACCTCCCCCCAGCGTGCACCCCGGGCTGTGGCGCCAGGGCCGCCTCAACTCGAACCACGGCCTGTTTGAGGTGGCAGACGGCGTGTGGCAGGCACGCGGGTACGACATCTCCAACATCACCTTCATGGCCGCCGACGACGGCTGGTTGATCATCGACCCGCTGACCACCGAGGCCACCGCCGCCGCCTGCCTTGCACTCGCCAACGACACCCTGGGCACACGACCAGTGAGCGCGGTGATCTACACCCACAGCCATGTCGACCACTTCGGCGGAGTGCTCGGCGTGACCTCCGAGGAGGCGGTCACGGCAGGCGACGTGCGCATCATCGCCCCAGACGGGTTCCTTGAGGAGGCGGTCAAGGAGAACGGTCACGCCGGCCCCATCATGTCCCGCCGGGCGCTGTTCCAGTTCGGCCCGCTGCTCGCCCCGGGCCCCCGCGGGCAGGTCGACGCCGGGCTTGGCCAGGCGCTGCCGCTCGGGGCCAACAACCTGCTGGCACCCACCGAGACGATCGCCGCCACCGGCGAGGAGTTGACCGTCGACGGCATCCGCATCGTGTTCCAAAACACCCCCGACGCCGAGGCACCGTCGGAGATGAACTTCTTCTTCCCTGACAAGTCGCTGCTGTGCCTGGCCGAGAACTGCACCCACAACCTGCACAACCTGTACCCGATTCGCGGCGCCCAGACCCGCGATGCGCTCGCCTGGAGCAAGTACCTCCAGGAGGCGCTGGTGATGTGGGGCGACCACACCGACATCTGCTTCGCCAGCCACCACTGGCCCCGCTTTGGACGGGAGGACGCCAAGGCGTTCATCGCCATGCAGCGCGACGTCTACCGCTGGATGCACGACCAGACGTTGCGCCTGGCCAACCACGGCCACACCCCCGACGAGATCGCCGACGAGCTCACCCTGCCCGAGTGCTTCTCCCACCAGAGCCACGTGCAGGGCTACTACGGCACGGTCAGCCACAACGTTCGCTCGGTGTACAACCGCTACCTGGGTTGGTACGACGGCAACCCGGCCAATCTGCACCCGCTGCCGCCGGTCGAGGCCGCCGGTCGCTACGTCGAGATGATGGGTGGAGCCGACAACGTGATCGCCGGCGCCCGGCGGGCCTATGACGAGGGCGACTACCGCTGGGTGGCACAGGTGCTCAACCATGTGATCTTCGACGACCCGACCAATCAGACGGCACGCCGACTGTCGGCCGATGCGATGGAGCAACTGGGCTATCAATCCGAGTCGGCCACCTGGCGCAACTCGTACCTGATGGGCGCGTTCGAACTGCGCCACGGCTCGCTCCAGCTCGGCCGGGCCCGTCAGCCGGCGATGGCCAAGGCCATGACCGGGGAGCTGTTGATCGATGCGATGGGTGTTCGCTTCAACCCCGCCGGTTATCGGGACGCCGCCACCATGATCTGGCGGATCACCGACCTGGGCGAGGATCACCTGCTGGAGGTCAGCAATCACGCCATCTCGCAGCGGCGACTCGACGAGGTCGATCCGGACTGGTCCGCAGAGCCCGATGAAGTCGACGTCACACTGTCGCTCGACCGGGCGACGATGGTGACGATCATCGACGAGGCCGAAAGCTTCGGCCCGCTGGTCGACGACGGCACGATCACGATCGAGTCCGGCGACGCAGCCGTGGCCGCCGAGTTCCTGGCGGCCCTCGACGTCTTCCAGACCGCCAACATCATCGAGCCCTAGCCCCAATACCGTCCAGTTGGGGGTACAGGGGGTGTGGTTTGGTGGATGCCGCGTGCTGGGCAGCTGAAGCCCGAGTCGGATCGTCGGCCTTGTATGGCGGATGGGTGCTCTGGGGGCGCCGGTGCTGCCACTACGCGATCAGAACGCTCATGTGCGAAGCCGCCGAACAGGCAGGCCACGACCCAGACCGGGTCAGCTTCGTTGCCGCCACGCCCTCTGGCCCCCACCACACGACGGCGTTTCCACTCCCGACTTCGACGTGTCGTTGATCGCCCGCCCGAAGCGATCGAGACAAACGTGTTGTTTGTATCGCCTCATTTGATACAGTTACTTGACGGCCCATCGGGGGCCGCACGTCAAGGCAGGGGCGCTATGGATCTCGACGGTTGGAGCCTGATCTGGTTTGTCGTCCCGGGGATCATCGTCCCGGCAGCGCTGCTGGTCCTAGCATTTCGAAGCCCATCGTGGAAGCAGATGACCCGCTGGGCCACACAAGCCCAGGTGACCATCACCACGGAAAACGAGGACATGATACGCCGGCGCCTCGCCCGGGCTCGCCGGTACCGCTCGTTGGTCAGCTTTCCCTTCTGGTGGGTCCTCGCAGTGCCGGTCATTACCGGACCACTCCCCGAGTGGGCCAACGACGTCATCTGGATACCTCTGACCGGGTATGTGCTCGGTTCCATCCTCGCCGCCGTATCCAACACTGAGAAGACCGGCGGGCTCCGCGTCGCCGACCTCTCCCCGAGGCTGCCGTCGAGCTACGTCCCGCGTCGCGAGCGACTGGCTCCTTGGTTGGTGCTGGGGGTGACGGCCGCAGCGCTCGTTTCGATCAAGGCGTTTCCGCCCCGGTTCCCGCAGTCGCTCCGCACGCAGATCCCGCTCTTTGTCACGGCGGTTGTCGTCGCCGTGCTCGCGGAAGTTGCACTCCGGATGGTTGCCGCCCGCCCGCAGGTGACCGACAGCCCCACCCGTCGACTCGCCGACAACGCGCTGCGGTCCACCGGCGCCACCGCAGCCGTGGCCTCTTCGATCATGCTCTCGCTCTTCACGCTCAACTCGGCGATCTCTGCGCTGCTGGGCTCGGGACATCGTGCGTGGATCGGTGTTCCCTTGATGCTGCTCGTGACGGGCATGACCTACGGGGCGTTCTGGGTCATCGTCACACAGCAACCATGGGCCCCGGGCCGGCGACGATCGCTGCGAGCCGAACCGGTGTCTGGCCCGGATCCGGCTGCGGAGTCGGTCAGCGCATGATCATCACCGTCGACCCGGCCGCCGAGGCCGCGCCGTTTGCCCAGGTGCGCAGCCAGTTGTTGGAGGCGATCGCCACCGGAGCGCTCACGTCGGGCACCCGCCTGCCGACCATTCGCCAGCTCGCCGGCGACCTCGGCCTCGCCAACAACACGGTGGCCCGCGCGTATCGGGAGCTACTCGCCGACGGCGTGCTCGAGTCGCGAGGTCGGCGCGGCACGTTCGTACGCGACAAGGCGACCGACGTGGTGCCCGACGCCCGCAGCCAACGCCTGGACGAGCTGGTACGCAACTACATCGACGGCGCCCGGGCCATCGGGGTGCCCAGCGATGAGATCGTCGGCGCTCTCACCCGAACCCTGGCCACGTAGCTGCGCCGAGCTGGGGCGGCGGTCAGTTGGCGAATTCGTTGAGCCGGTCGAGGATGGCCGTCATGGTGGGCTCGGCCTGGTCGGTGTCAAAGATGTTCTGGGCGTGGGCCGAGCCGGGCAGGATGATCGCCTCGTTGTCATCGCCCTCCGCTGTGTCGGCCATCTCGGTGGACACGTCGGCCACCGGCTCGTCCTCGCTGGCGATGAACAGCTTCGGGGACACGCCCAAACCGTCAACGACCGAGTTGGGCGACAACACGATGAGCTGGTCGGGCAGGTCGGGCTGCTGGGACACCAAATCCAAGATCCCGTCCGCCCCGGCACTGGCTCCGATCAGCGCCACCCCAGCGATGCCCCGCTCGTCCTTGAGGTAGGTCACCGCAGCCTCGATTCCTTCGGGACTGATGTCCTCGACCGCAACGACCGTGGTGCCTTCAGCAGCGATCTGCGTGGCCTGGTCGGTCCAGCTCTCGGCGTCAAATGCGGCACCGTGCGCCAGCACCACACCGGAGTCGCCGTCCCCCCACAACAACGCCTCCCCGACGTCGGTGTCGATCCGCTCACCAGCGGTGGTCGTCGCTGCTGTGTCGCCCTCGCCCGTTTCGGCCGGACCGGAGTCCGAGCCGCAGGCGGCGCCCAACAGGAGCGTGCAGATGAGCACGGCAAACAGACAGGACGGCGTGCGACGCATTCATCAAGGGTACAGGGAGCAAAGGATCAGGGCGTCGCCGCCGAAGCGGCCGCGCGCTTCGGGTTCGTCATCGAGGTGCCTGCAACTGCGAGTATCGGGCCGTGACCGCCATCACCCACCCGAACCGTTCAGGGACCAAGGTCGCCCTCCGAAACGCCGCTCCGCTCCTCGTGGGTGTGGCGTTGCTGATGGCGGGTAACGGCCTCAGTTCCACGTTGTTGGGCATCCGAGGTGGCCTGGTCGGCTTCTCCCCGACCGTGATCGGCGTGATCCTGTCCGGCTACTACGTCGGTTTCGTGCTCGGGTCGGTCGTCACGCCGGCCACGATCGCCCGGGTGGGGCACGTGCGTGTGTTCGCCGGGCTGGCGTCGCTTGGCTCAGGGGCACTGCTGATACACCTGGTCACTCCCGACGCCCCCACGTGGTTCATGATGCGGGCCATCTCCGGGTTGTGCATCGCCGGGTTGTTCATCGTCAGCGAAACCTGGCTGAACGGCGCCGCCACCAACGAGACACGGGGAACCCTGTTGGCGACCTACATGGTGGTGGTGGGTGCCTCGGTGTTCTCGGGTCAGATGCTCTATGCCGCTTCCGACCCGGCCGGGGTTGGCGCGTTGGTACTCGCGTCGGTGCTGGTGTCGATGGCGGTGGTTCCTGTCTCACTGGCCACCTTCAAGGCCCCAGAGATGCCGGAGCCATCCAATCTGAGTTGGGGTCACATGATCACGACCGCGCCGCTGGCGCCGGTCGGTGCAGTTGCGTCGGGGTTCGTGGTGGCCGCGATGTTGAGCGGTGGCGTGGTGTACGCAGCAGAGGCGGGCCTTGACCGCCTGGCCACCGGTGCGTTCATCGGTGCTGCGCTTCTGGGGGGAGTAGCCCTCCAGGTTCCCCTCGGCCGCTGGTCGGACCGCGTGGACCGCCGCCTGGTGATCGCCGTCGCTTCGGCGGCCGGGGCCGCAGCCAGCCTGGCCGTGGCCGCAGTGGGCCCGACCCACCGTCTGGTGGTCATCGGGCTCACCACCGTGGCCGGCGGCGCCACCTTCTCGCTCTATTCCCTCACTCTGGCCCACCTCAACGACTACCTGGAGGATCGTCACACTGTTGCGGCCGGAGCCAGGATGGTGCTGTTGCAAGGTGCCGGCGCGGTCGCCGGGCCGGTGGTGGGCTCGGCATTGGTGGAGCAGGTGGGCCCGGGGGCGTTGTTCGTGGCCATGGCCGTCGCCTACAGCGTGGCCTCCATCTTCGCTCTGGCACGGATCTTCATCCGTGCCGCCGCAGCCGAAGAGGACCGCGCCGAGTTCGCCCCGGTCACCGTCGGTGGCACCACCGTGTCGGGCTTCGCAGCCGACCTCGACGATCTCTTTCCCGCAACCGGCGACACGATCGAGGGCACGGGTCGCACCATCGGTTATCAGGAACGCGGCCCGACGGACCGCGACGCCGTCGTGCTGCTGGGCACGCCGATGGGCCGCGACGTCGAGTGGCGCAACGTCCTTGGCGCCTTGGCCTACGACGGCTACCGGGCGATCACCGTGTGGACCGCTGACGACCCCGGTCGTGCCCTGACCGCCGACGACGTTCTGGAGTTGCTCCATCACCTGGAACTGCCATGGGCGTCCTACGTCGGTGCCGGACACGGCGCAGCGGCGATTGCCGACCTTGCCGCCAACCACCCGGACCGAACCGACGGCACCCTGGTGGTGTGCGAGATCGACGAGCACCATCCGCCGGCCGACGCGGTCCTGCTCAACGGGGTGACGTCCGTCCCCAGACTTGAGGTCGACCACGATCTGTGGGACAACCCCGAATCGCTCGCAGACCGCATCGCAGAGTCGTTCCGCTACCGATAGGCCAACCGTGCCCGCCCACCGCTCCATGCAATCAATCACCCTCGCTGCACGCCACCTGACCGTCGACCGCGCCGGAAGTCCGGTGCTCGCCGACATCGACCTCACCGTGTCCGGCCGCGACCGGCTGGGGGTGGTGGGACCCAACGGCGTCGGCAAGTCGACGCTGCTCGCCGCGCTGAGCGGAGCCGTCCACCTCGATTCCGGGACGGTCGAGGTGACACCGCCCAACGCTCACATCGCCCTGCTGGACCAGGAACGGGAACGCTCACCCAACGAGACGGTGCGAGCCATGCTGGCCCGTCGCAGCGGCGTGGCCGCAGTCGAGGCCGACTTCGAGGCGGCCACGCGTGCCCTCACCGCCGCTCAGGCGGGTGCCGGCGAGCATTACCAGCTGGCATTCGACCGATGGATCGACATCGGGGTCGCCGAGTTTCCGGCGCGCAGCGAAGAGGTCTGGGCCCAACTCGGACAGCCTCCGGCGCTGCTCGACCAGGCGACCTCCACACTGTCGGGCGGGCAGGCCGGACGGGCGGCCCTGGCGGCAATCCTCCTCACCAACGCAGACGTCGTGCTCTTGGACGAGCCGACCAACGACCTCGACTTCGACGGGCTGGCCCGGCTCGAGGCCTACGTCCGTGGCTTCGCAGGGGCGATGGTGATCGTCAGCCACGATCGGGCCTTTCTCGAGCGCACCGTCACCCACGTCCTCGAGTTGGACGAGCACTCCCGCAGCGGCTCGGTGTTCTCAGGCGGCTGGGAGGCGTTCCTCCGCGAGCGGGACGTCGCGCAAAACCACGCTGAAGAGGCCCACGACAACTACGAGCGCACCAGGGCCGATCTGACAGCGCGAGCGCAACGCACCCGCGAGTGGGCGACCACAGGCGCCCGAAGGGCCGGGCGAAACCCGCGCGACGGCGACAAGTTCATCAAGGCTCACAACATCGCTCAGACCGAGAAGCTGGCCGGAAAGGCCGCCCGGTTGGACAAGGCCATCGAACGCCTCGAGGTGGTGGACAAGCCGTGGGAGGGCTGGAACCTTCAGATGGAGCTCACCGCATCTTCGCGCGGCGGGGACGTGGTGGCCACACTGGCCAACGCAGTCATCCGCCGAGGCGATTTCGTGCTGGGACCAGCGAACGTGGAGATCTCCTGGGCCGAGCGGGTGGCGCTCGTCGGTCCCAACGGATCCGGCAAATCCACCTTGCTGGAGGCGCTCCTCGGCCGCATTCCGCTGGAGTCGGGCGAGGCGAACCTCGGACGATCGGTCGAGCTGGGCGAGTTGCATCAGGCCCGTCGCGTCTTCGCTGAGGACGCCTCACTGCTGGACGGCTTTATCGCTGCATCCAACCTGCTGATCGCCGACGCCCGCTCGCTGTTGGCCAAGTTTGGGCTGGACGCGGGCGATGTCAACCGTCACGCCGCAGACCTGTCGCCGGGCGAACGCACCCGGGCCTCCTTGGCCCTGCTGATGGCACAAGGTGTCAACTGTCTGGTGCTCGACGAACCCACCAACCACTTGGACCTACCTGCAATTGAACAACTTGAGTCGGCGCTGCGAACCTGGGATGGAACCTTGCTGCTGATTACCCACGACCGCCGGTTTCTGGAGGCGGTCGAAATCACTCGAACGATCGACGTGCTCGCACTCTGACCCGGATATTGCAGCCCGGTTCTTGAACGGCGTGTAGGCCACTGGTTTGGGTGGGTGCTGCCTCTGGTGTGAGGTTGAATGGTGTTTGTCTGGTTTTGGGGCGCGGTGAGGCAGAAGGTTGTGGTGTGGTCGGGTTGTCCGGGCTGAGTCTGGGTGTGTGGGTGCCTGGCCGGGTCAGGCGAACGCGGGCAGGGCCCGGATGCGTGTGAGGGCTTCGATGAACGCGTCGGCCCAGGCGTGGGATCGTGGGAGCCGCAACTCGAGGCCGCCGGCGTGGTTGACAACTCGTGCTGCGACATTGAAGAACGCGAGGCGGAGCCGTTTCCCACGGCACCGTTTGAACGTCGGGGGCAGCCCGAGGTGACGGACCCAGCGGGCGGTGTTGTGAGCAAGCACAGAGGCGTGCCACCACAACCAGTTCCCGAAGAAGTTCTTCACCGGCGCGTGGATCAGCCCAAAGTCTTCCTTGAGTTGCCGGATGGTGTCCTCGGGGATCCCGCCACGAAGCCGATGGTGGGCCTCGACCTCTGCTGGGGGTGCGAACAGGGCGGGAAGGTTCGTGACAATCGCATGGAACCTCCAACCGTCAAGATCATCAAAGGACAACTGGTCACCGGCGCTGGTGCGTTGACGGCGCACGATCATCCGCAACATGCGCCGGGTCTTGCCTTGCCCCATCACGAAAGGTGTTTCTGCGACCTCGGAACCCCGCTTGGCCTCGCCGGCCAACGCTGGCACCCATTGCGTGTCAGGGTTGGTGGCCAACGCCCGGACTTTCGCTTTCACGTTGGACCGTTGTGGCGCGGTCACGGAGAACACCCCACCCAGCGCCTCGACGGTGTCGAACACGGCGTGTTGGTAGCCGGCGGAATCGACACGGACCCACAGGTTCGTTGTTTCCCGGACCGGGCCGGGGATCGCCGACACACACTCTCGAATGAACCCGGCGTTGTCCCGGCCCGGATGGGCATTCCCAGACCGGGCACGGATCGCGAGCACGTCACCGGTCTCACCACACACCCCGATCAGCGGTGACAAGCCAACCTCGCCCCGGTAGGAGAACTTCGAACCTTCCTTGTCCGGCCCGTAGGTGTCGACCAGCGTGGCATCGGGATCAACCGTGACCATCCCACCAGAAGGTCCCGCACCCGACGCCCACGCCCGAGCCAACATCGTCCGGTTCACCGCCGCGGCTTTCTGGACCCGACCAAAATCGGCTCCGCCACAAAACCGGAACATCGTCGCGTGTGAGGGCAACACGTGAGCGCCCCGCAACTGTTGGGTCGGCCCATCCAACAGGGACCGGTCCGACAAGAAATCGCCTCCGGCCAACAGGATCTCGACCAACGCCCGATAGCACTCCCCGCCGGTGTAGCCGCCAGGCCCGATCGGCCGCAACCGGCGCCCATCGGCGACACCGACCAGGTTCAGGTTGTCCAACATCGGTCCCCACAACGCCACCCCGCCCACCCCGGTCACCTTGTCATCGCTCACCTTGACCTTCACCGAAGCACTCCGGCGGCGGGGCTGTCCGATCAGTTCCCCGGCATCAAACAACGCGCCTGTAGCATTCACCTGGCAGGTGCTCCTCTCGCTAGTCGAATAGAGCTGTTCGTACTCTCCATTCTTCCAGCCAGCAGGGGCACCTGCCGCGTCAAACCACCAACAACCCGCTACCCGGCTGCAATATCCGGGTCTGAAACAAGACGTCCATTTGACTGGGACTCGAACGCTTTCCAAGGTCGAAGTTGGGGAAGAGTCATGGACGGTAGATCAGCCATCACGATGTGGCCCGCGCGATTCGTCGGCCGGGCCGCCTCGTTTCCGACCAGAACCAACCGTCGCGCCGGTGCTACCCCGGGTCGGCGGTGAGGGTCACCTTGGCGTCGGTGAGGTTCTTGGTCACCGCAGGATCGAGGCCCACCGGTTCGGGGTCGATACCCAGGCTGTAGCGAAGGAAGGCAACGCTCAGGTGGTCGATGGCCGGGAATGCCTTGGCGGGATCGAGCTGCCCGTCCTCACAACCGTCCGAGGCCAGCCGGGTCATGCTCTCGGGTAGGTCGAGGCCCACCTCGCCGATGAGGCCCACCAGGCCTCCCTGGTCACGGCCGATGAGGCAGATGTCGGAGAACACCAGGTGCCCGGCGCCGTCGATCGACACGAAGTACTTGGGCGGGTTCATTCCGTCAAAGATCTCCTGGGACGCGGCAGGAGGGATGATGCCGTCGTCGGTGCCCGCCATCACCATGCCGGGCACCTTGGGAACCGGCGGCTTTTTCTCCCCGGGACGGTTGCCGACCGAGTAGGCGATGAACGCCTTGACGCGGGGGTCGGCGGACGCCTCCCGATAGGCGGCTCCGGCACCGGCAGAGTGGCCGGCAACGGTCACCTTCGACTCATCCAACAGCCCGGTGAGCGGCGAGCCCTTCAGCGCCAGCGCTGCGTCCAGCGAAGCGGAGAGCACCTCCGGGTCCTCGCGTGGGGTCACGCCCTTGGCCGCCACCCCCAACTGGCCACTCAGGCTTCGCTCCACGTGGTCAGGGGCCACGACGACGAAACCCCACGAGGCCAGATGGGTGACCAGATCGGCGGACTGCTCCGGGAAGCCGGCGAAGCCGTGGCTGAACATCACCACGGGATAGGGGCCGTCGGCGCCGGGATCAGCCGCCGGGTGGGCGGCGATCTCGTACATCGGACGCTTGTCGGCGGGTATCTGTGACTGGAGTTCGGGGCTGAGCAGCCCGGCGATGTCGAACTGTTCCGTTGGAAGCTCGGCCGCGCTGTCGGCGGCGGGGTACCACGCCTGCACCCGGCGGCCATCGTCCAACTTGAACGCCGTGGTACCCACCTCAGCTGGTCCGGGCTCTGCGTAAGCCGGGTCGGTTCCCAGGTCGGCGGCGGCCGTCGTGGAGGGCCCGGCGGTCGGCTGGGCGGAACCACCGTCCGAGCCGTCCTCCCCGGACGAACAACCCACGATCAACACGCTCAGGGTCAGGATCGGCACCAACACACGACGACTACGCATCAACGCAGGGTACCCGGCGAGCGACGCCCGCCCGGCCGATGGGTCAGTAGCTGAAGGTCGTGGCCCCTTCATCACCGATCCACTCCCACATGGGCACCGTTCCGCCCATCTCGGCACCGTCGATCAGCGATGCAGTATCGAGTTGCTTGGAGTTGAAACAGACCGGGCACACCAGCAACTTGCCAGAGGCCGCCAGATACCTGCTCAACAGGTCCTGGATCGGCGGGCAGCCGTCGCAGGCGGAGCCAACAGCAACCCCGGCGAGTGCAAGGCGTACCGCTTCCTTGGTGAGAAACATCAGGGTGGGGCGACCCGCCTCGGCGGCGCCGACCGCAACCAGCAAGGCAATGGTGACGGTCTCTGCGTCCTCAAGTCCGGTGTTCAGGCTGACCACTGCTTTGTTGCTCATCGGTTGCTCCTCATGGGTTGGTTTGCGAACCTAGCGCAACCAGCAGCCCTTGAAGACCGAAGGCCAAGCAGAAGTGCGGAGGGATTACGGCGCCTTGGCAATGATCTCGGCGCCGTAGCGTGCCAGTGCCTCCTCGGTGTCCTGCCAGAACAGGGACGATGGAAGCACCACCCGGGTGACGCCCATTGCGGCCAACTCCCCCACCTCGTCCAGAGCCCTTGAGCCAATCGCCCCATTGCCGCCGGAGGTGAACGTCAACACATCCGGGTTGCGTCCCGCCTCGAAGGCGGCCTGACGGGCGACGCCGAAAAGTCGCTCAAGTTCGGCGTGATCACCTTTGCCGGGGAAGAACCCGTCGCCAAGACGGCCGGCCCTTCGCGCGGCTGCGTCGGAGTGCCCGCCGACGTGCACGGGGATGGTGCCCCGCCTGGGCTGAGGCCGCATGACGCACTCGTCAAAGCTCGCAAACTCACCATGGTGAGTGGCCCGCTCGTCGGCCCAGAGGGCTCGCATGGCAACCACATAGTCGTCGGTTCGGCGCCCACGATCGTCGAACGGCACCCCGAGCGCGTCGAACTCCTCCTCGAGCCAACCCACGCCTATGCCGAACTCCATCCGCCCCCCCGACAACGCGTCGAGGGTGGCCAACTGCTTGGCAAGCACCAACGGGTTGCGCTGCGGCACGATGAGAATGCCCGTCGCCAGACGAATCCGCGACGTGACCGCCGCCAGGTACGACAGCCACACCAACGGATCCGGGATCGGCGCGTCATCGTTTCCAGGCATCCTGCCTGACGGGTCGTAGGGGTACGTCGACTCGTAACCGGCAGGCACGACGACGTGCTCGACGGTCCACAGGGACTCGAAACCCGCTGCCTCGGCGTGGGAGGCGAAGGCTGCGGCTGCGTCCGGCTCGACGAACGGTCCGGTGTTGGCGAAGACGATCCCAAAGTCCATCCAGGCAACGTACTGCGAAGCATGGACGCCGGGAGCACGACCGATGTTGAGGGGGGTCAGGCCGGAGCGGGCACCTCGACCCGATGCAGGTCATCGCCCAGCTCGACCGCTCCATCGAAGTGGGCGGCTGCCAGCGCACGCCAGTCGTCCCCGCCGCCGGAGGGAAACGCAGGCACGTAGTGGGTCATCACCAGCGTGTTCAGACCCGCCCGCTGGGCGGTCTGAGCCGCCTCCTCCGGGGAGGAGTGATAGTCGAGCGTGTCGATCAGCCGCTGGATGGGGATCTGCTCGATCACATCCTTGCGGATCACCGTGTGGACGAGCGCCTGCGCGCCGGAACACAGCCGATCCAGTCCTCCGCACGGCACGGTGTCGCCCGCAACGACCACCGCTGCGTCGTCGTGGTCGAAGCGAAAGCCGATGCTGGGCTCCACCGGACGGTGATCGGTGGGGGCGCAGCCGACCCGCACCGGGCCCGGCAGCGGGATCGGCCCGTCGCCAACCTCGGTGACCAACACCCGGGGCCGCTCAGCGAGGTCGTCGTGATGGGCCATGCGGTAGCCGATGTCCGGCTCCAACGAAGCGAGGATGTGATCGACCACACCTGCCGTGCCGGCGGGGCCGATGACACGAAGGGGCGTCGGCTGGAACGTACCGATCCACACCGCGGTGATCAGGTCACCCAGGTCGGTGATGTGATCGGAGTGAAGGTGGGTGATGAGCACGGCGGTCAGGTTGGAGGCCTGAACGCCCACCGCGGTGAGGCGCATCAGCACGCCGCGTCCGGCATCGACCAGAAAGTTCTGCCCTCCGCCCTGAAGGAGCGTGGCAGGGCCGGCCCGGTCGGCATCGGGCAGCGGGCTGCCGGTGCCGAGCAGGGTGATCGTCAAGGCGGTGCTCATGGTCTCAACCTCTTCATGATGGGGCTTCTCATTGACGGGACATCTCGGCGCGGGCAATCGCCTCGGCGGTGCCCCTCCCGGGCTCACCAAGCCGGATCTCCAACTCGTGCAGTACCCCGGAGAACGCAAACGGGCCTGCGTAGCGCTTCGACACCACCGAACCGGCGTCATAGCCGATGGATGACCCCACCGAGGAGATCATGCGCATGTACAGCGGTAGGTCGACCGCACCTGCCGATGCACCATCGATGAACAGCTCTGCGGTTCCCGCCATGGCCTCGCCCCGGGTGAACGCCACCGACAGCTCGGCGTCCCCGGTTGGGACCGCGACGTCGGATTCCAGGATGGAATGCGTGTCGAAGGCGTTGTAGTCGAGCACCAGGCGACCACCCTGCACGAAGACCGAGATACCGGAGTTCTCGGTGCCGGTGGCGAACAACACGCCCTCGGCGGTGCCATCTCCGGTGACCTGCGCGGTCAGGGTGAAGTTGCGCCCGCCGATTGCCGCCGAAGCCTGGCCGGGAAGCGGCGACATCGGCGGCCGGTAGACGTAGCGGCGATCAACCGGGTGCGGCGAGTGGTCGCGAAACCGGGCGCCGAACAGCTCGAACGTGCGGTCGTCCAGTGGGAGCACACCGTGACGCTCCGCCTCGGACCACCACAGCGCCACCAGCTCGGCAAGCCGATCAGGCTCGGCCTCGGCCAGATCGGTGCACTCCGAGCGATCGACGGACAGGTGGTACAGCTCCCACGACTCGGTGTCGTAGTCGGCTCCAACCGTGTGCTTGCAGACCGCCTTCCACTCCCCTGCCACCAACGCCCGGCTGCCTCCCATCTCGAAATACTGCAACGTGTTGGTGCCGGGAGCATCCGCATCGTCGAGCAGATCGGCGAAGCTGTGGCCGGTCACCGGCAACTGCTCCACCCCCCGGTAGGTCACCGGTGCCTCCGCCCCGACGAGCTCGTAGATCGTGGGCGCAATGTCGGCCACGTTGACGAACTGGTCTCGTTGCGTGCCGTGTTGCCCAGCCTGGAACCGGTCCGGCCAGGACACCACCATCGGCACGTGCACGCCGCCCTCATGGGTGTTCTGCTTGTACCACTTGAACGGCGAGTTGCCGCACTGGGCCCAACCCCACGGATAGTTGGTGTGGCTGTGGGGCCCTCCGATGTCATCGATTCGCTCGATCGCCTCATCGGGAGTCTCGAGGATGCCGTTGAAGAACTTCATCTCGTGCATGACGCCGAACGGGCCACCCTCCTGAGACGCGCCGTTATCGGCCAGTACGCACAGGATGGTGTTGTCCAGTTGACCGAGGCGGTCGAGGCCGGCCACCAGACGGCCAACCTGGTCGTCGGTGTGGTCAAGAAAAGCGGCAAACGCCTCCTGAAGCCGGGCAGCCAGGCGCCGCTGGTTCTCGGGCAGGTCGTCCCACGGTTCGACCCCCGGGTTGCGCGGCGCCAACCCGGTGCCCTCGGGGATCACGCCCAGCTCCAACTGCCGCTCAAACCAACGCTGTCGCACGACGTCCCAGCCCTCGTCGTAGCGGCCCCGATATTTCGCCAGGTAGGCCTCGGGCGCCTGATGCGGGGCATGGGTGGCGCCGAAGGCCAGATAGGTGAAGAAGGGCCGGTCCGGGCGGACACCCACCGAGTCGGCGATCATGCCCAACGCCTGATCAACCAGGTCCTCCGACAGGTGATAGGCGTTCTCGGAGGTTGCCGGGACCTCCACGTGATGGTTGTCGCACACCAGATCGGGGTGGAACTGGTCGGTCTCCCCTTCCAGGAATCCGTAGAAGCGGTCGAAGCCGCGGCCCAACGGCCACTGATCGAATGGACCGGCCGCTGAGCACTGCTCCATGCGCGCCAGGTGCCACTTGCCCAGACAGAAGGTGGCGTACCCCTCGGCCGACAGCACCTCGGCCATCGTGGCGGCGTGATTGGTGAGGTGGCCCAACATGTTGGGAAACCCGGTGCGAAAGTTGGACACGGCCCGCATACCCACAGCGTGGGCGGACCGGCCGGTGAGCAGCGACGCTCTGGTGGGCGAGCACAGCGGGGTGACGTGAAAGTTGGTGAACTGCACCCCTTCGGCCGCGAGCGCGTCGATGTTCGACGTGTCGATGTCGGAGCCGTAACAGCCGAATTGGGCGAATCCGGTGTCGTCCAAGAGCACCACGACGACGTTGGGGGCACCGTCGTCAGGATGCGGTCCCTCGTCGAAGTACGGCTCCGATTCGGCCACGGTACGGCCGATCCGACCTTTGAACGTTGACGGTCGTGACATGTGGGTCCCCCTCGACCTGGTCATTCGCAGCCGAGCTCGTCAAGGCCGCCGAAACTCTAGACCCTTCCCAACCTTCTGCAAGTGCGACTGTCAGAACATTGACCTGAGCGAACCCGGCCGCAGCCGTCGACGACGTGTGCGGTACGGTCCTCGCAACATCGAACCGAGGAGGGTGCCGCATCGTGAATCTGCGCGTTGCCGTGGTTGGCATGGCTCACCTTCACCTGTTCGAACTGGTTCAGGGCCTGCTCGACGCTGGCGCCGAAACCGTTGCTCACGTGCCCGACGGCGAACTGCTGGACGTGTACGAGGGTTGGAGGCCCGACTCCCGGCCGGTCGAACTGGCCGAGTTGCTCGCCGACGGCAACCTCGATCTGATCGTCACCGCGGGCGTCCCCTCCGAGCGGGCCGCCGTTGCGCTCGCAGCACTGGAGAGCGGCAAGCATGTGCTGAGCGTCAAGCCCGGCGTCACCACCGTCGACGACCTGAAACGCATCACCCACGCCGTCGAGGCTTCCGGGCGGCGCTGGACCGTGCTCTTTACCGAGCGGTTCACCAACCGGGCCACATCCGAGGCGGTTCGCCTGGCCCGCTCGGGGGCGATCGGTGAGGTGGTGCACGTGATCGGTGCGGGCCCCCACACGCTCAACCTGGAGGGGCGCCCCGATTGGTTCTTCGATCCCTCCGCCTCCGGCGGCATCCTGGTGGACCTCGCCTCGCATCAGGTCGATCAGTTTCTTGCCATCACCGGCGAACTGAACGCCACGGTGAGCCACTCCTCGATCGGCAACGTCGCCTGCCACGAGCATCCTGCCTTCGCCGACGTCGGGACGATTCGGTTGGCCGGAACGACCACCCACGGTTCGCCGGTGATCGGCGACCACCGGGTCGACCTGTTGTCCCCCGCGGGTCTTGGATGTTGGGGAGACGTTCGCCTCGCCATCATCGGCACCGAAGGCACCCTGGAGGCGAGGTCCAACATCGATCCGGCCGGGGCGCCGGGCGCCGAACACCTGATCCTCGTCGACCGCGAGTCGACCCGCCGGGTGGACTGCTCCGGCGTCGATGTCGACTGGGCCGGGCGCCTGGCGGCCGACCTCGTGGACGGAGGCGCCCGGCTGATGAGCCAGGCGCACGTGTTGGCCGTGTGCGATCTCACCCTCACCGCCCAGGCCCGAGCCAACAGCTGGGGTGCGGCACAGGCAGATGCCCGGGTGACCAATGCGAGCGCCGACATTGGTACCGTTCGGCCATGAGCCTGCGTGACACCAACATCGACCGCATGCGCGACGGAGTGGTCGACGTGGCCATCATCGGCGGCGGAATCAACGGGGCGGTCACCGCAGCGTCCTTGGCTGGTCGGGGCGCATCGGTGGCCCTGGTTGATCGGGCGGACTTCGCTTCCGAGACCAGCCAGCAGAGTTCCAACCTGGTCTGGGGCGGATTCAAGTACCTGGAGAACTACGAGCTGCCACTGGTGTACAAGCTGTGCCAGAGCCGTAACCGGCTGATGAAGGCCTACCCGGACAACGTCGCCGAGCTCTCCTTTCTGGCCGCCCTCGACGACAGCTCACCGTATCCCCCGTGGTTTGCAGCACTCGGAGCGACCGCCTATTGGGGCATCGGCAGGTTCCGAACCCGGTCCCCCCGGCTGCTCAGCGCTGAGGCGATCAAGGACACCGAACCGGCCATCGACATCTCGGGTGTGCGCGGCGGCATCGAATATCGCGACGCCTACCTGCGCGACAACGACGCGCGCTTCGTCTTCGGCTTTGTCCGCTCGGCCATCGAGTCTGGCGCGGCGGTGGCCAACTACGTCGAACTCACCGACGCCCGTCGGGTCGACCGTCACTGGCTGGTCGGCCTTCACGATCTGGAATCCGGCGAGCGGTTCGAGATGCGGGCCCGCACGCTCGTCAACGCCGCCGGACCCTACGTCGACGGGCTCAACAGCGATTGGGGGGTAAACACCGATCATCGGATCGTCTACTCAAAGGGCATCCACCTGATCGTGAACCGGCTGACCACATCGGAGCATCAGCGGGTGTTGGCCTTCTTCGACGACAGCGGACGGCTGTTCTATGTGATTCCGATGGGTCTGCGGTCGGTGATCGGCACCACCGACACCCGCACCGACGATCCACACGCCGGCGTCACCGACGACGATCGCGCCTTCCTGCTCACCCAGATCAACAAGCGCCTCGACCTGCCCACGCCGCTGACCACCGACGACATCATCGCCGAACGCTGCGGCGTGCGGCCCCTCGTCGTGCCCAACTCCGGTGGTGACCAAACCGAGGTGGACTGGACGTCGCTCAGCCGCAAGCACGAGATCGAGGTGGACCGGGCCCGCAGCGTGATCACCATCTTCGGCGGCAAGTTGACCGACTGCCTCAACGTCGGCGAGGAGGTGGCCGATGCGGTCGAGGCCCTCGGTCTGCCGCTCGAGGAGGACCTCGGCACCTGGTACGGCGAACCGACCGCGCAGACCCGGTCGGTGTTCTACCGGCAGGCCCGCCTGATGCGGTTGGACGACCTGAGGGTTCGCCCCGACGTCGAGCCGCTGTCCGACCGGCTGTGGCGACGCTATGGGCGGCGGGCGTTCGCCATGTTGGAGGCCATTCGGGCCGACCCGTCGATGGGTGAGGACATCCTCGGCGGCACCGACTACCTGCGCGTCGAGTTGTATCTGGCCGCCAGCACCGAGATGGTGACCCGGTTGGAGGACTTCATGCGACGCCGGTCGAAGATCGAACAGGTGGTTCCCAACGCCGACCTTGGCGACACCGAGGGGTTGCGAGAGGTCTGCAACATCCTCTTTGGCGACAAGGCCGAGGCGAAACTGGCAGAGTTCTTCAACGGCCCCTATGGACCCGACGTGGAACTTGAACGCTCCCCGAACCACCACGACGGCTGAGCGTTCCGCAATCCGCCGTTCGCCTCAGGCGGCGATGAGCCGCACACCGGCGCTGCGCACTGCGATTGCGACAAGAACGCAAACGACGAACAGTGGGAGAATGAGTGGCGCTGCCGCGCGGTCCGCAGGCACCGCACCGCCCAACGGTTCGACCATGTCGGCGGCACGGCTTTGGTTACGACGACGACGGGACAGCGTCACGCCGGCTACACCATCGCCGGGTTCCTGCTCCCCGGCCGGCTGGGCACGTGGCGCTCAACCAGCGATCGGGGCGTCGAACTTGATGTGGTCAACTCGACCGAGGTACTGCTCCGCGCCGCTCGGGACGACGTGGACCTGGGGTTCGTCGAGACCACCGGCAAGATCGACGGGCTCGCCTGGCCAGCATCGAACTCGTCTGCCGGGAGGCAGGATCGGGCACACGGCAGACCTTGGAGAAGGCACTCCACGCAATCGGGGCCCAGGCCCCAAAAGCATCGCTCGAGCCGGGGTCGACCAGCGCGGTGCGGGGGCCGTGTTGGGCGGCGTCGGACTTGCGGTTCTGAGCCGTTTGACGGTGGCCGCCGACCTTGGCGCCGGCAGCCTGGTCGAGGTGCCCATCGTCGGGTTGGACCTGAAACGCCCGCTTCAGCGTTACACCAGGCCGAAGGCCATCATGGCGTCGGCAACCCGCAAAAAACCGGCCACGTTGGCGCCGGTGACGTAGTCGTCGGGACGCCCGTACTCCGCCGCTGTGGTCAGGCACGTGTCATGGATGTTGGTCATGATCTTGGCAAGTCGGTCCTCGGTGTAACCGAACTCCCACGAATCGCGGCTGGCATTTTGTTGCATCTCCAGGGCTGAGGTGGCGACGCCCCCGGCGTTGGCCGCCTTGGCCGGACCAAACAACACGCCGGCCTCCCTGAAGATCTCCACCGCATCAGCCGTGCACGGCATGTTGGCCCCCTCAACCACGGCGATGCAGCCGTTCTTGGCCAGGTTCAGTGCGTCCTTACCCGACAGTTCGTTCTGGGTGGCGCACGGAAACACCACCTCGGCCGGCAGGGACCAAACGCTGCCCAACGTGTGGTGGGTAGCGCTCGAACGCTGCTCCGCATAGGCGGTCAGCCGTTGGCGGTCCACCGTCTTGACCTGCTTCAGCAGGTCCAGGTCGATGCCGTCCGGGTCGTGGATGTAGCCATCGGAGTCGGAGCAGGCGATCACCCGGGCACCCAGTTGGTGGAGCTTCTCGATGGCGTAGATCGCCACGTTGCCGGAGCCCGAGACGATGCATTCCTTACCGTCGAGCGTGTTCCTCTGAGCCGCAAGCATCTCCTTGGCGAAGAACACGGCGCCGTATCCGGTTGCCTCGGTGCGCACCTGAGAGCCACCCCACTCGGTGCTCTTACCGGTGATCACCGCTGACTCATACCGGTTGGTGATGCGCTTGTACTGACCGAACAGGTAACCGATCTCGCGGGTGCCCACGCCGATATCCCCGGCCGGCACGTCGGTGTATTCACCCAAATGGCGGTAGAGCTCGGTCATGAAGCTCTGACAGAACCGCATCACCTCGGCATCGGAACGCCCCTTGGGGTCGAAGTCAGCCCCGCCCTTGCCGCCGCCGATCGGCAGCCCGGTCAGCGCATTTTTGAACACTTGTTCAAAGCCGAGGAACTTGACGATGCCAAGGTTGACCGACGGATGGAACCGCAAGCCACCCTTATAGGGCCCCAGGGCGCTGTTGAACTCGATGCGAAAGCCCCGGTTGATGTGCACCTGGCCGGTGTCATCGGCCCAGGGAACCCGAAAGATGATCTGGCGCTCCGGCTCGGCCAGCATTTGGATAATGCGGGCATGCAGATACTCCGGATGCTTGGCCACCACGGGACCCAGCGTCTCGAGCACCTCGCGGGTCGCCTGGTGGAACTCCTCCTGGGCCGCGCTGCGGGACACGATGTCGTGGTAGACGGACTTGAGCTTCTCATCGATCATGATGTTCCCAGCCTCCCGCGAAAACGGCTCCGACGACCAACTGGACCACCGGGTCGCGTGCTGCAGCGGCCAGGTTCGCTGATCGTTGAGCTCCAAAGACCGACCGGGCGGGTCGGCTTCAGCGCCCGACCGCGGCCGCTAGGTTCAGCGCCATGACGTCATCACCGACCGAAATTTCGGCCGCCCAGGCCAACGCCCTCAGTGCTCAAGCCGTGGCAGGGTGCTGCGGCTCCGGCCTGCTGGGCGCCGGACTCGGTGCACTGAGCCGAACCGGCTCCGCCGCTCGGAGCCATCACAGCTTCGGCAACGATGCCGCCCGTGCCAATCGAACCGCCACTGGAACCTTCGTCGTTCGGGGCGCAACCATCCTCACCGTCGATGACGACTTCTCGACCGTCGACGCACTTGGCGTTCACGACGGACGCATCATTGCGGTCGGCTCGGTCGATGAGGTCACCGGCGCCGCACGGGCCTGCTCCGATGACGTGACCATCATCGATCGACCCGGCACCACCATCCTGCCCGGGTTCATCGAGCCTCATGCGCACGTGCTGCCGACGGCGCTCTTTGCCAACTGGACCGACGTCGGCGCTCAGCGCTTCGACACGATTGAGGCCGTGCTCACGCATCTGACGAGTCAAGCCGTCGAGGGCTCCGACGCCTGGATCCTGGGCAAGCTCTTCGACCCCTCACTCCAGCGCGGAGGTGACGAACTGACCACCGACATGCTGGACCGGGTGTCCAGCGAAGTGCCGGTCGCCGTGCTCAATGCGTCGCTGCACCTGGCCTACGTGAACTCGGCCGCCCTGGCGGTCGCAGGGGTGAACTCGGCGACGCCCGATATCGAAGGCTCGCCCTACGGGCGTCACCCCGATGGCACCCCCAACGGCATCCTGAAGGGCCAGGCCGCCATGTTGTCGGTACTCAGCCACAACCCAACGCTCCTCGAGGTCGACCTGCTGGAGGGGGCACTCGCACTCACCAGCCGAGCATCAGCGGCGGGGGTCACCACCATCTGCGACCAGGGTGCCGGCGGCATCGGTGGCCCGGACGACCTGGACGTGTACGCCAACATGGTCCTCAGTGGACGCATGGCCACCCGCCTGCGCTATTCGGCCATGGACCTCCGCGCCGACGCATTCGACGCCATCGCCCTGACCCCGGGCACCGGCGATGAGATGCTTCGAGCGGTCGGTTGGAAGGTGATCGCCGACGGGTCGAACCAGGGCCGGACCGGTCACCAGCGAGAGCCCTACCTGCCGGCCGGCAATTCCAACACCGGCGCTGCCGGCGGTGGGTCTGGCGCCGCCGGCGGTGGGTCTGGCGCTGCCGGCGGTGGGTCTGGCGCCGCCGGCGGTGGGTCTGGCGCCGCCGGCGGTGATTGTGGCATCGCCTATGTGGAAGCGAACACGCTGTGCGACATTGTGGCGCGCCGCGCAGAGCAGGGTTGGCAGCTGGTCATCCACGCCAACGGCGACCGCGCCATCGATGACGCACTCGACGCGTTCGAGGCTCTACCGGCGGACCTGCGGGCCGATCGACGTCACCGCATCGAGCACTGCTCGTTCCTCCACGACGACCAGATCGCCCGCATTGCCGCCATGGGGCTGAGCCCCAGTTTCCTCATCGGCCACGTCCACTACTGGGGGCAGGCGTTTCGCGACGAGATCGTCGGGCCGGAAAAGGCCGAGTTGCTCGACCGCACCGCCTCGTGTTCGGCCGCCGGTATCCGCTGGACGCTCCACTCGGACGAGATGGTCACGCCCATCGGGCCGCTCCGGTATATCGAGAACGCTGTGACCCGCAACATGTGGCGTGAGCCAGACGGCGTCTTGGCACCCCAGGAACGAGTTGACGTGGCGACGGCCATCCGAGCCATGACCGCCGATGCTGCCTGGCAGTGTCATTCCGATGGTGAGATCGGAACGCTCGAGGTGGGCAAGCTGGCCGATTTCGTGGTGCTGACCGATGACCCGCGAGCGGTCGCTCCCGACCGAATCCGCCACATCGAGGTCCTCGAGACCTGGCTGGGTGGCGAGCAGGTCCACCCGCTGCCTGCGTAGGGCCACCTGTGGTCTGGCCGGCGAAGGCCTCAGCCCAAGGTGGTGAGGCCGCGGTGTGCGTTGGCCCGATCGAACGCATCCTGAAGTTCGGGAAGAAGGCGATCGCTGAAGGCCGTGACCTCTCGGCGTGGAACGCGACCGGCTCTCGGCACGTCCGGCCAGAGTGGTTCGCCGATCCAGATCACGATTTTGCCTGGACGGGGCAGCCTGGTGCCCGTCGACATGGCCTCCTCGGTCCCGGCGATACCAACGGGCACCAAGGGCACGCGCTGCCGCGACGCCAGCCAGGCGGCCCCGTCGAACAGGCCCTCGACCACGGCACCGTTGCGTCGGGTGCCCTCAGGGAAGACAACCAGCGGCTGCCCGTCGGCCAGGACCGCCTCGGCCACCCGCAACGAACGCCGGTCGGCGGTGCCGCGATTGACCTGGAACCCACCCATCACATCAACAAACGATCCAAGCGCGGGGTACGTCCACAGCGACTCCTTGGCCATCCACCGCACCCGGCGACGGGTGACCATGGCGGCGAAGAGGAAATCGAGACCCGACCGGTGCGACGGTGCCAGGATGTAGGGCCCCGTGCGGGGCAACCGTTCCTTGCCCATGATCTCGCTGCGGTAGGCGACCTTGGCCAGGGCGCGTGACGTGCCGGAGATGGCCCGGTAACCGAGGCGGGCGCCAATGCCCAGCGCAGGGGCATCGACGACGGGTTGGGCAGGCCGCACAAACACCCTGGGCAGGCTTGGCGCCGTGCCCTCAGCGACGGTATCGGCGGCCGGTTCAGGCTCTGCCGGGGGCCGCGACTTCCGGTCCTCCCCGACCCAAGGCACCAGAGCGATCACGGCATCCACCACCTGATCCAGATTGAGGTCGGTGGTATCGATCACCACACCATCGTCGGCGGGACGCATGGGGTTGACCGCTCGATTGGCGTCGCGTTCGTCGCGCTCGGCGATCTGGGCAGCCAGCGTCTCCAGGTCGACGTCGTCGGTCTCGTCGGAACGGCGCCGGGCCCGTTCCTCAGGAGTGGCGGTGAGGAACACCTTCACCGGCGCGTCGGGAAAGACGGCGGTACCGATGTCGCGCCCCTCGATCACTCCTCCGTCGTGATCGGCTGCCCACTCACGCTGACGCTGCACCATCACCTCTCGCACACCGGCGTTGGTCGCCACCGGGCTGACCGCGGTGGACACCGCCTGGCCCCGGATGGCCTCGGTGGCGTCGGCACCGTCCACCAACAGTCGCGAGCCATCGAAGGCCATGTCCACCCGCTCTGCCAAGGCGTCCAGCGCGTCTCCATCGCCAAGATCGATGCCGGCCTCAAGCGCTGCGAAGGCAACACCTCGGTACATCGCCCCGGTGTCCAGGTGGGCCATGCCCAGCCGCCCGGCCACCGTGCGGGCCACGGTGGACTTTCCCGAGCCCGCTGGGCCGTCGATCGCTACGACCCGTGCGGCGCCCGACGGCGCTGATGCCGGTTGTCCATCGACCGATCTGTTGGGGTTCATGAGGGCAGATCGTCGCGCAGCGCCATGGCGCCGTGCAGGTAGACGTGGTGCAGGCCGTTGCGAGGGGTGCTCGTGTTGACGTGCAGCAGGATTCGTATGCACTGCGGCGTGGCGCCGTGGATATCGAGTTCGCGGGCGCAGATCAGCGGGATGTCACCAAACCCCGCCTTGCGGGCGCCCAACGCCGGAAACACCGAGTGCAGATCGTCGGTGGCGGTAAACAGCACCGACACCAGATCGTTGTGTTCAAGGCCGTTGCGGTCCACCATCGCATGCAGCAGTTCCACGGTGCGTTCACACACGTGATCGCGCTCATCGACGTCAAAGGTGGTGGCCCCACGCAGGCCGCGCATGACGGGCGCCGGCTGGGTTGCGCGTGGCTCGGACGGTGGCTCGGTCACGGCGGGCGATCCTACTGCCCGTCAGGGGCCTGACCCGCCTCCGCCTGACCCGCCTCCGCCGCAGCAGCCCGCCGCTCAGCCCGGGTCTGGGGCGCCGGGTTACCGCTGACGGCCCGCTCCAGCCGACGCAGTTCGTCGTCGCTCAGGTGACGCCAGCCGCCAGGCGCCAGGTTGCGGTCGGAGATCGGACCGATCCGGGTGCGCACCAGCCGTCGCACAGGGTGGCCGACGGCGTCCAGCATGCGGCGTACCTGACGGTTGCGTCCCTCATGAATCGTCAGGCGCACCATGCCCGGCGATGGTTGCGAGGCCTTGGCGGGCGACGTGATGCCATCGTCCAATTCCACACCTTCGCGAAGGCGGCGCAAGTTGCCGGAGCTGACCGTGCCGGCCACCTCGGCCAAATACTCCTTCTCCACTCCGTAGGACGGATGGGTGAGACGGTGGGTCAGCTCCCCGTTGTTGGTCAACAGCAACAACCCCTCAGTCTCGCCATCAAGACGGCCGACCGGGAACACTCGTGGTTCGTCGGGTACCAGGTCCACCACGGTGCGCCGACCGTGCGTGTCCGATGCGGTGGAGATCACACCCGTGGGTTTGTTGAGCAGGTAGTGCACCAGCCCCGGCGCCAAGGCGATGGGGGCGCCGTCCAGTTCCAGCAGTTGGGTGGCGGGATCGACCCGGTTGCCCAGCACCACCACCTTGCCGTCCACCTTCACCCGTCCGGCCTCAATCAGGTTCTCTGCCACCCGACGGCTGGCGACACCCGCCCGTGCCAGCACCTTCTGCACCCGCTGTGGCCCCTCATCCTGGTGAGGCTCCCCACCTGGATCTTCCGGGGTCACCGGGGGTCCGGCTCGTCGTGCGGGTCGGGTTGGTCCTGGATCGGTTCGGTGGCGTCGAGCGCCAGGCCCCGTTCGAGGGCCTCCACCACCTCCGGACCGGGAACAAAATCGGCGACGCCGGGCAGTTCCTCCAGGCTGTCCAGGCCCATGCGTTCGAGGAAGTCCCGGGTGGTGCCCAACAGCACCGCCTGGCCCGGGCCGGGATCGCGGGCGATTTCGTCGATGTAGCCCCGCTGGGTCAACGTGCGGATCACGCCGTCGGCGTTCACGCCACGCACGGCACTCACCTGGGCACGGCTGATCGGCTGTTTGTAGGCGATGATCGCCAGCGTCTCCAACGCTGCTGCCGACAGCCGGGTGGACTGGCCGGCCAGCACCAAGCGCTCCACCCACGGGGCACAGTCCGGGTGGCTCTCGAAACGCCACCCTCCGGCCACGCGGGCCAGCACAAACCCGCTGCGCCGCTCGGCAAACTCGGCCGCCACCTGCCGCGCCAGTTCGTCCACCCGTGCGGCAGAAACGCCGAGTAGTTCGGCCAGCATCGCCGGTTCTGCCGGTTGGTCCGACACCATGATCAGTGCTTCGAGTGCTTGCCGCAGCTCGTCGGACCCGCCGGACGGCTGCAATGCCTCCACCGGGTCGTCGTGACGCCGCTCAACCGTCATAGCTGTCGACCGATGCCAGGTCGAACGCCAGGTCTCCGGCCATCCAGGTCACCATGATGTCGCCGAACGACTCGGTTTGGGCAAGATCCACCCGACCCTGCTTGAACAGTTCCAGTAGGGCGAGAAAGTGCACCACCACCTCCACCCGATCGGCCAGCCCTTCGGTGAGGGCCCGAAACCCGATTGGACCGGTGTTGGGCAGTTCGTTGATCAGGTCGGCGACCACGTCGGTGACGGAGATCTTGATGGTGGCCACGTGCGACAGGTCGACGGCCGGCGTCGGCTTTGGAGCGATCGCCGCCAGATAGGCCCGGCGAAGATCCAACGGGCTGACGCCCTCCAACAGGTCGGGGGCCAGCTGCCAGAACTGCTCCTCCGGGCCACTTCGCCGCGGCACCGAGCGGGCGGCGCGCACGTGCAGCACCTCGAGCACCCGCGCGGCGTCCTTAAAGGTCTTGGCGTCCAGCAGACGCGACAACAAAAGGTCACGCTCTTCGAAGAGCGCGAGTTCGTCATCCAGGTCGATGCCCTCGTCCGCAGGCAGCAACCGACGGGCCTTCAACTCCACCAGGGTTGCGGCGATCAACAGAAATTCGGTGGCCACCTCCAGGTCGAGGTGATCCATCCGCGCCAGCTCGACCAGGTAGGCATCGACGATGCGGGAGAGCGAGACCTCGTACAGGTCGACCTGATCGGCGAGGATCAGGTGCAACAGCAGGTCGAAGGGCCCCTCGAACACCGGTGTGGACACTTCGTAGCTCACGGCACTCAAGTTACACCATCGTAGTTACGAGCGTTCGTACGTGACCTCGGGCTCCAAGGTGCCGTCGGGCCGCTCGACGATGATCATGCGCGACATACACGGCATGCAGTACACCCGGTCGCCCGCCCGAAACTCCCGCACCGAACGGATCACCACCTTGCAGACCGGACAGATCACTTCGTTTGGCGCCAGCGTGTCCCCATCGCCCTGCCAGACCCGGTAGAACTTTCGCCACCGTTTGGGCACCTCGCGGAACCCCCGGTCGTCCAACTCGTATCGGCGCCGGGGCGGTGCGTCGGGAGCATCGTTGTGAGTGGCGGTATCACGCTCCGGGGTCTCGGTGGCGATGTCACTCATCCCACCAACCCCAATCGGTCGACGGCATCGAGATAGTCACGTCCGAGGTCGGGACGCCGGTCTCTGGGCCGACCGAGTGCGTCGAAGGTCGCGTCGAAGGACGCCAGCACCAACGCATCCAACTCTGCACGAGTTCCGGCCAACCGCTCCCGCGTGTCGACGTCGCCCAACAACCGGGGGCCCAGGTCGTTCTCACCGAATCCAAGATGACGACGCTCGTCGGAGATTACGCCAGTCAGCACCTGTCTGGTCACCGGATCCGCAGTCTGTGCATGGTGACGGAAGACGGTGAACTCCATCGTTTCCAGGATGACATTCTGAGCCAGTACCGCCGCCTCCCAGTCGCCGGCATCCACCAGTTCCAGGAGGCGGGCCTTGAACTCAACGATCGAGGGGGTCGCCCGCCGCGCGATCTCGGTGGCGGTGTCACTCACCCCCAACCGGCCCAAGCGATGCAGAAACACCTCCAGGTGTCGAGCCTCGTCCACCACCTGGGTGGCCATGAAGATGCGGGCGTTGTGGTTGGGCGCCAGGCGCACCATGCCGCTGGAGGCTTCCAACGCCGCCGCCTCACCCACGCAGTAGTTGCACAGCGCGGTGATGACGTTCTGTCGCCGGGTCTCCCCCAGCGGCTCGTCCACCGTGGCCGGATCGTACCCGTAGGGGCGGTCGGTCAGATAGCCCTCGACGGCACCGAACCAGAACGAGAACGACTGCACCTCATCGTAAAAGTCGTCCTGATCCATCCCATGGGGTTCATCGCTGCCGTCGGGCCCAAAGGAGTCGGGGAACCCCACGATCACACCGGCAGCAGCGGTGATTGATACTCCAAACCGATCCGCTCGAGGCGAACCTTGAACTCACCCAGCACGGTGTCGCTCAGCACGGCCTCCAGTTCGTCGGGCGACACCATCGCCAGGTTGGCGCCGTGCCAGTTGGTGTTGCCCACCTCCTTTCCGTCGGCTTTGGCAGCCTCCTCGGCCAGGCGCCGCCCCTCCTCGATCGACGCCCCAGAGTCGGCGAAGGCATCGGCGAACGTGGCGAGCATGTGATAGCTCATCTCCTTCTGCATCCGCTCGATCTCGGGCTTCTTCTCGGGATGTTGTGCGATCAGACCGCCGATGCGGTTCTCACCAAAACCCACGTGTCGTCGTTCATCGGCGATGGTGCCCTTCAGGGTCTGCGCGAACTTCGGGTTGGAATCACGGGATGCCGCCTCGAACATCTCAAACACGGTGAAGGCCATGCCCTCCAACACGATGTTCTGCCCGACCACTCCGGCGATGAAGTCGCCCGCCTCCACCTTCTCCAGCAACACCTCTGCGAACTTGACCAGGTTCGGGTTTGCAAACTGGTCGATGGTGGATTCCAGGTCCTCGGGCTTCACCCCCAGGTCGAACAGTCGCTGGGTGAAGATCTCCACGTGCCGGGCCTCGTCCAGCGTCTGGGTGGCCAGAAACCGCTTCGACGCGTAATCCGGGGCGGCGTTCACGAGGCCCGAGGAGGCGGCCAGCGCCGCACGCTCCCCCACCACCAGTTGCACCGTCGACCCGATGGTGCTCTCGAGCATCAGTTCGTTCTCCAGGATCTCGGAAGGCTCCTTCAACCCCTCTGCGTGCCCAAAAACGGTCTCATCCAAATAGCCCTGGGGACACGCCTCCAGCCAACGTTGGATCGAATACTGGGATAGGAAATCGGACACGGCAGGAGCCCCCCCTGGATCGAATTGTTCTACCCGATGGTAGGGATACCGGCCGAGCCTGGATAGTGGCCAGATGTCACCCCCCGCCGGCTCCTCGCATCCCCAACGTTTGCGGGAACAACCGGGGCCACTCGGCAGGCGTCCACCGGGTGCCCCAACCCAGGCCTGCTCCCGTAACGGGGCATTCCTGCGGTTGCCGGCCCCCGGGTTCGGGGAGAGGCCGATCCGGTAGCTTCGGGTCCATGGTCTCCTCCCCCCAAACGAGCCCCAAACGCCCCCGCGTGTTCTCGGGTATCCAACCCTCGGGTGCGCTGCACCTGGGAAACCTGTTGGGGGCCAATCTCCGCTGGGTCACGGAACAAGATCGGTCCGACGCCGTCTTCTGCGTGGTCGACCTGCACGCGTTGACCACGCCGAAGGCCCCCGGCGAGATCGGTCAGGCCTCCCTTGAGTTGGCCACCAACCTGTTCGCAGTCGGGCTCGACCCCGACAAGTGCGTGTTCTTCGTGCAGTCGACCGTGCCCCAGCACGCCGAACTGGCCTGGGTGATGCAGACGGTCACGGCCTTTGGCGAGCTCAGCCGCATGACCCAGTTCAAAGAGAAGCGAGGCCGGGCGGAGTCGGGCGACGGATTCATCTCGGCCGGTCTGTTCACCTATCCGGCCCTCATGGCGGCCGACATCCTGCTGTATGACACCACCGAGGTGCCGGTGGGCGATGACCAGGGCCAGCACGTCGAGCTCACCCGCGACGCCGCCAACCGGTTCAACTCGCGCTACGGCGAGACGTTTGTCATCCCCCAGGCCACGCTGCCGTTGGCGGGCGCCCGGGTGATGGACCTCCAGGCGCCCAACAACAAGATGTCGAAGTCGACCGAAACCGAGGCGGGCATCATCAATCTGAGCGACTCTCCCGCTGCGAT
The DNA here is from genome assembly GCF_000299415.1 of Candidatus Microthrix parvicella Bio17-1. Lineage (NCBI taxonomy): Bacteria > Bacillati > Actinomycetota > Acidimicrobiia > Acidimicrobiales > Microthrixaceae > Candidatus Neomicrothrix > Candidatus Neomicrothrix parvicella. Next base: position 71,205 of record NZ_AMPG01000001.1, read on the forward strand.
CACCAAGAAGTTCAAGCGGGCGGTCACCGACTCGGAGACCGAGGTGCGCTTCGATGTCGCCGCCAAACCGGGTGTGTCCAACCTGCTGTCGATCCTCGGCGCGGCAACCGGCCAAACCCCGGAGGCCGCAGCGGTTGGCATCGAACGATACGGCGACCTCAAGGCGGCAACCGCCGAGGCCGTCGTCGAGTTGCTCACCCCGATCCAGGCACGCGTTGCCGAGCTTCAGGCCGATCCGGGTGAGGTACGTCGCCGCCTGGCGTTGGGCACCGAACGGGCCACCGCCCAGGCGACCGACGTGATGGACCGCGTCTGGGACCGTCTTGGCACCCTCCGCGCCTGAGCTCGGCGCTCGGCGCTCGGCGCAGTTGGCATCAAATGTGTCTGGAAGCCTCTCCAGCGTCAGGTAGACACACTTGAGGTTCCGTCAGCGCGGTCGAGGTTGCCCAAAACGAGCGCTCGACCCATTGCTGTCAGCCGCCGAGGGGCAGGAACCGGCCGTAGCGCCTGGCGGTGCCGAGATCGTCGGCGGGGGTGCCACCGCGCCAGGCGACGTTACCGTTGACCATCACCGCCCTGACGCTGTCGTCGTTGCGGCGCACCAAACGGTTTTGGTCACCGAAGCCCGCCATCGGCTCCTCGTGGATCTCCTCAACGGTGTCGTTGAGGCGCTCGGGGTCAAGCACCACCAGGTCGGCCCGCCGACCCACCGCCGGACGACCGGCATCGATCCGGTGGAAGTCGGCGATATCGGAGGTCAGCTTGTTCACCGCCTGATGCACCGACATGACGACGACCCGGCCAATTGGGCGTCGCCCACCCGCTTCAGCATGCGCAACTGAAAGTTGTAGAACGCCATGTTGCGCAGGTGTGCGCCGGCGTCGGAGAAACCGATCATGGCAGCCGGGTTGGCGGTGATCCACTGCAGGTTCTTGGTGTTTCCGTTGGCCACCACCGAGTACCACCTCCAACGACGGGCCGATCGCCTCAACCGTGCCATTGTCGTCGACGAGCACGTCGGCTCGCTTTGGCGGGGCATCCTCGCCGCCAAACACCGTGCCGTTTCGGATAAGCGTGCTCACGCAGGTTTCTTTCGATGTTGGATTGGCCGGCCCAAGGGGACGGCCACCGCCGCCACCGTGAGAATCCAGCCGTAATAGTCCAGCCCGATCGTCAACCAGATGGCGCCGTGCAGACAGGCGGCACCCACTGCGAAGGGGATGCGACCCCGGCGCCACCACAACATCAGCGGGGCGGCCAACTCAAAAACGATCGAACCCACCACGATGAGAAACGGCAACGGAGGGGCGTTGGCGATGGAGCGGGCCAGACCGGGAAAGGGAGAAGCGGCGCCTGCTGCGCCCTGACGCAGCACCCACGCCATATTGTCACCGGAGATCCAATCCAGACCACTGTGGTGAAGCTTTTGGACACCGGCGATGAAGTAGACGGCGGCGATGATCATCAGCGCTGCGCGGGGTGGCCAGCCGTCGGCCACCGAACGGTCGGCGCCGTCGCGGGTGTTGGCCGTCCCACCTTTCGCAACCACGAAGGGCACCGCCGTCAACAACAACAGCACGTCGTTGTGCATGATCTTGCCGGCGCTGCCCCACACCCCGGCAACGAACAGCAGTGCCAACCACGCCACGACAAAGCCGATCCGTGGGCTCATCCTGGCGACGACCGCCATGGCACCGACCACGCCGGCGACCGCCACGACGTTCAGCAGCCAGCCGGGGGGCACCGACGGCAGCCAGGCCACCGCGAACGCCCGCCGAAACAACGGGTCCGGGATGGCCGCAGCCGCGCTCCAGTGGCGCAGCGCCAGACGAATGCCAAGCACCACCGCCAACCCGGTGCGGGCGGTCTCGAAGCGGGCGGCCGGACCCGGCGCGACCAGGCGCCGATCGAGGCCACCGAGTACGTGAACGTTCGGCGACCTCACGGCAACTCGACGGTCACGACGTCACGCGAGGACAGCACTGTGGCCGGGCCTCCATCGGCATCCAGCCGACGTACCGTCCGACTCACGGCAACGGCATCGACCGTGGTCGGATCGACTCCGGCGACCTTCAGGACGTCCTCAACCGCCGAGCGCTGTTCTGCGACGGGAAGCGATGCAATCTCCGGCAGTCGGCGCTGGGCGGAATCCGACACGAACGCGTTGTCGCCAAAATCGATCACCCGCCGCGTCCCTTCGGCTTCGACAACCACCAACTGCACCTGCGTTTGACGATCGGTACGAATCTGGCTGAAGAGCCGCAACGACGTCAGCGGCCACGGCTCCAGCGTGAACACGGCGCAGACCCCCAGCATGAGCACCATGCCATAGGCCACCAGGCGGGCCCGCCACCGCTCGCCTGCGGGCGTAAGTGTGGCTGCGGGCGTGGGTGTGGCTGCGGGCGTGGGTGTGGCTGCGGCGCTCACCTCGGGCTCACAGTTCCTCATCGCATTCCGCCAGCACAGCACCTGCGCTCTGCGGCACCGTCCAACGTTCCGGTGACCAATGATGCTCACGGGCCCAGGCCGCCACCATCGGGTGGCTCCCGATCGCTTCGAGCCGCTGAGCGCCGAGTTCGGTGTAGGTGAGATACGCGCCCATGGCCACCATCGGACCGCGGCGCCGCGGCGCACCGGTCCGGTCGGTGGCCCGCCGCTCCAGCCAGTCGCCGGCGACGGTGCCCTCCGCAAGTGACGCAACCACCCGGCCTGTCGTGCCAAGCGGGGCCAACGCCTTACCCGCGTCATGCAGCAGACCGGCCCGCACCTGCCAGCCGTCCGTCGTATCCTTGCGGGCTCCACCCCCGGCTGCATGGCCCTCACCGGCTGCATGGCCATCACCGGCTGCATGGCCCTCACCGGCTGCATGGCCCTCACCAGCCAGCACCTGCTCAACACGGCGGGCGACCGCCACCGAGTGCACCCGGTCGCGCACGGTCATCGAGGCGAACAGTGCCCACTCTTCGCCGTCCAGCCGTGCGGCCGCCCATCGGTCTGCCGCCGCAGGATCGGGCTCGGGCCCCACGTGATAGCGGAAACGCCGGTACAGGTGTGCCGGTGAGTCCTTCATGGCGCTCCCCCCTGGTGCGATTGCAACCCACCGGCTTTCCCCGCTCCGGCCCGCGTCCGTTTCGCTCCGACGTGCGCGGCCCGGGGATGCGCCGAACGGTAGGTGGCCACCAGGCGATCCATCGCCACCCGGGTGTATCGCTGCGTCGTGGTCAGGCGTGCGTGGCCCAGCAGTTCCTGCACGGTGCGCAGGTCGGCACCGCCATCGACGAGATGGGTGGCATAGCTGTGACGCAACACATGGGGCGACATCGTCCGGACGTCAAGGCCGGCTGAGGCGGCCCGACGCTGGAGGATCAGCCAGGCTCCCTGGCGGGACAGGCGGCCACCACGCTGGTTGAGGAACACGGCGTCGGCGTCGTCGCGGCTGGGCCGACGAGCCCGCTCCGCCAACGGGCCACGGCCTCCATCGAAGTAGCACGCCATCGTGGCGAGCACCGACCGGCCCACCGGCAGAATGCGCTCCTTGGAGCCTTTACCCATCACCCGCACCAGCGCCCCGTCGAGGTCGACGTCGCCCAGCGACAGTCCGGTCGCCTCCGACACACGCACCCCGGCGCCGTAGAGCAACTCGAGCAGTGCCCGGTCACGCAGCGATGGTGGGTCGTCGCCATCGATTCCGTCGAGGAGGCCACCGACCACCTCCACCGACAAGGCCTTGGGCACTGTGTCGGCAATGCCGACGCCGTCCAGGTCGACGGCAGGGTCGGCCACGCCCAACTCCTCAGCCCGATACCGGTACCAGCCCCGCACCGCAGCCACCGCCCGCGCCACCGACGACCTGGCCCGACCCTCGTCGATCAAACCACGCACCCAGCGCTCCAGATCGGTGCGGGAGACGGCGGGTGAGACCTCGCCATCAGTCCGCAGTCCGGCATCGTCCAGCCATGTCAGATGGGCGGTCAGATCCCGCCGATAGGCCTCGACCGTGGCGCTTGCCCGGCCCCGCTCCACCTGGAGCCAGCCGAGGAACGCCTCGACGGTGACATCCGAACGTGGCGCGCTGCCCGAGTTACCGGTGGCCACGTGGACAACTTCAGCCACGCCGTGCGGCGGCCAGGAGGGCGATGATCGTCTTGGCGTCCACGATGCGACCGGTGGCGATGCCTTCGATCGCCTCGTCCAGGCCCAGCCGTAACACGTCCATGTGGCGCTCCTCGGCGCCGTCGGCCGCTGATGGAACCTTGCTGAGACCGGTTGCAAGAAAGGTCTCATGCCATTCGTTCGAGTAACCGGGAGACAGGAAGAACCCGGCAAGCCGCTCACAGCTCTCCGCCTCGAGTCCGACCTCCTCAGCCAACTCGCGGCGGGCGAGTTCCACCGCCGCCTCCCCCTCGACGTCAGCCTTGCCCGCTGGAATCTCGAGCAGGTCGCCATCAGGGGCAACCCGGTACTGACGCACCAACGTGACCGTGTCGTCGTCGTGCAGGGGAAGCACCGACACGGCGCCCGGGTGACGCACCACATCGCGGCTGTGCATCCCGCCTTCGGGGTCACGCATTTGCGCCTGCACCACATCGATCACAAAACCCGTGTGCACGGCGGTGTCACCAACGATCTCAAACCCGGACGCCGAGGTCAGCTCCGGTCGCCGCCACCCCGCCGAGCCGGGCTCAACCACGAGAGACCGGGCCGTCTCCCACCCCAACCGGGTCGCGATCGACGGCAACGTCGGGCCGCTCGGCCTGGCTCGACCTGCGCCCCCGCACGCGACCCGCCGTCGTTTCATCCGAGACCTGAGGCTCGGAGGAGGCGGCCTCCCCCTGGGGAACCTCGACCCGCGTGGCGGCGGTGCGGGCGGCGGCTGCGGCAACAAACGCGGCAAAAAGCGGCGCCGGTCGGGTGGGACGGCTCTTAAACTCCGGGTGCCCCTGGGTGGCCACCCAGAAAGGGTGATCCTCCAACTCGATAAACTCCACCAGGCGGCCATCCGGCGAGGTACCCGAGCAACTCAGCGCGGAGGCGTCGAACCGGCCCCGGTAACGGGGATTGAACTCGAAGCGGTGCCGGTGCCGTTCCGACACCACCTCCGCCCCATAGGCCTCGGCCACCTGCGAGCCCGGCTTGAGCCGGGCGATGTAGGCACCAAGACGCATGGTGCCGCCCTTGTCGGTCACGCCCCGCTGGGTCTCCATGATGTCGATCACCGGGTGCGGAGTGGAGCGGTCAAACTCCGACGAATTGGCTCGTTCGAGCCCGAGTGCATTGCGGGCATACTCGATGGTCATCACCTGCATACCCAGGCACAGGCCCAGGCACGGCACGCCGTGCTCGCGAGCCCAGTTGGCCGCGGCGATCTTGCCTTCCACGCCGCGGGGCCCGAACCCGCCCGGGATCACAATGCCATCCAGGTCGTGGAGGCGGCCCTCGGCCAGCAGGCCCTCGGCGTCCTCGGCCTGAATCCAGTCGATCGTCGGCTTGACCCCGGCGGCCGCCGACGCGTGATTGAGCGCCTCCACCACCGACAGGTAGGCGTCGGCCAGGCTGACGTACTTGCCAACGATGCCAATGCGCAACGGCGCGGTGGCGGAGGCCACGTGGGACACCACCGCCTCCCACTCGGTCAGGTCGACCTCGGCCTGCTCCAGGCCCAACACCTGCCCCACCACGGTATCGAGGCCCTCGTCGTGCATGATCAGCGGCAATTCGTACAGGCTTGAGGCGTCGGCTGCAGAAATGACCGCGTTCAGTTCGACGTCGCACATCGAGGAGATCTTGAGTCGTAAATCGGCCTCGAGCTCACCCTCGGAGCGGCACACGATGACGTCCGGGGTGATCCCCCGGCTGCGCAACTCGGTGACCGAGTGCTGGGTGGGCTTGGTCTTCAGCTCGCGTGATGGGCTGATGTAGGGCACCAGGGTGACATGCACGTAACAGACGTTGGCCCGGCCGACGTCGAGGCGCATCTGACGAATCGCATCGAGGAACGGCAGAATCTCGATGTCACCCACCGTGCCGCCCACTTCGGTGATCACCACGTCGACGTCGTCGGTGGCCAACGCAAAAATGCGGCGCTTGATCTCGTCGGTGATGTGCGGGATCACCTGCACGGTTTTGCCCAGGTAGTCGCCCCGGCGCTCCTTGGCCAACACCTCCTGGTAGATCGAGCCCGTGGTGGCGTTGGAGTTGCGGGTGAGGAACTCGTCGATAAAGCGCTCGTAGTGGCCCAGGTCGAGGTCGGTCTCGCCCCCGTCCTCGGTGACGAACACCTCACCGTGTTCAAACGGGTTCATCGTGCCCGGATCGACGTTGATGTAAGGATCCAGCTTCTGCAGGGTCACCCGCAGTCCCCGGGCCTTCAACAGCGTGCCCAGCGAGGAGGCGGTCAGGCCTTTACCGAGACCGCTGACCACCCCACCGGTGACGAAAATGTGCTTGGCCATGTCTCTCCCGCGGAAGGTCGTTCGCCGGTCCACTCAAATCTAACCCGAGACCGCCGGGGCCGGTTTGATCGGCGGTGAAGCGTCCTCGGGCAACCGCACTTCGGGCGCTTCAAACGGCTTGCGTACCTGCACCAGCATCAGGAAGGCGCCGATGTACACCAGTGCCAGAGCTGGGATGACGATTCCCGAATCGTTCACCGCACCGCCGAGGAATCCCACGACGAACAGTCCCATCAGCCCGGTGCGCAGATCGGTCGCACCCCGGAAACGCTCCCGCCACGTTCCGGATGTGGTCAGGCTCAGCAGCAGGAAGAACGCTGCGATCGGCACCATCCACGACCACACGGTGAGGCGCATCACACGCAGGTTGGTGGCCACCTTTCGGCGAACGATCTCGGTGAAGCCGTCCCAGCCCCCGTTGGTCACCGTATCGAGATGGGTCCCCGACCCCAGCTTCAGAGCGACGCCCACGGCGACAGCAAAGCCCACCAGGCCGACGAGCACAGCGAGCGCCACGTTGCGTCGATTCCAAGTGATCGGTGACCAGGCCGCCAGCAGCAACCCGAACGCCGGCACAAAAGTCAGGACGCCGCCGAAGTCGGCACCCAGCATCGGTGCCGCGTCCACGACCACCACCAGCGCAAACATCCCGGCAACGGCAACAAACGCGGCCCGTCGATCTGTGGCGGCGTGCAACCAGGAGGCCGCCACAATGACGGCGCAGGCCCCCAACACGGCGAAGGCCATGTTGCCGAGGCCGTAGAACCGGGCTGCGGTCACCGGCGAGTAGCCCAGCAGGCTGATCTGTTGCAGCGGGGCACCGAGCGAAGCATCCACCACCATGACCGCCAGGGTCACCCCTGCCACCGCGTTGAGAGGGCTCAAACCGAATCGTCTCGCTTGCATGGCCAGCAGGGCGGCGGCGGCGCACAGCATCGTGAGAGCCGGGATGGTGACAAACGGTCCCTGCAAGGACACCGGCATCAGTCGCCACAGAAACGTCAACACCGGAAATGCCGCCGAACCCAACGTGACCGCAACCAACACCCCCGGCAGTTGGGAGGATCGCCCGGACCGTCGCGCCACGAGCGGGGCGATGATGTAGGCCAACGCCTGAATCACGATGAAGATGGTCACCGTCGGCGCATAGCTTCGTTCCCGCTGATCCACTCTCCGGTCGAGATCCACCAATGCCCCAATGTCGGGGGCGCCCCGCTCGATGCGCGCCACCGCTCCCCCCAGCCCCTTCGGGCGGGGACGATCCAGTCGGTTCAGCACCGTGGCGGACACGTCACCCATCGTCATGATGCCCTGACGACGGGTGGAATCCGACCCCAGGGTACCTCGGAGGCCCGGCTCGGAGAGGATCAAGGGTGAAAGGTGCCAGCGTGCGTCGTGTCCGAGGCCCAGCACAATCAGCGTGTCGGTGGGCCGCCGGTGCGCATCGATGGCAGCCACCACCCGATCGACGTCGGACACTGCAAGCGTCGACGGGGTCAATGCGCTGCGACGGGTTTCCACCAGGATCAGGTCCGCGTCCAAGTCGACGTACCGGCGGGCCGCTGCGTCGGGGTCATCGCCCACTCCGGCGATGTCCACCGTGTCGATCGTGCCGCCGTCATCGGCCACCGCCGCCGCCCCGTTGGCCAACTGTGCCCGACCCTTGCCCGCCCAGACGTAGCCAACCCTTCCACCGTCGCGCCGGATCGAGTCGCCCAGCAGACCCCGGGTGCCGTAACTGCGGCTGTCGTCGGACACCGTCAACGGATCGATCACCTGGGCCGAACCATCCGGCAGCGCCTGCACCTTGACCGGTCCGGCTGCCGTGGCGGGGGACTCGTTGGTGAGTCCCTCAGCCTCACCAAACTCGAGATCGCCTCCAGGTACCACCAGCGCCACCGGCGCGCCGGCGCCCAAGGAGGCGTGCTGGGATGCGAGGTCACCGGGCGGAGCCGGAACCCGGGTGGACACTGAAGCGGTCGCCGACGACCGGGCCAACGACGAGATGGCCGGGGCCCGTGGGTCCTCGAGCAGGTCCATTCCGGCGCCGGCGATCGTCACCAGAATCACGCGCGGCTTTGCGCTGGGGGCGGGCAGCGCCTCGCCATGCCACCGCGTCGCCTTTCCAAGTCCGACCGACGCCACGATGGCAACCACGCTGAGGGCCAACACCACCGCCAGGCGAAGTCGGGGTGTACCCAGCCGTGGCCACACGGTGCGGACAATGTCGATTCCCTGACGGATTCGATGACGTCGTCCGGCCCAGCCCCGACCCGTGTGATCGTGATCCAGCGGCAGCGACACCTCGGCGAGGCGTGCCCCCGCCCGAAGCGCATCGATCGACATGCCCACCTCCACCCCGAACCTTGGGGCTGGGTGCAGCGAGCGCAACGTGGCACCATCGATCGCCCGTTGGCCCGACAACGGCTCGAGCACTTCGACACCCGTGGTGCTGCGGATCGCCGCCGCCGACAGCGCCTTGATCCTCCCGGCACCGGCCTGGGTGCCGGCGGGTGGGAATCGCGCGACGACCAGTTCCTCGTCGCCGACCAGCAACCGCTCCACCAACGCCGTCAGGTGTTCGGCGGTCTCCGCCAGGTCGGCGTCGGCCAGCAAATACCATGGGGCGTCAGGGTGGGCCAGGACCGCCTCGCCAAGGGCGGCGCCCTTTCCGCGATTCACCGGCAGCGCCAATACCTCCGCTCCCGCGGTCAATGCGCGGGCGCCGGTGTCGTCGGTGGAGCCATCGTCCACCACCACCACCCGGGTCACGCCCCGGATGCGGCGGAGGGCCGCGACGGTGGCCTCGATGCTGGGCGAATTCTTGGCGGGGACGACCGCGATACCGCCGACGTCCGGCTCGGTGCCCTCGTTGGGCACGTCGGAGGGGTTCACGCTGGTCGCCTCACGGTCTGGGTCTTCACGCAACGGGCTCGCTGTCGGGGGCGCCACCAAAGCTACCGATCGTCGTCATCATGGCGGGACCGCCCAGTCCTCGATCGACCCCGAAAAAGGCACCCAATCCAAGCGTGCCACCAACGGCGCCGACGATCAGCGCCATCACGGCAAGATCGGTGCTCACCGTCAGCCCCAGCAGGGCTGCCGCGAGGCCCGCCGCCGCCACCGCCAGCGTTCGCCGACGCACCCAGGAGGCCCGAAATTCAGCTCGCCCACCTAGAAGGTGACGGAGCCTGATCGCCAGGACGACCGCACCCACACCGATGGTGAGCGACCACACCAGAGCGAATGCACCCACCCGGGCGTCGCCCTCGACAGTGGCATTGACCACGTAGAAGCCCGCGACGGCCGCCACGGCCACCACGACCGCCACCAGGGCCGGGGTGCGCGCATCGGAGGTGGCGTAGCTGATGCGCACCAGCGTCATCCACAGCGCATAGGCAGGCACCCCAACGGCAAACCCGGCTACAGCTGCGGTCACCGCCGCCGTCGAATCTGCCGCGGCACCAATCGACACGGCCTGGGCGACCTGCGGGGAGAGTGCAGCCAGTAGTGCTCCGGCCAAGGCACCGGTGGTCAACACCGACCGAACCGACGCGCCCGACAGCTCGGCGAATGAGCGGGTATCGGTTTGCTGAAACGCAGTTGCGAGCGCCGGCAGGCGGGTGGTGTAGATGGGAGAAGCCAACAACGCATGGGGCAGAAGCAGAATCTGCCAGGTGAGGATCCATACCTGGGTGTGGCCGTCAACGGCGTTGGTCAACGGCAATACCGCCAGCATCGGCAACTGTGCCGCCCCGAGGAACAGCACCGCCCACCACACGGCACGCCCCAGCGAACGCAGTTGCCCGGATCGAGGCGGCAGCGGTCGACCCAGCGGCGCGGCGTGGTTGAACGCGTCCAGGAGGGGCACGGCGGCCATGGCCACGACACCGGCTGTGAACCCCCCGCCGATCACCAACTTCTCGGTGCCGCTCAGGGGCAGCGAGACGTCGCCGCCTCGCATGATCGCCAGCGCACCAAGCGTGATGGACACCACCACGTTGTTGACCAGCGGGCACACGGCCCCCGCCCAGAACCGGTTGCGGGCGTTCAGCAGCGCTACAGCCACCCCGTTGGCCAGGTAGGCGAAAACCTGAGGAAGAAACCACCAGAGCAGGTAGGTCCCCAAGAGCTGGGCTTGGCGCCGATCCTCAACCGGTACGTTGCCCAACAGGTAGTCGGTCACCTGGCCCCGGGCGAGCAGCGCCACGGCCACCACGACGGCCAGTACGGCCCCGAGGTAGAACATCACCGTGCCGGCCAGGCGGGACCGGAACGCGTCGACCGGCCCGGCAAAGCGCCGCTCCTCGTCGACGAGCATGGGGATGAACACCGCGCCGAGAGCGCCCGCTGCCAACAGTTCAAAGAGCAGGGTGGGCACCAGGTTGGCGCTTTGCACCACGTTGCCGAGCTGGGTACTGGTACCCAAAACCGCGAACCCGGCCAGCATGCGAACAAAGCCGGTGGCGCGGCTGGCCGCCACCAACAGGGAAAAGCGGGCCGCCTCGCCGTCCGAAGCCCTTGCCACAGGAGGCGAATCAGCCGACGGCGTCGCCTGTCGCGGTCGGCCTTGGATCATCCGCCAACCTCAGGCAGCACCGAGTCGACCCCCTTGGCCATCCCGTAGTTGCCTGTCTTTCCTTCGGCCAACTCCATCAAGGCTGCGACGGCAGCAACCTTTCCAAGGGGCGTCTCCAGCCCGTCCAGTGTCGACACCTGCCCTGCCAGCGCCGTCAGGTCCCGCGCCGCTTCGAGCGACGCACCACGGGCGGCGACATCCTCGTCGGTGGCCAGCTCGGCCAACGATCTGGTGGTCCGGGTCTCAGCCAACAGGACGCGCCCCGGGCTGGTCGCCGCCAGCGCGGTTGCCACCGGCACAAACGCCTCCTTTGGCTTCAGCACACTGCCCTCACCCGTGATGTACATGATCAGGGCCTCGGGTGCCGGCGCCGACAGATTGCCCGCAGGCGCCGCCTCAGGTTCGATCAGGTCTGCCTTCGCCAACGCCGCAAGCACGTCTTCGGGCTCGGGGGGCAGCGTCGTCGTGGTGGCGCTCGATGACGGCGTCGGGGTTGTTGACGGGGGCGCGGCCGTCGGCTCGCCAGGAGCGGCGCCACCACCGGTGGTCGTGGCGGTTGTCGTGGCGGTCGTCGCCGTGGGGTTTGTGGCGCGGGTCGGGCCGGCAAGGGCGGTGGCCAACAGGTCCGCCGCTGCCACGGTCACCTGCTGGGGGTCGTCCGCTCCAACCAGCCCCAACGAGTCGGCAATCTCGACGCTCGTCTTGGGGTCGGCCGGATTCCAACGATCGGTCAGCCACAGCACGGCGGGAATCTCCGCCCCCGCCGCTTGAAGAACCGCAACGGTGCGCGCCACCTGGTCGCTGTCCACCCCGCGGTTGGCCAGTATCACCACCTCGCTGCCGGAAAGCCGACCGGCCAACAAACGCTCGAGGTGCGCCGGTTGAATCGCAGCCTCGCTCAGGGTCTGCTCATCGAGTACCTCGGTCAGCGACTTCACCTCGGCTGTGCGGTCCTCAAGTCGTCCGTTGAGGCTCTTCACCTGGGCATCGAGCGCATCCACGAAGGTGCGGTCGAGGAAGGTTGATCCCAGCATCAGGCCGATGCCCAACGCCAGGAAGACAGCCGTCAGGCTGATGATGTGGGTTCGCAGCTTGATCACAGGAGACTCCAGGGGGACACCAACGCAGTGGCGGCCATCAGATTGGTCAGGTTCAGCCAGGCCGTCTTGATGATCAGCCGGATGGGCGCCGAAATCATCACCACCACTCCCAGGGCGAAAACGGCGGCCAGCACCATGAAGATCAGATCGCGGGTGTGCACTTCGGTGCGGTACAGCTTCGACACGCCTTTGGCATCCACCAGACGGGTACCGATCTTCATGCGCACCAGAACCGTCGACGCCATGCCGGCACGGCCCTTGTCCAGAAACTCAACCATCGAGGTGTGGGTTCCCACGGCCACGATCAGTTCGGCGCCCTGTTCGTAGGCCAACAGCATCGCGATGTCCTCGCTGGTTCCCGACGCCGACATCGTGTGATATTCCAGACCCAGCTTCTCAAGTCGTGCCGCTCCGGGGGCACGACCGTCCTTGTAGGCATGCACCACCAGTTGGGCACCCGAGCGAAGGGCACGTTCGGTGACCGAGTCGAAGTCGCCCACAATGAGATCCGGGGTGTGTCCCAGCTCCAACAGCGCATCAGACCCACCGTCCACACCGATCAGGATGGGTTTGAGGTCGGACATGTAGCCGTTGTCCGACAGGATCTGCAGGTCCTCCCGGTAGGTGGAGCCACGAACCACAATCAAGACATGTCGATCTTGGAAGTCGATTCCAACGTCGGGAAACTCCAGGTCACTCCCGAGGAGGTCCTGGTCCTGCTCGATGTAGTTCAGCGTGTTGGTGACAAACCTGCCGAACTCTGCATCGAGGCCCTCCATCGCCCGTGCATGAGCGACCCCGATCGTTTCGATGCTCTCCTCGATGCCACGGGCCACCAGTTCGTCGCCCCGGTACACCTCCGAGCCCACCACCTGCACCAGGTCGCCCTCCGAGATCATGTCCATCAGCTCGGCGCCACAGAGGTCCACCAGCGGGATACCGGCCCGAATCACCAGGAGTGGCCCCTCGTTCGGGTAGCGGCCGGAGGAGGACGGCTCCGAGTTCACGACCGCCGCCGGGTGGGCCTCCACCAACGTTTCGGCTGCCACCACATCCAGGTCACGGTGCGAGATCACCGCAACATCGCCCGGGTTCAGCCGTTTCACCAGGTCCTTGGTTCGCCGGTCCACCCGGGCCGTGCCGCTGCTGTGCGTCGGCATATCCCCATCGGTCGCTTCGACGGGGCGGCGCTGACCTGGCGACCAGCGGGCCATCAGCGGGTGGGTCCGGCGGTCGAAGGGTCGGGGGCGCGCCGGGGCACGCGTTCCAGCAGATCCTTGGCATTTGACCGGGCCGCCGCCGAGTCTGGGGTGCCCGACAGCATCCGGGACAGCTCGACCACCCGGGCTTCTCCGCCAACCGACTCGACCGTGGTGGTCGTGGCGTCCTCATCGGCCGACTTGGCGATCCGAACCTGCTGGTCCGCGTGGGCGGCCACCTGGGCCAGGTGGGTCACCACCAACACCTGGGACGTCTCGGCCACCTCGGACAGCGCACTCCCCACCTCCAACGCGGTCGCCCCACCGATGCCTGCATCGACCTCGTCGAACACCATGGTGTCCGGGCCGCCGGACAGCACCAGGCGGAGGGCGAGCAGGACTCGTGACAGCTCACCCCCCGAGGCCGCCCGCTGGATCGGGGCCGGCGCCATGCCCGGGTTGGCGGCGAGCAGAAACGTCACGCGGTCGCCGGGGTCGTCGTCGCCGACGGTGATCTCCAGCGTGGCTTTGGGCATGGCCAAGGCCGCCAGTCGTGCCTGCACCGCGGTGGCCAGCTGTGGAGCAGCGGAGCGCCTCGCTGCTCCCACCTTGGCCGCCGCCTCGTCGCGCACCAGGCACGCCGCCGCCAGGTCGTCCTCCAGAGCAGCCGCGCGTCGCTCCCGGTCGCCCAGCTCGTCAAGACGCACCTGGCACTCCTGACCGAATGCCATCACCTCGGCGAGGGTATCGCCGTACTTGCGCCCCAGGTCCCGCAGTTCAACCCGACGGAGCCGAACCACCTCCAGCCGTTCGGGGTCCTCCTCGATCGAATCGGCCTGTCTGCGTAACTCGGCGACCAGATCGGACAGCTCCGCCTGTTGGGCGAGCACCCGGGTGAGCGTGCCGTCGAACGGCCTGCGATCGTCCAGTGCGCCCGCCATGGCGGCGAGGGCGTCGGACAGACCGCCCTCCTCGTCGTACACGCCGAGAGCTTTGGAAGCGGCCTCCCGATGCCCGACCGCATCCGCCAACAACGCTTCCTCAGCGGCCAAGGCCGCATCCTCGTCAGGATCGGACAAGCCGGCCGACCCGATCTCTGCAACCTGAAATGCCAACAGGTCCATCTCACGAACCCGTGCCCGTTCGTCTCCCCCCAACTCGACCAGCGCAGCACGAAGCGATCCGACGGAGGATTCGGCGGCGGTCAACTCGCTCAGGTCAACATTCGCCCAGCGGTCGAGGGCCTGGCGCTGCACCCCAGGCGTGGTCAAGGCCAGCTGAGCACCCTGGGAGTGGATTTCCAGCAGTCCCGCCGCCGCCTCTGCCAACTCGGCCGCCGTCACCAGCGAGCCATTGCAATAGGCACGGCTTCGACCGTCGCGTGGCACCACCCTCCGCAGCACCAGTTCGTCGCCGTCGCCGTTGATAAAGCGCCCCTCGACAACGGCCTGTTCGGCCCCTGCGCGCACCACCGAGGCGTCCGCCCGGGCACCTGACAGCAGCTCCAGCGCACCGAGCAGCAGCGTCTTGCCGGCACCGGTTTCGCCCGTCAGCGCGGTCATGTGGCCGCGCAGCTCCAGACGGGCCTTGGCGATGACGCCCAGGTCGGTAACAGCGAGCTCGTCCAACATGAACCCTCCATCGTAGAGCCCCCGCCTACCACCCACCGGCAGGCCGCCCCCGCCCGTGTCCAGGGCCGCCCAAGGCGTGTGGTCAGCGGTCTGCCAACGAGAACTTGCGTTTCAGCACGTGGTGAAACCGCAGTTCCTCGAAACGAATGAACCGGGCGGGCTTCGATGCCGTCGAGCAGACAATCCGGTTTCCGGGGGTCACGTCGAATCCACCCTGTCCGTCGATGGACACCTTGGCCGGCCGGTGTCCCACCACCTCCAGCTCGATGGTGGAGGTGGCCTCCAACACCAACGCACGGTCGAAGAGCAGGTGCGGGGCAACCGGCACCATCAGCAAGGCCCGATGGGTCGGTGCGACGATGGGGCCCCGCACCGAAAACGCATAGGCCGTGGACCCGGTCGGCGTGGCCACCACCATGCCGTCACTCACGTAGGACGTGAAGAACTCGCCGTCGAAGTACACCCGCAGGCGGACTGTGTGGCCGGTGAAGGCCCGCTCCACCACGACCTCGTTCAGGCCGGTGACCACCTCTCCGCCGACGTTCGCCTGCACTCGCATGCGCTCCTCGGTTCGGCCACGGCCCGCTGCCAACTCCCCAAGCGCCCACCGGGCACGCTCAGGTGCGACGTCGGCGAGATAGCCAAGCTGTCCGGCGTTGAACGCCACGATCGGCACGCCGGCATCGGCCACCAGCCGAACTGCTCGCAGCACCGTGCCGTCACCGCCAATGGCAATGGTCACATCCGCGGTCGACAGCTGCCCTGGTTCAACGCCTTGGGGCGCAGCCCCCCTCGTCGCCAGATCCCTGACGATCGCCGCATCATCCTCCGTCATCATCACGGAGGCGCCGATGGATGCGGCCCATTCAATAACCGTGGACGCCAACTCCAGCGCCAACGGCCGGTCGTGATGTACCACGACCGCCACCCGGTGCAATGCCCGGCGCTCATTCATTCTCATCACCCCCGGCCGACTCAACCAGATCCTTCATCCACCCTGACGGGCTCGCGGTCCGGGCATTCCCAGGGAGGCCAAGGCGAACAAAGAACTCGGTGTTGCCCTTGGCGCCCCTCACCCCCGAGACCGTAGCCCCGAGCGGTGTCAACCCGTGTTCCCCGGCCGCCTCGACGACCGACTCCAGCGCCTCGGTCCAGAGCTTTGGGTTGCGGATGACGCCCCGCCCGCGTGAAGCGTCGCTGCGGGACACCTCAAACTGCGGCTTCACCAACACCAGGAGGTCACCGTCCGGCTTCCTCAGGCCCGCCAACGCGCGCATGATCGCCCCAAGCGAGATGAACGAGACGTCCACGGTGACCAGTCCAAACCTTCCCCCCAGCGAGTCGGCTTGCACCGAACGAATATCGGTCTGTTCCAGCACCGTGACACGTTCGTCATCCCGTAGCGACTGGCTGAGTTGATGGGTACCGACATCGATCGCCACAACGGCATCGGCGCCGCGTTGCAAGAGACAATCGGTGAACCCACCGGTGGACGACCCAACGTCGAGTACCCGCCGTCCGTTCACCGCCAAGGCGAGTGCGACGAGGGCGCCATCCAGTTTGTCGCCGCCACGCCCCACGAAGGCGCGCAGCTCGAGGACTCGCACCGGCTCGCCGTCATCGGTCAACCGCTTCGGGGTGAGCGCAGGGGCCCCGCCAACCAGCACGCGACCGGCCGCCACCAGCGAGGCAGCGGCCACCGCGTCGACCGCCAACCCGCGCCGAACCATCGCAGCATCAAGTCGGCGCCTCAGGGCATCACGCTTCTGGTCTTCTGCCGTCGGGCGCCTTGATCAGGCAAACGAAACTACGCGCTCGGCGCCGAATCACCCGTTGAGGGAGCCTTCTTGGCGGGAGCCTTCTTGGCAGGAGCCTTCTTGGCAGGAGCCTTCTTGGCAGGAGCCTTCTTGGCAGGAGCCTTCTTGGCAGGAGCCTTCTTGGCGGGCACCTCGAGCGGCTCAGCCACCAGGTCGCCCACCATGGGCAACTTCTCCAGGCGGGGCTTCAGCGACTCGGCCAACGGCTGGATGCGCTCCACCGCTTCGTTTGCGGTTTCCAGGACGGAATCGGAAATGCGTTCCGGCGCCTGACGCAATGCCTCCCCCACCTGCTCGAGGTAGTCCTTCAGGGTCTCGGTTGCTTTACGCGCAGCGTCGGTCAGTTTGTTCAAGTCGGTCATGTCAAGCCACCGTGATGGAGTCGTCGAGGTATACGTCTTGGATGGCGTTAAGCAGTTCAACGCCCTCGGCCATGGGGCGTTGGAACGCCTTGCGACCCGAAATGAGCCCGGTACCACCGGCTCGCTTGTTGATCACCGCAGTGCGCACGGCCTCCGCAAGGTCGGTTGCGCCGGAGGACGCTCCGCCCGAGTTGATCAGGCCGATACGGCCCATGTAGCAGTTGGCCACCTGCCAGCGGCACAGGTCGATCGGATGGTCCGTCGTCAGCTCGTCGTAGACAAGGTCGTGGGTCTTTCCGAGGCCCGGGATGGCCTTGAAACCACCATTGTTCTCGGGAAGCTTCTGCTTGATGATGTCTGCACCGATGGTCACACCGATGTGATTGGCCTGCCCCGTCAGATCGGCAGCGGCGTGATAGTCGACGCCGTCCACCTTGAAGTCGTTGTTGCGCAGGTAGCACCACAGCACCGTGAACATGCCCAGCTGGTGTGCCTCTTCGAATGCGTCGGCCACCTCCTGGATCTGCCGGCGAGACTCCTCCGAACCGAAGTAGATCGTGGCTCCCACACCTGCGGCGCCCAGGTCGTAGGCCTGTTGAACCGAGCCGAACATGATCTGATCAAACGTGTTGGGGTAGGTCAGCAGCTCATTGTGGTTCAGCTTTGCGATGAAAGGAATCCGGTGCGCATGGCTGCGGCTGGCCATGCCCAAAACGCCAAACGTGGTCGCCACGGCGTTACAGCCGCCTTCGATCGCCAAGTCCACAATCTTCAACGGATCGAAGTAATCGATGTTGGGGGCGAAGCTCGCTGCGCCTGAGTGCTCGATGCCCTGATCAACCGGCAGGATCGACACGTAGCCCGACCCACCGAGGCGTCCGTGGTTGTAGAGACCTGCCAGGCTCCGCAACACCTGCGGGGACCGATCTGAGTTCATCATGGACCGCTCGATGAAGTCGGGTCCTGGCAGCGTCAGACGCTCCTTGGGGATGGCAGTGGCCTCGTAATCCAGCAGTGCCTGTGCGTCATCGCCCAACAGGTTTGAAATAGCAACCAAGGTCAGCTCCTTGTCCGGGGACCACCCAGCGTAGAAGACCCACGCTCAACACACACGTTCACTCCAAGGAGTCCAGTCGCACAACGACGTCGGCAAAGTCCGGCGCCACCTGATTCAGCCATACGAACAGCTGTCGGGCCCTTGGCACCGAGCCGGCTCGCTCATAGAGATCGGCCAGGGCATAGCCGCGCCGAAGATGGTGGTCCTTAGGCTGACGGGGGGTCTTCCACCCCTTCTCCAACAGACGGATTGCATCAGCAAGCCGATCTTGATCTGCCAGCGAACCGGCCGACACGATGCGACCTTCGTGCACCAGTTCTGCAGATGGCGAGTCCTCCCGCAGCTCACTCCAGAGTTCTTCCACGCGGGCGTGTCGACCCAACGCACGGTAGGAATCGGCCAGCACCGGATGCTGCTCCGTACTCGACGTGAGCGCAAAGAACGCCTCGAGTTCCCGCACCGCATCGCGCCATCGACCAAGCCTGTAATAGGTGAGACCCAGAAGCTCGCGCACTTCGGCGACGTCTGGGGTCTCTTTGGCGATCGGCCCAAGGATCGAGCGGGCCTCATCGAACCGGTCTGCCTCAAAGGACACCGCTGCGTCGCCCACCCGCCGCGCCAGACGATCCGCACGCCTTGGGCTCACCGCCTGACCGAAGGCCTCGGGCGACACGCTCAGACGGGCTGCTCTCGCAGCCTCGCCCCGCGAGGAACGCTTTGGTCGTTCGGCGCGAGCGGCGCCCCCACCGTCGACACGACCGCCGTCGCGCCATTCATCGCGCTCGGGACGGTCGACGATTGCGCTATCGGGCACCACGCGCGGCTCCCGGGGTGCCCGCTGCCCTCCGCCACCGCCTTCTCGGGATCCTCCACCAAACCCACCTGAGCGGGCGGAACCGCCTCGACCGCCGGGCCCGCTCTTCCGCCCACCGGAACCACCTCGGCCACCAGGTCCACCGGTTCGTCCTCCAGCACCGCTTCGACTGCCAGATCCGCTGTTCCGTCCACCGGCGCCACGAGTCCCGCCAGAATCGCGACCTCTGCCTCCAGCGTTGCCCTGCCCGCGCGACGACGAACCGCGCCGGCCGCCGCCTTCCGAACCGCCCCTGGAATCTGCCATCTCGCTCCTCACCGGTCGACTCGCCGGGTCGCTCACTTCCGACTCGGCACGTACACCACGGAAACCCACGGTGCCACAACTCGCTCTAGCACACACATTGCCCGGAACTTCAGCCCGGACGCGAATCGAGGGGAGCCCTGGGGCTCCCCTCGTTCGTTCGAAACCGGCGGCGACCTACTCTCCCAGGGACTCTCGTCCCAAGTACCATCGGCGCTGGAGGGCTTAACTTCCGTGTTCGGGATGGGAACGGGTGGGACCCCTCCGCTATGGCCACCGAGACCTAGGCCTCGTGTGGGCGGTCGCCCTTAAGAATTTCATTGCGAGCACGAACTTTTGTGTGAACTCAAGCCCTCGGCCGATTAGTACCGGTCAGCTGAACGTGTTGCCACGCTTACACTTCCGGCCTATCAACGTGGTGGTCTACCACGGGCCTTACCAGGTTAACCCTGTGGGTGAATTCATCTTGGAAGAGGCTTCCCGCTTAGATGCTTTCAGCGGTTATCCTTTCCGCAGGTCGCTAACCAGCCATGCCCTTGGCAGGACAACTGGCACACGAGAGCTGCGTCCGTCCCGGTCCTCTCGTACTAGGGACAGCTTTCCTCAATTCACCTCCGGCTGCAGAGGATAGGGACCGAACTGTCTCACGACGTTCTGAACCCAGCTCGCGTACCGCTTTAATGGGCGAACAGCCCAACCCTTGGGACCTGCTTCAGCCCCAGGATGCGATGAGCCGACATCGAGGTGCCAAACCTTGCCGTCGCTATGGACGCTTGGGCAAGATTAGCCTGTTATCCCCGGGGTACCTTTTATCCGTTGAGCGACGGCGCTTCCACACGCAACCGCCGGATCACTATGCCCAGCTTTCGCTCCTGCTCGACTTGTAGGTCTCGCAGTCAAGCTCCCTTTTGCCATTGCACTCAACGCCTGATTGCCAACCAGGCTGAGGGAACCTTTGGGCGCCTCCGTTACTCTTTAGGAGGCAACCGCCCCAGTTAAACTACCCGCCTGACGCTGTCCCCAACCCGGATAACGGGTCTAGGTTAGAGCCTCACCATATGCAGGGTGGTATTTCAACGATGACTCCACACAGACTAGCGTCCATGCTTCCAAGTCTCCCACCTATCCTACACAACATATGACAAAACACAACATCAAGTTATAGTAAAGGTCCACGGGGTCTTTCCGTCCTTCTGCAGCTAACGAGCATCTTTACTCGTACTTCAATTTCGCTGGGTCTATGGTTGAGACAGTAGGGAAGTCGTTACTCCATTCGTGCAGGTCGGAACTTACCCGACAAGGAATTTCGCTACCTTAGGACCGTTATAGTTACGGCCGCCGTTTACTGGGGCTTAGGTTCAGAGCTTCGTCCCGAAGGACTAACCCATCCCCGTAACCTTCCAGCACCGGGCAGGAGTCACAGCGTATACAGCGCCTTACGGCTTAGCACGCTGCTGTGTTTTTGGTAAACAGTCGCTTCCCTCAATTTTGTGCCACCCCTTCACGCTCAGAGAGCAAGTCTCATCACGCTACTGGGGTCCTCCTTCTCCCGAAGTTACGGAGGCAATTTGCCGAGTTCCTTAACCATAGTTATCCCACTCGCCTTGGTATGCTCTACCTGTCCACCTGTGTTGGTTTGGGGTACGGGCACCATGTCAACTCGCTGCTGGGCTTTTCTAGGCAGCATAGGATCAATGACTTCGCCTGAAGCGGCTCGGTATCACGTCTCAGAGTTTATGAGGCCCGGATTTACCTGGTCCTCCTCCTACACGCTTACCCCGGTTCTACCATTCACCGGGTTCATCTACCTTCCTGCGTCCCCCTACAGCTTCCCGCAACAATGTGGGTCGGTTCGCGTTGACCGAAGTCAACACAGCCCCTTAGCAACAGAGTATTGGGACGGACGCGAACATGGTGGTACTGGAATATCAACCAGTTGTGCATCGACTACGCCTCTCGGCCTCGCCTTAGCTCCCGACTCACCCTGGGAGGATTGGCCTCGCCCAGGAACCCTTGGACATACGGCGGAGGGGGTTCTCACCCCTCATTCGCTACTCATGCCAACATTCGCACTCGAACGCGCTCCACGGCTGGGTTGTCCCGCCGCTTCGCTGCACGCTCGACGCTCCGCTACCACACGACTCAAAGAGTCGCATCCGCGGCTTCGGTACTGAACTTGAGCCCCGTTACATTGTCCGCGCAAGATCACTCGACCAGTGAGCTGTTACGCACTCTTTCAAGGATGGCTGCTTCCAAGCCAACCTCCTGGCTGTCTTCGCAATCTCACATCGTTTACCACTTAGTTCAGATTTTGGGACCTTAGCCGGCGGTCTGGGCTGTTTCCCTCTCGACCTCGAAGCTCATCCCCCGAGGTCTCACTGCCGTGCTCTGGAACGATGGTATTCGGAGTTTGATTGGGGTCGGTAGTCTTGTAGGACCCCTAGCCCATTCAGTGCTCTACCCCCATCGTTGAACGCACGACGCTGCACCTAAATGCATTTCGCGGAGAACCAGCTATCACCGAGTTTGATTGGCCTTTCACCCCTATCCACAGGTCATCCGCTCCATTTTCAACTGAAGTCGGTTCGCGCCTCCACAGAGTCTTACCTCCGCTTCACACTGCCCATGGATAGCTCACTCGGCTTCGGGTCTACGGCATGCGACTGAACGCCCTGTTCAGACTCGCTTTCGCTCCGGCTTCCCCTCATCGGGTTAACCTTGCCACACACCGTAACTCGTTGGCTCATTCTTCAAAAGGCACGCCATCGCAGAACAAGTCTGCTTTGACTGTTTGTAGACCAACGGTTTCAGGTACTATTTCACTCCCCTCCCGGGGTACTTTTCACCTTTCCCTCACGGTACTAGTTCACTATCGGTCGTCTGCATGTACTTAGCCTTACGAGGTGGTCCTCGCTGATTCACGCCGGCTTTCCCGGATCCGGCGTTACTCGGGAGACACAACAGGAGACTGATAACTTTCGTGTACGGGGCTCTTACCCTCTACGGCGCGCCGTTCACAGGACGCTTCCACTAGTCATCAGTTTTGTAACTCCTTGAGGGTCCGATGTTCCCTCGGTTGGTTCCCACAACCCCACACTGGCAACGCCATCGGGCTTTAACACCAGTACGGTTTAGGCTGATCCCATTTCGCTCGCCGCTACTCAGGGAGTCGCTTTTGCTTTACGTTCCTCGCGTTACTGAGATGTTTCAGTTCACGCAGTTCCCTCTACCGACCCTATGCGTTCAGGTCGGAGTAACACCCCATTACGGGTGCTGGGTTTCCCCATTCGGACATCCACGGATCGACAGTTGGTCGGCACTTCCCCGTGGCTTATCGCAGCCTCCCACGTCCTTCATCGGCAGCAGACGCCAAGGCATTCACCGTTGGCCCTTCATAACTTGAATATTTCTCACAAAGATGCTCGTGCTCGCAATGAAATTCTCAAGGAACGACCGGTAGCGCACCCGCGGGGGTGCGCTACACGAGGGGAAGACCGGACCAAAATGGTCCGGGCGCTCCCTCACAACGGAATAGAGAACGGTGGCCAACCCCAGTGGGGTCGGCACCAACGAGTGCCTCAACTAGATGTTCCTCTCTCACCCCGATCATTCGATCGAGTGTGCGAGGAAAGGAACTCCTTAGAAAGGAGGTGATCCAGCCGCACCTTCCGGTACGGCTACCTTGTTACGACTTCACCCCAATCGCCAATCCCACCTTCGGCAGCTCCCTCCCTAAAGGGTTGGGCCACTGACTTCGGGTGTTATCGACTTTCGGCGTGTGACGGGCGGTGTGTACAAGGCCCGGGAACGTATTCACCCCGGCGTTGCTGATCCGGGATTACTAGCGACTCCAGCTTCATGAAGTCGAGTTGCAGACTTCAATCCGAACTGAGACCGGCTTTTTGGGATTCGCTTGACCTCGCGGTTTAGCTGCCCTTTGTACCGGCCATTGTAGCATGTTTGCAGCCCTGGACATAAGGGGCATGATGACTTGACGTCGTCCCCACCTTCCTCCGAGTTGACCCCGGCAGTCTCCTACGAGTCCCCGGCTTTACCCGCTGGCAACATAGGACAAGGGTTGCGCTCGTTGCGGGACTTAACCCAACATCTCACGACACGAGCTGACGACAGCCATGCACCACCTATCGTGGACCCCGAAGGACACCGCATCTCTGCGGCTTTTCCCACGTAGTTCAACCCAGGTAAGGTTCTTCGCGTTGCCTCGAATTAAGCAACATGCTCCGCCGCTTGTGCGGGCCCCCGTCAATTCCTTTGAGTTTTAGCCTTGCGGCCGTACTCCCCAGGCGGGGCACTTAATGCGTTAGCTACGGCGCGGAGAGAGTTGAGTTCTCCCCACACCTAGTGCCCAACGTTTACGGCATGGACTACCAGGGTATCTAATCCTGTTTGCTACCCATGCTTTCGCTCCTCAGTGTCAGTACCGGCCCAGAGTGCTGCCTTCGCTGTCGGTGTTCTTCCTGATATCTGCGCATTTCACCGCTACACCAGGAGTTCCGCACTCCCCTACCGGACTCTAGTCAGAGCAGTATCAAATGCAGGCTCAGGGTTGGGCCCTGAGATTTCACATCTGACTTACTCAACCACCTACGAGCCCTTTACGCCCAGTAATTCCGGACAACGCTTGCTCCCTACGTATCACCGCGGCTGCTGGCACGTAGTTGGCCGGAGCTTCTTCTGCAGGTACCGTCATTTTCGTCCCTACTGAAAGCGGTTTACGACCCTAGGGCCTTCGTCCCGCACGCGGCATTGCTGCGTCAGGCTTTCGCCCATTGCGCAAGATTCCCTACTGCTGCCTCCCGTAGGAGTCTGGGCCGTGTCTCAGTCCCAGTGTGGCTGATCGTCCTCTCAGACCAGCTACCCGTCGATGCCTTGGTGAGCCATTACCTCACCAACTAGCTGATAGGCCGCGAGACCCTCCTAGAGCGATAAATCTTTCTTCAACTCACCATGCGGTGAAGAGAAGGTATGCGGTATTAGCTCGAATTTCTTCGAGTTATTCCCCACTCCAGGGCAGGTTTCTCACGTGTTACTCACCCGTTCGCCACTCGGCTTCACCAGTGCAAGCACCGGATGGCCGCGTTCGACTTGCATGTATTAGGCATGCCGCCAGCGTTCGTCCTGAGCCAGGATCAAACTCTCCGTCGAAGATTGACAACCGCCCCCACAATGAAGTGAGAGCGGGTGACGATCATGAAGAGCCGGCATTGGGAGTAGTCCCTTTGCCAACTGGAACAGTACGTCGCGATCCCGTGAGACGGGATCGGTCCATATTGCTGGTATTGCTAAATTGATTGGTCCAACCAGGTCGACAAGTCGACGTGGTTGGCCCGCACTCGCTGCGTCCTCTATTCCGTTGTCAAGGAGCGCCACAACCATTTGCTGGTTGCTGGCTGGATGCGTATCCCTGTGGCCGTGGAAGGCGCACGTTGGGACCGTTGATCCGTGTTTCCCGCTCTGGACTGTGCCCCGAGCGAGCTTGTTACTTTAGAGACCCTTGCTTGGCCTGTCAAGTCGATTTCCAGAAGTTTTGGTGTGACCACCGTGACTCTGGTTTGCGACCCTCGTGACCGGGACTCCCTGCCGAAGCAGCGAGGGGTAACCTATGCAGCCCGCCGAGGGGTCCGCCAATCGTGACGGCGAGCCGTGCGTCACACGTCGGGATTCGGAGGCCCGGCTTCACCCGACCACGGAATCGGCGTGCACCAACAAGTGGTGCTTTCGCTTGCCATGGCTCAACATCGCGGCGTAACCGGCCAGGAGGTCGTCGGCACCGATCGAACGATCGAGGTCAACCGGAGAGCCGTTCACACGGAATCCATGGGCGTTCTTGCGCACCTCGCCCTTGGATCGCGCCAGTCCCGAACGTACGAAGAGCTCGGCAGGGTCAAGGCCGTCCTGAAGTTCTTCGTCGCCGACACCGGTGAAGCCGACCTCGTTGGCCAGCATCTCGAGGCTGGGACGATCGAGACCTGCCGGCCGGCCCCCAAAGATCACTTCGCTGGCATTAGCAGCAGACCTGGCCGCGTCGTCGCCATGCACGATGGCGGTGAGATGGTGAGCCAGAGCCCGTTGCCCCTGTCGTCGGTGCGGTTCCTTCCGGTGGACGGTGATGATGGCCGAGATGTCCAGAACGGAGAGAAACGTGAGACGCAGCAACATCGATTCGACGTCGTCGTCGGGAATCTGCATCCAGTATTGATAGAACGCGTACGGACTCGTCTCGTCAGCAGCCAACCAGATGGCGCCGCCGGTTGACTTGCCGAATTTCTTGCCGTCCGCTCGGACGATCAGTGGACTCGTGAGGCCATGCAGTGCAGCGCCATCCATTCTGCGGGCCAGATCAATCCCGGCGGTGATATTGCCCCACTGATCCGAGCCCGCCACCTGCAGTTCGCAGTTGTGGCTCCGGTGGAGCTGAACAAAGTCGTGCGCCTGGAGCAACTGGTAGGAGAACTCGGTGAACGACATCCCGGCGTCCCGGTCGATGCGCGACCGCACCGAGTCCCTCGCCAACATGGCGCCGATATTGACGTGCTTGCCCACGTCGCGGAGGAAGTCGAGCAGGGTGAGCGGCCCGGTCCAGTCGTGGTTGTCCACCAACGCCCCCTCGGAGACCACGTCGACAAAGCGACCCACCTGATCCCGGATGGCCGCCACGTTGGCCGCGAGCGTCGCCTCATCGAGCAGCGGTCGCTCGTTGTCGCGTCCGGACGGGTCTCCGATGCGTCCGGTCGCACCACCCACCAACACCAGCGGCCGATGACCGGCACGGGCAAAACGGGCCAACAGCATCAGCTGCTGCAGGTTGCCGGCGTGCAGGGACGACGCCGTGGGGTCAAAGCCGCAATACAAGGTGATCGGCCCCTCGGCCAGGCGATGAGCCAGAGCATCCAGGTCCGTGCTGTCGCTGATCAGGCCGCGGGCGGCGAGGTCGTCCAGCAGCGAGGCCTCCTCGCCCCCCCGGGCGGTTTCCGGGCTCCAACCGACAGCATCGCCAGGGCCATCCTCGTCTGGGGTGATGTCAGGGGCGTCAGTGGCCATGACCTGGGAGCGTAGCGATCTCCGGACACGAACTCCTGCGATTTGGGGTACCCGGCCGACTCTCAGCAGGGTGCACGGTGTGAGAGGTGCGGGCCCGGCAGAATAGGAGGGTGACGCCCCGCCCCCTGTTGATCATCACCGCCCTCGTCGTGGTGGCAGGCGCCCTCGCCTCATGCACCACCGAGAAGCGCGCCCTGCCCATTCCGCTTCCCGACACCGCCGAGACGTCATCGATCTACGACACCAACGGCACCCAGATCACCAAGCTGCAGGCGGAACAGAACCGCATCAGCGTGCCGCTCAAGCAGGTGCCGGCCAGCATGCAGAACGCCATCGTCTCCATCGAGGACCGCAGGTTCTGGGAACACAACGGCGTCGACCCCCGCGCGATCGCCCGTGCGGTGAAGGAGAACAACGAGTCCGGGCAGGTCAGCCAGGGCGGGTCGACCATCACCCAGCAGTACGTGAAGAACGCACTGTTGGGTGACGACGAAACCCTCAGTCGCAAACTGGAGGAGGCTGCGCTTTCGATGGAGATCGAGCGCACCTATTCCAAAGAACGCATCCTGGAGCTCTACCTCAACACCGTCTATTTCGGTAACGGGGCCAGCGGTATCGAGGCTGCCGCCAACACCTACTTCGGCGTGTCATCGAACGAACTCAACCTGACCCAGGCGGCGATGCTGGCCGGGATCGTGCAGTCGCCTTCGCTTCACGATCCCTACAAGCACGCCAAGAACGCAAAGCAGCGACGCGACACGGTGCTGCGGGCAATGCTGGACGAGGGCTACATCAGCCCGACCACCGCGAAGCAGGCCGAGGCAGCCGCACTGGGCGTGATCCCCAAGGGACAGCGTCCCGGGGAGGCGGCCTACCCGGCCGGGCACTTCGTGTCCGAGGTTCGCGAGTGGTTCCTCGACAATCCAGAGTTCGGTACCACCAGGGCCGAACGCGCGGAGTTGCTCTACGGCGGTGGCCTGCGCATTTACACGACGATCGACCTCAACACTCAGGCTCAGGCCGAGGCCGCCGTGGCCGGGCACCTCCCAAATCCAGGGTTCGAAGGAGATCCCAACGACAGCAGCCACGACCCCGATGCAGCGTTGGTCACCGTCGAACCTCGCACGGGTTTCGTTCGAGCCATGGTGGGAGGAAAGGACTATTTCGGTCCCACCGAGTACGCAAAGGTGAACCTGGCGGTGGGCGGAGGGCGGCCGACAGGATCGAGCTTCAAGGGCATTACCCTGGCGACGGCGCTTCAGCAGGGCATCACGGCTGACGACCGGTTTCCTTCCCCGGGGCAGGCGTGCTTCTCGGGATGGTGCCCATCGGGTGGCGCCGGCCTGGGCGGCTCAGCCCGCCTTGAAGACTGCGCAGCATTCTCGTCCAACACCTGTTTCGCCTATCTGGCTTCGAAGGTGCTGGGCCCCCAGAAGATTCGCACCATGGCCTACGACCTGGGCATCAGCCAAGACAAGCTGAAGGAGCGCGACGGCAGCGTCAACGCCACCATCACCCTGGGCACCTACAACACCACGGTGCTCGAGATGGCCTCGGCGTATTCCACCTTTGCCAACAGGGGCATACGCGTCGACCCCGTGCTGGTCACGCGCATCACCAAGGCCGACGGCTCGGTGGTGTTCCAGAACCAACACCGCCAACGCAAGGTGCTCGAACCCGAACTCGCATTTGAGGTGAGCCGCATCCTCACCGGGGTGATCACCAAGGGCACCGGTAAGAACAACGCCAATATCGGTCGCCCGGAGGCCGGCAAGACCGGCACGGTCGAGCTCAAGAACGGCGCCAACAGCGACGCCTGGTTTGTGGGTTACACCCCCGACCTGGCCACCGCGGTGTGGGTCGGCTACTCACAGTCGACCAAGGCTCCCGACGGCCGGCCGTTGCGACCGAAGGACCTCGGTTCGGTGCAGGGCGGCAAGGTCCCCGCCCAGATCTGGGCCAGCTTCATGACCCAGGCGCTGGTGTTCACGCCACCGACGCCGTTCACCAAGCCGATCCCCCAGCAACCGGCTCCAACCATCCCCGAAGTCCGCCGGTTCGAACCGGTGGAGCCACCCGACATCGTGCAGATGCCCGACATCGTTGGTCGTGGACGTGATGATGCGCTGGCTCGCCTTGAGGAGCTCGGGCTGAAGGTGACCTCCCGGGAGCTGGAGGAGGATCCCCGGAACGAACCCGGGGAGGTGGTCAATCAAAGCCCTCGCCCGGGGCGCGCGTTGACGAAGGGTGCCGACGTCTCCATTGAGACCGCCCCGGGCGCACAGACCGTGCCGTCATTGCTGGGGCTGAGCGATACCGAGGCGAAGGCCAAGCTGAAGCGGGCCGGCCTGGAGGTCAAACAGGTGCCGGCGGCGGCCCCCACGGGCACGGTTGGACCCAATGGAGCACCCGTGGGACCGGGAACCGTGTGGAGTCAGACCCCCGGTCCCGGCGACGCGCCACCCAAAAACAAACGGGTGGAGATTCGTGTGGTGCCTCAGCCCGGCAAGGCGAGCCCGACATCGGCGCCGAAGGCGCCCGCCACCACGGCGCCGACCGGGGGCTGAGGGGACCTCTGCCGCATCCGGGTCGCGCCCCTGAGCCGCCGAGTACGTGTCCCCTGCCACGAGGGGACGAAGTGCCGACCATGCCGTTGCGGTGACAGGCTGGGAAGGTGAACCAGCCCTCAGCCAGCGACCCTCGTCCACCGAAGGATTCTGCCTCCCCCGTCGCTGCCGATGACTCACCCCATGAACCGCTCACCGCTGATGAGCTGAAACGGCGCCGAATCGGCATGGTGTTGGGCGGCGTGGCCATCCTCGCCGTCGTCATCATGTGGGTGGCCGCCTTCGCCGGTGTCGGTTCCACCCAGTCAATCGATCGTCTCAACGACAAGCGTTGGACCTCAGCGGCCCGAGACGTGTGCACCGAACAACGGGCCGCCTACGACAAGTTGCCCCAGGCCTCCGACGCCAAGACCCCGCAGGACCGGGCCGACACCGTCAACAGCACGATCACCATCTTCACCACCATGACCGACGAGTTGGCTGCGATCCCGCCGCCATCGACGGGCGCCGACGCCGACCTGGTCACCGAATGGCTGGGTGACTGGGACAGGCACTTGGACGACCGGCAACGTTTCGCCACACAGTTGGAACAAGGCCGCAAAGACGCCGTGTTCACCGAGTCGCTGCGCGACGACAAGCAGGTCAGCCGTTACATCGATCGATTCGCAAGGGTAAACAACATCAACCTGTGCGCCACCCCCGACGACGTCTGAGCGGCCTACGTCACCAATCGCACCGGCGTGGAGCAAGCTCGCTTGCGTTCAAGCTGCGGTGAAGCGCCAGGGCAGGTCGACGGCCTTGCTGATGCCGATCCTCGGCGTGACATTCGCCGCCGGTGCGCCCCCACGCGGTTGCGATCCAGGCTCAGGTGGAACCAATCGCAGCGGTGACGCCGGGTCAAACAGGTCGAGGCCGTCGTGCTCCCCGGTGATGGCGAGCGCAGCGCAGAGCTTGCCCGGTCCGTTTGCCCAGTCGGTGTCACACCGGGCCTTGGGGCGACGCTGTCCCATCAGCCGCCGGACCGTCGGGTTTCCAGTTGACAGCTCGGCGGCCCGCAGCAGCACCGCCGCCGCGGACCCCTCCGGCTCAACCACCACGTTGGCGCACCAATGGATGCCATAGGACCGGTAGACGTACAGGCACCCGGCGGGGCCGAACATGGAACGGTTACGCGAGGTCGGACCGCGAAACGCATGGGAGGCAGGGTCGTTGGGGCCACCGTGGATCTCGGCCGAGCCGTAGGCCTCCGTCTCCATGATCCGGGCATCCAGCGAAGCGTCGCCATCTTCGAGTCCCACGTCGCTGATCAGCCGCCAGCCGAGCAACGCACGTGCCACCTCGACCACCAGCGGACCGGCCTCCCCAGGCGGGGGTGCCCACGAACCCGGGCTCCCGGCCGTCACCAAAGCCGCCGGGGCGCAGCGGTGCGAACCCAGCTCACGGAAGCGACCAGCCCACCCAGCGCTGCGCGGAAGCGGCCACTGCATCGGTCAACGCCTTCAACTGAGCGCTGACCGGTGCGTGACCGGCACCTCCCGGGGTGGTGCGGTTGGCGACCGATGCGCCCGGCTCGAACAGTTTGACGGCGCGCGGCCCCAGCCTGGGTTCCTCCGCCACCAGATCAACGAGGGCGACCCCCTCGTCCAGGGATCGTCGCACCAGTGCGCCCACCACCGCATGGGCCTCCCGAAATGCCATGCCCGAGACCACCAACAGTTCGGCCAGGTCGGTGGCCACCGCACCAGGGGCATTGGCCGCGCGAGCCATCGCCTCGGTGTTGAACCGCAGCGTCGCGTACAGGCCCGACATGGCCAACAGCGCCCGGCCCAGCTGGTCGACACCATCGAAGAGCGGCTCCTTGTCCTCCTGGAGGTCCCGGTTGTAGGCCATCGGCAGGCTCTTCAGGGTGGCGAGCAGCCCGGTGTGGTTGCCGATGAGACGCCCCGCCTTGCCCCGAGCCAGCTCGGCGATATCGGGATTCTTCTTCTGAGGGAGCATCGACGACCCGGTGGCGTA
The DNA here is from genome assembly GCF_000299415.1 of Candidatus Microthrix parvicella Bio17-1. Classification (NCBI taxonomy): domain Bacteria; kingdom Bacillati; phylum Actinomycetota; class Acidimicrobiia; order Acidimicrobiales; family Microthrixaceae; genus Candidatus Neomicrothrix; species Candidatus Neomicrothrix parvicella. The sequence goes on from NZ_AMPG01000001.1 coordinate 102,164, forward strand.
GGCATCATCGAGCACGGCAAAGCCGAACTCGTCGGAGGTCCACAACACCACCTCCTCACCCATGCGCGACAGGTGTACGCCCGCCATCGCCACGATGAACGTGGCCTCGGCCACCCAATCCCGGTCCGAAGTGGCGTCAAGAGAGTTGTCGAAGGGTCTGGCGAGGCCCAGATCGGACGCGGTGCCCGCAGGATCGAGGGGCAGCGACGACCCGGCCAGGGCACCGGCCCCCAGGGGACTCCAATCGGTACGCGCCATCCAGTCGCTGATGCGGTCGGTGTCTCGTAGCAGCGCCCAGGCGTGGGCGGCCAGGTGGTGGGCCAGCAGCACGGGTTGAGCCCGCTGCAGGTGGGTGTAGCCGGGGATCGACGGCGCATCGACACCGGTTCCCGCAGCGACAGCGCGATCGGTCAGGACCTGGGCCAGGCCCACCAGGCCAGCAGCCAGCTCAGCCATCGCCCGGCGGCTCCACAGCCGAAACGCAGTGGCCACCTGGTCGTTGCGGCTACGGCCGGTGTGCAACTTTGCCCCGGCCGTGCCGGCCAACTCGGTGACGCGACGCTCGATCAGCGTGTGGATGTCCTCGTCGTCGGCGTGGGCCACCAGTTCGCCCGCCAACTCCTCCTCGAGCACGGCGTCGAGGGCATCGAGCACCGCCCGCTCCTCGTCGGCGTCGAGCAACCCACCCCGGGCCAACCCGCGGACATGTGCCTTTGATGCGGTGACGTCATCGGCGAGCAATCGTCGATCGAAGCTGATCGACTCGGTGTAGGCCATCAGCGACTCGGCCGGGCCGGAACCAAACCGTCCGTGCCACAGCGCACCCCCGCCGGCGATGCCACCCTCCGCGGTCGGACGTTCCACCGCTGCGATATCGCCCGTGGCGCCGGTGGGATGCTCTGGGTCGGTCACTGCGGTTGCCTCGTCGCCGGAATCATGATCGACACGATATCCATCCCCTCGAACGACCGGCTCACGGAGGCCCCGGTTCACGGCGGGACCTCCGTCGCCACCGCTGGTGTGGGTCCCGTAGGTTGATGGCGTGTCTCATCAAGCCCGACCTCAAGGCAACAGAGCCGTCGCCGGCAGACTCAACGCCCCGACGCCGGGCGGCTGAGCGATGCGCTTATTGCCCCTCGGCACGGGAGCCGGCCGACCAACCCGGGACCGATACACCTCGGCCAGCCTGCTGGAGATTCCGCACCCGAACCGACCACGGGTGAGGGTGCTGGTCGACTGCGGCGAAGCAGCCCAGCATCGCCTGTTTGCCGCCAGGATCCCGCCCAACTCGATCGACGCGGTGTGTTGTACCCACCTGCACGGCGATCACGTCCTCGGCCTGCCCGGCCTGCTCGGCACGATGGGCATGGACGACCGCCGACGCCCGTTGCGCCTCATCGGCCCCACGGGCCTGTCCGACCTGATCGATGGACTGGCCGCGACCCCGGCGCTGACGATCACCATTCCCCTCGAACTCGAGGAGCACGACCCTGCGGTGTTGTCCGGCCAGGCACTGACGCACCTCACACCGATCTCCGAGGTCTCCGTGGCGATCGCGCCACTCGACCATCGGGTGCCAACAATCGGGTTCCGTTTCGAGGCGCCCGATGCTCCGGGAAGCCTCGACGTTGCGCGTCTCGAACAGCTCGGCGTACCGCATGGCCCACTGCTCGGACGCCTCCAACGCGGCGAACCGGTCAGCGCGCCGGATGGATCCACCATTTGGGCGTCCGACGTCACCGGGCCCGTCAGAGCGGGGTCATCGGTGGCATTCGCCTACGACACCCGTCCATGCGAGGGCGCCCGCGCCCTGGCCGCGGGCGTCGACCTGCTGGTCCACGAGGCAACCTTCGCCCGGACCGACGCATCACTGGCCGACAAACATGGGCATTCGACCGCACTCGACGCTGCCCACCTAGCCGAGGCGGCACACGCCAAACGCCTGCTGCTCACCCACTTTTCGTCGCGCTACGACACCATCGACGGGCTCCTTGACGAGGCCCAAGCCCGGTTTCCGGAAACCAGCGTTGCGCAGGAACTCCTCTGGGTCGACGTGATCCGACCGGGCGGCTCAACCGTTGCCGAGGGGTAGTGTCCGCCACCGTGTTGACCCCAGTGACACCCACCACCGCGTCGGCGCGCCCCCAGCCCGATCTGCCCGACCATGCCGCCGACCACATCAGTGCCGGCCTCGCCGACCTCCTGATCACCGCGTGCAGGCAGCACGGCGGCCGGGTGGCCGACTACATACCGGAGTTGGCCACCGCCGACCCAAACCGGTTCGGCATCGCGATGACCAGCGTGCTGGGTCGCAGCTATCGAGCCGGTGACCATACGGCGTTCAGCATCCAGTCGATCTCAAAGCCGTTCGTGTACGCCATGGTGCTCGATGCGCTCGGGCTTGAGGAGGTGGCGAACAACGTCGGTTTCGAACCAAGCGGCGAGCCGTTCAACGCCATCAGCCTGGAACCCGACACCGGCCGTCCGGACAACCCGATGATCAACGCCGGCGCCATCGTGATCAGCTCGATGGTGCCTGGCGCCGACGTCGAGCACCAGGGTCACAACGTGCAGGCGGTCCTGTCGGCCTTCGCAGGGCGAGACCTGCACCTCGACGATGCCGTACTGGCGTCGGAGACGGCCACCGGCGACCGAAATCGGGCACTTGCCTACCTGGCCCTGGCCGCAGGTCGTCTGGCCACCCCGGTCGACGACGCCATCGAGGTCTATTTCCGGCAATGCTCGCTTGAGGTGACCGTGGAGGATCTGGCGATCATGGGATCCACGCTCGCCCACGGCGGCATCAACCCGGTGACCGGCGACCGGGTGGTCAGCGAACCCGCGGCCCGCCACACCCTGTCGATGATGACCAGCTGCGGCATGTACGACTACTCCGGTGAATGGATGGTGCGGGTGGGGCTGCCCGCCAAGAGCGGAGTGGGTGGCGGCATCGTGGCGATTCTGCCCGGCCAGTTCGGCATCGGCGTACACAGCGCCCCGCTGGACCAGCGCGGCAACAGCGTCCGGGGGGTCGAGGCCCTGACCGAACTGTCGGACCACTTCGGCATGCACCTCCTGCGCCACCCCAGGTCGCCGCTGTCGCCCATCGCTGAGACCAGCGACGTTGACGGGGTCCACACGGTGATCGTGCGCGGGGAACTGGACTTCGTGTCCACGGAACAGTTGGTGCACCACCTCACCGATCACTGTGCCTCCGCAACGCCGGGCACCGTTCGGGTGGACCTCTCGGCCGTCACCCGGGCCCGACCGATCACCGGTCGGCTGCTGAACGCAACCGCCGACGACCTCAGGGTGGTCGGCTGGGAGTTCCAGATGCTGGACTCTGCCTGCCTGCTCAGCCCCGCCTGAGGCCTGCCGCCTACGGGCGGCCGGCCGAATATGTGAGACCGTTCGAATATGTGAGGCCGGCCGAATATGTGATGGTGGAGGGCAACATCAGTCCCAACCCGCCCAGGAATGGCCGCCTCATTGCCGAACGACCCCGCCACTGCCCACGTTCCGATCGCCTCGTTGGTGCGCTCGGAGGACACCCAGGCCCTGAGCGATCACCTGGCCACGATGGGAATGCGCGACCTCGTCGCCGAGCTGGCCCGGCTGGACGACGACGCGATGGGCGTCGCATTCAGGCTGCTCGAACGCGATCGGGCGGCCGAGGTATTCGAGGCCCTCGAGCCCACCTATCAGCAACGTCTGCTGGGCGGGCTGCGGGCCGATCGGGTGGTGCACCTGATCGAGGAACTCGACCCCGACGACCGCGTGCGCCTGCTCGACGAGGTGCCCGCCAAGGTGGCCAACCGACTTTTGGCGGCGCTGAGCCCCGAGGAACTCACGCTCACCACGACGTTGCTCGGGTACCCCGAGGAGTCGGCCGGTCGCCTGATGAGCCCGGAGTTTGTCTCGCTCCGGGCGGCGATGACCGTCGGTGAGGCGCTGGCCAAGATCCGCACCGATGGGGTCGACGCAGAAACGATCTACGCACTGCCCGTGCTCGACGACGAGCGTCACCTGATCGGCGTCACCGGGTTGCGAGCGCTGGTGGTGACCGATCGGGACAACCTGGTCGGCGACCTGATGAACACCGACGTCAAGTTCGTGTCCACCCACGCGGACCAGGAGGTGGCAGCCCGGCTGGTCAGCACCGAGGGGTTGATCGCCCTGCCGGTGGTCGACGCCGAGCAGCGTCTGGTGGGCGTGCTGACCGTCGATGACGCCATGGACGTGCTCGCGGCCGAAGAAAGCGAGGACGCGGCCCTTCAGGGAGCCCGCACCCCGGCAAAGACGCCATATCTGGCAATGTCGGTCGTGAGCATTGCCCGCACTCGCGCCCTCTGGCTGCTGGTGCTGATCGTGGCTGCCGCGTTGACCGTGAACGTCTTGCAGGTCTTCGAGGATTCGCTGGCTCAGGTGGTGGCCCTGGCGCTGTTCATTCCGCTCCTCATCGACACCGGCGGCAACTGCGGGTCCCAGGCCTCCACGTCGATGGTGCGCGCGCTGGCCGTCGCCGACGTGCGCCCCGAGGACGTGCGGCGTGTCGTCTGGCGGGAGGCCCGGGTGGGGTTGATGCTCGGGTTGATGCTCGGCGCGGCGGCCTTCGTCCCGGTGGCGCTGATCTGGGAACCCAACCTGGCCCTCGTCGTCGCTGCCACGCTCGTGTCGATCTGCACCTGGGCGACGATGGCCGGCGCAGCGTTGCCCTTCGTCGCCCGACGGCTTGGCATCGACCCGGCGGTCGTCTCGGCGCCGCTGATCACCACGCTGGTCGACGCGTCGGGGCTGCTGATCTACTTCGGGTTCGCCAACCTGATCCTCAACATCTGAGGGTTGTGGAACCGCTCAAGGCGGCGGCCCGAGTCAGCCGCCGAGTTGCGATTGGAGATATCGCTCGATGCCGATGTCGCCGATTGCGTGCAACTGGGTCTCGATCCAATCGAGATGCTCCTCCTCGCCGACCACGAGGTCATCGAGCAACTCCCGGGTGCCGGGGTCGCCCTCTGCCGACGCAAGCGCCGAGCCGCGTCGGTACATCGCCACCGCAGCCTCCTCAAGCGCCTTGTCCAACTCGAACTGCTCCAGCGGGGTCTCACCCACCCTCACGCTGCCCAGGCGCTGCATGTTGGGCATGCCATCCAGCAGCAGGATGCGGTCCATCAGCTTCTCGGCGTCGCGCATCTCCTCGATCGACTCCTCGCGATACTTGCCGGCCAGGCGGTGCCAACCCCAGCTCTCACACAGCTTGGCGTGGGCGAAGTACTGGTTGATGGCAGTGAGCTCGGCGGTCAGCGCCTCGTTCAGGAACTCGATGATCTGCGGGGAACCCTTCATGCCGCCGACGCTACCCGATTGGGGTCGGTTGCAGACCCGAGTCTGACCGGCGTCGCCGATCTCGCCTGGCGGTCGGCCAGCAGAGCTTCGATCGTCGGTCGACAGCCGCCGCAACGCCCCCCGGCTCCACACTGGGCCACCACGTCATCCACCGTCACCGGGCCGTCGGTGCACAACTCGGTGATCGTTCGATCATTCAACGCCAGACAATGACAAACGACCATTGATTACCAGCTCCCCGTCTCGACAAGAGGCCCCCTCCTGGAGGTCGCCTTACCAAGCCTATAAGGGGTTCCTAACTGAGCGCAACGATCTGTTGCGCGGCAGCCGGCCTCCACCTACCTCGATGCGTTTCGGCCAGACCGGCCAGGCGCTGCTACGAACCCGGATCGCGGGCGATGCCACGGCCTGAATCGGCGAACTCACCCAGGTGGACCAGCGCATCACCCTGGTTCACCAGCGGGTTGCGGGTGATGCCGATCACCACGCCATCGGCCCGGCTCTTGACCATCGACCGGGTATGGCCATGAGCGTCTGCCACCGTCCCGATCCGTTCGCCGGCGATCACCCGATCGCCAAGGTCCACGCTGAAACGCACCAGTCCGCTTCGGCGGGCCCGCACCCAGGTTGAGGATCGGATCACCGGCGGCCGTCGGCGTGGCGGGTCGGGTGCATCGCGCAGCATCCCGAGGTGGGCCAGGGTGCGGCGCACCCCAAGCACCCCCACCTCCACCGGGTACTCGGCGTACCGCAGGGCCTCGCCGGCTTCGAGCAGCAACACGGGGATACCCCGTTTGGTGCAGGCATCGCGCAGCGAACCCGGACGCAGCCTGGAGTGCATGATCACCGGCGGCGCAAACGCCTTCGCCATGGCCAGCGTCACCGGATCGTCGGTGTTGCAGCGGATCTGCGGCAGGTTCTCGCGGTGGTTCGACCCCGTGTGCAGATCGAGTCCGACGTCGCAACGAGACACGATCTCGGTCATGAAGAGGTGTGCCAGGCGGCTGGCCAGGGAGCCCCTCGGTGACCCGGGAAAGGAACGGTTGAGGTCGCGACGGTCAGGTGTGTAGCGGCTCTGTGCGAGAAACCCGGGCACGTTGACCACCGGCACGGCGAGCACCGTGCCCGACAGGCGTCGCGGGTCGATGCCCCGCATCACCTGCCGGATGATCTCGACACCCACCAACTCATCGCCGTGAACCGCCGCCGACAACCAAACCGTCGGCCCGGGTCGGGCTCCGCACAGGACCACGACCGGCAACGACATCCACGACCGCGTGGGCAGACGGGCCACCGGCAACTCGATCGACGCTCGACGTCCTGGAAGCACCGTGACGCCACCCAGTTCGACGGGGTCGTTCTTTGGCACTCGTTCGCGAGGCGCCATCGTCGTCGTCCGGCTCAGCTCAGGTGCTGGAACGGCGAGGCCGCTTCGTCGCCGCCGCCGGCTGATTCTTTTCAACGTAGGCGATGATCTTGCCCGCCACGTCGATGTTGGTCGCCTGCTCGATGCCCTCCAGGCCGGGCGACGAGTTCACCTCCATCACCACCGGCCCGTGGTTGGACCGAAGCAGGTCCACCCCGGCCACCGCCAAGCCGGTGATCTTGGCCGCCCGTGACGCCGTCGAGCGCTCCTCGGGGGTCAGCTTGATCACTTCGGCCGATCCGCCACGGTGCAGGTTGGAGCGAAACTCCCCTGGCGGACCCTGTCTGCGCATGGATGCCACCACACGGCCGCCCACCACCAGCGCCCGGATATCGGCACCCTTGGCCTCCTTGATGAACTCCTGCACCAGAATATTCGCGTCCAACTGCCGGAACGCACCGATCACAGATTCGGCGGCCTTCTTGGTCTCGGCCAGCACCACGCCCATGCCTTGAGTGCCCTCGAGCAACTTCACCACCACCGGAGCGCCGCCCACCGTCTCCAAGAGCCCTTCGATGTCCTTGGTCGAGTGGGCGAAGCCGGTGACCGGCAGGCCGATACCGCCCTGGCTGAGCAGCTGCAGGGATCGCAGTTTGTCACGGCTGCGGCTGATCGCCTGGCTGCCATTGACCGAGAACACCTTCATCATCTCGAACTGCCGCACGACCGCGGTGCCATAAAAGGTGTGGCTGGCACCGATGCGGGGCACGACGGCGTCGAAGCCCTCCAGCTCGCTCCCCTGATAGATGATCTGAGGTCGGTGGGCCGTGATGTTCATGTAGCAACGGAGGTAATCGACGACCCTGGCGTCGTGACCTCGCTCGGCGGCTGCTTCCTTCAATCGATTCGTCGAGTACAGGTTGGAATTGCGGGACAGGATGGCGATCTTCATGTGCGGCCTTGAAAGCGTCGAAGGGCAAAGCGAGCGGTGGCTGAGAGCCCGGCGCACCCTATCGGCTTCGATGGCGTGAACTGACCGCAGACCCCGCGGGGCACGCCCCCCATTCCGACGGCCACCGACCCTGGTCGACCGGTCGGGAACCACACAGGCCACCACTAGTCTGGCGGCCATGTCGCTTCCCTCCAACGAACCCGAGACGAACACCACCACGCCCCCGCGTCCCGACTCGCAGTCTGCCGCCAAGGTGCTGACCGAGCTCCCGTGTGACGAGCGGGTGGGCATCGCGTTCTCCGGCGGCCTCGACACTTCGGCGGCGGTCGCATGGATGCGCAAACGGGGCGCCATCCCGTGTGCCTACACAGCCGATATCGGTCAGCCCGACGAGCCCGACCTCGACTCGGTGCCCGTCAGAGCCAAGGAGTACGGCGCCGAGCTGGCCCGGTTGGTTGACTGCAAGGCCGAACTGGTGCGCGAAGGCCTCATCGCGCTCCAGTGCGGGGCGTTTCACATCAAGACCGCCGGACGCACCTACTTCAACTCCACCCCGCTCGGCCGGGCGGTCACCGGAACGCTGTTGGTGCGGGCGATGGCCGACGACGGCGTCGACATCTGGGGAGACGGCTCCACCTACAAGGGCAACGACATCGAGCGCTTCTATCGCTACGGACTGCTGGTCAACCCCAACCTTCGCATTTACAAACCATGGCTCGACCCCACCTTCGTCGACGAGCTCGGCGGCCGTCAGGGCATGAGCGAGTTCCTCCAGGCAAACAACCTGCCCTATCGCGACCCGACCGAGAAGGCGTACTCAACCGACGCCAACATCTGGGGCGCCACCCATGAGGCGAAGGCGCTCGAAGACCTTGGCACCTCGATGGAGCTCGTCACCCCGATCATGGGTGTGGCCCACTGGGACCCCGAGGTGGAGATCGCCACCGAGGAGGTGACCATCGGGTTCACCGAGGGCTGGCCCACCACCCTCAACGGCGCTGCGTTCGACTCCCAGGTCGACCTGGTGTTGGAAGCCAACGCCATCGGAGGCCGCCACGGGCTGGGCATGTCCGACCAGATCGAGAACCGGATCATCGAGGCCAAGTCTCGGGGAATCTACGAGGGGCCCGGCATGGCGCTGCTGCAGATCGGCTACGAACGACTCCTGTCCGCCGTCCACAACGAGAACACGCTGGAGAACTACGCCACGATGGGCCGCCGTCTGGGGCGCCTGCTGTACGAGGGCCGCTGGTTCGACCCCCAGTGTTTGATGCTCCGTGAGCCGCTGATGCGTTGGGTGGGCTCGACGATCACCGGCGAGGTCACCATCAAACTGCGACGCGGCGACGACTACACGATTCTCAACACGGTCGGCGAGAACTTCACCTACGCCGAGGAGCGCCTGTCGATGGAGCGTGTTGAGGACTCGGCCTTCGGGCCGCTCGACCGCATTGGGCAGCTGACGATGCGCAATCTCGACATCACCGACACCAGGGACAAGCTGGACATCTACCGCAAGATCGGCACGCTCACGCAGGGCGACATCACCCCCGCCCTCGACCGAGGCGAGTAGGACGGTTCAGGTGTCGGCCACCACCGAGGGCGCGTCGGCAAGAAAGCTGCGCCCCGGGTGCACCAGAAAGCGCTGCCGGAGAGCGGTGCGCCCCAACAACAGCGGGTAGCCCATCGTCCCCCGTTCGGCCAGGGTCACCTCGGCCCTCCAGCGGTGTCCGCCCAGCTCGATCTTGGTGCGGATAACCGGGCGAAGCTCCTCGGCCCCATTGGATGACCGGATCACCCGATCCCCAACCCACAACGCACGAGCCGGACCCTCGGGTACCACCAATGGAACCGAAGTGGAGGTGACCCCGGCCGGCCGTTGCCCGGCTGCGGCGTCGGCCGCCGGCGGCTTCCGAGCCGGCTCGGGCGGGTCGGCTCCGGCGTCCTCCTCGGGGGCAAGCAACTCGAAACTCAACCAGATACGGCCCCTGCGATCGGCGGAGCGGTTGAGCACTCGGGCGTGCAGCGCAGAGGTGCGCGCGCCCGTATCCAGCTTGGCCACCAGACCCCTCACCTTCAAACCGGGCAGGTTGATGTGCTCGCGCCAGCCGGCGATCCAGGCATCCCGCACCGAGCCGTTTGGCCGGATCAACCGCAGCTCGGACTCCGGCACCACGTCGGTACCTGTTTGGATTCCCGACCCGCTGGGAGGGTCGTTCACCGTCGCCCCGGCGGGGCGATGAACCCGGTTGGGTTCACGGTTGGGCCGGGTCGGGATCCACCACCCTCCAGCCCGGCGAGTTCGGCGATCGACCCGGCCACTGCGGCGCCGCCCGGATCCTCGGCTGCGATCACCAGCAGCGTGTCGTCGCCCGCCACCGTTCCCAGCACGCCGGCGAGGCCCGAGCGGTCCAAGGCGGATCCCACCACATGGGCACAACCGGGCGGGGTGGCCAGCACCACCAGTTCCCCGCTGCGGGCCACCTCCACCACCCACTCACCCAGCACGCGTCGCAGGTGATCGACTGGAGCCAGCTGATCTCGGGGCAGTTCGGGGATCACGTAGGCCGCATCGCCGCCTGGAATCCGCACCTTGACCGCACCCAGCTCGTCCAGGTCGCGACTGACCGTGGACGGATTGACGTCGATGCCGTCCCCGGTCAACAGCTCGGCCAGGTGCGCCTGACTGGTCACGCGCACGTCGCTCAGGAGCAACGCAATGCGATGCTGCCGCTGATGCTTCGACAACGCCTTGGGCTCACCCACCGGACCGCCCCGCCAGGTTCAGGGACAGGTCTCCGTTGCCCGAGGTTGAGGTTCGTGATCCGTCCGTTCGCTCGACCAACCACCAGATCAGCCCCCGAGCGGCGTGCATGCGGTTCTCGGCCTGGTCAAACACCCGACTGCGGGGCCCGTCGAGCGCCGCATCGGTCACCTCCTCGCCACGGTGGGCCGGCAGACAATGCAACAGGATGGCATCGGGGTGGGCCGCGTCGAGCAACGCCTCGGTCACCTGAAATTGAGCAAATGCCACGCGACGACGTTGCGCCTCGTCCTCCTGGCCCATCGACGTCCAGGTGTCGGTGTAGATGGCGTGCGCCCCGGCCACCGCCTCGACCGGACGGTTCACCACGGTGACGTTGGCGCCCGCACCGACGGCCCGAGCCAACTCCTCATCATCAAACCGATAGCCGTCCGGCCCACACATCCGCACGGAGTAGCCCGCCAACGCCGAGCCCTCAATCAACGATCGCGCCACGTTGTTGGCATCGCCCACCCAAGCCACCTCCAGGCCTTCCAACGTGTTGAACTCGGCCTGGAGGGTCAGCAGGTCGGCCAGGATCTGAATGGGGTGTCCGTCGTCGGTCAGCAGGTTCACCACCGGCACCTGCGACCATTCGGCCAGATCGGTCAGCGTCTTGTGTGCGAACGTGCGGGCACCCAGCACGGCGAAGTAGCGCGACAACACCCGGGCCACATCGCGGATCGCCTCGCGCTCACCCAGGCCGATCTCATCGGGCCGAATCGTCACCGGATGCCCTCCGAGTTGCACCACCGCCATTTCGGTGGAGTTGCGAGTGCGGGCCGACGGCTTCTCAAAGATCAGTCCTGCACCCCGTCCCTTCAAGAGCTCCGCCGGCGGATTGGGGTCGGCCGAACGAGCGAGCACATCGGCCAGGTCGGCCACCGTCAGGTCGGTCAACGACAAGAAGTGAGCCACTGCGCCATTGACGGGCGTTGCATCGGTCATGTGTGGATCCAATCGATCGAGTCCGGGAAGGCTGGGATCTGGAAGGTCGGGGGCAAGGTTCCGGCGTCCATCAGTCGACCTCAGCCCGATTGGCCGCAAGCGTGACCCCGATGCGCCGGGTGGCCTCGGCGACCTCGTCGTCGCTGATCAACAGGCTGGGCGCCAACCGGAGTGCCGTTGGCGTCACGGCATTGACGATCACCCCGGCGCTCAACAGGTCGCCCGCAACCTTCGGGGCGTCAAGACCATCCAGTTCAACCGCCAACAGCAGCCCGGCACCGCGAACCGAGGAAACCCCTCGCAGTTCCTCCAAGGCCCCGCGCAGCAAGGCACCGGCGTGCCGGGCCTTCCCGGGAACGTCCTCGTCCTCCATCACCTCCAGGGTGGCCCGGGCGGCAGCCGTGCACAGGGGGTTGCCACCAAAGGTCGTGGCATGGTCGCCCGGCTGGAACGCCGCCGCCACCTCCGCCTTGGCCCAGCATGCGGAGATGGGCACCCCGTTGCCCAGCGCCTTGGCCATGGTCACCACGTCCGGGGCCACATCAGCATGCTGGAAACCGAACCACTCGCCGGTGCGACCCAGGCCGGTCTGCACTTCATCGAGGATCATCAGCAGGTTGCGCTCATCGCACAGCCGACGGATTCCCGCCAGGTATTCGGGGTCGGCCGGGTGCACACCGCCCTCGCCCTGGATGGGCTCAATGATCACGGCGGACACGGTCTCGTCGATCGCGGACTCAAGGTGTGCAAGGTCGGCCCACGCCACATGCCGATAGCCATCGGGCATCGGGGCAAACGGCTCGTGCTTGGCCGGCTGCCCGGTGGCGGCCAGGGTGGCCATCGTCCGTCCGTGAAACGATCCATACGTGCTGACCACCACATGACGACCGTGCCCGGCCCACTTTCGGGCCAGCTTCATGGCGCACTCGTTGGCCTCAGCCCCACTGTTGGCAAAGAACACCTGCCCGCCGCCGCCCAGCAGCCGGTCCAGCGTTTGGGCCACCGGCCCGGCGTGCTCGGTGGCATACAGGTTTGAGGTGTGCACCAACCGCTGGGCCTGCCGCGACACGGCCTCGGCCACCGCCGGGTGCGAGTGTCCCAGCGAGGTGACCGCCAGACCGGACAACAGGTCGAGGTAACGCTTGCCCTCACGGTCGGTCAGCCAACAACCGGATCCCTCGACGAACATGATGGACGGAGGGCCGTACGTGGGCATGATCGGGCAGTGCTCCATGCCGGCGGGCGCGCCCATGGCGGCGGCATGAGGCTGGTGCAGGTGTGGATTGGCGGCGTTCGCGCTTTGCATATCGGGCTCCAGTTCAGGTGCGCGTGAGCATGGTGCCCACGCCGGCGTCGGTCAGCAGCTCCAGGAGCAACACGTGCGGCTGGCGCCCGTCCACCAGGTGCACGCTGCCCACCCCGGCGTCGAGCGCCCGGAGGCAGCCCTCGATCTTGGGCACCATGCCCCCACCGATGGTGCCGTCACCGATCAGTGCCCTCGCCCGACCGGCGGTCAGGGTGGCGAGCAGGCTGTTGGGGTCGTCCTGGTCGGTGAGCACGCCCGGCACGTCGGTGAGGAAGATCAGCTTCTCGGCCCGCAGCGCCTCGGCCACCGCGGCGGCCACGTCGTCGGCGTTCACGTTGTAGCTCTGGCCTCCGGCGGTGCCGATGGTGGAGATCACAGGCACCAGTTGCTCGTCCAGCAGCCGTTTGATCAGCTCGGGCTTCACGTTGGTGACCTGGCCGACGAACCCCAGTTCCTCAGCCGCCGGCGTCAGCTCAAGCAGCTGTGCGGCCGAGCCCGAGAGCCCGACCGCCACCGGATGGTGGGCGTTGATCGAGGCAACCAGCTCATGGTTCACCTTGCCGACCAACACCATCGACGCCACCTCCAGCGTCTCAGCGGTGGTCACCCGACGCCCGCCGACAAAGCTGGAGGTGAGCCCCAGGCGGTCAAGCCATGCGCCGATCTGCGGTCCGCCACCATGCACCACCACCGGTCGGAGCCCAACCTGATGCATCAACACGATGTCTCGTGCGAACTCGTTCGCCAGCGCAGCGTCCACCATGGCGTTGCCGCCGAACTTCACCACCACCGTGGCGCCCCGAAACTGTTGGATGTACGGCAAGGCCTGCAACAGCACGTCAACGTCACGCCGAAAACCGCCCAACGCGTCGCTCGACCCCTCGTCATCGTTGAGGGCGGTTTCACCGACGGGTGACGGATCGCCGCCATGTTGCCGGCGATCCGTGGCCATGGGCTCGGTCATCACGTGACACTACCCAGAGCCAGTAGTTCATGCAACGCATTGCACAAACTTGTAACGCTGGTACCCTGCCCTCCTATGACGACCAGCTCTTCCGAAACCCCGGGCACGACGCACGGGTCCGAGGCTCCACATCGGGGCACCGGGCCGGCCGGCGCAACCGACCGGACCGTCCGCGTGGGCATCGTGGGGGCGTCCGGGTACACCGGCGCCGAATTGATGCGCCTGCTGGCCGGTCATCCCAACCTGGAGATCGCCTTCGCCACCGGCGCATCCCAGGCGGGAACGCCGGTGGGCGAGCTGTATCCGTCGCTGGCCGCCGCCTACGCCAACGTGGCATTCGTGCCCTACGAGCCCGGCCTGGCCGACGACGTCGAGTTGGTGTTCTGCGGTCTCCCCCACGGATCGTCGATGGAACTCATGGCCGAGCTGTTGCCCCGGGCGGGCAAGGTCGTTGACCTCGGCGCAGACTTTCGACTGCCCAGCGCCGCCGGCTATCAACAGTGGTACGGCGACGTGCACACCGCCCCCGAACTGCTCGATCAGGCGGTCTTCGGGCTGACCGAGCTGTGTCGTGACCGGGTGTCGGAGGCGTCGCTCGTGGCCAATCCCGGCTGTTATCCGACCGGCCCCTCGCTGGGGCTGGTGCCGTTCACGAGCGCCGGTCTGGTGGAGCTGACCGGCATCATCGTCGATGCGGCCTCCGGCGTGTCGGGTGCCGGTCGTCCTCCAAAGCCCAACACCACGTTCTGCACTGTCGACGAGAATTTCACCGCCTACGGCCTGCTCGACCATCGCCACACCGCCGAGATGGAGTTGACCACCGGCGCCCAGGTGCTGTTCACCCCGCACCTCGCACCGATGAACCGAGGCATCCTGGCCACCAGCTATGCGCGGCCCACCGACGACCTCACCACCGCCAAGGCGCTTGACCTGCTGCACGAAACCTACGCTGACGAGCCGTTCGTCGTGGTCTCCGAGGCCGGCCCCTCGACCAAGGCCACCCTTGGTGCCAACACGGTGCACCTCACCGCCCGGGTCGACCCCCGGACCGGCTGGTTGGTGGTGATCTCGGCGCTCGACAACCTGGTGAAGGGAGCATCCGGCCAGGCCATCCAGAACGCCAACCTGATGCTTGGGCTTCGCGAAGTCGCCGGACTCCCCACCGTCGGCCTCATGCCCTGACCGGACGGTTCGTCCGGGCTGAGGTCGAATACCGGGCTCCGCTGTAACCTGCCGGCCATGACGACGACCGAACCACACACTGCCGGCACGACGACCCCCAAGGGCCCGACGCCCACCACGGGCGCCCGTCAGGGTTCGGCACCCGAGCGGCCCGAGCTGAATCGTCTGGCCCGACGCGTGGATCTGCTGGACGACGATCGACCCCAGCACACCGTGATGTCACCGATCGACGGTTCGGCGTTGGGCCTGATGCCGATCGGCACCGTCGACGACGTGACCGCGGCGCTCGCCGGCGCCCGCCGCGCCCAGCGCATGTGGGCCGAGACCTCCACCAAGGAGCGGGCAGCGATTCTGGCCGACTATGCCGACCTGGTGTTGGACCATCGCGAAGAGCTGTGTGACCTGATCCAGCTCGAGAACGGCAAGAGCCGAGCCTGGGCGTTCGAGGAGGTGGCCGACACCACCATCACCGCCCGCTATTACGCCAAAAAGGGCCCCAGGCTGCTGGCCGAGACGAAGCGGGCCAGTGCCTTCCCCGGGCTGATCACCACGATCGAGCGCCGGGTGCCCAAGGGCGTCGTCGGCATCATCTCGCCTTGGAACTACCCGCTGTCGCTGGCCGTGGGCGATGCCATCGCTGCGTTGATGGCGGGCAACGGCGTGGTGATCAAGCCCGACAGCCAGACCCCCTACACCGCGCTGCGTGCCGTGGAACTGCTGGAGCAGGCCGGCCTACCCAAGGGCCTGATGCGCGTGGTCACCGGGCAGGGTCGTGTGGTGGGCACCGCCATCATCGAAGGGGCCGACTACGTGATGTTCACCGGCTCGAGCGAGACCGGCGCCAAGATCGCCCAGCAGTCCGCCGCCCGTTTGGTGGACTTCTCGGCCGAGCTTGGCGGCAAAAACGCCATGGTCATCACCGACGACATCGACATCGAGCGGGCCGCCAGGTTGGCCACGATCGCCTGCTTCGCCAACTCAGGCCAGCTCTGCATCTCGATCGAACGCATCTACGTCCTGCAGGAGGTGGCGGCCCGGTTCATGGACGCCTTTGCCGAGGCCACCGCTGCGCTTCGCCTGGGCGCCGAGGTGGGCTACGGGCCCGAGATGGGGCCGCTGGCTTCACAGGACCAACTGGACAAGATGCGCGAACACGTGACCGACGCCGTCGCCAAGGGCGCCCGGGTACTCAGCGGCGGCAACGCCCGACCCGATCTGGCGCCCTGGTTTCACGAGCCGACCATCCTCGTCGACGTGCCGGAGAACGCCGACGTGTACCGGGGGGAGACCTTCGGCCCGCTGGTGTCGATCTATCCGGTGGCCAACGTCGACGAGGCCGTCGCCGCCGCCAACGACACCGAGTACGGGCTCAACGCCAGCGTCCTGTGCAACAACGCCTCACGCGGTCGGGCCATCGCGCGCCGTCTGCAGGCCGGCACCGTCAACGTCAACGACGGCTACGCGGCGGCATGGTCCAGCCTTGACGCACCGATGGGCGGTGTTGGGGTGTCCGGCGTTGGGCGGCGCCACGGCGCGGTCGGGCTGCTGAAGTACACCGAGTCTCAGAACATCTCCACCCGCTCACACCTGCTTGATCTGGTGCAGCGCCCCAGCCACCCAAAGGAGTACGCCGAGCGGCTCAGCGCCGCGTTGCGACTTCAGAAATATCTGCCGTTCTGATGGCCGACGCGCAATGAACGCCGTCGTCGTGACCACGTTCATCTACCTGGTGATCGCGTTCGCCCTGGTGATCGCCGTGATCCCCCAGTGGCAGCGGTCCGGCAAGGAGTACCTGACGCACGTGTTCAGCACGGAGGAACGCGCCGAAGCGGTCAACCGTCTGCTGGTCACCGGGCTCTCGCTGATCACGATGTCACTTGCCTTGTTCCTGATGGGGATCGGGTCGGCTGACACCTCCGAAGAGGCCGTCATGTCGTTGTTCATCCGATTGGCGGGCCTGCTGGCACTCGTCGGAGCGGCCTTCTTCGTCAACCTCGGTGCCTACTGGTACCTCGGCCGTCGCATCGCCGAGGAGCGAGCGGACACCGACGGTCCGGCCGTCGACGAACCGGTCGGGCACGGTCCAACCGCGGTGGCCCCGATCGTCCCGAACAAGGAGGCGTGAGCATGGGTTCGCTGGTGATCTCGGCCGTGGTCTACCTGGGGGTGGCCATTGCGCTGCTGGCCGCACTGGGCCCTTTGATGCGAGAGAGCGGTCAGACCTATCTTGAGGACGTTTTCCCGGATCCTGACCAGGCCAGGTCGGTCAACCAGATGATGCTGGTGGGCTCGGCCCTGTTCACCTTGGCCTTGGCCATGTTGATGGTGGGCATCGGCATACCGTCAGGCGGCGAGGCGGCCATTCGGGTACTGATCAGCCGGGTGGCTCTGCTGCTGCTCATCGTCGGCGTGACCCACCTGATCAACCTGGTTGTCTTTGGTGCGATCCGTCGCCGCAATCACGGCAAGGCCTGAGCCCTCGGCATCCGCACCGACCACTGCTTGTGGGCGGTCCGTGTCAGGCGTGGGCGTGGCCCCGAATCAGGAGCGGAGCACGGCACCGAGGGATTCGGCCGCCAAAAGCAGCGCTGCCCTCGCAACGGTCACCTCGTCATCGCCGAGGGTGTGATCCTGCGCCCGCAGCACCACCGAAAAGGCCAGCGACTTCTTGGATTCGCCGATCGACCCACCCCGAAACTCGTCGAACAGGCTGAGGCGTTCCAGCAGGTCGCCGCCGGCCACGGCCAAGGCCCGGCGCAGGACCGCTGCCGGGACCTCGGCATCGATGACGAAGGCAAGGTCCATCACCGCCGCCGGGAAGTGGCTGACGGGTTGGGCCTGGGCGGGAGGATGGGGCAGCGCCAGCAGCACGCCAAGATCGAGACGCACCCAGGCGACGCGCTCGTGCACCTCGGAGGCGCCCAGCACGCCCGGGTCCACCTCCCCGACATCACCAACCGGCACGCCGGCCAGGCTGACGATTGCGGATCGGGTCGGGTGCAGTCCGCCCGGTAGAGCGTCAGGCGCCTGATCCAGCTCGGGGGCGGCGAATCCCAGCGTGTCCAACAGCACGCCGAGGAGCTGGACCGCCTGCGGCGCCGCGGCGCCGCCGAGCGCGACGGCCAGGTCGGTCCGCTCCCCCGCCAGCACGGTGTCGGCCGCAAACGGGTCGGCGACGATCTCCCGGCCGGGGAACACCCTGCCGATTTCGTAGATCGACAGCCCCACCGAGCGGGTGCGCGCGTTGGCGGCCAGCGTGTCAACCAGGCCCGGCAGCAACGACGGCCGGAGGACCGACTGGTCGGCGACCAACGGGTTGAGCACGCCCGGCGCGCCAACATCGTCCAAGTTGCAACGCCTGAGCGCATCGGCCGACAGGAACGGCAGTGGCGACACCTCGGTGAGGCCCCGACCCTCCAGGGTGCGGCGCAGCAGGCGGGTATCGGCCTGCGCCGGGGTGAGCGCTCCGATGAACGGGGAGGTGACGGTGACGTTCGGGAAGGTGTTGTAGCCCTCGAGGCGGGCCACCTCCTCGATGAGGTTGATCTCCTCGGTCACATCGGTGCGCCATGAGGGCACGGTGACCTGCAGGCTCTCAGGCTCTCCGGCGCCCTGATCAACCTGGAACCGGTCGACCTCGAAGCCGATCGAGCGCAGGTGCCCGGCACTGCGCTCGGCGGTCAGCGAACCGCCGGTGATGCGGTTCACCTGGGCGGTCCGCAGCGAAATGACCGGCGGCGTCGTATCAGCCCCGCGCTCGTCGATGACACCCGGATGCAACCGGGCACCGGTGATCTCCACCAGCAGCTGAGCGGCCCGACGGGCGGCCAACGGCGGCAACTCCACGTCGGCGCCTCGTCGAAATCGGGTCCCGGCCTCGGAGTGCAAATTGAGCCGGTCGGTGGTCACCTGCACGCGCTCGGGGCGCCACCAGGCCTGCTCCAACAACACGCTGGTGGTCGTCTCGGAGATCTCGGTTGAGGCGCCGCCCATCACCCCGGCGATGCCCACGGCGGCACCGTCGCCGTCGGAGATCACGCCGTCCCCTGCGCTCAGCGTGCGGGTGACGTCGTCGAGGGTCACGATCGTCTCGCCGTCGACGGCGTCGCGCACCACCAGCGCACCCCCCGGCAACCTGGCCAGGTCATACGTGTGGCTTGGCTGCCCCAGCTCCAACATCACGTAGTTGGACACGTCGACCACGGCAGAAATGGGCCGCATACCGGCCGCGGTCAGGCGCTGAGCCATCCACCGGGGCGAAGTGGCGGTCGGATCGATGCCCGACAACACGCGAGCCACGAACCGGCCGCACAGCTCGGTGTCCTCGATGCGGACCGACGCCAGGTCGGTGGCGTCGGTGCCCGACGTTTGTACCTGCGGGTCCGGTAGCGAAAACGGCACTCCGAAATACGCAGCCAGGTCGCGGGCCACCCCGGCCATCGACAGCGCGTCAGGACGGTTGGCCTCCACCTCCAACTCGATCACCGTGTCGGCGACCACACCCAAGGCCTCGCCCACCGGTGCGCCGAGGGGCAGGTCGGCAGGGAGGTGCAGAATGCCCGCGTGGTCGTCGCCCAGGCCCAGCTCCTTGGCCGAGCACAGCATGCCGTTGGACCACTCCCCACGCATCTTGCGTCGAGCGATCTCCATGCCGTCGGGCATCACCGTGTCGAGCGTGGCCAGCGGAACCAGGATGCCCACCTCAAGGTTGGAGGCACCGCAGGCGATCTGCAACGCCTCGCCGTCGCCGGCGTCGACGTCGACCAGCCGGATCCGGTCCGCATCGGGGTGGGCCCGAACCTCGAGCACCTTGCCCACCACGATGCCGGCGAGGTTGGATCCAACCGTTTCGATCGATTCAACCGACAGCCCCAGGTTGCCGCAGGCCTCGGCGATACGCGCCGGGTCGTCGGGCAACTCGGCGAACTCGGACATCCAGGACAGGACGACTCTCAAAGGAAACTCCGTAACTGGTTAGAACTGCGACAGGAAGCGCACGTCATTGGCGACAAACTCCCGGATATCGCTGACGTCATGGCGCATCTTGGCCAGGCGATCGATACCGAATCCGAACGCAAAACCCGACCATTCCTCGGGGTCGATACCGCCGTTGCGTAGCACGGTGGGATGCACCATGCCGCAGCCGGCGATTTCCAGCCACTCCCCGCCCGGCACCCGCATGTCCACCTCGGCGGACGGTTCGGTAAAGGGGAAATAGCTCGGCCGGAACCGGGTCTCGAACTCCGACCCGAAATACGCGCGAATGAAGGTGTCGATCGTCCCCTCAAGATGGCCCAGCGTGATCTGGCGGTCGATGACCAGCCCCTCCAGCTGGTGCAGCGCTGCCAGGTGGGTGGCGTCGGTACGCTCGTTTCGGTAGACCCGCCCGGGCATGACCGCATAGATCGGTGGACCCCCACGATGCGCTGTGACCGCCCGCATGTGGCGGATCTGCACCGGCGACGTATGGGTGCGCAGCACGTACTCGCCGGGTTCGCCCACGTCGAGGTGAAAGGTGTCGTGCATACCCCGGGCCGGGTGATGGGCAGGAATGTTGAGCGCGCCGAAGTTGAACCAATCGGTCTCGAGGTTGGGGCCCTCGACCACCTCGAAACCAAGGCCGACGAAGATGTCCTCAAGACGTTCCCGGGTGGCGGTCACCGGGTGGACGTGGCCGCGCTCGACCGGTTCGACATAACGGGTGAGGTCCAGCGCCTCGGCATCCAGGGTCGCCCGCAGCTCGGCATCGGCCAGCTCCGCCCGGCGGGCCTCGATGGCGTCGCCCAAGGCCTCGCGGGTGGCGTTGAATGCGGCCCCCGCCTCCTTGCGTTGATCCGGCTCCATCGAACCCAGCGAACGACGGGCCAGCGACAGTTCGCTCTTCTTGCCCAGGAGGGTCGTTTCCAACACTGCAAGGTCGGCGAGCGTCTCGGCGGCGGCCACCACCTGCCGCCCGGTGTCGGCAATGCGTGTCGCAGCGTCCTGCGAGGCCTCGTCGGTCATCGCACCATCATCGCGGCTGCGCGGACTGAGGCCGAATCCGTGCTCAGGTTCGGGGCGGGCGCACCTCGACGAACCCGGCCGCCGGGAAGTGCATCGCGTCGCCATCGTTGACGTGGCGGTCTCCAAGCCACGTGCGCACCGCCTCGCGCATGGACGCTGAGTATCTCAGTCGCCGGCGCGGGCCTGGCGAGCGGCCTCGAAGGCCACCACCGCGGCGGCAGTGGCCACGTTGAGGGACTCGACCCCACCCGCCATCGGGATCGACACGCGGTCGGGGAACTCGGCCAGGACCGCCGGGTCCACTCCCTGACCCTCCGAGCCCATCACCAGCGCGGTGGGACTCATCCAGCCGATCTCGTCGTGGGCGGGCCCACCGGGAGCGGCCAACACCACCGTCACGCCGTCGTCCCTGAGACGGCAAAGGGTGTCGAGCAGGTCGTCGGTCTCCACCACTGGAAAGCGAAGAGCCCAGCCGGTGGAGGCCCGCAAGGCCTTGGGAGCCCAAGGGTCCGCCGAGCCTCGGTCGCACACCAGTGCGGGGCTGCCGGCTGCCGCAGCAACGCGGACGAGTGCGCCCAGGTTGCCCGGGTCCTGCACCCCGGCCGCCACCAACGTTGGCGCCCCACCGGCGGTGGCACCGGCCAACGCTGCGAGATCGTGTTGGGGGCGGGGAACCAGCGCCGCCACACCCTGCGGGGTGGTCGAGTCGAGCACCTTGTCCAGTACGCCCCGACCGACCGCCTCCAGAGGAATACCGGCCCGGTCCGCAGCCACGATCACGTCGGCTATCGACTCGGTCGAAGCGGAGGCAACGTCGTAGAGCACCCGTTGCACCGGCGAGCCCACCTTGATCAGTTCGCCGAGCACCTTGGGGCCCTCCACCACGGCCACACCCGCATCAAGACGCGAACTACGACGCCCCACGAGGCGCCGCAGTTCGATGATGTGTGGGTGTTTGGCCCCGATGGTCCGCACTTCGGCGGCCCGTTGGGGATCGACGTGAGACCGCTTCAGGACGCAGCCTGGTGGGTGGCCACATCAGCGTTCCGAGCAACCTCCACCAGTGCGGCGAAGGCTGCCGGTTCGTGCACTGCAAGGTCGGCGAGCACCTTGCGGTCCACCTCGACCTCGGCGGCCTTCAAACCGGCGATGAAACGCGAGTAGCTCATGCCCTCGGCGCGGCACCCGGCGTTGATGCGCTGGATCCACAGCTTGCGGAACTCACCCTTGCGGGCCCGGCGGTCACGGTAGGCGTACTGCCCGGCGTGCATGACCGATTCATTTGCGGCCTTGAAGGTGCGACTGCGGTTGCCGTAGTGGCCCTTGGCCCGCTCCATTACTGTGCGGCGCTTCTTGCGGGCGTGGACGGCTCTCTTGACACGTGCCATGTCGGGGCTCCTTTACTCTCGAACGAATGTGGGGGATTCAGTGGGGACGGTGCCCCATTTCAGAAACTGCTCAGCGCTTACCCAGCAGGCGAAGTGCCTTGTCTTTATCGCCACCGGTGACTTCGGCCTCCCTGCCCAGCCGACGCTTGCGAGCGGCCGACTTCTTGGACAGCAGGTGGTTCTTGCCCCGGTGCCGGCGCATGACCTTGCCCGACCCGGTGACCTTGAACCTGGCCTTGGCACCGCGGTGCGTCTTCATCTTCGGCATGGCGATTGCTCCTTCCGGCGCTGGGCCGGGTCGTCGCCCACCATCTCGGCGGGCGGCATCTCTTCGTGGGTGGATGGTGCTGGTCGGTTGATACCGGTTGACCAGCTACTCGATGGCAGCGGCGACGGTCTCGCTTGAGTCAGCCTCGACCGGTTCGACCTCGACCAACTCGGTCTCGGAGGAGGTATCGGCCTCGACGGGCGTCGGGGCCGGTGTCGCCACCTCGGCCTCTGCCGCCGCCTGAGCAGCAGCTTCGGCCTCGGCCTTCTTCAGTTCGGCGGCATAGGCCGCCTGCGCCTTCTTGTCCGGGCCAAGCACCATGGTCATGTTGCGACCGTCCTGGCGAGCCGGGTTCTCGACCCGGGCCAGGTTCTTCACCTGCTCGGCGATGCGGTCCAGAATCTTCCTGCCCAGTTCGGGGTGCTGCATCTCTCGACCACGGAACATGATCGTGACCTTGACCTTGTGCCCCTCTTCGAGGAACTCGGTCACCTTGCGGGTCTTGGTGTCGAAGTCGCCCACCCCGATCTTGGGGCGGTACTTCATCTCCTTGACCACGATGTTGGTCGACTTTTTGCGGGATTCCTTGACCCGCTGCTGCTCCTCGTACTTGAACTTGCGGTAGTCCATGATGCGGACAACCGGTGGCTTGGCCTTGTCGGCCACCTCCACCAGGTCCAGATCCCGGTCTCGTGCAAGGTTCAAGGCCTCGGGCAAGGGGCGGATTCCGAGTTGCTCGCCGTCCTGATCGATGACCCGCACTTCGCGGGCTCGAATCCGGTCGTTGATCCGTGGTTCGTCGGCTGGCGGTGCTATGACCGATCACTCCTCAGCAATGCACGTCCTTTCGAAACGGCAGCAGTGCTTGGCACTGCGGGTATGGGATGCGGCCACCGAAGCAGCCGGTTCTCACTCCACCAACGTGGAGCCACTCCCGAGCCAAAGCGTTGCTCAGAGCCGGGCGCGTCTTCAAGAAACCGCACCTCCGGGCTCGACAAGGTCAAACGCCGACGGATTGACCCGGGCAGCTCAAGCGCTTCCCAGGTGGGGGCACGCCCCGCTTCCTGTTGTAAGAGCGGCCACCCTACCAGTACCCGGACATCAGCCACCACCTGCCGGGCATTGCCACCATCTCACCCACCCGCCCTCGCACCCGCCAACTGGCCCCCACCCTGCTCGGTCTGACTCCGGACGGGCACGCGGCGTACCCTCGCGCCCCACGGTCACGGCGCCGCGGCGCCGTCGATGTTCCATTCGGCAACCTCCCTGGAGACACCACCATGCCCACCCTTTGGACCCCGGACGGCGAACGCAACGTCGAGCGCGAGAGCCCCACACCCCCGACCGAACCCGTTGGGGCACCGACGGAGGCCTCAAAGGCGCCCGCCGGAGCGTCGGGAGCCGCCGACGGCTCACCGCTTTCCGCCTCCGAGTTGAAGGCTCAGGCCGAGCAGCTGGGCATCGACCTCGACTCGCTCAGCCCGGAGGAGCGGGCCCAGGCCGAGGCCGCCGTCGCCGAGATGGCCGAGACCCGCGCCCGGCTGGCCGAGACCCCTGCATCCGAGGTGATCGCCAACCACCTGATGGGGTTCTATGAGTTGGGCGCCATCCACCTCAGCCGTCAGCCACCGGCATTCGAGGACGCCGCCCTGGCCATCGACGCGCTCCGCGCCGTACTCGAGCGGGTGGGCGACCGCCTTGGCGAGGCCGGCCCGGTGCTCAACCAGGCACAGAGCCAAATTCAGATGGCCTTCGTGCAGGTGAAGGATCAATACGCAGCCGCCGCTGCCGGTGAGGCCGACGGCAGCGCGGCCTCGTCGGATGCCGACGACGCCTGAGTGACGCCCCTCCCATGAACGCCGCCGCCATCGTCTTCCCGCCCGTCGGCCCGCAGCACGGCGTGGTGGAGGCGTTCGATTCACACGCGTGCCTGGGCACCATCCTGGGAGCGACCGGCGGCGACTGGCCGTTTCACTGCACCGCCCTGGTGGACGGCACCCGTGAGGTGCAACCCGGCACCGCGGTGATGTTTGTGGTCGTTCGCCGTCCTGGTGGTCGCCTTGAGGCCGACCGCATCAGCCCACTCCGCCCTCAACCGTCGAACATGTCGCCGGGCGAGTAGGCCGTCGCGCCTCAGATCGGTGTGGACAGACCGGCCAGGATGCGGTCGGTGTCGGCAGCCGTGCCCACGGTGAGACGAACACCCACACCGGGGAACACCCGGGCGATGATGCCGGCGGCCTCGAGACGGTCGCCGAGCTCGACGGCCCGCTCCCCCACCCCGAACCACACGAAGTTGGCCTGGCTGTCGGGCATCGTCCAACCGGCGGCGTTCAGGCCCTCGAGGAGGCGAGCCCGCTCGGCCAGCACCGACGCCACCGCCGCCTCCATCGCCGTGCGCTCACCCAACGCCGCCAGCGCTGCGGCCTGGGCGGGAGCAGAGACCGAGAACGGCAGGCGCACCGCGTCCAGCGCCGCCATCACTTCGGACGCGCCCATGGCATAGCCAATCCGCAGCCCCGCCAGACCCCACGCCTTGGAGAACGTGCGCAGCACCACCAGGTTGGGGTGATCCGCCAACAGTGCGACCCCGTCGGGCACGTCGGGATCGGTGACAAACTCGTGGTAGGCCTCGTCCAGCACGACCATCGTGTCCGACGCAACACCGTTGAGCACGCTGAGCACCTCATCGGTCCTCCAGGCGGTGCCGGTGGGATTGTTCGGATTGGCGATCAGCACCAGCCGGGCATCTTCGACGTTGGCAACCGTGACGAACCCGTTCGGGTCAAGCCTGGACGCGTCGTTGGGCACCTCCGCCGACCTGGCACCGGCCAGGCGAACGAGCTGTGGATAGGCCTCGAACGAGGGCAGCCCATGGACCACGCTGTGGCCCTCCGAGCTGGTGGCGGTGATCGCCTCGCTGATCAACGCCACCGAACCGGCGCCGACGCTCACTTGGGCGGCGTCGAGGCCGTGGTGGGCGGCGAGTGCCTGTCGAAGCGCTCCGGTCGTCGGGTCGGGATAGCGGTTGGCCCCCTCGCCGGCGGCCGCTGCAGCGGCTACGGCCGCCACCGTCGTCGCGGTGGGCAACTCATTGGACGACAGCTTGACGACGTCGACCCCGGTTGCCGCGCGGCCGGGCCGATACGGGGCACCGGCGTGGACCTCCGGACGGATCCTCGGGCCGGTCGGGTTGTCAGCCATGTGCCATTCTCCGATTCAGATCGACGGCGCCGTGCCTGGGCCCGGCGCGGCGGCGCCGGGCACGGAGTGACGAACGGTCACCTCGGGCTTCAACAGTCGGGCCAGCGCGTTGGTCCACGTCGTCACGACGCCGTCGGGCGGGTGATCGATGCGCACCCGGGCCTCGACGGTGACCCGTGTGAGACCGTCGGCGACGTAGGTGTCGGTGACCTCCACCGACTCGACCGAGGGAGGCGCCAGCAGCGAAACCGCCTCACCAAGGTCAACATTGGGGGACTCCTCCACCCGCCAGTCGACGCTGACCACCAGCCGGTAGCGAGCCAGGTGCTCGTGGCGCCACGCGTCCAGCTCGGCTCCGGTGACCGTGGCATGGTTGTGCACCCGAAGCGACACCGGCCCGACTCTGGCGTCGATGCCGATTGCGGCGAGAAACTCCTCCGCCCACGGGGTATCGACCACGACGGCGCCATGCGGTGTCTCCACCAGCCGATCGTCGAGTTCCAACTGGTCGTCATCGGCCGCAATCACCCGACCCACGTGGGTGGGGCGGCCTCCCGACAGGCGACGGACGCCCACCATCGAGGCGACCCGGGACGCGATCATCAACTGCCGTTCGGTGCTGCGCACGGCCTCGACTGCGCCCTCCGAGCCTTGGGCAAGGGTGCGACGAAACCAGGTGGGCAACCCCCGGGCCACGCGATCCAGTTCGGCGATCAGCTCGCCGGTGGTGGCCCCGGTCACCGGATCCACCCGACGGGCCAGGTCGGCAATCGAGCGACGCAGGCTTTCGCGCACCAACGGGTCGGTGCGCGAGGCGCTCAGCTGCGCGCCGGCCACCTGTTCAAAGCGCACGGTGTCGTAGGTGCGTGCCACCAACGCCGACAGGAGCTGGAACGTCGGGGTGCGCACCTCCCAGAGCAATTCCAACGGAACACCCGAGTCGACCAATGCGGCCCCCAATGCCAGCAGGACGTACTCGCTGACGCCCTCCACCCAGGCCATGGCCCTGTCGTGGTCGGTGGGGCTGAGCAGCACGGGGCGCATACCGGCATCGGCCAGCATCGCAAGGGTGCGGGTGCGCTGCCCGCCCTCACCGCCCAGTTCGGGATCGACGCACACCACTGCGGTGTGTCCAACCGCCGACGGGGTGTCGGGCCCCACCAACACGTGCAGGCCGACCAGCGCCTCCGGTGCGGTGACCCCGACAAACGCCTCGACGGCTTCCACCTGAGCGGCGGAGAAGACCAGCAACGGCGTGGTGCCACCGGCCAGGCCGGGGGCGATCGAGCCGGCGACCGGCATCAGGTCGTCCGGGCCCACCGCGACCCACACCTCAGCGGCTCCGGCGGCCAGGTGGGCCAGTGAGACCCCTGCCTCGGTGGCCTCGTGGCCATCGGCGGAAATCACCAGATGAACCGCTTCCAGCACTGGACCACCGGAGGACGCCGGCGGCAGCCGATCGACCACATCCGGGTCGGTGTCGGCCACCAGGATGCGGGCCGGCACGAAGCCGTCGGCAAGTTTCAGACGCGAACCGAGGTGCCGCACCACCCAATGACCGGTGGCACCGGCGCCACCCACCACCAGCAGCGTCGAGTCCTGCCCGGTGCGTTCGAAGCTGGTTGTCGTCACCGGTCGTAGCCCAACGCAGCCAGCACCACGGCCGCCTCGCCGATCCGGTCGGCGTGTACTTCAATGTCGAAACCGGCCAGATGGGATCCGGCGGCGTCAACCAACTCGGAGAGCGCCTCGGTGCGAACCCTGACCGCGGCCCCGTCGACGGCGCCGCCGCCGGGCGTGCCCAGCTCGACCGCCGGATTGCCAACCCAGGTGGTGCCCGGCCGCACCGCTGCGACACCGTTGACCAACTCGGAGAGGGATGCGGCGTCCGAACCGGCGGGCTGGAGCGACACGATGACCCGACCCGGGTTACGCAGTCGGTCGATGGTTTCCAGCACCCCGAGAAGACCCGTCGACTCCACACCGGGAGCGACCTGGATGAGCACCGGGTTGTCCATGCGGGCCAGCAGCCGGACCTGGGCCGAATCGACCTGCAGGTCGACCGCACTGGCCACCAGCAGGTGCGCGTCAAGCAGCGCCCTCGCCCCGTCCGACGTGGTGTCGGAGGTCAGGCGGCTGGAGAAATACAGCGATGCACGCTGAATCTGGGTGTAGACGTCGGGATCGACGCCACACGCCTCGATGAACGCCAGGTCGCGACGGAGGTTGTCCCGCACCTGCGCCCACCGATCGGCGACCGCGTCGTCGGTGACGTGATCGAGCCAACGGTCCGACCGGTCAAACGCCGAAAAGCCGCTGGCCACCAGGGCCCGCAACAGGTTGGCGCGAGCCGACCCATCGTCGATCCCGATACTGGGAGAACCACCGGTTGCGCCCGAATCGACGCCCAGTTCGACCACCTTGAGCGTCCTGCGGCCCTCCTCGGACATCGACATGCCGGTGAGCGCCAGGATCAGCCCCAGCGCGGCCTCCAGATGCTCGGGCTGAACCACCGGACCCCGCACGGCGGCCCGGAGGAATCGACTGTCCCGGCGGGCGAGGGCGTCGGTATCGCTCCGAAAGCGTTCGAGCTCGTTGGTGATGACCAGCATCGACTGGACGCTAGCTGCGCCCCTCGACCCGGTCACATACGTTGATCGGTGTCTTCTTCCGCCGTCAGCCATGCCAACAGCCTGGGGCGGCCGGCATCGATCTCCCGCTGCAGTAGCCGCTCGAGTACCGGGCCGAACATCGAGCCGCCGTAGCTGAGCTCCATCGCCAGACAAGAACCCTGCGGGCCCCAAGGGTCGATGTTGGCCGACAGCACCCAGGGGCTGTGGTCACGGCCGTCGTGTTCTCGCCGCTCGAAGCGCACTTCCACCGGGTCGTGGCACACGGTGCGAACCATGCGCAGTCGCTTCGAGCGCTGCAACGGACCCACCCGGGTGCCCAGGTCCACGGTCCATGCAGGGCCCTCGTCGTCCGGGTGCGACTCGGCGGCGTCCACACGTTGGATGATGTCGAGCCAGGGCGGGTAGTGCTCCAGCTTGTTGATTCGCGGGAACAGCGCCGACGGTTCCAGCGGCGTCTCGATCGAAGCGGTCACCTGCACGGGGGGCAACTCTACGGCTCCGGTCCCTCGTGGGCACGCCGGGCCAGGCTCTGGGCCAGCACCACCAACAGCCCGCAGAGCAGGCCCAAGACGGCCGCAACCAGTGTCCCCGTGGCCACCGCCTCCGGCGCCTGGCGAGACAAGAGACGTCCTACCAGCGTGGGCAGGGTGGGCGCATCGCCGCGCACCACGAACGTCGACGCACCAAACTCGCCCAGCGCAGCAGCAGCCGCCAGGGCAGCGCCTCCTGCAATGCCGGCGGCGGCGAGGGGAACCACCACCCGACGTCGCTGCTGTGACACGCCGGCTCCCAGGGTGGCCGCAGCCTCCTCCAGGCGCTTCGGGACCGCCGTCAGCACCGGAACGATCACTCCGCCGGCGAACGGCAGGGCCATGGCCGCCTGCACCAGCACCACCGCTGCGACGCTGCCCCGCAGGTCAACAGGGCCGATCAGCGACATCAACACCACCCCAAGGCCCACCGCTGCAGCCGAGACCCCAACGGGCAATGCGATGACACCCTGGGTGCGGCTTCCGCGTCCTTCACGGGCCGCCAGGCCCACCCCCAGCGCAGCCGCCGTGCAAACCAATGCGACCACCACGGCGTACGCCAGCGAGCGGCCTGCAGCCGGACCCAGCGGTGGGATGCCCCTTCCGCCGTCGGTCCACAACCTTCCGAAGCCTTGAGCACTCACCGAACCCAAACGGGTCGCCAATGCCACAAAGGGCGCCACGCTGAACACCGCCACCAGGCCCAACGCTGCGATCACCAGCGCCCACTCCCCACCCCGTGGAGCGCGTGCACCCGTAGTGCCACCTCCGCTCCACTCGACAGCGTGGACGCCCGGCCGACCGGATTGTCCTCCCCGCCGAACCACCGCAGCCACCAGGCCCACCACCACCACCGCGGCAGCCTGAACCAGCGCCAGAACCGCGGCACCCTTGAGATCGAGCAGCTGAGTGCCCAAGTACCAGACCTCCGAATCGAGGGTGCCCCAGCGGGGGCCGCCGAGCACCAACACCACCCCCAGCGACCCTGCCGTCAGGAGGAACACCAGAGCCCCGGCGCCGGCAACCGCGGGCAGCACCTGCGGCACGACGATGGAAGCGCCGCGGCGCCACGACCCGGCGCCCATCGTTCGCGCCGCCTCCATGTGTGTCGAAGGCATCGACTCGAGCCGCGCTCCCACGATGACCACCACCACGATCAACTCGTACCCGACATGGGCGAAGACCACCAGCGCCAGCGATCCGGCCGATCCCGGTTGTGGGGCAAACGAGCCGAACGGCCCAGAAGGCCCCGCAAGCGCCAGGACCGCTGCGCCAACGACCACGCTTGGCAACACGAACGGTGCGGCGACCAGCGCCCGAATCAGGCCACGGCCGAAGAACCGGAACCTGGCGAGCACCCATGCGACCGGAAGCCCGACCACCAGCGTGGCCACGGTGGAGGCACCGGCCTGGATCAGCGTGACCCGACCGGTTCGGGCCAGGCGGGCACCGATGGAAACCGACGAATCGACCGACCCGGCAATGCCCGTGCGTGCCCCCCACATCAGCGCCGCCAACGGCACCAACACGCCGAGGGTGATCAGCGTCCAGGTCGGCGCCAGCGCCGCTGCCGAGCGCACGCTGCGCCGGACAGAGGTCATCCGGTGATCGTTCGCCATTCCTCGGTCCACCGGTCCCGGTTGGTGGCGATATCGGTCGGGTCGAGCCGCAGCGGGTCGGGTGACTTCACCGAAAACCGCTCGAACACCTCGGGCACCGGCACATCACGAATGGGAAACACGAAGTTGGAGAGTGGAATCGCTCGCTGGAAGTCGTCTTCAAGCATGAAGCGCACCAGTTGCCGCCCTGCCTCAGGCCGCTTTGTGCCCGCCAGTACGCCTGCATATTCCACCTGTTCGACGCAGGTGGCCTCGATCACCGAGCTCTGCGGCCTGGTCCGTTTGCCCTCGGAGTAGAACACCTCGGCCGGTGGGCTGGATCCGTACGACACCACCAACGGACGGTCGCCGCCCGAGACGG
The DNA here is from genome assembly GCF_000299415.1 of Candidatus Microthrix parvicella Bio17-1. NCBI lineage: Bacteria > Bacillati > Actinomycetota > Acidimicrobiia > Acidimicrobiales > Microthrixaceae > Candidatus Neomicrothrix > Candidatus Neomicrothrix parvicella. The sequence continues at coordinate 133,034 of NZ_AMPG01000001.1, forward strand.
TGTAGGCCGCCTCGTAGGCATCGGACCAGTCGGCGGCGATGCGAACGCCGTTGGCCTTCAACGCCTTCCAGTAGTCCTGCCAACCATCCTCCCCGAAGTGGGCGATCGTGCCCAGCACAAAGGCGAGGCCAGGCGAGGAGGCCGCTGCGTTCTGTGTCACCAGCAGGCCTCGGTACCTGGCATCGGTCAGGTCCTCCAGCGAGGTCGGCACCGCCAGGTTCCGCTCATCAAACCAGGCCTGGTCTGCGTTGACGCACACCTGGCCGGAGTCGATGGCGACCACGGTGTCTCCCCCCGGGCCCTCCACCCGGTAGCCCTGCGGCACCAGCTCGAGGATGTCCTTGGGCAGCGGCTCGAACAGCTTGGCTGCGAGCGCGCGGGTGAGCAACGTGTTGTCGACACCGAACAGCACGTCGCCCTCCGGCCTGCCGGCCGAGAGCACCGCCCTGGCGGTCATCGACCCTGCGTCACCCTGTTGCAGCAGCGCGATGTCCCGCCCCGACTGCTTGGCGAACGCAGCTGCGGTGGTGTCATCCAGCGCGAATGCGTCGTAGGTCAGAAGTTGCACGTCGCCGGTCGCATCAGGTGGATTGCCGTCGTTCGTCGCCGTGGTGTCGTCACCACAGGCGACAAGCAGCGCGGCAACGACGAGGGCGCCGACCGCCGCAAGCCGGCCGAGCGGCCGCTGCGGACGGGACCGGGCCGCAGCGCCGACCGCTGTCAGGTCATGTGTGCGTGAACGCCGTGCCTCAGGGGGTGACGGGGCTCGCCTCATCGGGGTTCTCCAGGTTGGGGGGACGAAGGCGGTCTGGTGGTGCGGAAGCACCCGACCGGATGGGAGGTGCCGACCAGCCCGGTGACCAAAGGCGGGCGGTGGGTGCGGGCGGGAGTCTCCGGGCCGGGCGCAATCACAGCCACGACACCGTCGCTCACCTCGATCGAGACCTCCGGTGATTCGGTCAGATTGCTGACGCCAAGTGCTTCCCATGGGGAGAGCATCACCCCGCTGAGCGGCCAGCGCAGCCCGATTGCCCGCCTCACAGTGGCCGGGCCTCCAAGGGGCATCAGCGAGAGCGTGGTTCCGGGAGGCGCGGTGATGTCCAGGCAAACCTCGGCGCCCACCAGCCAGATCAAATCGGTGCCGACGTAACCGGTGACGTTGGCTCCCCGTCCGGCAGCGCCTGCCAATGCCGCCAGCACTCCGATGAGGTGATCAAGACGCCCGCCCCCGCCGCCGACGATCACCAGCTCGGAGGGTTCCACTTCCAGCGCCGCGTCGATGGCCAGCTCCAGGTCGGTGTGGTTCTTGGCGGCGGCAAACCGGCGGACCTCCATCCCGCGTTCGCGCGCCTCAGCCAGGCCGGCGGGGTCGACCGAATCAAGGTCGCCGACCACCAAATCCACCTCGATCGCAAGTGCCGCCGCAACATCGAGCCCGCCATCGGCAGCCACGGTGAGCACCGGGTTGGATGGCAATGGCGGCGCAGACGACGGGGCAACGCCCCCCACAACGATGATGGCGACCATGACTCCCTCCGCTGGCATTACCCAGTTCAGGTTGCGGGTCGGCGGATACATCCGCCCTCTCAGCCCGTACTTCGAGCTCCCCGGTTGGTGGTGTCACCCTAGCTCAACGCGCGGAAACGGCCCCGTTGCGCGTCGGTGAGGTTGCGTTACCTGGGGGCGTAGCCGTCCATGCGGGCCAGCTGGCGCAACATGACCTCGTCGGCCCCACCACCGATCGACCACAGCCGTGCGTCCCGGAAGAACCTGGCGGTCCAGGTCTCCTCCATGAAGCCGATGCCGCCGTGAAACTGGAGGCACCAGTCGGCCACCCGCCGCAGCGAGCGGGCCGAGGTCAGCTTGGCGATCGTCGCCAGCCGGGTGACGTCCTCACCGGCGATCATCGCGGCCGCGGCCCGGTAGTTGAGCGACCGCACCATCTCCATCTCGGCGGTCAGCTCGGCGAGCGTGAACTGCGGGTACTGGTTGGCGGACAACGGGGCGCCGAACGCCTGGCGCTGGTGCAAATAGTCGCGGGTGCGCTCCAGCGCGTGCTCCATCGCCCCAACCGCCTGGTAGGACGCAACGAGCCGCTCGTTCTGGAACTGCTGCATCTGCTGGGGGAAGCCACGGCCGATCTCGCCGATCGTGTTGGCGACCGGCACCCTCACCTCGTCGAAGACCAGCTCGGCGGTGTCCGAGCCGCGCATGCCCAGCTTGTCCAGCTTGCGCGCTACCGAGAACCCGGCAACGTCGGTGGGGATGACGATCTGGCTGACCCCGCGCGAGCCGCCCTCGTCGGAGGTTCGCACCAACGCACACAGCCAGTCGGCCTGGGTGCCGTTGGTGATGTACAGCTTGGCGCCGGAGATGATCCAGTCGTCGCCGTCGCGCACCGCACGGGTGGTCAGCGCGGCCACGTCGGAGCCTGCGTCGGGTTCGGTGACTGCAATCGCCGCCACCGCTTCACCGGTGATGGCAGGCACCAGGTACTGCTGTTTCAGCTCGGCGGAGCCGAACGCCGCCAGCGCAGGGGTGGCCATGTCGGTCTGCACGCCGATGGCCATCGGAATGCCCATCGACTCGGACCGGCCCAGCTCCTCGAACAGGATCAGGGTGTAGAGGTGGTCGGCGCCGCCGCCGCCCACCACCTCGTCGTATTCCAGACCGAGCAGCCCGAGGGCACCCATCTTGGTGAACAGTTCCCGGGCCGGGAAGGTCCCCGCTGTCTCCCACTCGTCGACATGGGGGTTGATGTCGGTCTCGACAAACCCGCGGACCGTCGAGCGGAACAGTTCGTGCTCGTCGGTGAACGTGATCATGGCTTGAACACCATGAAGTAGAGGCCGATCACCAACATCAGGTGAATGACGCCGGTACCGGCCGCCAGCTTGGACTTGGCCGAATCACCGACCTCGGTCAGCGCCGGGCGAACCAGAAACACGCTGACACCCAGCGCCACCAGCCACGCACCGAGGCCCCCTGAGATCCAGACGTCGGACATTTGAATCGCCTCGTCGGACATGCCCACCAAACCCATGCCGAAGACCCACAGGAGCACCATGGCCGGAATGACCATGTAGAGGTGCAGTTTGGCGATCTGAGCGGTTGCGCCGGCCCGCTGCAGGGACGGATACAGAAACAGCGGCCCGAAGGCCACCACTGCGCACAGGATGTGCAGGACGTTGAGGATGTTGTAACCAGTTGAGCCGATTCCCATGGCAGATCATGGTAGTTGGGCCCGATCCCCTGAATCGCCATCCGAGCCCAGCAGGTGAGCCGCCAGCCGGTCCAGCGCCGGCCGCTGCTCCTTCAGCACCGGCACCGTCTGAAAAACGTGCGCCATGTGTTGCCACACCTCCAGGCGCACCGGCACACCAACCGCGGCCATGCGCCCGGCCAATATCTCCCCCTCAACCCCGAGCAGTTCCGCGGACCCCACCTGGACCAGCGTGCTTGGCAGACCACTCAGATCGGCCCAGAGCGGCGACGCGCCGGGTGCCGCCACGTCATCGCCGGCATAGGAGCGGGCAGCCGCTCGAATCTGGTCGGCCCGCATGACCACATCCGTGGCGGCTCGGCTCTCGATGGCCTCGGCGTGTGGCCCGGTCAGGTCGACCCATGGCGAGATCAGGGCCAAGCGCGCCGGCATGGCCACCCCGGCGTCGCGTCGATCCAGCAACAACGCCGTCGCCAGGCCACCTCCGGCGCTGTCGCCCGCCACGACCAGCGAACGCTCCCCAACGTCGACGACGAGATGGTCGTACACCGAGCGGGCATCGTCGAGTGCTGCGGGATATCGGTGCTCCGGGGCCAGCCGATAGTCCGGGACGAATGCCCGGTGGCCTAGACGTCGGGCCAACGCACCCACCAACGATCGGTGAGTGTGGGGTCCGCCCGCGATGTATCCCCCGCCGTGCAGGTACAGCAACGTGTTGGTGCCACTCATCTTCTTGGGCAGTACCCATTCGCCGGGTACACCGGCCACGGTGCCACGTCGGGTGACCACACCGTGAGGCGGCGGCTGAAGTCGGGCCAGCCGGTCGATGACCGCGCGGATCTCCAGTGGGTCGGTGGCAAGGCGGGGTGAGGCAAGGCGCCGCGCCGCCGCGTTGACGGCACGAAGCCGTCGGGGCGACGACCATGCGGGCACCTCGGTGGCTCGAAAGCTCGCGCCCAACGAGTCAGCCGGGCCGGTGGACGTCTCCAACGGTCGAAGGACAACGGGGTCGGTTTCGCGACCGGCGATTTCGTGTTGGTCTGAGATCTCGTTCATGGCTCTCCCCGGTCAACGTCGGCTCACAGCTTTCCTTTCGGCCCGCCGCCGAACCAATGAAGGTGGCCATATGGCCCTCGGCAGGCGAGCCGGCCAGTCGTGCAACCATGTTCGCGCTCCGCTCGGGTGGCTGGCCGGCTAACTTGATCTCATGGTCACCCACACGGTCACCAACCAGGCCACGCCGCTTGTCGGCTACAACGTGTTCGGCGCCGATCCGGCTCTGGTCGAGGCGTTGAACCGCGAGGGCGCTGCGTGGGCAACCGACGCGCTGGAACGTCTTGGTGCGCTGGCGGGTGGGGCCGAGGCCCAGGAGTGGGGCCGCGCCGCAAACGCCAACCCTCCCCAGTTGCTCACCCACGACCGATACGGCCACCGCATTGACGAGGTGCGCTTTCACCCCGCCTACCACGCGCTGATGAAGGTGGCCATCGGTGAGGGGCTGGGTGCCGTCCCCTGGGGCCAAACCACGCCGGGCGCCCACGTGGCACGCTGCGCCAAGGTGATGGTTTGGTATCAAACCGATGGCGGCCACATCTGCCCGACCTCGATGACCTATTCCGTCGTGCCTGCGCTGCGGCACGCCCCAGACCTGTTCGACGAGTGGCGGCCCGGCCTCACCTCGGGCACCTACGACGCCCGGTTCGTCCCCGCTGACCAGAAGTCGGGCCTGACCTGCGGCATGGCCATGACCGAGAAGCAGGGCGGCAGCGATGTGCGGGCCAACACCACGACCGCACGCCACCTGGCCGGTGACGAGTACCTCATCACCGGCCACAAGTGGTTCTGCTCGGCGCCGATGAGCGATGCATTTCTCACCCTGGCTCAGACCGACGCCGGACTCACCTGCTTCCTGCTGCCCAGATGGCGCCCGGACGGCACGCGCAATGCCATCGCCATTCAACGGTTGAAGGACAAGCTCGGCGACCGTTCCAATGCATCGAGCGAGATGGAGTTCGACGGGGCCTGGGTTCGGCGGGTGGGCGATGAGGGCCGTGGGGTGTCCACCATCATCGAGATGGTCAACCACACCCGGCTGGACTGTGTGCTGGGCGCCACGTCGATCATGCGCCAAGGCACTGCCCAGGCCATCTGGCACGCCCGGCATCGAGCCACGTTCGGCACCACCCTGGTCGATCACCCGCTGATGAGTTGCGTCCTGGCCGACCTGGCCCTCGAGTCCGAGGCCGCCACCACCTCGGCCATGTGGCTGGCCGGCCTGTTCGACGCTGCGGCACGCGGCGATGACCACGCCCGTTTGATCGCCCGCTTGGCCACGCCGGTCTTGAAGTACTGGATCTGCAAACGCGCTCCGGTGCATGCCGCAGAGGCGCTGGAGTGCTTCGGCGGAAATGGATTCGTTGAGGAGTCGCCCATGCCCCGCCTCTTCCGCCAGAGCCCGCTCAACGGAGTGTGGGAGGGCTCAGGCAATGTGATCTGCCTGGACGTGCTGAGGAGCATGGAGCGATCGCCCGAATCCACAGCGGCGCTGCTGGCCGAACTCCGACCGGCGGCCGAAGTGTCCCCGACGCTTCAGATTGCGCTCACCCAACTCCAGGCGCTGCTGGACCGGCCCGCAGAGTTGCAGCGTCGCGCCCGCCTCGTGGTCGAGCGGCTGGCGCTGGCGTTGCAGGCATCATTGTTGATCCGCCATGCGCCACCGGAGGTGGCCGATGCGTTCGTGGAGAGCCGACTGGGAACAGAAGGAGGTCGTGCCTTCGGCACGCTGGCGCCCGCCGCAGACTGCGCTGCCATCGTTCAGCGTGCCCTCATCCACACCGACTGAGCGAGCACCCTCGCAACGCGCCTTGGCTGGGCACCAACGCGGTCGGCTACGGGGCGTCAGGCGCACGCTCTCGGCGTTGGAGGCGGGCCCCGCCTGCCAGCACCCGTTGGTACAGGCCCGCAGGTAGACGCGAGACGGCGTCAAAAACCACGGCGTCGGGGCCGATCAAAGCCCTTCGACGGTTGCGCTCCACCGCCTTCAAAATCTGGCGCGCCGCCTTCTCAGGAGGGGTTCGTAGGAACTTGTCGAACTCGACCATCGCCTCTTCGGTCGACCCCGCGACGTCAGCGACGCTGTCGTCCACGCGGGCGTCCCTGGCGATGTTGGTGGCGATGCCGCCCGGATGGATCGTCGTGGCGGAGACGCCGCACGGGTCGATTTCCAACTCGATACGGAGCGCGTCGGTGAAGCCTCGTACTGCGAATTTCGCGGCGTTGTAAGCCGACTGCGACGGAATCGACACCAACCCGAACACGCTGGAGACGTTGACGACGTGACCCTCTCCCGCCGCCTTCAGATGCGGGAGGAACGCCTTGGTGCCGTGGACCACACCCCAGAAGTTGATGTTCATCAACCACTCGAAGTCCTCATAGGAGATCGATTCGACCGTGGCGGCCACGGCAACCCCGGCATTGTTGAAGATCAGGTTGACTGCGCCGTGCTCGTCGACCACCAAATCGGCCCAGGCCTCGACCGCCGCGCGATCGGCCACATCGACGATCTGCGAGGTCACCTTGACCCCACGACCCTCGCAACGGGCCACCGTCTCGGCCAGGCCCACCTCGTTCACGTCGGAGAGCGCCAGGTGGGCGCCCCGACGGCTCAGCTCTTCGGCCAGGGCACGACCGATGCCCGATCCGGCCCCGGTGATGGCGGCGATGCGTCCGTTCAGGTTCTTCATCAGGCAACAACTTTGCCAGGCAGGTGGGCCTTGGCGCCGGCCACCCCAATTGGGGGTGCCGGTGGCCGGTTGGAGAACTCCATCGCTTCGTCGGCCAGCCCGTGCATACGCATGGCCCGGTAGTCGCGCAGGTAGCTCTGGTGCACCTGCCACGGGAAGCGGCTGCCCTGCTGGGGAAACCGGTCGGATGCCCGGGTGATGTAGCCCGAGGTGAGGCCCAGCAGCGGCGCCGCCGTGATCGAGGCATCCCGGTTGCGCGGCGTCGCCTGGCGCAGCCCGGTGTCGCGCAGGTGGTTGAGGATGCGGGTGACGTACTGGCACGTCAGCTCGGCCTTCAGCGTCCACGAGGCGTTGGTGTACCCGATGGCCAGGGCCAGGTTGGGCACGTCCTCGAGCATCATGCCCTTGTAGGTCAGCTTGCTGGGCAGGTCGAGGGGTTCGCCGTCGACGCTCAGCTCCATCCCGCCGGCGAAGAGCAGCTCCAGGCCGGTGGCGGTCACGACGATGTCGGCTTCCAGCTCGTCGCCGGACTTCAGCCGGATTCCGGTCTCGGTGAACGTCTCCACGTGGTCGGTCACCACCGAGGCCGAGCCGTCGCTGATCGCAGCAAACAGGTCGCCGTCTGGCACGACGCACAGCCGCTGGTCCCACGGGTCGTACGGCGGGTTGAAGTGCGTGTCGAGGTCGTAACCGTCGGGCAGCCGGCGGGCGGCCTCGCGGCGCAGCGCCTTCTTCACGACGGCCGGGCGCCATCGGGACAGCTTGTAGGAGCCGAGCGTGCCCAGGGCGAACGCCCAGCGGACCACCGGGCCCGACACCCTGGCGGGCAGCCAGCGCCGTGCCCGGTCGGCCAGCGGGTTGATCGCCGGCAGTGAGGCGACGTAGCTGGGCGTGCGCTGCAACATGGTGACGTGCTCGGCGTCGCGTGCGAGCGACGGGATCAGGGTGATCGCGGTGGCACCGCTGCCGATCACCACGACCCGCTTACCGGCGACGTCCAGGTCGTCGGGCCAGTGCTGGGGGTGCACCACCGTGCCGCCAAAGCTGTCCATGCCTGGAAAGTCCGGGGTGTAGCCGTGGTCGTAGCGGTAGTAGCCGGTGCAGGAGAACAGAAAGTCACACGTGAGGGTGGTCGGCCCGTCGCTGCCCGATCGCTCGACCTGCACGGTCCAACGCGCATCCTCGGTCGACCAGTTGGCCGCGACGATGCGGTGGCCGTAGCGAATCTTTCCGTCGATGCCCTCCTCTGCCGCGGTCTCCCGGACGTAGTTGAGGATCGAATCGCCGTCGGCGATCGCCTTGGCGCCGGCCCATGGGCGGAAGGAGTAGCCCAACGTAAACATGTCCGAGTCCGAGCGCAGGCCCGGGTAGCGGAACAGGTCCCACGTGCCCCCCAGCGCCTCGCGGCCCTCCAGAATGGCGTAGTCCGCCCACGGGCACTCGGTGTTCAGGTAGTGCCCGGCGGCGATACCCGACAGGCCGGCCCCGACGACGATGACGTTGAGATGCTCCACGTTCGAAATGCTACACCTTGAGGAATATCGTTATTTCATCACTTGTCGGTCAGATGTGAACCATGGACTCCGCCAAGCGGCGGGGGGGCATACTTGGACCACGGCACCGAGCCCGTGGGCACGGCAAGCCGCCCGACGATGAAGGAGCCTCCATGTCCCGTGAAACCGGTGAGCGGTATGCCTGCGAGAAGTGCGGCGCCCAACTCGTCTACGAGAAGCCCTGCCCGTGCCCGCCGGAGAAGGTGCACTCCGAGATCTGCTGTGGTGAGCAGATGGAGCGCGTCAAGGACGGGTAGCCCGTTCGGCTGACCGGTGGAAGCCGTCATTGCGCACAATGTTCTGGGTGATGAGCCATCGGGAGGCCTCCAACCGATTGCTGTTGCGGGCCCGTGATCACATGGCCCGCAGCTTCCATGATCCGCTGGATGTGCCTGCTCTCGCCAGGATCGCCTGCTGCTCGCAGGCGCATTTCAGCCGCTCGTTCACCGAGATCGTGGGCGAATCACCGACCCGATACCGCCAACGGGGCGATGTCGAAGCGGTGCCGAACTGCTTTGTGAAGGCGTGGGTGCGGCCGAGCAGTTTCGGAGAAGCGTCGTGAAACGTCGATCCGTATCGTGACCAACATGTACAACACCGTCAACCGATCACCGATCTTCGTTCTCGACCAGGACGAGGCCCGTCACTTCTACGTGGATGTCCTTGGGTTCATGCGGTGGCTCACCGTTCGCGTCCCGGGCGACGACAGTCGCGAGATCCTCCTGGAGCAACCCGGTCCGCCAGCGATGGACGAGGCGACCGCTCTGCAGGTACGCGAGCTGGTGACCAAGAGCGATGGGCGGATGGCTGTGTTTGACCACCGACGACGCACAGGGTGTGTTCGAGACGCTCGAAGCCCGCGGGTCGACGTCACGGGCGAACCGTCGCCAAAGCCGTACGGCATTGACTTCGGAATCCGGGATCCGTTCGGTCACGCCATTCGGATCGGTCAGATGCTCAAAGGAGTGATTCGATGAAGCTCGCCGGCACGCCAGCGCCGCCTTCATCCGAGTGGAGACGCCTCCATGAGCACTGACCCGACCAGCGTGGCGTTTGACGCCCTCATCACCGGATCACCGACAAAGACCGGCATCCCCGTCCCCAACGGGGTTCTTGATCAACTCGATGCCGGACAGCGGCCGGCGGTCGTCGTGACACTCGACGGGTACACCTACCAAACCTCGGTCGGGGTGATGGGCGGGCAGCACCTCGTCCCCGTCAGCGCCGCGATCCGCAAAGCGACCGGCGTCGCTGCTGGAAGCCACGTCCAGGTCACCCTGACGCTGGCAGCGGGACCCCGCACGGCTGATGTTCCGAGCGATCTGGCCGAAGCCCTTGAACGGGAGCCCACCGCCAAGGCGTTCTTCGCCAACCTGTCCAACAGTCTCCAGCGAATGCACGTCGATCACATCAATGCGGCGAAGGCACCCGAGACGCGACAGCGTCGCATCGACAAGTGTGTGGCCCTGTTTCTTGAGCGCAAGCCCCGTTGAGCGCTCGCCCGGTCTAACAGGGTGGACCGGGTGGGCGGGGTGGGCGGGGTGGACCGGGCGACCAAGCCTCCCTTCACGATCATGGGGTCGCTTGATGGCATTGAGGCCGGCCTGCGTCAGATGCGGCGGACGCGCCCGTTGGAGACGACGGTCGTGGACCTGGGCGGCGGCCTCACCGTGGGGGCGCGCAGCGACGCTGCCGCTGCCATCCTGGCGGCGATCGATGAGTACTACGACGACCGATCCGATGCCTCTGGTTCGGTATTGACCTCCCTCGCGCTCGCGTTGGCGGATCCCGCTCCACGCGACACCACGGTCATCGCAGAACTCGTCCGCTACAAGAACCTCGACGAGCGTTGGCACGACTGGAACGGGGTCGTGCGCGTCTGCCGCGACCTTGCCATCGAGATCAGCGGAGCAACCTGAGGTGTTGCAATTTCGAAACGTCGAAGCAGAGCCAACCGATCAGGTCACAACGTGGCCCTTCGAGGCACTGGTGACGGCTATCGACCGTGGCCTGGTCCCAGATTGGCAGCCAATTTTTGCGGAGATCCGTCGTGCGCCTTGGGGGCAGGTCGCTCGCAGCATTGAGCGTTACCTGGAGGTCAGCGACCGCGACGGTTCAACGGTGCTCTTTCAACTTGCGATCGATCGAGCCCGGGAGGTCGCCGAAGCCGCCGAGAAGGGCGAGGTTGCAGAGCGGGTTCGCGATGCCATTGCCCGTTCCGGGCTCACCAGCGCCCAGTTCGCCAACGAGGTGGGCACAAGCGCTTCCCGGCTCAGCACCTACGCAACAGGTTCGGTGACGCCATCTGCTTCCATGCTCATCCGGATCGAGCGCGCCGGAGAAGAAGAGGAACCCTGCGCAGCCGAGTAACGGGTTCGCTTGATTCGCACCACGTGGACGGCGCCGCTGGACACTGCCAATGTCGAGCCCGTTCGGCCAGGTTTACCCAGAGAGCAAGTGGCGCCAGTCCTGTCCCGGGGCCATCTCTTGGAAGCCCGTCGGGCTCATCACCCGAAGGTCGCAGGTCCAAATCCGGCCCCCGCCACTAACGTTCTCGACTGTCGGCGTGAGATCGATCAGTACGTGAGCTTGGCGTTGACATACGTAGAGGTACGGCTACACTATGCGTATGCCGAATCGGACCGTGTATTTGCCTGAGGAGCTGGATGAACTCAGTCGTCACTTTGAGCTCAACCTGTCTCAGCTGACCCAGCAGGCAATCGAGCGGGTCGCAGCCGAACGCGAGGACGAAGCCCTTGCGGTGCGGGTGAAGGCGGCCAGTGATCGGATCAGGCGACTTGAGATCGACTGGCCTCCCCAATCCCTCCAAGAGGAGCGGGCGCAGGCCAGCGAACGATGACCATCGTCGTCGACGCGAACGTGGTGATCGCCGTGCTCAATCCCAATCATCTCTTTCATGAAGCGGCGCTTGAGAGGTGCTTGCGCGATGGCCAGCCACTGATCCAGGGAATCACACGAGCGGAGGCTCTGATCCACCCCACGCGGTCGGGGCAGCTCGACGACGCCGATGCTGAGCTACGCCGTCTCGGGTTCACCACCGAGCCACTCGACCATGCCGTAGCCGATCGGGCACGCCAACTCCGCGCCGACCACGGCAACAAGAACTTCCCTATGGTCGATGCGGTCGTGGTGGCTTTCGGTGCAGAACGCAACCTGCCCGTGGTCACCTGTGATGCAAAGTGGCCTGCCATCGACGATGTCGAAGTCGAAGTACTGTCGGCTGATTCAGCGGTCGGGTAGCAGTGGCTCGACCGGGCGACTCTGGAGGCTCGTCGGGCTCATCACCCGAAGGTCACGGGTTCAAATCCTGCCCCTTCCCCCAAGGAAATCGGCAAGGCGCGGAATCCTCGTGGGTTCCGGGCCTTTGTGTGGGTTGTGGTCCGGCGCGACAACGGTCGATGCTGGACCATGTCACGGGATCGGCCCGCCGCTGCACTACTTGTCGATGCCGAGCCAGCGGCGGTAGGCGTCGGCGAGGCGGGCGATCCGCGGCTGACCGGCATCGAATTCGACGTCGAGGAGCGAAACGCTCCAGGTGTGGTCGTCGCGGTGGGCCGTCGCGGTGAGGCCGCGGCGTTCGTCGCCGTCGAAGTCGATCTCGGTCACGGTGACGTCGGCACCGGCGATCGAAGCCCTTACGGGGAACTGGACGTGTTCCCCGATCACCTGGTGGAACGACCAGTAGGCCTCGTCGCCATAGGCATCGACCGTGATCTGCTCGATCAGCTCGTGGCGGTCCAGTTCGTCAAGGTCGTCCAGCCAGCCGGCGTGGCCGACCTTGTCGTCATGATTCATCGGCGAAGGCTCCGGATGGTGGCGTTGGCGGGGGGGTGTTCCTGTCTTGTTGTCAAGCGGCTTGGGGGAGGTTTTCGGGTTGGGGTTGCCGGTAGGGCTCGCGGTTCTTGAGCATGGCGAGGATGAGGTCGCAGCGTCGTCTGGCGACGCAGATGACGGCGGCGTTGTGCTTCTTGCCTTCGGCTCGTTTGCGTTGGTAGTAGGCGCGGGCGTCGGGGTCGTGTTGGGTCGCGACGAACGCGGCGAGGAACAGGGCGTTCTTGAGCCGGTGGTTCCCTCGGCGTTGCCTGGTGGCGGTGTCGAGCGTCCGTCCGGATTGCCGGTTCACTGGGGCGAGCGCGGCGTACGAGGCGAGGTGCCCTCCGGTCGCGAACCGGTGGGGGTCACCGATCTCGGCGAGGGTCCTCGCTCCGGTTCTGGGCCCGAACCCGCACAGGGTCACCAGAACCTTCCCGAGAGGGTGCGCAAGGAACGCCTCCTCGATGTCACCCTTGAGGGCATCACGCCGGGCAGCGATCTTGGTGAGGTCACCCGCGAGATCGGCGATCACCTCACCCCAGGTGTCCTCGGCTGGCAGCGTCAACGTTTGCGCATCCAATGCCTCCCAGATTTGGTCGGTGAGTTTGTCGGCCAAACGCGGCGACCGTTTCGAGACCAGCGTCCGAACCCGGGTTTTCCCGGCTGCCCGGAGGGCGGTCGGTGTAGCCCAACGACCCATCAGATCCTGCACACCTCCGTGGCCGAGTTTGGGGCCGACAACCCGCTCCAACGCTGGAGAAATCGACACGAGAGCGTCACGGCATCGGTTGATGGTTCGGGTGGCGTCACCAGCCAGATCGACGTCTCGGCCGTTCAACACCCGCAAACGAACCAACAGCTCGTCGTCGATATCGAGCCACGCGAGCCGGTCGACATGACGGCGCGCGTAGTCAGCGAGGATGAACGCATCACGAGGGTCGGTCTTCGCGGAACCCGCGTACAAGTCAGCCGCGCGTCGCATCTGCAGACCGGTCACATACGCCACCGGGACCTGCCGTGCTGCGGCGGTCGCCAACAACAAGTGCGCCGACGACGCTGTCATATCGATCACCAAAACCGTTCGACCCGCAGCGCTGGCGGTGTCGATCGCGGCTTCGATATCAGCCTGGTCGTTGCGGACCGTCCTCGCGTACAGCTCGTTCCCGTCAGGCCCGATCGCGTGGGCGTAGTGGTCTTCTTTGGCCATGTCGACCCCGACGAAAACGTCGACATCGGTGGCGGTTGGTTGGTCTCCCATCGATCGCTGCTCCCCTTGGATTGTCGGTTCTGGAAACCGCTCGACTCATGGGTGAGGTCGCCGTCAACCACCTTACGAATCAGCCCCTCAAGGCATGTTCCTGTCAGAGGTCAACCCAACCCGAACACGGCGGGTGGCAACACCCCCCAGGCCATCAAAGTGACAGGGGGCAGGAGCCCTGCCCGCCATGTCGAGCGGTCAGCCCCAAGTCTTGCTCAGGACCTACCAACAAGGTAAGGGGGCTGTCGTCGGGTCTTGAGGATGCCGAAGCCGAAGCCGAAGCCGAAGATGGAATGGGCGGATGGCTTCTCGTCTGGCCGGTGGGCTCAGCGCTTCCCGGGTGCTGCGGCACTCGACGGATGGGTGGGCCACTCGTGGTGTCGCCGGTTTGGCTCGCGAGCACCCGCTCGAGACCGGTGAACAAATCGAGCACTTCAGTTGCCTCGAAGACGCGGTAGCGATGTCGGCCAACGTTGCGCTGTTGCAATATGCCTGCTCTGGCGAGCGCGTTGACTGCGTCGGTCGTGCGCGCTTTGGATCGGCCGATCAGCTTGCTGGCTGAACCCACGGTGACGATCGGTGCGCCCGGTAGGACGCGCAGCAACAAGTCGGCGCTCGAGTTGGCGCGGACGCGGCCGAGCTTTGAACGCCAGGTCGCGGTGAGCTCACCGATGTCATCGCTGTATGTTCCGGCGTCTTGGCATGCCCGGCTCGTGGCGGTGGCGAACATGCGCAGCCATTCGACAGCGGTAGCGGATCGCTGAGTGCTCTCGGGTTCGCTGAGGTGGCGGTACGTCATCAGTCCGTTGACGTAGTCGTCGGACCAAGTAGCCAACACGAGGCTGATCGGTGGCACGAAGGTTGGGGCGAGGCCCCGGCGTCGTAGCACGACGTGGATCAACGCCCGGCCGGTACGACCGTTCCCGTCGACGAAGGGGTGGAGCGTCTCGAACTGGGCGTGGGCGATGGCGGCCTGGACGAGGGGGGAGTGCTCGTCGCCGTTGACGTAGCCGAGCAGGTCGGCCAACAGATCCGGGAGGTACTCGTGGGGCGGTGGGACGAACGCCGCGCTGCACGGGTTGAACGAGTTCCCTCCGATCCAGTTCTGCTCCTCCCGAACGACCCCGCCGAGCTCGGGCGACGGTGAGTTGTCCATCAGGGTGCGGTGCACGGAGAGCAGGTCGTCGAGCTCGAACGGGTCGGCGCTCGTGGCGAGCTCGACTGCAGATTCCATTGCGGCGATGTTGCCGATCACCTCGGCCGCGACTCGATCATTCGCTTCGCCTCCGAGCACGATCGCAGCCTCGGCTCGGGCGAGGCGACGAGCCGCAGCCTCAAGGCCTTCGATCTTTGACGATCCGACCGACTCGGCGCGCAGCAAGAAGCGGGCCAGGCCCTCGAGGCTCACATGCGTCGTGCCCGCGTCGTTGAGCGCGCGAACCGCAGCTTCGGCGTCGGCGACGTCGGCGGCGACGTCGGCGGGGATCGACAGGTCCCAGTCGGCAAGTGGGTCGGCGAGGTACGCGTCGTAGTCACAACCGCGTCGATCTCGCCGACTCATCCCCTGGAAGTTCGCGTCCCAGCGCTTCCGCAAGTGTGAAGCCATGACACCTCTAAGTATCGGTTACTTGATAACTGTAACTTAGATCCGATTGGGCTCAACACGCCAGGGGTCAGCCGCTCCGAGCAGCACCGAACCTGGCCGACTCACCCGCATCGGTGGCGCAGCAGCGCTGCTCGCCGCCGGAACCTTCTTCTACGGCATCGTCATGTTCGCAACGACGTTCGTCGACTACACCGACCCCGACGCCACTCCGTCCGAGTCCGTCGACTTCCTCATCGGACATTAGGGATCGCTGCTCGCCTGGTACATCGGCATCTTCATCTTCATCTTCATCGGCGCAGCACTCGTCCCGCTCGGACTCGCCCTGCGCAACCGACTGGCTCACGGCGCGCCGGTGCTCGCGAACTCCTCGATGGTCTTCGCCGGAATCTGGGCGGCGCTCATGTACGCCTCCGGGATGATCTCCAACGTCGGGATCGAAGCTGTGGCGGACCTCGCCGCCTCAGAACCAGACCGGGCCGTCGCCGTCTGGTCGACCCTCGACATCGTCACCAACGGCCTGGGCGGCGGCAACGAACTCGTCGGCGGCATCTGGATCCTCCTCGTATCGATCGCCGGTCTGATCACCACGAGACTGCCGCGTTGGCTGAACGTCGTCTGCCTCATCACTGCGGTCGTCGGGCTGGTCACGGTCGTCCCGGATTTCGAAGCGGTCGAGATGGTCTTCAGCCTCGGATCGATCATCTGGTTCCTCGGTGTCGGCATCACCCTCTTGCGAGATCGCACCCCCGTCAGGACCACACGATGAGCGCCCCGGTCAACCAGGCACCCAGCCGTCCGGCGGACACGCCCCTGGTCAGCAACGCTGCTGCCGGCGCCTGCGGGACCCTGCTGGCCTTCGCCGGATTGCTGGTTGCACTCGCAGCCGGTGCGCCGCCGCCGTGGCCTCTGTGCTCTCCGCCTTCGTGGCCTACCGAACGCGCGACCAGTGACCAACCGCACCCCAGCCGTTCGAGAGAAGATCGCCATGGAGTCACTCGTCGCCAACACCTGGTACGCACCGCAGCCGACGGCGACAGGGACAACCTCCCGTCCGGCGCCGGTCTGACCACGCTGCCGGCCATCGACGCCCACAGCTACATCTCGGTCTGGCACGGCGACGCATCGCCAACGGTCGAACCCGACTGGTTCGACGACGAGGAGTCGAGCGCGATTGTCGGCACCGACCAGATCTGGGCGCGCAGGCCCCAGCCGAAGGCCGCAGCGTTCGCAAAACCTCGAACGGAGCCTGGCAGACGCTGTGGATTGGCGCTGCCATAGGGGATCGTCGGGCTCATAACCCGAAGGTCGCACGTTTGAAAACCGGTCCCCGCTACCATCGGAAGAGCCCGGAATCCCGACGAATCTCGAGCTTTCGGGATCTCTGGTGGAATCCGACTCCGGCCAGTTTGAACCAAAACAACCAGGCGTAATCGACATGTCATTGGGTCTGGCCGCTACCGGAGTCTGGGCGTCGGGGCTGGTGGTAGACGGCGACTACAACGACCACCTCATCGATGGTTCGAAAACGGATGGCATATGGGAAGCCGGACGTGATGACTCGCCGCTCAACCAGTTCTTTGTCGGGATCCTCGGTCGTCGGCATGCCTGAATCCGGCCATTCGGCCACCCTGTCCAGCGCGGCTTGGCCCTCCTGGTTCGGTCCAGTTCCTGGTGTCCGCCGCCGGGCACGGTGATGATCTGCCCACTGATCCAGGCCGCAGCCGGGGAACACAGGAAGAGCGCTGCGTTGGCGACTCGCCCGTCCAGCACTCCGACCTCGCCTGGCGAAATCCACAACGTGTAGTGGGCCCAAGAGGACTCGAACCTCTGACCTCTGCCGTGTGAAGGCAGCGCTCTAACCAGCTGAGCTATGGGCCCCGAAGCGGCAAACCATACCCGGGCTCGGGTCACCACGCCAAGGTCGGAACCACCGTGGCCACAGGGCGATTACGACTCGACGCAGTACTCGACAGCCAGCCTGACCAGCCCCGACCCGTCGGGGCACCGATGGGCACTGTCGGCGAGGCCGACGATGCGCCCTTCGTTGGGCTTGGCGCAATCGACCAGCGTGTTCCCCAGCACGCAGCCGGGGGTGGCCGACGACGGGTCCTTGACGCCACCGCCGGCAAACGCACTGAACACGACGATCCCCAGGAGAAGCACCGCCACCATCGCCGGAACCAGGCGCGAGAACAACAGTCCGTGCACGCCGTCGCCGGCCACGTCCACCATGTCGTCGCCGTGATCGTCCGGCACCTCGACCACCGTGCGGCGCGGACGTTCGGCACGACCGGTGGCCGATCGGCTTGGTCGCTTCGGCGTCTCAGCCCCGAAGCGACCATGGTCGTAGGCTCGCCGACGAGCGGGCTCACCCAACACCCGGAAGGCCTCGTTGACCTCACGCATCCGCCGCTCGGCCACCCGTCGTTCGGCGTGGGACAGGCCTCCGGCCGCCGCGGGCGACTGCTGCCTGTCGGGATGGAGGCGCCACGCCAGCTCCCGATACGCAACGCGAATGGTGTCGCCGCCCGCTTGACGATCGACCCCAAGGACCCGGTACCAATCGCGCTCCCCCACGCTGTGATTGGTCGCCATTGCCCCAGGATACGCCGAGGGAAGAGGTCGGTTTGGTTCGGTCTTTTGCTGCGGGCGTGATGCCGCACAGCGAGAACGCCGTTGCCTTCACAAACTGGCAGTTGTGACAGATGACCGAATTGGATCGGGGCTCCCCCGGTCACGGCTGGACGGAGGTGCCGTATCATCTGTATGACACCGTAAGGTTCTGAGATGTGCTTCTTGGGTTGAGCGGTGCTCCGTTGACGCCCATGAACCCTCCTTCTCCCATCACCGCCACTCCGACCGCCCGTCACGAGCTGAGCGGAGACGACCTGCCCACCGAGGTGAAGGACCCGACGGCGCTTGCCGAGCCGACACTACGCCTGCGACGCCGACGTCGAAGCTCCGGTGACCGCAGTGGGCGGCGCCACGGGACCGTCGGCGCGGCGCTGAGCCACCAGGCGTTCCGGCGCGTTGCCGCCGGGGCCTTCGCATCCAACATCGGCACCTGGATGCAGAACGTCACGCTGATTGCGCTGGCCAACCAGCTGACGCACTCCGGCGCCTTCGTCGGGTTGGTGTCCTTCGCCCAGCTGGGGCCGATGCTGCTCGCCTCCCCGGTCGGCGGGGTGCTGGCCGATCGCTTCGACCGCCGCCACATCATCATGGCCGGGTCCGCCGTGCAGGGCAGCCTGTCGGTGGTGCTGGCCATCGTCGCCTGGAACGGCAACCCGCCGCCCTGGGCGCTGGTGCTGATCGTGCTGGGCATCGGCATGGCCAACGCCCTGATCGCCCCGTCCAACGGCGCACTCCTCCCCCACCTGGTGGACCGCCGGGACCTGTCCGGTGCGGTCGCGGTCAACTCGGCTGCGATGAACGGATCGCGGGTGCTCGGCCCGCTGCTGGCCGCCCTTGTCTCCTCGCTGGGCACCGGCTGGATCTTCATGATCAACGCCGGCACTTACGTGTTCGTCATCGCCGCAGTCGGGGCCGCCAAGGTGGCGTTTGCGCCTCCGACCGATGGGGCGGTCGGGCCGTGGGCCCGCTTCCGCCAGGGGCTGGACACCGCCCGAGAGGATCCGGTGCTCCGGCGGGTGCTGGGCATCGTCAGCCTGTTCTCGCTGTGCTCGCTGGTGTTCATCTACCAGCTGCCCGGCCTGGCCGAGAACCAGCTGGGCATCACCGGCAGCGCCTTCTACCGGCTGTTTGCCGCCTTCGGGTTGGGAGCGGCCGGCGGCGCCATCCTGCTGGGCACTGTGCTGGGCGGACGGCCGCTGCACCGGGTGCCGCTCTTCGCCCTGCCCGCCTTCGCGGTCACGCTCGCAGCGTTTGCATTCACCCACGACCCGGTGGCCGCCCACTTCATTATCTTTGCGCTCGGCTTCTTCTACTTCACCCTGGTGACGGCGCTGTCGACCACGCTTCAGGAGGAGGTCGACGACGAGCACCGCGGCCGGGTGATGGGCCTGTGGATGATCGCCTGGGCCGGGCTGGTGCCGGTGGGCAGCCTGCTGGCCGGCCCGGTGATCGACAAGGTGGGTGGCACGCCGGTGCTGCTGTTTGGGGCGGTGGTCGCCCTCGCACTCACGAAGGTGGGCAACCTCGACCGCAACCAGCTTCCCGAGCGCCGACCGCTTACCCGCCCACTACCCAACTGACGAGCTGCTCGAGTCCCGCCACCCGGCTGCCCTTGACCAGCGCCGCCTCCCCTTCCCCGAGCGAGCTCAACACCGCCGCCGCATCGGCCGGTGGGACCTCGGCGATCCCGTAGGCGTCGGTGCCGACGGCAACCACCTCGATGCCGAGGCTGCGGGCCTGGGACACCATCTCGTGATGCAGCGCCTCGGCGTCCGCTCCCAGCTCGGCCATCTCGCCGAGCACCGCCACCCGGCGGCGGGCGGGCAGCGCCCCCAGCGCGGTCAGCGCTGCGCTCATCGACGTGGGGTTGGCGTTGTAGGCGTCGTTGATCAGCGTGGCCCCACCGGGGGTGGTGACCACCTCCATGCGCCACGGGCTGATCGTCGCTGCGCCCAGCGCCTCGGCAACCGACTCGACCGAGATGCCGGCGTCGAGGGCGACCGCAGCCGCCGCCAACGCGTTGGTGACGTGATGCTCGCCGGCGATCGCCAGGTGCACCGAGGCCGACCCCCACGGGCTGGTCAAGAGGAAGGAGGCCCGCAGGTCGTCGCCCAGGGCGATGTCGCCGGCCCGCACGTCGCCTGCCGCGCGCCCGAAGGTGAGCACCGGCGCCGCGCTGCGAGCGGCCATGGCGGCGACGAACGGATCGTCGGCGTTGAGAACCGCCGTGCCGTCGGCCGGCAGCGCCTCGATCAGCTCGCCCTTGGCCACTGCAACACCGGCCAGGTCGCCAAAGAGTTCCAGGTGCGCACCGGCGACCACGGTGACCACGCCCACCCGCGGGTGGGCCAGCTCGCACAGCGCAGCGATGTGGCCCGGGCCCCTGGCGCCCATCTCGACGACCAGCGCCTCGACGTCGTCCGGCGCATTGCACAGGGTGAGCGGCACGCCGATCTCGTTGTTGAAGGACCGTTCGCTCGCCGAGGTGACCAGCTTGGTGGCCAGCACCCCCGCCATCAGGTCCTTCACGGTGGTCTTTCCGACCGAGCCGGTGACACCGATGACGCTCCCTGACATGCGGGCCCGGGCGAAACCTGCCAGATCGTTCAGCGCCGCCCCGGTGTGGGCCACGAGCAGCAGGCGGGCAGCGAGGTCGAGCCCCAGGTTGTCGGCGCTGCGCTCCGACAGCGCCGCCGTCGCCCCGGCGGCCAGCGCTGCGCCGATGAAGTCATGACCGTCGCGCTCGGCGACCAGCGGAACGAACAGGTCCCCGGGCCGGGCCAGGCGGGAATCGGTGATGACCCGCTCGATGGTCGCATCGGAGCCGACGAGGGTGGCGCGGAGCGGCTCGGTGAGCGCAGCGAGGGGTACCTGCATGCGGCAAGTCTCCCACGACCGACCCACCCAGCCTCACTCCGGCCCGTGAGGGGAACGCGTAAAGTCGTGCATCGGTGAGCGGTGCGCAGGCAGCATCGCAAACCTCCCCTCGACCGATTGACCGACCAGCGCGGAGCGTGACATGGCCGAACCAGTGGCACTTGAGAGTTCGGCCTCCGCCGGCGAGCCGAACCCGGTGGGCGGTGCCAACCGGCAGACGCCCCGCACCGGTCGCGTCGACCTCCCAGAACGGGTGCGCCTGGTGGTGCTCTTCGGCGGCCAGTCCGCCGAGCACGACGTGTCGCGGGTGACCGCCCGCAACGTGCTGGCTGCCCTCGACCCCGATCGTTACGACGTTCATCTGATCGGCATCGCCCGCAACGGGCGCTGGCTGCAGCTGCAGGGCCTCCCGGCACTCGACGGCGCCGAGGCCACGGCCCTGACCGTCTCGGGCAACCACGTCGACCCGATCGGCCACCTGCGCCACACCAGCACCCGTCGTCATGATGACGATCTGAACGGCGACGACCTGGCGACGGTGGTGCTGCCGCTGCTGCACGGGCCCAACGGCGAGGACGGCACCCTGCAGGGGCTGCTCGAGATGAGCGGCCTCCCCTACGTCGGCAGCGGCGTGTTGGGGTCGGCCGTGTCGATGGACAAGGCGGTGGCCAAGGAGCTGTGCGGTCATGCCGGTATCCCTCAGGCCGGCTGGGTGGCGCTGCACGAGCGTGAGGTCGACGTCGAGGCGCTCGCCTCGGCGATCGAGCGGCTGGGCCTGCCGATCTTTGTCAAGCCGGCCAACTTGGGCAGCTCGGTGGGTATCTCCAAGGTGGCGACCGCCGACGAGCTGGCTTCGGCGGTCGCCACCGCACTCGACCACGACGAGTACATCGTGCTCGAGGAGGCCGTGACCGGCCGGGAGATCGAGCTTGGCGTGCTCGGCAACGAGGCCCCCCGGGTCTCGCTGCCCGGCGAGATCGTCACCGGCGCCGAGTTCTACGACTACGAGGACAAGTACGTGACCGGCTCGGCCGAGCTGGTCATTCCGGCGGAGCTGCCCCCCGAGGCGATCGAGGAGGCCCAGCGCTTGGCGCTCGTCGCCTACCGGGCGTTGCGCGGCGCCGACCTGGGCCGGGTGGACTTCTTCTACGAGTCGCCCGGTCGGGGCCTGTTGCTCAACGAGATGAACACGATGCCGGGTTTCACTCCGGCATCGATGTATCCACGGTTGTGGCAGGCCAGCGGCCTGCCCTATACCGAGCTGATCGACGAGCTGGTGCGCCTGGCGCTGGAGCGCCACGCACACCGCGGGTCCCGCCGACGGTAGCCAGGCTCGCTCCCCATCGTGATTGCGTTTTTGGTCGGGCCGCTCAGCGGCGCCGAGTACGCGGCTGCGGCGCAACCAGATCGGCCAGCGCGTTGATGGCCTTTGCGACGCCCGAACGTGGAGCGTGTAACACCACCGGCACCCCCTTGTTGACGGCCTGCGGCACGCAGATGTCCGATGGGATCAGTGAGTCGGCCGTGAGCTGCAGGGTGCGTTCCACCTCGCCAACGTCCAGCTTCACCTTGGCGTTGGCACGGTTGAGCACCAACCGGACCCGCTCCATCGGGGTGCCGAGGAGACGCAGCGTCTGCAGCCCGGTCTTGACGTTTTTGATGTTGGGAATGTCCATTCCGGCCAGCAGCAGGATCTCATCGGAGATCTCCACCAGACTCAGCACCACGTCGTTGAAGTAGGCGGGGGTGTCGATCACCACCACCGAGCAGAAGGTTCGGAGCATCTCGACGATCTGCACCATGTCGGACGCCCCAATCCGATCCGCAAACGCAGGCTCCAAAGGGGCGGCAAGCACGCGCAGCCCCGATGGTTCATGGGTCATCAGCAACTGGCCCAGAAAGTTGGGGTCGATCCGATCCAATGCCGCCACCGCGTCCACGATGGTGTGACGAGGCGTCAGCTTCAACATGACCGCAGCGTCACCGAATTGCAGATCAGCGTCGATCAAGCAGACCGGACCGGACGACCGTTGGGTCAACGAAACCGCCAGAGAGGTTGCCAGCATCGACGTGCCGGCTCCGCCCTTCGTGGAGAACACGGTGATGACCTTGCCCAGGCCATCCCCGGGGCGACCGCCTTCCAGGCCGGCGATGAGGTGACCTGCATCGAAACGGGGCTGTCTCGACACCGTCTGAGCTGGTTCTCCAGGTTCGGCGCCACGTCGGGGCGGAGGCGCTGGTTGGATGCTCGACGTGCCGAGAGGAACCTTTTGAGGGTCGAGGACCTCCAACCTGGCGTCGGCATCGAGGGTGAGGGCAACCCGACGCACGGTGTCGGAGAGCTCTGCAGCCTCGTTGCCCAACTCGATGACATCGGGAATGTCATACCGCATCGCCGTCTGTAGCGAGTTGCGGTCACGCTGCTCGGCGATCAGGATCGCCCCCAGCGTGGGATTCGTTTGAATCACCCGCTGGGCAGCGCCCAGATCGTTGTGGTTGTTGCAGGACGGGCCGAGCACCATCACCACCGGCACGTTGCCGGTGACTCGGGCGGCCAGATCGGCCATCGACCCAAAAGGGGTGCCTCCGCTGCGCAGCAACTTGATCAGGTGGTCCCGAGTCGACTGATGGGCCTCCACGATCGCCACCGACACCTTGATGGCGGGTTTGGTTGTTGGTGGATCAGCCACGTCGGTCCATCCCGGTAGTGCCTCGGCCATGAGACATCGCAACCACCCTGACCTTCGTCGTCTGCGAACGTCAGGCCACCGGCCACTCCGATGGCGCCGCTGCCGTCTCCCACCATTCGGCTGCCCGGACCGTCCGTTGAGTCTTTTGGGTCAAAAGGGCCCACCGGCCACAGGCAGCAGACGGCCCGCCCACCGGCATCGGACAGAACGCGGGAGCGGGGAGACCGCATTGGCCTCCCCGCACCCGGATATCTCATTCTCTGCCCAGGGCTTCAGCCCCGTCGGGCCGTGTTAGGCGTCGGGGGAATCGTCCGACGCCTCGCCGGCAGGCTCCGCCTCAACGACCGCTTCCTCCTCAGCCGGAGACTCGGCTTCAGCCGGGGTCTCTGCCTCAGCCGGGGATTCGGCGGATGGCTCGGGCGACCCGGGGGCCTCGCCGTCGCCCTGCTCGGCGTAGTACGCCGCCCAGGCCTCCTCGGCTTCGCTGGGGCCCTCACCCTCGATACCCGAACCGATGTAGTTGCCCTCATCGTCGTAGGCGTGCTCGCCGAAGTGCTCCTGGTACTCGGCGGCCACGATGCCACCCTCGGCGGCCTGCTTGATCGACAGGCTGATCCGGCGACGCTGCAGGTCGAGATCGATGATCTTCACCCACAGCTCCTCGCCAGGGGTGACAACTTGCTCGGGCAGGTCGACGTGATGCTGGGACATCTCGGAGATGTGCACCAGGCCCTCGATGCCCTCGCCCACCTGGACGAACGAACCGAAGGGCACCAGCTTGGTGACCCGGCCGTAGACCAGCTCCCCAACCTGGTGGGCGGAAGCGAACTCCTGCCACGGATCCTGTTGGGTGGCCTTGAGCGAGAGGGAGATGCGCTCGCGGTCGAGATCGACCTCGAGCACCTCGACGTCCACCTCGTCGCCGACGGTCACGACGGAGCTGGGGTGATCGACGTGCTTCCAGGACAGCTCGGAGACGTGAATCAGTCCGTCCATGCCACCCAGGTCGACGAAGGCACCGAAGTTGACCACCGACGACACGACGCCCTTGCGGCGCTCGCCCGGGGCCAGGTTGGCCAGAAACTCGTCGCGCTGCTCCTTCTGGGTCTCCTCCAGGTAGGCACGGCGTGACAGCACCACGTTGTTGCGGTTGCGGTCGAGCTCGATGATCTTGGCTTCGAGTTCGCGGCCCAGGTATGGGGCGAGGTCGCGCACACGACGCAGTTCGACCAGCGATGCCGGCAGGAAGCCACGGAGACCGATGTCGATGATGAGGCCGCCCTTGACCACCTCGATGACCGGGCCGGTGACGATGCCGGTGGACTCTTTGATCTCTTCGATCGTGCCCCATGCGCGCTCGTACTGGGCGCGCTTCTTGGACAGGATCAGGCGACCGTCCTTGTCTTCCTTCTGGACGACGAGGGCCTCGATCTCCTCTCCAGGCGACACAATCTCGGAGGGGTCGACATCGTTGCGAATCGACAGTTCGCGGACGGGAATGACGCCCTCGGACTTGTAGCCGATGTCCAACAACACCTCGTCACGATCGATCCGAACGACCGAGCCGGTGACCATTTGCCCGTCCTCCACGTCCACCATGGAGGAGTTGTACAGGTCATCGAGGGCGTCACCGACGTCATCGAACACGATGTCGTCGTCGCTGCGAACAAACTCTTCGACCGCAGCGACAAATTCTTCGCCGGAGTCGTTGGTTGCGGTGGCCACCACGGCGTCGCCGTCGGTGCTGGACTCCAAAGCCTCGCTGGATGCGGAGGTTTCGGAGGGGGTCGGGGTCGGATCGGACACGAATACTGCCTTGGGGTTGGGAAATAGAGGGACCGTCAAGCGTACCACCGGCGGTCACCGGGCCACCTCATCATCACAAGCCCCGCACGCCCCGCCCAGCCCGCATCTTGGATGATGTGGTGCCGGTTATGCGCTCCGCATCGACCTCCGCTCGAAGCGGTCAGGCCTTGGCGTCGGCCCAAGTGTCACCGAATGCCAGGTTGACCTCCAGCGGAACGGCCAGGTCAAACGCCCCCGACATCGCGTCCAGCACCACGGCGGTGATTTCAGCCTCATCGGCGGGCGGCACCTCGAGCACCACCTCGTCGTGGACCTGGAGGATCAAACGCGACGTGCCACCGCGATCCTCGAGCCCGCGATCAAGACGCACGAGGGCCAGCTTGAAGATGTCGGCCGCCAAGCCCTGGATGCCGGCGTTCATCGCCTGACGTTCACCCGCCTGTCGCACTGCGCGCACACGCGAGGCAAGCTCGGGAATCTGACGGCGCCGGCCGAACAGCGTCTCGGTGTAGCCCTTCTCCCGGGCGTCGGCGACCGCCCCCTCCATATAGGCCCGAACGTTGGGGAAGCCCTCGAAGTAGGCGTCCAGGATGACCTGGGCCTCGCCGGTGGGAATCGACAGTCGCTGGCCCAGACCGTAGGCCTCCATGCCGTAGGCCAGCCCGTAGCTGACCATCTTGGCCGTGGATCGTTGGGCAACCGTGACCTCATCGGCATCCACCTCGAAGATGCGGGCCGCGGTCTGGGCATGAATGTCGTCGCCTGCCGTGAAGGCGCCGACCAGGCCGGGGTCCTGGGAAAGGTGGGCGATGCAGCGCAACTCGATCTGGTTGTAGTCGGCGACGCAGAGGCGATAGCCGGGCGCCGGTACGAACGCTCGACGAAACAGACGCCCCTCCTCGGACCGGACCGGGATGTTGTGCAGGTTGGGCTGATCCGAACTCAACCGACCGGTGCGGGCCACCGTCTGGTTGAAGGTCGCGTGAATGCGACCGTCGGGGGCGATCTCCGACAGCAGTCCCTCCCCGTAGGTGCTTCGCAGCTTCTCCACCTCACGGTAGCGAAGCAGGTGTTCGACGATGGGATGTTCGCCCCGCAGCTTCTCCAACGTGGCGGCATCGGTTGAGTAGCCGGTCTTGGTCTTCTTGTGCGGGGTCAGGCCCAACTCGTCGAAGAGCACCTGCCGGAGCTGCGGGGTGGAGTTGACGTTGAACTCGTGGCCTGCGGTAGCAACAATGGCCGCCCGCTCCTCGGCCACCTCGGCCACCAGACGGTCGGCCAGGCCCTGCAATGCGTCCCGATCGACGCCAACGCCGAGGTCCTCCATACGCGCCAACACCCGCACCAACGGCACCTCCACGTCGTCGTTCAGCGCTGCGAGCCCGCGGACCTCAAGCGCCTCGCGCATCGGCCCGGCCAGCGCCTCCACCGCCAATGCCCGCCGGGCGATCACCTGGTGGGGTTGGTCGCTGGGTCCATCGCCAAGGTCCAACTGGTCGGACGGGGTGGGCTCGGCACCCGCCATCTCAGCACCGGCGTAGCGCGCCAGCAGTTCGGCCAGGTCGTACCGTGCGTCGGCGGGGTCCAACAGGTAGGCGGCCAACTTGGTGTCCAACGCCAGGCCGGACACCTCCACCTCCAGGCCCAGCAGCGACCGCAACAACGGCTTTGCGTCGTGGGCGACCAACGGCACGTCGCCTCCGAGCAGCGCCACCACCTGGTCGTCGCAGCCGGTCAATACGCCGGTGGCGGGATCAGGAAACCACGCCACCTCCCCGGCAGCCGCATCGGTCACCACCGCCAGACCCGCCAGCGGTGAACGCCCGGGATCGCCCAGCCAGTCGGCGGCGACACCCACCGGGCCATCGACCCCGGAGGCGATCGCCGCCTCCAGCGCCTTTGCGGCCTCGACGGCGGTGCCCGGCACGGTCACCTCGGCCTCCAACACTCGTGCATCGCCGGCGGCCAGCGGAGCACTCAGGTACGCGCCGAACGCCTCGGAAAACCGGGCTTGCAGACTGGAAAACTCGAGAAAGCCGAACAGTTCGGCCACTTCGTCGGCATCGATACTCCCCACCCGCAGCGACGTGACCTCCTCGGCCAGATCCACATCGCGAATCAACGCCATCATCTGGGCGTTCATGCGCACCTGATCCTCGTTGGCTTCGAGTGATTGGGCCAGCTTGGGGGTCTGCTCGGCGGCATGGGCGAACAGTTCATCGATCGTGCCGTACTTGTTCACCAGCTTGGCCGCCGTCTTTTCCCCCACTCCCGGAACGCCGGGCAGGTTGTCCGATGGGTCGCCGCGCAGCGCCGCGTAGAACACGTAGTCAGACGGCTTGACGCCGGTGCGCTCGAGGATTCCCTCCTCGTCGTACAGCGCGTAGTCAGACACGCCCCGCCGGTTGTACAGCACCCGTACGTGCGGGTTTTCCACCAGTTGGTAGCTGTCGCGGTCTCCGGTGACGATGATGACGTCCTCACCGGCGACCTTGGCCCGTTCGGCCAGGGTGGCGATCACGTCGTCGGCCTCGAAGCCCGGCGCCTCCACCACGGGGAGCGCCAGGGTGTCCACCACGCGTCGGACCAACTCCATCTGCTGCACCAACAGGTCGGGGGTGGCATCCCGATTGGCCTTGTAGGTTGTGACCGCCTTATGCCGAAAAGTGGGCTCCGGCAGATCGAAGGTGACCACGATCCGGTCGGGCCGATGGTCTCGCACCAGGTTGACCAACATCGACGTGAATCCAAACACGGCGTTGGTCACCTGGCCGGAGGCGGTCGCCAGGTCGGTTGGAAGGGCGAAGTACGCCCGATAGGTGAGCGAGTTCCCGTCGACGAGCATCACGGTGGGCATTCCCGCCACCCTATTGGCTCGGCGTGAGCCCCTCGCCGTTGCCCGGGCGAAGGGTGCCCCCAACCACCTCGGCGGCCACCTGGGCCATGGTGGAACGTCGGGACATCGCCGTGGTTTGCAGGAACCTGAACGCCTCGTGCTCGCCCATGGCGAAATCGTCCATCAGCACCCCCTTGGCCTTGTCCAGCGATTTACGCTGCTCCAGGCGCCGTTCGGCCTCATCGGCCCGTCCAGACATGGCCTGCAACTGCGCACGTCCGGCCAGGGCCACCTCGATTGCCGGGACAAGGTCGCTCGCTTGAAATGGCTTCACCACATAGGCACCAACGCCCACACTCACCGCCTCGCCGATCAGCTCGCGCTGCGAGAACGAAGTGAGGATCACAACCGCGGCGAGATCCTCCTCGATCACGATTCGTGCTGCGGCAAGACCATCGAGTCCGGGCATTTTCACATCGAGAATGCACAGATCGGGTTCCAGCTCACGGGCCCGGGCCACGGCCTCATCACCACGCCCCACCTGCTCGATCACGTCGTAACCCTCGGCGACGAGCATCTCGACCAGGTCCATCCGAATGATCACCTCGTCTTCGGCGATCAGGATGCGTGCGCTCATCGGCGCAGTGGTTGGTCGGGCGACCGGCCGGGCGACCGGGACATCAACGACGGTCCTGGCGTTCGGTGAGGTCTTCCAACAGCTTGTCCTGTTCCATCTCCAGCTTGGCGATCCGCCCAACGATGTGGTCACGTTCCCGAGAGAGCGCATCCCGTTGACGAACGGCGTCACCGGCCTCGTGGGCGGCGAGTGGGGTTTCGGACACGATCGACCTCAGCTCGGCATCGTCGGCTACATCGTTCACCGCTTGCAGCTGCTCGGAAACCACCGACAGATCCTCATGGAACTGTCGAAGCTTCTCTTGGTTGGACCGAAGGCGTCGCTCAATACGTGTTGCCATCACGGGCCCCATACTACGAGAACCACGCGCCTCGGTTGGACTCCGGTGCACCATGAGGCGGGCAACCCGCTGAATCGACGACGCCCACCGGGCGTCAGCTGTTCATCAAGAACGCGAGGATGAGCGTATTGAACGTGAACAACAGCGCAATCACCACCGTGATGCGGTCCAGGTTCTTTTCCATCACCGTCGAGCCCGCCGCCGCCGATCCCATTCCGCCGCCGAACATGTCGGACAGCCCACCGCCCTTACCGGAGTGGACCAGCACCAAGATGATCAATCCCAGCGAAAACAGCACCTGGGTGATGGTGGCAACGATCTGCATGAGAACTCCGGGGAAGCGTCGGCAATGCGGCAGGGCAGCGTAGCGCCTCAGCTGCGATAGGCGCAGATGGAGGCAAAGTCGTCGGGATCCAGGCTGGCGCCGCCGACCAGGGCGCCGTCGATGTCGGCCTGAGACATCAACTCGGCGATGTTGCCGGGCTTGACCGACCCGCCGTATTGAATGCGCACGCAATCGGCTGCCGCGGTACCGGCCACCTCGCTGACCACCGAACGCACCGCGGCACACATCGCCTGCGCATCCTCGGACGTCGCCGTCCTGCCGGTTCCGATGGCCCAGATGGGCTCGTAGGCGATCACCATGTTGGCCACGGAGTCGGCCGCCACACCTGCCAACCCACCCCGAACCTGGGAGGCGACCTTGGCTTCCGCGTCGCCCGCCTCCCGCTCCTCGAGGGTCTCGCCACAACACATGATGGGCGTCATCGCCGACGCAAGCACCGCCTTCACCTTGGCGTTCACCATGTCGTCCGTTTCACCGAACAATTGGCGACGCTCGCTGTGCCCCACAATCACCAGGGCAACCTCCAGCTTGGCCAGCATGGGCGCCGAAACCTCGCCCGTAAAGGCGCCCTTCTCCTCCGCGTGACAGTTTTGGGCGCCGAGTGCGATCTTCATCCTGTCGGCGCCGATGACCGTCTGCACCGATCGCAGGTCGGTGAACGGCGGATGGATCGACACGCCCACCCCGTCGTAGTCATGATCGCCGAGGCGGTAATGCAACTTCTGAGTCACCTGAATGGCCTCGAAGTGGTTGTGATGCATCTTCCAGTTACCGCTGATCAGCGGCGTGCGTCGGCTCATGATGGCTCCCTACTCGTAGATCTGCTGGTCGGTTGCGTGCTGTTCGGATTCACGGCTCACTCGGTCTCGTCATCATCATCGTCGGTGGCGGCGTTGGGTGCCCGACGCAACGCCTCCAACCCCGGCAGGTCGCCCTGTTCGATGAGTTCGAGGCTGGCGCCGCCACCGGTGGAGATGTGATCCACGCGATCGCCCAACCCAAACTGGGCGATCGCCGCCGCCGAATCGCCCCCGCCGATCACGGTGAAGCCCCGGCAATCGGCAACCGACTGGGCAACCGAGCGCGTTCCGGCTTCGAAACGCGGGTCCTCGAAGACGCCCATGGGTCCGTTCCACAGCACGGTCGACGCCTCGGCGATGCGATCACCAAACTCCGCAGCGGCTCCGGGGCCGATATCAAGCCCCATCCAGCCTTCGGGTAACGAACGACCGGTGTTTCGCACCTCGCCGCCCGCCGAAGGATCGCCCAGCCTGCCGCCGGGACCCAACGCCACCACATCGGTTGGCAGCACCAACCGGTCACCAAACTCGTCGAGGAGCGCCCGGCAGTCGTCGACACGGTCGGGTTCGAGCAGTGACGAACCCACCGAATGGCCCATCGCAGCAAAGAACGTGAAGCACATACCACCGCCGATGAGGATCTCGTCAGCGATGTTGAGCAGCGCTCGAATCACCCCGAGCTTGTCCGACACCTTGGCCCCGCCGGTGATCGCAACAAACGGGCGTCGAGGCTGACGGCGAAGGTCCAGGAGCACGCTGACCTCTTGGGCCAACAAGCGTCCCGCCGCCGACGGCAACCGGCTGGGTGGGCCAACGATCGAGGCGTGTGCCCGATGCGAGGCACCAAACGCATCGTTGACGTACAAGTCGTGACCGGCGACCAGTTCATCGACGAAATCGGGGTCGTTGGCGGTTTCCCCCGGGGAGAACCGCAGGTTCTCCCCCAGGGTCACGCCCGGTGCCAACTCGGCCAGGCGGGCACGAACCGGCGCCACATCGAAGGCCGGATCCGGCGCACCCTTGGGGCGTCCCAGGTGGGTCACAGCGGTCACCTCCGCCCCGCGCGACGTCAGCCACTCCAGCGTGGGCAACGCCGCACGAATGCGGTGGTCATCGGCGATTTCGCCGTCGCGAAGCGGCACGTTGAAATCGCAACGCACCAACACGGATCGGCCCTCAACCGAGGGGAGATCCTCCAGAACCGGGACGCCGTAGGGCACGTCGACTCAGCCCGCTGCGCCGACGATGGCGGCCAGGTCGACCAGACGGTTGGAGTAGCCCCACTCGTTGTCATACCAACCCAGCACCTTCACCAGGCTGCCCTGAGTCATGGTCAGCCCGGAGTCGAACGTGCAACTGGCCGCGGTGCCGACGATGTCGGAGGACACCAGCGGCTCGGTTGAGTAGTCGAGCACCTTGGACATCGGACCGTCGGTGGCGGCCGCCTCAAAAGCGGCGTTGACCTCGTCGACGGTCACGTCGCGGCCGACAACCGCCACAAAGTCGGTGATCGAACCGTCGGGAATCGGCACCCGCAGCGAGGTGCCGTCCAGCTTGCCGTCGAGGGCCGACAGCACCAGGCCGGTCGCCCTGGCGGCACCGGTCGACGTGGGGATGATGTTGACCGCCCCGGCGCGCGCCCGACGAGGGTCGCTGTGTGGGCCGTCGACCATGGACTGGTCGCCGGTGTAGCCGTGGGTGGTGGTCATCAGGCCGTGCTCCACGCCGAAGGCGTCATCGAGCACCTTGACCATGGGCACAAAGCAGTTGGTGGTGCAACTGGCGTTGGACACCACCGTGTGCTTGGCCGGATCGAAGGTGTCGTCGTTGACTCCGACGACGAAGGTGGCGTCGGCACCCTTTGCGGGGGCGGAGACAATCACCCGGGGGGCGCCGCCGTCCAAGTGAGCCGCCGCCGCATCGCGGGTGGCGAAAAAGCCGGTCGACTCGATCACCACGTCGACGCCGAGGTCGCCCCACGGCAGGTCGGCCGGATTGCGGGTCGAGAGCACCTTCAAGGTGTCACCATCGACGTCGAGGCCATCGTCGGTCACGGTGACCGTGCCCGGGTAGCGACCGTGCACCGAGTCACGCTGCAACAGGCCGGCCATGATGTCGAGCGACCCGAGGTCGTTCACGGCGACAAAGTCGACGTCCGCGCCGGACGCCTTGGCGGCACGAAAGAAGTTCCGTCCGATGCGGCCGAATCCATTGATACCTACTCGAACTGTCATGTGATTCCCTCGTTGTTGGAGTGCTCCCCGGCGCCATGCCGAGGCGAATAATCGGACGCCCAGCGGACGTCCGGTACGTCGGTGATGGGCCCGACGCTGCGCCTATGGCACCAGATGGGCGCCAACTCCGCCAGTTTGGACGGACTGCGACACCTCCGGGACACGGCCCAACGGTGCCCCGATCAGGCCTGCCAGCGCCTCGGCGAGGCGCTCCGGGTCGTGCACGGCAAGGTTGGTGGCGGTCAGATGCCCCCCTACGGCGGTGTCCAACCCGGCCACCCCGGCAAGCCGGTCTGGGTCATAGAGCACGGCGTCCGGAGACAGACCATGATCGGTCAGGGCGGCCACGTGATCGGCAACGTCATAGCCCTCGCTCTCGGCCTCGTGGGAGGCCAGGTTGGCGACGTAGACCACCTGTGCCGTCGATCGTGCCACCGCCCGCCGGATGCCCGGCACGGCCGCTGCGGCCAGCACCGAGGTGTAGAGGCTTCCCGGCCCCAGGATCACCTGGTCGGCCGTCACAATGGCGTCGACGGCGGCATCGGGGACCTCCGGGTCGACCGGATCGAAGCCCAACCGCACCAGATCGGTCCTGCCGGCGACCTCCACCTGGCCACGAACCCATCCAGAGGTGGTCTCCCCCAGCAGGGTCACCGGGCTGACCGCCGCCGGGAGCACCCGGCCCACAGCGCCCAGCGCTTCGCCCAGCGCGTCCAGCACGGCGATGAGATCGCCGTCGCACTCCTGCATCATGGCGCCGACGAGCAGGTTGCCTGCGGCATGACCAGCCAGCTCACCGGACGCAAAGCGATGCTCCAGGCCGGCCGCCAGCAGCGACCCGGGGGGAGCGAGCGCCACCAGGGTTTTACGCAGGTCGCCCGGCACCACGTCCCAGCCCGCCCGCCGCAACCGGCCGGTCGAGCCACCGTCGTCGCCAACGGTCACCACACCACAGATGCCGTCCGCGTAGCGTCGCACCGCCCGAAGGGTGGCCGACAGGCCATGGCCACCTCCGATCGCCACCACGTTGAGGGCCACTACGACCCTCCCGCCACAGCGGAGCGACCAGCTGGACGCAACCCTCTTCGCATCCCTTACGCATCCAGCTCGCGGTGACGAACGCGAACGGTGTAGCCCTCGGTTCGAAGCCACGCCGCAAACCGCTCCGTCATGGCCACCGAGCGATGCTTGCCGCCGGTACATCCCATGGCCAGGTTGAGGTAGGCCCGCCCTTCGTGCAGGTAGCCGGGAATGGCGGTGGTCAGGAACGAGCGCAGCTGCTCGTAGGCCTGATCGGTGATCGGCTGATCCCTCAACCACCGTTGCACCGCGTCCTCCCGCCCATCGTGATCCCGCAGGTCCTCATTCCAATGCGGGTTGGGGAGGAACCGGCAGTCGATCACCAGGTCGGCGTCCCCGGGCACCCCCTTGGGGTAGGCGAAACTCTCGACGCTGACCAGCACCTTCGCCTGCCCCTGCTCGGGCGCGTAATCATCGCCCAGCCGGCGTCGCAGGTCGTGCACGCTCATCGACGTGGTGTCGATCACCAGGTCGGAGGCGACCTTGACCGGCTCCAGATCGCTGCGCTCCGCCTCAATCGCCTCCGACAGGCCTTCTTCAGTCCGCTGCGGATGGCGCCGCCGGGTGCTCTCATAGCGGCGCACGAGCGTGTCGGTGTCGGCATCCAGGAACATCAACTGCACGTCAGCCCCACCGTCGCGCAGTCCGGAGATGGCATCGAGCAGGCGTTCGTTCTTCGTCGCCGGACCGACCACCAAGGCGATGCGGTCCAGGTCGCTTCCCGGGAGCTGGGCCAACTCGGCCACCTTGGGCACCAGCGACGGCGGCAGGTTGTCGATCACAAACCAACCCAGGTCCTCCAGGACGTGCCCCACCTGGGTACGCCCCGCGCCCGACATGCCGGCAACCACGACAAATTGTGCCACGGCCGTCACGCTAGAGCATCGCCGATCGGCCCGGGACCTCGCTTGAACTGCAGCACCAAAAGCCTTGGGATGGAGGCCGCCTCGGCATACTCCGGCGCCCGGGCGACAAAACCCGGCGGGGGGGCGGGCTCATCCATTCGCTCCAGGACAAGTCCCGCGTCGATGGCCGTGTTCAGGTAGGACGACAACGGCCGATGGAAGAACCTGATGAAGACATCGGGCTCCACCTCCTCCACCGTGTCGGCCTCGGTCAGATAGGCGCCGACACGCCAATACTGCTCGGGTGGCTCCAGAATGTGGTCGTCGATCCACCCCGAGTCTGGGGTCTGCAACAACGGATGGTTCAACAACAGCAGGAAACGTCCACCGGGGGCGAGTACCCGGGCCACCTCGGCCAGGCCCCGGCGATACGCCGGGACGTGCTCGAAGACCAGCGACGCCACCACCATCCCCATCGAGGCATCCGCGACCGGAAGGTCCGTGACGCTGGCCTGCGCAAACGCCACGCCACGCCCGGGTACAGCGCCTTGGCCGGCCGTCGAACGTCGGCGACCTCGCTGTTTGGCCACGGACAGCTGCGCGCCGGCGGCATCGAGGCCGACCGCGTCAAGGCCCGCCTTGACCGCCAGCCTGGTGACCTGACCCTCGCCGCAGCCAACGTCCAGCACACAACCCGCCTTCGGGAGGCGCGACTCGATCAACGGGAGGATCTGCTCGACGTACTCGGGGTCGGCCCCCTCGGTGAACTCGCGTTGCCACCAATCGGCATGCTCGTCCCATGGGTCGAAGCCAAGGCCCGCATTGTTCATGAATCAATCCTCTCGTTCCTCACCAGGTGGTGCGTTTCAGGATCCGGACCCGTCCGGCCTTGAACCCAGTGGGAGCGGCACAGCAGCTCGTAGGTGACACGGTGCTCGTCCAACTCCATGGAGGTTTGCGCGTCGGGGCCCGATGGAGGGGTGTCCCCCACCACCAACAGATCGCCCTCGTAGATCTGGCGTCCGTCGATCAGTCGGGCATTGTGTGTGGCCCTCGCCCCGCACCAGCATCTCGCCTCCACCTGCAGCTCCGACCGCTCGTCAGCCAATTCCAGCCAGCGCGCCGTGGCGGGAAACAATCGACCCTGGAACGAGGTCAACAGCCCAAACGCGTAGACATCGACGCCGTGATCGTCCACCAGGTGGGCCAACTGCTCCACCTGGGTCTCGTCGTAGAACTGAGCCTCGTCGGCGACCACGTAGGTCACCGGACCGCCGGCCTGGCGTCGCACCGCCCTCGCCGCAGAGCCCTCCGCGTCAGGACCCAGCACGGCACCCAGGTCCATGCCGGGCGTTACCTCCAATGCCTCGGCCGCCACCCCCAGCCGGGATGACACCTGACCCCCCGAGCGGTCCAGCTTGGTGGCCAGCACCCCGGTCAGGCCCCGAGCGCGGAGGTTGTGGTGGATCTGGAGCGCCTGGGTGCTCTTGCCCGACCCCATCGTGCCGAAGAAGAACCGCAACTTGGCCACCGCCGAACCGTAGTTGGCTGCGGACGGGCCGACGGCGCCGAAGCCACCCACCGTCCCCGCCGACACCGATTCGGCGTGCGGCGAGTGGCCACAGCGTCCAAGATGGTGCATCGGCACACGATCAGGCTCCGATGGCGGTGAGAAGAACCGGATGGCCTCCCCTCCGGCCGCGCCCCCAACCCCCGGTGCCCTGCTGCCCGGGGCGCTCCCCGAGATTCCCTCCGTGCCGATGCCCGAGGTGGGGCGTCCTCCGTCGGGGCGCGCCGCCGACGTGACCACCGATGATCCCGAAGCGGTTGCCCAGTTGGTGGCCTCCGTTCTTGGTGTCCATCCCCCCCGCTGGACCGCGGATCAGTTCGCCGCACGAACCGGCGTGGACGCCACCGTCCTGCTTCGCATGCGGCGCTCGCTGGGTTTTGCCGATCCACCGGCTGGAGAGCCCGTCTTCTCCGAGGACGACGAGGCAATCGTCGGAGTTATCAACACCGCCATGGATGCCGGCGCGATCGACCTCGATCGGCAACTTGCGCTCAACCGGGTGCTCGGCTCGTCCATGTCCAGGGTCGCGTCGGCAGCGATCGCTGCGTTCGTCGAGGCGCTCGACGCCGAGGACGGCATGGGCACGGCATCCGAGCTGGACGACCTGGACCTGAGCCAGATCATCCAGGCGATGCGGCTGACCCTGCCGATGCTCGACCGAACCATCGGCCTGGTCTGGCGTCGACACCTGGCGTCGGCCGCACGACGGGCGGTACTGGCGGCCGGCGCTGACGACATCGACACCGGCACCGTCGTGGTCGGGTTCGCCGATCTGGTCGACTTCACCGAACGTACCGAACAACTCGATGAGACCGACCTGGCCGCCGCCATGGCGCGGTTTGACGACGTGGCCTTCGACACCGTGTCCGCCCTCGGCGGACGGGTGGTGAAGATGATCGGCGATGAGGTCATGTTCTGTGCCCCCGGCGTCGAATCCGCCGCCGCGATCTGCTGGCGCCTCATCGACCTGTGCGAGGTGGACGAGGCACTCACCACCCTCCGGGCAGGGTTCGCCTGCGGATCCGCCATCGACCAGGACGGCGACATCATCGGCCCCGCCGCCAACCTGGCCCACCGTATTTCGTCGCTCGCCCAACCCGGCACCGTGCTCGCACCCGCAGACTTGGCCCCGCCCGAGGAACCGCCCGCCGACGCCGCCCGTGGAGGCCTGGTTCACCAACCGGGCGACACCACCGGCTATCGCTGGTCGACCATGCGCTTCCCCAGGGACGTGCGCGGCATCGGCACCATGAAGCTGGCCTCGGTACAACCACAGGTACACGTGCCCGTTCCGGCCACGCCGGAGGAGATCGAGCAGCTGACCCGACTGGGCAATCGGGCCTTCAGCAATGTCCCAACCGAAGGTTTGGGGGGATGGACCATGCGGCTGGCCGGCGGCGGTCGGCGGCGCGCCAACTCGGTCTCCACGCTCGACCATCCCGGCATCGGCCTGGACGACGCACTCCGGTCGCTGAGGTCGCGCTATGAGTCGCTCGGCCTGCCACCCCGGGTGGTGATCACGCCGCTCAGTCAACCGGACGGTCTCGACGCGACGTTGCAGGCGAAGGGCTGGCGGTCCGAGGCGGTCACCCTGGTGATGGTGGGCGACCTGCGCGAGATTCGTCACCTCTCCGAGCGACGCAGCGCTCGCGTGCCCCTCATGTCGTATCACCGTCCGTTTCCCTCCTGGAGGGTTGGGTTCGACGATCTGGCCGGCGAGACCGCCGATGCCGATTTGGCGATCATGTACGGCGCCGGCGAGACCAATCCGATCATCGAGTCCGGGCTGGGATCCCTGCGGCGGGGCCTCCCCCCGCTGGACCTGGGAACGACCGCTCGGCCTCGGCTGTTCGCCGCCGCGTTGGAAGCAGAGGCCGCTGGAGCCCCCTCGGGCGCCACCCCAGACACCGAGGCCGTCGGCGCCGGCATCGTCGACGGCCCCTGGCTTGGGGTCTTCTCGATGTGGACCCGGGCCGGCCGACGCCGACGGGGACTGGCGGCTGCGGTGCTGGCCGAGCTGGCCGCCTGGGGCACCCGTGAGGGGTGCCGCCTGGCCTACCTGCAGGTTGAGGAAACCAACCGCACCGGTCGCAGCGTGTACACCAAGCTTGGTTTCGCCGAGGCCTACCGCTACCACTACCGCACCGCACCGCCGACGGAAGGCCCGACAGGAGCACCATGACCGACCGAGTTCGTTTGGAGATCGGCGATGGCATCGCCGTGATCAGCAACGATCACCCCGACAAACACAATGCGTTCGACGACGAAATGGACGTGGCGCTGTTCGACATCCTGGCAGAGCTGCGAGTGCGTTCCGACGTGCGGGCAGTCGTGTGGCGCGGCGAAGGTGCATCGTTCTCCTCCGGTCGGGACGTGAGCGCCATCGGCGCAAACACAACGGCATTGACCCACCACCAACTGATGGCTCGCGGTCATCGGGGCATCCAACAGCTCTTCGACCTGGACGCGCCGATCATCGCAGCGTGCCATGGTTGGACGTTGGGAGGATCATTCCAGCGAGCGTTGCTGTGCGACATTCGTATCGCCTCCACCGGAGCACGCTTCAGGCTGCCCGAGGTTGGCCACGGGGTCATCCCCGACACGGGCGGCGTGGCCAGGCTGTATCAGATCTGCGGTCCGGGCGTGGTGAGCGACCTGGTGCTCACCGGCCGGGTGATGGATGCCGACGAGGCGCTTGCCCACGGGATCGTGTCCCGAGTGGTCTCACCCGAGTCCCTCGACGACACCGCCATGGAGATGGCCGAGCGCATTGCAGCGGCGCCTGCCGCCACCGTGTCGATGGCCCGCCGGGTGATCGGGCGTCTGGCCGAGCCGCAGATTCGGGCGTCGATGGAAGACGAATTGATCGGCCAGACCTACATCAACCGGTCCGATGACTTCGCCGAATTTCGAGCGGCTCGCGCCGACGGACGAGCCCCCCGCTACACGGGGAGCTGAGCATGGCAGAAACACCGGACCAGGTTCAACCTGCCGGTCTTCCCGCACCGCCACCGCTCGGTGCCGCAGCGCTGCCCGGCGGCACCTTCGACGGCTCGGTGGTGATGGTGACCGGTGGCGGCACCGGCCTCGGCGCCGCCATCGCAGCCGAGTTCGCCAGGCTGGGCGCCGCCCTGGTGGTGGTCAGCCGCAAACCCGATCACCTCGCCGCCGCGGCCACGGCGCTCGGAGCGATGGGCGCTGAGGTGCTGACCGTGCCCTGCGATATTCGCGACGCCGAGGCGGTGGCCCACGCCTTCGACGTTGCAACCGAGGCGTTCGGACCACCCGACGTACTGGTCAACAACGCCGCCGCCAACTTTCCCTCACCTGCCGAGGACCTCTCCCCCAACGCCTGGCGCACGGTGGTCGACATCACGCTCAACGGCACCTATCTGTGCGCTCGTGAATTCGGCCGGCGACACCTGGCGGCGGGGACGCCCGGGTCGATCATCTGCGTCGGCGCCTCCTACGCCTGGACCGGCGGGCCCGGATTTGCCCACTCGTCAGCCGCCAAGGCAGGGGTGAAGAACCTGGTGGAGACCCTCGCCGTCGAGTGGGGGCCATTCGGCATCCAGGTCAACGGCCTGGTTCCAGGCCTCATGCCACACGACGACATGACGCTCGACATTCGCACCAACCTCGACCGCAACGAGGCCCGAGGCCGCAGCCAGCCCGCACTCCGATTGGGCGAACCCCGCGAGCTCGGTTGGGCCGCAACCTTCCTGGCATCGCCCTACGGTCGCTTCATCTCCGGTCACTCCCTCGCAGTCGACGGTGCCAACTGGCAACGACGCCACCTGACCAACCCCGATGTGGTCACCGTTCGAGAGCAACTTGGTCGAGACCCCTTCCAGCCGTAGTCGGCGCCGGTACGCCGATTGACCACGGCGTGAGGTTGCAACATCTATCGTCGGGACGGTGACCATCGAAACCCCGCACCGCTGGTTTGAGCGAGCCACCTCGATGCCACCCAGCGAGCACATCGTGGGCTCGGGCGGTGCCGACATCCACTACCTCGCCTGGGGACCGGAGGGCGCACCGGGGCTGGTGTTCGTGCACGGCGGAGCCGCCCATGCGCACTGGTGGAGTTTTCTCGTGCCCTTGCTCGCCGACGACCATCGGGTGGCCGCGCTGGACCTGTCGGGTCACGGCGACTCGGGCCGACGCGACGAGTACACGCTGGACGCCTGGTGCGACGAGGTGCTCGCGGTCGCCAACGACGCTGCGATGGCCCCGAACCCGGTGATCATCGGCCACTCAATGGGTGGGTTCGTCTCGATCGCCACCGCCGCCCGGCACGGAGGCCGGCTCACCGGAATCGTCATACTCGACTCGCCCGTATCCAAACCCGACCCCGAGGTGGAGGCGTCCCGTGTGGGAAAACTCTTCGCCAACCGCAAGGTGTACTCCGACTTCGAGGATGCGGTCAGCCGGTTTCGCACCGTGCCCGAGCAGTCCAGCTACGTGCCCGAGGTGTTCGATTGGGTGGCCCGGCATTCGCTGACGCCCTACCAACCGGACGATCACGGCTCCGAGCCGGGGTGGACCTGGAAGTTCCACCCGGAGATCTTCGTGCCACCACGTTCCGCCCCCCGAGACCTGCTCGACCAGGTGACCTGCCGGGTGGCGCTCTTCCGGGCCGAGGACGGCCTGGTGACACCGGACATCGGCGCCTACATGTACGAGCGGCTCGGCCGCCGCGCTCCGGTGGTGGAGATCCCCGAAGCCGGACATCACATGATGCTCGACCAGCCGCTGAGCCTGCTGACCGCGTTGCGCACCCTGCTGGCCGACTGGGACCACTCGCGCCCCGCCGGCCCATCCCCCGTCACCGCGGGCTGATCGTGCTGCTGGGCGACGAACTGGATGCAGCCTCACGCCACGCGCCCGACACCCCGGCGCTGGCATGTGGCGACCGCAGTTGGACCTTCACCGAGTGGAACCGCGCCTCGTTGGCGCTGGCAGCCAGGGTGGCCGATTCGGTCGCCCCGACCGGGCGGGTGGCGGTGCTTGCAACCAACCACCCCACGGTGGCACTGGCGCTCAGCGCCGTGCCCCGGGCCGGACGGGTGCTGTCGATGCCCAACTGGCGCCTGCATCCCGCCGAGATCGCAGACGTGATCGAGGACGTGGGCGCCGAACTGATCATCGGCACTGCCGATTTGGTCGACCCGGTGATGAAACTTCTCGCCGAGCGTGGCCTCATGCCACAGCGCTGGGGTCTCTTCGAGATCGACGAACTGCTTGGCGACCAACCCGTCGAGCAACCCTCCCCCCGACAACCGGACGCAACCGCGCCTGCTCCCAGTCCCACGCCGGGCGATCCGGCGTGGATCATCCACACGTCGGGCACCACCGGCACCCCCAAAGGCGTGGTGCTGACCCACGCCTCCCTGCTGGCTGGTGCGACCACCGCCCTGTTCGGCCGTCCGGTGGGTCCAGCCGACACCTACCTGTACCCGTTCCCCCTGTGTCACGTGTCGGCCCACAACGTGTTGGCGTTGCACCTGGCACGTCGGCCCGTGGTGCTCACCGAGCGCTTTGAGCCGGCGCTCCTGTGGGAGCAGACCCGGCGCTGGGGCGTCACCATGGTCAGCCTGGCCCCCACGATGCTTGCCATGCTGCTCGATGATCCGGCCACCGACTCGGCGGGTCGCGGCGCCCTTCGAGCGATCGGCTACGGCGCCTCTGCGATCACTCCAGAACTGCTCACCGAGGCCTCCCAGCGGCTGGGGTGCGAATTCTCCGGCGGATACGGCATGACCGAGGCATCGGGCAACGCCGTGTTCCTCGACGCCGCCGCCCACCGGCTGGCTCTCCACGGCGACGCGCGGCCGCTGACCTCCGCCGGGTTCCCAGGGCCGCTGACACGGGCCCGGATCACCCCCGTCCCCGCCGATGGCCCAGACCACAGCCCCATCGCCGGGCCCATCGCCGGGACCGTAGCTGCGGCCGTGCGTGGGGCGGAGGTGCGAACCGGCGAGGTGGGCCAGATCGAGCTGGCCGGTCCTCAGGTGGCGGCCGGGTACTGGGGTCGACCGGACGCCACCGCCGACACGTTTGGCAGCGACGGCTGGCTGCGCACCGGCGACCTCGGCCGTCTCGACGACGATGGGCGGCTCTGGGTCACCGACCGCCTGAAGGACCTGGTGATCTCCGGTGGTGAGAACGTGTCGGCCCGCGAGGTGGAGTTGGTGTTGGCCACACATCCGGCCGTCAAAGCGGTGGCCGTCGTCGGCTCGCCGGACGCACGCTGGGGCGAGGTGGTCACCGCGGTCGTCGTCGCCCGCGATGGGCGGACCATCGACCATGCCGAACTCCAGGCTCACGTTCGATCGTCGCTGGCGCCGTTCAAGGTGCCAAAGCGCATCGAGATGGTGGAGGCCCTGCCCCAGAACGCCACCGGCAAGGTCGACAAGGTGGCCCTGCGGGCAACCCTGGGCCGGTTCTGACGCCCGTCGCGTAGTGCAGACTGCACCGCTCAGCGTGAACGGAACCGCAGTCAGGTGGCCTCGGCCACCTGACGAGCCGCGATCGAGATCGGGTCCCACACCGGTGAGAACGGCGGCGCATAGCTGAGGTCGACCTCGGCCAGCGCCTCGGCGGTCATCTCGTTCCACAGCGCGGTCGCTGCGGTGTCGATGCGCTTCGCCGACCCGGCACCTCCGACAATGAAGCAGCCAAGCAACCGGCCGGTACCCCGCTCGGCCACCATGGTCACCCGCACCTGTTCGGACGTCGGGTAGTAACCGGCAGTCGTCGACGAGGTGATCGTGTTGGCCACCGCGTCGAAGCCGGCGTCGAGGGCCTCGGCCAGGTTCAGGCCGGTCATGCCGATCTCCACACCACACAGCTTCAGCACGGCGGTCCCGAGGATGCCGGGAAACCGGGCATCGCCCCCGCCCAGGTTGGTGCCGGCCACCCGGCCCTGGCGGTTGGCGGTGGTACCAAGCGGCACGTAGGCCAACTCGCCGGAGATGCGATGACGGGCAACGCAGCAGTCACCGGCGGCATACACGCCCTCGATGCTGGTTTGCTGGCGGTCGTCGGTGACGATCCCACCTGCAGGCCCCAGCTTCATGCCCGCATCCTCGGCCAGCGAGGTGTTGGGCCGGACCCCCAGGCCGAGAACCACCAGATCGGCCGGATAGGCGCCCTCCGAGGTGGAGACGTGGTCGGACCCGATCGCCTGCACCGACTCGTTGGTCTTCAGCTGGACACCGATGTTCTCAATGCCGGCTCGCAGATCCTCGGCCAGATCGGCGGGGAGGCGGAGGATCGCCTGGTCGCCGGCCTCAAGCATCGTGACGTTGGCGCCGCGCTTGGCGAACGCCTCCGCCAACTCCACTCCGATGTAGCCCGCCCCGATCAGCACCACGTTGGTGCCGCTGGACCGCTCCGCCTCCTCCAGCAGGGGCGGAACCGCATCGAGGTGCTGAACGCCGTGCACATTCGGGGCGTCGATGCCGTCGATCGGTGGCCGCAGTGGCGACGCGCCGGTGCCCACCATCAACCGGTCGTAGGCCTCCCAGCGTTCGGTGCCGGTGTCGAGCTCCCGGACCTTGACCCGGGCCCCGGCGGCATCGAGCTCGATTGCCTCGGTGCGCATCTTCACGTCGATGCCGTGCTCTGCGTGCTCGGCCGGGCTGCGGGCCACCAGTTCCTCGGTGGAGGCGATGTCGCCACCGAGCACGTACGGGATACCGCAGGCGGCGAAGCTGGTGTGCTCGCCCCGTTCGAACGCGACGACGTCGAGGGATGGCCTGCGCCGCTTGGCCCGTGACGCCGCCGACATCCCGGCGGCGTCTCCGCCGATCACCAGCAGTCGTTCAGTCATGTTTGGCTCCCTTGTGCTTCGAAAAGCATCGAGTCTCCCAGGATCGCTCTCGACGCCGAGGCGCCGATGCGGGTGGCGCCGGAATTGATCAGTGCGACCGCATCGGCGGCCGAACGGATCCCACCCGACGCCTTCACGCCCACCCGCCCCGAACCTCGTCCAGCGACCGCCGCCGCCATCAGCGCGACCGCCTCGGTGGTGGCGCCGCCGGCGGGGTGGAATCCGGTGGAGGTCTTCACCAGGTCGGCACCCGCGTCGGCCGCCGCCTGGCATGCCTCGGCCAGGCGACGCTCACCTGCGTCGGTCTCGAGCACGGCGGCGCTCTCCAGGATCACCTTCAGCACCACATCGGGGCCCACCGCCGCCCGGACCGCCTCCACCTCGGCCGCCAGCAGCTCCGCGTGGCCACCAACGACCAGGGCCAGGTCGGCCACCAGATCCACCTCGGCGGCACCATCGGCCACCGCCGTCGCCGCCTCGGCCACCTTGATGGGCACACGGTGGGCACCGGAGGGGAAACCGGCCACCGACGCCAGCATCACCGTCGATTCGGCTTCCACCAAAGCCGCTGCGGCGATCACCACCTTCGACGGCGACACGCACACCGCACCCACCCCAAGGTCGATGGCCTCGGCCACCAGGGCACGAACGTCGCCATCCGATGCCGTGGGAGCCAGCAGGGTGTGGTCGATCATCGCTGCCAGCTGCGCCCTCCTGAGGGTCATGGAAACCCCGCCCTCAGTCCATGTCCCAGTCGAAGGGGCCGGGCCCCTCGGCCCGACGCACGGGGTCCTCGGCGTCGCGGGCGGCGTGGATGAACGAGCGAACCAGCCGCGGGTCCTTCACCCCCGGTTGGCTCTCCACCCCGGTGGAGACATCCACGCCCCAGGGCCGGACGATCGAGACGCCATCGGCCACGTTGTCCGGGGTCAGGCCTCCCGCCAGAATGACCCGGCGGTTCGAGGGCATGCCCTCGGTGAGCGACCAGTCGAACACCTGGCCCGAGCCAGGCGAATGCCCGTCGAGCAGCAACGCGTCGGCGCCAAATCGATCGAAGTGTTCGAGGGCCGACGAA
The DNA here is from genome assembly GCF_000299415.1 of Candidatus Microthrix parvicella Bio17-1. Lineage (NCBI taxonomy): Bacteria > Bacillati > Actinomycetota > Acidimicrobiia > Acidimicrobiales > Microthrixaceae > Candidatus Neomicrothrix > Candidatus Neomicrothrix parvicella. The sequence continues at coordinate 177,858 of NZ_AMPG01000001.1, forward strand.
CCGGCCGACATACCGACGATCAGCACGGGCACGTGGGGCCGGATGCGATCGGCCATGCCGGGGGTCTCGTGGCCATGCAACTGCACCCCCCGACACCCAACCCGCAACGCCACGTCGATCACCCGGTCGGGAGCCTGGTCGCGGAACACTCCAACGGGCAACACGTCGGGAGGAAGGCGCTTGATGATGTCGGCGGCCGCACCCGGGGTGATCTGACGGGACGATGTCGCAAAGACGAAGCCCAGGGCGTCGGCACCCAGAGCCACGGCCATCAGCGCGTCCTCCTCGTTGGTGATGCCGCAGATCTTGACGAACACTGTGCTTCTCCAACCTTGACGCGACACACCTTGAACTCCGTAGATCCATCGCGGTGCGAAGGACGCTCGGCACCGCAACCTACCGCTCTGGCGAGCCCGTGCGTGGGTTGATTCCCAACCGGGTCGGTACGATCGGGGGGTGACGCACTACGAAGTGGTTGGCGCCCGGGCCTCCGACGATGCTCCGACGATGCGCCGCGCCTACCTGGCCGAAGTACGAAGGTCTCACCCGGACGTGGGGCCTCCAACCGAGCGGGCAGCCCGCGAGGCGCGCATGCGCGAGCTGAATGCCGCATGGGCCGTGCTGTCCGACGACGACAAGCGGGCCGCCTACGACGCCCAGCTTCGCGGCGGCGGCGACCGAAGCTTCTCAGCCGGGCGCCACGGAGCCGCCACCTCCAGGCCGGAGCGGCCGTTTCGCCCGCTGCACCCCGACGATGACGACACCGGTTGGCGTGAGGAATCGGATGTCGGCGTACCGGGAACCGAGGTCCATCCGGCGTTGCAGTTCATACCGATCGGCCTTGGTGCCGCTGCGATCCTCACCCTGCTCTCCAGCTTCGTGATCCACAACGACCGCATGATCGGCTTGGCGGTTGTGTTCGGGTTCCTCGCCGGGATCTCGTTTCTGCTGGTTCCGCTGCTGGCCATGCTGGCCGGGGCACGGGCAGAGCGGTCAAGCTCACACCGCTAGCCACCATCGGTCACGAGAGGACATCACCCCATCGCCACCTATCTCGACAACATCCTCGCCTCCCACCGCGCTGCTGCGGCAGAGGATCGGCGCCCCCTGGAGGCGTTGATCGAACAGGCCAAGGCGATGCCCCCCGCCGTTGCTGCTTCTCCGGCGCTCAGCGCCGGAGAAAATCTGGCGGTGATCGCCGAGGTGAAGCGGGCCAGCCCCTCGAAGGGACTGCTTCACGCCAACCTCGATCCGGCGCGGCTTGCCCGCATCTACGGCTCCGCCGGCGCGGCCATGGTGTCGGTGCTCACCGACGAGGTGTTTTTCCAAGGTTCGGAGGCCGACCTTCGAGCCGTCCGCAGCGCCTTTGCCGGACCGATCCTGCGCAAGGACTTCACCGTCTCGCCGGCCGACGTGTGCGACGCGCGCCTCATGGGCGCTGACGTCGTCCTCCTGATCGCCGCAGCCCTCGACGATGCCGAGTTGGCCGACTTCGCCGCTTTGGCATCCGAGGTGGGCCTGACCGCGCTGGTCGAAACCCACGACGAGGCCGAGGTGGCCAGAGCCGTCGAGGTTGCCGACGCCTCGCTGATTGGCGTGAACCAGCGGGACCTGGTGACGTTCCAGGTGGACACCGCCCGTGCGGTCCGAGTGGCCGCCGGGATCCCCGACGATGTGGTGGCCGTGGCGGAGTCCGGCATCACCGGCCCCGGGGATGCCCGGACGCTGGCCGATGCCGGCTACCACGCCGTATTGGTCGGCGAGCACCTGGTCACCTCCGCCGACCCGGCGCTGGCGGCGGCGGCCTTGGCGGTGCCGCGTCGCGGCTGACGTGCCTGTGGGGCCCGGCCCTACGATGAGCAGATGACCCGCATCGCCATCGGCTCCGACCACGCAGGCTTCGAGCTGAAGTCCCATCTCATCGACCTTCTGGGCGCTGAGGGCCACGACGTCGTCGACCTGGGAACCGGTTCCACCGAAAGCGTCGACTATCCCAAGTTCTGCGCCGCGGTCGGCCGGGTCGTCCGTGACGGCGACGCCGACCTGGGCATCGTGCTGGGCGGCAGCGGCCAGGGGGAACAACTGGCGGCCAACAAGGTTCGGGGGGTGAGAGCGGCGCTGTGCAACGACCTCTACACAGCCCGTATGGCCCGGGCCCACAACGACGCCAACGTGCTGTCGATGGGCGCACGGGTGGTGGGGATCGGTTTGGCCGAGGAGATCGTCGCCACCTTTCTCGCCACCGGGTTCGACGGCGGTCGCCATCAGCGAAGGGTGGACCAGATCGTCGCGCTCGAAGCCGAGTTCTGAGCCGCCGACCCGCCGGTCCGCTCAGCCCTGCGCGGCCACGGCGTCCGCCACGTTGTCGACCCAGTGCAGTTGACGCGCTTCGGCATCATCGAAGCGCCGTTCGCCAGGTTCAGGCGGCGTGCTGCCAGGTCCACTGCTGCACCGAGATGCGACCCAGCTCGAACCCTGCCTGGCAGTAGGCCAGGTAGTAGCGCCACATGCGACGGAATCGATCATCGAAACCCATCGCCTCGATGGTTGGCCACGCGGCCTCGAAGCGATCCGACCATGCGGCGAGGGTCCGCGCGTAGGAGCTTCCAAAGTCCAGCACGTCAACCGTGTCCAGGCCGGCCGCCCCGGACAGCTCGGAGATCACCTTGGGAGCCGGCAGGCGGCCGCCCGGGAAGATGTACTCACGGATGAAGTCGTTGCGGCCCCGATAGGTGTCCCAGACGCGATCGTCGATGGTGATGATCTGGAACGTGGCCCGACCGTCCGGTTTGAGATGGCGCGCCACGGTCTCGAACAACTCCGGCCAGCGGTCATGATCCACCGACTCGATCATCTCGATCGACACGACGGCGTCGTAGGCACCGGTGATCTCGGCGAAATCCCGCAGCTGGAAGTCGCTCTGATGAGTCCAACCGCCCTCAGCCGCTCGCTTCTCGGCGTAATCGAGTTGTTCCTGGGCGATGGTCACGCCGGTGAGATGAGCACCGGCCGCCGTGGCGGCCTCGGCGAAGCCCCCCCAACCGCAACCGATCTCCAGCACGTCCGAGTTGGTCCCGATGCGGGCTCGGTCGAGCACCCGGTCGTACTTCGCCCGCTGGGCCTCCTCCAGGTCGTCGGCGCCGTCGTAGTAGCCCGAGGAGTAGGTGACCGACGGGTCCAGCCACTGCTCGTAGAACCTGTTTCCCAGGTTGTAATGGTCGGTCATGGCGTCGACGGCCCCGCTGCGGCGTCGCGGCCGCCGGTCCCACAGCGCCGACGCACCGCGCTGGAGCGCCGCACCAACTGGGCCGGCATTGGCGTCGTCCAGCGAGGCGGCAGCCAACTTGAGAAACCCCGGCAGGTCATCGGTGTCCCACTGGCCATCGACGTAGCCCGCGCCAAGCCCTGCGGCCCCTTCGGTGAGCAACCGGCGGGCCAGGGCCGGGTCGTGCGCTTCCAGCGTGACCTCGGGCCCAGGCGCAACGCCTGCGTGGGTGGAGCGCGTCCCGTCAGGCGACACCAGGTGCAGCGTCCCGTTGGAGACCCGACCGGCAACCGTCCGCCCGAGGGTCTGGGACAGCTGCGCCGCGAATCGAGTGGAGCGTTGGGAAGTCTCTGCATTCATCTGGACGTTCCTTTCAGGAGTTGGTTCTGGGTTGAGGGGTTGGTTTGGTCTTGGCTTCGGGCTATCGGGCAGGCGGTGCCGGCGGTGACCCCCTGCTGTGGGGGCAGGGGAACGCTGCGGTAGGCCAACCCCTTGCGCCACAACTTCAGCGCCTCGACATGGATGCCAACGATCGCCTTGTGGGTGACCGCCGGGCTGTGCAGCACAGCTCCGAGCATTCCCCTGGTGCTGAACGGGCGCCGCTCGCCAACGAACGACGCGGTCAGCAGCAGGCCGTCGACGTTGCGGTAGTCGATTCGCAGCGACATTCGGGATCCAGCGGTCGGCTGCGGCGGCATCACGGTGAAGTCGTAGCCACCATCGCGGTCAAAGAACGGCGACACGTGCATGGTCTTGTCTGCATGCTGGCGCCACGGCGTGTGGGCTGGACGATCGATGGGGGCCACGTAGGCGTGCCGGTGGCCGAAGGTGTTGCGCACCTCGTGGATCAGCGCGCTCGGCACGCCGTCGGCATCGTGCAGGAACCACACGGTGATCGGGTCGAAGCCAAAGCCACAGGTGCGAGGCATGCAGAGAAGACGGATCGGCCCGCTCGCCTTGCCGGGGTCAAGCCCGGCGTTGCTCAGCTGCCCGGTTGCCCAGGCACGCAGGGACGAGCCGTCGGCCGGACCGTGATCGGCGGTGCGAAAGCCGATCGGGGACCAGCGATCCACGCCAAAGCCACGAACTGCCGCCTGGAGGCGATCCATCTCGTCCAGGTCGAACAGACCCATCATGATCGAGTGATCGAAGTGATGGCGCACCGGAGCATGTCGGGTATGGGTGATGCGACCGACGTACCAGGCCGAGGCGAACGAGTTTGGACGGTCTCTCATACCAGCTCACGCATCCGAATACCCGAGGTCACCATCGAGGCCGGCCTCTCCGCCCGAGGACGAAGGCTCCACGGCACATCGCCGCCGATGGCGGCGCCAACCGCCAGACCGGATTCGGCGCCGTCCTCGTGAAAGCCGTAGCCGGTCCATGCACCGCAGTGCCAGAGGCCCCCGACGCCCTGAATCGCGGGGAGATCACGTTGCGCGGCGGTCGACTCGGCCGACATCACCGGGTGTGTGTAGTCCCGTCGACGCAACACACCCTCTGGGCGCCACGGTGGGTTGAGCGTGACGAACAGGTCGGTGGAGGTGTTCAGCGGTTGCAGGCGGTTCATCCAGTAGGTCACGGTGACCTCATCGGCGGGGGTGCCCGCAACGTTCCAGGCGGACCAGTGCCTGCGGTCCTTCGGCATCCAGGTGGGGTCGCCGTGCAGGTAGGCAACGTTCGGGCTGAAACGAAACCGACCCAGCACGTGACGCTCGGCCTCGGTGGCGTCGTCGCCCAGCAGGGCCAGGGAGGTGTCGGCGTGCGTGGCCAGCACCACCCGGTCCGCACGCCAGCTTTCCCCATCCGCGGCGGCAACCACCATCCGACCTTCAGCGAGGCCGCCCACCCGGGTCACACTGCGAACGGGCACACCGTGTCGAACCTCGCCGGCCAACGAATCGACCAACGCACCGACGTAGCTGCGACTTCCGCCCGCAAGGGTGGACCATTGCGGGCGTCCCCGAAGCCGAAACAGCCCGTGCTGATGAAAGAAGGCAATCAGCGACCGAGCGGGCATGGCGGCCACATCAAGATCGGGGGACGACCAGATGGCCGCCGCCATCGGGTACAGGTACCGCTCCCGAAACTCCGGTGAGAATCGCGCCGCCAGCTCCGCCACCGTCAGCTCGGCGCCGGCGTGCGTCGCGGCTTCCTGCGCTGGAGTGATCTCGGCCGCCACCTTGCCGAACGCCACGATATCGGCGGTCAACCTCCGCTGGCTGCGTCGCCGCCAGGCACCGTGTCCCAGCAGGCCACGCAGCGTTCCCGAATACTCGGCGTCAGCGCCGGACTCCGAGCGTGTAAACGCAAACGACATGTCGCTGGGCGCCCGCTGAACCCCAAGATGCTCGAAGAGGGCCAGCAGGTTTGGGTAGGTCAAATCGTTGTGGACGATGAAGCCGGTGTCCACCGCCACCTCCGGGCCATCAGGTCCATCCGGGCGTACCACGGCGGTATCGCTGTGGCCTCCGACATGATCCCCAGCGTCGAGTACCAGGACATCGGGGTCGTTTCTGAGGGCCCATGCTGCTGAGAGACCACCGATCCCGGCACCGATCACGATCGTTGAGTGCTTCATCGCTCATAGTTCGGAGCCGGGCCCACCCTCGGATCACATCAGCGGCCAACCCGGGCCCGCCGACCATGGTCGGCTCCGGCGCTTCAGGGGCGCCCTGCGGGTCAGCGTGAAGTGACGTCCGACCGTTCGATCGCCACCGCGGTCGCCGACGTGTTGGCCGACGTGCGCAGCTCCGCCGGGGTCTCCACGCTGCGATGCAGGTAACCGAGACCCAGCCAAGCCCCAACGTGAGGAACCGCGTCGGTGGCCTCTTTGGCGGAAACATCGGTTACAGCGCTGGTGACGACGGCCCGCTCGGTGCCGTCGACGCTGAGCTGGGTCCCCGGTTCGGGCGCCGTTCCCTCACCCGCCAGCCGAACCAGACGGTTTGGCGTCCTGTTGCCCCGGCTGTCGACCCGGGCCACCAGCTCCTGGCCGGTATAGCAACCCTTGGTGAAGCTCACCGAGGCCTCGACCACGCCCGCCGCAGCAGGAATCGTGTCAGGTCCGATCTCGGAACCCATGGCCGGCACACCGGCCTCCACCCGAGCCAGCAGCAGCGCCGCTGCGCCAACATCGCCTTCGATCACGCGCACCCCATCTGGCGCCACAGCACCGGCGCCAATCACATCGAAACCCCGGTGACGGGGCCAGTCAACCGGGGCGAGCAGCAGCCGGTCAGCCGGGGTTGCCTCAACGTTCGAGCCCACGGTCGGGTCGGGCGCGGTCTGGCCCACCGGCCAGTTGCGCACCGCCAACGCGGGCACGCCCGGCCGAACGGTCAGCTCGGCCTTGGTACGCAACCAAAACCTGCGGAGCCGCTGCTCCACCAGCTCACCGAATCCAGCATCCACCACCAGGTCGAACGCGTCAGCGGCGGCCCGGTGCACCCTCATCCACGCACACATCTTGCCCTGTGGCTCGAGCAACAGGGCGTGGGCCCAACCGCCAACAGCGAGCCCGGCAACATCCTGGCTGAGCTGGCCCTGCAGGTAGGCGGCCGCATCCACACCAGCCACCTCCAGCACATCCATGGTGGTGCGTGCAGCCCACGACTCAGCGGGCATCGGCTCAGAGCTGGGATCGGTCGGGTGGTCGGCCATCGCGGCAACCTACCCCGGCGGGCCAAGCGACTTGTTGAGCGGGCGGAGCACCGGAGCACCGGGCACAGTGTCGCCATGGACCGGGCACACGGGGACGCTTCACCCATCACCCAGCACGGCTCCGCCTCGCCTTGGATACTGGTCGACAATCCCAGACCTCACACCACGCTCATCACACTCGATCGGCCAGATCGGATGAACCCGATGAGCCCATTGCCAGCCGCGCCATGTCGTTGTTGGCCGATCTGGTGCCCGCCATGCAGCGCATGCCCCAGCCGGTGATCTGCGCCGTCAACGGCGCGGCCATCGGCGGTGGGTTGTGTCTCACGGGTGGTGCCCGACAACGACGTGGGCGGGACTGGAAACCGCCGGCCTGCGGGCCGCCATCGAGCCCTACAGTTCGACCGGTGGACCATCGGTGCGGCCGTCGGGACGACGAGCAAACCGTTTCGGATCTGTGCCATGGACCGGATCGTCGACCGTCCACGGCCAACCACCAAAGCCGGTGGCCCGGTAATCGTCGAACGCCTGGGCGATCTCGGCCCTGGTGTTCATCACGAATGGGCCGTAGCGGGCCACCGGTTCGGCGATTGGACGACCCTGCATGACCAGCAGTTCGGCCCCGCCAGGGCCACCCACCAGGGTGAGCTGCCGGGTGGCATCGACCCGCGCACCGTTACCGGCATCGAGGCGTTCATGGTCGATACTCACATGGTCACCTTCGAAGGCATACACCACGCGTTGTGTGTCGCCCTCCTCCGCAGCGGGCAGTTGCCAGATGGCGCTGCCGTCGAGGCACACGTGCCAGATGGCCACGTCGGAGTTCCGTGCCGCCCAGGAGTCGGGCGGCGGCGCCGGAGGGGCGTGCTCGCCGAGGGCACCGACGATCACCCGCACCGAGGTACCGGCCCCGTTTGCATCGGTGTGTTCGATCATCGGGAGGACGTCGCTCCAGTACATCGTGAATGCCGGGGCGGCCCCCTTATCGGCCGCCGGCAGATTCAGCCAGATCTGAAACAGCTCGAGGGGGTTGGCTTCGTCACGGTTCAGCAGCGGGAACATCTCCGAGTGGACGATGCCATTGCCTGCCGTCACCCATTGCATATCGCCGTGACCAAATCGGGCGGCTGCTCCGAGCGAGTCGGCATGGTCGATCAGCCCATGTCTGACGTAGGTGATCGTCTCGAAGCCCCGGTGAGGATGCTGGGGGAAGCCGGGCACGGCCGAGCCGTGATACATGTTCCAGCCGTCGATGTCGGCAAAGTCCGCCCCGATCTCCCGTCCATCGAGTGGAGCGTCGGGGCCCATCGCCCCGGTGCCGGCCGGGTAGGCGTCACGGTGGTGCGCCACGAACAGGAACGGGTCCAGGGTGGGCCACTGGTTGCCCAGCGGAAACACCTCATGAATCACTGCGTCGGTTGTCGTTGACGCCTTCGCCGGAGTGGTGCCGGCGGGTGATGGGGTGTTGGGAGGTGGTGTGGTGGTGGCGCTCATGGCGGTTCCCGTCGGTCGCGACTCGATCGTGTGCCCCTGAAGAGAACCATCAAGGTCGGTCGCTATTCCCAATCCCGCGTCGCGTATCGGTCGCAGCGCCACTGCGGATGCACACCGGATAGGTTCCAACCCGCCCAGGTGCGCACCGATCAGCGCATCCAGATCGAGGAGAGCTTCGTTGACCCAGCTGCGATTTCCCGGAGTTCACGCCCAGGCTGACCCCGGCCGTGTGGCCATCACCATGGCCGGCACCGGCGAACAGGTCACCTTCGGCGAGCTCGACGCAATTTCCAACCGGCTGGCCCGCACCTTTCGGTCCTTGGGGCTGGAGGCGGGTGGACACGTGGCAACCTGCATGGAAAACCGGGTCGAGGTGCTGGAAGTGGCCTGGGGCGCCCATTACGCCGGGCTGCACTACACCTTCATCTCCACCCGGCTCACCCCGGACGAAGCTGCGTTCATCATCGGAGACTCCGGCTCCAAGGTGGTCGTGCTCACGCCCCAGCTGGGCCGGGTACTGATGCCTGCCCTCGCCGGGTTGGTCGACGACGACGTCACCTTCGTGTCGATCGGCGGCGAGGTCGACGGCGCTGACGATCTGATGGCGCTGGCGGCGGAACGGTCACCCGACCCGATTCCCGACGCCACCGAGGGCGCCGACATGCTGTATTCCTCGGGCACCACCGGCCGCCCCAAGGGCGTGCTTCGAGCCCTTTCAGGCGAACCGCTGGGCACCACTGCGGGTTTGGCGTTGTTGGGCGAGTTCCTCATGGGGATGAGCCCGGAGAGCGTGTACCTCTCCCCCGCCCCGATGTATCACGCGGCCCCGCTCAAGTGGAGCCTCGAGAGCCTGGCGCTGGGCGCGTCGGTGGTGCTGATGGAGCGCTTCGAGCCCGAGGCGTTGCTGTCGGCCATCGAGACTCACGGGGTGACGCACGGCCAGTTCGTACCCACCATGTTCGTGCGCATGCTGAAGCTGCCCGAAGAGGTGCGCAACCGGTACGACGTCTCCAGCCTGCAGGCGATCATCCACGCCGCGGCCCCATGCCCAGAGGACGTGAAGCGGGCGATGATCGCCTGGATGGGTCCGATCATCAACGAGTACTACGCCGGTACCGAGGGGTCGGGTTTCTGCTGGGCCTCGGCGGAGGACTGGCTGACCCACCCTGGCACGGTTGGAAAGCCGCTGGTCGGTGTGATCCACATCGTCGATCCCGACGGTGAGGAGCTGCCGGTCGGCGAGGAGGGGGTCGTGTACTTCGGTGAGGGCCCCCAGTTCGAATACCACAACGATCCCGAAAAGACCGCCGAGGCCTACAACGAACGGGGCTGGTCCACCCTGGGCGACATCGGCAAAGTCGACGAGGACGGCTTCCTGTACCTCACCGACCGTCAGAGCAACATGATCATTTCCGGCGGCGTCAACGTGTACCCCCAGGAGGCGGAGAACGTGCTCGCCTCGCATCCCGACATTTACGACGTGGCCGTGATCGGCATCCCAAACGAGGACTTCGGCGAGGAGGTCAAGGCGGTGGTGCAGGTGACGGACGGCGTCGAGACGTCCGACGAGACGGCCGGGGCGCTCATCGCGTACTGCCGGGAGCGGTTGGCCGACATCAAGTGCCCGCGCAGCGTGGACTTCGTCGATGAGTTGCCCCGCCTACCAACGGGCAAGCTGCTGAAACGCCTGCTCAAGGACAAGTACTGGGAGGGCCACGGCTCCCGCATCTGAGGCGTCCCTGCGGGGCGCGGGCTTACCCGACTTTCGGCTCCCTCGGGAGGCCCAGCACCCGCTCACCAAGGATATTGCGCATCACCGACGAGGTACCGCCCATGATCGTGTAGGCCGGGGCGTAGGCGATGGCCTTGGCGTGCGCCTGGTCGGCGGGCGGCAGGTGGGCAACCGCCCGCGATCCCATCACCAGTGCGGCGAACTCGGCCACCCGCTGCTCGTGCTCGGTGCAAAAGCACTTCGTCGCCGCGCTGAAGCCGCCGGGGGCCTGGCCCAGCGCCTCCCGGTAAACCAACAGTCGGCCGAGTCGGTATCCGGCTTCCAGCCGGGCGATCTCCTGGCGAATCAACGGGTCGCTTCGGTCGCAGCCTTCAAGGGCCCGCTCGTACAACGCCCGGTTGGACACAAGCCGATCGATACCACCCCGCTCGTGTTCCAACTGACGCATCGTCTGCTTGAACGCGTCGCCCTCAACCCCGACCAGGTGATCGACCGGCACCCGCACATCGGAGAAGAACACCTCACAGAAATGGGCATTGGTGGTCATGTCCAGCACCGGCCGCACCTCGACGCCCGGCGTGTTCATCGGCACAATGATCTCGCTGATACCGCGGTGTGGCGGGCCCTCCGTGGTGGTCCGACAGATCAGGTAGCAGTAATCGGCTACCGCGGCGAAGCTGGTCCAGATCTTCTGCCCGGAGATCACCCAGTGCTCACCCTCCCGCCGGGCCGTTGTGGACAGGGAGGCCAGGTCCGAACCCGAATCCGGCTCGGACATCCCGATGCACCAGGTGACTTCACCCGACAACATGCCGGGCAGGAACCGCGCCTGCTGCGCGGGCGTGCCGTAGGCGATGAGGGACGGCCCAATCTGTCGATCGGCGAACCAACTGGCGGCGATCGGGGCACCAACGCTGATCATTTCCTCGGCCATCACGATGCGCTCGATCGGTGGTCGGCCTCCGCCGCCGTGCCCGGTCGGCCAGGTCATGCCGATCCAGCCCTCGGCGGCGAGGGTCCGTGAGAACCCGCGGGAGTAGCCGTTGATCCACGAGTCGTTGACCGCGCCGTGCTCGGCCACCCCGGCCAGCGCCACGTCCCGCGCCCGGCGCCGCAGCGCCGTCAGCTCGACGCCCAGCTCAAAATCCACGTTTGCTCCCGTTCATTCCGACGGTGCAGAGGCCGGAGCAAGCTGGGTGGAGAGCACCACCACCCGAAACCCGCCTGTGTCGAAAGGGTGATCGCTGCCGCCGGTTGGTCCACATCAGGTTGTCAGGCCTGCGGGGTCACGAGCGCCTTATCGCCCGTGGCCATCTTTGCGTACCGCTTGACCATCTCGGGATCGACAGCGTCCTCGAGCGACAGCACCATGCCGTACGAGCCGGCGAACGTGGTGGTGATCTCATCGGCAACGCGGGTGCGGAGACGATCCACAGCCTCCTTGCCGATATTTTGAAGGAACGGCGTGAGCAGCCAGCCGCCGAGCGCCCACGACATGCCGTAGCTGCGGGACAGCGTCGTCGGGCCGCGGTCAAGACCACCGTAGATGTAGACCTGCTTGTGTGTGTCGGAGCCATAGCGGCTGAACCCATCAGCCTGCTCGCCGGCCACCCGCTCCATCGCCGACAGCAGCGTGTCGGCAAGCTCGCCGCCACCGATCGCGTCGAATGCGATGGTTGCGCCGGTCGAGCGCAGTGCATCTTCGAGGTCGTTGTGGAACGACGCGTCGGAGGAGTTGCACACAACGTCGGCTCCTGCTTCGCGGAGGAGGTCAACATGTTCCTGCGAGCGAACGACGTTGACCAGGCCGATGCCGTCAGCCCGGCAGACGCGGTTGAGTATCTGGCCGAGGTTTGATGCACCAACGGTGTGAACCAGGGCCGTGTGACCCTCCGTCTTCATCGTCTCGATCATGCCGAGCGCGGTGAGCGGGTTGACGAACGCGGCCGCCGCATCAGCCGGGTCCGTGCCGTCCTGCATCACCAGGCACTGCGACGCGTCGATGGTGCGGTACTGGGCATACGCGTTGCCGGACAGGAACCCGACAACCTTGTTGAGCAGTGCCTGAGCTGTGGGATCCGGTCCGGCGGCCACAACGGTGCCTGCCCCCTCGTTGCCGACCGGCATCGGCTGGTCGACCCGCCCTCGCTGGCCGGCAACGGCGCCGTCTGACACCGGCACCGCCACCGCCGGCAACCCGGTGCCAACGACCGCCGATGCTCGGGAGGCGTCGCCCATTGCGAACAACATCCCCTGGTCCGACGGGTTGATCGGGGCCGCCTCTACCCGAATGACCACCTGGCTGCCCGTCGGATCGTCGACCTCAAACTGCTCGATGCCGAGGGTGACCACACCGTCACCCGTGAGGGTCGAACGTAACTCCAGGGCGGTCTTGGGGACATCGTGCCGGGTCATGGCTTCAGTCTGCCCGATCGACGGCGTCAGTCGGTGTAGGTCCAATCGGGCCGCTTGCGAGCCTGCCGCTCGTCATAGGTGACCACACCGTTGGCCAGGTCGATGATCTTGGGGACCGGAAGATCGACGCGGTCCGAACCGCAGCGGCCGTCGAGATGGGTCACGACATCCTCAGGGAAGGTGCGTAGAAAGCTTGAGATCAGCTCGCGTTCCTGCACCGGCAGGTAGCAGCGGTTGCCATCGGCCACCACCTCCAAACGGCGTTGGATCGTATCGAGGTCGCCGTCGGTGCCATCGCCATCACGGATGCGATCGAGCGCATCGGTGATCGCTCCGGTGCCCAGTTTGCAAGGCGGACACTGCCCACAGGACTCGACGTACAGGAACCTCGACAGCATGGCCGCCACCTCCACCATGCAGGCGCTGTCGTCGTACACGATGAACCCGGCAGCGCCCAGGCCCGAGCCAACAGCGGCGAAGTGCTCGTGGCTGAGCGGGACGTCGAGGTGCTCTGCGGCCAGCACTGCGTTGGCCACCCCGGGCAACACCGCCTTGACGGCGCGGCCATCGGCGACGCCACCACACGCCTCAATCACCTGGCGAAGCGATGTGCCCATCGGCACTTCGACCACGCCCGGCAGCTCGACGTCTCCCACGACGGTGCAGATCACGGTTCCCGGTGACTCGTCGGTGCCAACCGACCGAAATGCCGCAGCACCGTTGGCCAGGATCCACGCCGCCTGCGCCAGCGTCTCGGCGTTGTTCACCAGGGTCGGGTTGGACTCGTGCCCGGCGTCGTGACCAGGTTCGGCTTCGGCCGACTCCCAACCCAGCTGCGGTGCGGTGGCGAACAGCCCGTGCAGAAACGGCGGAAGCCAACGGGGCAAGGGCTCATTGCCCTCGATCACCTCCAGCAGGGCCTTTTCCTCTCCGAACAGGTATTCCTCGGGCCCTTCGACCACGGTGACGTTCAGGCCCTCAAGCCATCCAGCATCAGCCAACTCTGCGATCGCCGTGCGGATTCGGGTCAGTTCCGCACCGAAACTCGCCTTGAGCGCAATGAAGGCCTCCAACGCTCCGACGCTGTGAGCGGCCACCAGCAACCCCTCCAGTACCGCATAGGGATTGTGGCGCAGTACCGCCCGATCCTTGAAGGTGCCGGGCTCCCCCTCTGCGGCGTTGCAGACTGCGAAGTGGTGTCTGCCGCCACCGTTGAGGATGGAGTCCCACTTGCGTCCCGCTGGGAAGCCCGCACCGCCGCGCCCTCTGAGCCCGGCGGCGTTCACCTCGGCGATGGTGGCCTCCGGCCCAAGCTCCAGCGCTCGTGCGAGTGCCGCCCCGCCGCCACGGCTCAGGTGGTCCTCCAGCGAAACGACCGGCGCCCCAGAGAGAATCCTCGGCCCGATCCCGACGCCGCTGTGGTCGTCGGCGTCGGCTGGATCCGTCACGGTCGAACTCACAGGGCCCTCCAGCATCACGTTGCTTCCTCGAGCAACACTTCTCAGCTCACCGAAACCACCAGCGTCGGCTTCCCCCGGCCTTCACGCGCACCGAGAGACATTGTAGCCGCCGGGGTCAGGGGCCCCGGCGGCTACTCGTCCCCCTCATGGAGTCGGAGGAGGCCGACTGGTGTGACCGATCGGTCGTGGGCTAGCCGACGATGACCGTGCCCCGCATCCATGGGTGCGGTTCGCAGTGGTACGGATACTCACCGGCGGTATCGAAGGTGAAGGAGAACTCGTCGCCCGCTTCGATGTTGCCCGAGTTGAACTTCCCGTCGGGGGTGGCCTTGGACCCGTCGGACTTGCCGGAGGTCACGGTGTGGAAGACGGTGTCCTTGTTACTCCAGGTCACCTTGTCACCAACAGCCACCTTGATCGTGGGCGGGCTGTACGCCGTGGCGGCATTGGCCGGATCGAACGATCCCTTGGGGATGGTGACCTCGGTGGTCTCGACCGGCGTGTCCGGGTCGACCGCAGCGGCAGCCGTCGTCGGTGTGATGACCTCGCCGCCCCCGCTGCCGCCCTTCGGCGGCTCGATCTTGGAATAGATCTCGGGGTCTTCCTTGCCGTCGATGTCGACGTGACCAATCGCGCCCTTGTCGAAGGCCCGGGTCAATGCGTGGTCCACCAACACGATGCTGGACGGGGACATCCCAAGCATCTCCACCACGGTGCCGCCACCGGCAACCACCGAGGTGGACTGGGAGCCACGAATGATCGAGTTGTCGGGGTGAGTGGCCGCCTCCGGATACACCTTGTCCCAATGCGAGCCGATCGGGTGGAAGTTGGCGGTCAGGTTGAGGCCCTCGTTCACGAAGTAGATCCTGGACCGCTCCCCCAGCTTCATCTTCAGTGAGTTGTCGTCGGCGATCGCGCCCACCGAACCGTTGAAGGTGACGTAGCGGGGATCCTCGTTGGTCACTCTGTCGCGATTGAACTTGGCCATGCCACTGGCGTCCGGCGCGTCGACGTACCACTCGCTCTGCATGACCGCCCACTCGTGCTCGACCTCCGGCAAGGGCTCAGCAGGATCGACGATGAACATGCCATACATGCCCATCGCAATGTGGTGCAGCGTGTCCTCGGCGGTGCAGTGATACATGAACGCACCCGGATACAGCAGGCGGGCCTGGATGGCCGCCGATTCTCCTGGGGCCACCAGCAGGTCCGAAGCACCGCCATGCATACCGGTGACGGAGTGAAAGTCGATGTTGTGCGGGTGCTTGCCCGTCGTCGGGTTGGACAGCGTAATCCTGACCACGTCGCCGACCCGGCCGCGGATCACCGGGCCCGGAACACCGCTGACGTCGGTCTTGTCCCCGGCCACCTTGAAGCCCCACTTCTCGGTCATGACATCGTTGGCGGGGTCCAGCATTGCCATGCCTTCGACCGCCTCGAGGTGCACGTCGAATCGACGGGGCTCCTTGCGCGTGATCGTCGGTGGAACCGCGGGGGCGTACGAAAGGTGGACCTCCTTGGGATCGGCCTCCTGAATGGCCGACAGCGGCACCATCTCGGGCACGACCTCGGCGGCAAGCGCCGCACTACTACCGTCGGCACCCAGATCGTTGTCGGTGCATGCAGCAACGACGACGGGGGTCGACGCCAGCATGCCAAGCATGGTCCGGCGTTGCAGTTTCGTTTTGTGTAGGTGGGTTTGTGACTCCATGGCCCGACAGATTACTTCTATTTTCCACTAGGACAAGTCCACGAGCGTCACTCTCTCGTACTCCGATAGATACCAGTCACATGAGCAGACAGGTTCACCCGAGGGCGGCGAGCAGTTCGGCTATTCGGTGGGACGCCGACGACGCTGAGCGGTCATTCGTTCGGCGGCC
The DNA here is from genome assembly GCF_000299415.1 of Candidatus Microthrix parvicella Bio17-1. Classification (NCBI taxonomy): domain Bacteria; kingdom Bacillati; phylum Actinomycetota; class Acidimicrobiia; order Acidimicrobiales; family Microthrixaceae; genus Candidatus Neomicrothrix; species Candidatus Neomicrothrix parvicella. The sequence goes on from NZ_AMPG01000001.1 coordinate 193,767, forward strand.
GGGACCGCCACCAACAGCGCCTTCGCCTTGTTGCGGGTTTCCAAATACTCATCGGCCGGATCCGAGTCGGCAACGATGCCCGCGCCGGCCTGCACGGTCCCGCGCCACGGGGCGGCCGCCTGGTCGGGGTTGCGGTCGATCACCATGGTGCGAATGGCGATGGCGGTGTCGATGTTGCCCGAGAAGTCCAGGTAGCCGACGATGCCCGCATACGGGCCTCGCTTGATCGGCTCCAGCTCGTCGATGATCTGCATGGCGCTCACCTTGGGGGCACCCGAGACGGTGCCGGCGGGCAGCGTTGCGGCCAGCACGTCGGCGGGGGTCCTGCCCTCAGCGAGGGTTCCGGCAACCTGGCTGGTGAGGTGCATCACATGACTGAAGCGCTCCAGCGTCATGAGCTCCTCCACCTCGCAGGTACCGAACTCGACCACTCGGCCAACGTCGTTGCGTGCCAGGTCGACCAACATGATGTGCTCGGCCCGCTCCTTGGGGTGCTCGGCCAGTTCGGCGCCCAGCCTTCGATCGTGCTCGGGGGTGCGACCCCGAAACCGGGTGCCCGCGATCGGCCGGGAGATCACCCGGTTGCCGAGCAATTGCACCATCGGCTCCGGCGAGCAGCCCACCAGCAACAGCTCGGGCTCACGCACGAAGTACATGTAGGGGCTGGGGTTGACCTGGCGCAGCACCCGGTAGACGTCAAACGGGTCGGCGTTCAGGTCGAACTCGTAGCGGGTGGACAGCACCACCTGGAAGATGTCCCCTTCCAGAATGTGCTCCTTGGCCACCTCAACGGCGCGGCAATAGGTCTGCTCGTCCAGGCTGGGACGAACCGGCGGAACCTCATCGTCCGGGTGAGGCGGGTGCACCAGGGGCTCGTCCAGCGGCCGCGCCCCGTCGGCGGTCAGCACATCGAGCGAGCTCAGCGCATCGGCGTAGAGCCGGTCGAGGTCGTCGCCACTCGAACCTGGCGGGATGACCACGTTGACGATCAACGTCACCCGCTGGCTGTAGTGGTCATACGCCGCCAGCTCGCCGATGACCGATTGGACCGCATCGGGGTACGCGCGGTCGTCGGTCGGGATGTTGGGAAGGTGTTCAACCTCGCGCATCACGTCGTAGCCCAGGTAACCAACCAGGCCCGAATGAAGCGGCGGTTCGTGGCCCTCGGGGAAGCCGACCCGCACGGCATCGGGGGCGGTGAGCACCCGACCGATCGCCTCGATGGTGGCCAACATGCCCTGCCCCAGCGGGAGTGCGGCGAGCAGTTCATCGAGGAGCCCCTCGCCGGTGGAGACCGCCACATCGCCGTCGCGCAGCGTCAACCTGGCCAACGGCCGCCGGCCGACGAACGACCAGCGACCCCATCCACCGCCGTGATCAACCGACTCGAGTAGGAACCCGGCCTCGTCCTCGGGACACAGCCGGGCGAAGGCGGCCACCGGGGTGGTCAGATCGGCGAGAAGCTGCCGCCAGACAGGGATGACGGTGAACTCGGTGGCGAGTGTGCCGAAGCGGTCCCGTGTGAGCTCCGACGTCATCAGTCGACCGGTTCGAAGGCGAGAGGACGATGGAAACAGCTGCGCTCCCCCGTATGGCAGGCGACGCCCACCTGCTCGACCCGAAACAGCAATGCATCGCCGTCGCAGTCGAGCGCCGCAGAGCGAACGTGCTGCACGTCCCCGGAGGTATCGCCCTTCCGCCAGCGTTCCTGACGCGACCGGGACCAGTACACCATGCGACCGGTCTCCAAGGTCTCGGCCAGGGTGTCGCGGTTCATCCAGGCCACCATCAGCACGTCGCCGCATTCGTCGTCCACCACAACGGCGCAGATCAGGCCCTGCCCATCAAACTGAAGTTGATCAATATTCACAGATAGAGCCCGGTGGAGTTCTCGGCCAGGCGTTGCGCGGCGACCGCGTGCACGTCGCGTTCCCTGAGGATGATGAAGGTCTCACCGCGCACCTCCACCTCGAAGACGTCCTCCGGGTTGAACAGCACCTGATCGCCATCCTTCACGCTGCGCACGTTGGGGCCCAACGCCCGAACCTCGGCCCAACTCAAGCGCTTGCCTCGCTCGGCGGTTGCGGGAATGAGGATGCCGCCGGTGGAGCGGCGTTCGCCCTCGGAGTCCGGCGCGACGAGCAGACGGTCGGCAAGCATCTTGATCGGCAGCGGCTCGCCGTCGTGATCGATGGGGCCGCTGGACGGGGAGGATTCTGAATCAGTCATGGGCACCGGGCAACCTACTCGCCCGAAACCGTCAATCGACGGTCCACGTGGTCCCGGATGACAACAGCGCGGCGAGATCGTCGCGGCTACCGGGGCCATCAACCTGGGCGGTGTGATGCATCGGCATCGCCACATCGCGGAACACGCCCATGGGCGTGGGCTCGGAGGGCTCCGGCGCCATCAGCGCCAACGCCATCGCTGCGGTCGGACTGGCGCGGTGCTCGTCGTGCACGTACAGCGTGTCGGCCCCAACATCGGCCACCTCCACCACCCGGCCACCATCGAGGTCGACCTGCACCCCCGCGTGTCCATCCTCGCCGAAGGTGACGGCCTCACCGTGGACGAGGGGGATCAGCATCTCCTCACGCACCGATTTGCCGGTCACGTCGGTGAATGCACCATCGTTGAAGACGTTGCAGTTCTGCAACACCTCGACAAACGCCGCGCCCTGATGCGCGTGCGCCCTCGTGAAGATCTCCTGCATACCCAACCGATCCATGTCGTGGGTTCGAGCAACGAAGGTGGCGCCTGCGCCAAGCGCCACCACGAGCGGGTGAAGCGGGGCGTCCACCGAACCAAACGGCGTGCTCTTGGTGTGCTTGCCAACCTCGGAGGTGGGCGAGTACTGGCCCTTGGTCAGGCCGTAGATCCGATTGTTGAACAACAGGATGGTCAGGTTGACGTTGCGACGCAACGCGTGCAGCAGATGGTTGCCGCCGATCGACAACAGGTCGCCATCACCGCCGACCACGAACACCGAGAGCTCGGGACGAGCCAAGGCCAGGCCGGTCGCCAGTGCGGGTGCCCGCCCATGAATCGAGTGAACCCCGTAGGTGTCCATGTAATACGGGAAGCGGGCTGCGCAACCGATGCCGGAGATCACCACGGTCTGCTCCCGGCGAATACCCATGTCGGGCAGCGCCAACTGCATGGCGGCCAGGATGGAATAGTCCCCGCAGCCCGGGCACCAGCGCACCTCCTGGTCGGTCTGCCAATCGGTCCGGGTGGTTGTGGGAATCGGCACCCGCTGCTCTTCGGCACGTGGTTCAACCGTAACTGGGCTCATCGCAGTACCTCCGAGATTCGAGCGGTGAGTTCGGCGGCCGAGAAGGGCTGTCCGGCCACTTTGGAGATTGAGTGGGCGTCTACGAGGAATTCGGCCCGCAGCAGTCGGGACAGCTGGCCGGAGTTCAGTTCGGGCACGACGATGGTGGAATACCGCCCGAGCACCTCTCCGAGGTTCGCCGGAAACGGGTTGAGATGTCGCAGATGCACGTGAGCCACCTGATGGCCTGCGTTCTTCAGCCGGGCCATGGCGTGTGTGATGGCACCCCAGGTGGAGCCCCAGCCCACGATCAGCACGTCCGAATCCACCTTGCCGGACACCTCCACCAGAGGAATGTCCGCTGCGATACCCGCCACTTTTGCCGCGCGCAGGTCGGTCATGCGCTGGTGGTTGTCGGGGTCGTAGCTGATGTTGCCGGTGCCGTCGGCCTTCTCGATGCCGCCAATGCGGTGCTCCAGGCCTGGCGTGCCCGGCACCGCCCAGGGGCGGGCCAGCGTTTCGGGGTCACGTTCATAGGGCCAGAATTCCGCAGACCCGTCACCGCGGTCATGGTTGAGTTCGGTCGTCTGCTCCACCGAGATGTCGGGAAGCGTGTCAACGTCCGGGACCAACCAGGGCTCGGACGAGTTGGCCAGGTATCCGTCGCTGAGGAGGATCACCGGCGTGCGGTACTTCAACGCCAGTCGCGCAGCCTCAATGGCCACCTCGAAGCATTCGCTTGGGCGGGATGCGGCGATCACCGGCAGAGGACTCTCGCCATGGCGTCCGTACATCGCCTGCATCAGATCGGACGCCTCGGTTTTGGTGGGGAGGCCGGTGGAGGGGCCACCGCGTTGGATGTTGACCACCACCAGCGGGAGTTCCAGGGCATCGACGAGACCCAGCGCCTCGGCCTTCAGCGAGAGACCGGGACCCGACGTGGTGGTCATGGCCAGATGCCCGCCAAACGCGGCACCGATCGCTGCTGTGATGGCGGCGATCTCGTCCTCGGCTTGAAAGGTTCGAACCCCGGCGTCGGGGTGATGAGCCAACTCATGCAGGATCGCCGACGCCGGTGTGATCGGGTAGCTGCCGAGGAACACCGGCAGCCTCGCGCACACGCCGGCGGCGATCAGACCCCACGCCAATGCCGTGTTGCCATCGACGGAGCGGTAGGTGCCCGGCGCCCGGACCGCCGGCGGAACAATCATCTGAACAGCCGCCAACTCGGCGGTTTCACCGAAGGCGTGGCCGGCGAACAGCGCCTTGCGGTTGGCCTGGCGAACCGCATCGTCCTTCGCGAACTTCGAATCGATCCAGGCATTCACCGGCTCGGTGTCCCGGCTGTACATCCAGGAGAGGACGCCGAGCGCAAAGAAGTTCTTCGACCGGCCGGCGTGTCGGCCGGACACACCGGTGCCCTTGACCGCCGTTTTGGTCAGGCTGGTCATCGGCACATCGATCACGGCAAAGGCCTCGAGCTCGCCGGTCTCGCGCGGGTCGGCGTCGTAGCCGGCCTTGATCAGACTCCGCTCGTCGAATCCATCACCGTTGAGGATCAGCGTTCCGCCCTTCGCCAGGCGGGGCAACTCGCTGCGCAGCGCTGCCGGGTTCATGGCGACCAGCACAGCGGCATCGTCGCCAGGGGTGGTCACCTCCCGATCTGCGATGCGCACCTGAAACGCCGACACACCCGGAAGGGTGCCTGCCGGAGCACGAATCTCCGCAGGAAAGTCGGGCAGCGTGGCCAAGTCGTTGCCGGCAAGGGCCGCCAGCGCCGTGAAGCGATCCCCGGTGAGCTGCATGCCGTCGCCGGAGTCACCCGCCATTCGGATGGTGACGTCGTGGACGACCTGCGGTGTGGTCACTTCGACCGACATATGTTCCCCTTGAAGGTGCATTCCCTGTGAACGTACTGAGCTTGGGTCTACCCGTCGGCAGGTGTCCACGCCGAACGAGCGGTAGCGACCTGCAATTGAACGTACCACCGACCGCGCATGCGATTAGGGAGCATCGCTCCCCGGAACGAGCGGCCCGGGGCGAACGTTGACGCCGGCTGTTTGAAGGTGCGCCTTTGCCTCTGCAACAGTGTGTTCACCGAAATGGAAGATCGACGCCGCCAGCACGGCTTCGGCGTGCCCGACGGTGATGCCCTCCGCCAGGTGTTCCAGCGTGCCGACCCCTCCGGATGCAATGACCGGAACGGTTACTGCGTCGGCAACCGCTGCGGTGAGCGGCAGGTCGAAGCCGTCCCTGGTGCCGTCGCGATCCATCGACGTCAACATGATCTCGCCGGCGCCCAGCGCCACCACCCGGTCGGCCCACTCCAGCGTGTCGAGTTCAGTCGGGGTGCGGCCCCCGTGGATGAACACTTGAAAGCCGCTTGGGGCGTCACCGCGTCGGGAGTCGATCGACACGACCACGCACTGGCTTCCAAACTCCGCGGCCAGTTCACCGATCAGTTCCGGACGCTGCACCGCAGCGGTGTTGATCGACACCTTGTCGGCACCGGCACGCAGCAGCCGCCGGGCGTCGGACACCGACCGGATACCCCCACCGATCGTGAACGGAATGAACACCTGCTCGGCGGTGCGCTCAACAACGTCGACAATCGTGTCGCGGCCGTCGGAACTGGCCGTGATGTCAAGAAACACCAGTTCGTCAGCGCCCTCGGCGTCATAGCGGGCCGCCAACTCCACCGGATCTCCGGCGTCACGCAGTCCGACAAAGTTGACGCCCTTCACCACCCGGCCGGCATCGACATCGAGGCAAGGAATTACACGCGCAACCTTCACGACCCGCTCCCAACGTAGGCGACGAAGTTTTCGAGCAGCGCCAAACCGGCGTCACCAGACTTTTCAGGGTGGAACTGCACCGCCCACACGTTGTCGCGAGCCACCGCTGCGGTGACCGCACCCCCGTAGTCGCACGTGGCGATCACCTCGTCGCCCGACGGAGCCGCATAGGAATGCACGAAATACATCCAGGCCCCGTCGGCACCGGCGATCAGCGGATGGTTCTGCGACGAAACGCTCAAACGGTTCCACTGCATCTGCGGGCGCTTCACCGCGCCCTCGATCAGGCCCACGGTGCCTTCGAGGATGCCCAGGCCGGTGCGCCCGGGGGTTTCATCACTGGCCTCATAGAGCAACTGCATACCCACGCAGATCCCGAGGAACGGCCGACCCGACGCAGCGAAACTACGGGCGACGTCTGCCAGGCCGGAAGCATCCAGCGCATCCATGCAGGCTCCGAACGCTCCCACGCCAGGCAGCACGGCGGCGTCGGCGGCCTCGATCGCCTCCGGATCACCAACCAGCGCAGCGTCGGCACCAAGATGGAGGAGCGCCTTCTCTGCCGACCGAAGGTTGCCGATGCCGTAGTCGATCACAGCGATTCGGGGGGGCGCGTCGGTCACAGGGTGCCCTTGGTGGAGGGGACGCCCACACCTTCCACCCGTACCGCATCGCGCAGCGTGCGGGCCAGGCCCTTGAAGGTGGCCTCGATGATGTGGTGGGTGTTGGTGCCCCCCCGCTTGGTGACGTGCAGGGTGATGGCGGCCGAGGTGGCGAAGCTGACCAGAAAGTGCTCGGCCATCTCCGGATTGAACGGCGGACTTCCCAATGCCAGCACCTCGCCGAACGGCAGATCGACAACGACGTACGGTCGACCCGAAAGATCGAGCGCCACTTCGATCAGCGCCTCGTCGAGTGGGTAAAGCCCGCTGGCAAACCGACGAACGCCCGCCTTGTCGCCCACGGCCTCACGGAAGGCCTCTCCCACTGCGATGCCAACATCCTCCACCGTGTGATGTCCGTCGACGTGCAGGTCGCCCGTGGCACTGACGGTCAGGTCAAAGCCGCCGTGTCGACCGATCTGATCGAGCATGTGGTCGAAGAACGGCAACCCCGTGGATACATCGGCCGTGCCCGAACCGTCGAGGTCGATCGACACCGAGATGTCGGTCTCGGCGGTGGTCCGCTGCACCGTGCCACGTCGAAGAGCCGCTTGGTCGTTCATGGTTCCAGTCTGCCCGTCACGAGCCTCCAGGTGGAACTTGAATCCGGATTCGGGGCATGATGTTTCCCGCCGTTGGACATGGCGTGACACGAGGGGAACAGCACAATGACACCCATTCGAGGTTCGCTTCGACGACGGCTCGTTCGGGTCGTGGTGCTCACCGGCCTGGTGGTGGCCACCACCGCATGCGCCGACAAGGACACGGTGGCCGATGCGCCCGAAATTCCCGGCCCGGCCTACAGCGGCACCGTGCGGGTCTCCGCATTGGACAACATCTACCGGCCCGAAGCGCTCAAGGTGGTCACCGACACCGAGGTGGTGTGGAGCAACGACGGCCGAAACGACCACAACGTGATCCCCAACGAGTCCAAGGACGACTTCGGGGTGGAGACAGCCGACTTTGCTCCCGGCAAGGAACACTCGGCCACCTTCGGTACGCCGGGGACCTACCGCTACTTCTGTTCGCTCCACGCCACCGCCACCGCAGGATCGATGCGGGGCTCCGTGGTGGTGCTGGACGCCGACTCGGCCACCGACGTGGTCGAGGGCTGACCCACTTCAAGCTCGTCATCAATCGAATCATCCAGGGGGAACCATGAAAAATTCACGAACGCTCGCCAGGCTGTTGGGGGTGATGCTCGCACTCGTGCTGGTGGGGTCGTCGTGTTCGGGCGACTCCAAGGACGCTGCCTCCAAGGACGGGGGTTCCGAGGCAGCAGGCGATCAAGGTGCGTCCGGCAACACGATCAGCGTGCCCGACGATCAACCGACGATTCAGAAGGCCGTCGATGCCGCCAAGCCGGGCGATCTGATCATGGTGGCCGCCGGGACCTACAAGGAGGCGGTCGACGTCGAAACCGACCGCCTCACCATCCGCGGCGCCGATCGCAACACCACCATCCTCGACGGCGGATTCAAGTTGGAGAACGGCATCCGCGTGCTGTCCGCCAAGGGTGTCGCCATCGAGAACATGACCGCCCGCAACTACACCACCAACGGCTTCTTTTGGACCGGTGTCGACGGCTACCGCGGCAGCTACCTCACCGCCTACCGCAACGGCGACTACGGCGTGTATGCGTTCGACTCGGTGAACGGCCTGGTGGAGCACAGCTACGGCTCGGGCAGCCCGGACGCAGGCCTGTACATCGGCCAGTGCTATCCCTGCAACGCCGTGATCGACGACTTCGTCTCCGAGAACAACGGCCTCGGCTACTCGGGCACCAACTCGGGCGGCAACCTGACGATCATCAACTCCACGTTCCGCAACAACCGGGCCGGCATCGTGCCCAACTCCGGCAGCTACGAGTTGTGCTACCCCGAGCGGGAGACCCAGGTCGTCGGCAACCTCATCTACTCCAACAACAACGGTGACACCCCGGCAATCGATGTGGCCCTGCTGGCAATGGGCAATGGCATCGTGGTTCCCGGTGGGGTTCGCAACACCATCGAACGCAACCGGGTGTGGGACCACACGCGCACCGGCATCGGGTTGGTGCCGTTCCTGGAGGAGGATGCCAACGACAACCTGCCAACCGAGGCCGATTGGGACATCGACTGCGCCGAGCAGAAGGCCAAGCCGGCAACCGCACCCGAGGACATCGAGAACCCGCTGCTCTGGAATCCGCAGCAGAACATCGTGCGCGACAACGTGGTCTCCGATTCGAGGCTCGCCGACCTGGGCATCGGTTCGGTCGGCACCGACCTGTCCGACCTCGGCAACTGCTGGTCCGACAACGAGGCCACCAGCACCCGCCCGAAGAACCTCCAGGCGCTGGCACCGTGCGATGGCGACAAGGTGGGCGAGGTGGCCGCCGAGGGCTGGGACGTCGACGAGTTGAACGTGGCCAGCTGGCTGGCCGAGCAGGACGATCAGCCCAAACCCAAGGACTACAAGACCACGCCCGAGCCACCCGCTCAGGAGAACATGCCCGACGCGGCGACGGCACCCGCCGAACCGGCCACCAACATGCCGCCGAAGGTTGACTTGGACGCCATCAAGGTTCCGGAGAAGCCCGCTTCGTGAAACGATCGGGTCGCCTGGCGCTCTGTGCCCTGTTGTTGGTCGCCGCGTCGTGCGGCGGCGACCAGCCGAAGGCTGCACCCGCCGATTCAGCCCTCCGGACGGTAGCGCTGGCCAAGCGCACCGGCCCACAGGGTCGGGTTCCCCAGTTTCTGGTCGAGTGCCAATTCAGCCACTTCGCACCCGATGACCCGATCGTGTGGCCCAACCAGCCGGGACGATCCCACAGCCACACGTTCGTTGGCAACGACTCCACCGACGCCGCCTCCACGGTGGCGTCGCTGGACCGGGCGGGCACCACCTGCAAAAACCAGTTGGACCGTGCCGCCTATTGGGCGCCGACCCTGTACGACCATCGCAAGCCGGTCGTGCCCGACAAGGCCGACGCCTACTACCGGCCGGGACCGATGGTGGATCCGACCACCATCAAGACCTACCCGCACGGCCTGAAAATCGTGTCCGGAGATCACACCAGAAGCGCTCAGCCACCCGAGGTGGCCCGCTGGAGCTGCGGCACCAGCGGGGAACGCCGAGCGACTGCGCCCGAGTGCCCCAAGGGGCGAAACCTGCGTCTTGAGGTGGTCTTTCCCGACTGCTGGAACGGCGTCGACACCGACTCGGCCGACCACCGCAGCCATATGGCCCGATCCGTGGAAGGCGTCTGCCCCCAAGCTCATCCTGTGCCGGTGCCACAGTTGATGCTGGCCTACACCTACCCGATCTCCGGGCCCGGACATGACCTGCTGTTGGCCTCTGGAACCACCGGATCCGCCCACGCCGACTTCTTCAATGCCTGGGATCCCGACACGCTTGCCGGCGAGATCACCTCGTGTCTCCACCGCGAGGTGATCTGCGGGGTGGCGTCGAACCGACCCACTTCCTGACTCAGCCCAGGCGGTCGATCAGCTCACCGGAGGATGTGCCGCCGGACGGACGGCTCGACCGGGCGCGGGCCACTGCCCTGTCGAGGCCCTTGCGGGACCTGCGGCCGGTCTCTTCCACCGATGCCAGCAGCGCTTTGGCGTTGGCCTCCGCATCTCGCTGCACCGACGCGGCCGCCTTGGCCGCCTTCTTCCGGCTCCGCCGTCCGGCATCCGCTGCGGCGTCGCGAAGCTCGTGGGCGCGGTCCTCACCGGCCAACCGAAGGGCCACCGCCTGATCGATGGCGTCCTCGCGCGCCTTGTCTGCGGCCTCCTTGGCCTGGGCCTTCGCCCGCTTACGAGCCTTACGCCCCTTCACCTTGGCCGCATCCACCGCGTCGGCGGCCTCCTGTGCCTGTGCCTTGGCGTTGGCGAGCGCATCAGCCATCAGCGTCTTGGCCTGCTTGCGAGCCTTTCGGGAGGACTTACTCACCGCATCGGCCTCGGCACGAGCGGCATGCTGCAGCGAACGCTTGGCCTTGCGCCCACCATCGCGTGCGTCATGAGCCAGCACGGTCAACTGGGCACGGGCCTCGTCCGTGGTCTGCCTGCCCTGCTTGCGGGCCTTCTTCGCCAGCCTCGCGCCATCCGCCTGCGCCCGCTTGGCCGCCTTCGCGGTCTGCTTGCGGGACCTGCGGCTTTGCCGGGTCACCTTCTTGGTCCGCCCCCGGGCCGCGTCCACCACCTCGGCTCCCTCGGTCCTGGCCACCTCGGCCACCTTCGCAGCCAATTCCTTGGTGTCCTCGAGGGTGTCGACCAGTTCATGGCGGGCCACATCGGCCACGTCCAATGCGCTCTTCTTGAACACTCCGAGGAACCGCTTGGCGCTTTCAGCACCCTCCTCGGCCGTGTGACGAACGTCGTCGACTGCGTCCTGGGTCTTGGTCATGTGATTCCTCCGCGGGCGGGTGTGGGTGCGTACCTTAGTGGCGCTCAGTCCAATTCGAGTACCAACGTGAGCGCCTCGATAAACGCCCGATTCTCCTTGGGTGTGCCCACCGTGACCCTGAGGCAGCCGTCCAGGCCCGGCCAGGACGCACAGTTGCGCACCAGCACCCCCCGGTCGACCAAACGTTGCCAGACGTCGGCCCCCTTCTGAGCAGCCGGGCGGAAGAGCACGAAATTGGCCGAGGAGGGCCACGACTCCACGTCGAGTTCGCCAAAACGTGCCTCGATCCAGCCCCGCTGTTCGGTGATCCGTGAGACCCGGCGGTCCATCTCATCGACATGTTCGAGCGCCAATACACCGGCGGTCTGAGTCATGACGTCGAGGTGATAGGGCAGGGCTACCTTTTCGACCGCCGAGATCACCCACTGCGGGCCAACGAGGTAACCCAGCCTGACCGCGGCCATCGACCAGGTCTTGGAGAAGGTCCGGGTAACCACCAGTGACACTTCGGGCCCGGCCAGTTCGGCGGCCGTCCATGGGGCGAACTGACCGTAGGCCTCGTCGACCACCAGCAGGGAACCCACTGCGCCGCATGCCTCAAGAGCGGCGACCACCACCTCCCGGGTCTCGGCCAGACCTGTGGGATTGTTTGGATTGCACAGGAAGGTGATGCTCGGCTGGTGACGGGCGATGGCCTCGGCCACCGTGGCAGGGTCGAGCGTGAAATCCTCCGCACGCGGCTCGCTGACCACGTCGGTGCCGGTCATCCGGCAGATATGGCCGTGCAGCGCGTACGTCGGTTCAAACGTGAGCGCCCGCCTGCCCGCACCGCCGAAGGCGAGGGCCAGGCACTGCAACACCTCGTTGGAGCCGTTGGCCGCAAAAACCCGGTCGGCGGTGGTGCCCTCCACCTCGGCGATGCGGGTCCGCAGCCGAGTGGCTTCACGATCCGGGTAGCGGTTCCAGTCGGCGTTGGCCAGCAACTCACCGAGGCGCCGACCAAAGTCGACAGGTGGCGGCTCCGGGGCCTCGTTGGTGTTCAGGCGGACCGCCACGTCCAGCTGAGGCGAGTGGTACCCGGGAATCAGCGCGACGTCGCTGCGCACCTTCGGCCGAACGGTGGGGCGGTTCATGACCTTCCCATCCTCATGCGTACCGACTCGGCGTGGGCCACGAGACCCTCGGCCTCGGCCAACGCGATGACATCCGGGCCGATTCGCCCCAGTGCCGTTTCGTCGACGGTGACCGTGTGGTGCCGGCGCAGGAAGTCGTCCACCGTCAGGGCGGAGGAGAACCGTGCGGTTCCGCTGGTGGGCAGCACGTGGGAGGGCCCGGCCAGGTAGTCGCCCACCGAGGCCGGGCTGAAGCGCCCACAGAACACCGCGCCGGCGTTGCGTACCCGGGTTGCCACCGTCTCGGCGTCGACGACCAGAAGCTCGAGGTGCTCGGGGGCGATCCGATCGCTCACCGCCAGTGCGGAGTCCAGGTCATCCACCAGCACCAGGTGTCCTGCGCTCGCCAGCGTGGCCTCGATATCGCTCCGCCGCGGTGCCGCCGCCACCTGGGCCGTGATCTCCGCGCCTACCGCCTCGGCCACGGCCTCGTCCCAGGTGATCAACCACGCCAGTCCGTCAGGCCCATGTTCGGCCTGCAGGATCACGTCGGCCGCTGCCTCTGCTGCCGGAACCGAGCCGTCGGCGATCACCACCACCTCCGAGGGTCCGGCGAACGCGCTGGGAACGCCGACCACACCGGCCACCTCGCGCTTGGCCAACGCCACGTATCGGTTACCAGGACCGCAGATCACGTCCACCGGCGCAATCGTCTCGGTTCCGTAGGCCAGCGCAGCGATCGCCTGCGCACCCCCGACCGCGAAGACCTCGTCAACACCCGCTGCCCGGGCCGCGGCCAGCGTGACCGGGGCGACGCCATCGGCGCCCGCCGGAGGCACACAGACCACCACCTGCTCGACACCGGCGACCCTGGCGGGCACGGCGGTGTGGATGACCGTGGAGGGGTAGGCCGCCCGACCGCCTGGCACGTAGCACCCGGCACGACGCACAGGCGAGTAGGCCGACACGATCCGCACCCCGGTGGTTGGGTTGACGAACTCGCTGGACGTCCGCATCTGGTGGCGGTGATAGGCGTCGACAGACGCCACCGCCGCCTCCAATGCCCGCTGCAGGACGGGCGCGGTCTGTTCCCAGGCGCGATCCAGATCGTCGGTGGGCACCCGCACGTCGTCCAGGTGGGCGCCGTCAAAGCGGGTCGTCAGCTCGATCAATGCGGCGTCGCCGTCGGCGCGCACCGACTCGATGATGCCGCGCACCACCTCGGTTGGTTCGTCGCCGTCCAGCACGGGACGGGGCAGGTCGGCGGCGGGGTCGGCGGTGTTTCGTCGGTCAAGAATGCTCAGCACGGGCGCGGAGGCTATAACAGGCCGATGAGCATCACCGCCGAGTTGTCCGCGCTGTCCACCGCCCTGGACGAGCTGACCGCCCGGGTGGTCGGCCTGGCTGACGGGCGCGGAGCCGACGATGAAGACCCCATCCGCGCCGACCTCCAAGAGGTTGAACGACAGCTGACGCAGGCGGCCCGCAGGGTGGCCAAGTCGCTGCGTTCACTCAATGCGTGAGGGCACTTCGGCGCCCACCGAAAACGACGTGAGCAGCGACGCAAGTTCCACCGGCCGGTCGCCCTGCACCGAATGGCCCGCCCCAACAACCGTGCATACCCGGGCATCGGGCTGACGACGCCTCAACTCGGCCTCGTCGTCGTCGTCGACCACCGGCGAGGTGGCACCACGTACCAGCAAAAGCGGCCGGGTGATGGCCGAGACGTCCCCCCACAAGTCGCCGTGGGCACCATTGGGCCGTTGGCCCATTGGACGCCGATCGTAATTCCATTGCCACGAGCCGTCCTCGGTCCGGTGGGCATTGTGAAGGATGCCACGCCGAAGCGAATCGGTGCTCCGGGTTGGATTGAACTCCAACGTGCGGTCGAAGATCTCCCCGAACCCGGCAAAGCTCTGCGGCCCCTCGATAAAGGCATGTACATCAGCGGCCTTGTCCCGGGTGACCCCGGGCGTGATGTCGATCAGCGCCAAGCGTCGGCACAGTTCAGGGTTGGCGGCCACCAGCGCGGTCGCCGTCAGGCCCCCCAGCGACATGCCCACCACCGTTTCGGGCTCAAAGTTCAGCTGCGCCATGGCCATGGCAACCGTCTCGGCATTGGTCTGGGGGTCGTATCGTGCGTCGCTCCGCCAGGCCGAGTGTCCGTGTCCAGGCAGGTCGAAGGCCACCGCGTCAACCGTGGGGTCGGTACCCAGGATGGGATTGCGCGCCGGATCGGACAGCGCCAACAGCACGGTGTCCCACGTGTGGGCATTCTGTGCACCTCCGTGGAGGAACACCCACTGCGGGGTCCCCGATCCCCACCGCAGGAACGACAGGTCGGGGCGTCCGTCATCGAGGCTCACCCGGTGGCGGGTGACGTTCGGCGGCTGAGGCCCGCCCAGGTTGTACTCGGCGCGGTTCTGGGCGAAGTAGTCAAACTCGTCGTACACAAACTCAGGGCGGTCCGGATGCAGAACACCCTGGGAATCGCCGGAGTCGAAGTCACGGTCCTCATCGTCGCGGGTCACGCCGATCAGTCTTACCAGGGCGAGCCCAGCATCACGGCCATGGCAAGGCCGGAGACGAGTTGAACGCCCAGCGCGCCGCGCTGCCAACGCAACGGGATGGCCCCGGTCGCCACGGTCAGCCAAGGGACGAACGGCAACCAAATGCGCTCAACCTCACCCTTGGACAACCCCGACATCTCGGCGACCGCCAACCCGGCCAGTGCGCCGCCCACCAAGATCCACGCACCCACCCGACGTTTCCCGGGCAGCGCGGCCAGCACCACCGGCCCGATTGAGATGGCCAGGGCCAGGGGGTTGGACAATCGAAAAAACCCCGCCGGTCGTTGCGACGCCACCCCATCGTGGTATGCCTCCACAGTGCCGCGCAGACCATCGAGCAACCAGAAACCCGCACCGGCCATCAGCAGGGTCGGGAGCGCTGCTGCAAACAGCGCCAGGCCGACCGGCGCCCACCGTCGGTGCCGGGCCAACACCACCAGGCACAAGGCAGTGGGAACCAGGAACAAGGCAGCCCCGTAGGTGCCGTGGGCAAGCAACCCGGCCAGCAGGCCTCCCAGCATCGCCATGGTGCCGCCGGCCCAGGGGTTCGATCTCGCACGGTCATCGCCGTGCCAAGCGCCCGACCGAACGGCAGCCAGCGCCAAGGCTGTGCCTGAAGCCACCGCCACCGCAGCGAACACGGCGTCCACCGAGGTTGCCACCCAGATGACCGACGGGGTCAGCCCCACGAACACCGCCACCCTCCTGGCCTCCGACTCGTCCACCAGCGCGCGGACCGCTATGAGCACCAGCGGGCTTGCAAGGCAGGCGATGCCCACCAGCACCAGCGCTGAGCCACTCGCCCCGCTGATCCCCAGCCGCTCGAGCGCCTCAAGACCCAACACCGGGCCCGGAGGGTGGCCCTGCACATGAATTGGGTAGGTGCGAAGCTCCCGGGTGAAGGTACGGAGAAAATCGAAGGGATCGGTCACCGTGTTGCGGGCGGTGTACAGGTAGTCCTGGCGGCTGTCGAGTGGCGCTCCCAGGCGCCGCCAACCCCCATGCATGTTGATCGCCAGGGTCCAGCCCAACGACACCAGCCACGAACCGGGGAGGAGCCGGTTCCAAGCAAGTCGTCGAACGAGCGGCGGCCACCACACCAACAACGCCAGACCCAACACCACGGCAACGACGAACTCCGGTTTGAAATCGAGTCGCCAGCGACCCATCAGGGGCGCCGCTCCAACAAACACCGTCCCGCCCTCGTCGAGGATGTTGCGACGCCATGCGAGCAGAACCCACATCAGCACCACCGCAGCCAACGGCAACGTCAGCCCGAGTCCCACCCGCCAGGCGCTCCACCTTCGCCGCTCGCAGTCATCCACCTGCGTGTCGACCGTCGGTGGGGTCCCACCGGTCACCCTCATCGGGCGGGCGGGCGGCGGAGTGGTTCGTGTACGAATGCCGCCAGCCCATCGGAAGGTTGTACCTGCGCCTCAAAGCCCAACACGCTTCGTGCCAGGTTCGCATCGGCCGTGACGTGGCGAACATCACCGATTCGATAGCCCCCAACCACCGCGGGTTCCAGGCCACGCCCGTCCTCCGCCGCCATCGTCCGCGCCATGTCCAGCAAGGTGAACGGATGCCCGGAGGCAACGTTGAGCGCTCCGGCGTAGGGCACCGGCCGTTCGAGCGCAGCAATGTTGGCGGCGGCCACATCGCTGACGTGCACGAAGTCGCGCCGCTGCCCACCGTCTTCAAACACCTGCGGGGGCCGACCGTTGGCCAACTGCGAGCGAAAGATGGATGCCACGCCGGCATAGGGGGTGTCGCGCGGCATCCGCGGCCCGTACACGTTGTGGTAGCGAAGGGCCGTGGTGACGGTGCCCAACTCGGCGGAGGCCGCACCGCACAGGTGTTCCTGGTGGACTTTGGTGGCGGCGTACACATTGCGGGGATCGATCGCCGCATCCTCGGGCACCAGCCCGGTGGTCAGCTCGCGTCGACACGTCGGGCACCGGGGCTCCCATCGGTCGGCGTCAAGGTCGTCGCTTCGTCTTGGCAGCGGCGCCACGATGCCGTGGTCGGGGCACGCGTAACGACCCTCGCCGTAGACCACCATCGAGGACGCCAGCACGATGCGACCACCCCAGCCCGAGGCGGACATGGCGGCGAGCATCCGGGCGGTGCCCAGATCATTGTTGATCGCGTAGGCCGGGGCATCGGTCAGATCAACGCCGAGCCCCACCTTGGCCGCCTGATGACACACCGCGTCGATGCCCTCGAGCGCCCCATCCCAGGTCGCCTCCTCCGCCACGTCGGCCGACCGTGCCTCACCCGAGGCGGGGCCGAGTCGCCAGGTGGCGTTGGGATTCATCCACTCCGGCGGACCATCGTGGGCGGCCGGGTCCAGGCTGTCGATCACCGTCACCGTGTGATTGCGTTCCACCAGCGCATCGACGATGTGTGAACCGATGAAGCCGGCACCTCCGGTTACGAGAACGTTCATCGTCACCCTCCCTCGGAACGTTGCGTCGCATACCGTAGGTCGGCTTGGACAACACACAGCATGACCCATGGGCCGAGACCGTCGATGTCATTCTCCCGGCGCTGAACGAGGCGGCAGGCATCCGGTGGCTGTTGCCGCGTCTGCCGGAAGGGCACCGGGCCATCGTGGTGGACAACGGCTCCACCGACGGCACCGACGACATCGCCGAGGCCGGCGGTGCGTTGGTGGTGCACGAGCCCACCCGGGGCTTTGGTGCCGCCTGCTTCGCCGGGCTGTCCGCAGCGACCGCGCCGATCGTGGCGTTCATGGATGCCGACGCCAGCTTCGACCCCGTCGACCTCCCTCGCGTAACCGGCCCCGTCGCCTCGGGGGAGGTCGACCTCATGCTGGGAGCCCGCTCGCCGCTTGACCGATCGACCGCCTGGCCGGCGCACGCCAGACTTGCCAACCGTTTCCTGGCCTGGGAGCTCCGCCGACGCGCGGGTTTGACACTGACCGACCTCGGACCCATGAGGGCCGCCCACCGCGAGCATCTGCTGGAACTGCAACTCACCGACCGCCGGTCAGGCTGGCCGCTGGAAATGGTCCTCCGGGCGGCCGACGCCGGTTGGCGGATCGAGGAGGTACCCGTTCAGTACCTGACCAGAGCCGGTCGCTCCAAGGTCACTGGAACGCTTCGCGGCACGTTGACGGCCGTGGCCGACATGGGTCGGATCCTCGGTGAGCGCGATGGCTGAGCAGGCCGGTCCGGCATTTACAGCGATCGTGCTGGCGAAGACACCCGTGCCAGGCCGTGTCAAGACCCGCCTGTGCCCGCCTTGCCGCCCGGACGAGGCGGCAGACATCGCACTTGGTGCCTTGCTCGATACCTTGAACTCGGTAGGTCTCGTACCCGCCGATCGTCACCTGTTGGTGCTCGACGGCACTCCCGGAGCCTGGCTGCCTGAGGATTGGGAGGTGATTCCCCAATGCGAGGGGGGTCTCGACCGTCGCCTGGGGGCCGCGTTCGCCAACGTGGCCGGCCCCGCCGTGCTGGTCGGCATGGACACTCCCCAACTCGACCCGACGATCGTCGAGGCAGCCGGCCGGACGGTCGCCTCCGATCACCGGCGAGCAGTGCTCGGCCTGGCCAACGACGGCGGATTCTGGATCGTTGCGCTCGCACGGGGCGGACCGGCGGATTTCGAGGGGGTACCGATGAGCGTCGACGACACGGGTTCGCGGCAACTGGACCGCTTGACGCAACGCGGCCTGATCGTTGACCAAGTGAGCACCCTCACCGATGTCGACCGTTGGGACGAGGCACGCTCGGTTGCGAAGGTGGCACCGCACGGCCAGTTCGCCCGTGCGGTTGAACGCGTGACCGCCCGCCTCGTGTGAGGCGGGCGGTCACGGAGAGTGGGCCGTACAGGATTCGAACCTGTGACCCCCTGCGCGTCATGCAGGTGCGCTAGCCAACTGCGCCAACGGCCCATGAGCAAAGCTCGGGAGGGATGAACTGTAGCCGACGCGAAGCACCAGCACGAGCCCTTAGCTCTTGGGAAGAGCCGCCTTCTTCCTGCCCCGCCCGAGGAAGGTTCCAGCCAGGCCAAGAACTGCGCCAAGCAGGCAGAGCCAGAGCCCGATTTGAGCGTTGGCCTTGTCGATCTGCAAGGTGACCAACAGGTACACCACCCAGACCAGAGCGGCGAGTGACGGCAGCAGCGCCAGCGTCCGCTTCAGGGCGCCTACACCCCGCTTCATCGATGCGAAGTACAGCACCGCCGCGATGATCAAGGCTCCCCCGGCAGCCAGCGTGCCCGGGGCGCCCCAGAGTTGCTCCTGCGCGTTCTTAAACCCGGTCAGGGTGATGGTCTGTCCGTTGACGCTCGCCTGAGCCCAATCCAGGAAGCTCCCGACGATCAGGGAGACGCCTCCCAGCAACAGGAGCAACCCGCCCAGGAGGGCCAGTGGGCCACCCCCCCTGGTGGGTACCCCTGGGGCCACCGGCTGCGACGGCGCGCCATAGGTCCGGCCCGGCTGTTGATACCCCTGCTGCTGATAGCCCTGTGGTGGATAGGCCTGCGGTTGACCAAGCGGCTGCCCCACCACCGGTGGTGGGGCGACGTTGGCCACCGGCTGCTGCTGAGTGGGTGGTGAACCCGGCACCGTCCAACTCTGGGCAGGGGGCGCTTGCGGAGCGACGGGCGGCTGCTGCCACTGCTGTGGCTGTTGTTGAACGGGCTGTTGTTGGACGGGCTGTTGTTGGACTGGCTGTTGTTGAACGGGCTGTTGCTGAGGCCACGACTGTTGAGGCGGCAGCGGCGCAGCAGCGCCGGGCGCTGAAAAGTCGGCACCGGGCGCACCCCAAGGAGCCGCCGGTTGCTCCGGAGCAGGCTGAGTCGTCGGTTGTTGCTGGGTCGGCGGCGCCTCTGGCACCGGCGGCACGTACGGCGGGGGTTGAACCGGTGCCGGAGGAGCCGCTGGAGCCGCTTCGCTCTCAGCCGCTTCCACATTGGCCTCAGCCTCGGGTCCGCCCTCAGGCCCGGCAGCGGCGTTCACATCGGATCCATCGGAGGCGTCAGGTTGGCCATCGAGCCCCCGCCACGTGTTCGAGCCCTCCGGGTCAGCGCCGCTCTCACCCGTCTCAGCCACATCATCACCCTCGCGCACTGGGTCCTCGCCGTCGGTCACCATGGGTCCTCCTCGGTGTTGCACGGACGCAACCCTCCCACGGTACCCAATGCGACGGGCGCTCCGACAGGTTTCATCAGCGCCGCAGAGCGACATCTGCGGTGAGACACTGCGGGGCCGGACCCGAAGGTCCGACCCCGTCGGAGGCCACGACCGGATTCGAACCGGTGTACAAGGCTTTGCAGGCCTCTGCCTAACCACTCGGCCACGTGGCCACGAATCAGCCATCTTAGCGGAGCAGCCGAACGAATCCGTCATGGGCCGCCGAGCGGCTGGAGCACCGTCACCCCGCGTCGATCAGTACCCCGGGGTTCATGATCCCACTCGGGTCCAGTCGTGACTTGACGGCGCGCAGAGCTTCGGCGAAAAGCGGCGGACGTTGGCGGTCGTAGGCGCTCCGGTGATCCCGCCCGACCGCGTGATGGTGGGTTGCGGTTGCCCGCTCGGTCGTAATCGCCTCCATCGAGGCTTCCTTCACCGCATCCCACCGGGCGATACGGTCGTTGACGCCGACGGGTTGGCCATGCGCCGGGGTCGGCCGGGCCATGACGGTGTAGTACGGCGCCACTCCATCCGGGTAGGCGTGGGTCACCCGCATCGACACGATGCCCTCCAGGCCCGCCTGGTCCATGGCGTTGCGAATTGAGGCCCGTATCGCCGCGTCGGTCGCCTCGAACCGGCTCCAGAGGCACGCTGTCTCGAACGTCTCGACAACAACGCCCAGCCCGACCAGCGCGTCCCGCTGATACGGGGCCCGCAGGAACGACGACCGCCAAGCCTCCTCCGCACCGCTCCGTGCCGGTTCGCCGGAGCCCTCACGGACCGACATGGCCCCGGGGGCGACGTCGCCCCCATGGTCCCCGCACAGTTCGAGGGCTCGGCTGAGCACCTCACCCAGGGCATGGTCAGCACCTTCGAATCCCACGATCAACACCCCTCCGGTTGCGCCGCTCGCCGCCGCCCCGGCCAGGAGAGCCTCAACCGGGTCGAGCAGCCGGCAGTTGGCGGGGCTCAGGCCGCTCTGTGCCAGCGCACGAACCGCCCGAACTCCGGCGTCGAGCGTCTCAAAGCCCACCGACGCCGACGCCCGGAACGTCGGACGGGGCTGGACGCGCAGCCAGGCCTCGCAGATCACACCCAGGACCCCCTCCGACCCCATGACCAGCCGGTCAGGTGACGGCCCCGCGCCGCTCCCCGGAAGCCGACGGCTCTCCCAGGCACCCGCCGGAGTCTCCATCGTGATCGACTCGACGAAGTCGTCGATGTGCGTGGGGCCGGTGGCGAAGTGACCGCCCGCCCGGGTGGCCACCCAGCCGCCGACGGTGGAGAACTCGAAGCTTTGCGGAAAGTGTCGCAATGTCAGCCCGTGAGGTCGCAGGGCGTCGTTGACCGCCGGGCCATAGGTACCGGCCGCAAACCTGGCTGCGCGGTCGGTCACCTCCAGGTCGATCAGGCCCGCCAGCGCCTCCATGTCGAGCGAGATCACGCCCCGGCCGGGAGTACCGACGTCTGGTTCCACGCCGCCGCACACCGACGACCCACCCCCATAGGGAATCACGGCGACATCGACCTCCGAGGCCCAGTCCAACACGTTGGCCACCTCCGCCTGCGAGGTTGGGCGTACCACCGCATCCGGGGGGTGGTCGAAGCGTCCGGCATGAGCGCGGGCCACGTCCCGATACGACCGGCCGTAGGTGTGCTGTGCCCGGTCACGAACGTCGACCGATGCCAAGGTCGCCAGGGTGGCGGGAAGGGCAACCTTCGGCTCGGGCAACGTCAGGTCCTCCACAGCGACCGCCTCGGTGGGCAGGAGGGAGTCCCATCCCAGCTGTTCCTTCAGGGTCCGTGCCAGCTTCCGCTGCGCGGCGGCGTCCGGCGCATCCGCCTCCACTCCCCATCCCCAGTGTGACCTCATGTGATCCCCCTCGGATCAGGCGCCTCTGCGCAAAAAGCACATTGCCCCCCGGCCGAAACCGGGGGGCAAATTTGGAGCGGACGACGAGGTTCGAACTCGCGACCTCAACCTTGGCAAGGTTGCGCTCTACCAGCTGAGCTACGTCCGCAACGGCGCATTACCTTAGTACATCGGCACGGCCCACCAACCATCACTGCTCGTCGACGTCGGCACCCTCCGGTTCGCCGGGGCGAACCACCCGCACGCCCCGCTGGTAGCCCTGATCCTGCGGGTCCGGCGGCGGCAACGGCGGGACGTCGGGCCGGTGGCCTCCACCCGCTCCCTCGCCCCATGGCCCGGCCGGTCGGTCCCGACGCCGACGGCGAACCACCACTGGTGGCTCATCATCGTCCGCGTGGTCACCTCCCGCCACCGGCACGCCGGGGATCGGCCTCGAAGTGGTCACGATCGCCGAGTCGCCCACTGGCTGGTCAGGTGGTGAAACCCGCCGAGGGACCGTTGGTGTCTGGGGTTCGGCCCGTTGCACCGGCGGACGGGTCTCAGCGTCTGCGAAGGGGCGTTCCGGCTGAGGCGGCAACTCGTCGGGCGCCGGTATGCGATACGCCCCGGCACGTTGGGGGGACGGCCGAACGGCGTCGGGAGGCGCCACAGAAGGGCGGCCAGGTGATGCCCCTGCTCCCAACGTGCTGATGTCACCGTCGGACGAATCGCCGGGTGCCACCGGAGCCGAGGGACGTTGGTCGACCGGTTCGGGTGGCGACACGTGAGCCACGTCGCCCATCGGGGACGAGGGGAAGCTTGCCATCACGCGTCGAAGCGGCGCGGGCGCCGGAGCTTCACCTGCCGGAGCCGGCGAGGACTCCACCGGTAGCGGAGCCTCCAACAGACCCAGGTCGATGCCTGGCTCAACAGGCGGGTCCTGACCTGGGCTGACGGGCCGCTCGCCGTCGGCGGCTTCCGGCTCCTCCTGCTCTTCGGGTGCGGTGGACTTCCAGAACAACAGGGTGGCCAGGGCGATCACGGCCGCCAAGACCAGCAGGCCGATGATGATCAGGTTCAACAACCGCTCATCGGATTTGGCTGTGTCCTTGACCGGTGCGGGCTCGTTGGTCACCGCATCACGCTGTCCGGGTGCGACGGTTTGCTCCGTGGCGGACGTCGAAGCAGGAGCGCCGGTCGCAGGCGCAGCGGGGTCCTGGGCACCGATGGGTGCAGCAATTCCCACGCCCAAGGCGGCGGAACAGCCCATCGCAACAAGGGCAACCTTGGCCGCCCATCGGCGACCCTGCGCTGTCTTGGTGAACTCCAGGTGCACTCGTTGCTCCTTCACATGGGCGGATCGGTCGCATGGGCGGATCGGTCACATGGACGAACCGGGGCGCTCGACTCCAGTCAAGCACGAAATGCAAGCCAATCCGTTGACCGTCAGCCGGGACTTGGCGGTTGATGCTGCGGACACCACCACGTGGTGCGTCCGCCCACCTGCCTTCGCAGTAGAGAAGCCGAATCCCGGGGGCACACGCCCCCGGGTCGCCGTTGCGGCTGCAGGTCACCGGTGTGGGACCCGCCGCGTCGGCCAAGATCGGCCAGCACCTCGGAGATCGTGGCGCAGAGCGCTGAGAGTTCGGGCGGATCAAGCGACCCTGCAGGTCTGGCCGGGTGCAGTCCGACACGCCACAGCGTCTCGTCGCACAGCAGGTTGCCCAAACCCGCCACCCGCCTCTGGTCGAGCAATGCAGCCTTCAGCGGAGTGCGGCTGTTGCCAAGCGCTCCTGCAAGGGTCTCGATGGTCAAACGCGCCGCGTCGGGCCCGAGTTGCGACAGGTCGGCGTCAAGCTCCAGCGAACCCAATCGTCGGGCGTCCTCCACCGCCAGGCGGTGCCGGGTGCCGTCAGGAGCACGCAGCCGGAATGCGCACCGAACCCACGCTTCGTCGGCCCGTTTGGGTCCATAGATCAAGGCGTCGATCGGCCCGTCCCCGTCCCACAACAGCCGTCCCGTCATCCCAAATCGAAGCGCCACCGATGGTCCGTCGGTCTGCACCACGACCACTTTCCCGACACGATCCACCTCGGTGATGATGGTTCCGTCCAGTGCCGCACCTACATCTTGCCCGCTCAAGCCTCCCCGAACCCACGACGGATCGTTCACTACAAAATGCTCGATGACCGACCCCACCGCCTGGCGGGCTGCTCGGGCGTAGGCCTCGGCCTCGATCAGTTCCGGCACGCGTCCAACGCCGCCAGAATGTCGGCCACCAGGTCGTCGGGGTGCTCGAGGCCCACCGAGATTCGAACGGTTCCTGGACCGATCCCTGCCGCTACCTGCTCCTCGGGGAACAGGCTGACGTGGGTGGTGGACGCCGGGTGGGTCACCAGGGTCTCGGGGCCACCCAACGAGGGGGCCAACCGGGCGATGCGAGTGGACTCCACAAAGCGACGCCCGGCTTCGAGGCCTCCCTCCAACTCGATGGTCAAGAGTCCTCCGCACAGGTCCATCTGACGCTTGGCCAACTCGGCTTGGGGGAAGCTGGGTAGTCCCGGATACAACACCTCGCTCACTTCGCCATGGCCCAAAAGCTCGTGGGCGAGCCGATCTGCGGTGGCGCTCTGACGAGTCAGGCGCACCCCCAGGGTGCGCAGACCGCGCAGGCCGTTGACCGCGTCAAAAGGGGAGGCGTTGGCCCCCTGGAGCACGGCGAAACCCCACACCCAGTCCAGCAACTCGCGCGAACCGACAACCACGCCCAGCGACGCATCGTTGTGGCCGGACATCGCCTTGGTCGCCGAGTGCACCACCAGGTCCACGCCGTGTTCCAACGGCCGCTGGGCCAACGGTGTGGCGAAGGTGGAGTCGACGACGCACATCGGACCGGCGATTGCCCCAAACCGCTCCAGATCAACCAGCTCCAAGCGTGGATTTGCCGGCGTCTCCGCCACGCACAACATCGTCTTTCCGGGCCGGATGGCCGCCTCCCACGCGTCGGGGTCGGCGCCATCCACCGACGTCACCTCGATGCCGAACCGCGGGCAAACCGCAGAGAACAGCATCTGGGTGCCCGCATACAGACGGTTCTGCGTGACGATGTGGTCACCCGTTGAACACAGTCCAAGCACCACCGCCGCCATGGCGCCCATGCCCGACGCGAAGGCGCGCGCCGCTTCGGCGCCTTCCAGATCGGCCACCGCCGACTCGAACGCGGCAACCGACGGATTGCCGTAGCGGCTGTAAAAGGTGGTCGAGCCGGTTGAGGTGGCCATGGCACGCCCCTCGTCCACGCTCTCGAGCTCGAACGTGGTGGACGGATGCATCACGGGCGCCAGGTCGGCATCCCCGCCGGGTCGCCCGGCCAGGATGGCCCGTGTCTCCAGGTGGTCGGTCATCGGTCAGGCCTTTCATGGTGATCGGGGAATCCCGACGGTTCGACGGAAGTGGTGTGGCGCGCGGAAACGACCGGGTCCCCAGGTCTGCCGCCCGGTTGCCCGCCTGCGAGAAATGACGCCACGATCGGGGCGATCGCATCGATCGCCAGGAGGAAGCCGTCGTGGCCCTCGACGCTGTCGATCGAGACGAAACCGGCCTCCGCCCCGGCCTGGATCAAGCCGCGGTACAGGTCCTCCTGCTGAGAGGGCGGATAGAGCGCGTCGGAGTTGATCGAAATCACCTGAATTGGGGCACGGATGCGTTCCAGTGCTCGGGCAATACCGTTACGCCCGCGACCCAGGTCGTGCAGGTCCATCGCCCGATTCACCCGCAAGTAGCTGTTGGCATCGAAGCGGCGGGCCAACTTCTCGCCGTGATAGTCCAGGTAACTTTCCACGTCGTAGCGCACGGGCGCGCCCAGATCACCGCGGTTCGCCACGCGCGCCCGGCCGAATCGCTGCGCATAGGCGGGTTCGCTGCGATAGGTAATTTGGGCCACCGACCGTGCGATCGAGAGCCCGGCGTGCGGACCAAAGCCAGGGGCCCGGTCGTAGAAGTCGCCACCCGAAAAGTTGGGGTCCACCTCGATGGCCCGTCGGCCAACCAGCGACCAACCGATCTGTTGGGCCGACGCCGCAGCAGTGGTTGCCAGCGCAACCAGGCGGCCCACCCGATGGGGATACATCACCGACCATTCAAGCGCCTGCATGCCCCCCATCGATCCGCCCACCACCGCGTGCCACCGTTCGATGCCCAGGTGATCGGCCAGATCCGCCTGGGTGCGGACCATGTCGCGAATGGTCACCCAGGGGAACCGCGAGCCGTAGGGACGGGTCGAGCCGGGTTCAGGATGCGCCGGTCCGGTGGTGCCCTGACAGCCGCCCAGCACGTTGGGGCACACCACGAAGTAGTGGTCGGTATCGATTGCGGCGCCCGGACCGATCATGTCGTCCCACCAGCCGGGCGTTGGATGGGCCGGGCCCGCCCGCCCAGCAGCATGGCTGTCACCGGTCAACGCGTGGGGCACCAACACCGCGTTGGAGGCTGCAGCATTCAGCTCCCCCCACGTCTCGTAGGCCACCATCACTTCCGACAGCTGCCCGCCCGCCTCCAACTGAAAGCTGCGGCCGCGCCCCACCGGTGCAAACTCACGGCACCCCGGCGGATCGCCCGGCACCCAGGCGCCGCTCACCGGAACCGGGCCGGCGGACGACGCAACGGCTGCTGGTTTGGTGGGTTCGGGGCTCATGGTCGCTCGGGGGTGTGTTGAGAGCGGCGCCGCAAGGATCCAAGTATCGGACCCTTGGTTGTCCCTGCGGACCACATCCCCACCGTGCGGTGGGATGGCACCTTGGGAGTCCGTCCCAGGTTGCCGGACCCGACGCCGCCGGATCGCTCGGAATGAAACGCCGACCATAGCCCAGCTGCGGCGCGGGCCCCCAGCACGTTCGAGACGGCGCTGGGTCACGGCACCTTTCAGGGCATAGCCTCTGCAAATGGATCTCGCCGAGCCCCCCACCGGCACCGACGCCGCATCGCCCGAATCGGCAACCGCCGCTGCCGGGTGCCCGATGCATACGGTTGTCGAGGCGCCTGCCGCTCAGTGCCCAATCGATGCCGCCGCCACACGAGCCGGTCACCAGCAGCGTTCGGTCTGGGATCAGCGAGCCCGGAAGTTGCTGTTTCTGCCGGCCGATGCGGCGCCCCAGAGCCTGTTGGGGGCCAACGACGCATTTGCCAAGTCACTGTGGATTTCTGCCACCCGTTGTCTGCTGATCTACGTGGTGATTCCGTTGCTCGCGCCGATCATCAACCTGACCGGCGACCTGGGCCCGATCCTGGGAATCGCACTGTCGTTGGTGTCGATGGTGGCCATCTTCTACTCGGCCCGGCGCTTCTTTGCGGGTGACCACCCGTGGCGATGGCGCTACTCGATCATCGCCGGTGGGGTGTACATCCTGCTGATCGCCCAGTTGTTCATCGACGTCCGCACGCTGGTCACCTGACGTCGCGGGAGGAGCGCCACATCGGACCAGGGCGGGGATCCCGACGCGTCTGGCCAGGGTGGCCATCAACAACAGATTCGATTCGGACACCAGGTTCGGATGGTCGAAGACGTCCTCGACCTCGTCCGGGTCGTACAAAGGTGCGCTGGCTGGAAGTGTCTTTCTGATCTGGGTTATGATTGAATCAACACCGTCATCCTCCTCTTCAGTATGACACTTTCTGCGTTTCAACAGCTCCGACCAAACCACCAGACCGATGAAACCAACCTAAATTGCTCCGCCGGCAATCGCATTCACGGCCAGACGGGCCGCTGGGACGCTTCGGGACATGGCGATGCAAGGCACACACCGCGACGCCGTAAGCATTGCTCC
Source organism: Candidatus Microthrix parvicella Bio17-1 (assembly GCF_000299415.1). Classification (NCBI taxonomy): domain Bacteria; kingdom Bacillati; phylum Actinomycetota; class Acidimicrobiia; order Acidimicrobiales; family Microthrixaceae; genus Candidatus Neomicrothrix; species Candidatus Neomicrothrix parvicella. Next base: position 221,410 of record NZ_AMPG01000001.1, read on the forward strand.
TTCGTTCGCCCTTCTCGACCGACGTGGAATCAGCGGTGCATGTTCATGTACGGTACTGAGCGGCAACATAGCGGAGACCCGAAAGGCGCTCACCTGCATGCCTATTGGAACGGACAATCATGTTCACGTGGTGACGGCTACGGCCCGAGCCAATCCCCTCCCAGATGAGTCTCGGAGTCGCTGTGGTTAGCGGTTCGTCTGCAAGCCGGAGACGTGTTCATGTAGACGGCGCCGACAAGCGGCCGCCGCCTCCCGGCACTCAGGGGGACCTTCGGCAACCCCGACGCCAGAACCCTCCCGATCCCGCCTCGCCCCCCATCGAACCTCGGGTCTTTGCCGAGAACCTGTCGGAGTCCGGTCGGATTCATCACCTCAATGAGGGTGAAAGGGTTGCGATCGAACGTGTGCAATCTGTGGCTCAACGTTTCAGGAGCCTGGAGTTGGCACTGCCCTTCATGCGGACTCAATCGGAGTCCGAGCACGCTAAGCGGGTTCAGCAGTTTCGATCCCTATCTAAATCTCAGCAGACTCAGCTGACTACCGAAGAGGAACGTTCACATGCGACGGCAAGCGAGGCCGCTCGATCGACGCTCAACCAAATCATCGATGATCTCGCTCCCGGGGCCGCCTCTGCACCATGGCCCAATCTCATCGATGCAGCTGACGGTAGTTTGCCCGCAAGGCACTTCCGGGTCGGCCAAATCTCATCGGGTCCTGCTCAGGGCCTCCCCGCACTGGTTCCGCTTGTCGACGGCGCCGGCTGGTTTGTAAGCGGGGACGAGGAGCAACGCAACGCAATGGTGTTGGGTGCCCTCACCCGTTTGGTGGCTCAGTGTCCCATCAAACATCTCTCCATCACGGTCTTTGATCCGCGACTCAGCGGGCAAGTGGGCCGCTTCGTGGGCCTTCGCCGGATCAGAGGGTCCTCATTTCCGACGCCGGCCACTGATCCCAACGAGTTCGCTATGTCCGTGGAACGAACAATCAGCCAGGCAGCCGTCAACGCTGAGCTTGCGGTTTCTTCCGGAGTCAGCAGCTTGGGCGACCTCTGGCGCAACGCAGACGTTCCTGAAGGAACACTGTCGGTCGTCGTAGTCCTCGACTACCCGTTCGGCATCGACGAACGCCTCCAGCAGCAGTTGGTTCGGGCTGCGAAGGTCGGAGGCCGCACGGGGGTCTCACTTCTCGTCGCCACCGATGAAGCGGTTACCCCTGCCGCCGAGGTCCACATCGATGATCTGCGATCCGCACTGGTCGACCTCCGAGTTCAGGGCGGGAACCTCACGGCGCCGCAGTTCAACGCCGGGGTATCGATCGAGATCGATCCGCGGCCGGACGATGAAGTCATTTCGTCGGTTGTGGAACTGTCGGCGATACGGTCGAGTTCGGTTGCGGGCCCACTCATCCCATTGATTGAGTTGCTGGAGGCGGACATCAAGTCCCCGTGGAAGCACTCGGCAGCGGCAGGCCTCGGTGTGGTGATCGGGCGCTCCGGTCGCGATCCGATGACCTTGGATCTCCGCACCGAAAACCCGCCCTTACCCAACCTGCTGATTGGAGGCGCCGTCGGGCAAGGCAAATCAAACTTGTTGCTGAGCATCATCTACGGGTTCGCCACGCGCTACTCCCCCGATGAACTCGAGCTTTACTTGCTTGACTTCAAACGCGGTTTGGAGTTTAAAAGATTCGACGCAGACAGCCAGGGCGAGGCCTGGCTTCCCCACACCAAGGTCCTCGGCTTGGAGTCCAACCACGCGTTTGGTGTCGCTGTCCTCCAACACGTGCACGATGAGATGGAGCGGCGCTCAGATCTGTTCAAGTCGGTCAACGCGGGTTCGATCGACGAGTATCGAGGAACCACCAAGGCGCTCATGCCGCGAGTATTGCTCGTAATCGACGAGTTCCATGTGCTGTTCGAGGGCGACGAAGGCTACGTGGACACCTGCGTCGAACTCACCGAGGCATTAGCGAAGCAGGGCCGAGCGTACGGGATCCACCTGCTCCTGGCTTCTCAGACTATCTCCGGCATTCGCGGGCTCGCCGTGAAGGGCGACGCAATCTTCGGACAGTTCCCCCTCCGCATGTCACTCAAGAACACGCCGGGCGAGTCGCAGGCGATCCTGAGCCAGGGAAACAAGGCGGCTTCCGAGCTCACCTATCGGGGCGAAGCGATCCTCAACAAGAACTTTGGCGGCAATCCCGAGCTCGACAACATTCGGGGCACCATCGCTTTCGCAGAACCATCCGCCATGGCGCAACTGCAACGAGACCTCTGGACCCTCCGACACGGAGAACGCCCAGTCCTGTTCATGGGGAACGACTTCGCTGAACTCGATCCGACATCGCTCGGGGAGCACCGTCGACTTTCTGCTCTCCAGGACTCGGCCGACGGCCTTTCAATCTGGTTAGGCCGTCCCGTAGCGGTCTCGGCTGAACCCAGGGTCCATCACATGGCGCCCGACGCCGACCAAGCGGTAGCCATCGTCGGAGCCGACGAGACCCTCGCTCGCGCTGCGCTTTTGACGATGATTATGACCGCCTGTCACTCCCTGGCAGGAGGGGGCACTTTGACCGTTCTCGACGGGAACGGCGAGACGGGTCAGGCCTGGTTCGAGCAAGCGAACGACTACGCAACCGAGTGTGGCGTACCCGTCAATGTACTCGCCCAGCAAGACATTGCAGCGTTTCTTCGTGAGGCCGTTGCTCAACGAATGGACAGCGGTGCATCGGGGCATGATCTCATCGTCGGCCTCGGTCTTCAACGAGTGCGCGGAATGGATGAAGAGGTCCAAGGCGACGATGGGAACGAGGACGAGTATGTCCCGCCGGGCCCGTCAGGGCGGACGGCGCTAAGACGGTTGGCCGAGGAAGGGGCCATCCATGGCATGTACTTGATCGGTTGGTGGCACAATCTACGAACCCTTGAGGTAGACCTCTCCTACGAGCCAGGTGTGGCACTGTTCGTCACCGCAGATCTTGGCCGCGATGACCTGAAATCAATCGCAGGCCCTTCCGTCTCCCGTGTCGACGGCCGTCCTCGCCTCGGCATTCATGACCGATCGGGAGAGGGCCTGGAGACCGTGGTGCCCTACGCCGACCCCAACGCGTCGGGGGTGCCCGCATGACGTCGACCAACGCAGATTACGACCGGTACGTCAGCGAGGTACATGCCACGGTCGAACGCGAAGCAAACCACAGCCGCCTACTCCAGGCGGCCCGAGAAGCCGGGACCGCCGAGGTCGACGCCGCTCTCAAGGATCAACGCACGGCGGCGGCCGCCCTCAAGAACCTAGATTCCTCCCTCAGGCACCTTCGACCTTCCGTGAACCAGTTGGTCGCTCGCGCTTCGGTTTCCCTCAACGCGACCACCGAGCCACTGAGCTTCTCAGGCCCGGACCAGTTTGAGCGTGAAGTGAAGGGATTGACGGCCGAACTCCGCGGTGCGGAACAGTCATGGCAGTGGGTGGAGAAAGCACGTCGCGAGAACGCCCAACAAGTCGCTAACACGGTCGGCTCTTCCGATTCGGTTCAGCTTTCGATTGGTGGCACATCCGTCGCTGAACCACCGGGCGATGCCTCCTGGAATCGCCGCCTGGTCATCGGCCTCAGCGCCGCCGTGGCTGTCGCCTTGGCCGTCGTCCTCATCTTGCTTACCTAGTTACTACGAACTACTTTGCTCATCAGGAAGGAGGGACCTTGCTCCATCGTTTCAGGCAGCCTCAGAACACGACACACTTGACAAGGTCCATACCTCCTCACCAGCAGACATCGCGCGTCGCCACAACCAACCAGTTCGCCATCACGCAACGAAGCCGCCCGAGGAGCGCCCAACTGGTCGACGCGATCCTTCGCATCGACTCGACCGTTGACCCCGCAGGGCAGCGGGAACTGATGCAGTGGATTCGCGAGGCCTACGACGACCGTGGCGGCGGAGAGCTGGTCGGCCTGTTCAGCAAATGCTACTTAGGGCACCCGTATGTTGATCATCGCATGACCATCGTTGGTTCAATCATCGAACATTTCACCCACGACCAGGTCGTCCCACCACCGTTCACGGCCGCACGACCTTTGGTCAGATCAGACGCCTACCTGTTTGTCGAGATCTATTCAGATGGCCAGGTCATACCCATTCGTTCTGACGGATCGCAAGTCGCCTAGCAACCATGAAGGGTTTCCCATGGCAGAGTACGTTGACCTCTCCCCCATCACGAGGGCAATCGGCAACCTCGAGTCCAACCTGTCGAGTCGAATCGACGGCGTTGGAACAGAGGTCGGCCAGGTCCGCGGCGACCTTCGGCTCGCCTCCGACGAGCTCCGTCAGCTCAAGGCAGACTTTGAGGAGTTCACACAGACCGCCGCAAGGGTCGCCAACGTTCAGCGGTCTGAGACGAAAGTTGCAGCACTCCGCGCCGACCTCGACCGCCAGTTTGGCCACTACACCAAGGTCCGCCTCACATCGGTTGGCATACTTCAGAGCTTCGACGTAGGCAACGTCTCCAACGACACCGTCTCATCGGTGAGTGAGGAGTTGATGATCCAGACTCCGAGGTACTGGCTGGCACCAGCGTTGGTGGCGCTGGCAGCCTGGTCGAAGGACGATCCGGAGATGGCCGAGAAGTCCGTTCAGGAAACATTCTCACGGGACAAGAACAAGGCCAGCCTCTTCTTCGCTCTCGTGCTGCGCCGTCAGGGTCGCATCGAGTCGTCGGTCAGGTGGCTCCGCCACTACCTACTGACGCTGGACCCGAGTTCGTTGACTCGCGAGTTTGCGGTGATCCTGGAGGCAGCGTCGTACGACGCCTTTGGCACCACAGGTCGCGACGTGGTGTCCGAGTCGATGGGGCGCTGGTGCTCCGAGCTCCGCGACCGGAAGGACATCGTTGAGGCCCAGGTCGAACAATGGGCGAGCGAGATCGGCGTACAACGCATGCAGTTCTCCGCCGGCGGCGAATATGCGGCCTTGGCCCACCTCACGCCGGAATGGAAGACCCTCGAGTTCCAGCTGGAGATGGCCTCCGCCCTGCCTGCCACGATCGAGAAGTACGACGCCATTGCGAAGCACGACGCGTCGATTCCCAGTTTCCTGGAGGACCTCCTCGACGACATACTCGATCAGTTGGTGACCGAATATGACGAGGAGGAGTTGCCCCTCAAGCGTGAGGTGGTGTTCCACGACGCTGTAATCGAGGAGGACGGCGACCTGACCCGCGCTCGAGAACGAGCTGACGAGCTGAATAAGGCATTGGAGGAGACGTCTGACGTCGTGTCGATGCAAACGCAAGCCGCCATCAACCCCGACACCCTCGGTGTCAGCACACAGACCCAACGAATCGCGATCGGCGTCGGGCAAGAGGACTTCCGAGTCGCGGTCGGTCGGTATTGCGTCTACTACCGGTCATCGGCTGTCGATGAGGTCAGCCTTTCCTTCACCGGAGATCACTCCAACTACGCCCAAACCTACAGCTTTCAGGGCTGCACCATCGAAACCTCCGAACAGGAGGATGCAGGCGTCGCTCGCCTGGCGGCCACCTGGCAGTCAACCTTTGCGGAGTACATCAAGACGATCTCGTTCAAGAACAGCTGGTACGTCGCGCCGGCAATGATCGGCTTCCTCGTCGGCCTCATCGGCGGGGCGATCCTCGGCGCAGTTATCGGGTTCCCCATCATTGGGATTCTTCTCGGCTGGATCGCAGCCGGCGGCGCCGTGTTCTTCCTCGGACAACAAAAGCGCCAGAAGTGCGATGACGCCGTGGCGGCCGCGTGGCGCCAGCAGGAGGCTGCCGTCGAGCACAGCGTCTCGATGTATCGCGACGCCATGGCCCAGTTCGTCGACCTACAACTGACCTACGGAGAACTCGACTCCAACGAGGACGGCCTCCTCCAAATCATCGACACGTGGCCAACCGCCACCCGAACCAAGAAAATGGTGGCGTAGTCCAATGACCAGCTCAAGCACCTCGGAAGACCCCAGCGAGATCGATCTGACCAACGCTGCTGCGCCCCCCGACGCCTCACCACTGATCCGGCGGACGAGGAGTGTAGGGAAGTTCCAGCGCAGGCCAGAAGCTGCAGGAACCGGCTCCAAGGACGGCGTCGTAGTTGCCCGAGGGGTCCTCGCCATGCGAGCCAAGCAGGGCAAATCGCAGACTTCCCGCGAGCGATTGATCGCAGGGAATCTGCCAGACTGGGAGCCATTGCCGCCGGGAGAACTCACCGTCCAGCGATGAATGTAACCTGAGATGACTGGCTCCGAACTTGTCGGCAGAACTCCATACGAGACCTGGGTGCTGACCTTGCGAGCTTGGGGCAATGACCCGATGACCCCGCTCGACCACCTGCCGTCCCTCGCCCTTGAGACCTTCACCCCCGATACCTACCAGCGCCTCTTCAACCACCTGCGCCAAGCTTTGCAGTCCGTCACCACCCAGTGGAGCGATGATCTCGGCAAGACACTGCGGTTGAGCCAGGACCGATTCGCGCTTGGACACGACCTGGTGCAGCTCAGGACCAGGCTCACTCGACGGGTGCAACTGGTGTCGCATCCATCGCTGCCTGCCGAGGCACGGGATTCATTCACCAAACAGACCGCCGAGGACATTGCCAGAAGCCAACAGCAGATCGTGGATCACATCCAGCGACAGGCCAATGAAGGGCACCTCAGCAGGACCGAGGCCGAGGGGATGCTCGATGTGGTCCGTGAGCACTCCTTCGAAGCCGTCATGGCATTCGCAGCAAACTCTGCTGGTCAGCGGGTAGTCGCCGCTCCGCTCAGGGAAGTCAATCCAACCGAAGCGCCCGGCTCTAAACGCTGGCGCAAGATACGGCCGTTCACGGCCCGAGGAGACGAGTAGTGCCGGACAAGGCGACAGTTGTCGACAGCGTCGAGCGTTACCTCAAGGCCCGGGTCCCGCTCATCGTGATCCAGTCCTATGAGCCGAACCGGGTCATGGAAGTTCTGAGTGAGTGCGCGAGCACGCTTAGCACCATGCAGTTCTATGAGCACTCCCGAACCGAGGGTGTTCGGGATCTCCTCTCCAGCCAATCGGTGTCAGACGAGACTTCCTTGGTTGTCGCACTTGAGCATGCTCGGACAACCTTCAAGGCCCGAACGAACGTCAACTTCATCTTCACCGACGTCGACGAGCTGGACCAGGAGACCTCCCAGTCGCGTCACTTTGCCGAGATGGTCCGATTGGCCGAATCCCGCAGCTGCAGCATCATCGTCGTCACGACCAAACCGGTGTGGCCCGGTCTGTCTCGACTCGGCATGACCGAACGCCTCGACCTGCCGACTATGGACGAGATGGCCGAGTCCCTTAGCGACTTCATCGAGGGCAACCGCGGACCAGTCACGGTGGAGTGGGACTACGACGACCTGCGACGAGCTGCCGAGATCCTGTCGGGCATCACCGAAATGGAGGCCATCAACGTTCTGGCAAGCATGATGGCGAGGGGTCAACTCAATAAGGACGACATGCCAGAGCTGTCCCGATACAAGGATCGCATCTTCGGTGACCTTTCGGGTATCGAGCGAGTGCAGCTCAAGGAAGGGGCTAACAAGGTAGGAGGTCTACACACACTTCGGGAGTGGCTGGCGACCAAGCAGTCGCTCATTACGGCCGATCTCTCGCAGACCACCTTTGCCCCGCCGAAGGGCATGCTGCTCGTCGGCGTCCCCGGGTGCGGCAAGTCGCTCTCGGCAAAAGCGGTTGCGCAGGAATGGATGCTGCCGCTGTATCGGCTGGACATGTCGTCGATCATGGGCATGTACGTCGGGCAATCGGAAAGTCGGCTGCGGGAAGCACTCGAGATGGCCGACCGTGTGGCGCCTTGCGTGCTCTGGATCGATGAGATCGAAAAAGCACTCGCCTCGGGCCCTGGCGACGGCGGCACCACCCGCCGCTTGATCGGCCAGTTCCTCTTCTGGCTTCAGGAGTCCACCTCCAAGGTGTTCATCGTGGCGACGGCCAACGAGGTCCAGTCACTCCCCCCCGAGCTGCTCCGCAAGGGACGATTCGACGAGATCTTCTTCGTGGATCTCCCTGATCCGGCAGACCGCGAAGAGATACTCGACCTCTACTTCACCCATCACTTCACTCAAGCACTGTCGCCCTCGCTCATCCAGGAGCTGGTGACCCTGTCGGATGGATTCTCCGGGAGCGACATCGACGCCGTCGTCAATGAACTGGCCCAGAAGATGTTCGGGCGTGGGACCGGCGCGCTGCCCAGCGACGACGAGATCCGACTGCATTTCCGTAACGTGATTCCCTACAGCCAAACCAACGCCGAGGATGTCGCCGCCATCCGGGCGTGGGGCCAGCATCGTTGCCTCCCCGCAGGCAGCCTGGCGTTGCCGGAGAGCGACGGTCAGAGTCAACCCCGCCGAGTCGTGCTGACGTAGTCAGTCCTACTTCGGAGGTGGTGACCCGTGATCGCCGTATGGGGGGTCCTTTGGGGGCCCCTTCCACTTCGTTTCTTCGTTGCTGTTTTTCTGTACATCATTCAGCTTTTCGTGATCATCCGAGATCCCAGCCGCCTCCATATTGGCGTCCCGGTCCTGATACCAACTGCGGGCCCATCCCACAGCCCCTTTGGGTGCCGGCCGCTCAATCCTCAGCTCGTGGCCCTGTTCGGGAGTTGGTGCTGGTTGGTACCGGTTCTGGTTGGGGAACGGCGGGTTGAGGGCCGCATGCGCGACAACGTTTGCGGTGCCGATAGCCGCGATTCCAAACTTTCCGGCCTTCTCCCATCCCGACGAACCGCCCCCCTTTGCAAGGCGGGCGGCGAAAGCACTCGCGCTCCTGTTGAACTCCTCAAGGTCAGAGGTGGCTGCCCGAGCACCAGCCTGCGCCGCTTGAAGCCCAGCATGTACCGCCTTGACGCCTTGCACTCCCTTCGCATCGGGAATCTTGTTGGCCAAGTGCGACGCCGATTTCGCAGCGGCCGAAACCACCTCGAGGAATGGGCTCCCGGAGTCACCAAGCGCACGAACTGAATCGGCGAGCTTCTCCAGATCTGATGCCATGTCCCTACCTTCAGCGAGCTTTGCGAGCGTGCTTCTGATGCTGCTTGTCCTGAGCGGCGAGCTCGCCGGCCACGTCCTTGGCTGCCGCCGCGACCTGCCTGAATCCTGCGGCAGAGGAGCGGATACTGTCAGAGCTGGATCCGACAAGGGCGATCATCTTTCGATCGTCTTGAGTTGCGGTGCCCTTGATGGCTGCGGACGTCTTGGACTCAAGACTCGACAGCCTCTTTGCTAGGTCATCCAGCGCGGCGGCTTGCTTCGACGCGTCCCTGGCGATCTGGCGGAACTCAGCGGCAGACATCAGCTGTCAGAGGGATTGACCATACGACTGGGCGATCCTGGCGACGTTCTGAAGCTGAGACGTCGCCTGCTTGACCGCGGTGGATGCCTGTTGCAAAGCCGACATGATTTCAGCATCCTTGCGCTGCGAACTCCCTGCGATCGCCTGCTGCACCGCCGCCTGGTGCTTAGACAGCTCTCGTTCGTATCCCGCCAGACTTCCAGCCGTCTTCTTGGAGGAGGCCGCAAGTTGGTTCACCGTGCTCTTGAGTTGCTTCAGTTGTGACATTCTCGATCCTTCTTGATCTCATTTGCGACGGATTTCGGACGGCAGACGCAGGCGGAATGGCTGCCCCAAAGACCGGCGCCCAACCCTGCCCTGTTGTTGCCACACCCCGCAGGCCTTGCGCCAGCGATCGCGCTGCATCGACCTTCTGCAAGTGTCGACGAATCCTTAACCGAATTTGACAAGGAACACCTCTTTTAGTTTAGAGCAATCTTCGAACAGTTACAAAGCTCGAATAGTCATCCTCACTCTACTTACGTTCGAGACGCTTGCCACAATCGATCTCCAAGCTACGGCGGGGCGTGGAGAGGTGTTACAAGTTCGCTGGATACATACGCTGATCAGGTCCCCGGGCCTCGAAATCGAAGTCATCGCTCAGCCGAAGACCAAAACACGCGTAGTCCTCAGTGAGCCCCTGGCTTCGACACCAAGAGGCGCCTGCGCGAGCGTCGCTGAACCCACCTCTGTGCACAACCGCCACGGTGCCTCCCTTAGTCGACCGGAATTCGTCTCCCCGAATCCCGACAAAGTCACCTCCATACTCGCTCGAGTACTGATCGACCTGCTCTTGAACGGTCTCCGCCCACGACGGGTCATCCGCGTTCGCGACCTGGCTCCAGACGACGGCGACTGCCTCGCCATAAATTTCGTCGCGTTCCATATAGATCGACGCCGAGTCTTGCGACGTGCCTGACGATTCATCCAGCGACGGCTGAGGCGACGAACCGTCGGGGGAACCAAGGCTGGACTCGTCAGCGGCTGCTGAATCAAGGTTCCGTCCGGTCGGTCCGTCCGAATCAAGCGAGTCGCCGCTGTCACTCGAATCGCCCAACCCCCCAGCCGAATCATCTGACTGCACGACTTCATCACTCGTGTCCTCAGAACTGGCCCTTCCCCCAAGCGCAACCGCAAGCACACCTCCTCCTGCCAAGAGTAGGCCTACAATTGACATGCCGATCAGCGTGGTCTTCGAGTTTGAGGTTCTAGAACCAGCGACGCTCGTCACGGATCCCAGGCTGATGCTTGGCCGGGTATCACCAGCGTGTGCAGGTTGGGCGCTGGGCTGTTGCAATACCGGAGACGGTGGAGCAGGGAGGTCTCGGCTCCGTGGAGGGGCCGGCAGGTCGGGCGAAGGTGGACGAACTGGTTCTGTCATGGTTCAACTCCTGGGATAGCCCACGGCGTCGAGGTGCTGGACCGCTGACGAATCCAGCACGGCGAACCACGATGGGTGACGAGAACGTCGCTCATCGTAGCTCTGGAAGGTGTGGCAAACCAGAAATCGGTCTAGGATCTGAGTTCTGACCATCCACAGCCTAGTCACGGACTGAAGTAGTACGCTCATGGTTGATTCCTGTTGGGCTGATGGACAGGGTGCAAGGACGAGCCAACGGCATGTGCGGAATTCGGGACTGCGATCCCATGGGAAGTATCACAACCAGTCGACGCCGGTTCTTGGGCGCGACCGCAGTAGTCCCGTTGGCTGCCACCCACGGCCTCACCAAGCGTTCTGAGGTGACACACAGGCCTGGGCCTGGCGCGTTGAACGCCCCACAGATACGACGACGACGGGATTGGGCGCCCGACCTCCCCATCAAAGCCCCCATCGAGGCTGAGCAGGTCAGATTTCTCCTCGTCCACCACACCTCCGAGCCGGGTTCCGACTATCAGCCCGAGGACGTCGAGGGTATCTTACGTCAGATTTACAGCTTCCACACCGGCGCGGAGAAGGACTGGCCCGACATCGCGTACAACTTCTTCGTCGACAAGTTCGGAACAATCTGGGAGGGCAGGACGGGAAGTGTCGATGGTCCAATTCGGGGCTCGGCAACCGGCGGAAACCAGGGATTCAGTCAGTTGTGCTGTTTCTTGGGCGACTTCGAAGCCGAGCCGCCGCCCGAAGCAGCGGTGTCATCGATGATCACATTGCTGGCCTGGCTTGCGGACCGATACAAGGTCGACGTCACTCCGGGAGCCACGACCACGTTCGCCTCCAGGGGCTCCAACCTTCACCCGCCAGGTAAGGAGGTGATCACTGGAACGATCTCGACCCACCGACAGATGTCGCAGACGGCTTGTCCGGGGACCGCGTGCCACCAGATGGTGGTCGACCAGTTCCAAGGGCTGGTCGCAGCTCAGATCCCTCCCGCCGCTCCCCCGGGCACCACCGAGCCGACGACGCCGCCAACAACAAGTTCTCCCGGAGTCGTTGCCACGCCGCCGTCCGACTCAACGACCGTGCTCGAGGCCGGTCGTAATCGCGCTGAGCAGGCCGGGGCCCCACGTCCCACCGGCTCCAGAACCGACTCCGGGAGCGGGCCGCTGCCGATCATCCTCGGCTCTGGAGCCGCCGCGGTCGCAGGCGCGCTGGCCGTAGGGGCCTGGTCCAATACGCGTTCGAGAGCCATCGCGCCGGCCGTCTCCGGCGAACCGGGCACTGCTGGGCTCCCCACGGCAACCTCCAACCCAACCAATGCGATCGCCCCGTCAGCATCGCGATTCGTTCCTTCGGTAAACGAGCCGGTTGGCAGTGAACCAAACCGTAACGTGACGACAGTTGGTTCACCGGCCGTCTGGTGGCCAAACACGACATCGTCCGGCACAGCAGGCGCAGCGACTGCCAACGAGACGCTCGTCTTCTGGCTCGTGGGGTCCGCCTACTCACAGCCGGCTCGAACCCGCATCGAATCCTCGATGCGGGCCTCGCTCGACCGGTTCGGCGCCACGGGCTGGGTTAGCCCCGGACCGTGGTTTACCCAGATGCTCTCCACCATTTTGCCTGGCCTCACGCATCCGCCGGGGAGTGGCCTCCTGCTTGGGCTCGCGACGAGCGGACAGTGCCTCGCACTCAGCGCCGGCAACGCACGCGTCGACATTCCGGAGGTCACCGGCCGCCATAAGCCTCGGCCTCCGTTGCCGGGAATCGACCCTCGTTCCGGCATGGCCCACCGCTGGAACATCCCGGTCGGTGTCACGTGGTTGGCCGGCTGGCTGGGAGGACCTGGGACGCTGTCCGTTGGCCCCGAGATCGTCGCAGCGAACCTCGCTCAGGGACGCGAGCAGGATCCCGAGCTCTTGGGGAGCGCCGAGGGGTACCTGGGCGTGCGCCTCGTTCCGCCAGCCAACAAGCCGGAGTCTCCCTGATCAGCAGCCGTCGAACCATGACAGCACAGCGTCACCACCATCGATACCTGATGCCGCGACCATCAGTTCGTGCACCCAGGTCAGCGTTGCCGACTCGATGCCGTCGCCAAGGTCACAGCGTCCGGCAAGCAGACCGGCGGCCTCATCCCACGGGCCTTGATGGACCGGGAGGTCGAGGTCGCCGAGCGCCCTGGTGGACACCCGGACGCCTGCGCGTCCCATACCACTGCCCGCCATGGCAGACACCAGGCTCAGTGTGCTGACCGGCGAACACAGCACAGCCAACAGATGGCCCAGTGTGATGCCCTTGGGCACTCCGGCGATCACCGGGGTCAGGCCGATGGCCCGCCCCTGGCCGTCGGGCGCCGCCTCGATCACTCGGGTCTGACTGGCGACGAGCACTTTGGGCACCAACTGGCGCTTCGCCCAGGCCGTGGTCGGTGCATCGTCGGCTGCCAGCGCTCCCAGGTCAACCACCGGCGACTCCCAACGCCGCTTCCCAAACCTCATCGACTTCCCGCCCCACCGACAAACGCCCGGATCGATCAGCCCGGAGGACACCAGCGCCGCGAATCCGGCCGGCACCTCCGGGCGCCCCTCCCGCTCGGTCAGGGTGGCTTCCTGGGCCAGTTCCAACATGGCGTAGTACTCATCGCGAAACCCTGCGCTGAACCTCACGACCTCCCCCAACCGACCCAGCGGCGTGCCGGATGTCCGGCGGACCGCTGGGAGCCCCTCGGCGGCCGCCACCAGTGCACCCCAACTCTCGCTGGAGAGGGCCCCAACCGGAACCATCCCGAGCTCCATTTCGACGGTCGAGCCGCCCCTCACCGGAACCTCCCCGACCGGTGCAGCGGCGAAGCCACCCAGCACCGGCGCCCAGACCTCAACCGCAGCACCGAAGCCCCCATCACCCACCCAGGCGGCGGCCAGAGGCATTCGTTTGGTCACCGTCTGGCGCACGCCCGCCGCATCCCGGGCGGCCAGCACCGAACGGGGCTGGATCAAACACACCACGCCTGTGTCCGCAACCAGTTCGGTTGCAGCGAGAAGAAACAGCGCCGCAGTATCGGTATAGGCGCCCACCTCGGCCCCGAATCGTTCCGTCAGTGATGAGCGACGGCGGGCGTCATGGCGGGTTCCCGCCCTGAGCTGAGCCAGAAACGGCGGGTTGCCAACAACCCACCCCACCGGCGCACCACCGATCGCCCGAGCCAGGACATCGGGTTGGGTCAGCGCGTCGCAGCACACCAGGGTCGGTTCGTCCGATGACAACCCTGAGGCACGGGCACGAGCGACGGCTTCGTCGGCTCCGGGCGCATCGGCCTCGTCGAGCGCCCACCGGGCCAGGGCGGCGCGGGCCACCACCAGCACATCGGGATCCAGGTCGGCACCGACCAGCCGGCTCAGGATCCCCCCCACCGAGGTCGATCGGCCATCAGCGCCCGCCTCAACCCACAGATGCCGGGCAACCGCCACCAGAAACGCACCGGCGCCGCACGCCGGATCGAGCACCACCTCGCCGGTCCGGAAGCGCTCGCCAACGCGGATTGACGCCGCAAAGTTCACCAGGCCCGACGCGAGCGCCGGACTGGTGAAATGCACGCCGGCCGAACGCCGAACCGCATCGGCCAGCATCAACTCGTACAGGGGTCCGAGCAGGTCACAAATCGCCGCACCGGGCGGAGGGTCCAGCGCCGCAGCAGCGCCCCCGGCCAGGTGGTCGGTCACGTCACACCACGACGGCAACTCGCTTGGGGCACGACCGTGTACGGCCAAGGTGGCGACCGCCGACAGCGGCGACACACCGTCGGCTCGAAAATCCGACGCGGTCCGGGTGAGCCAACGCGCCGTCGGATCGGCGAGGACGTTCAGATGACTACTGCGTCTGGCGAGTCGAAGGCCTCGAGATGAGCCAGGCGTGGGTCGTTGGAGAACACCTCATACATCGGAAGCTCCAACCCCAGACGACGTTGAATGCGCCGCACCTCGAGCTCGTCCTTCCACAACACCAGGCTGACCACATGCCCTGAGGCGCCCGCACGCGCCGTGCGCCCCGATCGGTGCAGATAGGTCTTGTGGTCGGCGGGCGGATCGAAGTGAATGACCACCTCCACATCGTCCACATGGATGCCCCGCGCAGCCACGTCGGTTGCCACCATGGCGTCCAGCTTGCCCTTCATGAAGTTGGAGAGGGCCTTCTCACGGTGCTTCTGTGGCACTCCGCCGTGCATGGCCTCGGCGTTCACCCCCAGGTCGTTCAGTTCTTGGGCCACCCGGTCGGTGCCGTGCTTGGTGGAACAGAACACCAACGTGCGCCCCGTGCCCTGAATGATCGCCGCAGCCACCTTTGGCTTGTCCCGATCGTGCACCTTGAGGAAGGCGTGGTGCATTTCAGCCACCGTCTGCCCCTTAGAGGCCACCTCGTGGAAGCTGGGGTTCTCCTGATAGCGGCTCACCAAGGTGTTCACCACGCCGTCGAGCGTCGCAGAGAACAGCAGGGTCTGGCACTTGCCTTCGACATTGCGCAGAATCCACTCCACCTGCGGCAAGAAGCCCATGTCGGCCATGCGGTCGGCTTCGTCGATGACGATGTGGGTCACCTCGGAGAGGTCGAGCGCGTCCCGGTCAATCAGGTCGATCGCCCGGCCAGGCGTGGCCACGACCAGTTCGACTCCACGGTTCAGCGTCGAGATCTGCTTCTCGATGGGTGCCCCGCCATAAATGGCGGTGACCCGAACGTCGGTCCCCTCACCCAGCGGTGCCAGTTCATCGCGTACCTGGGTGGCCAACTCCCTCGTGGGTACCAGGCAGATCGCCTTCGGCCGCTTCGGTCGGGCCGTTTCCAGGCGCTGGAGCAACGGCAAACCGAAGGCCAGGGTTTTCCCGGAGCCGGTTTTGGCCTTGCCGAGTACGTCTCGGCCGGCCAAGGCATCGGGGATGGTCAGGGTTTGGATGGGAAAGGGCGAGGTAATGCCCCGCTCGGCGAGAGTGTCGACCAAAGCAGGGTCGACGCCAAGATCAGCAAAGGTTGTTGTCATGTTGGGTGATCACGATACTGCCAAGTGCCTCCCGCACCACGATCGGCGGCACAAACCCGACCTGAGACCGGTGGATTCAAGGCTTCGCCTACCCTCGGCCACATGGGATCCCCAGCTGGCTTTGAGCAACGCGTCATCGGCGCCCTGGTCGATTCACCGACAAACTGGGTGGTGGCGGTGGCGGGGCCACAGGGTCCACCGCTGTCGGTGGGGGACCCACACGCATCCTTTCCGCTGGCATCGGTCACCAAACCCCTCTCGGCCGCCGCACTCTGGCTCGCCGTCGAGGAGGGCACGGTCAACTGGGACGACCACGTGGGCCCTCCGGGTTCCACGTTGGCGCACCTGCTGGCCCACGCGTCCGGACTGCCGCTCGAGGGTCACACCCCGGTGGCCGCGGTCGGCACCCGGAGGATCTACTCCAACACCGGGTTCGAGTTGGCTGCCGAACACCTGGCTGCGGCAAGCGGACTCACGCTTGCCACCTACCTGCATGAAGGCATCTGCGAGTCCCTCGCGATGACCTCCACCCGCCTGACGGCCAGCCCCGCGTGGGGCGCAACCTCCACCGCAGCCGACCTGATTCGCTTCGGCCAGGAGTTGCTCGGACCCAGCGTGCTCACCCGGGCGACGATCGACCACGTCACCAGGGTGGCCTTCGGACACCTGGATGGCGTGCTGCCCGGCTACGGGCGCCAGACACCCAACCCGTGGGGGCTGGGCATCGAGGTGCGGGGCGACAAGGCGCCACACTGGACCGGATCAAACAACTCGCACCATACGTTCGGCCACTTTGGACGGTCCGGCACGTTCATCTGGGTCGACCCCATCGCCAGGCGCACAGCAGTGTTCTTGGGTGACCGCGATTTCGGGCCGTGGGCAATCGAAGCCTGGCCGACAATCAGCGACGCCGCACTCGACCTCGAACTGCCCGGCTGACCCAGAACCGCAGCGGCCCCCGGACGCCTCGGACTTCCGTTGATTTAAGTTTTCGGCGACTCGGAGTCGTCGAGGGCACCGGCCTGATCGCCCGCCTCTGCATGTTCCTCGGGCCCGGCAACAGGATCCGCCGGCTCAACCTCATCCGGGTCGATGCTTCCGGCGTCAGGGGCAGCCGCTTCGGTCTCCTCAGCTGCGGCGTCGGCGGCGTGGGGATCATCTCCATCCTCAACGGACCCGGCCTCCACCGAAAGAAACGGCTCCACCGCCAATGCTTCGGCAGTGGCGGCATGCGACCGAAGCGGGCCCTTCCACAACACAATCACGACGCCGATCGTGATGCCGACGATCGAGGTCCAGATATTGACTCGGATACCGAAGACCTCGGTGGCGGTGTCGGAGCGCATCGCCTCGATCCACAGCCGCCCCAGAAAGTAGAGCGCAACGTAGGCCCCCAGAAGCTTGCCTTTACCCAGCCTGCGCTTGGAGTCGATCCACAGCAGCACCCCCACCACGCCGAGGTTCCAGATGAGTTCATAGGCAAACGTCGGGTGATAGGTCTCGAAACCAGGGACGTAACCGTCGAGGGGCATACCACCCTTGGGTTCCACCTTCAGAGCCCAAGGAACCGTCGTGGGGCGGCCAAAAAGCTCCTGGTTGAAATAGTTGCCGAGGCGTCCGATGGCCTGCGCCAAGGGCAGCCCGGGTATCGCAGCGTCGACGCAGTCACGCCAATCGACACCCATCCGGTATCCGACAAAGATGCCCACCGCCACACCTGCGATGATTCCGCCCGGGATGCCCAGACCGCCGTTCCAAATCTCGAACGCTCCCGGAATGAGGCTTCGCTCGCACCTGGGCTGACCGCAGTAGAGACGGTCGTAGTCGGTGATCACGTGATAGATCCGCGAGCCGATCAGGCCCGCCGGCACCGCCCACAGGGCGATCGCAGAGATCTGCTCCGGATCGTTACCGCGCGCCGCCCAACGCCGCCGCGCCAACGCAACCGACGCCAGGACCCCCAGTGCGATCATCAGCCCGTACAAGCGAAACGGCCCGAGCGAATCGAAGGGAGGGGCGGGTATGAACGCCGGTGCGGCTGACATCATGGCGTGACCGACTTAGACGTCGCTCGGTTCGGCGGTCAGCGTGTCGATCACCTTGTCGAGAGCGTCCTCCTCGGTGAGGTCGAGTGCGAAACTCAACTCCGACACGAGGACGCTGCGAGCCTTGAGGAACATCGACTTCTCACCTGCGGACAGACCTTTGGCCTGATCGCGAAGCGAGAGGTTCCGCACCACCTCGGCAACCTGATAGACGTCGCCGGACTTCAACTTCTCCTGGTGGTTCTTGAACCTACGACTCCAGTTGGCCGGTTCGCGGATGTCACGCTTTGCGAGGAGATCGAAGAGGTCCTCGACCTCGTCGCGGCTGATGGGCGGCCGCATGCCCACGTCGTCCACCTTGGCGGAGGGTACCGAGATTGTCACCCGGGTCTCTTCACGCTTGACCTCGAGGACGAGGTACTCGGCGTCCTCCCCATTGAACTCCCTCGTCTCCTTACGGACGATGATCGCCGCTCCGTGATGGGGGTAGACAACTCGGTCACCAACGTCAAACGCCACAGACACCTCTATCGAAGAACGGATGGTTCGGAGCAACGCCCCGAAAGGGAACTCAACAGTTTTGCACGGCTCAGGCCCACGCGCCCAGTCGCCGCGGCGAGCCGATCATGATTTCCGATGACCAAACCGGCTCATGGGGGTGATTGCAGGTCGCTCAGGGCCGGTCCGGCCCCTTCTCTCCCCGGAGACGGCAGGCTTGATTCGCCCTCCGGTTGGTTTAGGAACAGCCGGAGGTCGATCCACACTCAGGGCATGCGTGGCATGAGCCCGAGCGAACCATCTGCACTCCACACTGCATACACAACGGTGCGTGGGAGTCCTGCGAGGCGCCTCGGGGCGGCCCGCCGGAGGTGCTCGCACCAACGTCGATGGGCGCCAGGTCCTGGCCGGTCACCGTCTCGACGGCCCCCTCCTCGACGCCCGGCAGTGTGGGCTGGAGACGCTCCGAGACCGAGAAGATGCCCAACTCGGCGCGATCGGTCTCGCTGAGGTAGTCCAGTGCCAGCCTCCTGAACAGGTAGTCCATCAGGCTGTTGGCGATGCGGATGTCCGGATCGTCGGTCATGCCGGCCGGCTCAAAACGCATGCCCGTCAAGCCTCGCACGTACGACGCCAGCGGAACGCCGTATTGCAGACCGTGACTGACCGAGATGGCGAAGGCGTCCATGATGCCTGCCAGGGTCGAACCCTGCTTGGACACCCGAACGAACAGTTCGCCCGGCCGACCGTCGTCGTATTCTCCGACCGTGGCATAGCCCTTGCAGTCGGCCACCCGGAACTCGAAGGTACGTGACCGCCTGGAACGTGGCAGGCGGTCCTTTGCCCCACGGATCACGGCGGTATCCGGTGCCACCGGCGCGGTGGCATCACCCACAGCCGGCGTCGGGTCCTTACCGGCCGACAGCGGCTGTCCCACTTTGCAGTTATCGCGATACACCGCCACCGCTTTGATGCCCAGCTTCCACGATTCGATCAGGAGCGCCTCCAACTCTCCGACGGTCGTTTCCTCCTTCAGGTTGACCGTCTTCGAGATCCCTCCGGAAAGAAACGGCTGGACCGCAGCCATCATGCGCAGATGACCGAGCGCCCCAATCGTGGGGCGACCCATGGCACACGCAAACACGTCGACGTGCTCGGCCCGAAGGCTGGGGGCACCAACCGCCGTGCGTTCCTCAGCGATGTAGGCGACGATGGCGTCGATCTCGGCGGCGTCGTAGCCCAAGCGCCTCAGGGCACGGGGCACGGTCTGGTTGACGATGGCCATGGTGCCACCACCGACGAGCTTCTTGGTCTTCACCAGGC
Source organism: Candidatus Microthrix parvicella Bio17-1 (assembly GCF_000299415.1). Lineage (NCBI taxonomy): Bacteria > Bacillati > Actinomycetota > Acidimicrobiia > Acidimicrobiales > Microthrixaceae > Candidatus Neomicrothrix > Candidatus Neomicrothrix parvicella. The sequence continues at coordinate 241,051 of NZ_AMPG01000001.1, forward strand.
CCAGATCGGGCTCAATGCCGGTGGTGTCGCAGTCCATCATGAAGCTGATCGTGCCGGTTGGGGCCAAGACCGATACTTGGGCGTTCCGCACCCCGACCCGATCGCCCATCTCGATGGCCTCATCCCAGGCCGCTGCCGCAGCCGCATTGAGTGCCGTCGACGACTGCAGCGTGGAGAGACCCGCCAGGGCCTTGCGGTGTGCCCGGAGCACACCCAGTTGCGGCTCACGATTCTCGGCAAAGCCGGCATACGGGCCAAGACGCTCGGCCAGATGGGCCGAGGTTCGATAGGCGGCACCGGTCATCAGGGCGGTGATCGAACCGGCCCAGGCCCGTCCAGCCTCGGAGTCGTACGGCAACCCAAGAGCCATCAGCAAAGCGCCCAGGTTTGCGTATCCCAGGCCGAGCTGACGGAAGCGGCGCGTCGTTTCACCGATCGCTTCGGTTGGGTAGTCGGCGTTGCCCACCAAGATCTCTTGAGCGATCAACGTGATGTTGACGGCGTGAGCGAACCCATCGATGTCAAACTCTCCATGCTCGTCCAGAAAGGACAACAGGTTCAGGCTGGCCAGGTTGCAGGCCGAGTCGTCCAAATGCAGGTACTCGCTGCACGGGTTTGACGCGTTGATCGGACCGGTGACCGAGGCTGTGTGCCAACGGTTGATGGTGGAGCTGAACTGCACACCCGGATCCGCGCATTCCCAGGCGGCCTCTGCGATTTGATGGAGCAGCTCACGAGCCCGAACCGTGCGAAGCACCTCGCCGGTTGCCACCGATCGCAGTGCCCACTCGGCATCGGACTCCACGGCCTCCATGAACTCGTCCGAGAGCCGAACCGAATTGTTGGCGTTCTGGTATTGCACCGAGTGGGAGTCCGCGCCGTCCAGGTCCATGTCGAAACCGGCGTCGGCCAACACCCGGGCCTTGCGTTCCTCAATGGCCTTGCACCAGATGAAGTCCTCAACGTCGGGGTGTTCAACATCCAGCACCACCATCTTGGCGGCACGTCGGGTGGTACCACCCGATTTGATCGTGCCGGCCGACGCGTCGGCTCCCCGCATGAACGACACCGGCCCCGATGGCGAACCGCCGCTGGAGAGCCGCTCGTAGGAGGACCGAATGCCCGACAGGTTGACGCCGGCGCCGGAGCCACCCTTGAAAATCACCCCCTCCTCCCGGTACCAGTTGAGGATCGAGTCCATCGTGTCCTCGACCGAGAGGATGAAGCAGGCAGAGGCCTGCTTCGGTGCACCCTTGACTCCGATGTTGAACCAAACCGGCGAGTTGAAGGCCACCCGTTGGTGCACCAGCAGCCACGTGAGTTCCCCCGAGAACGCGAGCGCCTCGGGTTCGTCGGCGAAGTAGCCGCCTTCGACGCCCCAACCCGTCACCGTCGACACCACCCGATCGATCACCTGCCGAAGCGAGCTTTCGCGCTCCGGTGAATCCATCGGACCTCGGAAGTACTTCTGCGCCACGATATTGGAGGCGTTTTGCGACCAGGACTCTGGAAACTCAACATCGTCCTGCTCGAACGCGGCCTCACCGGTGCGGTAGTCGGTGATTCTGGCGTCCCTCCGACCCCAGGTCACGTCGGCATAGCCGTCATCGTGTCCCGACGTGAACCGACGCTGCACGGCGGCGCCGGTTGTTTCCGCTGGTCTGGCTGTAACGGTGCTCATGGCGAACTCCTCGACGTGGATGGTCGGTGGCGAGCTGGTTGGTGACCGGGTCCCATGTCAACCGAAATCGCGGTCGAACGGGTTTGACCGTTGCATGGGCGGAAGGGGGGGGATCCCGAAACATCGACCCGGCATCGGGCCCGAAGCCCTAGCCGGTAGAGATTTTTCCTCATCCCAGGTGTTGTCAACCGAGGGTTGACTTGCCAGCCACCACCGTCCCGACCGCCCATGCAACGATCGCTCGGACCACCCTAGAGACCGCGCCATGGGTCCTGTCGAGCCCAGATTCTGTGGGTTGGCTGTGGAAAGAGCCTCGGTTGTCCACAGGGGAGATTTCAGGCTGTGGGCAACCAGGCAGCCCATTCGCTGATAGCGCTTGCGGCCCAACGCGTTCAAACGACCAAACTCGCCGACCGGTATAACTGAACTCGGTACGCGGGGCCGACCCGAGCCCAATCCACATGGTGTGGATTGTCCGCGCTCAGTGACGCTCGGAACTCCGTTCGACACCATCCAAGAAATTCTTTCGGGGGCTAGGGTCGAGCCGTGCCACCGCTGGAATGCATCAACCCTGAAACCTCGCCGTTGGCCATGTGGCACAAGCTCCGCGTCGAAGGGCGGCACGGTTCCCGTCCCCGCCCGTGGACACTGGCCAATATGGTCAGCTCGCTCGATGGCAAAGCCGCCTTGAACGGCCGAAGCGGCAAACTGGGTGGGCCACTCGACCGGGTCATGTTTCAGGCGATCAGGGCTCTGGCTGACGTTGTGCTGGTGGGTGCCCAAACCGTCCGAACCGAGCGTTATGGGCCCATCCAGCTGTCCCAAGACCTGCAATCGGCCCGCAGCGACGCCGGCATGGCCCCCAACCCGCTGCTCGCCGTGCTGTCTCGAACGCTGTCGCTTCCGAACGGCAGAGGATTGCTGGACGCCCCGGAAGGACTGGTGCTGATGACCGGCGCCGACGCTCCGCCCGATCGGATACGCCAGGCCGAAGACGCCGGTATCCGCGTGGAACAGCTTGGGGAGTCTGATTCGACCGTGGCCGCCGCCCTGGACCGCCTGTCCGAAACCGGTGCAAACGTGGTGCTGACCGAGGGCGGCCCATCGGTGCTGGCCGACATCATCGAGGCTGATCGGCTGGACGAGTTGTGCCTGACGCTGGCCCCCCGCCTGCTTGGAGACGGCCTCAACCTGATCGAGAGGTCCGGCCTGGAAGGACGACGCTGGCAGCTTCAGCATTGCTGGGCCGCCGACGATGACCTCTACCTCAGCTATCAGCGCCCAGCCGCACAGGACTGACTCAGTCCGACACCTTCGACAGACGGCCCAGCTCGGCCTGAAAGTCGCCGAGGCCCTGGAACGCCTTGTAAACGCTTGCGAAGCGTAGGTAGGTGACGTCGTCGGTCTGTGCCAGACGCTCCAGCACCAGACGGCCGATGTCGGCCGTCGACGCCTCCACCCCGACGGTTGAGAGCGCCTCCTCAACAGCGGCGGCGAGCACACCCGCGTCGGCGGCCGACACCGGCCGTCCCTTCGCCGCCGACAGCACGCCGGCCTCGATCTTGGACCGCTCGAACGGCTGCGTTGTTCCGTCGCTCTTGATAACGACCAACGGCGCCTGCTCCACCCGCTCGAAGGTGGTAAACCGTGCGCCGCAACCGGCGCACTGACGGCGACGACGAATTCCGGCGCCATCATCCACCGACCGAGAATCAACCACCCGGTCTTCAGGTTCACTGCACCGCGGACAACGCACGAGGTGGCACGGTAACGCCCCCCGGCCTCAACTGCACGATGCCACCTACCCGGCCGGAAGGACCACACGTTGGCCTACCAGCAGTTGCTCACCATCGTTGAGCTCCACCAGCGAAGCCACGGTGTCACGGATATCACCCGGGCGGTCCAATTCGTTCGCCAACGACCACCACGTATCGCCGGGAACAACGACCCGCGTCGTCAGAGCCTGCGAGGCCCCGGCCTCGTTCGACGAACCACCGAACACGTCGCCCGCAACCGCAACCACCGCCCAGAGCAGCGCCAACAGCAACAGCGCCGCCACCGCTCGACGTCGGAGGTACACGAACCGATGCGTACCGCCCGGAACCACCCGCTCATCCACGGGAGGCGCCGCATCGACCAGGCCACCAGAACCCCGCAGGCTGCTGGACGCCGGTGTCGGCAACCGTTGCACGGCATGCAACTGGCCCATGCGTGCTCGGACGGCAGGGTGCGTCGAGGACCAGGTGGGTTTCGGGGCATCGCCGCCCTCGATCACCTGGAGGTTTGGCCGAGTGGTGCGGCTGGAACGGTCGGGATCGGATGTCTGAAGTGCAACCATGTCTCAAGCTTCCTCATGGGGTGTGACAACGAGCCGTTGTCGTCGTGTGCACGCTCGGGTGCGATCGAACAAACCCTCGAACGAACGAACGTTCGAATAGCATGAGGAACGCGCGTTCGACTGTCAAGGGCCAGTCGAGCAAATGTTCGTCGAACGAATGTTCTTGCACGTCGACGGTCACCGGGCTAGGGTGGGGAACGCTCGTTCGACCGAGGAGACCTCATGTCCCACAGCAACCCAGCAAACGACCAGTCACGTGGTCGGAAGGCAACGTCTTCGGCCTCCGCGTCAAACACCGATCCCCTGACGGCGCGTCAGCGTGAGGTTCTCGACTGCGTGATCGACTCGGTGAGCACCCGCGGTTACCCACCGTCGGTTCGAGAAATCGGGACCGCTGTCGGGCTCACCTCCCCCTCAACCGTGCACTCACATCTCGCCACGTTGCAGCGACTCGGCTACTTGAAGCGTGATTCCACCAAGCCACGTGCCATCGAGGTTCATACCGACGGCAAAGCCGATGTGGCCGAGCGGCGCCCGGTTCGCCATGTACCCCTCGTCGGCTCGGTGGCTGCCGGCACGGGAGTCATAGCGCAAGAGCAAATCGAGGAGATGCTTCCGCTACCGGCCGACCTCACCGGAGACGGCGACCTGTTCATGCTGACCGTCCGCGGCGACTCCATGGTTGACGCCGGGATCTTTCATGGCGATTACGTCGTGGCGCGCCAGCAAACCACTGCCGATCGCGGCGACGTCGTCGTGGCAGGCATTCCCGGCGAGGAGGCCACGGTCAAGACGCTCACCACACATTCGACAAAGGGCACCACGCTCACGCCCGCCAACGCCACCATGTCCCCCATGAACTTTCCCCCCGGAGAAGTGGTGATCTTCGGCCGCGTGGTGACCGTGCTCCGCAAACTTTGACACTGCCCAAATCCAGGCTTGGGCGCAGGGTCAGTTGTTGTGAAGCTCTTGGTTGAGCCCGCCCCAGTCCGGCACCCGGGGGACCATCTCCACCGAGCCGGTCGTTGAGTTGCGACGAAACAGCATCTGACTTCCTCCGGACAATTCGCGTGCCTTACGAACCGAGCCGTCCTCCATGGTGACCTTTGTGCCTGCAGTGAGGTAGAGACCGGCTTCGATCACGCAGTCGTCTCCTAGCGAGATTCCACAACCGCCGTTGGCACCAACGAGACAGCGTCGGCCCAGGCTGATGACCTCCTTGCCTCCTCCGGAGAGGGTTCCCATCACCGATGCCCCGCCCCCAAGGTCAGACTGGTCGCCCAGCACCACCCCCGATGAGATGCGACCCTCGATCATGGCTGCGCCCAGCGTGCCCGCGTTGAAGTTGACAAACCCCTCGTGCATCACGGTGGTGCCTTCGCCCAGGTAGGCCCCGAGCCGCACCCGTGCGCCGTCGGCGATACGAACCCCGGCGGGTACGACGTAGTCGACCATCCGAGGGAATTTGTCGACCGAGTTCACGGTGATTTGGCGGCCCTCGGCCCGAAGACGACTCTGAACCTCGGCCAACGTGTCCGGGTCGGCCGGACCCTGGCTGGTCCAGGCCACCGTTGACAACCGTTCGAAGAGTCCCTCCAGGTTGATGCTGTGGGGGGTGCGCAGCCGGTGCGACAGCAGATGAAGTCTCAGGTAGGCATCATGGGCGTCCACGGGCGGAACGTCCAGACTGTCGATGAATGTGACGATCACGGCGAGACGAGTGCCCAGTCCGGGGTTCTCGGCAAATCTGCTTTCTCTGAGGGTGGCGAGGCACCTCCGGTTGGCCTCGTCGGCCCCGCCTGTGGTTTTCAGCTCCATGACCACCTCGGCCAACCGGTTCGGCGAAAACGTCAGCGTGCCGGAGCCCCCGGCATGTTGGCCGTGGCGCGCCAGCACCTCGGCCACATCGGCGTGCGTGCCCAGATTGACCACCGCGAAGTTGCTGTCGAGCACCTTGGTTCCGTCACCGGCGGACGAAAACGTCGCCGTACCGATTCCGAAGGCTGCTAAGGGATGTGCTGGCATCGGAATGCTCCGTGATGGGTCGATACCCGGTTTGCGCAACGCAAGCCAGGATGGGTCTGCATCCTATGGAGGCGGCTCGCCTGCCGTTCAAGCCCGTACGGTCAGGGAGCGCTCACCCCGTTGCGCAACAGGTCGACCATGACCGTCCAGACCCTGTCGATACTGGCGCGCTCCAGGTGCTCAGCCGCGGTGTGGGCTACCACGGGATCGCCCGGGCCAAAGTTGGCCGCCGGGATCCCGCGCTCGGCGAAGAACGCAGCGTCGGTCCACCCCAGTTTTGCCCGCACCTCAAGATCGTGGCGGCGAATCGGATACGAGAGCAAAGGGTGGCTGAGGCCCGGAGGTGCGGCACGGGCCCGGTCGACGACGGTCAACACGTCCAGATCGGTCATGGACGGTGCCACGAACTGCCGTAAGGCGGCTTCTGCCTGGGCCAGACTGCGGTCGGGCGCAAAGCGGTGCGCCACGGTGACCACAACCCGATCGGGCACCACGTTGCCGGCAACACCACCGTTGATCGCAACCGCCTGAAGCGCCTCGTGATAGGTGCAACCATCGATCGTGGGCCGTCTGGCAACCCAGTCGTCCAGGCGGGTGAGCAATGCACCGGCGCGATGGATGGCGTTCTCACCCATCCATGCCCGAGCCGTGTGAGCCCGACGACCACGGAACTCAATTTCGATCCGAACAGAGCCCTGACAACCGGCCTCCAACGCACCGTCGGTGGGCTCTCCTAGGAGGGCCACATCGCCCTCCAACAAGTCGGGGCGCTCCCGTTGCAATTCCAGCAGGCCGGAATGAACAGTTGCGATCTCCTCCCTGGCATAAAACACCCATGTGACGTCCACCGCAGGACGTTCCACCCGGCGCGCCAACTCCAACATCACCGCAAGTCCACCCTTCATATCGGCGGAGCCAAGCCCCCACAGCACGTTGCCCTCGGTTCGAGGAGTCGCGTTGCCATTGGCGGGCACGGTATCGAGGTGTCCACCCAGAATCAGCCGGTTTGGTCGGTCGAGGTGGGTGCGGGCCACCACGTTGTCGCCCACCCGGTCCACGCTGAAGTGCGGCCGACGGTCGGCGACCTTCTCGAGTTCCTTCTCCACGAGGTCGGCGAGTTGCGCCTCGTGGCGACTTTCCGAAGGAATCGAGATCAGCCCGCTCGTGGCCGCCAACAGGTCGGGATCGGAGTCAGTCGCCACGGTCGCCTGTGCCTTGATTGCCCAGATCGCCATCGCCGTGTGGTCCAGAGGGCCCCGAGGCGTCGGGTGGAGGAGACACGTCGCGGAAGGGCTGCGATGCCGGCGGACCCCATGGGTGGTCGGGAGGGCCCTGTCCTTGGCCATCACTTCCGCGAAGCGATTTCAGGGTGCGCGAACGAAGCCACACCGATGCAGCTACCAAACACGCACCCAGGGCCATACCAGCAGCGGCCGGGGTCAGACCGAGCAGCACCCACAGGGCATCAGTCGATCGGTCGACACGATCCACCACCACACGGTCATCGGAGTTCGGCGCATCCTCCTTGGCATTTGCACCAGATTTCACGTCAAGGGTGTAGGTGCCGGATCGGGGTATCGTGACCGTGCGAAACGTGATGTAGCTGCGTTGATCGACGGACGTGCTGAACACCGTATCCGGAGTGTCGAGGCTGAGTTCGCCGACCTCAGAACTGATCGTCACGTCCAGGCTGCGGGGTACCCCCACCGAGGGCGCCTCCTGCTCGTAGTAGAGGTCGTAGGTACCGGGGCGGTCGACGGTGAAGCTCTCCGATGACGGCACACGCTCACGCGCAACGGCGTTCTTGGATGGACTGCCGAGACGTTCCGCCGACCCGTCCGAGAGCCACTGCGTGGTGAGGAACCCCAACATCACCGCCACCCCGGCCGCCCACAACAGGCCCATCGACCAGCGCATGGTTCTGAGCCAAGCCTCGTCATGAATTGGCCCCGAGGCGTCGTTCGATGTGTTCACGAACTTCCGCCACTGCGGTCGCTTCTGCTCTGAACCAGCGCCCGGACCCGGGCACGATCACGCGCTCGTCCAACTCCAACCACCACTCCGGATCCGAGAAGGGCTGCCACGGCGCCGCCGATACCCCCCCACAGCATCAGGTCGATTCCCCGAGAGTCGGAATTGGGGTCGGCGACCACCACCGAGACGTTGCTTCCGGTCAAGGTGCCATCGGGATCGACGGTCACCGTGTAGTCCCCCCCAACGACTTGGAATGAGCCGATGGGGATCAGTTCGGTGGACATCCCCGCATGACGAGGAAGGTTTGGCTTGGGATCGACCTCGACCTCGCCGTCCCCGCGGATCACGATGGGATCGAGATAGCCCGGAAGCGCCGGGTCACCCGACATCGTTGAGCGCTCCAGGTAGATACCCAACCGGCCGGAGCGGACCGGCGAGGAAAACTCCACCTGGCCGGGGAAGTCCGAGCGCCCCAACGTCTCGGGGCCGCCGTCGGAGAGGAATCCCACGACGACCAGGGTCACCCCGATGATGATCCCGGCCAACGCCAGCCCGGCGCCGCCGTAGACCCATGCCACCGATGGCCTGACCGCCTGAGGGCGGGTGGAGGCACCAGGCATCTGCGGGCGCGGTTGGGCCGACGGGATCATCGTCTCCATCATCGCAGCCGCACCGGTCAACGTGCGGGCATGGGTACCGATTGGCCCGTCAACTCAACCGCCTCGCACCAACGCTGCACCATCTGCAAGAGCTGCGATTCGGCGGGCCGCCTCGACGATCTCGTCATCAGGCCGAACAGCGGCGAGACGAATCCGCCCAGCTCCGTCCGGTCCATAGAGGATGCCGGGTTGAACAAGAACCCCGGCGGCGGCAAGGCGGGCGGCAGCCGCCCGATCGTCTCCGCCGACCTTGGCCCACAGGTAGAAACCACCCGCGGGAAGTTCCACATCCGCCAAACCGGCCTGCCTGACCGACTCGGCAAGCACCTCCAGTCGGTGGCGGTATCGATTCCGCTGCTCGGCGACGTGTGACTGATCGCACCATGCCGCGACGGCAGCAGCCTGCATCGGCCCCGGCACCACCAGGCCCAACTCCCGCCTCCGCTCACCCAAGGCAGCGACCAATTGTGCGTCGCCCGCGTAACAGCCCACTCTGCCTCCGGCCAGGTTGGAGCGCTTCGACAGCGAGTGAAGCGCCAACAAACCTTCGCCTCCAGAGGACAGCACAGTTGATGCGGGAAGCTGGTCCTCACCTGCAGGGCCCCCGCTCCACGTGTACTCGAGATAGCACTCGTCGGAGCACACGATGATTCCTCGCTCGCGTGCCCAACTCGCAACCGCACCGAGGTCGTCAAGGCCACCGGCCGGGTTGCCGGGCGAGTTCACCCAGAGCAGGCGAGCCCTGGCGGCATCTTCAGGTTCGACTGCGTCCAGGTCGAGGGAGAATCGACTCGTCATCGGCACCCGGACCACGCGACAGCCCGCCAGGTCCGCTCCAACCGCATAGGTGGGATACGCCACCGCTGGAACGAGGACCGTGTCACGGTGCGAAGCGACCAGCGGCCCCAGCAGCAACGCAAGGCTGCCAACGAACTCCTTCGTTCCCACGCAGGCCGCCACCGCATCCGGTGAAATCTCCAGGTCCAGGCGTCGCCGCATCCAATCCGAGGCCGCAGCGCGGAACTCGGGTGAACCCACCGACTTTCCATAGGGTCCGAGCGAGTCCCCTGCGGCGTTCATCGCCCGGACTGCGCAGGCGGGCGGTGGGTCACACGGTGAACCCAACCTGAGGTCGATTGGCCCGTCGATCATGGCCGTCCGACCTCCGACATGATCATCGCCATCACTCCCCCACGGCCACCGGCTCGAACTCGGAGAACCGGCCTCGTTGTTCCTCCGGCAGCCGGGTCCTCATGACCATCTGTTCCTCCTCCGACACCTCCGAGAGCACCTCGCCGAGTGCATGAACCGCAGCGATCACATCGCCGCGCGCCCACGGGATGTGCAGCTCGATCACGGGCCGCTGCGAGCGCAGTCGGTCACCGATGGCTTGGACCAGCCCGTCGATTCCCTGCCCGGTAGCGGCCGAAACAGCCACCGAGCCGGGCGTGGCCGCAGCGAGACGGGCCGCGTCGGCCCCACGATCGGCCTTGTTGAAAACCAACAACTCAGGCCGATCACCGCCGCCGATCTCGGCCATAATGGCCCGAACGACGGCGATCTCCCCGGCCGGGTCCGGCGCTGAGGCATCGACCACGTGAACCAGCAAATCGGCCTCGGGCACCACCGAAAGTGTGGTCTTGAACGCTTCGACCAGTTCGTGAGGCAGCTTGCGAACGAACCCAACGGTGTCGGTCAACAGCACCACCTCGCCACCGGGCAGCGCGAGCTTGCGGGTGGTGGGATCGAGGGTTGCGAACAGGCGGTCCTCAACGAGCACGCCGGCGTCTGTCAACCGGTTCTCCAACGATGACTTCCCCGCGTTGGTGTAGCCGACGATGACGACGTGGGCCACGCCCGACCGGCGCCGCGCCTTCGACTGCGTCGACCGATGTTGTCGCACCTCGCGCAGCTCCGCCTCCAGCTTGTGGACCCGTCGGTCCAGGCGCCTGCGGTCTGTCTCCAAGGCCTTCTCACCGGGACCGCGGCGTGCGCCGCCCAAACCGCCTGCCTGCTGTGAAAGCGCCTTGCCCCGTCCCTTCAGCCGAGGTGCCAGGTAACGCAGCTGGGCCAGCTCAACCTGGGCCTTGCCCTCCTGGCTGGATGCGTTCTGGGCGAAGATGTCAAGGATGACCGCAGTGCGATCGATCGCAGACCTTCCAAGCAGCTTTTCCAGGTTGAACTGTTGGGCCGGGCTGAGCTGATCGTCGAAGACGACGGTGTCACAGTCGGTGGCCTCGGCCATCTGCTTGATCTCGGCAGCCTTGCCGGAACCAACGTAGGTGGCCGGGTCCGGTGCCCTCCGCCGTTGGGTGAGCCGACCAACCACGTCAGCGCCGGCCGTGTCCACCAACAACTCAAGTTCGTCCAGCGACGCGTCGGTGTCGTCGTCGTGACCGTCGACCACAACCGCCACCAGAAGGATCTTCTCTCGGAACGTCCGCTCGATCAGGCCACGGGACTCGCCGCCGAACTCACCGAACCCGCCTCGGTGGGTCTCGGCGGTCTCGGCGGGGTGCCCAGCCGTCACCGGCTCCACATCCGCTTCCTGCACCGGCTCGCTGTTCGGACCGGCCACCTGCCCAGCTTGCCCAACCACGGTGGGCTCCCAGCCGTCCTCATCGATACTCACGGCGTCTCCAGGTCGGCGACGAACGTGGCGGGCCCAACGAGTGATGCCTCCGTTTCGCCGAGCTCGACGACCGCCTCCCCGCCGGGCATGCGAATGGTGACCCGGTCGCCCACCAGTCCCCAGGTGCGGGCGACCCAGGCAGCCACGGTGGCACCCGAGCCGCAGGCCTCTGTCAGGCCGACGCCCCGCTCCCAGGACCGCATCACCAGGGTGTCGGGCCCGACTGACTCAACGACATGCACGTTGGCGCCACCAGGTATGGCGTCCTCCACCCGGCGGCCAACCTTGGCGAGGTCGATCGACGTCAGGTCGGGGACCAACGATCCGGCGCCCAGGAGCACAACGTGGGGATTGCCCACCGAACCGGTGGCCGCCTGCGCAAACCCCATCTCCCCAACCACCGCCGGGAGCGTTGGGCCTGCCGACACCGGCCCCATCTCTGCCAGGACCGACAGTGTCAACGGGTCGGATGCGGCCGTCGCCACCGCCTGACGAACACCCCCTGGGGTTGCCACGGTGACCGTGCCCTCGTGTAAGCCTGCGGCTCGAAGGTGGGCCTGAACCAGGCAGCGAAGGCCATTACCCGAGATCTCCGCCTCGGTGCCGTCGGCGTTGTGAAGCCGAAACGCCACGTCTGCCCGGTCGGACACCCCGCCCCAGATCAGACCGTCAGCGCCAATACCCGTGTGACGATCGCACAGGGCACGCGCCAAGTCGGGGCTGTTTGGCAACGGCCCGTTGGTCGCCTCGAGGACCACCAGAAAGTCGTTACCGAGGCCGTGATGCTTGGAGAGGTGCATGGGCGCACCAACCTAACGACCCGACGCTCCCGGTCCGCCCCACTTTTTGGCGTCGGTCCAGACCCGGTGCGCCGCCGAGGCCACCGTCGCTGCGTCGGCCTCCCCATCGACCCACGTCAGCCGAGGGTCGCGACGAAACCAGCGTTCTTGGCGAACAGCGAACTGCCGGGTACGAACGATGGCGGTGCTGACGGCGTTGTCGAGCGTGCGCTCCCCCCGGAGGTGTTCAGCAAGTTCCCGGTAGCCGAGCGCCTGCGCTGCGGTCCTCGACATTGGTTGAGGTCGGTCGAGCAGTGCCCGCACCTCGTCGAGCAGGCCTGCATCCATCATCGCCATGAAGCGCTTCTCGACACGGCGGGCGGTTACATCACGGCCGAGCCTCAAGCCCACCAATACGAACGGGCTCGGCGGGTACGCCTCCAGTCCCGGCCCAAACGATGAGAAGGGACGTCCCGAACCCAGGGTGACCTCCAAGGCTCGAATCACCCGACGCCGGTTGGTGGGCTGGATACGGGCGGCCGCCGTCGGGTCCAGTCCGGCCAACCGGGCGTGCAGCGCCTTGACGTCCGACTCACCTGCTGCGTCGGCCTCGAGTTGTAGCGCCACATCGGGGTATCGACCGGGCAGGCTGAGGTGATCGATCAACGCCTGGTGATACAGGCCGGTGCCCCCCACCACCACGACGTGCGCGCTGCGGGTTGCGATGTCATCGAACGCCTCGTTCGCAGCCCGTTGGAAGCGGGCCACCGAGAACTCCTCGTCAGCATCGACCAGGTCGATCAGGTGATGGGGCACGAGCGCCCGTTCTGCGAGAGAAGGCGTTGCAGTGCCGACATTCATGTGGCGGTACACGGTCATCGAGTCGGCGGCGACCGCCTCGAGCGGCTGGACCAGGTCGGCCAACGCCAGCGTGACCGACGTCTTGCCCGACGCCGTGGGCCCCACCAGCGCCAGAGGTCGCCCGACGCCCTCGGCACCGTCCCACCGGGACGGACCCCAATTCATCTGCCACCTCGCCGCGCTCGGCCGGGAACGACCCACACGTGGATCACAACGACGGAGTGGCAGGAGGAGGCAGGGTTGAAAGGGGCGACGCCCCGTACAGCCTGCGGACCATCCTGAGCTCCGGTCGGGTCATCCGCTCAAGCGTCATGGTCGTCGTCATCAAACCCGATCCTGACCGGTTTCACCACGGCCTCGCCGGCTTCGTCGGAGGCCCGCAGGTCGACCCGCGCGATCAGGCTCCACTCGTTGGTTTCGTCGGGATCGACCAGCCACTGCGTGACGTCCCAATGGTCGGGGCGTTCCTCGATTCGCAGAAATCTTGCACTGCGGGCATCGGCGTCGATGCCGATCGAGTCCCATTCCTCCCAGTAGGGCTCCATCAGGTCGCGCCACCACACGAGATCGTGTTGCTCACCATCATCGAACACCAGCCTTGAGAGCGACCCATGGTCATGGCGGGCCAGTGCCTGCACCCACCGAAACACCTCGGTGCGCACCATCGCCCGAAAGGCCCGCTCGTCGGCCGTGATCGGCGGAGGTGTCGAGGCGATGGCCGCAGCATCGAGCCCATCCGACGAAACCCCATCACCGAGCGCCCCCTCCAACAGCGCATACTCTTCCAGCAGGGACGAGTCGACCTGCCGGATCACGGCACCGACCCATGCGGTGATCTCTTCCAACTCCTCGGTACGAGACTCCTCCGGCACGTTTCGCTGCAGCGTTCGGTACACCTCGGTGAGATAGCGCAGCAGTACGCCCTCGGAGCGCTTCACGCCCAACGAGGTGACGTAATCACGAAAGCCCAAGCCCTGCTCGTACAGGTCGCGGGCCACCGCTTTGGGGCGAAGCCACTCGCCGGTCACCCACGGATGGTGCTCGGAGAATGTGGCCAGCATGGACAACAACTCATCGCGCAACGGTTGAGGCCAGCGGATCTCCCCAAGGCGCTCCTGACGCTCGTCGAAGTCGACGCCCTCCATCTTCATCCGCGTGTAGGCCTCATCGCGAGCCTTCCGTTGCTGAGCGATGAGCACCTGTCGGGGATCGTCCAACGAGGCCTCAACGACCGACAGTACCGACAGTGCGTACTCGGGATCGTCTGGCTCATAGCTGTTCACCACCTCGACGACAAACGGCGCCAGAGGCCGATCGAGTGCAAAGTCAGCCTGTAGATCGCCGTGAACCACGAGGCTGCGACCCTGTGAATCGGGCTCCTCCGACCGAGCCAGAATCCCCGCCTCCTCCAGCGAGGTGATGATTGCCTCCGCCCGGCCAAGCAAAGCCAACTTGGCCCCGTCGCTCTCATGGGAGTGTTCGATCATGCGCCTCAGGGCGGCCTCACCGTCGCCCGGGCGCGACAGCACATGGAGCACCATCGAGTGCGTCATGGCCATCCGGGAGTTGAGCTTTTCAGGCAATGCCGAGCAAAGCCGGGCAAAAGTGTCGTTGTTCCAATGGGCGTAGCCTCGCTCCGGGGCCTTTTTCCTCACGATCTTGCGCAGCTTGGTGGTGTTCGTCCCGGCCTTCTGCTCGGCACGCAGGTTTTCCACGACATGTGGTGGGGCCTGGGCCACGACGTATCCCTCGGTGTCGTAACCCCGACGGCCCGCCCGACCCGCCACCTGGGCGAACTCGCGTGCGGTCAGGATGCGGGTCTCGGTACCATCGTATTTGTACAACTGTGTGAAGATCACAGTTCGGATTGGGATGTTGACGCCGACGCCCAAGGTGTCGGTGCCGCAGATCAGGCGCAGCCACCCCTCCTTGGCCAGGCGTTCAACCAGCAACCGGTATCGCGGCAGCAAGCCTGCGTGATGCACGCCCACGCCGTGAGACAGGAAACGCTTCAAGTCCTTGCCGAAGGGCGTGTCAAAACGGACGCCCGCCAACACCTCGGCCAACTCACGGCGTTCGGCCTTCGTGAGCACGCTGAGTGAGGTAAACGCCTGGGCCTGCTCGGTCGCCGCCTGCTGGGTGAAGTGCACGACGTAGGCGGGCACCCGGTCTGCGGCGATCAGGTCTTCAACGGTTTCGATCAGCGGTGTGGTTCGGTACTCAAAGCTGAGTGGCACCGGTCGTTCCACTCCGGTGACCACCTCGATGCTGCGGCCGGAACGTCCGACCAGGTCGTCTGCCAACCAACCCACGTCACCAAGAGTCGCCGACATGGCGAGCAGCCGGGTGTTGGGCAGTTCCAGGATCGGTACCTGCCAGGCCCAGCCGCGGTCTGGCTCGTCGTAATAGTGGAACTCGTCCATCGTCACGTGGCTTGGTGCGCCGCCGGGCGCTCCGGCCAGCGCCTGGTGCGCCAGAATTTCGGCGGTTGCGCAGATCACCGGCGCATCCGGGTTGATCGTGGCGTCGCCGGTGAGCATGCCGACCGCGTCATCACCCAGCGCCTCACGCAACTGAAAGAACTTTTCCGACACCAACGCCTTGATCGGCGCCGTGTACACCGAGCGCTCCCCCGCAGCCAGGGCGGCCACGTGACCGGCGGTGGCCACCAACGACTTACCCGACCCGGTCGGCGTGGTGAGGATCACGTGGCTGCCGGAAAACAGCGCCAGGATCGCCTCCTCCTGGGCGGGGTACAACTCGAGGCCCTGGTCCGCCACCCAGCCGAGAAACACCTCGAGCGCCTCGTCCTGGCTGGGGTTGGGTGGCAGCTCAAGGCGGGTCACCCGCTGGAGTCTGACAGCCCTTGCCTTGCCTCGTCTCGTTCGGTCTCACAGACGTCCCGCACCCAGCACCCAAGCAGATGATCGTTGGCCACGCCGAGCGACTGCATGGTCGAGTGGACGGTCGTGGGGCCGACAAATCTGAAGCCTCGCTTCTTGAGTATCTTCGAGAGCGCCGTCGCGCCGAGTGGGACCGCCGAAGCATCGAGCATCGAGACGGGCGCCACGTGCTCGGGCTCGTCCCCCGCCGACCACAACAGTTCGGCGAGTGAATCACCTGCGGCCCACAGTTGGATCGCCGCCCGAGCATTGCCCAACGTCGCCTCGATCTTGGCGCGGTTGCGCACAATGTTCGAGTCGGCGAGCGCGTCGGCAACCTCAGCTTCGCCCCACCCTGCCAGCACCTCCGGGTCGAAGCCCTGAAACCGCTCCCTGAAGGCCTCTCGCTTCTTCAGGATCGTCAGCCAACTCAGACCTGCCTGAAATCCTTCGAGGCACAGCTTTTCGAAGATCGCCCGCTCGTCGATGACCGGACGGCCCCACTCGGTGTCGTGGTAGGTGCGGTAGATCTTGGGTTGGACACCCCACATGCACCTGGCGTGGCCGTCCCCGCCGACCGCCAGGTCCTGTCGTGTTCCAGCGCCGGTTTGGAGGATGGCTGTGGCCGTCGCCGCCATCTCGTTCGCCGTGGAGTTGTTGGTGATCGCCATAGGTTCACCCTCCACCGATTTCAGCGCCGATGCCAGCGCATCGCAGGGGCCTCGCACCCCGGGGGGAGCCGACCCGGCGGCACCCGATGTTGGAGACCAAGCACGATCCGTCCAGGCTCGCATCCCAGACCGGCGCCGCCACACGAGCTACAAGAACTGCTCCAGCAGTTGATAGGCGTCGACGGCAAGGGTGTCGGCCGAATCGGCACCGTAGGCCTCGAACAACGTGGGCACCAGCATTGGCCCCATGTTGGAGGCGATCGTGGTGGCTGCGATCATCAGATCGCACCATCGGGAACCCACACCGACCCGGCCTACGTCGACCCAGCCGGCAAACCCGCCGGCGCCAAGGATCAAGTTGGGTAGCGACGGGTCGCCATGGATGACGACCAGGTCGTCGTGATCGTCGGGATCAGTTCGATCCAGGGAGGCCACCAGGGTGTCGAACCCGACGCGGCGGTAGGCATCGTCGAGGTTTTCCGATGCAATGAGTCCCCGCTTCAAGCGTGCCTTGGCCACCTCAAGCCGGGTCGCCCAGTCGCTTCGAAACGGGCAGTCGGCGACGCTGAGGTTGTCGTGCCACACGCGCAGGGCCTTCGCAAAAAGGTCGACGAGTTCCTCCGGGCGGGCGCGCGCCTCCCGTCGGGTGGCATCAAAGCCCGGGATCCGTTCGGTCAGCAGCGTCGCCGTGCCGTCGCCGTGGTCGACGAACTCGATCACCTTCGGCACCGGGGCTCCGGCCATCGCCAACCACTCCAGGCGCTGCGACTCGTCGGCGACGTTGCCCCACGTTGCGTCCTGTCCGATCGGGCCGGTCTTGGCGACGACCAGGACGCCGTCCTCGCGCTCGACGAACTCCACGGTGGTGTCGCTCATCCGGCGCTCACCGGGATGCGCGTGCGATGCACCGGCGAATCGCCGATATCGACGATCTCCCCCACCAGGCTGGTCATTCGGGCCTCCGTGACCAGGGCGCTCACGTAGGTGCCTGGCCGGGGCCGAACACCCGCCGGAGCAGGCAGGTGGATCCGTTTGTTGTGGCGGGTCAGGCCCGTGATCATCGATGGATCTCTGCGTGAGGGACCGGTGACGACCACCTCGTCAACCCGGCCGATACGAGCTTTGTTGGCACGAACCGCCGACCGCTCGATCACCACTCTCAGGCGTTCCATTCGGTTGACCGAGACGGCGTGATCAACGAAGGCAGCGGTCATCTCGGCGGCTTCGGTGCCGGGACGGGACGAATAGATGAACGTGTACGCCGAGTCGAACTGCGCCTCGGCGCACACCTCAAGGGTTGCCTCAAAGTCGGCCTCGGTCTCACCCGGAAACCCCACGATCACATCGGTGGTCAGCGCCAGGTCGTCGATACCGATCCTGGCATCGTGTACAACCCTGAGATACCGCTCGGCGGTATAGCCCCGGTGCATCGCCGCCAGCACCTCGTTGCTGCCGGACTGCATCGGCAGGTGCAGGTGTTCGCAGACCGCAGCGGTGTGGGCCATGGCGGCGATCGTTTCTGCGCGCATGTCCTTCGGGTGCGGGCTGGTGAAGCGAACCCGGCGGATGCCGGGCACCGAGCCGACCGCGCGCAGCAGGTCGGCGAAGAGCGGCCGTGCCCGACCGGACGCGCCCATCGCCTCCCGCTCCGTCAACCACGCCTCACCCACGACGAACTCGTGCGACGGGGTGCCGGCCGGTGCGCCGTCGTGTTCCCCACGGACCCTGAGCGTGAGGTCGCGCCCGTAGCTGTCCACGTTCTGGCCGAGCAGGGTCACCTCGGTCACGCCATCGGCCGCCACCCGACGCACCTCGTCCAGCACGTCGCCGAAGGGACGGCTGATCTCAGGACCTCGAACAGCAGGAACGATGCAGAACGCACAACTGTTGTCGCAGCCAAACTGGATGGTGACCCAGGCGGCCCAGCCTTGCTCCCGCTTGGCGGGAAGTGCCGATGGGAAGGCCTCGTGGTCCGCGGCGGCGGTCGCCTCCAGGATCTCCATCGTCGGACCGTCCCGCCGGGCCGCCTCCAACAGTTCGCTGACACGGCCCACATTGTGGGTGCCCATGACCACGTCGACGTAGGGCGCCCGTTGCTGCACAACCTCGCGGTCCTTTTGGGCAAGACAGCCGCCGACGACGATCTCCAGTTCGGGTCGACGGTCCTTCTCCGACTTGAGGTGTCCCAGCGTGCCGTACAACTTGTTGTCGGCATTCTCACGGATGCAGCAGGTGTTGAGCACCACGACGTCGGCCTCGCTCACCTCGGTGGTCACTTCCAGCCCATCGGCCTCAAGCACGCCTGCGATCCGCTCCGAGTCGTGCTCGTTCATCTGACACCCAAAGGTGCGTACCAGGTATTTCCGAGCCATTTGCCCATGCTAACGGTGCGTCCCCACGTCGAGCCGCGCCTATACTTTTGCAAGCACCGGCGCCGCCTCAGCAGGCACGACGAAACCACGGGCTCTCTGGGCGGACCCGGCATGTACGGGCGTGAGCCGGTTCCGTCCCCCATCCACAGGAGCAGTCACTCATGAGCGGTCGAGCCGTTCGCACCCAGGCCCTCGCAGCCGCCACCAACCGTCCGAGCAGCATCCCACCCGGATCGAGCATCGAGACGCCGTCCGAACTGTTCGGCCGGAACGTGTTCTCAAAGACGGTGATGCAGAGCAGGCTTCCCAAGGGTGTCTACGAATCCCTCCAGGCCACCGTCGACGAGGGGGCCCGACTCGACCCATCGGTTGCCGACGTCGTTGCATCCGCGATGAAGGATTGGGCGGCCGAGCACGGCGCCAGCTACTTCGCCCACGTCTTCTATCCGCTCACGGGTCTCAGCGCCGAGAAGCACGACAGCTTTCTCGACACTGACGGCGCGGGGCTGGCCATCTCCAACTTCTCAGGCGGCTCCCTGGTGCAGGGCGAACCTGACGCTTCGTCTTTTCCAAGCGGCGGCATCCGCGAGACCTTTGAGGCTCGCGGGTACACCGCCTGGGACGTCACCAGCCCGGCCTACATCCTCGAAAACCCAAACGGCAACACCCTGTGCATTCCTACCGCCTTCGTGTCATGGACCGGCGAGGCACTCGACAAAAAGACCCCGGTGCTGCGCTCCCAGCAGGCCCTCAACGTGCAGGCCCAGCGCATGCTGAGGCTGTTCGGCCACGAGGATCCACCGCGGGTCTCGTGTTTCGCCGGTGCCGAGCAGGAGTACTTCCTGATCGATCGCAACTTCTATTTCGCTCGACCCGACCTGATGTCCACAGGTCGCACGCTGATGGGCGCCGCCCCACCAAAGGGGCAGGAGTTCGACGATCACTATTTCGGCGCCATCCCTGAGCGTGTCCTCTCGTTCATGTTGGACGCAGAACGCGAGATGCTGAAGCTGGGTATCCCCACAAAGACCCGCCACAACGAGGTTGCTCCCGGCCAATACGAACTGGCGCCGATCCACGAGGAGGGCAACGTCGCGGCCGACCACCAACAGTTGACGATGTCCACCTTGAGCCGGGTGGCGCATCGTCACGGGTTGGTGTGCCTGCGTCACGAGAAGCCGTTCAAGGGCGTCAACGGCTCGGGCAAGCACGTCAATTGGTCGTTGGGCAACGCAGAGCAGGGCAACCTGTTGAATCCCGGCGACACGCCGCACGCCAACGCGCAGTTTTTGGTGTTCTGTGCGGCGGTGATCCGTGGCGTCGACAAACACGGGGCCGTCATGCGGGCTGCGGTCGCCTCGTCTGCCAACGACCATCGTTTGGGAGCCAACGAGGCTCCACCCTCGATCATGTCGGTGTTTTTGGGTGACCAACTGGCTGACGTCTTCGAACAGGTGGCCCAAGGCGGCGGCGCCACCACCTCGAAGGAGCACGGCACCCTGAAGGTGGGCGCGGACACGCTGCCCCAGTTGCCGAAGGATCCGGGCGACCGCAACCGCACCAGCCCATTCGCGTTCACCGGCAACCGCTTCGAGTTCAGGGCGGTTGGCTCGTCACAGTCGATCTCCGGACCTCTGGTGGTGCTTAACAGCATCGTGGCCGACAGCCTGGACTATCTGGCCACCGAAATCGAGAACGCCGTGGATGGTGGAGCCGACTTCAACGAGGCCGTGCAGGATGTGCTCAAAGACGTGATGACCAAGCATGGCCGGGTGATCTTCAACGGGGATGGATATGCCGAGGAGTGGCAGGTCGAGGCTGCTGCTCGGGGTCTTCCGAACCTCCGCTCCACCCCCGAGGCCCTCGCCGCCTACGAGACCAAGGAGGCTCAGGACCTGTTCGATCGGCTCGACGTGCTGACGCCCCGCGAGTTGCACAGCAGGTTTGAGGCCTACATGGCGCAGTACGTCATGTCGATCGGCGTCGAGGCCCGCTCCACGCTGGAGCTGGCCCGCACCCTGATCTACCCGGCGGTCAAACGATTCCAGTCCAATCTCGCCACGACGGAGACCAACCTGGTGGCGCTTGGTCTCGGTGGGGACACCGAGACCCTCACCCGGGTAACCGACCTGATCGCCCAACTGATCGGCGCCACCGCGCCGCTTGGCCGGGCGATCGAGGGCCTGCCGGGGGATGCCCCAATCGGCGAACAGGGTAACTACTGCAGAGAGGAGATTCTCCCGGCGATGACCGCCGTCCGTGCGGCCACCGACTCGCTCGAGGAGATCGCTGACGACGAGCTGTGGCCGCTGCTGACCTACCAGGAGATGCTCTACATCAAGTAGTCCCGAGCCGGCGCAGTGAGCCCGACCTGATTACTCGAGGACCCGTCGGCTGCGAAGCGGGTGGTCCTTCGGGATCTCCACCAAGACCAGCCGAACACCCTCCGGCGACCTGATCCACCACTCGATCAATCCCCATGGCATGCGCTCAGGTCGCCCGTCATGAGCGACGTCCGCCTGAATCAACCGATCTGATTCGACCATTACGTCCGGCACCTGCAGCCACAACACGAGGCCGGCGGGGTCCGAGCCGTGTCCGCTGAACTCCACCAGCACACCGCCACAGAAGAACGCCACCCCGGTGGCCACCCCTTCGGCACCGTACTCACGGGCCACGCTCAGCCCGAGTGTGTCGCGCCACCACGCAGTCGACGCCGCCAGGTCGTCGGTCCGAACCAAGAGGCGCGAGGAGAGCACATCCACGCTTCGACGATAGCGACCTGACGTGGTCCGGGGCCGAGCATTCGTGCCGAGGTCGACGGAGCGCCCGCTCGGCGGAAGTGGGCCGGCTAGGTTGTCCGACATCGCGACAGAACCTTCAGGCGGCGCGGCCGGCGCACCGTCCAAGCCCGGCCTGCGAGATGCCGCAGCCGCCTTTCGATTTCGCAACTTCCGCCTGTTCTGGATCGGCGCGTTGCTGTCCAACAGCGGCACCTGGGTGCAGAACCTCACGGTGCCCTACGTGGTGTTTCAGCTGACCCATTCGTCCACCTGGGTGGGCATTGCGGCCTTCAGCCAACTGGCACCCATGGCGATGATGTCACCGTTGGGCGGCACCATCGCCGATCGGTTGGATCGGCGACGGGTACTACTCGTCACCCAGGTCGCCATGGGAGTGGTGGCCATCATGATGGGAGGCGCGTGGGTCACCGGCGTGGCCTCGGTGCCGGTGATCATCGGCCTCGTGGCCGTGGGAGGCGTCATCACCGGTATCAACGCGCCCGCATGGCAGGCGTTCGTCTCCGAATTGGTGCCGCGCGACGCGCTCCTCAACGCCGTGACCCTCAACTCGGCACAGTTCAATGCAGCCCGCGCCTTCGGCCCGGCACTTGGCGGGCTGGTGTTGGTCACCCTCGGGCCCGGCCCGGCCTTCTTCATCAACGCCGCCTCCTACGGCGCCGTGCTGGTGGCCCTGGCGTTGATCGCTACGCCCAAACGACCGCCCGTGTCCACGCCTCGCCCCCGCATTCTCTCCGATGCCCGCGCCACCATCGGCTACGTCCAGGACCGCCGTGGCATGTTGGCCTGTTACGTCGCAGTGGTTGCCTTGGGACTCTTCGGTCAACCGATCTTCTCCTTGGTGATCGTGTTCGCCGAGGAGGTCTTTCAAGTTGGAGGTTTGCGATACGGGTTGCTCAGCGCAGCCCTCGGCATCGGGTCGGTGATTGCGGCACCGGTCGTCGCCGGACCTGGTTCTGGAGTTGCAAGAAGCCGGCTGGCCGGGAATTCCATGGTTGTGTACGGCATCGCCCTGGTGTGTTTCGCAGCGGCGCCGATCTACCTGCTGGGGTTGCTCGCACTGCTCATCGCCGGTGGCGCCTACCTGCCGATCGCCGCAACCCTCAACACCACGCTGCAGATCCAGGTGGACGAGGCCATGCGTGGCAAGGTGTTGGCGCTGTATCTCACCCTGTTCACCATCTCGATTCCGGTCGGATCCTTGGTGCAGGGATGGTCCAGCGACGTCATCGGCGCGCGTACCACCGTGATCATCGCCGGGTGCGCCTACCTGGCCGCCACCCTCGCCCTTCGGCGCCCCTCATGGCTGGGGCACCTGGACGACTAGCCCGACCCTTCGATCGGCACCAGCCGCGCGTCCGCCCACCTCGGCATCGCTTGTTCCGGGGGGCCGACCTCGAGCCAGGCCCTCTGCGCGCCACCGGCTGGATCGACATGACCGGGGGCGCTCAGCAGGGATGCGGGGGCACCATCCGGGTTGCGTGTCTCTCGGCTCGTCCAGCCCATCCCTCCGCCAATTGCCGAGGCGATTTGAGTTCGATGCTGCTCCGTGCCGCTCAGCCCAAGGTGGACCGCGTCGCCCAGCACCTTCACCAGATCCTCGGGACGATCCAGGCTGGGGACCCGGGGCACATCAGCCATCAACGGGTCGGCCAGTTGCACCAGCCTCCGCGCCGCTTTGTCCCTTGGATCTTCCAACGCGATCAATGCGTCGGCCAACGCCCAGGTTCGCCAGACGGCGGTGAGCCATTGTGGGTCGCCGTCCGGCGCGGCCACGGCGACACCCCGGTTTGGGTGACGGCGCAGCGCAGCCGTCACCTGAAGGATCATGTCGTCCGTCGGGCCAAGGTGATCCACCGCGAGGACAGCGACAAGGTCATTCGGGTCGACGGGATGCAGATCCGCTCCCAAGCACAAGTCGCTCTCGACAGCAAACGGGTCGATCAGCCTGCGGGCGCCTGCCGCCAGGCCTGCGGCCGGACCACCATCGGCAGGTCGTTCCGAGACGACCTCCACCTGTCGCCCGTCCGGCGACCTGCCGACCGGGGCCCTCCCGGCCGGACGAACCACCACCGTCCGACCGGGCACGGGCGTCGCCAACGCCCAATCGACCAGCCGCACCCCGCCAATCACACACAGTGCCTTGTCGATGCCGCCCAGACGTTGACCCGAACCCCCGGCCACCACCACGAGATGATGTGGTGGTGGTGCCGCATGGCGTTGCATGGTGTGCACTCTCTCATCCCGAGAGGACGCGCACCCCAACGCCTCCGATCCAGAAGAGGCCAGACGGGGCCAGAAGGGGCCAGACGGGGCGACCGTGGCACGCTGGGGGATGCCCAAGAACGCCCGAACTCACCCGGTGACCGTGCTCCGTGGTGGTCACCGGATGGACGGCACCACCGCTGATCGCCTGGCCACCGAGGAACCGTTGGAGCTGCGCCTCGATGGCCGGGTGCTGACCACCACGATGCGAACGCCTGGTGACGACGTTGAGCTGGCTCACGGGTGGCTCCTTGCCGAGGGCATCATCTCCAACGGCGGGGACGTCCGCTCTGCCCAGTTCGACCTGGGTATCGCTGGTGACGATTCAATGAACGTCCTCGATGTCTCGCTGGCACCCGGCATGGATGCGCCACCACCTGAGAGGGAACGCCTGACCACCACCACGTCATCGTGCGGCATCTGCGGTACCTCGGCGCTTGACGCGATCGCCGTCAGCACCAGGTATCCACCCCACGATGACTCCAGCTCGATGACGAGCGACGTGGTCGTCGGATTGCCGGACCTCCTCCGCGCCGACCAATACCTGTTCGACCAAACCGGCGGTACTCACGGTGCCGGGCTTGCAACGTGCGACGGCTCAATGATCGCCGTCCGGGAGGACGTGGGCCGACACAACGCCGTGGACAAGGTCATTGGATGGGCGGTGATACAGAACCTGATGCCGTTGACCGGGCGTGCATTGGTGCTCTCGGGAAGGGCGGGCTTCGAACTGGTGCAGAAGGCCGCCATGGCCGGGATACCAGTGGTGGTGGCCGTTGGAGCGCCCACCGCCCTGGCCGTCGAGGTTGCCAATCACACCGGCATCACCCTGGTGGGTTTCGTGCGAGACCGTGGCGCCAACATCTACTCGCGGCCAGATCGCATCATCGGTTGCGCCGAGGTCGAACGCGGCAAAACCGTCGAGGCCAAGAGCGACGAACAGCGGGGAGAACGGGCTGGAGGTCCGTTCTCCCCGCCGGAAAGCGGGACTGGTGGCTGGCAGGCTCGGGAGTCCCACGTCGGGGGTGGCTGTGAAACCACCACCTGGACCGGAAACCCACCACCGACTGGGATGGCGGCGGGTCTCCGAGATTGAGGGCCGTCGCGGGCGGGACCGCGACGGCCGGAACGTTGCAGCAGGTCAGCTGTCGAGGGCGATCGGCACGTCGTCGGCGTCGGTGAATCCATCGGGGTCGAGGCTGCCCTCGGCATCCTCCGGCTCATCAGGCTTGTCGCCGATGCCCATCTGGTTGCGGACCAACTCGGAGACCTCCACCATGATCTCGGGATTGTCGGTGAGGAACTGCTTGGCGTTTTCTCGCCCCTGCCCCAACTGTTCGCCGTCATAGGTGTACCAGGCACCGGACTTCTTCACGATGTTGAGATCAACCGCCATATCGAGCAACGAGCCCTCACGGCTGATGCCCTGGCCGTACATGATGTCGAACTCGCACTGTTTGAACGGCGGGGCCATCTTGTTCTTGACCACCTTGACCCGGGTGCGGTTGCCCACCACCTCAACACCGTTCTTGATCGCCTCAATGCGACGGATGTCGAGGCGGACCGACGAGTAGAACTTGAGCGCACGACCACCGGAGGTGGTTTCGGGCGACCCAAACATGACACCGATCTTCTCTCGCAACTGGTTGATGAAGATGCAGATGGTGTTGGACCGGTTGAGGTTGGCCGTGAGCTTGCGCAGCGCCTGAGACATGAGGCGGGCCTGCAGCCCAACGTGGGTGTCGCCCATATCACCCTCGATTTCGGCCCGTGGCGTCAGCGCAGCCACCGAGTCGATCACCACCACGTCAATCGCACCGGAGCGCACCAACATGTCGGTGATCTCGAGCGCCTGCTCGCCGGTGTCCGGCTGGGAGATCAGCAACTGGTCGATGTCCACGCCAATTCTGGATGCATAGGACGGATCCATGGCGTGCTCGGCATCGACATAGGCGCAGGTGCCGCCATTGCGCTGCGCTTCGGCCACCACGTGCATGGCGAGGGTGGACTTGCCCGAGGCCTCCGGGCCGTAGATCTCAGTGACACGGCCGCGGGGAAGGCCGCCGATGCCCAGCGCCACGTCAAGCGACAGTGCGCCGGTGGAGATGGCCTCGACGTTCAGGGAGGTCTTCTCCCCCATCCGCATGACCGAGCCTTTGCCAAACTGCTTATCGATTTGGCCGAGAGCCATGTCGAGTGCCTTGCTGCGATCCGGATCATTTGCCATGGTGATCTCCTTGGCGATTGGGGGACACCTGCGGTCCCTGTGCTGTGTGGGTTGTGCTTGGTGTCGACGCTACGGACGGGGTGTGACAACGAAGCCAAACCCTGACGGCCCGGTCATATTCGCTGCTGAGGCCGCGAGCCACAGCTGCTCTCTGCAGGCCGCAGCATTTGCCTGCGGACCGCAACTCTCAGCTGCAAGATGACGTCAGTGTAGTTACGAACGCCTGTTCGGTCAAGCCTCAGCCTCGTCATTCTTGGCCGGTAGCCTCACCCGATATGGAATCCACCGAGCCCACCCACTCCTACAACGCACGCCAGGTCAAGGTGGGAGCCGCCGTCATCAAGGTGATGAGCCGTGTCACCACGTGGTTCTACCGCATGACGAACGGGGTGATCGGCGGTCGATTCCTCAAGGGCACCGACGTCATCCTCGTCACCACCACCGGCCGCCACTCCGGCAAGGAACGCACCGTGCCGCTGCTGTACCTCGAGGACGGAGACGATCTGATCGTGGTGGCGTCGCAGGGCGGAATGCCAACCAATCCGGCCTGGTACTACAACGTCACACAACACCCCGACGTCACAGTGAACCGCCGAGGTCAGCAGGCCGGCATGGTGGCACGAGAGGTCAAGGGGTCCGAACGAGCCGAGCTGTGGCCCCGTCTGGTGGAGATGTACGCCGACTACACCGACTATGCCGCACGCACAGAGCGGACGATCCCGGTGATCAGGCTCAGCCCGGCCTGAGCATCCCAACAGCAGCGGAAAAGGCGGCCGCGCGCTCGCGATAGGTGCCGAGGCGGGGTGGGGTGGGCGCACCGGGAGCAAACAGCACCACGCCACCGGGTGGGGTGCGGTCGGCGGCGATCCGCACCGCCTCAACCAGATCGGCGGCCGATGTTGCCGACACCTCTGCGGATCCTTCGACCCCATCGACCAACCGCTCGCACCAATCCAATCCCGTGTCGGGCAGCCCCACCAGCAGCACCGGCTTCGACGCGGCGACCAGCGCCTGCAACATCGGTTCCAGCGACACGTCGCGAGACTGGCCTCCGATCAGCCAGGTCACCGGCCGGTCGCCGACCGCACCAATTGCCGCTGCGGCCGCAAACGGATTGGAGGCCAACGCGTCGTCGATGTAGCGCACCCCATCGTGTTCGGCGATGGTCACATGCCGAGAGGGCAGTGCCTCGTAACGGTCGGCCAGCTCGAGTAACGCCGCGTCGAGTGCATCGGTCCCCCGCCCGAGAGCGAGGCACAGTTCCTCGGCTGCGGCGACCGCCAGCGCCAGGTTGGAACCCAGGTGCGTTGGAAATCCACGCTCGACCAGCCGCTCCGCAGCCGGGAGGGAGCGCGAGCGCTTCTGAGCGATGCATCGCACCTCGACACCCGAGGTCTCGAGTGATCCCACCGCAACCGGGTCGGCACTGTTGACGAGGACGATGCGCGGCGTCTCGGCGCCTCCGCCGGTGAACAACCGCAACTTGTCGGTGCGGTAGGCCTCGACCGAACCGTGCCAGGTGAGGTGATCGGCGTCCAACGAGGTGAGCACCCCGATGCTGGGGGGGTGATGAGCATCGGCGGCCATGTAGGAGGACACCTCGATCACGGCCGGCACGCCCGATGGCGGCAGGGGCGCCTGCTCCCAGATCGCCAAGCCGATGTTGCCGCCCATCAGGTGTTCGATGCCCAGCAGGTCGAGCAGCTGATCCAGGAGCGACGTCACCGTCGACTTGCCCTTGGTGCCGGTGATCCCCACCACCTCACGGTCGGAGCCGTAGGTACCCATCCACAGGTCGACCGCCGTGGTGAACCGTGCGCCCGAACGCTCCAAGCGTGCGCACACCGGTCCGTGTCTGGGGTAGCCCGGTGCGCGCAGGACCACGACCGACCCTTCGGAGCTGCCCGAACCCCCACGTAACCCGGAGCCGCCTCCCGCTGCTTCAACGACATCGATGGCCAGGGCGGTCGTCACGAGTTCAGCCCCTGCGGCGACCAGCACCAAGCAGTCCGCGTCGGTGACCGCATCAACATCGTCCACTGCCGCGGTGAGCGACGCAGGCCCGGCGCCGCTCACCGCGGCGAGAGCGGCGAGGTTGTCGATCCCCAGCCCCAGCATGAGCACTCGGGCCCCGGCAAGTTCGTCGAGCCGCACGACCGCCCCTATCCCGCCCGGGTTGGGTCGAGACGATCGAGCATCCAGCCCAGGTACGGCTCTGGCACACGGTGCTCGGACGTGGGCGTCATCAAGCTGACAAGGGAGGCCTGGTGCTTTTCGGCATACCGGGTGGCCTCGGCGCCGAGCGCCTGGACCACGGCTGCATTCGCCCACTCTGGCCGGGTGCTCAGCTCCGCCATGGCAGCCGCCGACTCCACCATCTCCCCCACGCACTCGTAGGGCTTCGATTCCTCGTCCCAAAGCTCCCGATAGCCGTCAACCTGCCGCGGATCGTGCAGCGGGCGACCGCCGAAGATCACCTCGAATCGGTCGGACGTCACGTGGGGGGCCAGCATCAGTGACGTAAACCGGCACTTCGGGCAGTTCAAGCACCAGGTGGCATCGGTTCGCTGGCTGGTCTCACGCCAGATGGTGAACGCTTCGTTACAGGAGAGGAAGGCACCAAGTTGGGCCTCATCGGCGACCAGACCCGAAGCGATCGCCACCTCGGTGAACGGCCGCAGGATCGAGAACGTGCGCAACCGACCACCGGTGACTGCGTGCAGCGCGGCCTGGGTGAGGTCCTCCGCCTCCAATGATTTGGCCCATTGGTGATTCACCGGCTCGCCGTGCACCCAGCGAGTGGGTTCGGACGCCGATCGTTCGTTGCCCAACACCACGTCCGAGCAGCCGTGTGCCCGCGCGACCAGTGCTGAGATGGCGGTGACCACAGCCGTGACCGGAATGTGTCCGTTGAGCGCTCCGCGCTGGTTCCAGTTTCGAAGTGACGGATCCAGGCGACGCGTCGCAGTGAGCAACTTCAGCCCAGCGGCGGCCGCCACCCGACGGGGCGCCGCGGTGGCATTGATCGTGAAGGCGACCGCCCGGGTACCCAGCACCGACAGGACCAACGCCGAGTCCTTCCCACCGCCCACCGGAACCAACGGCGTCACCCCAGACCCGTCAGCAGCCAACGCGTCGGGACCAACCATCGAGTCTTTCCCGATCCGACCGAGCGATGCGGATGGGACGGATTGGTCGTCCAGCTGCGACTCCCAGCGTTGAATCAACGGCACCGGAAGGTCGTTGCGAACGGCGAACTCGCGCATGCCGTGGTCGTAGAGCGCCCGGACGAACGCATCCTCGGCCGGGGTGATGGGACCCAGCCCGACCGAGATCATCGTCGGAGCAGCCACCTTGTAATAGCTGGTGCCGGTTGCCAGAGCCACCAGCCGGGCCAAAGCCGCCCATCCGCCGCGCCCGTCTGCCATGAGGTCCACCGGCTTCCCCGGGTCGCCAAGCGCACCAGAATCGTCCGCCGAGGCGGACGGCCGGTTGGGCGGCGGTCCTCTGAAGACAACCTCCTCGGCAAACCGAGCCACCTCGTCGCCCCCTCCAGTGAGCCGGAAATGGGTCACCAGGCGATAGCGGCCGGTGCTGGACCCGACCCCGCCAGCGGCCTTGTCGAGCTCAAAGGTCAGTTCGGGGGTGAGGATCTCGAACCGGTCAACCGTGGCCAGCTCAGGGCACCGATCGGCCAAAATCGCAGCCGGGGTGGTGGTGGTCATGCATCGTCCGTCATCAGCCGGCGGCGCAACAGGTCGAGCACCGAGATACAGGCGAACTCCCGCACCTGCTGACGGCCACCCGGCAGCTTCAGCGTGATCGCCGCCTCGCCGCCCGGCCACACCGCTGCCATGCACACGGTGCCGGGCGAGTGGCCCTCCAACGCGTCAGGTCCTGCCACGCCGGTGGTCGCCAAGCCCACCTCGGTACCCAGGCGAGCGCACGCCCCCCGGGCCATCGCCAGCGCGACGGTTTCGGTCACCACTGGGCCGACGGGCACGTCCAGCAACTGCTGTTTCACCTCCGGGTGGTATGCCACGATGCCCCCACGAAACACCGCTGATGCGCCGGGGACCGACGCCAGGCGCGATCCCAACAGGCCGCCGGTGAGCGACTCGGCCACACCGAGGGTGTGCCCGCGAGCCTCCAGCATTGCCAGCACGGCCGACTCCATGTTGTCGTGGTCGGTGCCAAACACCAGCGGACCCAACAGCGTTCGGAGCCGATCGGCCTCATCGTCGACGATCGAGGTGGCGGTGGCGGTATCGGCCGCTTTGGCCGTGATCCGCACCTTCAAACCCTCCACCCCCGACGCCAGAAACGCGAGGGTCGGGTTTCCCAGCTGGTCGAGCTCGGCCATACGGGGGGCCAACAACTCGTCGAGACCGGATTCTGACTCGCCCCAGGTTCGCAGCGTACGGCTGGCGATGGCCGCCGGGTCGCCGCTGCGACGGGACAGGTCGCTCAACACGTAGCCGCTCAACATCTCCTTCATCTCCCAAGGCACGCCGGGCACGGCGTACACAACGCCCTTTTGCAGCGGAAGTACCAATCCGGGTGCGGTCCCGGGCTGCACCGGGATGAACTCGGCCGACGCCGGCTTGCGGGCCTGGTTGAGGTTGTTCATGGGCATGCGTCGCCCTCGCTCGCCGAACATGGCCGTAATCGTGTCGATCATGGTCTCGTCCTCGTCGAGCTGCTCCCCGGCGAGCTCGGCGAGCGCCTCACGGGTGAGATCATCCTGGGTCGGGCCCAGACCGCCGCACACGATCACCGCATCCGACCGCTCCAGCGCCCGGCTGAGCGTGTCGACGATGCGACCGAGGTTGTCACCAACCTTGGTCTGGAAATGCGAGTTGAGCCCGACCAACGCCAGTTGCTCGCCAATCCAGCTGGAGTTGGTGTCGACGATCTGTCCCAGGAGCAGTTCGGTACCGACTGCGACGACTTCGACGTTCATCTCAGCAACCTACCCAACCGTGCTTGGAGTACCAGATGCCGGCGACGCATCGACCTTGAGTGTCTTCGTCAGCAGCACCACGTCCCGGTCGGACGCTTTTCATGACCAAACTTCGCCGGACCCCGGCGCTATCCGGCCGGGGGCGGATGGGTCGGCGGAGCCGGCGGAGGAGCCGACGCAGGAGGAGCGGGAGGAGCGGGCGGCGGAGCCGATGGAGCCGACGCGGGAGGGGCGGGAGGGGCAGGCGGAGGAGTCGGTGCGCTCTGCCCCGGAGGTGGCCCCCCCGGCGGAGGTGCCTGCCCTACGAAAGGTGGTGGGCCACCGGGGCCGGGTGGGATGCCCGCCGGAGGGGGTGGCTGGGCCCCGAAGGTCGGCGCCGCCGGGGCACCGGGCGCCGCAGTGCTCCAAGCCTGCTGGCCGGGCAGCGGCTGACCCGGTTGCTGCGGGTAGTACCCCCCGCCCTGCCCGCCCTGCTTCTTGGTCCAACTGGAGCGACGGAACAGGGCGATGATCGTGAAGATCAATCCGATGAAGAACAGCCCAAACCCGCCGATAAACGACCCGAAGAACATCGCCGCCGCCACAGCGAACTCGGAAAACGACAGCTCGACGACCGAGAAGGTCTCTCCGGGTGTTCCGTCACAGTCAACCGAGTAATCCTCGCCGTTCACTGTGTCGAACCATCCAACCAGGGCGAACGACTCCCCGTTGACGTCCGCCGACTGCTCGGTGCTCCCCGATGAATCGAAGTTGACCTCACCGCCGTTGACCGAGCAGTTGGCGAACGAGGCGGACGACCACACGGTGAACTGATTCCCGCTTCCGACCACCGACGACGTGCCGGGCAGTTGGACCTTCTCCGTATTGGTGAGGTCGTTGATCGCTCCAAAGAACTTGCTTCCACCAATCACGGCAAATGTGATGCCACCGATGGTGGCGATGACCATCATCACAATGCCGCCGATGAGCATCTTCTTCGGCTTGGCGTCTCCGGCCACGGTTCCCTACTTTCGTCGAGGTCGTCGCCTCAATCTACCCGACCTGCGAGGGTCAGGTCTTGACCGACTCGCCCGTCGTGGACGTCGCCCGGCTTCCCGCAACGACGTACTGCAGTGCCGTGACCCAGGCGATCACGACGCTGGCCCACAGCCAACTGTCGGACAGCCAGCGCCAGTCGGTAAACGTGGGCCACGTGGTCCAACCCACCGCCCCCAGCTGAATGAAGGTTTTCCACTTGGCCAGCTCGGACGCGGGCACCGAAAGGCCGCGTCGGCCCCAGTACGAACGAAATGCAGAGATGCCCAGCTCCCGCACAATCGTCAGAATCACCGCAGCCCAAGGAAACCGACCCACCACAGCCAAGGTGATGAACCCGCCGAGCACCAACACCTTGTCGGCCAGCGGGTCAAGAAAGGCCCCGGACCTCGTGGAACCCTGCTTCCGAGCCAGGTAGCCGTCAACAAAGTCGGTGACGGCGAGCACGAACCACAGCACCAGGAGGCCCCAGGAGCCCAGCCCATCGTTGTCGAGCATCATGGCGAACGCCACCGGCGCCGCTGCGATCCGGGCCAGCGTCACCAGATTGGCGGGGGTCAGCAGCGCCGATGGACCGAACCATTTGGGATGTTCGCTGGGCTGCGGTTCTCTCAACGACTGGTCACCCACCGGTATGGTCGCTCACCGGCACGGCCTCCAAGTCGGGCCCTTCGGCGTCGACAACGAGAACTTCCAGCAGCGAACCGACCGTCAGATCTTCCGGAACCGCGATGATGCCGTCGATTTCGGGGGCCTCTCCGGTGCTGCGCGCAACCCCGGGGGCATCGACCAGCACCTCGATGGTGCGGCCAACCCGATCGAGGCGACGCTCGGCCGTGATGGTCTCAGCCAGTTCGGACGCCTCCGCATGGCGCTCGGCCATCAATTCGGGAGCGACCTGATCCGGAAGGGATGCGGCGTAGGTGCCCGATTCCCGAGAAAATGTAAAGAGCCCACACCAGTCAACCTGAGCGGCCTCCATGAACGCGAGCAGGTCATCGTGGTCCTCCTCGGTCTCTCCCGGGTATCCGATGAGGAAGTTGGACCGAAAGACGGCATCGGGTTCCAGTTCCCTGATGCGTGCGATGCGCTCCAAGAACTGCTCGCCGTCACCCCAACGCTTCATACGGCGCAACACCGGGCGTGACGTGTGCTGTAACGACAGGTCGAAATACGGCACGCCAGTGGACAGGATTGCGTCGATCAGTGCCTCGGTGAGGTCTGAGGGATAGAGGTAGAGCAACCGCACCCAATCGACACGTTGAGACACCGCCGTGAGCAACGGGATGATGTCCCGCTGTCCAATACCCTGATCGCGGCCGTAGGCAGCGAGATCCTGAGCGACCAAGACGATTTCCCTGGCCCTCAGGGTTGCGTCTTCGCCACCACCTTCACGACCCGACGATCGGTTTGACCTGGCGAGTACGTCCACCTCGGCCAGTATCGATTCGATGGTGCGAGATCGTTGCGGACCCCGAAAGCTTGGGATGGCGCAAAATCCGCAGGCCCGGTCACAGCCTTCGGCGATCTTCACATAGGCCCATGGCGAGGTGGAGGGGGGCCGGGGCAGCTCCAGCAGGTCCATATCCGGCACCACCACGCCGGACGAGCTTCCGCCCAGCCGTGACGGTCCCAGCGTGACGCTCACCGTGTCGGTGACCGATCCGGAGGTTTCAGGGGGGCCTGGCGCACCAGTATCCACTGCGCCGAACCGACCGAGTAGGTCCATCCCAAAGGGCGCCACACGGTCGATCTCCGGAATGGCCTCAGCCAACTCGGCACCGGCCCGTTCCGCCAGGCACCCGGTGACCACCAACTCGGCACCTTCGGCTCGGTCCTCGGCCAGCCCCAGCACGGCCTCCACCGACTCGGCCCGCGCATCTTCGATGAACGCGCAGGTGTTCACCACCACCAGCTCAGCCTCACCCGGCCCGGGCGCGGCCTCGTAGCCCGCGGCCAGGAGCGTGCCCTCCAACTTGTCCGAGTCCACCTGGTTCTTCGGACAGCCGAGTGTTTCCAACCAGTAGCGCTTCGACATGAAACCAACAGAGTAGATGGCCCGCCGCAATCTCCCATTTCGGCCGCCATCGGGCGCTTCGGCCGATGGCGGCCGATGGCCGAATCAGAAGTTGCCCGAGTTGATCAGATCCTCGAGTTCCTCGGGTGTCATGTTGACGGTTCGGGCCTTCGAGCCCTCTGAGGGACCGACGATGCTTCGCTCCTCGAGCAGGTCCATGAGGCGCCCGGCCCGGGCGAAGCCAACCCGCAGCTTTCGCTGCAGCATGGACGTGGAGCCCAGCTGGGAACGAACCACCAGCTCCCAGGCCTGCTTCAGCAGCTCATCGTCGTCGTGAGGGTCGGCCGATCCGGCGGTGACCGGGTCGTCGCCCCCGGGGCGTTCGGTCTCGTCCGCGACACCCTCGGTGTAGCGGGCCTCGACGGCGGGTGCCTGTTCCCGCCAGTGCGACACGATGTCGTGCACCTCGCTCTCCTCAACCCAGGCGCCCTGGATGCGCTGCGGGGTTGAGGCGGCCGGGCCGAGCAACAACATGTCGCCACGGCCGACCAGTCGCTCGGCGCCGGTTTGATCGAGCACCACCTTGGAGTCCGTGGCCGACGCCACGGCAAAGGCCATGCGGGCGGGCACGTTGGCCTTGATCACGCCGGTGATCACGTTGACCGACGGTCGCTGGGTGGCGATCACCAGGTGGATACCAACCGCACGTGCCATCTGGGCCAGACGGCAAATCGAGTTCTCCACATCGCGTGCGGCCACCATCATCAGGTCGGACAGCTCGTCAACGACGACGAGTATGTAGCGCATGCGTTCCCACTCGCGCTCCGCCCCCAGAGGCGACGACAGTTTGTCGGCGTCAAAGTTGGAGTTGTATCCGCCAATATCGCGAACCCCCGCCTCCTGAAGCAGGTCGTAGCGGCGCTCCATCTCCCGGACCGCCCAATCGAGGGCGTTGGCGGCCTTCTTGGGGTCGGTCACCACGCTCGTCAGCAGGTGCGGAATGCGGTCGTACTGGGTAAGTTCCACCCGTTTCGGGTCGATGAGGATCAGCCCAACCTGGTCCGGCGTCACCCGCATCATCAGCGAGGTGAGGATCGAGTTGAGGCAGCTGGACTTACCGGCGCCGGTCTGCCCGGCGATCAGCACGTGAGGCATGGTGGCCAGGTTGACCATCACCGATCGACCGGCGATGTCGCGGCCCACGCCAACCTCCAGCGGGGCCTTGGCCTTTGCGGCCTCCGCCGACGTGAGAATGTCGCCCAGTGCCACCACGTCCCGTTCGTCGTTGGGCACCTCCACGCCGATGGCCTGGCGCCCCGGTATGGGGGCGATGATGCGCACGTCGGACGACGCCAAGGCGTACGCGATGTCCCGGTTGAGGTTGGTGATCTTGGACACCTTCACGCCGATGCCCAGCTCCAACTCGTAGCGGGTCACCGTCGGGCCCACCACCATGCCCACCAGCCGGGTTTCCACGCCGTGCTCGGCCAACGAGGCCTCCAGGCGTTGACCACGCTCGGCCACCGCAGCCTCGTCCACCTCCTTCGAACCGCTGCGGCCCAGCAGGTTCATGTTGGGAAGCGTCCACTCCGAACCCTCGGCGGGGCTTAGGTCCATCCTCAGCTGCTCGGGATCGACCGAGTCGTCGATGGGCACCACGACCTTGGGGCGCTTTGGCGGCGAGGCCTGGGCGACGGTCGAGGTGGCCGGCGGGGGCCCGCTGGGGGGCAACTCGGGCGGCACGTCCAGCGCACCGGTTTCCGGGTTGGCATCCTGGTCGAAGAACCGCGCCCGGCCACCGGGCCCGTCCATCACCCGGGTCGGAGCGTTGGGGTCAACGTCCTCCTCGGTCTCGGGTCCATCGAGAATGGCCTCCCGCGGGCCAAGCCGAAACAGCGCGCCCGCAGCATGGCCGATCACGCGCCCCGCCGGCGCCAACGCAACCTTGGCGTCACCAAAGAGGGTTCGCATACGGCGACCGCTCAGCAGCGACGCAGCGAAAAACAAGACCACCGGCATGAGGGCCAATGCACCCCAACGACTGAGCAGCGCGTCCAGGGGGCCGGCCACCAGCCAGCCGAACAGGCCGCCGGCGTTGTCATTGGCGTCGAACACACCCGCCTCACCGATGGACGCAGGCCCGACGATCAGGTGCGCGGCGCCGGCGAGACCGGCAAAACCCACCAGTGCGCCCACCAGACGTCGGCGGGTGCTTGCCGACTCGGCCGGGTCGTCGGCCTCATGGGGGCGAGCGATCAGCCACACGCCCACTGCGGCCATCAGCACCGGCACGACGTAGGCGAAAACGCCCGTGACATTGACGACGATGTCGCGAAAGAAGCGACCCAAAGCGCCAAGTCCACCGTAAATACCCAACCCGCACACGATGGCCACACCGATCAGCAGGGTGCCGGCCACATCGTCGCCGTAACCCTCAAACGCCTCGGAGAACCATCCACTTCGTGCGGCACGTCTTCCCGAACCGGGCTTTTTGGTGTTGCGCGGCCTCGCATTTGGACGAGAGCGAGCCTGTGGCTGCGACGGCGTACGCCCGCGGCTGGTGGCCGTCGAGCGGCCGGTACGTCCCGCCACCGAGGTGGAGCGTGTGGTGCGGGTGCCGCCGGAGCGGTTTGAGGACTTACTGGTAGCCACGAGAACTCCAAGGTACCTGTGCACAGCGACAATCCCGCGCACCCCCGTTCGGAAGCGGACGGAGCCATGAGACAGGCTGAGGTATGGCTCGCCTCCTGCTGGTCCACCACACTCCGTCTCCCTTTACCCACGAGATGCTGCATTCGGTTCGAGAGGGCTCGATCTCCGCCGCCGCAGCGCTCGACCAGGAGCTCGAGGTGCTGCTCAAGCCGGCGCTGGGGGCGACCGTGCCCGATGTGCTGGACGCCGACGGCTACCTGTTGGGCACGCCCGCCAACTTCGGGTACATGTCCGGCGCGCTCAAGCACTTCCTCGACACCGTCTACTACCCGTGCCTCGATGCGACCAGGGGGCGGCCATGGGGTCTTTGGGTGCATGGAAACAACGATGTGGAGGGCGCTGCGCTCGCCGTGGAACGCATTGTGGCCGGCCTCGGCTGGTCGGCGGTGAGGCCCCCGACGCTCGTCATCGGTGCGCCTGCGTCCGACGACACCGACCGGCTGTGGGAGCTCGGAGCCGTCACCGCCGCAGCGGTGCTGGAAGCGTGCTCGTAGCGTGTCGGAGCAGATCACTACAGGGACAACGAGATGACCGAGATCCCTGGGACCTGCGACGACGGGTTCGAGCCGGTTCAGGCGGCCATGGCCGCCTACTTCGACAGCGGGCAGGAGCTCGGCGCCTCGGTGTGCGTCACCCCGGCCGGTCAGCCGGTGGCCGCCACGGTCATGTTGATGCCGGCCGGCTTCGACCCTGCCATCGCGCCCGAGCACCTCTACGACGAGGAGGCGATCGAGCACCTCCTGGAGCGCAGACCCCCTGGTGGGAGCCCGGCACGCACTCCGGCTACCACGCGACCGCCCAGGGCAACGTTGAGGCGGGGGTCGTGCGCCGCGTCACCGGTCGCTCGATCGGCACGTTCTTCCGGGAGGAGGTGGCCGGCCCGCTCGGCGCCGACTTTCACATCGGACGGCGGGCGCCGAACCCATCTTCGAGCCCAGCAGCAGGCTGGGGCGGCTCGATCGCCCTCATCGATCTCGAGGCGCAAACTCACGGTCAGCTACGCGATGAACACGATGGGCTCCGGCCTCGTCCGCGACCTGCGCGGCGCCATGATCGTCATGTCCGCCTACCAGGCGTTGGCTGCCCAGAGCTGAGGCTCATCCGAGGTCCGCTCCTGGCCAGAGCTTCGCTCGGATTGCCACGTGCCGTCCCCAGCAGAATCTGGGGGCTTGCCCGGATGGCTCGAACGTCGCTGCTACGCCACGTTGGAATGCATGAAACGAACCACCAAACGCGGCGGCTCGCTCCTCACCGCACACGTGGTCTGGGCATTGACCGTGATCGTCCCCGTAGGTGCGCTCCTGATCGCCCTGTTGTTCAAGCCGGATCCGAACTGTTCCGGGACGTTCGCGTGTGCGTCCGGGGAGGAGACCTCCGGCCTCCTTGCAGTGATCATCGTTCCGCCGGCCTTGACCATCCTGATTTTCGGCCACTGCACCATCGCCGCGTTCCGGTTGTGGCGCCTCACACGTCGCGCCCGGCACGAGTCACCGGATAAACCTCCGACGCCGTTAACCGGAAACATCTCTCGGTCGGCGGCTGAGTAGGTCACGGGCATACGGCCTCGAAGTGGGCGATGTGCTCGGCGACGTCGGCTGCGTGGGTGTGCTCGTGCATCGAATGCTCCCCACCATCGATCACCACCAGCCTGGCGTCGGGCATCTTTCGCTCCAGGTACTGGCCCGACCCCACGTACTCAGGCCGATCGGCTCCGCCGACCAGTACCAGGGTCGGCGTCGCGATCTCGGCGAGGCGGTCCATCACCACCGAGTCGTGTTGCAGGTTGAGGTCGGCCACCCGTTCGGGCACGCCGAAGCGGTGGGCGTTGCGCCGCGAGCGCGCGTTCCACGCCTCCCGCTTCTCCGGGTCACGGAAGCCGGGGCCGGTGTTCGCCACGACGATGCCGCGTGCCGCCCCCGGGCGGGTCGCCGCATGGGCGAGCGCCAGGTAGCCGCCCAGCGAGTGACCGACGAGGATCGCGGGCTCGGCCAAGGTGGCGAGCAACTCGTCGACGTCGGCGAGGGCAGCGTCCCTCGTGAACCGATCCGGGTCGTCCGGACAGGGCGACCCGCCGTGACCGGGCAGATCGACCGCCACGGTGAGGTACCGGTCCGACAGCGCCTCGCCGACGGCGTCCCACGTGGCGGCCGAAGCCCCCATGCCGTGGAGAAACACGATGGGCGGGCCGGAACCCCGGCTGATCACGTTGAGGCGCACCTGGCGACCGTAGCCATTCACCGGCGCCCGACGGCTATGCCTCGAGGACGACCGGCACGATCATCGGACGGCGACGGGTGCGCTGGTTGACGAACGAGCCGACGGCCTTCCGGGCCGCCTTACCGACCTGGTCGGCGTTGCCGCCGCCGGAGAGCGAGTCGTTGACCGCCTTGGCGGCGCGCTTGGCGCCCTCGGCGAGCAGGTCGGTCGACTCGACCTCCTGCACCCAACCGCGGGTGATCAGTTCGGGGCCGGACACGATCTCGCGTCGGTCCAGGTCGACCATCATGACGATGGTGACCACGCCCTCTTCGCCCAGCACCTGACGATCGCGCAGCACCGAGGTGCCGATCTCGCCCACCGTCTTACCGTCGACGTAGATGTACTCGGCCGAGACCCGGTCGCCCCTGGTCAAGCCGTCGTCATCGAGCACGAGCGTGTCGCCGTCCTCGCACACCAGGATGCGATCGGCGGGGGTGCCCATCTGCTCGGCGATCTTGGCATGATGGACCATGTGGGTGTACTCGCCGTGCACCGGTACGAACCAGTCGGCGTGGGTGAGCGACTGCAACAGCTTCAGCTCCTCGCGCTTGGCGTGGCCGGTGGCGTGCACGTCCTCGATGCCGGAGTGCACCACCTCGACCCCCTGGCGGGTCAGCTTGTCGATCACCTTGTTGACCGCATGCTCGTTGCCGGGGATGGGGTGCGACGACAGGATCACCACGTCCTCCTCGCCCACGTTGAGCCAGCGGCTCTCGCGGGTGGCCATCAGCGTCAGTGCCGACATCGCCTCGCCCTGCGAGCCGGTGGAGATCACGATGACCTCACCCGGGTCGTACTTGTCGATCTCTTCGATGTCGATCAGGGCGTCATCGGGAATGTGCAGGACGCCCATCTCGCGGCCCATGGCCACGTTGCGTTTCATCGAGCGGCCGAGCGTGGCCACCTTGCGGTCGTACTCGATCGCCGCATCGGCGATCTGCTGCACCCGGTGGATGTGGGAGGCGAAGCAGGCGGTGACGATGCGCCGGCCCCGGTAGCGGTGCATCAGGTCGTACAACACCTTGCCCACCTCGGTCTCCGAGACCGAGTAGCCCGCCGAGCCGGCATTGGTCGAGTCGGCGAGCAGCAGGCGGATCCCCGGGTCGGTGGCGATGGCTCCGATGCCGGACAGGTCGCTGAGGCGCCCGTCGACCGGCGTGAGGTCGATCTTGAAGTCGCCGGAGTGCAGCACGGTGCCCTGGCCGGTCGTGATCGCAGTGGCCACCGCCTGTGGCACCGAGTGGGTCATCGCGAAGAACTGACAGCTGAACGGCCCGATCTGGTGGGTCTCGCCGTCGCGCACCTCGTTGAACTCGGTGCGCCCGAGCAGGCCGTTCTCCTCGATGCGCGGGTAGGCCAGGCCGAGGGTCACCTCGGTGCCATAGAGCGGGAACGAGACGTCGGGCAGCAGGTAGCTGAGCGCCCCGACGTGATCCTCATGGCCGTGCGTCAACACGCAGCCGACGATCTTGTCGGCCCGTTCGTGTACCCACGAGAAGTCGGGCAAAACAATGTCGACGCCGAGCATGTCGTGGTCGGGAAACATGAGCCCGCAGTCGAGCAGCAGGATCTGGTCTTCATACTCGAACGCCGCGCAGTTGCGTCCGATTTCTCCCAGGCCGCCCAGGAACGTGATTTTCAGTGGTGATGCCATTGGATGGGCACACTACGTGCCCCAACCCGACCCTTCACCACCGGGCCGACGCCCGCAGCGCTACCTCAGGCCCGCGAGGAGCTCCCGGGCCCGTTCCTCCAAGCCGGCGGGTGACACACCGACGGGTGGCCGGCACTGCCCCACCGCCAAACCCAGGACGCGCATCATCGCCTTGGTGGGGATCGGGTTGGGGGTTTCATCGCCACCCTCGAAAGCAAACGACGGCAGCATGCGGGCATTCTGCCGCCTGGCCTCAACCAGGTCCCCCAGTTCGATGGCGTCGAAGAACGCCTGAAACTGCCGGCCCACCCAGTGGCTGGCCACCGAGATCACGCCAACCCCGCCGACCGCCACGATGGGAAGCGTCATGGCATCCTCACCCGAGTAGATCTCGAAGCCCTCGGGTGCCGACGCGGCCACCACCGCCGTGACAGTCGGGGTGTTGGCGGCATCCTTGACCGCAACGATGTTGTCGACGTCTCGGGCCAGCGTCAGCAGCGTCTCCGGCTCGATTCGACGGCCGGTGCGAACAGGAATGTCGTAGAGCACCACGTCGAGGTGGGTGGAGTTGGCCACCTGGGTGAAGTGGTCGGCCAGGCCGGCCTGTGAGGGCCGGGAGTAGTACGGCGTGACGACGAGCACGCCCTCGATGCCGATGTCGGAGACCCGACGGGTCAGCTCGATGGTTTCAGCAGTGTCATTCGTGCCGGTGCCCACCAGGATCGGAACCTCGACCGAGTCCCTCACCCGACGGGTCAGCGCCACCACCTCGGCCTGGGACAACACCGGGCCCTCTCCGGTGGTTCCGGCCAGGACCAGGCCCTCGGAGCCGTTCTCGGTGAGCCACTGGGCGAGGCGGGCGGCCGCGTCCAGGTCGAGCTCACCGCGGTCGTCAAACGGCGTCACCATCGCTGTGATTAC
This sequence comes from Candidatus Microthrix parvicella Bio17-1, assembly GCF_000299415.1. Lineage (NCBI taxonomy): Bacteria > Bacillati > Actinomycetota > Acidimicrobiia > Acidimicrobiales > Microthrixaceae > Candidatus Neomicrothrix > Candidatus Neomicrothrix parvicella. The sequence continues at coordinate 282,779 of NZ_AMPG01000001.1, forward strand.
CCTGCCAAACCTCGCCATGTGCCCTCCTCGTCGCGGTCTGCGCCAATGGTGCCACGACGCGCACCCCAGACGGTAAGAGGTTGCCGTATCGGTGCCGCGGAGCCACGGACTGCGGGGCGACCGGTTTCCCTCGTGGCTCGCGGGGAATCACCAACGAAGGGACGACCTCAAGCTCCGGCGGCCGCCTTGGCATCCTCAGCGGCGATCTGCTCGAGCGAGAAGTTCTCGTACTCGTTACCGGTGTCGACCAGGTCTTCGAACTGGATCACCCCCAGCTCCTCATACCGTCGACGGAGCCAAGAATTGTTGCGGTCCAACAGGCCCAGCTTTTTGGCGTTGGGCACGATCTTGGAGAACAGCATCATCTGGAACAACTCGCGTTCAGGCACCGCCAGGGTGCACTCGATGGCCTCTTTGACGTTCATGCCCATGCGCTCCCACACCTCCTGCTGGAGGAATCGGTCCCGCATGCGCACACCCGCCTCGAAGGCGAACTGCTGGCGCTCAAAGATCTCGGCGTCGCTCAGTTCGGCGTAGTACTCCCGAAGCGACAGCACACCAAACGCCACGTGCCGCGCCTCGTCGCTCATCACGTAACGCAGCAGCTTTTTGAGCAGCGGCTCGGTGGTCATCTGCTGCATGAACCCGAAGGCGGCCAACGCCAAACCCTCCACCATGATCTGCATACCGAGGTAGGTCATGTCCCAACGGGTGTCGTTGACGATGTCGTCCAGCAACATCTTCAGGTGGGCGTTGACCGGGTAGTGGCCACCCCACTTGTCCTGGAGGTACTTGGCGAACACCTCGACGTGGCGCGCCTCGTCCATCACCTGGGTGGATGCGTAGTACTTGGCATCGATCCAGGGCACCGTCTCGACGATCTTGGCCGTGCATACCAGGGCGCCCTGCTCACCGTGGAGGAACTGCGACAGCGTCCAGATGTTCGACTCGATGCCAAAGCGCAGGTAGTCCTCGTCCGACAGCTTGGCGAAAGGTCCACCGAGCGCCCGCATGGATGAGGCGTCGCTGGCGACCCCGGCGTTGGCGATTGCATTCTCGGCGATGACCTTCTCTGGGTCGACGTCGGTGTCCCAGGGCAGGTCGGTCTCGCCGTTCCACTGGGCGTTCTTTGCCTTCTCATACAGCTTGTTCAGCGCCGGACGCTCGCCCTTGTCATAGTTCCAGGTGTAGATGGTGTCGGCATGGTTTTGGACGTGGTGAATCGTCTCGTCACGGTCGGTGTTGGTGATCGCCAGGATCTCGTCCAGGTCGTTGATCTCGTCCCGACCAATCAGGGCGCGGTTGTCTGAGTGAGTGGGCATGGTGGCGGTCATTGCGCCTCCCTTTCATGGTGGTTGGAATGTGGTTGTGCTGGTGTTGGGAATGGTCTGATCGATGGTGAGGCGTCGCTCCAACCTCGGCGACCGTTGGCCTGCCCCCCGTTGGGCAAACCCATACCGGGCAGCAGATAGGTGGCCGCCAGGTGAGCGACGACCTCCGGGTCTTCGACCGCGAGGCCGCCGGGCAACTCGGGCTGCAGGGCGCGGGCGACCACCAGCCGCGCACCCCATTCGCCGATCGCCTGGGCACTCTCGTCGTCGCACAGATGGGCGAGCGCCGGGGCCACCACCTCACCGAGGGTGGCGTAGATGGGTGAGGCCCGATCCATCAGCACCGCTGGGAGCACCAGCTCACGCTCGTGTTCGAGCAGCCGCGCCAGCACCGGTCGCCGCCACATGGCACCGATGGAGCCCGAGACCCCGATGGCGATTGCCCGGACGAGATCACGGGAGGCTGCAACCTCACCGAGGACCTCGGCGACGACCTCGCCCGCCTCGCGTTCCACCACGGCCCGCAACCACTCGTTGGAGCCGCCTGGGAAACGGCGATAGAGCGTTGCCCGGGAGCAACCGGCCTCGGCCGCGATGTCAGCGGCGGTGGTCTTGGCAGCACCCCAGCGGGCGATGCACGCTGCGGCCGCGTCCAGGAGGGGCAAGGTCTCTGCCTCATGGCCGCCGGTGGCTCGACTGAGCCAGGACAACAGCGCCGGGATTTCCAAGCGGATCTCGGACTCAAGGGAGGGCGGGAGCAGTCTGGGCGCTCCCTCGCGACGTGCACGTACTCCCGAAGCCGGAAGCGGCAGCGTGAGAAGCGACGCCGATGCAAAGGAGTCGGCGTCGGGGTCGGCTACATGTTGGACCGGATGGTCCGCCGCTGTCTCACCTGCCCGCATCGGGTGACACACTAAGACATCATGTGTCTCAATGCCCGGGCCATGTATGTGGCGTTGGTCACTCTCGGGTCGAACGGAACAGTCCGCTCAGTCCAAGATTCCGCCCAGGAGCTGGGTGCGGACAAGACGGGCCACGCGGTCCTCATCGCCAAAGTCCACCCGCGCCGGACTCCCCAGATAGCTGAGGATCAGGGTTGCCAGGTACCGGGACGCCTCCTCGCGGTCGACCCCCTCCGCCAGGTCCTCCGAAAAACGGTCCAACAGGTCGGCCAGGTAGGCCGCCAAGAGTGCGAACACGATCGGTTGCAGTTCATCAAGAAACGGCGCCAACTGATCGGCCTCGTTGTTCACCAGACGCTGCAGGAGCGAGTGGTCCTCGATACGACGAACGCCCTCCATCAAGCCTCGGGTGAGTCGCCCTTCAAGCCTGGCCTCGGACGCAACCGCAGCGGCGAGGCCCTGCCAGAACTCCGCCACTTCCACGCCAAGTGCGGCTCGCAACAGCGCATCCCGTCCATCGGGAAACCAGCGATACAACGTGGAGCGGGACAACCCCGCCGACTTGGCCACGCGCTCGAGGCTCAGGTCGCTGAGCGCTGCGTCCTCGAGGCAATCCATGGTTGCCCGGACCAGGCGACGCCGAGGATCGTCCGGCCCCAGCCCCCGCAGCGGGTCGAGCCCACCGTCCGGGGCAGAACCGCTCGACCCCACCGCCTCAGACATGCTGATGGGAATCGGCGACCCCCGAGGCTCCCGTGGCAGTCGGCGAGGGCGGCGGGTCGAGTCGCTCCCGATCACGCTCCTCGTAGGTTCGGGCCTGGCGACGCAGCATGAACGGATAGCCAAGCGCGAACACCAGGGCAAACAGGAACCACTGACCCGCATAGCCCAGATGCGGGCCCAAATCGGGCTCGGGCCGGGGCACCGCCCTCAACTGATCGCTCGACGGCGGCTGCTGGTCGGTGGCCATGAGTGCCACCGGGGCAAGCGGCAGCTCCACCTGATCGGCCAGGCGGGCAAGGTCCAGCCGATTGAACCGGTCGATGCGACCCGGCCGGTCATCGCTGCCGCCAAACCGGCCTCGCTCTGCGGTGCCCTCCACCCAACCGCTGACCGTGACCGTGCCGCTCGGCGGCGCCACCGCCGCCACCGGCACACCCTCATCGCCGATGACCAACTCGACGAAACCACGCACCACCGCCACGGCCTCGTTGGGTGACACCTTCAATGGAGTGACCACCCAATAGCCCGGAAGGCTGTCCTGAGTGCGATTTGCGACGAGTACCTCCTCATCGACCACGTAGGTGCCGGTGGCCGTGACGTTGCGATACATCAATCGGTCGGCCGTCTCGGCCGTGTCCCCGGGATCGATCAAGGCATCGAGCGGCACTGCCGGTTCTCCGGCTCGGGCCTCCAGCGTGTCGGCCAGTTCGCGCTTGTCGTTGAGGCGATCGAGTTGCCAAAACCCGAGGTTGACCATGACCACCACCGCCGTGATCAAGATCACATGGGTGACGATCCACCATGGGCGCAGGGTAAATCGATAGCGCTGAGGCACCCCTTCAGGGTACCCGCACCCGGCTCCTTACCCCCCGCAGCCGTCGTCGTTCAGGGGTTGCCGCTCAGGCGTCGGCGACGCCGGGGAGTTCGTAGTCGGCGAACTGCTCCCGCAGGGTCTTTTTGGAGAACTTGCCAACCGACGTCTTGGGCACCTCGTCGATGAACACCACGTCGTCGGGAATCCACCACTTGGCCACCCGGCCGTCGAGAAAGGCCAGGATCTCGTCCCTGGTCGCCTCAGCGCCGTCCCGCAGGACAACGCAGGCCAGCGGACGTTCGGCCCACTTGGGGTGCGCCACGGCGATCACGGCGGCTTCGGCCACCGCCGGATGGGCCATGATCTCGTTTTCGAGCTCGACCGAGCTGATCCACTCGCCACCGGTCTTGATGACGTCCTTGGTGCGATCCACCAGCTTCAGGTAGCCCTCGGGCAGCATCACGGCCACGTCACCGGTTCGGCACCAGCCGTCCTCGGTCATCGCCTCGGCCGAGCGCTCATCGTTGTAATAGCCGTTGGTGATCCAGGGGCCCGCGGCTTGAAGCTCGCCCTGGGTCTCACCGTCCCACGGCACCTGCTCGCCGTCGGGCGTCACCACGCGAAGCTCGACGCCCAGCACAGGAAGACCCTGCGACGCCCGCAACTCGTCCAGCTTCTCCTCGGACGAGTCCTCCAGCGAGGAGATCACCTTGGCGACCGAGCCGACCGGCGAGGTTTCGGTCATCCCCCAAGCCTGCAGGATCGGTAGGCCTGTGACCTCTTCAAATCGTTTCGACAGTGAGGTCGGTACCGCAGAACCCCCACATGGGACCACCCGCAACGCCGAGGTGTCGCGCCCCTCCAGCTCCTCGACCACGCCCATCCAGATGGTGGGCACGCCGGCGGCAAGCGTGACCTTCTCCTCCTCAATGAGACGTGCCAGCGTGCCCGGCGACAGGTCCGGCCCGGGCTGGACCAGCTTCGCCCCGCTCGCCACCGCGGCATGGGCCAGACCCCACGCATTGGCATGGAACATGGGCACCACGGGCAGGATGACGTCGGCCTCGGTCACCCCGATCGTGTCGGCCAACATGGCAGCCATCGTGTGCAGGTAGGTGGACCGATGGGTGTAGGTGACGCCCTTGGGGTTACCCGTCGTGCCGGAGGTGTAACACATCGAGGCGGCGGCCCACTCGTCGTCGCAGCGGAACTCGGTGCGCTCGGCACCTGCCAGCAGTTCCTCGTAGTCGTGCACCTCGGGGCCTCCGTCGAAGCTGGGGATCTCGTTGGGCACGCCATCGTCCATGACGACGATGTGCTTCACGGTGTTGAACTCGCCGACCCGAGGCACGAGCAGACCCAACAGGCTGCGATCAACGAAGATCACCTCGTCCTCAGCGTGGTTGACGATGTAGGTCAACTGCTCGGGAAAGAGCCGCAGGTTGAGGGTGTGCAGCACCCGACCGCTGCACGGGGCGGCGAAATACAACTCCAGGTGACGGGCGGTGTTCCATGCAAAGGTGGCAACGCGACCCTCGGCGGAGATGCCCAGGTTGTCCAGCACTCCCGCCAACCTGTGGGTACGGTCCGCCCACGCCCCATAGGTGGTTCGCTGCAGGCCCGCCGCCGTGTTTGTGACGATCTCGCGGTCCGGGAAGTACGTCTCAGCCCGGTTGACGAAATGGTCCAAGGTCAGTTGACGTTCCTGCATCGTGCCCAGCATCTGCGGTCCCCCTAAGTGGTCTCGACGGCCTCTCCGCCGAACGGTCACCTTAGTGCCGAGGACACCACCTGGCCGCCCCGTTCCGGCGTTACCAGGTTGGCCACTTCAGGTTTCCGTCATCGACAAACCAGCGCACGACGCACTGGGTCGAACGACATGGCGGGTGAGCCGGATCAGAGGCAAACAGCCCTTGTGCCTCGTGAGCTTTGCACGCACACTGACGAACTGATCGACCGATCTCGAAGAGCGGGCCGTTCACCACGACGCCAGGCGGAACCAGGCGCCAACCTGCGGCGTGCCAGAGGGCCTGCCGTTTCATGAACCATTGTCGACATTTGTTTTCGTCGACGCTGAGGAGGAGGATTTGTGGCGCAAACGGCGGGGTCAACGGAGGCGGGACCTCCGCCGGCGACGGCTCGCAAGCAACTCGCCTTCAGGGGACGCCACGCGTCTTCGACGCCTCCCTCGGTGGGATCGCAGTCGGTCACCGGCCAACCTCAGCGAGGCCGGGACCGCTCGCTACTCCCAAACGGACGGGCGGTCTTGGGCGGATTCCTCATCGCCGCCTCGGGGGTCGGGCTCTTCGCTGCCTACCAGCAGTCCAACGCCGCCCCTCAAACGCGGTACGTCGTCACGACCCGCTCCCTCGCACCGGGCGAGATCGTGCAGCGCGACGACCTCGGCCTGGCCCCGGCCGAGGTGCCACCCGAGATGGCCGACGAGATGACCCGTGACTGGGCGCCTCTGGTGGGCAGGGTCACCACGGCAGCGCTTGGTCGCCACCAGTTCTTGAACCCGGCCTCCTTGGCCGAGCCCGGCACGTCCGACGGGCCTGCCCGACGGGTGGCGCTCGAATTGACCCGAGCCGGTGCCATCGACGGTGCGCTTCAGGCAGGCGCCATCGTTGACGTCTTGGCCGGCACCGACGGTGACACCAAGGCCACAGTGGTAGCCCGACGAGCTCGCGTGGTGGCCCTGAACGACAGTTCGTCGGGGGACCTTGGGCAGATGGGCTCGCTGGTCGTCACGATCGAGGTTCAATCCGAGCGGGCGCTTGCGGCCGTGGTGGGAGCCAACACGGCCGGCACGATCACCCTCGCGACGCCCTCCGCGGGCACTCCGGCCCATCCGACTCCAGCCACGATCCCTGCCGATCCGGCCGAACCGGCACCAAAGGCGTCCTCAGGCGGGACCGACGGTGACTGATCGTTGGGTCGTGCTCGGGTTGGCACCGCCGCGAACGGCTTGGTTCTCCGACGTCACTCGGTGGGCCACCTCCGGCATGGCCCCGGTGGACTTCGCCAAATGCATTTCGGCATCGGAGGTACGCGCCCGGCTCGCCACGGGCCGACCGCACTCGGCATTACTGATCGATGGCGCCGCGGTCGGAGCCGACCGGGACCTGATCGCAGCGGCGCGGGACGTCGGTGCCGCCACCCTGGTGGTCGATGACCCACGGGTTGACCGCAACTGGTTGGAACTGGGTGCAGCCGCCGTTCTTCCCGACACGTTTGGGTGCGACGACCTCACCGACGCGCTCGCCGTTGCGGCAGCACCGATCAAGGACTCCCACAAGATCGAGGCCGCGCCGCTCGGCGCCGAGCCGCGTTGGACCGGTCGCCTGATCGCCGTGATTGGTCGTGGCGGCGTGGGCACGTCCACGGTCGCGATGGCCGCCGCCCAGGCGCTGGCGGAGGCCGAGGGCCTCGACGGCACCGTGGCACTCGCCGACCTGTCATCGGGCGCTTCGCAGGCCATGTACCACGACACCGGTGACGTGGTGCCGGGGGTGGTCGAACTGTCCGAGGCACACCGGCACGGCCGCTTGACCCGCGATCGGGTCCGCGAGCAGCTCTTTGAACTCCCGAACCGTCAGTACCACCTGTTGGCGGGCCTCCGACGCCGACGCGACTGGACCGCCCTTCGACCCCACGCCTTCTCCGCCGCGCTGGAGGGCCTACGGGCCACCTACGCCACCGTGGTGGCCGACCTGGACTCCAATCTTGACGGTGAGGCCGAGACCGCATCACCCGACACCGAGGAACAGCACTTGGCAGCCCGCACCGTGCTCGCCCAAGCCGACCATGTGCTCGCCGTCGGCTCCGCCGGTTTGTGGGGCGTCGCCCACTTGGCGGGTCTGCTCGATGACCTCGGGCGCTTCGGCATCGACTCGGCCACGATCTCAACGGTGATCAATCGCGCACCCCGATCGCCTGCGCGTCGAGCCGAGATGCTTCGGGCGCTCTCACTCGATGGCTCCTTGGGAGTTCGTCTTGGCCGGGTTGCTCATCAGGTGACCGCAGATGACGCCAACCGGCGCATGTCAGGCGTCAGCACCAACGCCTTCCTACCCGAGCGCCATTCGGTTGAAGCGGCCCAGCGGGCCGCCACCCCACTGCCCAAAAGCATGGTGCGACCGGTGGCGGCACTTCTCCATGCGGCCGAGGGCAACCGTCGAGGGTCCCCTGCCACTCAGGCGGCTGCTGGACCGGAGCCCATTGACCTCCACGATGGCGCCGTCTCCGAGGAGCGACCGTGAACGCAGAACCCCTGAACGACGGCGTTGCTCCTCACGTCCCCGGCACGAAACATCGGGAACCGACGAGCCACGGTGGCCGGGACGCCGACCAAGCCCAGAGGCTCAGCATCAAGGAGCAGGACGAAGCAGGCTCACCACTGGCCGAGATCGAGGCACGCGTTCAACGTCGGGCCAAATCCATGGCCCTCGACCTTGACGTCGGCGGCTCTCAGGATGCCCTACGCGATCTCATCGCCGATGAGTTGGCGGCCTGGTCAATGGAGTGCCGCCGCGGGCTGCGCAGCCACGACATCCCCGATCCGGCACAGGTGGCCCGGCGTGCCTTCCTCAACCTGGCGATGTACGGACCCCTCACCGAGTTGCTCGAAGACTCCGACGTGTGGGAGATCATGGTGAACGCCCCCGACGCCATCTTCGTGAAGCGGCATGCCGGTCACAGTGGGTTTCACCATGACGTGTTCCACGACGACGATCACGTCATCCGCACCCTCACCAGGCTGCTCGATGACGCTGCGGGATCGCACCGCACCCTCGAACCGCTGATGGGACTGCAGGACGCGCAACTGCCAGACGGCTCACGGTTGCACATCGTCCACCGTGACCTCGCACGAGGTGGCCACTTGATGGTGAACATCAGAAAGTTCACCGGGGTCGCGTTCTCCTCACTCGATGAGCTGGTGGATCGCAACATGCTCAGCACCGAGGCCGCCCGTCTCCTGCGGGCAGTCGTTGGGGCCCGGTTGTCCATGGTGATCGCCGGCGCTCCAGGTTCGGGCAAGACGACCCTCTTGAACTGCGCCGCCGGTCACCTCGACCCCTCCCTTCGAGTGGTGGTGGCCGAGGAGGTCTTCGAGACCGACATTCCGCTGGCCAATGTGGCGTCCATGCAAACCCGTGGAGGCCGGGGCGAGCGGGAGGAGGTCACCCTGCGGCAGCTGGTGGCGGGATTCCTGCGCATGGCGCCGGATGTGGCCATCGTGGGTGAGGTTCGCGACGAGGAGGCGCTCCCGCTGCTGCGCACCTTGTCATCCGGGGTCAAGGGCTACACCACGATCCACGCCGGATCAGCCCGTCAGGCACTCACCCGGCTGCGCTTCATCAGCCAATTGGCCGAGGCGGGAGCCAACCTGCCGCTCTCGGCATTGAACACCCTGGTGAGCGAGGCCGTTGACGTGGTGGTGCACACCGAACGCACGTCCAGCGGACCCCAGGTCACCGAAATCCTGGCCGTCGAGGACCTGGCGGGAGGCACGGACGCGGCGCAATTCACCGTGACTCCGTTGTTCGGACGCGGCCGGCACGACGGCCCCCTCGAATGGAGCGGTCTGGTACCTGTGCGCATGGGGGCTGCGTTTGCCCGCGTCGGGATCGCATTGGACGACGCCCTGCCGTTGGCCCATGCAGCCAGGAGCCGGGTCGAGAAAGCTGCCAACAGCAACGGCGCAGGCCCGGTCCAGAACGAGGTGGCCACATGAGCACCGCAACCGGCCTGGGGCTGGCTGCCTGCGGAGCGGCGGGTATGGCGCTGCTGGTCGATCCCCTCCTGGGCGGGCCTGTGAGTCGCACCGTGAGATTCGACTCGGCCAAGCTTCGGGACTCGGCTCGGATGCGGCTGGACCAGGCCGGCCTGACCGAGGTGTCGGTGGGTCAGCTCCTGGGGATGTCGCTGGGGGCCGGCATCGGGGCCTTGGTGGTCGGCTTGGCCGTGATGGGAGCCGCTGTGCCGTCGCTGATGCTGGCAGCCATCGGCACCGTCACGCCCGTTGGACTCATCCGCCGCCGCCGTCGTCACCAGTTGGAGGAGGCCCGCGAGGCCTGGCCCGCCATGATCGAGGAGATCCGCCTGCTGTGTTCCTCGGTGGGCCGCTCCATCCCCCAGGCGCTGTTCGAGGTGGGTCGGCGTGCACCGGAGGAACTCCGACCGGCTTTCGAGGCGGCCCACCGCGAGTGGCTGCTCACCCGCGACCTCACGGTCACCACCGAACTGTTGCGGGATCAACTGGCGGATCCCACCGCAGACTCCGCCTGCGAGACCCTGCTGATCGCACATCAACTGGGCGGCGCCGATCTTGACCGCCGGCTGGCGGCATTGGCCGACGACCGCCGTCAGGATCTCCTGGACCGGAAGGATGCCAAGTCCCGTCAGGCGGGCGTGCGCTTCGCCCGTCGATTCGTGTTGCTGGTGCCGCTGGGCATGGCGCTGGTCGGACTTTCGATTGGCGACGGACGAGCGGCCTATCAAAGCGCGCTGGGCCAGATGCTGGCCCTGGCGGCTCTCGGAGTTCTTTTCTCCTGCTGGGTCTGGTCTGGACGAATACTGCGTTTGCCCAATGAACAACGGGTGTTCGGTTCATGACCCGGACGATTGCGCTCGCCTTCGTGGGGTTGTTTGCCGGTTCGGTGCTGGTGATCGCGTCCTTCCCACGGCTCAATCCGGCGCCGCTGCATCACCGGCTGCGGCCCTACCTTCCGGGCGCGCCCGCGCGTCGGGTAGCCACACTCAACGGGATTCAGGCACTGGTGGCCCCGCTGGCGAAGACCTGGGGCGATTCGCTCGCCCGTCTCGTAGGCCTGGACGAGGACATCGGTGATCGACTCCTTCGCCTGCACCGCAACGACGAACCCACTGCTTTCCGGGTTCGTCAACTCATGTGGGGTCTTCTGGCGCTCGTTGGCGGCACGCTGTTGGCTGCGGCGCTCGGACTGCAATGGGGGCTCACCATCTTTGTGATGGTTGCGGCCCCCCTGCTGACGTTTTTGGTCATCGAACAACGTCTGGCCCGGGCCGACCAGCAGCGTCGCACCCGGGTGTTGCACGAGCTGCCGGTCGTCGCCGAACAGTTGGCCATGCACCTGTCCGCCGGCTATTCCCTTTCGGCCTCAGTGTCCCGCTTGGGACGACGCTCACGTGGTGCGTGCGCCCAGGACCTGCGGGTGGTTTCACGACGAATCCGCGGTGGCACCTCCGAGCTCTCGGCGCTTCGCGAATGGGCGCAGCTCGCCAAGGTGGATGCGGTGTCACGGCTGGTGGGTGTGCTCGCTCTCAACCAGGAGGCCGGTGACCTCGGTGCGCTTATCGGCCTCGAGGCCCGAAGCATCCGGCGGGAGGTCCACCGCGAGTTGATGGAAACCATCGAACGCCGCGAACAGATGGTCTGGGTGCCGGTGACGGTGGCCACCCTCATACCAGGCGTGATCTTCCTGGTCGTTCCCTTCGTCCACGCGCTCAATCAGTTCACGGGTTGAGCGCAATGTGCGCCAACCCTCCCCCCGCCAACTCCAACCGATCACCATCCGAGAGGACCCACCATGAATGCCATGGCCACCACCGAGCAGGCGCCAATGAAGGCATCTCAGAGCAAGGCCCGGCGCTCCGACGCCTCGACGGCGGCGCGCCGACGCAACCGCCGGGCCGACGTGGCCGAGGGCGTGATTTCCACGGCGATCGCCGTGTTGGTCATCGCGTTCTTGGGCCTCCTGATGTGGATGGGGTTTCGGGCGATGTTCAACTCGGCGACCAACAAGGCCAATCAGACCATCGAGCAGATCGGCAACTGAACACCTCTCGGCGGCGTCTGTCACCAGTTCATCGGGTACCGGATCGTGGCTCGGGCACCCTGTCGGCGGCTTTTGGAGTCACCGTGTTCCTGGCCTTCATGTTGTTGGCCACCCATGTGCTGGTGAACCTCTGGGTCTCCTCGCTGGTGGACCACGTTGCGTGGGACACGGCCCGACGTGCCGCCTCCGACCCTCGATACGCCTCCGAACCCGGACAGGTGCAGGCCGAAGGGCTGTCCTGGGCTCGGTCCCGCCTGGGTGGCCACGCCGACCAGGTGCAGCTGAGCTTTGTTGGTGACCCGGGCGGGGCATCGGTGGTGCTGCGAGTGCGATCCCGACCCGCCACCATTCTTGGCGCCGCGTCCGGACTGGGCGGGGTTCACGAAGATGTGGTGGTACGGCGGGAGCCGACATGAGGCGTCGACCCGTGGACGAACGGGGCGTCGTCGGTGGCACCGACGGGCTGCTGGCGGGTGTCCTGGTCGCCATGGTCGGCACCTTGATGATCGCCAACGTCTGGTCGGTCATCGCTGCTCGCACCGACGCCGACGCGGCGGTGCGGGAGTACCTGCGGGTGTACACCAAGGCCGATGGTCCCGGTAGCGGCGCAGCGCGGGCCGAGGCGGCGGCGCGCGCGGCGCTGGTCGCTTCGGGCCGCAGCGATGTTGCGGTGTCGATCACACCACCCGATGCCGAGACCTTTGGCCCATGTGGACTGGCCCGGGTGACGGTGCGGCTGCAGGCTCCGCTGGTGGGGGTGCCCGGTTTCGTCGGTCGCGGATCCAAGACCGTCACCGCTGCCGGCGCCGAGGTGATCGATCCCTGGCGGTCGATGGAGCGAGGCACCGGCTGGCGTAGCGGGGGCGCAGCATGCGGGGGGTGATCCGACGGCGGCCGAGGAGGTGGATGTCGTGGGGCGCAGGGCGGCGCGCCGCCACAGCATCGCGCCGAAACGACCGGGCCTCGTCGCTGATGCTGGTGCCTGCCGGCATCCTCGTGATCGTCTTGCTCGGGGGCATTGCGATCGACCTGTCGGCGGCTCATCTGGCGCAGCGGCGCCTGGTGCAGGTCACCGAGCGCGCCGCCGACGATGCTGCCGGCATGTTGGACAGCGATTCGCTTCGATCCGGTGGACCCGCACGTGTCAGCCCTGGCGCCGCACAGAACCTGGCCCGGTTGCAGGTGTCAGCCTTCGACGTTCCGGCGTTGCAGAACACGGGCACGGTCGTGTCGATCGGACGGGATGGACGCAGTGTCACCGTCAGCACCACGGCCACCGTCAGGCGGCTGTTCGGCGCAGCGCTCCCTGGCGTCGCGCCCACCTATCGCGTCACGGCTCGGGCCACGGCCCGGCTGGAGTGACACCATGACCTTCACCACACGCGGTGCCACCGTTCGCCTCGTTCACAAAAGTGCCGCACCGATCTCCGATGCGGCGGGCGCCGTCGAGCATCCACAGGCATCGCCGGCTGCGGAGGCGATCCGGCGGGAGATCGACACCCTGTCGCGATGTGAGTGTCCGGGGGTGGTTCGTCTGCTGGCACACGGCGAACGACCGGTGCCGTGGTTCGAGACCGAAGACGCCGGCGCTCACACGCTGGCATCCCCACCCATCGACGCATCACAGCTGACCCGGGCATTGGCAAACCTGGCCGGCACGCTGGGATCCTTGCACCGTTCCGGTTGGGCTCACCTGAACTTGGAACCCGCACACGTCATTTGGAGAAGTTCCGCCCCGGATACGTCCCGCCCCGGGTCCAACCCGGACGTGGCGATCACCCTGTGCTCGCTGGGCTCGGCGGTCCAGCCTGCCGGACCTGCCGAGCAGTACGCCGATCGCGAGGCGTTGGCCGAAGTGATGGTTGCCGCGCTGGTGGCTTCGGCGATGCACCATGCGCCACCCGGGCTGCGCTCGGCAATCGGGGCCCTGGCGGCCGAGCTTCGATCGGGCAACCTGGTCGATCTTGCCTCGGCGGCCTCCTCCTTGGACCACCTGGCCGACGACGCCGCCGTGGCCGGGCCTTTCGTTCAACGCCCCGGGGAAGGCCCACCGCCTCGACAAGCCGGCGATCGACATCCGCCATCCAGCCAACCGGCCTGGGTCAAACGACTCACCACGCGTTACTCACCCGCTCGTCGCCACGTGCGCCGTGGGGTTGGCGTTGCCGTTGGCCTGACGCTCGTCCTCCTCTCAGGCACCGTGGCTCTCAAAGCACTCGGCGACCCGCCCCCAGCGGTGGGTTCGCCGGAGCGCTGCATCCGCCCGGCGGTGCCGCCTCCTCGCGTGGATCCAACCGGAAGCGGATGTGGCGTCTCGGTTGACTACCGCGCAGGCGTGCTGACGGTAGGTCATGATCGATGGTCGCTCGGCAACGATGTTGTCGACGGTGTCCTGATCGACACCGACCACGACGGTTGGACCGAGTTGGTGGCGCTGCGACGCACCGGCGAGGTGTTCCTGGTCCGCCGATTTCCGTCCTCGACCGAGCATCGAATGCGGTTCCGTCCGATCGCGACGGTTCCCAGCGCTCAATCGCTGACCCGACGGCCAGGCGGCTCAGGCCTCGGCGGCCTGGCCACCGTCGATTCCCACGGCGACGCCACACCCCTCGACACCTCGGTGAGTGCGTCATGAGCGTTTGCGACACCTTCCGCCGAGCCCGGTGGCTGCCGGGAGTGCTCGGCACCGTCGGCGTCGCTGTGGTTGCGGCCGGCGTGGTTCGAATGGGGGGCGCTCCTGCGGGCGCGGTTCCAGTCAACGGCCGGGAGTTCAAGCTCATTGCCTCCTCCGAACCGGCGCTGTGGGCTGTTCTCACGGTGCGCATCGTTGCCGGGGCATTGGCGCTTTGGTGGCTTGGACTCATGTTGGCCACCTGGTTGGCTGCGCTCCAGGGTCGGGACGAGCGAGCAGCCCGCTATGCCAAACGCCTGCCAACCCCGTTGCGGGTCGCCGTCACACTCAGCCTCTCGCCGGTACTGATCTCGATCCCGGCAACCCTGGCCGGAGCCCAACAGCAGCCGCCAAGCGGGGTACCCACCAGCACGACCGCCGTCACCGGCTCCAGCCCGGCGGCCGACACCAACGTGCTGGAATTGTCCCCCGTTCCCGCAGGGCCCGACTCGAGCCACCCCGACCCCCGGTCGCCTACCGTCGGTACCGCCCCGGCGCCGGCCTCGACGCCGGCCGGTGCGGTTTCGACACAACAGCCCGAGGTAGACGCCGGGCGGTCCGCCGACAACACCACGTGTCCCACCATCGTCACCCGCAGCGATGTGCACTGGTTCGAGCAGGCCCGGGCCCACCTCGACGAGGCCCTGGGCCGTCCATCGTCAACCCAGGAGGCCGAGGCCTACTGGGATCGGTGTGTGGTTCACAACGCCGACCGCCTCCCCGACCCTGGCGTGCCCGACGTGGTGCCCCCGGGCAGGCTCCTCGAACTTCCCGAACTCCCCCGCACCCTGTAATCGGCCCGCTTCCAAACCACAGCGGGCACGCACGCGTGACAGGCTGGAAGCGTGGGCGCCGAGATCATCCTGCGCCGGGTGGAGTTGCGCCTGGCCCATGAGCACCGTGCGGCTCATGGAACCGTCTCGACCCGGCCGACGCTCCTCGTCGAGTTTCGTCAGATGCATGACGGCACTGCCGTCTCGGGATGGGGCGAATGCCCGGCTCTGCCCGATCCCGGCTATTTCCACGAGTACACCGACGGAGCGCAGGCCATGCTGACCAACCTGCTGATCCCGGCTGTCGTCGCCGGTGGATCGCTCAGCCCGGATGCTGTCGATGCGGCAACCGCCATCGCACCCGGGCACCCGATGGCCCGTTCCGCCCTGGCGCTCGCCGCCGAAGACCTGACCGCCCGCGTCGAACGATCAACGCTGTCACAGCGGTGGGGGGCGGTCCGCGACCGGCTGCCACCCGGTACCTCCGTCAGCACCACCACCGGAACCGGGCCCAACTCGGACGCCGGTTTGGCAGAGCTCGGCAAGCGTGCGTCCGTCCTGGCCGCAGCCGGCTATCGGCGGCTGAAGGTCAAGGTCTCACCCAGCCATGACGTCGCCCCCCTCCAGGCGGTCATCGATTCGCTCCGCGCAACGGGTCACGCCAACGTGCAGGTGGCGGCGGACGCCAACGGCTCCTACCGACCCACCCAGCCCGCTCACGCAGACGCTCTCCGACGACTCGATGCGCTGGGCCTCGCTTGGATCGAACAACCCTTCCCGGCCGAGCTGCTGGTGGACCTGGCTCGTTTGGTCCAGCGGTTGGACACCCCCATCTGCCTGGACGAGTCCGTCACGTCGTTGGGGCAACTCCGTGCAGCCCGAGCGCTTGGCATGCGACCGGTGGTGTGCGTCAAGCAGGCCCGGCTTGGTGGCCCCCGGGCTGCGCGGGAGGTGCTCGGCTGGTGTCACTCCCACAACTTCGACGCGTACGTCGGAGGCATGCTCTCGTCCGGGATCGGTCGGGCTGCCGACCGAGCGTTGGCTGCGTTGCCGGGCGCCACGCTGATCGGCGACATCGGCGCCGACGTGGAGTATTTCGGTGCGGACGTGACCGCTCCGTTCGCGGTCAGCGACGACACCGTGCCGGTGATCGCCGACCCGGCCGTCCACGGGTTGGGCGTCACCGTCAGCGCCTCAGCGGTGGCCAGACTTACGAGCGAAAATTGGCGGTGGACCATTGAGAACGGCGCCCCACCTGCTGAATCAAGAAGGCAATGAGTCGTCCGGTCGTGCATTTCTCGTCGACTCCCATGCGTAACCCACACCGTCGTCAGCAGAGCCCAGTCTGACCCGCTGCAAAGGTCGCCTGATCGACGGTGAACTGGTCGCCCGCTTGGGATGAAAGTTGGTCGATGAGCCCTTGGCAGGAGAAGCTGGAAAACTCAAGGTAGGAGCGAGCACTTTCGACTGCTTCGGCGTTGTAATCAACGGTCAAACTGTCAACGGCGGCGGTGGCGTCCCGCACGTTGAATTGATCGCCGTACTCGGATGAGAGTTGGTCGATGAGTCCTTGGCGTGAGAAGCCGGAATAATCGAGGTATGACTGAGCGGCGCGAACCGCTTGCTGCTCTGACACAGACAAGGCCGGTTGAGTTGGAGGCGGAGCCGTTTTTGGCGGCGGGGGCGCTGTTGTAGGCGGCGGGGTTGTCGTTGGTTTCGCAGTCGTTGCAGGAGGCGCCGTGGTGGTCGGCTTTGCTGTCGATGCAGGTGCCGCCGTGGTGGTCGGCTTCGCAGTCGTTGCAGGTGCCGCCGTGGTGGTCGGCTTCGCAGTCGTTGCAGGAGGCGCCGTGGTTGTCGGTTTCGCAGTTGTCTGCGCCTCCGACGTGGCGGCCCCCTTCGCCTCCTTCGATTCGTCCGGTGGGCTCAAGGAGTCAGCGATCCCAGCAATCAGAGCGAGGGCAAGCACTACCGCTGTGACAATGATCTTGGTCGTCGGGGTGAACCGCTTGTTCACCCACAGAAGGATCAGCCCGATTGGAAAGCAAAACAGTAATGACAGGGCGAGGACCCAGGTTCGTTCGTACCACGGGGTTTGCTTGCCTGCTTCAAGATCGCCCGAACCGGGGTTCGCTGCTGATGCGACTGGAAGGCCTTGAGCGGTAGACGGAAATGGTTGAGCGGCGGTCTGCGGCGGGTACCACTTGCCGTCCGAGGCCTGCCACCACCCCGGCCCTTGCGCCTGATCACTCACTTCGGCCCTCCTGGATGGACGAGTTGGCTGCTGATCTGTCTACTAGCAGGCAGCCGAAAATGGTATTTCGAAAGTCGCTATTTGAGGTGAGAGCAGCTGTCCTCGTTTCGTGGTCGTTGCATCCTTCCGTTCCGAAGACGCGATCATGCCTTTCACCTGATGCTCACCCGCGCCAGGCAGAACCGGGACTACCTTCATCACGCATCGCCCTCGTGAGGTCACGCCGAAGCCAACGCCGGTTCCGCGGCGAGGTCGCAAGTCGCTAGTTCAGGCGGAGGCCCAGTTCGGCGAGGCGCCCTGGGACGTGCTCCTCAGCCATACCCAAGATGCAGGCGATGGCCCGCATATCGTCCCGGCGGATGGTGATCACCCGACCGTTGAAGTCTTGACGTTGCACCTGGATCATGAGCAGGTAGCGGCTCAACATGTCGGCCTCAGACCCCTCAAGCCCCTCGAGCCGGGCGAGGTTGATCTTCGCGCCGGAGTCGGTCTGGTCGCTCTTGGCGGCCTCGTCTTCATCGCCTTCGGGCAGAAGCTGATCAACCGGCACCTTGTAGAAGTGGGCGAGGCGCTGCAAACGAGGAACCGAGATCGCTCGCTCGCCGCGCTCGTAGGCACCAAGAACCGAGGCCTTGAACTCCTGGTCGGAGATTGCCTCGACCTCTTGGAGGGAAAACCGCTTCTGACGGCGAATCAGCCGCAGTCGCTCCCCCACCTGGCGGCCATATTGACTGTGCGCATGCTCGTCCTCTGCCAAAGCGGCGGTGCTCATCTGCGTGTGCCTTTCGACCGGTGGATCGCGCCCAATCGCCGATCGAGGAGCACCCCGGCAACGATCGGCGTGAAAGGCCGTCGGCCCTTCACCACCGGTCTCAGCCGTGGACCTCGCCTCCCACGGATCAGTGCAACGTGACGCCCGAGCTTAGCTCTCCGTGGTCGCCGCGCTCACCGTACTCACGCAGCGCGACCAACTGGGCACCGCCCACCATCGCCGCCGTTTCGGCTCGCATCACATGGGGTCCAAGCGAAATGGCCTCGGTCACCAACGACCGCTCCCGGGGGGTGAACCCGCCCTCGGGGCCGATCAGCAGCGAACGATCTTCGGTCGATGCCTGCCGTCCCGACCCGTCGGCCCTCACCCATGGGCGGTCAACCACCAGATCCGTGACCGACTCGACGCTTCCGATCAGCTCATCCAACGTGCAAGGGCCCACGATGGTCGGTAGCCACACCCGACGGCACTGCTCGAGCGCCGCCTTCGCGACCCGAGCCAGTTTGGCCACCTGGCCGCACCCGCGATCGCCCTTCCAGCGGACTACGGAACGATCGGTCTGAAGCACGACGATCCGATCGACTCCGACCTCCGTCAGCTTCTGCACGCACCACTCCGGCCGCTCCGCTTTGACGGGCGCAAATGCAACGCTCACAGGGTCGGGGGTGGCGACCGACTGCACGGCGCCGTCAGGTATCAGTTCGCCGGGAGCTCCCAGTCGGGCGAGCCGCCACGACCCCGCCCCGTCGGTCACACTCACAGCAGTGCCCGCCTTCAAGCGTCGTGCGGTCCATAGATGCCTGGTCAGCTCGTCGTCCGCCGCTAGCGCGCCCAGCGAGTCGACGAGCGCGTGGGCCACCAGGTCCGTCGGTGGCCCGACCAGATTCATCGGACGCCACCCGGAACGCGCCGGACCACCGCCTCACTCACTTAAAGGCACTGCGCAGTTTCTTGCCCAGTCCGGTCTTCGGCGGCGTCACCGCCTCGCCACGCAGTTCTGCGAACTGGCGCAACAGGCCTTCCTGCTCATCGGTGAGGTCGTTCGGGGTTTCCACCACCACGTGTGCCACCAACTCACCCCGGCCGCGGTCTCGACCACGCCCGTCCAGACGGGGCACGCCCAGACCTCGAAACCGGTGGTCCCAGCCCGACTGGGTGCCTGCAGGGACGATCAGTTCCTCGGGGCCGTCCAGCGTGTCGATCTGCACCTGGGTGCCCAACGTCGCCTGGGCAACCGACACCGGGACCTCCAGGTGCAGGGTGGTTCCGTCGCGCACCAGGCCCGCGTGGTTCGCCACGTTGAGGTGCACATACAGGTCACCGGCAGGTCCGCCGCGGCCACCCACCGCGCCTCGTCCGGTCAGCCGAAGGGTGGAACCATCGTCGACGCCGGCGGGCACATCCACGGTGAGGGTTGCGTCCTCCACCACGCGACCGTCGCCGTCGCAGCGCGAGCAGGGGCTGGGAATCAGTTCACCCGTGCCCTGACACGTGGGGCAGGCCGACGCGGTCACCATCTGGCCAAGGATCGATCGGCGCACCGACTGCACCTGGCCCTGCCCACCACAGGTTTCACACGTTTTGGGGCTCGTACCTGGTGCGGCGCCGGTGGCCTCACAGGTGCCGCACGCCACGGCGGTTCGTACCGTGACATCCTGAGCGCCGCCGAACACGGCCTTCTCGAAGTCCAGCCGAAGGGTGGTCTCCAGGTCGGGGCCTCGCTGTGGTCCGGTTCGGCCGCGGGCGGCACCGCCACCGAAACCAGCGCCAAACCCGCCGCCGCCACCTCCAAAGAAGGCGTCGAACAGGTCGCCAAGGCCGCCCACGCCGTCGCCCATGCCGGCGCTGCCGTCCACCGAGCCGAACCGGTCGTAATTCTCGCGCTTCTGGCCGTCGGAGAGGATCTCGTAGGCCACGGCCACCGATTTGAACCGGGCCTCGGCCCCGGGGTCGTCCGGGTTGGCGTCCGGATGACTGTCTCGGGCAGCCTTTCGATAGGCCGCCTTGATCTCAATATGGGTGGCTTCGCGATGAACGCCCAGGACCTCATAGGGATCCTCGGTGATCTGGGCCATCGTTGCTCCTTGCGATTCAGAGTTGGGGGGGGAATGGGTGTCGATTGGGTGGGTGCTGCTCGACTCGACGGTCCGGGCGCTGCCGGACCGCCCAAGTCGGTTAGTCGCCTTCGCCGAGAGCCCGGGTGAGCTCTCGGCTCACGGTGTCGACCGCCGACAACGTGTCGGAGTAGTTCATCCGGGTGGGGCCGAGCACGGCCAGCGTGGCCGCCCGGTCGGGGCCCACCATCACCGGGGCCACCACCAGCGAACAATCGCTCAGCGGCGACAGCCCGGTTTCAGAGCCGATGGCCACCGTCAGGCCCTTCTCGATCAACTCCCTCAGCAGTCCCACCACCACCACCTGCTGCTCGAGCAGGGCAAGGACACGATGCAGGGTGTCAATCTCCTCAAAGCTGCGTGCCATGTTGGACGCACCCTCGACGTACAGGCCGGTGTGATCGTGGCCCATCGCCTCGGCCAGCCCGGCGAGAACCTCGTCGACCAGCGCAACCTCCGGGGTGCCCGGCGCCACCCTGGGGGCGGCTTCGGCCAGTGTGGGCGTTCTGCCGCCAACCATGTCGTCCACCGACACACCGTCCATCCGGGCGGACAGCACCGAGGTGGCCACTGCCAACTGAGCGTCGTCCAGGGGCGTTAACAACTCGACGGTCCGCTTGGCCAACATGCCGTTGCTCAGCACTGCCACGGCAACCACCAGCCGGTCCGAAAGCGACACCAGTTGCACCGAGCGCACCGTCTCGGTGCTGCCCCGCTCCCCCACGGTTAATGCGGCCGTCGACGTCAGCCGAGCAAGGTGGTGAGATGCCTCCTGAAACAGTCCCTCCAACTCGCCGTGAGCGTGGGCGAAGAACTGCCCCACACGCTGAGACTCGGGCTCGTCCAGTTCGCTGGGCAACTCCAGGTGGTCGACGAAAAACCGGTACCCCTTCTCGGTGGGGATTCGTCCGGCCGACTTGTGGGGCTGAGCCAGGTAACCCTCCTGCTCGAGGAAGGTCATGTCGTTTCGGACCGTGGCCGACGACACCTCCACCCCGGGGACGCCGGCAACGTTGCCCGATCCCACCGGCTGGGCGGTTTCGATGTAGCTCTGCACCACGGCTCGCAGCACCGCCGACTTGCGGTCGTCCAGCACGACCTTGCGTTCATCAGCCATGGCGCACCTCGCCGACGGCGGCGCCGCCCACCCGGGCATCACCCGCTGCGCTGTTGCAAATTGCGCGCAGGAGAAAGCCGATCGAAGTCATGGACAGGGGATTCTACCGGTGAGACCCCACAGACATGAGTCGAGCACCGCACGGTGGCGCCGCGGCGCCGCCACCAGCAACCCTCAGTCCATCCGGAGGGCCTTGATAAACGTGTCCGGCGGGATGTCCACCTTGCCGATCGACTTCATGCGTTTCTTGCCCGCCTTCTGCTTTTCAAGCAGCTTGCGCTTGCGGGTGATGTCGCCGCCATAGAGCTTTTCGGTGACGTCCTTACGGAACGCCTTGACCGTCTCGCGGGCGATGATCTGCCCTCCGATGGCGGCCTGAATCGGCACATCAAACTGTTGCCGAGGAATCAGTTCCTTCAGCTTCTCCGCAGTTCGGCGGCCATATTCATAGGACCGTTCCTTGTGCACGATGGCAGAGAAGGCATCCACGTTCTCGCCGCTCAACATGATGTCCACCCGCACCAACTCGGCGGGCAGGTAGCCGTCGGTGTCGTAATCCAGGCTGGCGTAGCCCTGCGTGCGGCTCTTCAGCGCATCGAAGAAGTCGATGACCACCTCGGCCAGCGGCAGCCGGTAGACGAATTCAACCCGTTCGGGTGACAGGTACTCCATGGAGCGTTGCTCGCCCCGACGGCTGAGGCACAGCTCCATGATCGTGCCGACGTACTCGGCCGGGGTCAGGATGGTCATGCGCAGCTGCGGCTCGCTGATCTGTTCGATCTCGGTGGGCGGTGGCAGGCTGGAAGGGTTGTGCACCTGCAACATCTCGCCGGCGGTGGTCTCCACCTCGTAGTTCACCGACGGGGCGGTGGCGATGAGTGAAAGGTCAAACTCGCGCTCCAGTCGTTCGCGCACGATCTCCATGTGCAGCAGGCCCAGGAACCCGCAGCGAAACCCAAATCCCAACGCCCCGGACGTCTCGGGTTCGTAGGTGAACGAACTGTCGTTCAGTCGAAGCTTCTCCAGGCTCTCCCGCAGTTCCTCGAAGGCGTCGCCCTCCACCGGGTAGAGGCCGCAGAACACCATGGGCTTGGGCTCGGCGTAACCGTCCAGTGGCTCGCCCGGATGCCCGAACCCGGTGACGGTCTCGCCCGAGCGTGCCTCACCCACATCCTTGATTCCGGCAATGAGGTAGCCCACCTCGCCGGGGCCCAGTTCCTTGGTGGGGGTGTTGATCGGGCGGCGAACGCCGATCTCCTCGGCCGAGTGGGTACTGCCCGCCTGAAGGAACGACAGCTTCTGGTTGGTCCGCATGACCCCGTTCATCACCCGCACCGAGCTGACCACGCCGCGGTACTGGTCGAAGTGGGAGTCGAAGATCAGCGCCTGAAGGTCGGCGTCCTTGTCGCCCTCCGGTGCCGGGATGCGCTCGATGACCGCGTCCAGCAGGGCGCCCACGCCCTCGCCGGTCTTGGCCGAGATGTGCAGCACCTGGTCGGCCGGAATCCCAAGCACCGACTCGATCTCGGCCGCCACCCGCTCCGGTTCGGCCGCGGGCAGGTCGATCTTGTTGAGGCAGGCGACAATTTCGAGGTCGTTCTCCAGCGCCAGATAGCAGTTGGCCAGCGTCTGAGCCTCAATCCCCTGGCTGGCGTCAACAACCAGAACCACGCCCTCGCAGGCGGCCAGGCTGCGGCTGACCTCGTAACCGAAGTCGACGTGGCCCGGCGTGTCGATCAGGTGAAGCTTGTGGTCGGCCCAGTCGATCTGTACCGACTGCAACTTGATGGTGATACCCCGCTCGCGCTCCAGGTCCATCGAGTCGAGGTACTGGGCACGCATGTCCCGGGCGTTGACCGCTCCAGAGATCTCCAGCAGCCGGTCGGCCAGGGTCGACTTCCCGTGGTCGATGTGGGCGATGATCGAAAAATTGCGGATGTGGTCAAGCGTGGCCATGAGAACCGGTCAGGCTACTCGGGGGCATCCTGCAGCCCCCGCAGCGTCTCCTTTGCCTGTGCCAAAACATCGGCGTAAACCGGCTCCTCCGCTGCCAGCCGCTCGTAGAGGGTGACGGCTTCTTGGGCTGGGGGGAGCGCACCGGCACGGTCACCGGTTTCAGCGAGTGTGATGGCGAGGTTGTTCAACGCCATGGCGAGGTCGGGTTGGTAGGCGGGGTTCTGTTCGGCTTGGGCACGGTAGAGGGTGACGGCTTCTTGGGCTGGGGGGAGCGCACCGGCACGGTCACCGGTTTCAGCGAGCCTGTTGGCGAGGTTGTTCAACGCCACGGCGAGGTCGGGTTGGTAGGCGGGGTTCTGTTCGGCTTGGGCACGCCAGAGGGTGACGGCTTCTTGGGCTGGGGGGAGCGCACCGGCACGGTCACCGGTTTCAGCGAGCCTGTTGGCGAGGTTGTTCAACGCCACGGCGAGGTCGGGTTGGTAGGCGGGGTTCTGTTCGGCTTGGGCACGCCAGAGGGTGACGGCTTCTTGGGCTGGGGGGAGCGCACCGGCACGGTCACCGGTTTCAGCGAGCCTGATGGCGAGGTTGTTCAACGCCATGGCGAGGTCGGGTTGGTAGGCGGGGTTCTGTTCGGCTTGGGCACGGTAGAGGGTGACGGCTTCTTGGGCTGGGGGGAGCGCACCGGCACGGTCACCGGTTGCAGCGAGTGTGATGGCGAGGTTGTTCAACGCCATGGCGAGGTCGGGTTGGTAGGCGGGGTTCTGTTCGGCTTGGGCACGGTAGAGGGTGACGGCTTCTTGGGCTGGGGGGAGCGCACCGGCACGGTCACCGGTTGCAGCGAGTGTGATGGCGAGGTTGTTCAACGCCGCGGCGAGGTTGGGTTGGTAGGCGGGGTTCTGTTCGGCTTGGGCACGCGCAACCCGCTGTTGTTGGCGATCAATGCTCACTGCGAGATGCTGTTGGGGGATAGCCAGGTTGCTGGCTTCGGTTCCGACCGCACTCTCCAGGCTGTTGAGCGCCGAGATTTCACGAGCGAGCACCGAACCAACCGAACTGTCGAGAGCGGGATGATCACCCCATGGCAGCGCATCGACCAAGCGGGCCGCGGCGAGCCCCAACCCCAAGGCGGTTGGTCTGCCACCATCCTCACCAACAAGACGCGTGAACTCGGCGTTCAGCCAACCACCGAACTGTTGCGCAAAATCCACCAGGCACCACCTGAGGTCTTGCGCGAAATCGCCAGGATCCGTCGCCGTTACCGTGCGAGCGATCGACGACAACACCTCGATTGCCTGACGGCCCTCACTAGCCAGAGCAGCGACAAGCAAGTCGTTGGGCGTGAGCGTCGAGCGAATGAGATGGTCGGCGACGGGGTCGGGATGCAACGCGGCGAACCCCGGCCCGTACAGCCCCGGGAAGCCATCGACGACAGCCTCCCGGCACTCGGAGGGGACGCCAACCTGGGCGAGCCGTACCGCTGCCGCAGCCGGGCCGTCGTTCCCGCCGAGTGAGAGCCCGGCGACCGCGCGGTCCAGCACTTCGTCGGACACCGCTTCCTGCGACTGCGTCCGAACCAGATGCCGGCGCCAGAACCGTCGCTCCCGAGCGAGCAGCTTGGCAAAGACGTCCTTGGCGGCGGTACCACCGACGAGCACCGACGCCAGCGCCAACAGCGTGGTGTCGCCGGCCGATACCGGTCGGCCTGCATCGACTGCGGCCACGTCCAGCCCAAGCCGACGGAATTGATGTCGAGCTGACGACGCCAGCGCAGAAAGGTCTCCGGTGCCCTTCTGACCCAGCGGACGAACATCCTCGGCGTCCAGCGTGAGTTCGCGCACCATTGCGCTCACCAGCGAACCTCGACGCCTGCTGAGCAGCAACACCCGAACCCGCTGCCCAGATCCACCCGCCGAGCGCATCAGGGCCTCCATCCACCGCCCCACCTCGGTTGGGGAATCCTCGGGGTAGTCGACCACAACCAGCAGAGGTCCGGCAGGCAGGCCGGCGCCCTCGGCGGCCGCCGCAAGCCCGCCGCGGGTCAAGCCGATCGTCCAACCGGCCTCAGCCGCACGGATCATGAGTTCTTGAGCCGCTCGGGACTTGCCCATGCCCCCTGCGCCGGTGAGCATCGCAGCATCAAAGCGCACCTCGCCGTTCAGGAATTGGTCCAGAATCGACTCGACCGTCTCAGACCCGGATATTGCAGCCCGGTTCTTGAACGGCGTGTAGGCCACTGGTTTGGGTGGGTGCTGCCTCTGGTGTGAGGTTGAATGGTGTTTGTCTGGTTTTGGGGCGCGGTGAGGCAGAAGGTTGTGGTGTGGGCGGGTTGTCCGGGCTGAGTCTGGGTGTGTGGGTGCCTGGCCGGGTCAGGCGAACGCGGGCAGGGCCCGGATGCGTGTGAGGGCTTCGATGAACGCGTCGACCCAGGCGTGGGATCGTGGGAGCCGCAACTCGAGGCCGCCGGCGTGGTTGACAACTCGTGCTGCGACATTGAAGAACGCGAGGCGGAGCCGTTTCCCACGGCACCGTTTGAACGTCGGGGGCAGCCCGAGGTGACGGACCCAGCGGGCGGTGTTGTGAGCAAGCACAGAGGCGTGCCACCACAACCAGTTCCCGAAGAAGTTCTTCACCGGCGCGTGGATCAGCCCAAAGTCTTCCTTGAGTTGCCGGATGGTGTCCTCGGGGATCCCGCCACGAAGCCGATGGTGGGCCTCGACCTCTGCTGGGGGTGCGAACAGGGCGGGAAGGTTCGTGACAATCGCATGGAACCTCCAACCGTCAAGATCATCAAAGGACAACTGGTCACCGGCGCTGGTGCGTTGACGGCGCACGATCATCCGCAACATGCGCCGGGTCTTGCCTTGCCCCATCACGAAAGGTGTTTCTGCGACCTCGGAACCCCGCTTGGCCTCGCCGGCCAACGCTGGCACCCATTGCGTGTCAGGGTTGGTGGCCAACGCCCGGACTTTCGCTTTCACGTTGGACCGTTGTGGCGCGGTCACGGAGAACACCCCACCCAGCGCCTCGACGGTGTCGAACACGGCGTGTTGGTAGCCGGCGGAATCGACACGGACCCACAGGTTCGTTGTTTCCCGGACCGGGCCGGGGATCGCCGACACACACTCTCGAATGAACCCGGCGTTGTCCCGGCCCGGATGGGCATTCCCAGACCGGGCACGGATCGCGAGCACGTCACCGGTCTCACCACACACCCCGATCAGCGGTGACAAGCCAACCTCGCCCCGGTAGGAGAACTTCGAACCTTCCTTGTCCGGCCCGTAGGTGTCGACCAGCGTGGCATCGGGATCAACCGTGACCATCCCACCAGAAGGTCCCGCACCCGACGCCCACGCCCGAGCCAACATCGTCCGGTTCACCGCCGCGGCTTTCTGGACCCGACCAAAATCGGCTCCGCCACAAAACCGGAACATCGTCGCGTGTGAGGGCAACACGTGAGCGCCCCGCAACTGTTGGGTCGGCCCATCCAACAGGGACCGGTCCGACAAGAAATCGCCTCCGGCCAACAGGATCTCGACCAACGCCCGATAGCACTCCCCGCCGGTGTAGCCGCCAGGCCCGATCGGCCGCAACCGGCGCCCATCGGCGACACCGACCAGGTTCAGGTTGTCCAACATCGGTCCCCACAACGCCACCCCGCCCACCCCGGTCACCTTGTCATCGCTCACCTTGACCTTCACCGAAGCACTCCGGCGGCGGGGCTGTCCGATCAGTTCCCCGGCATCAAACAACGCGCCTGTAGCATTCACCTGGCAGGTGCTCCTCTCGCTAGTCGAATAGAGCTGTTCGTACTCTCCATTCTTCCAGCCAGCAGGGGCACCTGCCGCGTCAAACCACCAACAACCCGCTACCCGGCTGCAATATCCGGGTCAGAGTGGCCAGTTGTGACATCGCCGTGTTCCACCCGTGGCGTCACCGGGTCGCCCTCGATCAGTGGCACCACCGCGTGGCGGTACTGGAGGGCTTCGATGGGCCGAAGGCGCTCGTCGAGGGGCGGCACCACCGGTGCCTCCAACACCATGGCCGGCCCGCCGGGCGGGCCGACCGGCGTGACCGGCACCGGCACCAGCAGGCCGCGATTGGAGGCGGCCACCTGCTCGGCGAGAGCCGCCCAGATGGCGGCGCGCAACGTACCGGCTTTGGACACGCCGCCGAACCCGTCACCTTCTGCTTCCAGCCACCGCCCCTCGGCCCCCAAAAGGGCCGACGAGGTGAGTACCTCCAGCGCATCAAACCGGCCATCGACGGCGCGCACCAGGCCCACCAGCCGACCGCTGTGGGCTACCGGACCGCCGGACATACCGGCCCAGAGCGCCGCGTCCGACGCCTGCTTCTCCGAATTGATTTCGGAATCGGTCCGTACCGATCGGGGTCGCAACCTCACCGTCAATCGGCGGCTACCGCCAGCGCCGCTTTCCACCATGCAGGCCCCGTCGAAGAGGTCGCCGTTGCCACGCATCGACGCGGTTGGAGCGCCCCACACCCGACAGTCGTCTACAGCGTCGCTCAACAACCCGCCCCAGGGCACGGGGTAGGCAAGGTGCACCACCGGCTCATGGGTGTACAGCAGACGAACGTCGACCTCGCTCCCCAGGAACACCGTGGTCGCGACAACCTCGGTAGCACCATCGGGCCCTTGACGACGAACGAGAGCCTGACCTCCCAGCGGCACCGGCTGGCCAGTGGTGTGGGCGCAGGTGACCACCAGCGAGTTGGCGATGGCACAGCCGCTCAACAAGGACCCACCAAGTTCGACCTCGCACAGGCGCGCCGGACCGTCGAAGCGCCACGAGCCTGCCAGGTCGGGGCGGGGTGTCGGCACGATCTACCCGATGGGACGGGCGGCAACGACGTTGTCCCATCCGCCGTCACCATCGGACCGCTTGGGGTTGAGGTTGAGCGTGAGCTTGATGGTGGAGGCTGAGGTGCCCTTCCCGGCACCTTCGAAGCCTACGCCCAGGACCTTCAGGTTGAGGCCACCGCCCGCCTCGGCAGATACGACAGCCTCGAGTTCGACCTGGATATCGCCCAGACCAAATCGGATGTCGTGATCGTCCCCCTCGGAAACCGCCTTCTCCAGATCGGATCGCAGCTGTTGGATGACGTCGGCGACGCTCGGGAACTCGGCCATGTTCAACTCCGAAGTAAGGGGATTTGTTGAACGTAGCCTGAACGCTCCACCCGCCGAGGGGTTGAAACCCTACGATCGGTCGGCGTGAACCCCTCGATCAGCAAACCCGACCCACAGGACCGGGCATGCGGCTGAGCACCGTTGAGATCGCTGCGGCGGTAGGAGGCGTCCATGAGGGGCGTTCCCGGCCGGTCGACGAGTACCGCTTTGACGTGCGCGAGCTGGGCACCAGCCCCAACGAACTGTTCGTTGCCGGGCACCACCGGTTTCTCCGCGACGACACCAACCGTCACACGCCACGGGCGGTCAGCGCCGACCGGCCGTACCTGTGCGAGGTGGCCCCCGTTGGGGGCTCCGCCATCGTGGTGGCCGAGGTGGAACCCGCCATGTTGGCGTTGGGGCGCTACGTCCGACCCCGGCTCACCGATCGCTGCATCGGCATTACCGGGTCGGTGGGCAAGACCACGGTGAAACAGTTGACCGCGGCGGCCACGTCGACGACGTATCGCACCCACGCCACGCCTCGCTCGTTCAACACCAAGTTCTCCATGCCGGGCGTCCTCGCCTCGGCCCCGTCCGACACCGAATGCCTGGTCCTTGAGTTTGGAGCCCGCTACCGGGGCGACCTGCACCTGATGGGCGGGGTGGCAAAGCCGTCCGTGGCGATCATCACCAAGCTTGGCTGGGCGCATCAGGGCTCGATGATCGGACAGGCCGGCATCGTGGCCACCAAAGGCGAGCTGGTGGAGGACCTTCCAGCGAGCGGTACCGCCGTGATCTCAACCGACGACCCGCTGGCCCAGGGGCTGCCCGGCCGAACCACCGCGACCGTGTTGACCTATGGCTCAGTCGGCGATGTTCGGGCAACCGGTGTGCGCCTCTCCGGGGATCTGTCGTTGAGCCTGTCGGTGGCCACGCCGTGGGGTGAGGCCGACCTTCGCCCCGCCGTGCGAGGCGAGCATCACGTGACCAACGTGTTGGCGTCGTTGGCCGGGGCACTTGCCGTGGGCGTTCCGCTGGATGCGGCGGTCGCTGGTATCGAGCAGGCCGAACCACCTGCCCGACGCATGCAGATGCACCGGATCGACCGCGACATCCTGGTGATCGACGACAGCTTCAACGCCACCCTCGAATCGGTGCTGGGTGCCCTGGAGGCGCTGGCCGCCATCGACGCGCCGGACCGTTTGGCCGTGATGGGACCGCTCGTCGATGGCAAGGCCTACGTGGAACTGATCCACACCATCGCACGGGAGCGAGCCGAGCAATTGGGTCTGGAAATGCTGGCGTACCGGGCGCCGAACTACGGCACACCCGTGGTGGAACATCGCCGCCAACTGCGCGAACGGGTGGACGCGCTCCCTGACGGCTCGGCGGTCTTGATCAAAGGAAGCCGCAACGACGTGATCGACGAGGTGATCGCCGAACTGATCGACCATCCGGGAATCTGAGCGACCCACCAGGGCACGCCTTGTGCCGCCCGATCCGGAACAGCGCAGGGCGGTTTACAGGTGGCGGCGGAAGGCCAGCAATGGCGGGCCGTCGCGCTGTACCTCGTCCCACTCCGGTGCCCGCCGAAAGTCCAGGGACCTGTAGAGCGCCTGGGCACCGGTCATGTAGTCGGCCGTGCGCTCCACCATCTCGGTGGCGCCACCCGCCCGCAGGCGGTTCATGACCTCGATCATCAGTGCGCTGCCAACCCCCTGACCCCGCGCCTCAGGGTCGACCGCCACCTGACGGGCTCGCCCCACCCGACCGTCGGTGCCGGCCACTGGTGAGTAGCCAACGGAGCCCACCACGCGGCCCGCGGCGTCCTCGGCCACCAACAGCGTGGCCCGCCCCGCCCGTGCCTCGGTGTCGGCCAACACGCTGTCGTACTCCGGCATCCAAGGCCTTCCGGGTACCGCCGCGTAGGCCGCCACGGTCAATTCGCCGATGCGGCCCCAGTCGCCCACCTTGGCGTCCCTGACGGTGACCGCGCCGGAGTTCTCCGATTGGTCAGCCGCCTCCTCAACCTCGGCCGCATGCTGGGCTGCACGAGGAACGCCTGCGTCGGTTCGCAGGCGGGCCCGCTGATGCCGGCGAATGGCGAGGGCACAGACACGATCGAGGAGATCGGGAAACTCCACACCGGCGGCCGCCCACATGCGGGGAAAGGTGGATGCGGCCGTGAAGCCGGGCATCGTGTTGACCTCGTTCACCAGCAGTTGTCCGTCGACGGTGAGAAACAGATCGACCCGAGCGATGCCGTCAACGCGGAGCGCATCGGCCACCACCGGCGCCGTGGCACGCACGCGGTCACGCAGGTCAGCGTCAATGCCCGCCGGTACCTGGGCCATGGCGGCACCGTCGCCGTACTTGTCCGCATGGTCGAGGAACGCACCATGCGGCTTTGTTTCGGACACCTCGGACACCTCATATCCATCCGCGCGGTTTCCCAGCATCGACACGCTCAGCTCGCGTCCTTCGACCGCGGCCTCGACGATCAGCGTGTCGTCATAACCCAGCGCCTGGGACAGGGCGGGGCCCCATCCGGTGGCCTCGGTCACCCTGGTGATACCGATCGACGAACCCAGGTTGGCGGGTTTCACGAACAGGGTTGTTGAGCCAAGCCGTTCGGCGGCCTCCTCGTAGGACGGCAATGTCGAGCCGGGATGGATGCCCAGCCAGGGGGTCTGAGCGATCCCTCGGGCATCGAGCACATCGCCTGCTGCGGTCTTGTCCATACACAGTGCACTCGCCAACATGCCGCTGCCGACACAGGCGACCCCTGCCAGTTGGGCCAACGCTGCGATGACGCCATCCTCGCCACAGGGACCGTGAAGCACCGCCATCACCACCCGAGGTGCCGTGCCCGAAGCGGTCAGCAGGCTCCAAGGATCCGACAGCGCCCATTCGCCCGGGTCGGCGTCGCTCGGCAACACACCCTCAACCTCGACCGAATGCCACGAACCATCACGGTCGATATAGGCGGCGGTGAGCTCATGTCCAGCCTGTTCAAGCCCGGAGATGACGGCAAGACCGGAGGCCACCGACACCTCATGCTCTGGGGATTGACCTCCAAGTACCACCAAAACCCGCACGTATCACCCCCGTTCTTTGTCCTCCACCACCCTGAGCGTTTGACATACTAATGAGTGATTTCACCCTGCCCCGTGAGCAGCCAGGAGCTGCGCCCGAGGCCAACCAACAACCTGCCCGAACCACGCTTCAGCCTCCACCGACGGACGACGACGATGAACTTCACCACGCTGGAGATCGCTGAACTAACCGGTGCCGGCCATGAGGGACCCTCGTGTGTGGTGCAGCGGGTTGCGATCGATCCCGGTGAGGTGGTGGGCGAAGACAACCTGCTCTTCGCCACGTCCGCTCACCCGCCGCCGCTTGGTGACACCAGCCTGAGGTTGGAGGACGAAATCGCCGAACGGGTGCCCTACCTGACGGAGCGCCCGTGGGTGGGGGGTACCGCGGTCATCGGACCCAGCACCGAGGCCATGTTGCGGTCGATGGCCGGGGACGATCGCGGGCGACCGGCCGGCGCGCTCCGGGTCGGTGTCATCGCCACGGACGCGCCATGGGCCATGGCCGAACTCCTTCGGGTTGCCTTGAGTGGCCGCACTGACACCCCGGTCCGACCCGGGCCGCCGGACGAACGGGAGATCCCCGGCACCGAACGCTTTCGGGTTCCGCTGGCACTGCTGAACCACGGGCCTGATCAGCCACTGGTCGTGGAACTCAACCGTCGCCATCGAGGGTGCGCCGGCGCCGATGCGGCATTGCTGGATCCCCACGTGCTTGTCATCGGTGACCTGGGACCCCGACAGGTTGCCATGATGGGGACGGACGGAACGCTGAGGCAGACCGAAGAGGTGCTGGCAGCCTGCGGACCCGACACACACGTGGTGATCCCAGAGGGCCTGCAGGACGACCTCGACCCATGGATCGCCCCACGACCACGCCACACCTACCGCGTCGGCACCAACGCGGCCGGCGAGACAACGCTGCACCTTGACGTGTCGGGGAGAACCAGCAGCGGGGCGCTACCCACCGACGCGAGCCGCCGATGGTTGGCGAACGCTCAGGGTGCCGCGTTGACGGCGTGCGCTGCGCTCGCACGCACGGGGCCCGAGGTCGACGATGCGGTGACCGCCATGTCGACCCGCTTGACCGACGCCACCGTTCACACGTTGCCGGACGGGGTGGCGGTCTGGGACCGCAGCGATGCCACCTCGGTGGGCGCCGTGATCGGCGCCGTCGCCGCCCTGGCCGAACACCCGGCCGACGCACGCTACGCGATTCTGGGTCCGGTGGACGACGGACCCACCGCCGTCGAGGGGCTGCATTGTTCGATCCTGGATCGGGCTGCGGCAGCGGGAGTGGTCGGCATCGCCGCCGGAGGCTGGGGCATCGGGACCGACCACCTGGACCACCCGGTGACGATGGCCGATGAACTGGCCGCGGCCGGAGATGGTGCGGTGGTGGTGTTGGCAGGTACCGGGGCCGATCTGCTGAGCGTGCGCGACCGGCTGCTCTCGATGGCGCAACCCAAATCATGACCGGCGCCACCCTCACTCGCCCTCAGACACCGCTGGCCGATCTGGCAACCCGGCTCACGAGGCTCGGATTGCTCGACCGGGTGCCCGACCTGGCCGGTGCGCCCGACTACCAGGGAGTGACCTGGAGCCTGGAACCCACCCGACCCGGCGACCTGCACATCAACCTGCTTGGCGCCAAGCGGGCTCCGGCTGCGGTTCGAAGGGCGGTGCTCGATGGCGCGGTGGCGGTGTGCTGGAGCAAGCCCAACGCCGAGTTGGTCGAAGAACTGCGGGCCCAGGGCGTGCCGGTGCTGGAGGTGAACGACGAGCGGCGGGCCATGTCGCTGAGCTCCGCCCTTCTCCACGGGTTTCCCTCCAAAGACATCGCCATGATCGGCATCACCGGCACCAACGCCAAAACCACGTGCACGTTGATGACCGCCGCCTGCCTGCACCGCTCCGGCATGTCCAGCGCCTTCTCGTGCAGCGAGTTGGCGGGCATCGACCATGCGACGACCAAACCCACCCTGACCACTCCCGACGCTCCCGAGCTGCAGCGTTGGCTGGGCGAAGTTCGGGATTCGGGCAGCACCACCGCAGTGCTTGAGGTCTCGTCGCAGGCCATCTCGGATGCACGGGTCGCCGATGTGGCCGTCGGCATCGCCGTGTGCACCACGATTGGGGTGGACCACCTTGATGTGCACGGCAGCGAGGCCGGCTACCGTGCCGTCAAGCGCTCGCTGTTCGAGGGACTCGGGCCCGACGGGGTGGCGGTCTTCCACGGCGATGACGCAGCCGTGGTGGAAGTGGCCGCCGGCACCGGCGCCATCGACATCCCCGTCGGCCGATCACCCGGGTCGGTGGCGCGAATCACCGACGACGCGCTGCACTTCGGCCCCGAGTTCGCCCGGCTGACCGGCCGCCCCCAGGCCATCGTCCCCATCACCAACCCGCTGCTGCGCGCGCACGTGCTGACCAACGCTGCGCTGGCCGCGACGGCTGCGCTGGTCGCCGGGGCAAACCCGGCGGGCGTCGAGGCTGGGCTTGCCGGTTACGCGGGACTGCCTCGTCGACTCCAGGTGGTGACCCGTCATCCGTTCACGCTCGTCGATGACATGTGCAACCCCCTCAGCGTGGCCAACACCCTGGAGGATGCTTTGGCGCCACTGCGCCGAGATGCCAGACGTTTCTTGGCCGGTATCTCCGTCCGGGGCAACCGTGGAATCCCCATGAACGCCCAGCTGGGCGAGATCCTGGGCGGCATCCTGGTGCGCCTCGACGTGGACGAGGTGCACGTCACCCGAAACGAAGACTTCGTGGGCCCGGTCGACTGGGCAACCGATGCGGAGGAACAGGCCCTCCTCGGGGCCCTCCGCTCATGGGGCCTGGAGGTCACCGTGTACCGGGAGATTCGTCCGTTGGTGGAGGCGCTGCACCGCAGCCTCCGCCGGGACGATCTGGCGTTGTTGATCGGGCCCCACCGCCCCGCTCCCGGCGTGGACATGCTGCGAGAGTTGTTGGCCGGCGACGGCCGCCGGGGCCGCCGGGCGTTGACCAACTTCGCTCCCTCTGCGGACGAGCTGCTTGCCCGCGCCGCCGGACGCTCGTCGGCATCGATCACCAAACCAACCGACCGGATTGGAAACCGCCCATGAAGATTCTGATCACCAACCGGAAGATGTCCAGCCGGTGGGGCTCAGAGCTCTACGTCCGCGACCTGGCCATCGAACTGCTGCGGCGGGGCCATCGGCCCATGGTGTACTGCTCCGAGCTGGGCGCTGTGGCCGACGAACTCCTGAACGCCACGGTGCCGGTGAGCGACGACCTGACCACCTTCGGTGTTCGGCCGGACGTCATCCACGGCCAGCACCATCTGGTTGCCATGTCGGCGCTTGCCTACTACGGCGACGTGCCAATGGTGGGAGTGAGCCACGGGTGGCGGCCATGGCCCGAGCAGCCGGTGCTGCACCCCAACGTCACCCGCTACGTTGCCGTCGACGAGGCGGTCCGCGACCGCCTGACCCTCCAGCACGGCGTGCCCGACGAACGCGTCGTCGTGGTGCCCAACTTCGTCGACCTCGACCGATTTCAACTGGTCGCCGAGCCCGGGCCCACCCCCCGACGAATGCTGCTGTTCTCGAACTACGTCTCCGAGGGCTCGCCCTACCTGAAGGCGGCCAGGGAGGCGGCAGGCACGATTGGCGCCCACCTGGACGTTGTTGGCGACAAGATGGGCACCTCCACGCCCAACCCGGAGAAGCTGTTGGGGGAGTACGACCTGGTGCTGGCCCAGGGACGCTCCGCTCTGGAGGCCATCGCCGCGGGCGCAACGGTGATGGTCGGATCCTCTCGGGCCTTCGGCCCGCTGGTGCGCAGCGACAACGTGGAGCATCTGCGACGCCTGAACTTCGGGATCCGCGCCCAAACGCTACCGGCCACCAGCGCCACCATCCTCGATCAGATCACCGGCTATGACCCTTCGGACGCCGCCGCGGTGACCAACTGGGTGCGGGCCAACACCGGGGTGACTCAAGCAGTGGACGCGCTGGTCGACGTGTACCAGGCAGCCGTTGACACCCTCGCGTCCGAACTGCCGGACGCTCTCGAGTCCGCTCACGCCATGGGTACCTTCCTGTCGGGCGTCACTCGTGATGTCAACAACCTGGAGACCGAGGTGTGGGACCTGCGTCCACGAGCCGCTCGAAGCGATCGGGACACCAAAAACCTGACGATGGTGCAGGGTGAACGAAACACCCTGCGACAAGAGCTGGCCGAGACTCGGAAACGGCTGAAGACCGCCGAACGGGATCTGGGACGAACCCGGACGCGTGCCCATCACCAACAAAAGCGGCTCGATGCGCTGATGGGCTCCCGAGCGGTGCGGGCCCAACACAGGGTGCGATCAGCACCGCTGCTGAAGGGTTCGTACCGAGCGGCCCTGAACCTGCTCGGCCGAAGCTGAGCTCCCCGGCCCACAAGCAAATGATCTCGACCCGGTCTGAGACACAGAACAGGCCTCCGATCACCCGGCGTGTCGCAGCCACCCCGGGCGGCCCGCTATCCTTCACGGGCTTGCCGCAGCACGCGGTCATCCCCTCTCCCCTCTCTCCAGGAGCCCCCTGTGGCAAACATCAAGAGCCAGATCAAGCGAAACCGCCAGAACGAGCGGGCACACGAGCGCAACAAGGCGGTCCGATCCGAGATCCGCAGCCGCGTCAAGCTGGCTGTGGCGGCCGCCGACCAGGGAAGCGACGACGCCGAGCAACTGGTGCGCGAAGCCCAGAGCCGCATCGATCGCGCCGTGCTCAAGGGTGTGCTGCACAAGAACACCGCCGCCCACCGCAAGGCACGCCTGGCCAAGCACCTGGCGGCGGCCGGCGCCGACGCCTAAGCCATCGTTGCGGGCATCCGCAACGCAGCGACGCTCCAACCCCCATGAGCACCCCATCATGTGACACGCTCGGATGATGGACTGGTCACCGTTCGCAGCTGTTCTGTTTGACCTCGACGGAGTGATCACTCCGACGGCCGATGTTCATCGGCGTGCATGGACCGACATGTTCAACGGTTTCCTCGCCGGTTTGGATGGTCAACAGCCGTTCACCGACGACGACTACGTCAAGTTTGTGGACGGCAAGCCGAGGGCCGATGGCGTGCGCAGCTTCCTGAGTTCGCGAAGCATCGACCTGCCCGACGGAGACGCCGATGACCCCGCGGCCGCGCACACCGTCGCAGGCCTGGGCACCCGCAAAAACGATCGCTTCAACGAGATCCTCCAACGGGACGGCGTGGATGCCTACCCCGGCTCGATCGCACTGTTGGATGCCTTGAAGCCCGCCGGCTTGCGGCTGGCAATCGTCAGCTCCTCCCGCAACGCACGCGCCGTCCTTTCAGCAGCCGGGCTGCTCGATCGATTCGAGGTGATCGTCGACGGCAACGTCGGCGCCGAGGCACACCTCGACGGCAAACCCGCCCCCGACTACTTCCTCCATGCGGCGGCCGCCCTCAACGCTGCCCCTGAGCATGCCGTGGTGCTGGAGGACGCGATCTCCGGCGTTCAAGCGGGGGCAGCCGGAACCTTCGGGCTGGTGATCGGGGTGGATCGGGGCGCTGGGCACAACGCCCTGGTCAATGCCGGTGCCCACCAGGTGGTGAGCGACCTGGACGAGTTGCTCCCGGCCGGCGACGCGGATCCCACCCAGATGCAGGGAACACCATGAACCGAGGTCCGGGCAGCCCCGGAGAGGCTGATCCGGCCCACCCATTCGATGTCGACGCCGCGCTGGACCCCGGCAGATTTCCCGTCGACGAGTGGGCGCTCGTCGAGAGCGAATACTCGGTTCATGACCTGGGCACCACGGAGACATTGTTTGCGTTGGGCAACGGCTACCTCGGTCTTCGCGGAAACGCCGAGGAGGGTCGGGACGCCCACACGCACGGCACCTTCGTCAACGGGTTTCACGAGACCTGGTCAATCCAGCACGCCGAGGACGCGTTCGGGTTTGCCAAGGTGGGCCAGACGCTGGTGCACGTGCCGGACCCCAAGCTGATCAAGCTGTACGTCAACGACGAACCGCTGCTGGTGGGCGAGGCCGATTGCGAGGAGTACTCGCGGCGCCTGGACTTCCGTACGGGAACCCTGGAGCGCACACTGCTGTGGCGTACCCCGGCCGGAGAACGATTGCAGGTGCGTTCCACCCGCCAGGTCAGCTTCACCGAACGGCACCTCACGCTGATGACGCTGGAGGTGACCCTGCTGGAGGGCGTTGCGCCGGTGACCGTCTCGTCGCAGTTGTTGAATCGCCAGGATGGCCAGGACGAGTATCACGTTGCCGATGCGGCGCTGGGTGAGGGCGACGACCCGCGTCAGGCGCAACCCATGGATCATCGGGTGCTTTTGCCTCGGCTCAGCCGGGTTCGAAACGGGCGCGCCACCCTGGGCTACTGCTGTGCCAACTCCCAGATGACCGTGGCGTGCGCGGTGGAGCATCTGGTGGAGGCCGACTGCGAGTTGGAGGTGAAGACCGAGGTCGACGACGACACGGCAAAGAGCGTCGTCCACACCCGCATGGTGGCCGGGCAGACACTGAAGATCACCAAGTTCGCCGCCTTCCACACCTCCCGCGGGGTGCCACCCGACGAACTGGCCGATCGCTGCGACGATACTTTGGATCGCGCCATCAAACGCGGCGCCGATGCGCTCACCCTTGACCAGCGCCACTGGCTCGACGACTTCTGGGAGCGTTCGGACGTTGTGGTGGCTGACCGGCCCCGCACGCAGCAGGCCGTGCGCTGGAATCTCTTTCAGTTGGCCCAGGCCACCGGGCGGGTGGAAGACCATGGCGTGGCGGCGAAGGGGGTGACCGGCGACGGGTACGGCGGTCACTACTTCTGGGACACCGAGATCTACGTCATGCCGTTCTGTACCTACACCAATCCCCGGCAGGCCCGGAACCTGCTGAGGTTCAGGTACCTGATGCTGCCCAAAGCTCGGGAGCGGGCCGCCGAACTCTCCCAGCGTGGGGCGCTGTTTCCCTGGCGCACGATCAACGGCGACGAGGCCTCCGCCTTCTATGCCGCCGGCACTGCGCAGTACCACATCAATGCCGACGTCACCCATGCCCTCAGCCAGTACATCGAGGCGACCGGAGACTGGAGCTTTCTTCGCTCCGAGGGCGCCGAGCTACTGGTGGAGACCGCCAGGCTGTACGCCGACCTTGGGTTTTATAAGCCCAACGGACCCAGCACCTTTCATATCTTCGGCGTCACGGGCCCTGACGAGTACACGACGGTCGTGAACGACAACCTGTTCACCAACCTGATGGCCCGCTTCAACCTGCGCCGGGCCGCCGAGGCGTGCGAGGTGCTTCGCAGCGCCGACCCGGAGGCATACGACCGGCTCAAACGGGTGGTGGGCCTTCGGGACGAGGAGATGGCGGAGTGGCGGGCCGCCGAACGCGCCATGTTCATCCCCTACGACACCGAGTTGGCCGTCCACCCCCAGGACGACGCGTTTCTCGATAAGGAGGTGTGGGATCTGCCCGACACCCCCGAAGAGAAGCGGCCGCTGCTGCTGCACTACCACCCGCTGGTGATCTACCGGCACCAGGTACTGAAGCAGGCCGATGTCGTCTTGGCCATGTTCCTCCAGGGCGAGTACTTCAGCCGGGACGAGAAGCGGCGCAACTTTGAGTACTACGACCCGATCACCACGGGTGATTCGTCGCTGTCGGCCTGCGCCCAGGCCATCCTGGCCGCAGAGGTGGGCTACTCGGAGCTGGCGGTCGAGTACTTCTACCGGGCCCTGTTCGTCGACCTGGCCGACCTTCAGGGAAACACCGTCGACGGGGTACACGTGGCATCGACCGGCGGGGTGTGGACCACCCTGGTTCAGGGCTTCGCCGGAATGCGCGACCTGTGGGGAACCATGCGCTTCGACCCCCGTCTGCCGGAGGGTTGGGCCGGCATCTCCTTCAGGCTGCACAGGCTGGGATGCCGCCTGCTGGTGGAACTCACACCCGAAACCATCTCGTTCACACTGTTGGACGGCGAACCGGTGCACGTGGAGGTTGGGGATTCACGCTTCAGGGTCGGCGACGACCAACCCACGGTGGTGACGCTCGCTGATCAGGGGCCCCGCATCCCCGGCGTCGCGCCACGCATGGCCGAGGTCGGTGTCGTGCCCCACGTTGCCCACGACACCGACATCACCGATCTTCATGGCACCGCATCAGCGGGGACGAACCTCGGCTGAGCCGTCGTGCGACGGCTGAACCTGGGAGGTCGATCCGAGGCGTCAGCCGATCCAGCCCTTCACCTTTTCAATCAGCCGTGCTTGACCGTCAAGGTCGGCTGCAATTGGGGTGACGTTCAGCACGGTGACTCCTGAGTCCGCATAGCGCTGAATCTGTTCCCGTACGAACCCCTCGTCGCCCGCCAGCGACGTCTCGGCCAGGAATGAGTCGGGCACCGCAGCGCCCGCCTCCTGCTTCTTGCCATCCAGGTACAGGTTCTGAATCTCTGCGGCGGCGTCCTCGTAGCCGTACCGCTGGAACAGGTTGTTGTAAAAGTTCTTGTCCCGGGCGCCCATGCCACCCACGTACAGCGCCACCATGGGACGGGCGAAGTCGCGCACGGCCTCGGCTCCTTCGCCGATGGCC
This sequence comes from Candidatus Microthrix parvicella Bio17-1, assembly GCF_000299415.1. Taxonomy (NCBI): domain Bacteria; kingdom Bacillati; phylum Actinomycetota; class Acidimicrobiia; order Acidimicrobiales; family Microthrixaceae; genus Candidatus Neomicrothrix; species Candidatus Neomicrothrix parvicella. The sequence goes on from NZ_AMPG01000001.1 coordinate 322,864, forward strand.
AACAGCCCCCCGGCGATGACGTCCAGCGTTCCCAGGTCGTCGGAGCGTTTTGCCGCCCCGGCCGCCAAGTCGGCGCCCCAGACGTCGGCGGCCCGGTCGGGGTGATAGAGGATCGGCAACCATCCGTCGGCGATCTCGGCGGTCATCGACACGTTCTTTGGTCCCAGCGCGGCCACGTGGATGGGGATGTTGGGACGGAGCGGCTTGGTGATGATCTTCAACGGCTTGCCCAGGCCGGTGCCCTGATCCTCCGAGAGAGGCAGTTGGTAATAGCGGCCGTCGTGGACCACCGGCTCCTTTCGGGCCCACACCTGGCGGCAGATTTGGATGATCTCGCGGGTTCGTCCGATCGGTGCGTCGTACGGAACCCCGTGGAACCCCTCGATTACCTGGGGCCCGCTGGCACCCAGCCCCAGGATGCAGCGCCCCTTGGACAGGTCGTCAACCCCGGCCGCCGTCATGGCCAAAAGCGTCGGGGTGCGCGTGTAGATGGGAAGAATGCCCGCCGCGATCTGGACGGTCTCGGTCTTGGCGGCCAGGTAGCCCATCAGGCTGACGCCGTCGTAGCCGTAGGCCTCAGCCACATAGGCAATGTCCATCCCAGCCTTCTCCAAGGCCTGAACCTGTGCGACGGACGCCTCAAAGCCCCCCGAGTATCCGATCTGCATGGCCAGCTTCATGCGCTCCCCTTCGTTGTCGAACCGAACGGCCGAGCCTGACAGATGCACCCATCGCCGGTCGACCGACGGGCCTATCCGACCGGAAACCAGTCTGGTAACGATGCTTCACACGCGGCTGTGAACGCCTCAGCCAAGTTGGCGTCGTCCTCGTCAAGGTCGGCCTCACACTGGAAGAAGTGATCGGCCGAATCGTCCCAACGCAACACCAACACGTTGGTGCCAAAGCTGTCCTCGGTAATCAAGACCGTGCCATCGGAGCCCTTGGTCGATCGCTGTTCGACGACGTCGACATCCTTGGTTTGCAGGGTGAGAAACCCGTCTGGTCCGTTGAGCCGCTTCTCCCAGTCGGTCGGCTCACACATCCCGTCGCACCCGGTTTCGACGCTCATCTTCGTGAAGAACCCCAGGTCTTCGTCGGACGGTGGCTCAAAGGCAACCCCCAAGAATCGGCCCTCGTCCCAGCCGACCGGCGCCACGATGGTGGCGGAGTATTCACCATCATCATCAAGCGCAAAGGGCTGTGCCTCGAAGCGCAGGCTCGTACCGGACGGAAGCGCGTCGTTGGCAGGTCCGGCATCGCCCGTGCCGACCTCTGCTCCCTCGGAAGCGGGGCCGGTGGTTTGGACCTTGGTCGACTCCGGGTCGGCGGTTTGCGAGCCCCCACCCAGTCCGGCGGAGCAACCCGTCGCACTCACCAGGATGACAACTCCGACGAAACCACGAGACCAACGCATTCCTGCACCTTAGAGATCGGCCACCACGTTCGCACCCGTTTCGGACAGACGAACCCACGTTGGCGTACCGTGGCCCGTATCTCGACGCCGAGGGGGCGACCATGGCACACGATTTGGTGATCACGGGCGGTACGGTGGTGGACGGAACCGGGGCCGAGCCGGTGCGCGCCGACGTGGCGGTGGATGGCGACCGCATCACGGCGGTCGGCACCGTGGACGCCGCAGGGGCGGGCCGGGTGATCGACGCCGAGGGGCGACACGTCACTCCCGGGTTCGTCGACCTCCACAGCCACCTCGACGCCCAGGTCGCCTGGGACCCGCAGATGAGTTCGTCGTGTTACCACGGGGTCACCTCCGTGATGATGGGCAACTGCGGCATGACGTTCGCCCCGCTACGGCCTGGACAGGCAGAAGTGCTGGCCAACGCGATGGAGTCGGTGGAGGACATCCCCGCATCGTCAATTCTTCAAGGCCTCAGCTGGGACTGGGAGACCTACGGCCAATACCTCGATGCCATCGACGAGGTGCCCAAGGGCATCAACACCGGCGGCTACGTGGGCGACGTTGCCATTCGGCTGTACGTGGCCGGGGACGCCGCCTGCGAGCGCGACTTCGTCGCTACGCCCGAGCAACTCACCCAAATGGCCGCGCAGGTGGACGAGGCCATTCGAAGTGGCGCCTTCGGGTATTCGATCAGCCGCAGCCTGTTTCACCGCGTGCCGGACGGACGCAACGTGCCCGGCACGTGGAGCGACCCCTCCGAGTTCTTCACCATCGCCGCGCCCCTGGGCGAACTTGGCAGGGGTGTGCTCGAAAGCGCCCCCCGCTACAACCTGGAGAACCAGCCAGGATCGCGGGTGGAAGAGGAACTGGCGTGGATGGCCGAGATCAGCCGATCCCTGGGCCGACCGTTCAGCTTCAACCTGCAACAGATCCGTGACATGGGCGACCACTATCGCCAGGTGATGGAGTTGGCCGAGCAGGCCAACGACAACGGCTCGCAGCTACGTCCGCAGATCACCCCACGCAGCGTGGGCGTGCTGTTCAGCCTGGCCGCCAACACCCTGATCGACGACGTGCCCGCCTTCGCCGAGATCGCCGACCGCGACCTGGCCGGGCGGCTGGCCGGCATCCGAGACCCCGAGCGACGTGACCGCATTATCGAGCAGGGCTCAAGTAAGGACGTCGATCCGTTCGCCCGCATGTTTCTGATGCCGGCCGATGAGCCGGTGCGCTACGAGTACACCGACGACGACTCGATCGCAGCCATTGCCCAGCGGGCCGGCATCCATCCGGTGGAGGCCTACCTGGACTCGCTGGATCGATCGGACGGGCGGGCGATCGTCAACTGGCCGGTGATGAACCAGAGTTCCGAGGCCATCGAGGAGATGGTCACCTCACCGGTGACCATTCTGGGTTTGGCCGACACCGGGGCTCACGCAACCCAGATCATGGACGCATCCCAACCGACGTACCTCCTCAGCCACTGGGTGCGCGACCTGGGCGTGCTGTCACTCCAGGAAGGCATTCGACGGCTCACATCCGACACGGCCAACTTCATCGGCTACGTCGACCGAGGGGTCGTCAAGGAGGGGGCCTACGCCGACCTCAACGTGTTGAACATCGACGAAATGGCGCTGGCCCTGCCCGAGATCGTTCACGACTTCCCTGGGAACGCGCCGCGTTTTGTACAAAAGGCCACCGGCATCGACCACTCGATCGTCAACGGTTTGCCCTTCATGGAAGCAGGCGAACACACCGGAGCGTTGGCTGGTCGCCTGCTGCGCTCCACCGACGCATAACGCGTTCCATCGGGTTCACCTCAGGGGCGAGAGACCGGCACCATCTGTTGGGATTTCACCGTGCCGCCACCCACGAATCGTCCAGCCATGACGTAAAGGGAAGGTGAACTGCCTTTTGTGGGCAAATCACCGAAAGGGGGTGGCGGTCAAAGCCCAAACATGATGAGCTTGGACCAGAACCCTCGTTCAGACGGGTCGCGTCGCCAGCCTCGCCTTCGGCCAATGACCCGTCCTCGGCCATCTCCGAACAGGAAGCAACCTCATGACGACAGGCACGACGCCCACCGCCGCCACCCTCAAGGGCACGTCGACCGTGCGGGCCAGGTGCGGCGGGGCCCTCGCCACGCTCGCCCTCGTCCTGGGCGTGCTCACCGGGGTCGTTCCCGGTTCGTCTGCAGGAGCCACGGGGCCACCCCCACTCACCGGCATCACCCAAATCACGTCTGGCGCCATGCACTCGTGCGCCCTGCTGAACTCCGGGTCGGTTCGCTGCTGGGGCGACAACGGGTTTGGCCAGCTTGGCAACGGCACCACCAGGGACGCATCCGTCCCACTGGCAGTGGCCGGGATCACCAACGCGGTGGCCATCGACAGCGCCTCCACCAGCCTGAGCACGTGTGCCGTGCTGGCCACCGGTGGCGTCCGCTGCTGGGGTCGGAACCATCACGGTCAACTCGGCAACGGCACCACCACCGACTCCACCACTCCGGTGGCCGTCTCCAACATCACCGGCGCCACCAGCATCGCTGCCGGCCAGGACCATACCTGCGTCGCCCTCAGCAACGGGGAGGCACGCTGCTGGGGGTGGAACAACCGCGGACAGTTGGGCAACGGCACCACCACCGACACGCTGGTGCCCGCCACCGTCACCGGCCTCACCGGAGCGGCGGCCGTTTCCGCCGGTGGCGGCCACACCTGCGCGGCCCTCACCGACCAATCGGTCCGCTGCTGGGGCAGCAACGCCTGGGGTGCGCTCGGCAACGGATCCTCTGCGACCGACTCCAAAGTTCCCGTCATGGTGTCGGGAATCTCAACCGCAACGGCCATCTCCAGCGGCTTCGCGCACACCTGTGCCACCCTCACCTCCGGTGGGGTCCGATGCTGGGGCCAGAACATCGACGGACAACTCGGCGACGGCACCACCACCGACTCGACGACACCGGTGGCCGTCTCCAATATCACCAACGCCACCAGCGTCAGCGGCGGCTACCAACATTCGTGCGTCAGACTCGCGGACGGTGGTGCAAGCTGCTGGGGCTACAACTACGCAGGGCTGCTCGGCGACGGGACCACCACCGATTCGACAACACCTGTAACCGTCAGCAGCCTTGGCAGCGCCACCAAGATGGCCGCAGGTCAGAGCCAGTCGTGCGCGCTGCTCAGCACCGGGCAGGGCCGATGCTGGGGGTACAACGGGTCGGGCCAACTCGGCAACGGCACCATCGCAGCCTCCCCGCTGCCGACGGTGGTGGTTGGCGTTTGCGAAGCCGCCCCGGATCCAGGCTTCATCGACGTTTCCACGGGTGCGAACTACTACAACGCAGTGGCCTGGCTGGTGAGGGCCGGGATCACTGGCGGCACCGCTCCCGGTAAGTACTCGCCCAACGCCAAGGTCACACGCGCCCAAATGGCCGTCTTCCTCTGGACCAACGCCGCGAAGCCCACGCCCACCGCGCCCCACACCTTCACCGACGTCCCCACCAACAGCTACTACAGCACCGCGGTCAGCTGGCTGATCGAAGCCGGCATCACCGGCGGCACCGCACCCGGCAAATACTCACCCAACGCGAAAGTCACACGCGCCCAAATGGCCGTCTTCCTCTGGACCAACGCCGCGAAGCCCACGCCCACCGCGCCCCACACCTTCACCGACGTCCCCACCAACAGCTACTACAGCACCGCGGTCAGCTGGCTGATCGAAGCCGGCATCACCGGCGGCACCGCACCCGGCAAATACTCACCCAACGCCAAGGTCACACGCGCCCAAATGGCGGTTTTCCTGAAAGCCAACACCTGCGGCCCCACCACCGCCTAACACCAGCCCCATCCGCCCCACCGAGCAGGAAGCAACAGCCATGACGACCTCCAGCGAGAACGGCCTGAACGCACACCCCAACTCGCCACAACGCAGGTCCAGGTCAAGGTCGATCGCCACCAGGGTTCTCGCCACCCTGGCCCTCTTGCTCGGCATCCTGACCGGCCTCGTTCCCGGCACTCCGGCAGGAGCCACCGGCCCACCACCACTCACCGGCATCAGCCAACTCACCGCCGGCTCGTACCACACGTGTGCCCTACTCACCAACGGGACGGTCACGTGTTGGGGAAATGGCGTGTACGGCCAGCTTGGCAACGGTGCCGGCACTTCCTCAAACATTCAGGTGCCGGTAAGCGGTATTACCAATGCCACTGCGATCGCTGCAGGTTCTCTTTACACCTGCGCCGTGCTCGCCACCGGAACGGTCCGCTGCTGGGGGGAGAACCCGTACGGGCAACTCGGCACCGGGACGGAGGTCAGCTCCAACACTCCCGTCGCCGTAACCGGGATCACCAATGCCACCACGATCGCCGCCGGCGACCGGCACACCTGTAGCACCCTCACGTCGGGTGAGGTGAAGTGTTGGGGACACAACACAGACGGGAAACTCGGCAACGGATCGACGACCCACTCCAGCATCCCCGTGCTGGTCAGCGGCCTGACAAATGCGACCTCGGTCGCCGCCGGCGGTGACCATTCGTGCGCCACGCTCTCCACGGGTGCGGCAAGCTGCTGGGGGGACAACGCCTACGGCCAACTCGGCGACACGACCAGCGACAGCTCATCAACTCCCGTATCAGTGAGCGGCATCGCCAACGCGGTCAGTATCACCGCCGGTAACCGGCACTCATGCGCACTGCTTGCGTCGGGTGAGGCACGATGCTGGGGCGACAGCTTCGAGGGACAGCTCGGAGCGGGAACCTTCCTCCCCTCCTCGACTCCATTGGCCGTCGCAGGTGTTTCCGACGCCGTCTCAATATCAGCCGGTTACGAACATACTTGCGCCACCCTCGGTACCGGTGGGGTCCGCTGCTGGGGTTACAACGACGATGGCCAGGTTGGGGACGGCACCACCACCCACCGATCACAGCCGGTCCCCGTCAGCAACATCACCAATGCCGTCACCGTCGCGGCCGGGCGCGAACTCTCCTGCGCCAAGCTGAACTCCGGGCAGGCACGCTGCTGGGGAAGCAACGACGAGGGCCGGCTCGGCAATGGCAGCCCGACAATCTCAACCACACCGGTGACGGTGATCAGCGGGACCTGCGCCAGCGCTCCCGACCCCGGCTTCAGCGACGTTGCCCTCGACGCCTATTACTACGACTCGGTTGCCTGGCTCGTGCAAGCCGGCATCACCGGCGGTACCGCACCCGGCAAATACTCGCCCAACGCCAAAGTCACACGCGCACAAATGGCCGTCTTCCTCTGGACCAACGCCGGACAACCCACCCCCACCCCACCCCACAGCTTCAGCGACGTCCCAACAGACTCCTACTACAACGACGCCGTCTCCTGGCTGGTCCGCACCGGTGTCACCAGCGGCACCGCTCCCGGCAAATACTCGCCCAACGCGAAAGTCACACGCGCCCAAATGGCCGTCTTCCTCTGGCAGTACAACGGTCGACTCGGAGCCGCCGGCTACCACGGGTTCAGCGATGTACCTCCTTTCAGCTATTACAGCGCCGCGGTCAGCTGGCTGGTCGAAACCGGCATCACCGGCGGCACCGCTCCCGGTAAGTACTCGCCCAACGCGAAAGTCACACGCGCCCAGATGGCCGTCTTCCTCAAGAACAACACCTGCCGCCTCACGCCCGTCACCGGGCGACCGGTACCACCATCCACATAAGTTGAGAAGCGCCAGGTCAATCATCGAGTCCACCTGCCTGGTTCCAACTGAGAGGGCCGCGTTCGGTCCAAAGACAGCAACCCTCGCCGCACGCGGCGAGGCCCACCCCATCGATCCGGAGATCGCTTGGGATGGGCCTCAATTGAGCCGAGTGGCGTTGGTTCCCTACCTCACGATGGGGTTGGGATAGGCCACCTGGACGGGCGTGGTCCGGGTGGTGCCGGTTCCGTCACCCAGCCGGCCATGCCAGTTGAGTCCCCAACAGAGGGTGGCACCGGAGGCCTTGACCGCGCAGTTGGTGTACGAGCCACCGGCGACGGACTTGGCGCCGGTCAGCCCAACGACATCAACGGGGGACTTCCGGTTGACGCTGGTGGTTCCATCGCCGGCCTGACCGTCCTTGTTGTAGCCCCAGCATGCGACCGTGCCGCCGGCCTTCACTGCACAGCCGTGGTAGGCGCCCACACCGATGGTGGTCACGCCGGCCAGAGCCGGAATGGTCGCCGGGGTGTTGCGGTCGGTGGTGTTGCCCAGTCCGAGCTGGCCATCACCGTTGTAGCCCCAGCAGTCAACCGTGCCGTCGCTCTTCGCGGCACAGGTGTGGAGCCAGCCGCTGTCGACAGCGGTCACGCCGCTGAGGTTGGCAACGGTCACCGGCGTTGTGCGGGTGGTGTTGCTTCCGTCACCGAGCTGACCTCGGTCGTTGCGACCCCAACAGGCAACGGTGCCGTTGCTCTTCTGGGCGCAGTTGTGCACGGAACCGCCGGAAACGGCGGTCACTCCGCTCAGCCCCGCACCGACGGCGACGGGGGTCCGCCGCTCTGTGGTGGAGCCGTCACCGAGCTGACCGTTGTTGTTCTCTCCCCAGCAGGCGACCGTGCCGTCGTTCTTGGTGGCACAGGTGTGGTACGAGCCGGCGGTGATGTTGCGGACGCCACTCAGGCCCGAAACCGCAACCGGGAGGCTGCGATTGGTCGTGGTGTTGTCACCCAACTGGCCATTGCGGTTGTTGCCCCAGCAGGCGACCGTGGTGTCCGCTTTGACCGCACAGGTGTGGAACGAGCCGGTGGCGATGTCGGTCGCACCGCTAATTCCACGGACGGTCACCGGGATCCACTGCTGATTGTTGCTGGTGCCGATGCCCATCTGGCCATCGCTGTTGTGTCCCCAGCATGCGATCGTTCCGTCAGCCTTCAAGGCGCAGTTGTGGCGCTCGCCGCCGTCAACCGCGATCGGCTTGGTCCCACATGAATTGGTGTGCAGGAACACCGCCATCTGGGCACGGGTCACATTTGCATTCGGGGCGTACTTGCCCGGGGCGACGCCGGCGGTGATACCGGTTCCAACCAGCCACGATACGGCCGTGTTGTAGTAGGCGTCAGCAGCCACATCGGTGAAGCTGTGGGGCGCCAACGGAGCCGGGCTTCCTGAAGCGGTGTGCAGAAACACAGCCATCTGGCCGCGTGAGACGTTCACGTTCGGGCCGTAACGGCCCTCAGCAACGCCGCCGGTGATGCCCTCGCCAGCCAACCACGACACCGCGGTGTTGTAGTAGGCATCGGGGGCGACATCTCCGAAGCTGTGGGGCCGGCTCGGCGGCGGCGACCCGGCGTCCTTCCAGAGGAACATCGCCATCTGGCCGCGGGAGACGTTCACGCTCGGGCCATACCGGTCGGCGGTGACCCCACCGGTGATCTCACTTTCGAACAGCCATGAGACTGCCTGATCGAAGTAGTCGTCCGGAGCAACATCGGTGAATTGGTGGGGCTTTGGCGAGAAGCACGAAACCGGGCCGGCTGCCTCTGCCTCGGCCGACGGCTGCGTCACTCCCTCGGTGCCCGCCTCCGCGTTCGGCTCGGAAGCGCCGGCGGTCGCTGCGGACCCCAGGCTCACCAACGAGCCAAGCATCAACAGCGCCAACAGCCGAGAAAGCCATTGTGAGATTGCTAATTTTTTGGTCATGAGATCGCTCATTGCCCCTTCGTTTGGTTTGCGAACCGGCATCATCGCCCTTCCACCCAACCGCGAACAATTGAGCTTGGATCAAGTTGCTACAGGTGTTTACTGACGGGGAATTCAGACCGCCGGTCGTGCCTCTGACGCAGCACCACATCGCCTCAAAGAGGTCAGGCTTTGAGGGAAAGGCACCAGACCACACAGGACGTCAACATCGACCAACCGAACAAACCGAGTCCAGCACCTAGCTAGAAACAAGTGTTTACTGAGGACGAAACTGGGTTGGCCTGCGCCCCATGAGCGCGTCGGCAACACGTGCGGAGGCCAACCCATCGCCATAGGGCGACGAACACTCTGAACCCACCGCTGCGTCCGCCGGCGAGTCGAGGATCCGTTCGATGCCTCGCTTGATGGCATCAGGGTCGGTGCCGACCAGTTCGACACCCCCGGCTGCCACCCCCTCCGGTCGTTCGGTCTTCTCGCGTAGAACCAGTACCGGCAGACCGAGTGCCGGTGCCTCCTCCTGAAGCCCCCCAGAATCGGTCACGACCATCCGGCCGGCGCTCAGCAGCGCCACCATCGTGCGGTAGTCAAGAGGTTCCACCAAGGCCACGCCAGGAATGTTTGAGAGCCGATCTCGAACCGCTTCGGACACCACCGGGTTTGGGTGCACCGGCACCACGACGCACAGTTCGTCAGCACGAGCGGCCGCAACCTCGGCCACCGCATCCAGCGCCCGCCTCATCGGCCGGCCTTGGGACTCGCGCCGGTGACAGGTCAGCAGAACGAGCGTACGGTTCGTCGGAAGCCCCAGGTGGTCCAACTCGGTGCCGTCAAGACGTTTACGCATCCACCAAAGCGCGTCAATCACGGTATTGCCCACCACCGGCGCATCGACCGCGGCCACACCCTCATGGAGCAGGTGCGCCTGTGCCTCAGGTGTGGGGGCCAAGTGCAGCCGAGCGACTGCGGTGATTGCTTTTCGGTGGTGCTCCTCGGGGAACGGGTGGTTGACGTCGCCCGAACGAAGCCCGGCCTCGAGGTGAGCGACCGGCACGTTGTGGGCCATCCCGGCCAAGGCTCCCGCCAGAGCCGAGGTGGTATCGCCCTGCACCAACACCCAATCGAACTCGCCGACACCGATCTCTGCGCCCAGCTCTGCCACGCCCGCCGCCAAGAGGCCGGTCGGACCGTTCGCGGGCTGCCCGATCCTCAGTTGCCGGTCGGGAACCACGCCAAACATGGACAGCGCCTCCTGCGCCATCTCAAGGTGCTGCCCGGTGGAGAACACCACCGGGTCCGCACCGCGCTGTTCGCGCAGCACGTGCACAACTGGAGCGAGCTTGATCGCCTCTGGACGGGTACCAACCACGACTGCCACGCGCACGGACACCGTCAGGGTCTACCCACAGGTCCGAATCTTGAGGAACGCTGCCATTTGAGCCCGCGTGACGTTCTGGTTGGGAGAGAACTGCCCGGGACCCGTGCCGGCGGTGATGCCGGCCCGCACCAACCAGGCGACCGCCTGGTTGTAGTAGGCACCCTCATACACATCGTAGAAGTCATGGATGAAGCCGGGATACACCGCGCCCACCAACTTCCAAAGGAACGTGGCCATCTGCGCTCTGCTCACCTTGTTGTTGGGCGAGAAGGTGTCCCAACTGGTTCCTGAGGTGATGTCGTTCTCGACCAGCCACGAGACTGCGTCGTTGTAGTAGCTGTCGGGCGACACATCGCTGAACCCGTGCGAATAAGTTGCCGCCGGCTGCCCGGAGACATTCCAGAGGAACATCGCCATCTGGCCACGGGTCACGGGCGCATTCGGCGAGTACTTACCCGGCCCGGTCCCCGAAGTGATGGCTCGTTGCACCAGCCACAGCACAGAGTTGCGGTACCAGGCAGAGTTGGGGACGTCAGAGAAGGGGTTGCTGTTGGTGATCGAGCACTGCACCGGTTGGAGGTTCCAGTTCAGCGAGACCGCACCGGTAGACCCGGCGTAGCCGCTGACAGCCCAGCGATACGTGACGCCTGCCTTCACCGGCACCAACACCTCACTGGTGTAGCTGGTCGGATCATCATCGTTCTGGGCCCTCGCCACCGCCGCACCTGCGTCGGTCCCGGTGTAGACGCTGAGCACCGTGTCAAAGTTCGACCCGCTGGTGCTCAGGCGAAGGTTGCCGGTGCTGGGAGCCGTCCACGACCACCAGACGGAGGCGAAACCGCGATGCCGGTGCATCGGCTCGCCGGTCTCGCGCGTGGCGCCGTTGGTTGATCCGCCGGTGGCACCGTTGGCCCCCGCCACCACCCACGCGTCAGCAAGGTTGTCGTTGGCCGGCGAGGCCGCGTGCTTCCAGTTCAACTTGATCGCGCCGGTGTTGGCGTTTCTGCCGTCCACGGCAATGCGATACCGCTGGCCTCCCGTCGCCGCAAAGGCCACCTTGCTCCGGCTGCCGGGGGCGGTGTCATCGTTGCTGTTGACCAACGTCAGGGCACCGACGGTATTGCCGGTGTACACCGCCAGGACGGTATCGAATGCCGAGCCAAAGGTATCGATGGTGACCAGACCACTCGAAGGGGCGGTGTAGGTCCACCACACCGAACTTGCCCGCGAACCAGCATGTGTGGGCTCTCCGGTCTCCACGCCGCAACCTGCATTGGAACCCTTGACCGTCCCTCGGTTGCCACCGATCGGATAGCTCGATGCGAACGAGTCTTGAGGAGCGCACCCGGTCGGCACCGTCAGGTAGGCGCTGTTGGTCGGGTTCCAGTACTGAGCCAGGTACGACCCGCTCACCGGGGTGACGTTGAAGTAGTCGTCCCGGCCGCAATCCATGACCCGAGGCCCACCCGCGTCGCACGCGTCGAGGGCGTAATCGCCGTAGCACATGATGTCGGCTCCGCCCAGCTCTCCGTCATCACAGTGCCCGCCGTTGCCGTTTGGCGACCCGCCCTGCACCGCCCCAAAGGTGTGAAACAACTCGTGGAGCGCTGTTCGGGAGCTGCTCCAATCCCAGCAGGACTGATACGTCAGTGCGTAACCGATCTCGGTGTTGTTGAAGTTGTTTGCACTGGGATCCTCGTCTCCCCAATAGGTGGCGGTGCCACAGAGACCTGACACGTTCCAATCCGCATAGGTGAGGTATTTGCGGTTGGGGTTGGTCAATCCGGCTGCGGCCAGAGCCTCAGTTGCTGTATCGAAATCTTTGACCGTCGAAGGCACCTGGACGGTCAGCACGGTTGGTTGGCATGCGCCATCGTGGACGAAGCGGATGCGGCGCTGTCCACCGGTTGCTGCGCCCTCACCTGCCAGAAAGTCGTCGAACCGGGTTGCCCAGCTCCGGATGGACGCCGCATACGCTGCCGAACGGTTGCTGGAGCCGGCTCGATAGGCGTACACCAGCTGCACCCGTTTACCGGACGTGCCATTACCGACGCATGCAATGTCGTCCAGCGCAAGCGCCGACTTTGACGCCGGCAGCGGGACAGCCTCGTTGCCGACCAACTCGGGCGGGATGGGATCTGAGCGGAGACCGTCCTGGGAGTCGGTGACAGGTGAGACCTCACCCTTGGCCGGATTGTCCCCTGGGCCGGTGGCCCCAGCCGTTCCGGCGATGATCGGCTGAGCCACCAAGCCCCCGAGAATCGCCACGAGACCGAGCAAAACCCACACGTTGCGTCGCGGCGCTGCAGCGCCACCCTCACCGACTCTGTTCATCCGAGAATGGTAGTCACCCAGCTGAACAGTTTCACCACGGTTCCGGAACTGGTCTGCTCCTCGACGGAGAGCCACAGACCGCCTACCTGGCGTCCCGGCTGCGCTCGACCAACCTGTACATCCGCTCGATCATCCAATCGGCGACATCCACGGTCTCGGCCAACAGCTGATCCCTGCGCAGCCGAAGCTCGTCCCGTTCGGCTTGGAGACTGTTGGTCATCGCTTCCAACCGTTGCAGGAACGCGTCGCGATGCTCGGGGAGGAACGCTTGGGTCATGCCACGCCGTTCCAGATCAACCAAATACGGCAATCTCCCCGCCCAGGAACTCAGCCGCAGGCTCGGGACACCCAGAATCGCCGCCTCCGCCGCCGTGGTCTGACTATCGCCCACCAGCACCTGAGCCATTGCCACCACATGGCGAAACGAGGCGCCGGACCTGGGCAGCCTGCGTCGCTCAAGATCCACGGGGAGTTGGCGCTCGCTACTGATCCACACCGGTCCCACCGGCGAGAGCAACTCGACCACCCGACGCAGGGTGGGGTCGTCAAGACCGTCCTCACCGTGATCGTGGGTGGCCTCCATCGCCACGGCGCGGACCAGGGTGTAGGGGCGCGACGGATCCGGTCCGGCTCCCCTCACCAGGGTGGCGTCGGGAACGAAACGCTCGGGCCGCAAGGAGGCAGTCTCCTTGAATCCCCGATAGGCCTGGTGCTTTCGTCCATAGTCGACATCACCAGACGCCGGGCTGGTGATCACCGTCGCCGGGATCGCAGCAGCCCAGTACAGTAAGCCGACCGCAGGGCCGTCGTCGGTGTCGAACATGGAGGGAATCCTCATGAGCCTCGCCGCCAGCGCCCCCGACGGGTTTCTCGTCATGACCAGATCCACGCCCTCCCGCCGGATCAGGGAGCACAGCCCACCCACCCGGGTGCTCAGCTCCTTTGCCTCCCGGACCCGGGACCGTGATCCGGCACTGCTCACGACCACCTGGGCGATACCCGCCTCGTCGGCCAAATCAACCAGTACGTCCTTGTGCCGCGTGGCCACCACCGCCCGATCACCCCGACGCTGGACCTCATCGATCATCGGGGCGAAGAAGTGGAAATCGGCTGGATGGACCATGTCGAACAGGAAGGTGTGCCGCACAGCTCGTCGTCGCCTTCGTTGCGGGGGTGGCATGGCGTCTCAAATCACGGGTGGTGCGCCATGATCAGTCTGTCAGGTTCATGAGTCCCCACATTCTGATCGCCGGTTGGGCAGGGGCCGGGAACCTGGGCGATGAACTCATCGCCGCGGCACTTGCCAACCTCCTGCACGAGCGCGGGGCCGTGGCCGGCATGTATTCCGAGGACCCTCCCGCCACCTCGGCACTCCACGGGGTGATCGCATTCCCGACGCGCAGCATTCGGGCGCCGAGGCGCTGGGCCGACGGGTTCATCCTCGGACCCGGCGGATTGTTGCAGGATCAGACCAGCGCCATCAGCTGCGCCGTCCACCTTGGCCGATTTGCCGTGGTTGGCGCAGCGCGACCAACGGCCGGAATCGGGCTGGGTGTCGGCCCGATCAGCCGCTGGCCCTCACGCGCCTCGCTTCGGTTGGCGGCCCGAACCCAACCTCGGTGGATCACACGCGACCGGGCCTCACAGGAGCTACTTGCGACGCTGGGGTTTCGGCACACCGCAGTCGCCCCCGACCTGGCACACCTGGCCCTCGCCAAACCCAACCACCAGCACAGCGAGCACGACGTTCGCCGGGTCGTGCTGGCCCCACGGGGGACCGTCGTCAACCGAAGTGACCGTGCCGCTGAACTCGCTGCTGCGATCACGACGAGTCGCATCCACGAACGAGTGGATGTGGCCCTGCTGGCGATGACGCCGGAGGATGAGGCAGTGGGCGCCGACGCGATCAGCCTGATCGAACAGAGCTCGCGCGATCGGATTCCCAGCATGGTGCGCCCAACGCCGGCCGAGGCCTCGTCGCTGCTTCAACCCGGTGACCACGTCATCTCAGGCCGATTTCATGTGGCGCTGATGGCCAACCACTTCGGCAACGGTTGGAGTGCCATCGACTCCGGTCACAAAATGCGGAGCTACGCGCACGACAGCGGTGTGTCCACCTACCCCGAGACCGAAGCAGGGCTCACCAAGGCACTGGAATCGGTGCCGTCGCACCACAGATTGCGCCCCCAACCTCCAACCGAACGTGAATACGAGCCTCTCTATTCAGCGCTCGAGCAGCTCATCAGTCAAGCGAGGCGGGCATCGGGTTGACATCCTCCCCGAGTTCGGGTGGGGCATCGGGCAGGCCCGCCTCAGAGTGGGAGGGGTGACGGCGACCCCACAGCGACCAGGTCAGTACCGGAACAGCGGCAACCAGGCTCACCACCCGCTCGATGGCTGCGGCAAGAAACAGGAGCGACGCGTCGGCCTCAATGACCTTAGCCGTCACGCCGATCAGCGCTTCCCGCGCCCCGATTCCTGACGGAAAGATTCCCAGAGCTGCCGCAGCCGGCGACGTGAACGCCATCGAGAACGCACCTGCGGCATCGAGCGTGGCACCGATCAGCACCGCCACCGCCCAGAACCGGATCGCACCAAGCATGACGGTCGCCACCTCAACCAGCGCCAGCCATCCCAAGTCACCAAGTCGATCCGTTGTCGTCGGGCGCATCGACCATCCGGCGACCCACAACACGCCTCCGCCCGCCGCCATTGCCAAACCCAGCCACCATCTTCCTGCTGCGGCCACAAAACTCAGTCCGGAGACAACCAGGCCGGCCGCAAGCCACCAAATGGCGGTCATCAGCTGGGCCCGAACCGCCATCCGCTGGGATGCTCCACGCGTTGCGAGGACCCGATGACGCAGGATGGGTCCACCCGGGACCGGCAACATGTTGGCGACGCTGGCCTGGCCCACGTAACGAGCGGTCTCCGACCAGCCCAGGTGGACCCCCACCATCGACGCCTGCAGTTTGAACTCGGCACCGTTGAGTGCCAGCACCAGCGGCATCATGAGGACGCCAACTCCAAGGAGCGCCCACGTGGGCAGACCATCCAGATCAGCTGACCGCCATGCACCCCAGCTCACGGTGATGACCAGGGCGGTCCCCGCGATGGCCGCCAGCGGCCGCAGATAGGGAACATTGGAGGCCCGTGCCGGCAGACCGCCAACAACGGTGACCAACCGCACCACAGCGCGCCGCGTTCGGGCGATCCGTGCCTGACCCATGTCCGGCACGCTAAGCGATCCGGTCGGACGCCAAAGGATCGATCGTCGATCAGCCGTCAACCGCAACCCCACGAGCCTGGGTTCCGGCGCGTTTCACCACCCCACCGGAGGGGGCTCAGGGCGTATCGGTGCGGAACTCGGCGGTCTCATCTCGACAGGTAAGCTCGACCGGTGGCCCCACCCTTGTCTTCATCGCCGGCCGAGCTGGATGTCACCGTCGTACTCCCCGTCCACAACGAGGCCGGCCATCTTGACGCCGAACTCGCTCGAATTCGAACGAGCCTGGAGGCGAGCGGGTACTCGTGGGAGATCATCGTTGTCGATGACGCATCCACTGACGGCTCGGTCGACAACCTGGTGCCCGGCAACGGCATCCGGCTGATTCGCCAACGGGTCAACCAAGGCTCGGGCGGTTCGCGCCGGGTGGGAACGGAGGCGGCCCGGGGCGCCGTCGTCGTTTGGACCGATGCCGACATGACCTACCCCAACGACCGGATCGCCGAGTTGGTTGGCCAACTTGAAGGCGCCGACCAGGTCGTGGGCGCTCGAACCACCGAGGAGGGCACTCACAAGGTGCTTCGCACGGCGGCCAAGTGGCTGATCCGGAGGCTGGCGCAGTACCTCGCCAGCACCAGGATCCCCGACCTCAACTCCGGTTATCGCGCGTTTCGACGCGACGTCGCCTGGCAATACACCCACCTGCTCCCCAAAGGTTTCTCCTGCGTCACCACGTTGACGATGGCATTCCTCACCAATGGCTATACCGTTCGCTACGTTGAGATCGAGTACCGGGAGCGCGCAGGCGAATCGAAGTTTCATTGGTACCGGGACACGCGCCGGTATGCGGTTCAGGTCGTTCGGATGGCCCTGTCGTGGGAACCCCTCCGTCTGTTCCTGCCAACCTCGCTGCTGATCCTCCTTGCGACCGCCATCAAGGTGCTCACCGACTTCGGTTTCGGCGCACCACAGCTGGCGGTGTCGACGATGTTGATGGCCACGTTCGGAGGACTCCTCCTGGCAATCGGCTTCTTGGCCGACCTGGTGGTCCGAACCAGTAAGGCGCCCTCGCGCGTGCTCCCCGCCTACGTCGTTGAGGTGCCCGAGCCGGACGCTGAGCGAGGCGGCACTTGATCGAGGACTCCCAACAAGTGGACGGTCCAGTGGCGGGCCTCCGATACCTGCTCCGTCCACGTTGGGGCCTGCTCGTCGCCCTGCTCACAGTGGTGTTCGCAGTGGGGTACGTCGGGTTCGTCGCCCTTCAGGTTCCGGGACTCGGCGTGGACGAGTCAGCCCACATCACCCATGCCGAGCGGCTTCGCCAAGGCCACCTCGCCTCCCACGACGACGTCATGTCGCCGGGAATGACCTCGGCGTGGCGTTGCGAGCGCTATCGCCTGCTTGGGAGTACGGCCGACCCGGGGTATCCGATCGGTTCTCGAAAAGAGTGTCTCAGCGCGGAGTTCATCAGCGAGTTCGATTTGCAGTCCCCGTCCCACCAGGCCCAACACACGCCGATCTACTACCTGCCGCTGGCCCTCAGCGCCAAGGTGGTCGACAAGGTGACCAACCTCGATCCGTTCGTGGACACGTACCGGGTCGCCGGCCTCATCTTCACCGTGCTCACGGTGGGTTCGCTGCTGTGGCTGGCCCGCGCGCTCAAGGTCTCGCCATGGGTCGCCGCCGCCGGGGCACTGGCCATCGTGGGGGCCTCCAACTTCACGATGTCGCACGCCTTCATCAACAACGACGCACTGGCCATCCCCGGAGGGGTGGCGCTGTTGTTGACCGCCCGGCGGGTACTGGGCAACCGGTCACCGGCGCTGCTGTTGTTCCCAGTGGCGTTCGCGGTTGCGCTGGCCAAACCCACCTTCATCGCAGCTCACGTCGCAACCGTCCTGTATCTGCTCCAGGCGCTCGAACCGTCTGACCTGCGTTGGCGCGACCTGAACCGAACCTCGACGAAGGCCCAGTGGAGCAAACAGGTGCGATCGACCGCGGGTCGGCTCCGTCCAACCTTCTTTGTGGGGGCCGGACTCGTCGCTGCGACGATCGCCTTCCAACTCTGGCTCCAGTTCGCGGTTCGGGGAACCAGGTCGGAGTTCGCCTCGTTTTACAAGAGCCGTCTTTTCCAAGCCGACTTCCTCAAGGGCGCCCTCAACTCACTGCACAACCCGCTGTCGTTGGAGGGGCCGGTCAGCTGGATCGACCCGTCCTATGGCCTGGTGGCGATGTCGGTGCTGGAGGCGGCCATGTTTGTTGGCACCATCGTTGTGGCCCTCGGCCTGTACCGCAAGGGACGCCGAGACGCGACCCTGCTCGGCCGCAGCGCCGTGGGCGCCATGTACCTCGGCAGCCTGTTGCTGTTCGCCACGGCCGCGGCGCGGGGCGGCGCCGTCCTGTCGACCAACACCCGCTACCTGCTGCCGGTCGTTCCCTTTATGTTCGGCGCCGTGATGCTGACCACCGACGACCTGTGGAACCGTTTCGTGCCACGGCTTCCAAAGGCGACCCTTGCCGGTGTTGTCATCCTGGCTCTTGGGGTGCAGGCCGTCGCCATCGATGCCACGCCGAACCCCCGGAACAACAACAGTTGGACTCGACGGCAAGCAGGAGTGGTCGCTTCGTTCGTCAACGAGGACCTCGCCAAGCCAGGCGGTTGCGTGGAGCCAGGCGACACGGTGATGACCATCCCTTATATGCCCATGCTGTATCAGATGGCCCCGGGGATCCGGCGGCCCGACCGAGCTGACGCCTACTGGGAGCCCACGATGTCCCAGAAGTCCCATCAGGAAGCGTTCAAGGACCTTGCCGATTCCGATGTCGACGTGGTGATCGTGACCGATTACCTGCGCATTGGTTATGAACGCACTGCGGCGGCACGCGTCGTGGCCGAATGGACCGGCTGCGCCGCATGGCAGCCTCAGGATCTTGGGCCGGTCCACCGTCCCTACCAGGTGTTCGTGCGCCCTTGACGGTGATGTCCTCAACCCGACGTCGATCCTTCGAATCGGTGCTTGCCGTGATCGGCGTGTCGATTCCGTTTCTCGTCTACTTCTCCGCCCCCCGGTTCGCGGACGAAATGCGGGATCCGTACACCATGACCGTGCGATATGGCCTGAACCCCATCAAGATCGTCATGGGCAACCTCAAGGACATCCGCCCATTCCTCGACCTCGGCAATATCCGACCGCTGGGCCGAATCGCGTACTCGTTCGAATTTGTGTACTCGAAAGCCATCGCCGACACGCTCGCGGTGCCGTTGCCCACCATCCACGCCGTGGTCAGAACGGCAGCGCTGTGGGCGGCGGTGGCTGCGGTCGTCGTCCTCTGGCGGGCGGTCGAAACCAGCGGCCGACACCTCCGACCGCAGTTGACCCGTTCGATCGGCCTCGTGGCCTGCGCCGCCGCTGTTGCGACCCTTGCAACATGGAGCTACCAACCCCTCGTCTTCTTCCCGACCCAGGGCCTGTTGAGCGTCGCGTTGGTCTGCCTTGCCAGTGCCTTCACCCTCCGCTTTTCAAACCAGGGCGGATGGAGGCTCGCCGGGTGCTGTGCGTCGCTCGGCGCAGTATGCGCATGCTTCTACGACCTGGCCTACGTGGTGGTGGTCGCTGTGCCGGTATCCATCGTGGGCCTGCGGGTGCTCCAGAAACGAAGCGGGCTTCTTCGCGCATCATGGTCATCCTGCATTCCGCTCATCGCAGGTTTTTCATTGGTGTTCCTCCCCATTCGTGTGATGATCGCCCGGGCCTGCGCCGAGCAGGCCTGCTATTCCGGGTCGGAGTTGGCGGTGACGGGGCGGGCGGCACCCACCCTGGCGGGACGGTTGCTGTCGGCAGTGCCGCAGTCGTATTGGTCGATGGGGTGGGAGCAACCAACGGTCGCCGGCGCGCTCGTGGCCATTGCGGTTGGCGGCGGCGTCGGGCTCGCTGCGATGTGGGCCACCCGCCAAGAGCACGATGGTGTGGAACCCGGGGTCGAGGCCGAACACGGGATCGAAGATGGGGCCGATCGTGGGGCCGACCTCGCCGGCGCCGACGAGGTCTCGGCGCCCCCAGCACCGGGCCCCTCGATCGTGGTCACGGTGGTGATGCTCACGGCATGGGCGGCCGCCGCATCGATGAGTGCACTGAGCGTCAGCCAGCAACGGATCGGTTTCGACCCTCAGACACCATGGCGGGATGGAATCTTCGGGTTTCTCGCCATCGCCACTCTGCTGTGGGCGCTCATCGAGCACGTTTCGAGAAGCGGCTCAGGACAGGCACTCAGGGCCGCCGTCGCCGCAGTGGCGTTGCTCGCCGGTGTGCAGTTCGCTCTCAACACCGGAACCATTGCGCAGACACGAAGCATCAGCCCGAACATGCTGTACGGCCGCATCGACGACCTGTTCGCCTCGCCACCCGACGAGGACCAAACCTGCGACCTGGCAAACGACCTGTACGACCTTGCGCAACAACCAGGGCAGCGCTACTACACAACGGCGCTGCTCGAATCGTTGAAGCGACTCAGGCCGCTCGAAGAATGCCCCGCGTATTGGTATCCGTTGCCGCTCGAGGAATGGCACCGGCGCCAACTGGGTGATCTCGACCAGGGGTAGTGCGAGAAACCGCTCAGGCGGCGCGTCGGGCCTTACGTGCCGCCTTGGCCTCGGCCTTGGTCAGCAGGCGGAGCTTTGCCCGGTCGATCTGGCCGACGTTGACGCTGTTGGTGAACAGCACATTGAAGCGGATCCAGGTGAATCCGGTGACCATCAACACCTTGCCCAACGTACCGGCGGGGACTCCCGGCAGGTCCTCGATCAGCTCGACGATGTCGTTCTTGGTGATGTCGCGGGCTTCGTCGGCCGGGGTGATGATTCTGGGGGCTGCCACGGATGCTCCGCTCGGTCTCGGGGTCAGGTCGACTCGCTCAGAGCCGCTCCAACTGTAGCCATCGAGCCACGCCCGCTTCGAAGCGGTGGTCGCCATCGCCCGGACGGCACCACCGACGCTGTGAACAGGTCGAACCCGGTCGGTCGGCTAAAACGGCTCGAAATGCTCGTGGTGGCGATCGTCGCCGGCGACCTTCTCGAGGACGCACAGGTTCTCCGCCCGGGCCCGGAAACCCGATCGATCGCGCCCGAGGGTGGAGGTTCGAAGACGCTTCGCCACCTTGTACGCCCGAAGCGGCAACCCAAGCTGAGACACCGAGTCCACCGGAACCAGCCGGTAATTGCGGTTCTGGCGAATGAACCCCGCAACCTTGCGAAGGCTGGGCATCCACAGGTCATGCAGAGCGACCGCGCCGCCAACACGCAGCATGCGATCGACGTAGAAGAAGTCGATCAGCGCCGAGTCGAACAGGTGCCGACCATCGATGAAGGCAAAGTCCAGCTTGGTCTTGGCCTCCACCAGTTTGGGAAGGCGCAACTCCGACGACTCGACGTAGGTGTCGACCACGTTGTTCAGCCCGGCTCGCTCGACGTTGAGCATGCCGATCGAGTGGTACCCGCTGTGCTGCCGTGGATCGATGGCGATGTGATGGCCGCCTTCCACCCTGGCCGCTGCGTCCGCCAGCCACAGGGTGGACACGCCGTAGGCCATCCCGGTCTCCAGGCTCTGGGAGTAGCCACGCTGCACCATGAAATCTCGAAGCGCCCGGCCCTCGACCTCCAGGATGGACATGGGTCGAATCGGGTACTCGGTCCCTTCGGCATCGGTCACGACACCGCTGCGGTGAATGGCCATCACCGTTGATTTGCCGCTCACCGTCGATTCGCCGCTCATGACGTGCTCGGCTCATGGGGCAGGCCAAGCACCCGCTCCCCCAGGATGTTGCGTTGCACCTCGCCGGTGCCACCCCCCACCGTGAGCGCCCGGGCAAACAGGTATCCGTAGTGCCACAGCGCCACCGACCGGCCAAGCGGGCCGCCGTCGGTGAGCATGCCGGCCGGACCGGCAAGGTCTTTAGCCAACTCCATCACCGCCTGGCCGTGTTCATCGGCCACCACCTTACGCACCGACGCCTCCGGCCCCGGGCTCTTCCCGGCCACCACCGCCGAGATCGTCCGCATACGAATGAGGCGCAGCACCTCACCCTCGATCCAGGTTTGGGCCAGGCGCTGGCGCATCACCGGGTCGACGACGCCGCCGGCCGCCCGGACCTCGTCGAAAAGCGTCTCGGTGTGCGGCCCCTGGCCCCACAGCACGCCGCCGGACGACAGCGACACGCGCTCGTTGGCCAGCGTGATCTTTGCCAACGACCAGCCCTGGCCGACGTCCCCCACCCGGTAGGCGTCGGGCAAACGCACGTCGGTGAAAAAGACCTCGTTGAAGGTATGGGCGCCGGTCATCTCGATCAGCGGGCGGATCTCGATACCTTCAGCGTCCATCGGGCAGACGAAGTAGGTGATGCCACTGTGTTTGGAATCGCCGCCGTCGGAGTCACGCGCGGCTTCGACCGACGGCCCGGTGCGGGCGATCAGGATGCCCCAACGGGCATGGTGGGCCAGGCTGGTCCACACCTTCTGACCATTCACCACCCACTCGTCGCCGTCACGCTCGGCCACGGTGCTGATCGCCGCCAAATCCGATCCTGCACCCGGCTCGGAGAACAGCTGACACCACAGGTCCTCTCCGGACACGAGCCCGTGGAGCCACCGCTGCTGCTGCTCCTCGGTGCCGGCCTCGATCAGGGTCGGCCCGGCCCAACCCAGCCCGATGGGGTTGGGGGGACGCCTCACCCCGGCTGACCGGAACTCCTCGTCGATGATCAACTGATGGATCGGGTCGGCGCCCAGGCCCCAGGGTCGAGGCCAGTGCGGCACCATGTAGCCGGCATCGCCCAGTTGAGGCCCGGAGGGCGCAGGGTGCTCGGCCAGGAATGCACGCACCGCCTGGCGCCGAGGGTCGTCCTTCCCCGGGAGGTTGAAGTCCATCAGCCAAACCGTAGCCCGGGGCCCGACGTCGGACGCGGGTGGGCGAACACCCCGTGATGCCCTTCGTCGGGGCACCGCATCCCGGCGGCCGCCACTCTTGGCCTCCTCCCTGCGCCCCTATGCTGAGAGAATCGAAGGAGCTCGACACGTTGGGGGACAGCATGGCCGGATGGAACTTTGCCGAGTTGTGGGAACGGATTGCATCAAAACAACCGGATGCCGAGGCCCAGGTCCAAGGCGACCGCCGAATCAGCTGGAGCGAGTTCGACCGACGTGCCGATGGGCTGGCCCGTCACCTGCTGGACCAAGGGGCCCAGCACCAGGACAAGGTCGCCGTTTATCTGTACAACTGCCCGGAGTATCTAGAAACCACGTTTGCGTGTTACAAGGCCGGGCTGGTTCCGGTGAACACCAACTACCGGTACGTCGAGGACGAGCTCGCCTACCTTTGGGACAACGCCGATGCCGTCGCCATCGTGTTTCACGGCTGTTTCACCGACCGCGTCGCAGCGGTACGCAACCGCGTTCCCACCGCACGGACCTGGCTGTGGGTGGACGACGGCTCGGGCCCCTGCCCCGATTGGGCGTTTCCCTACGAGGTGGCGGCGGCAACCGAAACCGATGGCCACACCGTGGCCCCCTGGGGGCGCAGCGGGGACGACATTCTGATGATCTACACCGGTGGCACCACCGGCATGCCCAAGGGCACCATGTGGCGCCAGGACGACCTGATCCGCGCCCTGTGCGCCACCGGTAACCCGGTTTTGGGCGAGGAGTGCGAGACCGCCGGATACGACGCCGCGCTGGAGACGATCGGCGCCTCCGCGGCTCCCGGGCTGCCGGCCTGCCCGCTGATGCACGGCACCGGCTGGTTCACCGCCAACATGTACCTGACCAATGGCGGGTCGGTGGTGTGCCTTCCCAGCCGACATCTGGACATCCCCGAGCTGCTCGACGTCGTCGAGCAGGAGAAGATCGCCGCAGTCACCATCGTCGGTGATGCGTTCGCCAAGCCGATTGTGGCCGCGCTGGACGCCGAGCCGGATCGTTGGGACATCAGCTCGATCGTGCTGATCACCTCGTCGGGGGTGATGTGGTCGGAGTCGGCCAAGTTGGGTCTGCTGGCACATCACCCGAACATGATGCTGATCGACAGCTTCAGCTCATCGGAGGCCATCGGGCTGGGCCAGTCGGTCTCCGCCGGCGACTCAGCCGCCGACACAGCCTCGTTTGCACTCGGGGTGGCCGCCCGAGTGGTCCGTGACGACGGTAGCGACGTAGAACCAGGTTCGGGAGAGCGGGGCCGAGTGGCCGTCGGCGGCCACGTGCCGATCGGCTACTACAAGGACCCCGAAAAGTCGGCCTCAACGTTCATCCAAATCGACGGAAAGAGCTACAGCTGCCCAGGTGACTGGGC
Organism: Candidatus Microthrix parvicella Bio17-1; assembly: GCF_000299415.1. Classification (NCBI taxonomy): domain Bacteria; kingdom Bacillati; phylum Actinomycetota; class Acidimicrobiia; order Acidimicrobiales; family Microthrixaceae; genus Candidatus Neomicrothrix; species Candidatus Neomicrothrix parvicella. The sequence goes on from NZ_AMPG01000001.1 coordinate 347,194, forward strand.
CACCGTGGAGGCGGACGGGTCGATCACCCTGCTGGGCCGCGGGTCGGTGTGCATCAACACGGCGGGCGAGAAGGTGTTTCCCGAAGAGGTGGAGGAGGCGCTGAAGACCCATGCCAGCGTGTACGACGCCGTGGTCGTTGGCGTGCCCGACGACCGCTTCGGCGAGACGATCGCCGCCGTTGTTCAACCAACCGAAGGCAGCTCGATCGACGCCGACGAGTTGGTGGCGCACACCAAACACTCGCTGGCCGGTTACAAGGCCCCCCGCACGGTGCTGGTGGTGGACAGTATCGGCAGAGCGCCCAACGCAAAGGTGGATTACAAGCGTTGGAAGTCCTACGCCGCTGAGCACGTCGGGGCCTGAACCCCACTCCGCCGAAACGACCAGGGAGCACCAGAATGGGATCGATTGTCGTGCTGGGAGGTGCAGGCGGCGTTGGTCGCGTCGCCGTCGAGGCCTTGACGGTATTGCCGGACAGCTCCTCGATCGTCGTGGCCGATGCCCGGCCCGAGGCAGTCAGGTCCGTGATCGACGAGCTCGGCGACCCTCGCCTGGCGGCGGCGACCGTGGACGTCACCAACCAGGCCGCATTGGCGTCGTTCCTTGGCGGGGCCGACGTGGTGCTCAACTGCGTGGGACCGTTTTACCGGTTCGGTCCACCCACCCTGGCCGCCGCCATCGAGGCCGGGGTGAACTACGTGGACATCTGCGATGACCTAGATGCCACCCGGGCCATGATGGCACTTGACGACGACGCACGGTCGGCCGGAGTCACGGCCCTGATCGGCATGGGCAACTCTCCCGGCCTTGCCAACATCTTCGTCAAGATGTGCGCCGAACAGCTCTTGGACGAGCTGCACACGGCCGAGATCTGCCACGTACACGGCGGCGAAACCAGCGAGGGTGCCGCGGTGCTCAAGCACCGCATTCACGCCATGGTCGACCCGGTGCCGCTGTTCATCGACGGAGAGTTCGTCGAGGTCCATCAGCTCGACGACGACGGGGCGCGCCATGTGCGTGAGATCGACTTTGCCGGTGTTGGCCCCACAGTCGTTCACCCCTACCCCCACCCCGAGACCATCACGCTGCCGGCGGCATTCCCGACCCTCACCCGGGCCACCAACCTGGGGTCGGTGTATCCGTTGGCGTACTTCGCCATGACCCAGGCGCTGGTTCGCTCGGGTATGGCCGACGATCGGCCGATCAGCCTGCTCGACACCGCCGGCACGCAGGTGCAGGTGGCCCCCATCGACGCCACCGTTGCCCTACTCCAGCGGGAACGGCCACGCCTCCTCGCGGAGGCCGGGGTCACAGAGCCGGGCGGCTGCCTGCGCGTGCAGGTGACCGGCGTGGTCGATGGCGAACCCCACACCTACGTGTGTTCATTGAACTCACAAGGGGCGGGTGCGGGCGAAGGCACCGGCATACCGGCGGCGCTTGGCGCAGCCCTGATGCAACGAGGCATCCTCGGCGAGACTCCGGGCGTGTATCCACCCGAGGCGATCGTGCCGGTTGACGACATTCTGAATCTGGCGAGCACCGTGGTGAGCACCCTCGGCATCGGTCGCGCCGGCGCCGGACACGGCGCCGCAGGGATCCCTTTAACCATCGAACACACCAGCCCGGACGGAACCACCGAGATCATCCCGATGGCGCTGGGCTGAGCCTTGAACGGAGCAACTTGATGACCATCTCGACACCGAGCAACCCCGCATCCTCCACAACGCCGGGGCCTGACGATCCGGTGGTATTGGCGGTGGACCTGGGTACTGGCGGCCCCAAGGTCGCGCTCGTGTCATTGGGTGGTCCGATCATCGGGTCCGCCTATCGCCGGGTGGAGCCGAAGGTGGCCTCGGACGGCACCGCCACCCAATCGCCGGACGAATGGTGGACCGCGGTCACCGACGGCGCTGCCGAACTGACCGCAGCTCACCCCAAGGCCGCAGCGGCCCTGGTGGCGGTCGCGGTTACCGGCCAGTGGGGATCCACCGTACCGGTGGACGCCACCGGCCATGCCGTGGGCGACTGCATGTCGTGGATGGACACCCGAGGCGCCGCCCTGGCAGCCGCGCAGGTGGGGGGCCGGGTCAAAATCGAGGGATTCGGCCCAACGAAGGCACTGCGCTGGATCCACCGCTCGGGTGGCGCCCCCAGCACCGAGGGCAACGATCCATTGGGCCACCGCCTCTACATGGCCACCCATCAGCAGGACCTGTACAACCGGACCGCAGCCTTCGTCGAACCCCTCGACTACCTCGTTGGCCGATTCACCGGCCGGGTGGCGGCATCGCGCCCCTCGATGGCCCTGTCGTGGCTCACCGACAACCGGGGAGACGACACGTGCTCCTACGATCCCAAGTTGGTCGCCCTGGCGGGCACGGATCCAGCCAAACTGCCGCCCCTGCTGGCGGCCGGCTCGGTGGTGGGAACCGTGCTGGCGGAGGTGGCCGCGGTAATGGGCATCGCCTCGGACCTCCCGGTACTGACCGCCATTCCCGACCTGCATGCCGTCACGCTCGGCTCTGGAGCGATCGGCGATTACGAAGGACACGTGTCGATCTCAACGTCGGCGTGGATCGGCTGTCACGCACCCTCCAAGAAAACGTCCCTCATGAAGATGATGGCCACCATCCCGGCCGCTTTGCCCGGTCGTTACGTGCTGGCAAACAACCACGACACCGCAGGCGTGTGCCTCGAGTGGGCACGGGGGCTGCTGGTCAACCCCACCGATGGCCTCACAACCCCGATCACCGAGTCTTACGAGGACCTGGTCGCCGTCGCAGCCACGGCGGAGCCCGGCAGCGGCGGCGTGTTGTTTGCTCCTTGGCTCAACGGTGAACGGTCGCCCGTGGCCGATGCCAACCTGCGAGGCGGATTCCACGGACTGTCGTTGTCGACCACCCGGGCGGATCTGATCCGGTCGGTACTCGAGGGCGTGGCCCACAACGCGAGGTGGCTGCTCGAAGAGTCCGAGAAGTTCCTTGGCTCGTCGCTGGGTGAGCTGCGGGGCGTCGGGGGCGGCGCACAGTCCGACCTCTGGTGTCAGATCCACGCAGACGTGATGAACCGTCCCATCCACCGCATCGAGGCCCCGCTGATGGCCACCGTACGCGGCGCCGCGCTGTTTGCCGGGGTCTCACTGGGCCTCATCAGCACCGATGACATCGCCTCGGTGGTGCCGGTTGAACGCGTGTTCCGACCAGACCCGTCCACCCGGCACGTCTACGACGCCATGTACGCCGAGTTCCTCAAGCTGCATAAGATCGAAGCCAAGATGTACACACGGCTGGCCAAGCTGAGATGACCACCGAGGTGCTGGCCCCGCCGACCCACGGCCCGTCGATCGACCTGTTCGGCCGCACCTATCCCGTTGCGCTGCCAAGGCGGGGCGACCCACGCCTGGCGGTGGCGGCGGTGATCATCAGCGTGCAGATCCTGGGCCAGACCGTGCTGGGCTTCAACCTGTCGATCGCCCAGATTTTGATCTCGATCGGCGTTGCCGGGGGGCTCGACCTGGTGCTGGTGGCGTGGGAGCAGGGCATCATCGCGTGGCCCGCCTCGGCGTTGCTCACCGGCAATGGCGTCGCGCTGATCATGCGGGTCCCGGGCACCGAGCACGGCGACTGGTGGAGCACCCGGGGCTGGCCGATCTTCGCCTCCACCGCTGCGGTGGCCGTGCTGTCGAAGTACGTCACCCGGGTCGGGGGTCGACCACTGCTCAACCCATCCAATGGTGCGTTGGTTGTGGCGTTCCTCCTGTTCGGCTCCAACCTGGCCGACCCGCAGGACCTCTGGTGGGGGCCATGGTCGTTGGGGCTGGCGCTGACCTACGTGATCATCGTGGGTGCCGGGGTGGCCCTGACCCGACGAATCGGCACCCAGCGCGTGGTGTGGCCGTTCGTCATCACCTACGCGACGTCGTTGGCCATCGTTGCCGCGTCCGGCCACTCGATGACCGCCCGCTGGAGCGTCGGCCCGGTGACCGGATGGAGTTGGTGGTGGATCGTCGTCGCATCGCCAGAGGTGTTCATCTTCTTGTTCTTCATGATCACCGACCCCCCCACAGCGGCGAAGGGCAAGGTGGGCGGCGCCGTCTACGGGGCCGTCGTCGGTCTGCTCGCCGCCACGCTCATGGCGGCTCAGGGCACCGAGTTCGCCACCAAGGTGGCCTTGCTCGGCGCCCTCACGCTGGTGTGCTTGTTCCGCCCACTCATCGAGCGACTCACACCAAGCCCCGGCGACCCGAGCGACGATGTTCGGGCCGGTCTTGGGCGCTTGGCACACCGAGTCGGCCCGGGCCACCCCCGTGTCACCGCAGCAGCCATGTCCGGGGTGGCTGTGCTGCTGGCCGCCGCCATGCTCACCGGCGCCGGCATGGGGCAGCGGACGCCCGTCTCCGCAGCCGAGGTTGCACGGCCCGACGTGTCATCACTGGTCGGCACTCCGCCAAAGGCCACCCTGGACCCCTCGGTGGCCGAACTGATCCCCGGGTTCGACCAGGCCCAGGCCGACCAACTGGTCAACGACCTGGCTGCCGATCTGGTGATCGAGGCCGAGGCCATCGACGCCGGTGAACCCGCACCGTTGGCTTCGGCGCTCATCGGGCCACGGCTGGAGGCGGCCCGAGTCGCCATCGACCCCACCCTCGCCACGCCTACCGACACGTCCTCGGAGCCCGGAAGCACCAACCTGCCCGGCAGCCTCCCAGGCGTTGAGGAGCCTGCGGGCACCCCACCCACCCCGGGCCAACGTGTGGGCCTGAAGGAGGCCAAGGTGACCATCGTTCGCACCAGCGACAGTCCTCAGGCACTCCCCAGCCTTGCGGTGCTCGCCGATGGCACCGCCGATGATGTCGAGTTCTCCTCGGCGTTCGTCATGACCAAGCCCGGTGATTCCTACCTGCTGGTCGACGTGGTCGACCCGACCACCCTGCCCGGCAGCTGACCGACGGTCGAAACCATCGGGTTGCCACGGCGGACCGGAGTAGACCGCTTGGCTTCAGGGCAGCCACTCGACTCCGGAACACCCAGCCGTGGTCGGTAGGCTGGTCGGCACAACGTGCCGAAGAGCACACCCCCCCCCCACATGGACACATGGAGCGACACATGGCTGATCTCGGATTCGACAACAAGGTGGCGATCATCACCGGCGCCGGCGGTGGGCTGGGCCGCCAACATGCCCTGGAGCTCGCCCGGCGCGGCGCACGCATCGTGGTCAACGACCTCGGTGGTTCGTTGGACGGCGTCGGGCACGCGGATGGGCCCGCCGACCAGGTCGTCGCCGAGATCGAGGCTCTGGGAGGCGAAGCCATCGCCAACACCGACTCGGTGGCCACCCCCGAGGGCGGCGAGGCCATCGTCGCCTCTGCGGTCGAGGCCTTCGGCACCGTCGACATCGTGATCAACAACGCAGGCATCCTGCGTGACAAGACGTTCCACAACATGACCCCGGAACTGATCGACGCCGTCATCGACGTGCACCTGCGCGGCGCCTTCTACACCACGCTTCCCGCCTACAAGATCATGCGCGAGAAGAACTACGGCCGCATCGTCAACACCACCTCCAACAGCGGCCTGCTCGGCAACTTCGGCCAAAGCAACTACGGCGCCGCCAAGCTGGGCCTGGTTGGCTTCACGCGGGTGCTGGCCAACGAGGGCGCCAAGCGCAACATCAAGGTCAACGCCATTGCACCCGTCGCCAAGACCCGCATGACCGAGGAACTGTTTGGCGCCGCCGGCGACCTGATGGCCCCAGAGGCCATCTCCCCCACCGTGGCATGGCTGGCCCACGAGGACGTGCCGGTGTCCGGCGAGGTGTTCTCCGTGGCCGGTGGATACGTGGCCCGCTACTTCATCGGCCTCACCGAGGGCTGGTTCTCGCCCGGCCACACCGTGGAGGATGTGCGCGACAACTTCGAAGCGATCCGCGACGATTCCAATTACGACATCTTCGCCGACCCGTCCGGCGAGCTCATGAAGCTCATGGGCCTGCTGAGCCCCTCCGAGGACTGAGCCCACGCAAGACCTTCTGGGAAGCAACTCGTTGTGGGTTCTTGTTACCGAGACTCGAGGTCGATCGGCGAGCCCGATCGGGTGACGGTGTCGTCGACCCGTTGGTACAAGCCCGCTGCGGTGAACAGCTGAACCCGGGTGGTTCCCGCCGAACCCCCGGGCGAGCTCACCACCACATCCGGGACACCGTCGCCATCGGCATCCAACCACTCCACGTCGACGACCAGCGAGCGCGGCACCGACACGCCCAATGGGAATGCCGCTGCGCCTCTCAACGAGGCCCATACTTGTGAGCTGTCTGCCGTGCGGCCCGTGACCGCCAGGCGTTCCACCAGGATTTCCCCTGCACGTGGCTTGGAGGCTCCTTTGACGACCGGGTCGGGAAGCACCGCCGCCTGCACCTCGCGAAGGTCGTCCGACTGTGGGAGGTTCACCACCGGAAGCGGCTTGGACGGATCGGCGTTCTCGAAGCCGGTGGCCGCCCAGCCATCGTCGGACCGAACGAGCACCACCAGGTCATCGTCGCCATCGCCGTCGACATCCCCCAGGTCAACCGGGAGCGTCCCAGGCGCGACAGCTCCCCCGGGGGGCCTGGCCACCGCGGCGGTGCCGTCGGGCAGGCTCCAGTGCAGCCGGCCGAACGGATCGGCGTGCACAAGAATCGGCGCTGAGGCATGGCCGTCGTTCGGGTAGTGCTGCAACGTGGCTGGAGAGCGACCGAGCCACCACCTCGACACAACCGTGTCCCTCGGCGGCACCGACGAACCGGTTGCGGGAGCGGACGTCGAAGTCGAAGTCGAAGTCGAAGTCGAAGTCGATGTCGGCGCCCCAAGGGTGACCGATGTACTGGTGACGGCGGCGGTTGTTGTGCTGGTGCTGGTGCTGGTGGCAGTGGGGTCAACACCGTCGGCCCTTCCCGGCAGCGGACCGGTGGCTGCGAAGCTCACCGCCTTGGCCGACGCCGGTGGCCCGATCATGCCATCCCAGCCCTGGGGCACCACCACGTCGCGACAGCCCAGGTCGGTCCCCTTGCCGAACCCCACCGGGGGTGCCTCGACACACACCGACGCAGGGCCGGGATGGGCGGGCACCACCTGATCGACCCCGTTCTTCAGGTCGGGGCGGGAACCCAGAACCGAAAGGAGATCGGACCGGATCACGTCGGGTTGAAGTTTGGTCGCATCCCCCCGGATCGACGCGTTCATCGACGGGTCTCCATCCGGGTCGCTCACCCAACCCGTGATCTGCACACCACCCTCGACGGCCTCAACCCGGTCGAGGGCCGATCTGGTGTCGTGCAACGTCGATTCCGGCAACCGCTCGCCTCCTACGCTCGCCCCTCCCCAGTCGACGAAGGCAACGGTCACGTACAGGTCGACGCCGTCATCGACGGCACCGACTGCGACGTGGCTGTAGGGTCCCAGCACGTTGTCGCGGTGCTTGGGGGAATCGTAAAAGGCCTGGTCCAAGGCGGTCAGCACCGCTGGTCCCAACACCTGCGCCGATCCGGAATGTCCGACGTTCTCACCGGTGAGGACCCACGGCAGTCCTGGCACCGAGCCGGGATACGGGCTGAGGTCGGCTCGGTGCGAGATTCCGTCGGCCGCCGCCTGATGCTGTGCCCACTCCCGAGCAGCGGGGATCACCTGGGGTGCGAGCAGTAAGGGGCGCAGCCCCGCCTGTTGACGCCGCTGGTTGACCAACCAGGCCAGGTCCTCCTCGACGGCTGCCCGGTCCTCGACGCCGATCCGCCCCGGCGGGACCGGCGCCGAATGAGCTGCTCCACCCACAGCCGGGATGAGGGTCGAGCCCTCCGCTCCCGCCGGGTTGATCGTCACCGCCAGCGCCACGCACGCCAGAGTCACCGCCGCGATCGCCCCACGCCGGACCAAGGAACGGTTGCGGTCAGTTGGCGCGATACCAGGCAACATCGGAGGGCTCCAGCGGGGTGTTGCCCAGGATCAGATCGGCAGCCTTCTCGGCCAGCATCATCACCGGGGCGTAGATGTTCCCGTTGGTCACATACGGCATGGAAGAAGCATCCACCACCCGCAAGCCCTGCGTGCCGCGGACCCGCAACGTGTCCGGGTCCAACACCGATGTTTCGTCGGTACCCATACGGGCGGTACACGACGGATGCAACGCCGTCTCTGCGTCCTTGGCCACCCACTCCAGGATCTGCTCGTCCGTCTTCACCGTCGGGCCGGGCGAGAGTTCGCCGCCATCAAAGGGCCCAAAGGCATCCTGGCTCAAAATATTGCGGGTCACCCGGATCGCCTCCACCCACTCACGCCGGTCCTGTTCGGTCGACAGGTAGTTGAACCGGATCGCCGGGTGTGTCCGCGGGTCGGTACTGGTGATCCTCACGGTGCCCCGCACGTCGGAGTACATCGGCCCGACGTGCACCTGATAGCCGTGCCCCTTGGTTGGGGTGGTGCCGTCGTAGCGGATCGCAAGCGGAAGGAAGTGGTACATGAGGTTGGGGTAGGCCACCTCATCGTTGCTGCGCACAAACCCGCCGGCTTCGAACTGGTTGGAGGTGGCCGGGCCCTTGCGGAACAGCCATTGGAGGCCGATCCACGGGCGCCGCCACTTGGACAGGTGAGGCTGCATCGACACCGGCTGGGTCGACGAGTGCTGGATGTACACCTCCAGGTGGTCCTGCAGGTTGGCGCCGACACCGGGCACGTCGGCAACCACGTCAATCCCGAGACTCCGCAGATGTTCCGCTTCGCCCACGCCGGAGAGCTGGAGCAGTTGCGGCGAGTTGAACGCGCCTCCGCACAGGATCACCTCGGCTGCGTTGGCGGTGTGGCGTTTGCGCCCGGCGGTGAAGTTGACCCCGGTGGCGCAGGTACCGTCGAAGTTGATGGTGGTGGCCATGGCCCGCGTGACCACGGTGAGGTTGGTCCGGCTCATCACCGGGTGGAGGTAGGCCCGGGCTGCAGAGAGGCGGCGGCCCCTATGCACGTTGCGATCGAACTCGGCGAAACCCTCCTGCTGATAGCCGTTGACATCGCTGGTGCGGGGGTAGCCGGCCTGCCCCGTGGCCTCGAAGAACGCCTGGCACAGCGGGTTGGCTGCATCGGCCCGTTCGAGGATCAAGGGCCCGTCGTCGCCCCGATAGTCGTCGCCGCCCGCCAGGGTGGTCTCCATACGTTTGAAGTACGGCAGGCAGTGGGCGTAGTCCCAACGTTGCATGCCCGGGTCGGCCGCCCACCGCTCATAGTCCATCGGGTTGCCGCGCTGGAAGATCATCCCATTGATCGACGATGACCCACCCAGCACCTTGCCGCGAGCGTGGTACACCCGGCGCCCGCCCATGTGGGGCTCGGGTTCGGTCTCGTACTTCCAGTCGTAAAGGCGGCTGCCGATCGGAAACGAGAACGCCGCCGGCATGTGGATGAACACGTCCCACTTCGAGTCGTTACGGCCCGCCTCCAGCACCAGCACCTTGGTGGCCGGGTCGGCCGACAAACGGTTGGCCAACGCGGAGCCGGCGGAGCCGCCGCCGACGATCACGTAGTCCCAATCGGTCGACTCGATGTCGCTGGTGGTGCTCATCTGCTGATCCTCCTGCCTCCGCTGAAGAAGCGAACGCTGTGGTCTCGTGCGCTCATCAGTACGGCGCCTCGACATCGCCGGTCTCCACATAGACGGCCTTGCGTTGGGTGTAATGCTCGAATGCCGCCATCGAGTTCTCTCGCCCGATACCCGACCAGTTGACCCCTCCGAACGGCATCTCAATCGGGGTCAGGTTGTAATTGTTGATCCACACGGTTCCTGCTTGCAGCGCCGCCGCCACCCGATGCCCCCGGGAGAGGTCCCGGGTGAACACGCCGGCCGCCAACCCGTAGGGAGTGGCGTTGGCACGGGCGATCACCTCGTCCTCGTCATCGAAGACGAGGACGGCCATGACCGGCCCGAAGATCTCGTCGGTGACGATCGTCATGGCGTCGGTGCATTCGGTAAACACGGTGGGCTCCACGAAGTATCCGTCGGCCATGGCACCCTCGGTGCGGCGGGCTCCGCCGACGGCCACGGTGGCGCCGGCCGCCTTCCCGGCCGCCATATAGCCGGCGACCTTGGCCAGATGATCGGCGCTGATCAGTGCCCCCACGTCGGTGGTCGGGTCCAGCGGGTCGCCCACCACCATCTTTTCGGTGCGCTCCACCAGCTTGGCGACGAACTCATCGTGGATGCCGGCCTGCACGAACACCCGGGTGCCGTTGGAGCACACCTCGCCCTGCGTGTAGAAGTTGCCCATCAGCGCACCCGAAACCGCGTTGTCGACGTCGGCGTCGTCGAAGACGACCAGCGGCGATTTGCCACCGAGTTCCAGGGTGACGGCCTTCAGCGTTTCCGCGGCCGCCGCCATGACCGCCTTGCCGGTGCCCACCTCACCGGTGAGGCTCACCTTGGCAACGTCCAGGTGGGCCACGAGCGCCCGTCCGGTTCGGGCGTCGCCCTGCACCACGTTGAACACCCCGGGAGGGACGCCCGCCTCGGTATAGATCGCCGCCAATTCCAGCGCCGACAACGGGGTCAGCTCGGCCGGTTTGAAAACCATCGTGTTTCCGGCAGCCAACGCCGGAGCCGACTTCCAGCACGCGATCTGGATCGGATAGTTCCAGGCGCCGATGCCGGCACACACACCCAGCGGTTCGCGTCGCACGTAGACGAAGTTGTCGCCCAAGGTGACATGCTCGCCGGTCAACGTGGCTGCCGCCCCTGCGAAGTACTCGATGGCGTCGGCCCCGGACAGCACGTCCACTGTGGAGGCCTCGGCGATCGGCTTTCCGGTGTCGGCCACCTCGATGCGGGCCAACTCCTCGTTGCGTTCACGCAGCAGCGCCGCAGCCCGATTGAGGATGCGTCCCCGCTCGGCGCCGGTGCGGGCGGCCCAGGCAGGAAACGCCGCCCGGGCCGAGGCAACCGCCAGGTCGACGTCAGCATCGCTCGCCTGATGCACCTGAGCGAGCACCGCGCCGGTGGCCGGGTTGAACGTGGGAAACCGCTCTCCCGAGGTGGCGCCAGTCGTGTGACCATCGACATAGAGCTGGGCCTCCGCCTCAATTCCAGCCGTGCTCGCAGCGGTCGTTGATGGCTCACCGGGCGTATCGCTCATACGGCCGACCCTACCGGTCCTGGCTTCGGCACCGAACGTGTCGCAGCGCCGGCCGGGCGCCGACGACGCAGGATTCGGCACCCTGCGAGCGGACCCACCGGTACGCTGCGAGCCATGAGTCACCAGCCGCTTTCCCACCAGGTGAACCCTCGCGACGTGCTGGCGCTGGATGCGCTGTTGAACCAGGACGAGGTTCTGCTGCGCGATACCGTCCGACGGTTCGTCGGCGATCGGATCCTGCCCGAAGTCGCCGACTGGTACGAGCGCGGCACGTTTCCCAAGGAGATGGCGCTCGAATTCGGCAGGCTTGGCCTGCTCGGCATGCACCTGGAGGGGTACGGCTGTGCCGGCACCAGCGCCACCGCCTACGGGCTGGCCTGCCTGGAGCTGGAGGCGGGCGATTCCGGTGCCCGCAGCTTCGTATCGGTGCAGGGCAGCCTGGCGATGTTCCCCATCTGGGCCTTCGGGTCCGAGGACCAGAAGCAGCGCTGGCTGCCGGCGATGGCGACCGGCGAGGCAATCGGCTGCTTCGGGCTGACCGAACCCGACTCCGGCTCCGACCCCAGCTCGATGCGCACCTTCGCCAAGCAGCAGCCCGGCGGCGACTGGATCCTCAACGGCACCAAGATGTGGATCACCAACGGCTCGGTCGCCGACGTGGCCGTGGTGTGGGCGGGCACCGACGATGGGGTGCGCGGCTTTGTCGTCCCCACCGACACGCCCGGATTCTCGGCCCCGGAGATCCACCGGAAGGTGTCGCTGCGGGCGTCGATCACCTCCGAGCTGGTCATGGACAACGTGCGGCTTCCGGCCGACGCGGTGCTGCCCGGCGTACGAGGCATGAAGGGGCCGCTGTCGTGCCTCAACGAGGCCCGATTCGGCATCCTCTTCGGTGCCTGCGGCGCCGCCCGTGCCTGTTACGAGGCGGCGTTGGACTACGCCGGCGAGCGGGTGCAGTTCGACCGGCCGATCTCGTCGTTCCAGCTGACCCAGCGCAAGCTGGTCGAGATGATGGTGGCGGTCCAACGGGGCACGCTCGTGGCGATGCACCTTGGCAGGATGAAAGACGCCGGCACCCTGGCCACGCCGCACGTCAGCTTCGGCAAGATGGACAACGTGGCCATGGCCAGGGAGGTGGCCGGCACCGCCCGGTCGGTGCTGGGTGCCAACGGCATCACGCTGGAGTACCCGGTGATGCGCCACATGAACAACCTGGAGTCGGTGTACACCTACGAGGGCACCAACGAGATCCACACGCTGATCCTCGGCCAGGCCATCACCGGCCAGGCTGCCTTCTCATGAGCGCCGAGACCGGACGTCCGCTGCCCGGTCACCCAACTCCCGGCCACCCAACCGCGATCATCACGTCGGCCGACGGCCTCGAGTTGGCGCTGTGGCACCTCGGCGGCGAGGGGCCGCCGCTGTTGCTGGCCCACGCCACCGGGTTTGCCGGCGGGATCTGGCAGCCGGTTGCCGCCCACCTGACCGACGGTGCCTCGTGCTGGGCGGTCGACTTTCGGGGCCACGGCCACTCCCCCGCCAAGCCGGACGACATGGTGTGGACCCGGGTTACCGAGGACGCCATCGCCGCCGCCGAGTACATCGTCGAGGCCACCGGCACCCCGGTCGGCGCCGCCGGGCACTCGATGGGCGGAGCAGCCGTGCTGGCTGCCGCCGCACGTCGCCCCGAGCTGTTCACCGCACTTTGGGCCTACGAGCCGATCATCTTTCCTCCCGCCGAGGAGCTGGGCATCCCTCCGGGAGCCGACCTGCCCGACCCCGAGGACAGCCCGCTGGCGGTCGGCGCCCTGCGCCGCCGCTCAACCTTCGACAGTCGCATCGTGGCCCGCACCAACTTCTCCACCAAGGCCCCGCTCAACGTGTTCTCGGCGGCGGCGATGGAGGCCTACCTCACCTGGGGGTTCGCCCCGGCCGACCCCGCCTCGGATCAACCCGACGGGCCGATCTGCCTGCGCTGCACCCCCGAGGTGGAATCCCGCACCTACGTCGAGGGGTCGAGGCATTCGTTCTGGAGCGAGGTGCCCTCGATCGAACGTCCGGTCACTGTGGCACTGGGACGAGTCGAGAGCTTCACGCCGTCGGGCTTTGCCGGCCACATCGCCAATCACATCCCCGGCGCCATGCTGGAGCCGCACCCCGACCTGGGTCACTTCGGCCCCATGCAGGTGCCCGACGCCATCGCCGGCTCGATCACTGCAGCGTTGTTGCCGGTCTGACGGCGCGCCCGCAGTGATGGCACCCATGCTCGATCTGGGTGTGATCGCTGTGGACCGGGTCACAGCGATCACACCCAGATCGACCGCGGGTGGCTTTACTGTGCGGGCCGGACCGGCACTCAGCATGTCGGCCCCGTCCACCAAGTGCTCCTCAGCGCCGCCGTAGCCGGCAATGCCTGGGCATGGTCGCCGAGCAGCATCTCGGTGGCCAGACCAGCTGGTCAAGAGCCGGCGTCTGGTCGATGTGGGTCGCCATCGTCGCTTACCTGGTGCGGAGCGACCCTCAGCGACCTCTCGCAGCCCTATCGTGTCGGTTCGGCTGAGTTCGGCCGGCACTGTCACCGGGCTCCCATACCATGACCTCATGGCGTTCGACCTGCCCAAAACACTGAGCCCCTCCAAGGTCTCCACCTTCACCGACTGCGCGCTCTCATTTCGCTTCTCGGCCGTCGAGCGGCTGCCGGAGCCTCCATCGATTGCCGCCGAGCGGGGCACGCTGGTGCACCGGGCGCTCGAGCATCTCTATGTGTTGACGCCTGCCGACCGCACCCCCGATGCCGCAGCGGCGTGCCTCGACCAGGCCGCCCTGGAGGCCTGGGACGATCCCGATGTTCAGGCCCTGGGCCTGGACGACGCCGGCAAAGCCACCTTCCAGGCAGAGGCCGCAGAGATGACCCAGCGCATCTTCATGCTGGAGGACCCCACCCGGGTCAACGCCGTAGGGCTCGAGCTGCGTATGGAGACCGAACTCGCGGGCACACGCCTCCGCGGCATCATCGACCGCCTGGAGCTCACCACCGACGGCGAACTGGTGGTCACCGACTACAAGACCGGGCGGCCACCCTCCGAGCGCTACGAGCAGTCGAAGCTGGGCGGGGTGCATCTCTACTCGCTGTTGTGTGAACGGGTGCTGGGCCGACGACCCGCCCGGGTTCAGCTGCTGTTTCTCGGGAAGAACCCGCAGGCGATCATCGCCACCCCAAGCGAACAGTCCACCAAGGGGCTGGAACGTCGCGTGGGCGCAATTTGGACGGCGGTCGTGCGGGCCTGCGAGCACGAGGACTTTCGCCCAAAGCCAGGCCCGCTGTGCAATTGGTGCGCGTTCGCCAAGTACTGCCCCACCCAGGGCGGAGACCCCGCTCAAGCGGCGGTCGAACTGGGTAGCAAGCCCACCCGCCCCAGCTGACCGTGGCGCTCCCCACACCACGGGACTCCCTCGGGGAGCCTTGCGGTGCGAACCCTTCAGCCGGCCCGGCATCACGCGTACCATCACTCCGATGAACGAATCGGTCATTCCTCCACTTCCTGGATTTGGCGAGCCGGTCAAGGCCGCACCGGAGCCAAAATCGGCAGGGCTCATCGGCGTTCCAGCGTGGGTCGACCACGTCGACGGCAGGATTGATTCGTGGTGGGACCGGCTGCGCGGTCACGATCCGGTGGATCGCACGGTCTTTGGGCTGACGGAAGCGGCCAACCATGGCGTGCTGTGGGCGGTCCTTGGCGCAGCCCAGTCGCTGCCTCGCCAGGATCGCTGGAAACGGGCAGGCCGGTTCGCCGCTGCGCTGGGCGCCGAATCGGCACTGGTGAACGGACCACTCAAGGCCCTGGTGCTCCGCCCGCGACCCATCCCCCGATTTCGGGAATGGAGCCTGCGCACGCCCCGCACCTCGTCGTTCCCCAGCGGTCACTCAAGCTCGGCGTTCTGCGCTGCCGTGCTGCTGTCCGACGACAGCGACGTGCCCAAGGAGGTGTGGTTCACCCTGGCCGGAGCCGTGGCGCTCAGCCGTGTGCATGTGGGCATTCATTGGATGTTGGACACCATCGGTGGCGGGCTGTTCGGCTACGCCATCGGCAAAATCGCTGTTCGGCTCGTTCCGCTTGAATCGCGTCGCACCGGCGACACACCGCCAAGAGCGACCTCCGGGGCTCATCGGTAGGCCATCACCCGGGACCGCCACCTACCATGCAGCCATGGCACAGGTTGACGGCGAGCAGCGGTCAAGTACGCAGGTCCAGCGGATGAACAACCTCGAGTACCTCATGTGGCTGCTCGAGGCCGACCCGCTGCTGACCTCGCAGTTTGCCAACCTGACGATGCTCGACTCGGTGCCCGACATCGATCGCCTGCGGGCTCGGCTCGATCGGGCTGCGCAGATCGTTCCCCGCCTGCACCAGTGGGTGGAGGAGGCACCGGCGCGCATCGCAGCACCGTGCTGGCGGCCGGACGCCGACTTCCATATCGACCATCACTTCCGGGTGACCGAACTCCCGGCGGAGTACCGGCGACCCGGCGGACTGGAGCGGTTTGCCTGTGCCCTCGACCAGGAGCCGCTCCATCGCGACCGACCATTGTGGGAGTTTGTGCTGATCACCGGCCTGGATGGGGACCGGGCGGCGATGGTTCAGCGCATGGATCACACGGTGACCGATGGCGAGGGTGGTCTGCGCATGTCGATGGCCTTCATCGACCTGGAACGCGATGCCCCGGATCCGCCCCCGGTGGAACGGGCGACCGGATCCAGCGGTGGGGGGCTTCCACTTGGCAACCTGTTGGAGACCATTGGGCATTCGACCAGAAAGCGATGGAACTGGACGGTGTCCGGCATCGGCGAGGTGGTCGATCACGTACGACACCCCACGCGTCTGGTCCAAACAGGGGCCGAGGTCATCGATGTGGCCGGGTCGCTGGCCCGCCAGGCCCGGAGCGTCGACCGGCGCCTCAGCCCGCTGTGGACCGAACGCTCGCAGGACCGATCGCTGGCCACCACCCAGTTCCCCCTTCAACGGGTGATCGACGCGTCACGGTCAGCCGGGGTGACCGTAAACGATCTCTTCACCACCGCCGTGGTGGAGGCGGCGGTCAACCTGCACATCGATGCAGGTACGGTTCCCACCGAGTTCCGTGCTGCAGTACCCATCAGCACCCGAGACGGCGCATCCGGCGGCAACCTGTTTTCACCCACCCTCACCATCCTTCCGGCCTCACCCGACCTCTCCCCGGAGGAGCGCCTACACGCAGTGGCCGAGGTGATGAACCGGGCCAAGAGCGAACGGTCGGTGGCCGCCATGGGGTCGCTGGCCGCTGGAGCCCGCCTGATGCCGACCACGGTGCTGACGCAGGTGGGCAAATGGGTGACCTCCAACATCGACCTGGTGCTTTCCAACCTGCGGGCGGCGCCGTTCGACACGTTCATGGGGGGCGCGCTCGTGGAGGCCAACTACCCGATTGGGCCGCTCACCGGCGCAGCCGTCAACGTCACCACCATGAGCTATCGAGGCAGGATGGACATCGGCGTTCACACCGACAGCGCAGCGGTCCACAACGCAAAAGACTTTACTGACGGGATCTTGGCTGCCTTCGAGGCGCTCACCAGCTGATCTGCAAGTTGACGGGCCGCTGAAGCGACCTCTCGCTGCGGTGAAACCGAGCGGTCAGTTGACCAGCGTGTCGCTTTCGAGCAGGCGGAGCAGCGTCCGCACATCCAGCAGGAGATCGGCCACTTCGCCGGAAGGCATCAGCCTGCGATCATTGATGTCGCCCAGCCCACGGTCGACAAGGGCCTTGAGTTCGGCCAGGGTCGTCTCGGGAGTCGCGGCGGTGGTCGTGGCGGCTGCATCATCTACGGTCGTCTCGGTCACGTCCGGCAGTCTATGCGGGAATCCGAACGTGACCAGCACCCCACCGAGCGGTCGCCCGGTACGGTCCGGCCATGCCCGCACGCATCGACCATCACGCCGCCACCAGCGCCGACAGTCGGCGGACCCGACCCGGCGTCACGTTCGCCTCGTTCCAGGCGCTGGGCATGGACGCCGGGCTCGAAGCCGCCAGGTGGGCGGAGGAACTGGGGTTCAACAGCTTCTGGACAGCGGAGACCACCGGCGCCGAGGCCTTCGCCACCCTGGCCGCCGCAGGTGCAGCGGCAACGCGGCTCGGGCTGGGAACCGGCGTGCTGGCCCTCCAGCTTCGGACTCCACTTCTGGCGGTGCAGGGGGCCGCCACCCTGCAGGCGCTGCATCCGGACCGGGAGATCAGCCTGGGCGTCGGGGTTTCCTCTCCGGTGGTGGTGGACCGGTGGCACGGGGCCACCTACGGCGATGCCCCGCTCGCCCAGGCACGCGACTGGATGGCCGTGGCCCGTGCCTTGATCGGAGGCGACAAGGTTCGTCACGAGAGCACCCACTACTCGCTGGGACCGACCCGCCTGGGTGTGCGTCTGGACCACAGACGGCCACGACTTGTACTGGGCGCGCTCAACACCCAGATGCTGCGGCTTGCAGGAGCAACCGCCGACGGGGTGCTCCTGAACTACCTCCCGGCGTCGGCCGTGCCGTGGTGCATCCAACAGGTGCGCACCGGCGAGCAAACCGCAGGGCGCCCACCCGGGTCAGTGCGGATCTCCGCCTACGTTCACGTCGGCGTGTGTGATCCCGAAGTCGCCCGTCCGAAAGGCCGACGCGACCTGTTTGGGTACGCGGTGGTGCCCGCCTACGCACGAGCCTTTACCCGAGCTGGGTTCGGTGAGGAGATCGCTGCGTTCACCGCCGCAATGGACGTCGGCGACCGCGACACCGCGATCACCGCCATGAGCGACGCAATGGTCGATGCCATCGACATCTGCGGGGATGCGGCCACCGTTTCCGATGCGGTCGAGGCCTACCACCAGGCCGGGGTCGACGAGGCGATCATCATGCCGCTGCCATGGGGCGAGGACCGGATGGCCACGATTCGCGCCACGATGGAGGCGACGGCGCCGCTGCGTGTCAGCACCGACGGGAACATTCGCCGGGAACGATTGAGCATCGCCGAGTCGGGCTTTCGAACCCAGGGCCATCAGATGATCGAGTGGGTGGCGGATTACTGGCAGCGCACCGACGACCTCCCAGTGGGGCCTTCGGTCGAGCCGGGGTGGGTGCGTGACCAACTCGATCCCCACCCGCCCCAACTTGGGGGCGACCTGGCCGGAGCACTGGCCGACCTCGACCGGGTGATCGTGCCGGCGCTCACCCACTGGCAGGCACCCGGCTTCTTCGGCTACTTCCCTGCCAACGCCTCCCCGCCGGCGGTGCTGGCCGAGTTGGTATCGGCCGGACTTGGCGTGCAGGGCATGCTGTGGGCGACGTCGCCGGCGGTCACCGAGTTGGAACAGCACATGCTGGACTGGCTGGTGGAGGCCTGCGGGCTGCCCGAGGTGTTCCGTCACCGCCGGGCCGACGGCAGCACCGGCGAGGGCGGAGGTGTGCTGCAGGACTCGGCGTCGTCGGGCACCCTTTGCGCCATCCTGGCCGCCCGCCACCGCCTGGGCATCGGAACCAGCGACGGTCCGTCGGTGGACGACTGCGTGGTGTACGGCACCGCCGAAACTCATTCGTCACTCGAAAAAGATGCCCGGGTGGCAGGCATTCCAGGCTCGCGAGTGCGCGCGGTGCCCACCGACCCGGATCTCGCCATGGACCCATCAGCGCTGAAAACCATGCTGGCCGACGATCAAGCGGCCGGGCTGGTGCCGTTGTTGGTGTGCGCCACCGCCGGGACCACCTCCACCGGGGCATTCGACCCGGTGGAGGCCATCGCCGAGGTCACCGAACCGCTCGGGATATGGCTCCACGTCGATGCGGCGTGGGCGGGTTCGGCGGCGATCGATCCCGAGTATCGCTGGGTGATCGCCGGCGTCGAACGCGCCGACAGCTACCTGTTCAACCCCCACAAGTGGCTCATGGTCAACTTCGACTGCTCCGCGTTCTGGGTGCGCGACCGCGCGGCGCTCACCGAGGCCCTCAGCATCGTGCCCGAATACCTCCGCACCGCCCGGTCAGACGCCGGCGAGGTGGTGGATTTTCGAGACTGGCAGGTGCCGCTCGGACGGCGCTTCAGATCCCTCAAGCTTTTCTTTGTCCTGCGCCACTACGGACTGGAGGGTCTCAGAGAGCACATTCGTGCGGGGGTTGCAGACGCAACATGGCTGGAGGAGCAGATCGACAGGCACTCCAACCTCGAGTTGGTGGCACCGCGCTCGTTGGCGCTCGTGTGCCTGGCCCACGTCGCTGGAGACGAGGCGACGCAGCATCTGTTGGATGCCATCGACTCCGACCCTCGCTACCTGTGCACCCGCACACTCGTCGACGGCCGGTTGGCCGTTCGGGTGGCGATCGGCAGCCCTCGTACCACCCGGGCGACCGTCGAAGGGTTCTGGCGGTTCATCGACACGTCGGCTTCGCAGTGACGTTCGGTCGACGGCTGGCGAACGCAGCGGCGTAGGGTCGCCAACCATGGAACTCACCGGCACCACCATCGTGATCACCGGAGCGGCCAGCGGCATCGGCGCGGCCCTGGCACGACGGTGTGCCGATGAGCGGCCCGCCAACCTGGTGCTGGCCGACCGGGACATCGAGGGCGCCGGTGCCGTGGTCCGGTCGATCGAAGACGGCGTGTCCGGTCAGTGCGTGGCATGGTCGCTCGACGTGGGGCGGGAGGGCGCAAACGAGGCGTTCATCGCGGAGGTCGAGGCCAACATCGGCCCAATCGACTTGTTTGTCGCCAACGCCGGCATCGCAACCGGCGCCTCAGAACAGGGTGACGACGCCACCTGGGACGCCATCTGGGATATCAACACCATGGCCCACGTTCGATCTGCTCGTGCCCTCATCCCATTGTGGCTGGAGCGGGGTGGCGGCTACCTGTTGACCACCGCCTCCGCCGCCGGGCTCCTGACCAACCTGGGCGATGCGCCCTACTCCGTGACCAAGGCGGCTGCTGTGGCGTTCGCCGAATGGATCTCGATCACCTACGGCGACCGCGGCGTCAAGGTGTCGTGCCTGTGCCCTCAGGGTGTCCGGACGCCCCTCCTGTTTCCTCCCGGCCAGGAGGGTGAGCCAGCACCCCTGGCCGCAGATGTGGTGCGTGCGATGAACATCATCGAACCGGAGGAGGTGGCTGAGGCGGTACTTCAAGGATTGGCCGATGAACGGTTCCTCATACTCCCCCACGAGGAGGTGGGCCGCTACGCCGCGCACAAGGGAACCGACCGGGAGCGGTGGATCAAGGGCATGCGCAAACTTCAAGCCTCGTTGGTCTGACCACGTCGACCGGTTTGAGGTTGTCCTAACCGAGGAACTGGCTGGAACCCCACAGGCAGCGCCCATCGGGCAATGCGATCAGCACAAAGCCGTTGCGTTCGGAGCCGTTGACCACCGACACCTGCCGGCCGTTGGCCCCCATGGCATCTGCAGATGCGCCCGCTGACGGCGCCGATCGCATTTTGTAGCTGTACCCCGCCGGCGCTCCGCTGATGATCCGCACCGAGGTCGGGTCGGAGCAGTCCGAAGTCGAGGCGCGCTCGTCGGTAGTGGTTTTGGTCTTTGGAGGCGCTGCGGTCTTGGGAGGTGCCGTGGCCGCCGGCGCCACCCGAATGGTCGTTGGGGGCGCCGGCCTCACGTCGGGAAACGTGCTCCACGGAACCAGCATCAATTCGGCCTCCCCATCGAGGTCCAGCTTGGCGAGCGTCTGGCGCACCGCCGGCTGCGCGAGCTTCGCCTGGGCCTCGCTGCCGAAGGGTCCAAGCGCAACGGCGACCGATGCCCCACCGGCCACAAACGACGGCATCGAGGCATCGACCAACCCCACCCGTCCATATTTGGTGAGGGCATCGCGGCCGCCAAGCTGAGTCACCTCGGTGTCGCTGCCGTGGCGCTCGAGCAACAGGCCCCAGCCAAGCCCCAGCCGCGTCGGGGCGTCGGCGTCGCACACCGGCTTGGGGTCCACCGGCTTCGCCACGAACTCCTCTGCCAGAGCTCGCATGACGGTGGCCTCCTGAACGACCATCGAGTCTCCCTTGGGATCCGGAAGAACGACCATGCCCTGGATCCGTCCCTGGTCATCGACCAGCGGGGCTCCCACATGCCCCGGACCGGCGAGACCAGCGGCCGCCCCGGTGACCGTCACCATCGGAAGATCCGGACCGCCCACCGTCCCCGTGACCTTGGTTGCCAGTAGTTCGGAACCATTGTCGGAGCGGGCCGCATAGCCCACCACGGCGCCCCACTCGTCCTGCTTCGGACGCGCCTCGGACCATCCGAGCGACCCTTCGATCGCCCGGTCCACTTCGATCACCGCCAGGTTCGGCGCCGGCCAAGCGCCGATCACCGTCCCTCGAACCCACGAGCCGTCGCCCAGGTGGAGCCACGGTCGGGGGTCGATTCCCTTGGTGGGATCATGCCCGTCATCAGCCAACGACGTCGACGCGGTGACCAGGTGATGGTCGTCGATGGCGAATGCGGTCGACGGTACGACCCCACCGTCGCAGGCACGGGCCACCACGGCGGCGACGGCTGGACCGGTGGAGGCGACCAACCTGCCCGAATCAAAAGGGCCGGTCGATTTTCCGCTCACCTGAGGCAACGTTGCCCCCGGCGCACCCAGCCCCTCGCCGCCGGCCGCATCGACAACAACCGCAGTGCTGTCCGGGGAAGCGGTCGTGGCCGGGGAGGAGCCGGCCGGGGAGGTGGTGGTGATCGTCGATGCGCGCCCAGTACCGGCGGGGGCCCCGCTGCAACCCGAAAATCCCACGGCAATCACTGTTGCCGCCGTCAACCCGGCGGCGATCAATGGCTTCACGCTGTTGGCTCGGCGAACGCGCATGATGGAGGAGACCTCCCGGTCAATCGCCCGTCGCACTCCAGTGTGCCCGCTTCACGCCCGCAACAGGTGGATCCGAGGCATCAACCGGCGATGGGTAATAGCGTGCGACCAGTCGATGCGGAGGGAACCCCATGAACCAGACCGGCCTGACACCAAAGGTGGAACCACCGACCGACGGCCTGTCGCTGGACGATGCCGCACTTGCCGACTGGACCCGCTGTGGGGTGCCGCACCTCTTGGGCCAGTACCGACCGGTTCATGACGAGATTGATGCCACCGACTTGCTGGTGGAAGGCGAGCTACCCGAAGGGCTGACGGGCAGTTACCTGCGCAACGGCCCCAACCCACTCCTTGCCCCGCACGGCCCCTACCACCTCTTCGACGGCGACGCGATGCTGCACGGGGTCACGTTGGGTCACTCGGGTGCCTCCTATCGCAACCGTTGGGTTCGGTCGGCAGGGATGATGGCCGAGGCCGAGGCGGGCCGGCCGCTGTTCGGGGGCCTCGCCGGATTCAGGCCGCCGCCGGACGACGTCATGGCCAAGGTTGGCATGATGAAGAACACGGCCAATACCAACATCGTGTCTCATGCCGGACGCATGCTGGCGCTCATGGAGGCCTCTCCCCCCACCCAGGTCGACCCAGACACGTTGGCGACGCTGGGCGTCTTCGATTACGACGGCGCGCTCGCGGGGGCGATGACGGCTCACCCAAAGGTCGACCCGGCAACCGGCAACATGCACTTCTTTGGTTATGGGCCGTTTCCCCCGTACCTGCGCTACCACGTGGTCTCAGCCCACGGTGACCTGCTGACCAGCGTCGAGATCGACCTGCCGCAGGCGGTGATGATGCACGACTTCGCCATCACCGACAAACATGCGCTGTTCTTCGACCTTCCCGCAGTGTTCGACGTCAATGCGCTGATGGAGGGCAAGCCCTTCACCCGTTGGGAGCCCGACCTGGGTGCACGCATTGGTGTGCTGGCCCTCGACGGCAGCGGGCAGGTTCGCTGGTCCGATATCGACCCCTGCTATGTCTTCCACTTTCTCAACGCGTCGGAGGACGCCGCCGGAAACTTCGACGTGGTCGGCTGCCGGTCATCATCCCTGCCGGTCAGCTTTGGTGACCAACCCGCTGCCGACGTATCCCCGACCCTGCACCGCTGGCACATCGACGCCGCCGGAACGGTGACCACGACCCAACTCGATGATCGTCCGGGCGATTTCCCCCGCATCAACGATGCGCTCACCGGGCGCACCAATCGATTCGGCTATGTCGGGTGGCTCCGCGACGTGGTGCAGGGCGATGCCACCTTCGGCGGGGTGACCGCCTGGGACCTGGAGCGTAACGAGTCGGTGACCTGGGAGTGCGCACCGGCGGAGGTGTGCGGCGAACCGTCGTTTGCAGCCGATCCGGAAGGAACAGCCGAAAACGACGGTTGGTTGGTGACCTTGACCACCGACCTGGCCCGTGATCACAGCTACCTCGACGTCATCGATGCCCGCGACGTGGCCGCAGGCCCAGTGGCCAGGGTGAAGATGCCTCGCCGCGTTCCCTTCGGTTTTCACGGCAACTGGTTTGCGGCGGACTGCGTTTGCGGTGGGACTGCGTTTGCGGTGGGACTGAATTCGCTGCAACGAGGGTCTTTCAGGCTCAGCCGGACACAGCCAGGGCACGCGCGGCGGCGCGCTCGTCGTAGCCGAAGGGCAACAACGCCACCACCGGCGTGGTGACCCCGGCATCGACGTAGGCGCCGAGGTGCTCGCGGCACTGGCCGGCCGAACCCCAGATGATCAGCTCGTCCACCACCGAATCGGGAATGGCCTCGAGCGCGCCCTTGCGATCTCCTTCGCCCCAGAGCCGCCACATCTCACCAAGCTGCTCCCCTCGGCCCAGCCACTCGTGAAAGGCCCGGTAGACAGGAACGTTCAGGTAGGCCGCAATGGCGTGACGGCCAAGGGCCATCACGGTGTCGCGGTCCTCGGTGACCGCAACGAACAGGCGGGCCACCACCTCGCGTTCGGCGCCATCGGCGGCATCGTGAACGATCTTGGTCACCCGCGGCACGTCGGTGGCGGCCAACCAGTTGAGGATCACTCCGTCGGCCTCGCGTCCGGCGAGCGCCAACATGCCCTCACGCAGGGCCGCAATGTGGATCGGCACCGGCTCAGGCGGCAGCACTCCCAGCCGGAAGCCCTTCACCTGGTGGTGGTTCACCTCGGTCGTGACCTTTTCACCCGACATCGCAGCTCGGAGAAAGCGCACCATGTCCCGTACCTGATGGTATGGACGATCGAAGTCGATGCCGTTCCAGCGCTCCACAATCACATCCGAGCTGGTTCCGAGCCCCAGGGTGAAGCGTCCCGGCGCAGCTTGGGCCAGCGAGGCGACCGACTGTGCCAACAGGGCGGGCCCCCTGGTGAACGCCGGCACGATCGCCGTGCCGAGACGCATCGACGGTGTCCACACCGAGGCCAGGGCCAGCGGGGTGAACGCGTCAGTACCCATCGCCTCGGCCGACCACAGGTCGCTGTAGCCGGCGTCCTCCAGCTCCACGAAACGGTCCCGCTGTTCGCCCAGTGGCACATTGTCAAACGGAACGGTCATTCCCAGTCGCTTCACGGGGTCACCCCACGGACGCCCTTGAGCTCCTTCTCCATCCACGGCGGCAATCTGCCGGGCGTCGGCTCGGACACTTCCCGCACGATGGCCGACTGGCTGGCGATGCCCATCAGGGTGCCGTCCTCCGACCACTGGTACACGTCACCGTGGCCGAAACCGTTGTGCACCGCCTGGATTCGCACATCGAGCAACACCCACTCGGTGGGCACCACGCGAACCACTCGCAGCGTGTTGTCCAGACTGTTCGAGCGGGTCCACGAGCCGAACGCCTGGCTGATGCCCCACGGCACGTAGTCGCCGAGGACCGCAAGGCTGGCGGCCGACGGCTCCACGTCCCGGAGCCGCACCCACATGGCGGCCCGTCCCCCGGGCGCCGGGTCGCCGTTGAGACGATCCCACTGGTGGCCCACGGCCAGACGGCTTTCAATGCGGGACATGATCGAGGTGCCGAGCCCGCCCGTTGACTCACGAACCTCACACTCGTTCGGGCCCGGTACCTCCGGCATCACCGTCCACTGGCCGGTGTCATCCAGGTCACGCTGACCCAGTGCAGCGTTCACGGTGAGAATCTCCCGGTCGCCGACCCGTCCGACCACGCGGGCCTGGGCGGTGTGGCGCCCAGCCGCCGGGATGGTCACGTCCAAGTCCATGATCTCGTCGATCATGGCGTAGCTGAGGTACTGCGCGGTGGCCCACACCAACGGCCGGCCGGTGGTGCGCTCGAGTGCCAGGATGGCGGCACCCAGCCCAGCGCCACCGAAGAGAAACCGGCCCAAGGTGGCCAGACCGGGTGCCACCGGCAGGTACCAACGATGGGGGTTGTGCGTGGCCTCGAGGCCCAAGAATTCTCCGACATCCACAACGCCGAGGGTAGCTTCACGCACATGACCGACGCACCGTGGACCGGAGACGCCAGCTCGCTCGTCGAGGCCTTTCGCAGCGGAGACCGGTCTCCAATCGAGGAGATGGAGGCCACGCTGGCCGCCGCCGATGCCACCCGCTTGAACTGCTTCAGCCACCTCGACCCCGAGATGGCCATTGCCAAGGCGGCCAAGGCCGATACGTCCAAGCCGTTCGGCGGGGTGCCGCTGGGGGTGAAGGAGTTGGACCACTATGTCGGCTGGCCGGCCACGCAGGCCTCCCTGTTGTTCGCCGAGGAGGTCGCCACCGACACGTCGCTCAACGTGGACCGGACCGAGAAGCTCGGCGGCGCCGTGCCCTTTGGGCTGACCACGGCCAGCGAATTTGGCGGTCTCAACGTCTCCAACACCCGGCTCAACGGTGTCACGGGCAACGCTTGGAAGCCGGAGATGACGCCAGGTGGAAGCTCGGGCGGATCGGCGTCGGCGGTAGCCGCCGGCATCTGCCCGCTGGCCAGCGGAGGCGACGGGGGTGGTTCCATCCGCATCCCCGCAGGCTTCTGCGGGCTCCCCGGCTTGAAGACCACCGCCGGGCGGATTCCTCGGGGCCCCAACGCCTCGGTCCACCCGATGACCGTGGTCAATGGGGTGTTGGCCCGCTCGGTGCGCGACCTTGCCCGCCACCTCGACGTGGCGTCCGGCTACGACCCCGTCGATCCGTACTCGCTGCCCCGCCGGGATGGTTGGGAAGCCAACCTTGGCAGCTACGGCGACAGCCTGCGTGGCCGTCGAGCAGTGATCAGCCCCGATTTGGGCGTGGCGACCGTGAACCCCGAGGTGGCCCGACGCGTACGCGACGCCGGCGAGGCCCTGGCGGCCGATGCCGGGCTGGTGCTGGTGGACGTACCTGTGGAGCTGCCCGGGCTGGGTCTGGAGTGGGCCATGGGCAACCTGTGCCACCTGCGCCACGAGCTGGGCGACGACTGGCGAGACAAGCTGCAGCAACTCACACCGGCGATGGCGTTTGGTCTGGAGATGGCCGACTCGGCCATGAACCTGGACACGATGGGCGCCGCAGAGGCGGCCCGGACCCGGGCCAACGCCACCCTGGCCGAGCTGTTCGCTCAGGTGGACTTCATCATCTCTGCCACCAACCCCGATACCGCGTTCCCGGCCCATCTCGAGGTGAACACCCGGGTGGCGGGCACAAAGGTCGACCTGGGCAACAATGGCGCACTCACCATCCCGTACAACATTGTCGGCAACCCGGCGATCTCCATTCCCGTGGAGCAACTGAACGGACTGCCGGTGGGCATGCAGGTGGCCTCTCGGCATCACAGCGAGGAACTGCTGCTGGATCTGGCCGCGCTTGCCGAGGCACAGTGCCCTTGGCCGCTGGTGGCGCCCAACATCTCGTAGAGGCGCACCTCCTCCCCGGGGAGCAGCCCCCATCCTTGTTTGTCACAGGTCGTCGTCATGATGGGCGCCATGAGTACCCAGTTGTCTCTCCTCGACCTCATCTCGGACCAGGTGGGCCCCGCTGCAGGTGGTGACCCACGCGTGGCGGCGGCCCGCGAGTCGTTGGCGCAGGCCTCGCTCCGGCGGCGTCAGGCCGAGCCGGCACAGCGCTGGGTGGCGGTGCATCTGGACGCCGGCACCTGCGAGCTGGGACGCCGTCGCGTTGCCAAGGCTCGTGAGGTCATCGCCGCCGCGCGCATCCGCGCCGAGGAGGTCGCGCGGAACGAGGCGGATGCCCGCCAACGTGCCGCCCTGTCCGGGGTCATCAGCCTGAACAACCCCGCCAACGTCGCCGACGCCTTGCAGGTGCCCCTTCGCCGGCCACGCCGCGCCAGGCCCGCCGCATGAGTCGGCCACCCACCTCGCCGCCGCTACCCGGGCCCGAGTGATGTGAACACAAAGCGTGTGCCGTTGGTCGCTGTCATGATCGGCGTCGTGCTGGTGGGCCTTCTGGTTTGGGCTCGTGTCGGTCGGGTCACGTCCCAGTCCACCAAACCGGGCATGGCCCAGGTCAGCTCGGTAGCCGACGGCGACACCATCGACGTCACCCTCGACGGTCATACCGAACGAGTGCGCCTGCTGGGCATCGACACGCCAGAAACGGTCGACCCTCGGCGGCCGGTTGGGTGCTTCGGGCCGGAGGCCAGCCACGAGACCAAGGCGTTGCTCCCGCCCGGCACCTGGGTACGACTTGAGCGCGACGTCGAGCTCCGTGATCGATATGGGCGACTGTTGGCCTACGTCACACGGATGCCCGACAAACTGGTGGTCAACCGGCACCTGCTGGCCGGCGGGTTCGCCGATACCCTGCGAATCGGCCCAAACAAGGCGTACCTGGCCGATTTTGCAGCGGCTCGCAACCAGGCTCGTGCGCAGAAGCTGGGGGCCTGGGGGGCATGTCCAAGCCCCTTCGAGTGAACCGACATCTGCCAACCCGCGCTCACTCCCCGCCAGGGAGCGTCAGGTTCTGCCCGTACGGGCCGCCTCCACCGACGAGCCTGAGCGGCGACCCATCGCCCTGCGCAACTCCGCCCAGCCGATCAGCTCGGCTCCTGCGCGCTGCATCAACACCGAGATATCGGCGTCCATGGCCACATCCAGGTCCCCCACCCGATCGGCCCAGTCGCCGCCCAGCGCACGCAGTTCGGGGGTGTCCACCGCCGGGCGCAGCCGCAACTCGGTCACGCCGGGCTCGAGGTTCGACAGCGCCTGCTCGATCGTGCCGCGGGCCGAACCACCGCGCACAGCCACGACGTGGTCGGGCGAAAGCACCCCCGCTTGCGCCGCCAGGCTGCTCAGCGGCACGCCCAGGCTGCGCTGATCGGACGCCGACGGGAGCCGCACGGGCAACCGATACTCCTCGGCCAGTTCCAGATAGACACCGAAGAACTCGGCCCGACGCTCCATCGCTCCCAGGTGCGACGACAGGTACGTCACGTCGAAACCCCACAAAATCGCCCGTTCGATCTGTGCGTGAGCCTCTCGGAACACCTCGTCGAGGTCGGCGTGATCCCACAGATCCTCCAAGGTCCGTGGAAACCCGCCATCGCCGTCCAACAGCGACGGCGCGCTGGTGACGGGACCCCAGCGATACAGGTCGGACTCGGCGATCAGCGTCAGCAGCAGCCCCACCTGCTCACCCCGATAACGCTTCGCTGCGTGTCGGGCCCAAGGAGTCGGCACCATCAAGCCAGCCGAGGTGCCAAGACCTCGACGCAGCGCCGAATAGACCCCCTCGTTGGACGCGTGACTGCGGCCCAGCCCATCCATCGTGAAAATAACCAGCCGGTCAGTGCTCGACCGGCCCATCGCCTCGCAGAGTTCGCTCACTTCACGGAAGCGTACCGGCGTGCCATGGCCGATGGCCGCCACAGAGCCTTCAGCGGTGGGTCGGGATCAGTTGGCGGAGTCGAGATCAGTTGGCGGAGTCGAGATCAGTTGGCGGAGTCGACGTCAGCGGAGGGGTCGGTCTCCCGTCCCAGGTCGTTCAAATCGATCAGCTTGTCGAGTTGCGACTCGCCGGCACAGTCCTCGCCATCGACGTAGGCGCCACTGCACAGCGCAACCGCCAGATCGAACACCGGCCGAAAGTTCACGCCCCCGGCGGAATACACGATCGTGACACCGGAGAACCGACCGATCAGGCCCGACCCGAGTTGAAACGCGACCAGTACGTCAATTGCCCCGCCGGCGGGAACGGTGGCCGTCGAGAACTGATCGAACTCCTCCATGCCCACCCGCTTCTTGGATGGCGGCCACCCCTTGAAGACCCTGGCCTCGCGATCCAGCCCCTTGACCCGGACCTCGGCCAGCGCGTCCACAAAGCGCAGGTCTCCCTGCACCTGATCCAGTTGTATGCCGCCCATGCTGACAGGACCTTCGGTGCCGTTGCGAAGGGTAAATCGCAGCGCGTAGGTCTCACCAACCGGGGCGTCTGCGATCTCCTCGTCGAAACCACGCGACAAGCTCATCTTCAGCGGCCCTTTGGCCGGGGGGCTGTCCACCAGCGTGTCGTCGACCAAGACGCTGCCAAAGTCGGCGTCACCCTCATCGGTGCACCCGGCGACCACCAACAGCATCACCATGGCGATCACCGCCACCAGCCGACGGGACGAGGGTCCGAGGGGCGGCCGATGAGGGGTCGCGCGTGTGGCCGCCATGTGTTTCACGGCACACCTCCCAGGCTCGCCTGCCGACCCAACGACGCTACAAGCGACTCGCGGGGCGTCGGCGGATGGTCGGTCAGGTCCTCGGCGGTGGCCCCTCAGGCGCGCACGCCGGCGAACAGGTCGTGCTCCGGCGACTGTGTTGCCACGACCGAGTGGTCGAGCACGTAGGTGTCGTAGGGCTCCACCCGGTCGGCCACCTCGTCGGGCACCCCGAACCAGAACCCCACGTTGGGGTCCACCTGGGTGGCATGGGCCAACAATGCGTCCTGACGCACCCAGTAATAGCCCGACACGTCCACAAAGGCGGTTACCCGGTGGTCCTGATCGAAGTCGGCCCAGCGTTTGCGCCACTCCTCGTCGAAGGGCGATTCCAGGCCGGCTTCCTCCATGGCGTGATGCAACGCTTCCATGCGCTTGCGGTACCACACGGTGGAATACACCTTGTCCACCTGGTGCGGGTCGCCCAACTCGGGTCGATATGCAGGGTCAGCGGCGGCCTCGACCGCCGGCATGGAGATCTCGTGAACCCGCAGATGATCCGGGTGGCCATAGGCCCGCTGGTCGTCGCCATAGGTGATCACCACCTGGGGTTGCTCCCGGCGAAGCATGGCCACCAAACGACCCACCGCCTCATCAAACGGCGCATTGGCGAAGTTGTCCGGGTGCGCGTTGGGCTCGGTTCCCTCCATGCCGGAGTCGCGATAACCGAGTAGCTCAACCCGGTCGTAGCCGATGATCTGCGCGGACCGGCCCAGCTCCACCATGCGCACCGCCTGAAGATTCTCGACCACACTGGGCCGATCCATCGCAGGGTTGAGAATGTCCCCCGCCTCTCCGCCGGTGCAGCACACCAGCGTTGCCCCGATGCCGGCGTTGACGTATCGACGAACCGTCCCGGCGCCCTTCGACGCCTCGTCGTCCGGGTGCGCGTGAATGCTCAGCAACCGAAGCGGCCTGCCGTGCCGATCGGTCGGCGCCGGGTCGGCCTGGTCCAAGACCGATGCTCCATGATGGGTCACAGCGTCTCCTTGATGTTCACGGTGAGCGAGGATACCGACCATCGTCCGGGAGCCCCAACGATCATGTGACCAGAGCGACAGAACCAAAACTTGCCGCTCACCACAGTGGCCATCTAAGCCAACATGATGACAAACACCATCGCACCCGTCGGTCAGACCCTCCGAATGGTCAGGAAGCCGCGGCAGTTGGCCCTTGGGGCGCTTCTGGTCACCGGTGTGATGCTGGGCGCAGGCTGCAGCTCCGACGACTCGGCGAGCCCGAGCGAGACGACTGCGGCCGCTCAGACCTCGACGTCGATGAAGATGGGTGCCTCAAACAAGGGCGGTTCGGCCGAGGTGGGCGACCTCAAGCTCACCGAGGCGCGTATCGGAGAGCCCGCTGGTCCGGCCACCGGGATGTTCCTGACGATCGACAACACCGGCGATCAGCCGGACACGCTGGTGGCGGTCACCACCAAGGTGTCGCCCGAGGTGCAGCTTCACGAGACGATCAAGGACGGCGACAGCACGGCGATGAAGGAACTACCCGGCGGCGTTCAGGTGCCGGCACAAGCATCGGTGATCCTCAAGCCCGGCGGCACCCACGCCATGATGATGAAGGTGGACAGGCTGGCGGCGGGCGACGAGGTGCCGGTGACCCTCACCTTCAAGAATGCCGGCGACGTCGAGATGGACGTGCTCGTGGTGCCCCTGGCTGAACTCGGGGGCGACGGGCACATGGACGACACGGACAAGGGCGACGATGCCGACGCTCACAGCGACGGTTAACCCGGCACGCACGCTGCCCGCCAGGCCGGGGCCGGCGACGCCTCGGCCTGGCGATGTGACCGGTTTCCTCCGTCGCTGACTGTGCCACCTCCAAAGATCGGCCTAGCGTGCGACCATGAGCAGCTCCCTCACCGCTCACCTTCTGAAACGCCGGCGAGTCGGGCTGAAGCGGGCCATCTTGGCCATCTCCGCCATGACGCTGCTGCTCGTTGCGGGGTGCGGCTCCGAAGACTCCGAACAGGCGGCGGGCGATACGCCGTCGAAGTTCGCAGGTGTGGTGCTTGGCAAACCGACCGAACGTCCGCATTTCACGCTGACGGGTCCCGACGGCAAGCCATTCGATTTCTTCGACGAAACCAAAGGTGAGCTGACCTTTCTCTTCTTTGGCTACACCAACTGTCCCGACGTCTGCCCGGTACACATGGCCCAGCTGTCGGAAATCCTGGCTCGCCCCGGCATGCCGACCGCCAAGGTGGTGTTCGTCACCGCCGACCCCACCCGTGACACTCCAGAGGCGCTCAAGAAGTTCCTCGGCAACTTCAACCCGGACTTCATAGGGCTGACGGGCACCGACAAGGAGATCCGCGCCGCCGAGCTGGCCGCGGGGGTTCCCCCGGCACAGATCGACACCAAGGACGGCAAGCCCGACCCGGAGGGCGGATACACCGTGTCGCATGCGGGCCAGGTGCTGGCATTCGCCCCCGACGACCTTGGCTACACCGTGTATCCGTTCGGCACCCGCACCGCTCAATACGCAGCCGACATCCCGGTCCTCTCCAAAATCAAGGCCGAGAGCGGCGACCAGGCCGTCGGTCAAACCACCACCACCGAACCCTCCGTCCAATGGGGCGGCGCCAAGTTGGGCAACCTCACCATCGCCGATGCCAGAGCGGTGGCGCTCCCCAAGCCGGTCAAGGATCCCAGGCACGAGGGTCACGGCGGCATACCGGGGAGTCCGGGCCAGTCAACAGGGGACGCCGGTGCGTTGTACTTCACCGTGACGAACTCCGGAGGTGCCGACAAACTGACCGCAGTGACCACCCAGTCGGCCGCCAGGGTCACGTTCCGAGATGCGTCCACCGAGGGCGCTGCGGCAAGCGCGCCGCTGACCGCTCTCGAGGTTCCGGCCGACGGCAGCGTCCCTCTGGAGCCGGGCGGCGTCTATGCAAAATTGATCGACATCAAACCGATCAAAGCCGGCGACATGATGGCGGTGACGTTTACGTTTGAGAGCGGGGGTGACCTCGATGTCCTGGTACCCGTGGTCCCGGTCGCCGGGGCGTCCAAGTGAGCAGGAGATTCTCATGATCGGGGTAACGCCATGAGTTGGTGGTGCGCAGCCAGCACGAAGCCATGGACGTGGTCCCCCCAGATCTACGTGGGTATCTGGCTGTTGATGGGCGCAACGCTGCTCGCCTACTTCGGCGGGGCCTCAAAGGCGCGGTCTGCAGGGTGGTTCACAACCAGCCGAAAGCAGAAGACGTTGTTCACTGTGGGCATCCTGGTGCTTTGGGGCGCCAGCGACTGGCCGCTGGGAACGCTCGGCGCCGGGTACCTGGCGTCGGCCCACATGGCCCAGTTCATCCTCTACACGATGGCGGCAATCCCGCTGATACTTCTTGGCGTCCCGGCCGAGATGTTTCGGAGGACGCTCGCCGGGCTGCGGCTCACGTCGGCGACCAGATTCCTGTCAAAGCCACTGGTCGCAGCAGCCACGTTCAATATCATCATGGTGACCACCCACTCACCACCGGTCACCGACTTTTTGCGGGGCAGCCAAACGGGTTCGTTCGCCATGGACCTGTTGTGGATCGTCGGGGCGGTAGCGCTCTGGCTGCCCTTGATCAGCCCGATCGAATCACATCGCTTGAGCTCGTACCCCGGCAAGATGGTCTACCTGTTCGTCACCGTCGGCATCGTGGTCATCGTGCCGTCGGCAGCGCTGATCATCACTGAAGAGCCGATGTATCTCACCTACGAGCTTGCTCCCAGGGTGCTCTCCAGTTGGTCGGCCCTGGAAGACCAACAGTTCGCCGGGGTGATCATGAAGCTGGGCGCCACACCGATCGTTTGGGGCGCCATCCTGGCGATGTTTATTCGGTGGACCAACGAGTCGGGCCTATCCAACAAGTTCGGGCCCAAGTACCACGGACGTCTCGTGCACGCAGACGGAACGGTCGATGCCGAATCCGATCAACGGACGGCTCAGGACATTGCGTCTGCCCGACGCAAGCCCGACGTACCGGCCATGGCCGGGCTCCAACCCGAACAGTTGAACTGACACAGGGGATCAGCCCGGGCGCTGTGCTGACGTGGCCTGCAGCGGCTCCAGGCGAAACCCGCCACCGGCCTCCTCGTCCTCATCGATCAGGCGCCAGCCGGCCAACTCGGCCAGCCGTGCCCGGCCTTCATCCGGGCCGGTGGCGATCAACTCGTCACCCCCGTGTAGCTGGGCAAGACCCCTGGGGCGATAGACATAGCGACCCTCGCGGCGGATGGCCAGCACGGCGAAGCCCGGCTCGATATCCAGTTGAAGCTCCAGCAGGGTTGCACCATCGGTCGGCGAGCCGGACGCGATCGGCATGCGCACCACCACCTCGTCGGCGTCGCCGAGCGCAATGCCCACCACTGGATGGAAGTCCATCTCCTCCCGAATCAACCAGGTCATCTGATTGGCCTGGTCACCCAGTTCCTCGGCTGCTTGAGACAGTTGCAGTAGGCCCCGCAGCTTCGAATGATCCGCGTCGTTGGCGGCGGCGCGCAGCACCCACAGCTGCAGATGATCCTTCATCTCATCCAGACGTTCGGCCAGGTGCAGCACCTCGGAGGCCAGGCCGTCGTCGCGCAGTGCCAACGCCGAATAGGCCAGGCCAACAGCCGCCTCGGAGATGTTCTTCATCTCAACCAACACGTCGACGGCCCGGTCCAACTCGGTCAGCGCACCCGACGTTGCCGGGGCGGGCGGCTCCCAGGTGGGCGCCGCAGCCAGTTCGTGCAGACGAACCAGACCGGCAGGCGACCCGTGGACAAACAGCACGTCGCCGGGCAGCAGGATCTCGTCGCCGTCGATATCGGTGATCCAGGAACGGTCTCGGCGAATCGCCATGACACGCATGCCTGCGGCCACTGGCAGCTCGAGGGCAGCCAGGCTGCGACGGACCATGTGGGAATCGTCCCGCACCCAGACCCGGTGCGACACTTCCTCGGCGTTGGACAGGTCGGCGATCAGTTCAGGCGGGATTCCCAACCGATGAGTGACGATTCGCGTGATGTCGATGGCGGTGTTGGCAATGCCCTCAATCGCCGAGATCAACTGCAACACCGAGGCCATCGACTCGGCCTCGGCCGGCCGTCGACAAGCCAGGATGCACACCTCCCGCATCGACTGCACGAGATCATTCATGTGCTCCTCGAGGTGCGCCACCTCGTCGGCCATCCCCGGATCGTTGAAAAACACCGCGGCATACGCCAGGTCGATCATCAACTCGGAGTTGTCCTTGGCCTCCGCCAGCATGGCTCGGAGACTGCGTGGGCGATCGTCCATAGGCGCCAACGCACACTACCTGTGCGGCGCGTTCCTTTGCACCGACGACTGCCGGGCGCCCGGCCCGTCAGCCCTGAGAGAGCCGCCGGGTCAAGGCTGCGGTGGCCCGACGGCCCAGCAAACCGAAACCAACACCCACGACGGCTCCGGCGAGTACGTCGGAGAGATGATGCACACCGAGCACCACCCTGCTGGTGGTCACCACGGTTGCCACACCGAAGAGCGACCCCCACGCACCCGGCCGCCCCAAAAAGGTGGCCGAGGCAAACGACGACGCCGCATGTCCGGACGGAAAGCTGGTGGTGCGAAACTCTCGTCCGGATCGCGCCACCTCCACGGGGCGCGGACGTCGCACAATCCCCTTCAGCCCAACATTCACCGCCGCAGACTCGATGCCAAGGGTCGCCGCCAGCCCACCCGCTTCGATCAAGGCCTGGCGAGGGTCGTCCCGACGGTCCGCCATCAGGCGAAGCACCCCCCAGCCAAACCACACCGCAGCGCCCTCACCGGCACCCGAGGCGACCACCGCAGCCCGGTCGATCAAACCCTGAGCCCGAAGCGGTGCCACCAGCCGCTCGCCGACCGCATCAACCGCATCCAAGCCGGTATTGAAAGCTTCCATCCAGCTAGCTTGACCTCCGTGGCGGTCTCCACCAAGAACCAGAAGCGCCACCTGTGGATCGGCACGTCCCGGGAGGCGCTGTCGGACAGCCTCTGGTTTCTGCCGATGGGGCTCGCGGCCGGGTACGGCGTGCTCGCCCTGGTCATTGTGGCCTTCGACTCCGCGCTGGCCGCCTGGGTGCCCTACACGTTTGTCGGGGGCGCCTCCAGCGCCCAAGACCTGCTGTCCACCATCGCAGCCGCCATTCTGTCGATGGCCACCCTCGGCTTGTCGATCACCATCGTTGCCCTGCAACTGGCGTCTCAACAGTTCTCACCCCGTGTCATGCGGACGTTCTTTCGCGATCGTGGCACCAAGGTGGCGATCGGCATGCTGCTCGGCACGTTCGTCTACAGCATCCTCGTGCTGCGTTCGGTGGTGCCGCAGTCCGAGGCGATGGAAGCGTTTGTCCCCAGCGTTGCGGTCTCGGGCGCATTCCTGCTCACCCTGATCTCACTCGGCGTGTTCATCTATTACGTCGATCACGTGGCCCACGCGATTCGGGTGGTGCACATCATCGAGGCGGTCGCCGAGGAGACCAGGGAAACCCTCGGCGCGCTCATGGGACCGGGGACGGTTCCCGACCCAACGACGCTGCCATCGGGGCCACCCGACGCCGTGCTCAACAACCACCGCCGGCCGGGCATCGTGACCGACATCGATTCGGCCGGGCTCGTGGCGCTGGCCCGCCGCCACCATTGTTGTCTCGGCATCGTGCCCTACGTGGGCGACTTCGTGCCCCTCCGTGCGCCCTTGGCCCGGGTTTGGTTCGATCCCGGACACTCCGGGATGCCAACGCCGGAGCAGTTGGGGGATCACGTTGCCCTTGGCCGCGAGCGCACGATGGGCCAGGACGCCGCCTTCGGCTTTCGCCAGTTGGTTGACATAGCCGAGAAGGCCCTCTCACCGGCGATGAACGACCCCACCACCGCGGTGCAGGCCATCGACCAGATCCACGACCTGCTGCGCCGCCTGGCGACCGCCGACTATCCAACCGGCTACTACCTCGACGAACCTGGAGCGCTGCGAGCCATGCGCCCACTCCACCGTTGGGACGACTACCTCGATCTGGCACTCACCGAGATTCGACAGTACGGAGCCACTTCGGTCCAGGTGCAACGACGTCTCCGGGCCCTGCTGGCCGACCTGACCGAGGCCACCCGCGATGCACCCGAGCGGGCCCGGCCGATTACGAGGCATCTGGAACTGTTGGAACTGTCGGTGCTGACCGGCTTGCCCGAGGGCGACCGCGAGCTGGCTCGGGTCCCGGACGAACAGGGTCTCGGCGGGGGACCTCACTGAGCCGCCCGGATCACAGGCGGTTGCAGCACCCACCGCAGGAATCGTCGTGTCCTGGGTCACACCACTAACTTCTCACCAGGTCACTCATGAAGGAACGGTGCGCATGAAGGAACGTATGGACAGGACTTGGCGTTGGCTGGCCGTCAACATGGGCAAGCACGCCGGGATCGTGTCGGTGGTCGGGTTGGCCATCACGATCATCATGGGCTTCGGGCTGACCAAGCTGGACTTCGCCACCGACCAGGACGCCTACCTCAACAAGGACGAGCAGGTCCTCAAGGACAGCGTCGAGTATCAGGACCTGTTCGGTGGCCAGGCGATGTTGGCTGCGATCCGTCTGGACGAGGGCATGACGCTCGAGGACTTCCTCTCACCGGAGAATCAGAAGATTTTCCAGGAGATCGAAAAGACGCTGGTCGCCCAGGATGGCATCGAGGCCGTCGCCACCCCGTACAACACGTTGCTGTTGTCGGACACGCTGATCCAGAAGGCGCCGCCAACCAAGGAACAGGCCAAAGAACTTGCCAACGGCACCATCACCGCATCGGAGCTACCGACCGAATCGGACCCGACGGCGTCGATCGCCGGAAAGTCGCTCTTCGGAGCGGCCGCGGCGGCAGAGGCGGACGGCAACACCACCGAAGCCGCAAAGCGAAGCGAGGACACGGGCGCAACCGCCGCCCGCCTCCTTGCCATTCCCGAGGCCGAGCGAACACTCGACAATGTTGAGTGGCGCAAGTTTCTGCTCTACGACAACGCCGGCGAGGTGCGCGAGTCGCTGCGGCCGTTCTTCCCCAACGCGAACACGGCCCAGATCGTCACGCGGCTGAAGGGC
This sequence comes from Candidatus Microthrix parvicella Bio17-1, assembly GCF_000299415.1. NCBI lineage: Bacteria > Bacillati > Actinomycetota > Acidimicrobiia > Acidimicrobiales > Microthrixaceae > Candidatus Neomicrothrix > Candidatus Neomicrothrix parvicella. Next base: position 385,004 of record NZ_AMPG01000001.1, read on the forward strand.
AACATGTCGATCGAGTTGGAGGGTGAGGCCGCCACCTTTACCACCAACACCATCGACAAGGCGGCAAAGAACCTCGACCCTGCGGCGGCCGAGGTCACCGTGGTGGGCGCGCCCACCCTGCTCAAGGACATCAACGACTACCTGCGCGGCGGGATCCTCAAGCTGGGCGCCATCGCGATCCTGGCGATGATTCTGATCCTCCTGGTGCTCTTCGATGTGCGCTGGCGGCTTCTGCCACTTGGCGTCATCCTCATCGGCGTCACCTGGGCCTTCGGCCTTGCCGGTTACCTGGGTATTCCGTTGTCGCTCGTCACGATCTCCGGCCTGCCGGTGATGTTGGGTGTGGGCATCGACTACGCCATCCAAATGCACAGCCGCATCGAGGAGGAGGTGTTACTCGACCGGGAGGACCACCCCATCCAGGAGGCGGCGGTCAACCTGGGTCCGGCGCTGCTGGTCGTCACCCTGGATGCCGTCTTTGCCTTTACGGCGCTTCGCTTCGCCAAGGTGCCGATGATCCGCGACTTCGGGCTGCTGCTGGCCGTTGGCATCGCCGTCATCTGTGTGGTGTCGATCATCGCACCGCTGGCCGCACTGGGCATCCGCGAGTACAAGTCGCCGACCAGTTCCGACACAGACTTCTCCGAAGGTCGGCTGGGTCGATTCGTGGTCAAAATCGGCAGCCTGCCGTCCAAGTTGGCCATCCCCTTTGCCATCGGAGCGCTACTGATCTTCGTCGGTGGCCTGTTGGTGGAGTCCAGCCTCACCATCCAGGGCGACCCGATCGACTGGGTCAACCAGAGTTCGCCCACCATCAAGAAGATCAACACGATCAAGGAGCAGACCAAGAGCTCGTCCGAACTTGGGATCTTCGTCAGCTCCGACGACGTGTTCGACCAGGAAACGGTCGACTTTGTGCACAAATTCGCCTACAACCAGTTGGGCGAACGCACCTTCACCAACTCGGAGGGCAAGGACACGCCGGCGCTGTTGACCGCATCCAGCATCGTCACCACGCTCAGCGGCATCCTCAACGTTCCCGGTGCGACACCCGCTGGCGAGGTTCCTCGGGCGCCGAACGCCGACCTGGTGAGGGCCGCGTGGCAGGTTGCACCTCCGAGCCTGCAGGAGTTCACTGCAACCCCACCCACCGGCCCCGGTCAGGCGGCAAAGAACCTCAACCTGATCTTCCGGGTGGGCTACACCTCGCTGACCGATGGTGAGGGCGTGGTCAAGGACGTCCGAGGCGACGTCAAGGAGTCCTCTCCGGAAGGGGTGAGGGCGGTTCCCTCCGGCCTCGCCGTGGTTGGTGTCGGCCTGCTGGAGAACATCGAGTCCAACCGAATCCTGTTGACCTACCTGTCGATCGCATTCGTCGGCCTGTTCCTGGCCGTGCGACTGCGGAGCGTGGTGCGATCGGTGCTCTCGCTGGTGCCGGTCATGATCGCAACCGGAATGGCATCGCTGGTGGCCTTCGCACTCGGCTTGAAGCTCTCGCCGATGACCGCCGTGGGCGGGCCGCTCATCGTTGCCATCTGTACCGAGTTCACGTCGCTGATGCTCTTACGGTTTGTCGAGGAACGAAAGCGGCACATGGCGCCGCTTGAGGCCGCCGACACCGCAGCCGCCCGCACGGGTCGAGCGTTCATCGTGTCGGGCCTCACCGGCGTTGCCGGTGTGGCCGTCATCGCCACCTCACCGCTGCCCCTCCTGCGTGACTTCGGCGCAATCGTGGCCCTCAACGTGGTCATCGCGCTGGCCTCCGCATTGGTGATCTTGCCGCCCATGTTGGTCTGGGCCGATGCCGAGGGCCGGGAGTGGGTCAGCCGCCACCTGGTCAGCGAAGAAGACCTGGCCGCCAGCCGTGGGGGTGGCGGCCGCAAGCGGGTGAAGGACACGTCAACCACCGACGGTCCGAAAGCCGGCGACGGCGCCATCGACGCCCCCACCCGAACCTAACGTCGTCGTGACGGTGCCTGCGCGGCCCGCCATACCCGAATCACCACAACCGCGCGGTGACATCGGAAGTCACACGTCCAGGAGTGCCACCAGCTTCTTGGGCGCCACCGTCCGGTAGGCCTCGGTGAGCACCGCGGCCACCTCGGCCCAATCAGGGTTTCGATCAAGGCGCATCCCCAACCAGCCCCGGTGCCCCACGTAGGCCGGCACGTAGAAGCGGTCGGGTTCGGTCTCGGTCACCTGTGCCTGAACTCCGGGCGGTGCAGGGCACCAAATACCAAGTTCTCCGTCACCGTGATGGTCGTCGTGGAACATCACCAGCGTCTTCTTCTCTCGGATGAAGAACGATGGCGCCCCGTGGCTCAACCGCTCGCTCACTTCGGGCAGGGCCATGCAGATCTCACGGACGCGTTCCAGCGCATGCAACATCTCAGCTTCGGTGTGGTTGCCATCGGCCATGCCAACAGTGTCGCGTGGCAGGCTGCCGTGGTGACACATGCTCAGCGACCGTCCCCTCAACTTCCGACGTTGGGCGGTGGATCGAGCAGCCCTTCGGATGATCCACGATGGCGGCGCCTGGCCGTGGGCGGCATTGTTGGCCCGGCGGCCTTCATCGGCGCGTGGGTCGCCGGCACGGTGGTACTCGATGGGTACTCCCCCATCACCGACGCCATCAGCAGGCTGGCCGCAGTGGGAGCAGACACCCGGTGGCTGATGAGCACCGGGTTCCTTGCATTTGCGGCGGCCTCCGTGCCCGCCGCGGCCGCCGTTCGCAGGGCCGTTCCCGGCAGCGCCTGGACCGGGGTGCTGGGCACGGGCCTGGCCACTGCGGCCGTGGCGGCACTTCCGCTGGACCGCAGCGACACGGTCGATGCAGCCCACGGGCTTGCGGCCGCCGCCGGCTACGTGTTGTTCGTCTACGCCGCCGCAGCGGCGACGCCTCCGTTTCACGCTTCGGGTCGACGGGGGCTGGCCGCGCTGTCGCTGGGCGTCGCGGTGCTGGCCACAACCACGTTGGCGGCAACGCCCTTCGTCGAGGCGAGCGGCCTTCTGCAACGGGTCGGGCTCACGAGCCTGGATGTTTGGTTGGTGAGCGTGTCCACCCAGATCCTGACGGGTCGCCTTGGTCCCGGCCGGACCCCGGCACCTGCAAGCGGCTCGGGACGCCCGAACGGCGCTGCCGTTAGCCGCCCAGTTGGCTGAGGAGGCCTCCGCCACCCCCACCGCCGCTGGCCGCTGCCGGACCGCCCATGGCACCCTCCGATGGCTGGATGAGGACGAAGCCCTGCCCACCGAATGCCATTTGGAACGTCTCTCCGGTGCCACCGCGCAGCATCGACTTCATGCCGCCGGTGTCGGTCTTGATGTTCATCTGCACCCCGGCGCTCCACAGCACCACGGCCTGGGCATCCCCAAACGTGGCCTGTTGGGTCACGTCCAGCATGACGGGCGGGCCATCGGTGGTGACCGCCACATAACCGGTGCCGCGCAGCACCACGTTGTACAGACCACCTGCCTGCATTCCGGCCATGCCGCTACCCACCCGTTGGATGTCCCACTCGATCGAGTCCGAGAAGGCCAGCACGTTCTTGCCGTTCACCGACACCATGTCGTTCTCCAGGTACATGATGATGATGTCGGTGGCCTGGTCAGCGATAAACACCTCGCCCGAACCGGTGATCTTCATCACGTCCACGCCCTCGCCGGTCACGGCCTTCTTGAACATCTTGGACATGCCGCCCGAACCCGTGTTCTCGAAGCGGGCATCACCCTGGTACCCGACCATCGAGCCCGTGCGGGCATGTACGGGGCCGTACGCCAGGTTGATCTTGAGCAACTTCTTGTTCTGGTGGACGAACTGGTCGGTCGCCTCCGCTTCGGAGAACGTGGTCAGTTCGTTGCAGTGGATAGGCATGTTTCATCCCCGTCATGTCCGATGGTGTGCACTGGCACAGTACCGAACCTAAGGGGTACACATACCCAAATCGTCGAGATTTCCGTGGCCGATGCCGTCCGCCTCACCGCCCACCGGCGCCGAACGCCCCGCTACTCGACCGCAGTGGCGACGCCTGGGCGACGGGTCAGCTTGGCCACCTCGTCGGCGCGCACCAGCGTGCCCTCCATCATGGCCTCAAGACCTTCACGGGCCGCTCCGGCACGATCGGCAATGGCGACGCGGCCGTCGGTCATCAGGTGCGCGGCGCTGTCCCGGGATGCAACCACGGCGGTGGCGGCCTGCTCCAGGTGCGACCTGAACATGCCCACATCGAAGGCGCCGTCGCGCAGGCGTGCGTTCTCAAGCGCCTTGGCGTTGGGCACCTTCACCGAGTGGACCACCCGCACGGCAGCCAACGCTCTCAGCACGTAGTAACTCACGTCGTACTCCCACCAATAGAAGCCCTGACGTGCCGATGCCGGGTAGTGGTGGTGGTTGTTGTGCCACCCCTCCCCCATGGTGAGCGCTGCGATGATGGCCGAGTTGCGGCTGGTGTCGTTGGTGACGAAGCGGCGACGGCCCATGACGTGTGCCAACGAGTTGACCAGGAACGTGGCGTGCCACAAGGCAACGGTGGAGACGAAGAAGCCCAGCACCAGGCCCGACCAGCCACCGACGAGCGCACAGAACGCCGCAAGGGTGACCGGGCCGATCCAGTCCTTCTCGTTGACGAAACGGATCTCCGGGTACTTGGCGAAGTCCGAGATCACCTCGGTGGGTGTCGGCGAAGACTTCTCGGACAGGATCCAACCCATGTGGCTCCACCAAAACCCCTTGATGGGCGAGTGCAGGTCCGCCTCGGTGTCGGAATACCGGTGGTGGAGGCGGTGGTTACCCGCCCACCACAGCGGGCCCTTCTGCACGGCCATGGTGCCGCCGAAGGCCAGGATGAACTGGAAGACCCGGCTGGTCTTGTAGCTGCGATGGGCGAAGTAGCGGTGGTAACCGGCCGTAATAAAAAACATCCGCACCGTGTAGGTGGCGATGAACAGCACCACGGCGGTGCGGCTGATGCCGGTGAAGAACAGCGCCAACGGCGACAAATGGACCAGAAAGAACGGGATGGACGACCTCACCTGAACGCGTTCGTCAGGGAGTCGACCGTGGGTGGCGGTGTGCACGGGGGGCCTCGCATGGTCGGGGGACTGACGCCGGAATGGCCACGACGAATCAACGAAGGATACTGGGCACCTCACGCTACCACCACGGTGCCTTCGCCGGTACACGCCCGTTTACTGAAAGTCACGGGAACGTAGGCCGGTTCGGCCGCCGCCCGAACCTCGACCCCGCCCGCCGGTAGTGCCCGAGTAACGCCCGCCCGGGTTGGTGCCGGTGGGTACCGGCAGCGGGTCGAAACGTTCTGCGGCAACCGCCACGACATCGTCGACGGTGCGCTCCAGGCGACCCGACACGATCAGCGCAGGCGCATCGCGCGCGAGGTTGCGGTAGCGCACCCAACAGCCCGGCGAGCACACGATGTTGACCAGGCCCGTCTCGTCCTCGAGGTTGAAGAAGATGGTGCCCCCGGCGGTTTGGGGACGCTGGCGGTGGGTGACGATGCCGCCCACCTTCACCTTCGCCCCGTCGGGCAGCGAGAACAACCCGTCGGTGGTACACACCCCCAACGCATCGAGACGATGGCGCACAAACCGGGTGGGGTGCCCATCGGCCGAGACCCCGGTGGCCCACAGGTCGGCCTGGGCCTCCTCCCACTGTGCCATGCCCGGCAGGCGCGGCGCCTCGGCACCGGTGACGATGCCCGCCAGCCTGTCGGGCGTGCTTTGTGCCGCCGCGCCAACCGCCCACAGCGCGGCACGACGGCTGAGCGGACGTCCGCCCCGCTGTTCGTCATCAAAGCAGCCCAGCGCCCCGGCGGTGGCCAGCGCCTCCAGCTGGTTGCGGGTCAAACCGGCACGCCGGGCCAGATCCTCCACCGACGAGTACGGCCGACCCGCCACCACCGCCGCAGCCGCGTCGTCACCCAGGTGCCGCACGCCGGAGAGCCCCAGCCGAACCCGCGGCTGGGGCCGGTGCCGGTTCCAGCGATGCCGTCGATCGGGCCACGGCGCCGCGGCGCCATCAACCGGGTCAACCCCATGGCCACTCGACCCCTCGGGCCACCACAGTCGGCTCTTGGCCGCCGAAGTCGCCACGTCCGGGGCGTCCACCTGCACCCCGTGGCGTCGGGCATCCTGCACCAGCGAGTGCGGCGACCAGAACCCCATCGGCTGAGCATCCAACAAGCCCGCAAGGAATGCCGCCGGGTCGTGGTATTTCAGCCAGGCCGACGAGTACACCATGTAGGCGAAGCTCACCGAGTGGCTCTCGGGAAAGCCATAGTTGGAGAAGGCGGCCAGCTTGGACCACAGCTCCTCCCGGGTGGCCTCGTCCAGCCCGTTGGCGGCGGTGCCCTCGTCGAAGCGCCTGGCCAGCCGGGCCATCGCCTTGGCCGACCGCTTGGCCGCCATCGCCTGGCGTAGTTGATCGGCCTCCGTGGGGGTGAACCCGGCCACGTCGATGGCCAACTGCATCAGTTGCTCCTGAAACAGCGGCACACCCAGGGTTTTGCGAAGCGCCGGCTCGCACAGCGGGTGCAGGTACGTCACCGGCTCCTCGCCCCGGCGGCGACGCAGGTACGGATGCACCGAGCCGCCCTGAATGGGGCCGGGACGGATCAGCGCCACCTCAACCACCAGATCGGAGAAGCAGCGCGGCTGAAGCCGAGGCAGGGTGGCCATCTGTGCCCGCGACTCCACCTGGAACACACCCACCGAATCGCCACGGCACAACATGTCATACACCTCGTCGTCCTGCGGGATCGTCGCCAGGTCGATGGTTTCGCCCCGGGCGGCGGCCACGTGGTCCACCGACGCGTGCAGCGCTGTCAGCATGCCCAGGCCCAACAGATCGAACTTCACCAATCCGGCCGTCGCACAGTCGTCCTTGTCCCACTGCAACACCGAGCGGTTCTGCATCCGCCCCCACTCGGTTGGGCAGACCTCCACCACCGGCCGGTCGCACATCACCATGCCCCCCGAGTGAATGCCCAGGTGCCGTGGCGCGCCCTGAAGCTGCCCGGCCAACTCGATCACCGCGTCCGGCGCGCTCAACCCCTCGGCGGTGCCCTCGCCGGGCTTGGGCAGCGGGCCCCAGCGCCCCAACTCCTTGGACCACGCGTCCTGTTGGCCCACCGAGTAGCCCAGCGCCTTCGCTGCGTCACGCATCGCCGACCGACCCCGGTAGGTGATCACGTTGGCCACCTGGGCGGCGTGGCTGCGGCCGTGACGCTCGTAGACGTACTGGATCACCTCCTCTCTGCGCCCCGACTCGATGTCGAGGTCGATATCGGGCGGTCCCTCGCGTTCAGGCGACAGGAAGCGCTCGAACAGCAGGCCCAGGCGCACGGCGTCGGCCTTGGTGACCCCGAGGGCGAAGCACACCGCCGAGTTGGCCGCCGACCCCCGCCCCTGACAGTAGATGTCGTTGCGACGGCAAAACTCCACGATGTCCCACACCACCAGGAAGTAGCCGGGAAACCCGAGCTGTTCGATCACCCCCAGTTCGTGGTCGATCTGGGTCCAGGCACCCGGAGCGGTCTCGGCCCGGCGGGAGCCGTAGCGGACGGTGGCGCCCTCCTCGGTCAAACGCCGCAGGAACGCCATCTCGCTCATCGGCTTGCCGGCGGGCCCCTCGGGACAGGGATACGGCGGCAGCGATGGGGCCACCAACGACAGATCAAAGGCGCACTCGGCGCCCAGCGCTCCGGCGGCGGCCACCACACCCGGGTAGCGGGCAAATCGCGTCAGCTGTTCGGCCCCCGAGCGCAGGTGCGCACCACCGTTGGCGGGCAGGTGGCCATCGCTGGCGTCCAGGCTGGAGCGTGACCGAACCGCCGCCATCGCCGCTGCCAGGCGGCGGGCCGCCGGGGTGGCGTAGTGCACGTTGTTGGTGGCCAGCGGCTGCACCCCGGCCGCCGCCGCCAGGCGCACCAGTGCGTCATTGCGGGCCGAGTCCAGCGGGTCGCCGTGATCCCACAGCTCGGCGAAGACCGAGTCGGCACCGAACGACGCCGTCAGCGCCCGCAGCTCACGGGCGGCCGCCCGGGGCCCATCGGCCATCAACGCCCCCGGCACCGTGCCCTTGCGACAACCGGTGAGCGCCGCCCAATGCCCACGGGCTCGTCCGGCCGCCTCGGCGACCTCGGCAAAGCTCAGCCGTGGCCGCCCCTTCTGTCCCGCCATCTGGGCGGTCGACAACAGCGTGCCCAGCCGTGCGTACCCCTCCGGGTCGCGAGCCAAAATCACCAGGTGGCGGGCGGCCGGATCGTGGCTGGTGCCCTCACCTGCCCGGGGTTCGGCCGCCCCGATCGACACCTCGGCGCCAAACACGGTGGGCAACCCCAGCTCGCGTGCCACCTCGGCAAAACGCACCACGCCGTAGAAGCCGTTGTGATCGGTGAGCGCCAACGCGTCCAGTTCCAGAGCGACCGCCTCGTTTGCCAGGTCCTCCGGCGACGAAGCGCCATCGAGGAAGCTGAAGTGCGAGTGGGTGTGCAGTTCGGCGTATGCGACGCCCCTTCGCCGGCTCGGTGGTTGGCGCTGTGCGGCACCAGGCCGCTTGGCACCGTCCGGTCTGGGACGACCCCGGACTCCCCCACGTTGACGAGGCTCGATAACGTCGCCTCGCGTCGCCGGTTCGTCCGGGTCGACACCGGATGGGGATGGCCCCCGCTTTGTGGCACGGCCAGGTGATCCGGAGACCGCCGAGAGCTGGGCTTCCAGCTCCGACCACGACTTGGCTGGGTTCCTCCATCCCACGGAGACACCATATCGAACGCCTGTTCGTTTTCAAGAGCCAAACGTCACCACGCCCAGGTCCGTGCCGCCCGGCCGGAGGGTTTACGGGGCGGCGAAGGCCACCAGCGCCTCCAGTTCCTCCTGAGTGCCAATGGCGATGATCACCTCGCCGATCGTGATTGCGGTGTCGGGCGAGGGGTTGGTCTGGAAGGAACCGTCCAGGCGCCGCAGCGCCAGCACGAGCGCACCGGTCTCGTCGCGCAGGTGGGTGTCACGCAGAGACTTGCCCACCAGCTGCGAACCCTCGGCCACCGGCACCTCCTCCAGGCGGAACTCAAGCGAACGTTCGTGCATCACCACGTCGACAAATTCGGCCACGTGGGGATGCAGCACAAAGGCCGCCATGCGGACACCGCCGATGCTCTGCGGGTTGACCACCCGATCGGCGCCCGCCCGCATCAGCTTCTCGCTGCTCTCGGGGCTGCGGGCCCTCGTGACGATGAACAGGTCCGGCCTCAACGAACGGGCACTCAACGTGATGAACGAGTTCTCGGCGTCGCCATCAACCGCGGCCACCAGCGTGGCAGCACGCTCGATACCGGCCTGACGCAGCACATCGTCGACGGTGGCATCGCCAACGATCACCCGATGGTCGACCCCCACCAAACAGTCGGGGTCGGTGTCGACGATCACCAGTTCCCGCCCCGCCTCGGCAACCTCCTCGGCGATCGCCTGACCAACCAAACCCCAACCACAAATGATCACGTGGCCACGCAACGATGCAATGGAATGATTCATACGGCGTCTCCCAAACAACTCGTTGATGCGACCCTCAATCAATCCCTCAACCAGCACGCTGAACGCATACAGCGCCGAGGAGACACCCACCATGATCAGCGCGATGGTGAAGGCCATACCCAGTCGGGACAGCGGCTTGACCTCGCCGAAACCGACTGTCGAGACCGTGGTGACCGTCTGGTACACCGCGTCGAGCGGGCTGAACCCCAACAGCAGGTAGCCGACGACGCCCACCACCAGCACGCCAACCAACACGATCAATGCGTTGGTCAGACGCCGTCCCTGCCCCATCGGCATCCACACTAGGACGCCGTTGGGCCGGTACCTCTACCCTGTTGGACGTGGCCGACCGATCACGCCTGTGGGACGGCCCGCTCCGCCGTTGGCATCCATCCCAGGTGGTGGTGGTCGGGTTCATCGCGGTCATCCTGAGCGGAGCAGCCCTCCTACACCTGCCCATCGCCACCACCGGGGTGGACTACAGCTTTGGCGACCGGTTGTTCACCGCCACGTCGGCGGGCACCGTCACGGGTCTACAGGTGGTGGACACCGCGTCGGGCTGGACCCACTTTGGCCAGGTGGTGATCATGGTGCTGGCTCAGATCGGCGGGTTTGGGTTGATGGCGGTGAGTTCGGTGGTGGCCGTTGCTCTGGCAGGCCGGCTTGAGCTGCGTCACCGCCTGGCCACCCAGGCAGAGGTCAACCTGGACGGCGCCGCCAACTTTCGCTCGGTCATCCTCGGGGTGTTCAAGTGGTCGATGGGCGTCGAGGCCACGGTTGCGGCTGCCCTGTTCATCGGGTTCGCCGGCATACACGGCGAGCCGGTAGGTCGAGCTGCCTGGCTTGGGCTGTTCCACGCCGTGACGTCGTTCAACAACGCCGGTTTCGCACTGTTCAGCGACAATCTGGTTGGGTTCGTCGACGACCCTTGGATTTCGGGGGTGATCGCCACCTCGATCGTGCTCGGCGGCATCGGCTTCCCCGTACTGATGGAGCTCCGACGCCAGTACCACTTCCCCAAGCGCTGGTCGCTGCACACCAAGATCACCCTGTTGGCAACGGGCGTGTTGATCGTCGTTGGCGCAACCGCCGTGCTGGTGCTGGAGTGGACCAACCCCAGCACGCTCGGACCGATGGGCGTGATCGACAAGGTGACGGCCGGTGTCTTTCAGGGCATCACGCCCCGCACCGCCGGGTTCAACACCATCGACTACGGCGCCATGCGCGAGTCCTCGATCCTGGTGACCATCGTGTTGATGTTCATCGGAGGCGGCAGCGCATCCACCGCCAGCGGCATCAAGGTGACCACGTTTGCCGTGCTGGGTTGGGTGATCTGGGCGGAACTGCGCGGCGACCGCGAGGTCGATGCGTTTCGGCGACGCATCCCCGCGGCCGCACAACGCCAAGCGATCACGGTGGCGCTCTCCGGCGTCGCGCTGGTCGCGGCCGGTACGATGGCCTTGGTGACGTTCGATCGCGTTCCCTTGGGCGAAGGCCTGTTTGAGGCCACCAGCGCGTTTGGCACCGTCGGCCTGACCACCGGCATCACGCCCACCCTCGGAGGCGGCTCCCACGCGGTGCTGATCGTCATGATGTTTGTCGGACGGGTCGGGCCCATCACCCTCGGCGCCGCCTTGGTGCTCCGCGAGCGCAGCCGTCGATTCAAGTATCCCGAGGAGCGTCCACTCATTGGCTAAACACCAAACACTCCTCGGCCCACTGGGCCACGCCGACACCGTGCTGGTGATCGGTCTCGGCCGCTTCGGCTCGGCGCTCGCCATCTCGTTGGAGGAGATGGGTCACGACGTCATGGGGGTCGACCTCGACCCCAACCTCGTCGCCGACCACGCCAGCGCACTCAGCCACGTCCTCGAGGCCGACACCACCCGCCTGGAGACCTTGCGCCAGATCGGCGCCGAGGATGTGAGCGCGGCGGTGGTTGCCATCGGCACCGACATCGAGGCATCCATCCTGACCACCGCTGCGCTCGTCGACCTGGAGGTCCCGTCGATCTGGGCCAAGGCCCTCACCGAACCTCACGCCCGCATCCTCGAACGGATCGGTGCCACCGAGGTGGTGTTCCCCGAGCGTGATATGGGCGTGCGGGTTGCCCATCAGGTGACCCGACGAATGATCGACTGGTTTCAGCTCGATGACGGGTTCGCCCTCGTCGAGGCGGCCGCGCCCGTCTCGATGATCGGGAAAACGCTGGAACAGCTCAAAGTCCGCAGCCGCTTTGGCATCACCGTGGTCAGCATCAAGCCCATGGGGGCGCCGTTCACCTACGCAACCGCCGACACTGTGATCGGCGAGGGTGACATCCTGCTGGTAGCGGCCAACACCGACGCCGCCGAGAGGTTCACCCGACAGAAGTAGAGGAAGCCATGGTCGAATCAGCACCAAGCACGAACGAACTGCCTCCGATGCGCGAGGACTGGCAGCGGGCGTTGGCGGTGGTCGCCCACCCCGACGACATGGAGTACGGCGCCGCCGCTGCGGTTGCTCGCTGGACGTCTGCCGGTAAGGAGGTGGCCTACGTGTTGGTCACCCGAGGCGAGGCGGGTATCTCCTCACTACCTCCAGGTCAATGTGGCCCGCTGCGCGAGGAGGAACAGCATCGCAGTTGCGCTGTTGTCGGCGTGACCGACCTGTCGTTTCTTGATCATCGCGACGGCCTGGTGGAGGCCGACCTGAAGCTGCGTGCCGACCTGACCGGGGCGATCCGACACCACCGACCCGAGGTGATCCTGTCGATCAACCATCGCGACACCTGGGGGGTGCCGGGCTGGAACCACGTTGACCACCGTCATGTGGGAGTGGCCCTGCTCGATGCGGTGCGCGACGCCGCCAACCCGTGGGTGTTCGGCGACCGGGGACCTGCATGGGAGGGCACTCGGTTCGTCGCCTTCGGCGGTTCGCCGCAGGCCACCCATTGGGTGGACACCTCCGCCACCCACGCCACCGGCATGGCGTCGCTGGCCGAGCATCGCCTCTACCTCGATCACGTCGACGACACTCCCGGCGCAACCCAGCAGTGGCTGACCGATGTGGCCGCCGAGCAGGGCCGGCGCTTCGGGGTCGACTTTGCCGCCAGCTTCGAGGTCGTGCCCATGTAGCCGACGCAGCGCCCACTGCCACCCGCCGCCTCCGCCGCGTGGCAGATTGGTGGGATGGGACTGCTCATTTGGATCATCTTCGGCCTCTTCGCAGGCTTCATCGCCCGCATGCTGGTGCCGTCCGGCAGGGGTGGACGCGACCTGGGCTGTATCGGCACCGTCTTTCTGGGGGTGATCGGCTCGCTGATCGGCGGCACCGTGGGCAACCTGATCGATGGCCGCGGCATCGAGTTTGCAACCAGCGGTTTCATCGGATCGGTGCTTGGCGCGTGCGGGCTGTTGGTGCTCGTCCGGGTACTCAGCCGATGAGCGTCGGTATCGACTCCACACCAGCTCCGCCACCCTTGTTCGAACGGGTGGGCGGCCATGATTTTTTCAAGCGCCTGGTGGACGAGTTCTACGATCGAGTCGAGGCCGACGCCGAACTGCTCGGTCACTACCCGGACCTCGACGATCTACAAGGTGCCCGCGACCGGTTGCGCATGTTTCTCGAGCAGTTCTGGGGTGGGCCCACCACGTACGTCGAACAGCGGGGCCACCCGCGCCTGCGTATGCGCCACGCCCCGTATCGGATCGACGCCACCGCCCGCAACCAGTGGCTGGCGGCCATGGCCGGAGCGATCGACGTCCTTGAGGTGGCCGAGCCCGAGCGCAGCGAGCTGATCAGCTACTTCGCCTCGGCCGCCGACCACCTCGTCAACGCCCGCTGAGCATGCTCGGTAGCATCCCCGGATGCCACCGCCAGCCCAAACCGGCACCGCCATAGCCATCTCAACCGAGGAGCTGGAAGCGGCCGATGCCGTGGCACTCGACCCGCCCTACCTGTTCGGGCGGCGTCTGCCCGCCACCACCGTCGCCGAACGAACCAGGCGGGCGGCGGCGATGGGAGCGGTGGTCGCCCGACGGTTTGGCCCGGTGCTTGCCCACGGTGCCCGCCACCGCCAGGTCAATACCCATGACTGGGTACCGGCGCTCCGCCACACGTTTGAAGACCTGGGCACCACGTTCCTCAAGTTCGGCCAACTTGTGGGCTCCGCCCCCGGCGTGTTCGGCGAGGGGGTCGCTGCGGAGTTCCGCAGCTGCCTCGACACCGGTCCGGCGGTACCCGCCGACGAGGTTCGGGCGCTGATCGAGGACCAACTCGGCCGCTCACTCGAAGATGCCTTCGCCACCTTCGACCCCGAACCCATCGGCCGAGCCTCGATCGCCGTCGTTCACCGCGCCACCACCCATGAAGGCGACGAGGTGGCCGTCAAGGTCTTACGTCCCGGGGTCGACCGTCGGGTGGCGGTGGATCTCGACCTGCTGCAACCGCTGCTGGCCAAGGTGGTCGAATTCACCGGCGAACAGGCCGCCGTTTCAATGCTGCAACAGTTCGACGGATTCCGCCTGCAGTTGGGCGAGGAACTCGACCTGCGCAACGAGGCCCGGGCGATGGATCACTTCCGTGACCTGCTGGGCGTCGTCGACCTACCGATGGTGACCGTGCCGATGGTGTACCCCAACCTGAGCAACGGCCGGGTGCTCACTATGGAGTTCATCGACGGTGTGCCGGTGGACGACCTGGCCACGATCGACGGTTACGGCACCGACGCCGGTGCCGTGGTCCAGCAGGTGGTGCAGCGTTTCTCTTAACCGCACTGCGCTGGGGCACTTTCCACGGCGACGTACACGCGGGCAACCTGCTGTTCCGCCCCGACGGACGCATCGGCGTCATCGACTGGGGCATCGTCGGGCGGCTCGACCCCGACACCCATCTGCTCTTCCGGAAGATGATCGAGGCCGCGTTGGGCGACGAGACCGCTTGGACCGACATCGCCGCCGTGTTCAAGCGCAACTACGGCGACGTGATCGAGGCGGCACTGGGGTGGGACGACGACGGGCTGACCGCGTTCATCAAGATGATGATCCAACCGGTGCTGACCCAGCCCTTTGGGCAGGTCAGCCTGGCCGACCTGATTCTGGCACCCCAGCGGGCGGTGGCCGAGGCCTCAGGGATCGACCCGGCTGATGGTTCGTTCAAGGCCCGAATCCAGCGGCTGAACGAGCAGCGCAAGGCCCGCAAGCTGGTGGAGACCGAAGGTGCCGTGGCCACCGACTTCGACCGCGCCACCTTCCTGCTGTCCAAACAGCTGATGTACTTCGAGCGCTACGGCAAGATGTACATGCGGGACGTCTCGCTGTTCGACGACCGCGAGTTCTTCGTCACCGCCCTTGGCCACGACCCAGCGGCTGCGAAGACGGACGACGCTGGCCAGTAACGACGAACAGGACTCACCGGTGAGGTGAAGACCAACGCCGCAGGACTGTGTGGATATCGACACTGTTTGACCTGCGGACGCGTTGTGACGATATCCACACACATTGACCGTCACCTTGTGTGTCCAATTAGTTCTCGTTCGTGCCCCGAAGATCGGTGAGTTTCTGTAATGCCCGATCCAACTCGCTAATCCACCTTTGGTTGTCGGGGTCGCTTTCCAACACCCTCCGTCGGTGGGTGACAGATTCGGTGTGTGCTCCAACCGCGTCAGCCAGGTTGCCCTGACCCCGGTAGTCGTCCCCCAGAGACCCGAGGCCGATCCCGAGGTCGCGGAGGTAGGTGGGGTTGTCGGGGTCGCTTTCCAACACCCTCCGATAGTGGGTGACAGATTCGGTGTGTGCTCCAACCGCGTCAGCCAGGTTGCCCTGACCCCGGTAGTCGTCCCCCAGAGACCCGAGGCCGATCCCGAGGGCGCGGAGGTAGGTGGGGTTGTCGGGGTCGCTTTCCAACACCCTCCGATAGTGGGTGACAGATTCGGTGTGTGCTCCAACCGCGTCAGCCAGGTTGCCCTGACCCTGGTAGTCGTTCCCCAGATCCCCGAGGCCGGTCCCGAGGGCGCGGAGGTAGGTGGGGTTGTCGGGGTCGCTTTCCAACACCCTCCGATAGTGGGTGACAGATTCGGTGTGTGCTCCAACCGCGTCAGCCAGGTTGCCCTGACCCCGGTAGGCGTTCCCCAGAGCCCCGAGGCCGATCCCGAGGTCGCGGAGGTAGGTGGGGTTGTCGGGGTCGCTTTCCAACACCCTCCGTCGGTGGGTGACAGATTCGGTGTGTGCTCCAACCGCGTCAGCCAGGTTGCCCTGACCCCGGTAGTCGTCCCCCAGAGCCCCGAGTCCGATCCCGAGGGCGCGGAGGTAGGTGGGGTTGTCGGGGTCGCTTTCCAACACCCTTCTCAGCTTGTTGACGGCTAGCTTCAACCGGGGGACTGCGCGTTCATCTCCTCTCTGATGCAGCGCCTCTCCAAAACGTAGGCTGGCGAATCCCTGCGCCATCAGGTTGCTCCCAGCTTCAGCACAGCTGACGCTGCGCTCTCCGACCGCAATCGCAAGCTTCGGAAATCCGCAAGTGATGAGTTCGAAGCAAAGCGAGGTCAATGGTTCGGCGGCCAATGGGTCGTCGGTCGGCCCAGCCAACATCGCCGTTGCCTGAGGCTCGAGCATCCGACGCCTCGTGCGGTTAGCCAGCCGTTCAACCAATACTTCGGCCTCGTCAGGTCGCCCGGCCAAGCGAAGCAGCGGGATGGTTGCATCGAAGAATTCGGGATGCCACCCATACGCGTCTCGCCCCGCTTCCACCAACCGGCTCGCACTTCGCCGATTCTCGGCTGACACCACCGATGCTGGCCCATCCGTAGCTGCCAGAAATCGTCGCAGAGTTTCGGATCGCCACCCATAGGTCCAGTGGTAGTCACCGTTGGCCTCTACAGGATCTCGAATGGTGTGTATGGCTCCCGCCTTCGAGACCAACGGACGACCTCCCAATTCGGGTGGTGCCGGGACACTCTGGTCGACCAAATCATCGAGCAGGTCGAGGACCTCGTCCGTCTCGCACCCGTACTCTTCCGCCACGACGGTCGACACGGCAGTTCCAGAGAAGGTCGGACCGCTCAGTGCCGCCAAGTGGAGGGCGCGACGAGCTACTTCCGGCGCATCAGCCCCGGCGTACCTGCGCT
This sequence comes from Candidatus Microthrix parvicella Bio17-1, assembly GCF_000299415.1. Taxonomy (NCBI): domain Bacteria; kingdom Bacillati; phylum Actinomycetota; class Acidimicrobiia; order Acidimicrobiales; family Microthrixaceae; genus Candidatus Neomicrothrix; species Candidatus Neomicrothrix parvicella. The sequence continues at coordinate 401,658 of NZ_AMPG01000001.1, forward strand.
CTCCGCTGAGCGGAGCAAGAATCCGTCGGATGTCGTCCTCCATGGGCTCTTCGGAGCTGGTGAATCGCCAAGCTCCGTCGATTCGAGCCACCCGGTGGGCGGCTCGCCACGCCTGCCACACCTTGGCCGCGTCCGTCGTGCTGCCCCCGGAGACCGCAATCAGGCGGTCAGCGACGTCGATACTGCAGGCGCCTAACCAACGCTCGACCTGTACGCGATCGAGAATGCCGATCCAACGAAACACAGCAATGCCCTGATCCCTTGCTGCAATCACGTCTGCCAACGCCGAAGAAGCAGGGAACTCGGCTCCAACCGCACCGACGTCCGGCTGCCGTCCAGAGAGCAATTCGTGACCGCTGGCCTCACACACCACCAACAACGGGTGTGGCAGGTGGGTGGTCAGGACGTAACGAATGGTCTGCCACAACGCCGTCTGGGCCGCATCAGTCACATCTCCGAACACGAGGACCCGGGGTCGATCACGAGCCAACTCCGTGATCGACTCCCAGAGCATGTCCGAAGCGGTCGACGGCGGACTCTGCTTCCAACGAGCCAACATGCGACGGGAAAGCTTGGTGAGCGGAGCCAGAATCCCAACGACCGGCAGAAGCAATGCGCCCGACTGACCCGTCAGATCCATCAATTCGTCGAGCAGTTCGTCGTCCGGTCCCGCCCTGGGAAGCATGGAGGCAACCCCGATGCTGGGGACGCCCAACCCTTCGCTCGCGATGTGCTCGCTGACCCAACGGGCGTTGCCCCCGAGCACCACAATTGGAGGCCGAATCGGGTGGACCAAACCGAGGCCCGACGCCATGCAGCGCAGCTCTTCGAGCAGCGCTGCAGGCGGCAAAGGCGGGCTCAGATATTCGATGGCAGGACCCCCTCGGTTGCCGCCCGTACCCAGATACTACCGATACGTCTGAGCACCCTCCACCGACACGGGTCGATGGAAGAAGGCGTCAGGACGACTCAGCCGGATGCCAGGCGGTCGCGCTCGGCCAGTGCGGCCCCCACCAACAGTCGAACCCCGATTCCAATCGACCGCTCGTCGACGTCGAAGGCGCCGGAGTGGATGTCGGGGCGGGGCGCTCCGGAGGCCGGGTTGAACGTGCCCAGGCGGGCATACGAGGCGGGCACCTGGCGCGCATACCAGGCGAAACTGTCGCCACCGCGGCTGTGTTGAGCCTCGACGGTGTTGTGTTCCCCCACTACCGAGGCCGCCGCCCGGCGAAGGGAGCGGGTCGGGGCAGCAGCGTTGACCGAGGGTGGCACGCCTTTGCGATAAGCGAACTCCAGCGTGGCGCCGGTCGGCTCGACCACCGCCCGGGTCGCCTGCTCCAACAACTCGGCAGCGTGCTCCCACGCCTCGACATCCGGGGTGCGAATAGTGGCTGTGGCCGTCGCTCGTGTGGGAATGACGTTGGGTGCATCACCGCCGTGGGTCGACCCGAACACCACCAACGCCTCTGCGGGCGCAGCCGCCTTGGCCACTCGCTCGGGCACCTGGCTGAGCACCTGGCCCAGCACCGCCAACAGGTTGACGGTGAGTTCCGGACGGGCGGTGTGACCGCCCGGGCCAAGAATGGTGATGCGTGCCATGTCGGCGGCCGAGGTGATTGGCCCGGTTCGCAGCGCCACCTGGCCGACATCGATCTTGGGATCGCAGTGAACCCCCAGCATCGAGCTGACACCGCCCAACGCTCCGGCGTCGATCACGCTGGGCGCCCCACCCGGCAACGCCTCCTCGGCAGGTTCGAAGATGAATCGGAAGGCGCCGGTGAGTTCGCCCTCCTTAACCGCCTCGGCGAGCGCCAGCGCCGCACCGAGTACCACCGTGGTGTGCACGTCGTGGCCACACGCATGGGCCACACCCGGCAGGGTGGACCGATACGCCACGTCCTTCTCATCCTCCATGGCGAGCGCGTCCAGGTCGGCGCGCAGCGCCACCACCGGGCGACCGTCGGACGGTGCCTCGAAGGACGATGCGGTCCCCGTGGCCAGATCGCACACCAACCCGGTGCTTTCGGGCAGTTGCGACGGCGAAAGACCGGCGACACGGAGCCGGTCGATGACCGCCGCCGTGGTCTCCACCTCGGCCCACGACACCTCGGGATGAGCGTGCAAACGGCGGCGAAACGCCACCAGTTCGTCGAGGTGGGCATCGAGAAACCCGTCGAGCCATGGGGGCACCGGTTGGGGTGACGCGTCCTCAGCCAACGGGGGCATCGGTCAGGAGTTCCTGTTGCAGGGCGGCGGTCACGTCCACCAAGGTGCCACCCTGTGCCACGATCCGGCGCTGCCGCTCGGCCGAGTTGCCGGTCCGTACCAGGTCGCTTAACGAAGCCAGTTCGTCCGAGCACCCCAGGCGGGCCGCCGTGCCCGACAACAACTCCACCAACTCGTCGACGATCTGGCGGGCCGGCTTCCGATTGCCGTTGTCATCCACGATGAGTTGGGCATCCAACCCGTGGCGGGCGGCCAGCCACTTGTTCTGACGCACCACCCACTCCCGCACTCCGGGCAGGGGCACCCCGTTGTCGATCTGCGCATCCATCCACGCCACCAGGCACTGAGCCAGCGACGCCACGCCACAGATCTCGGTCATCGTTGGCATACCGTCGCACATCCGCAGCTCGACCGTGCCGAAATCGGGGTGAGGGCGGACATCCCACCACACCTCCCGCACCGACTCGATCGCCTCAGCGCGAATCAGCGCATCGAGGAAGGCCTCGAAGTCGACCCACGAGGTCAGCCGAGGCGGCAACCCGGCGGTGGGAAGACCCTCGAAAATCTTGGTTCGAGCCGAGGCCAGCCCTGTGTCGTAGCCGTGCCAGAACGGCGAAGACGCCGACAGCGCCAGGAACACCGGCAGATAGGTGGTGAGCGAGTTGACGGTCGCCACACACTTCTCCGCCGACCGAACCCCGACGTGATAGTGGATGCCGTAGATCGCCAGGCGACGCACCGGCCACTGCATCTCGTCGAGCAGCTTCTGGTAGCGCGCCGACGGGCTGACCTGCAGGTCGCGGTAGGAACTGAACGGGTGCGTGCCCGAACACAGCAGGCCAACCCCTCGGGCATCTGCCGCCTGGCGCAGCTCGGAAATGCCCGCCTCCAGGTCGCGCCGTGCGTCGCTCACCGTGTCGCAGATGCCGGTGATGGTCTCCACCGTCGACTCAAACAGCTCGTGCTTGAGCGCCGGATGCTCGGACCCGTCGTCAGGCTCCACATCGGCCAGGGTGTCGGTGGCCGCCGCGGTGAGCCCGTGAGTCTCCCGATCCACCAGGCTCAGCTCCACCTCCACCCCCAACGACGAAGTTGGCGACGAATGGAACTCGATCGTCATGGCTCGGCCCGAACGAGGGATTCACGGATCATCGGCCCATGGTAGGTGGCGCCAGACAACGGCGTGACGCTTGGCTCAGCATCCGCAGGGTCGGCCGCTGCCAGCCCACGCCGGTAGCGTGCGCCGCGTGGCGGAAACCGACCAGAGCACCGAGGAGCACGCAGCCGCCCAGTACCGCATCGGGGTGATCGGCGGAATCGGCGCTTACACCATGTGGGGCCTGTTCCCGCTGTTTTTCCATCGGCTGGAGCCCACTTCACCCCTGGAAATCATCGGGCATCGCGTCATCTGGACGGCGGTGCTCATGGTCGGCGTGCTGTCACTCGGGGCGGGCTGGGGCTGGGTCCGTCCGCTGCTGGCCGACCGCCGCCGCACCGTTTCGGTGGCGTTGGCAGGGGTGTTGTTATCCGCCAACTGGCTGATCTACGTGTGGGCGGTGACCAACGACCGGGTGGTCGACGCCTCGCTGGGTTACTTCATCAACCCACTGGTCACCGTGCTGCTCGGCGTGCTCGTGCTGCACGAGCGTCTCCGCCCGCTGCAATGGGCGGCGGTGATCGCCGGGGCGGTGTCGGTGCTCGTCCTCGTGCTGGGGTACGGCTCGGTGCCCTGGGTCAGCCTGGGGCTGGCGGCATCGTTCGGGACCTATGGACTCTTGAAAAAGCAGGTGGGTCTGGGCGCCGTGGAGGCCCTGACCGCGGAGACGTTTGCGGTCGTACCCCTCGCCCTGGGCGGCATGGGCTGGGCGCTGGTCGCCGGCGAACTGGACTTCCCCGCCGCGCCGATCAGCATGAAGCTGCTGCTGCTGGCCGCCGGTGCCGTCACCGCCGCCCCACTGCTGGCCTTTGGCGTGGCCACCAACCGCATACCGCTGTCGATCATCGGCCTGCTCCAGTATCTCACCCCGATCATCCAGTTCATCCTGGGAGTGTTCGTGTTTGGCGAAGAGGTACCTCCGGCCCGGCTGGCCGGGTTCGCCTGCGTCTGGGTGGCGCTTGCGCTGCTGAGCGCCGACGGGCTCCGCCAGGGTCACCGTCAGGCCGGCGTACGACGGGCGGCGCGCACCACCGCCACGGCCGCGGTTCAGAAGGCGAAAACCGACGACCGGTAACCAGCACCGGCAACCACGCGGTGACGGCCTGCCGACGGGCCGACGCCGGTAGCTTGGACGCCCATGACTCCCCCGCCCAACGCCCCTGCCGACACCGACGCTCTCGACACCGCCGAGGCAGCCGAAGCCGACCTCACCGCCGCCGATCTCACTGCTGCGGACGTTGCCTGGGAACTCGACGACCTGCTCGACGGCACCACCACCGACGACCTGATGGCACGCGCCGCCAAAGTGACCGACGAGGTTGCCGCAGCCCGAGGCACGGTCGGTGATTTGGATGCCGCCGGGCTGGCCACGCTGATGCACCGGCTGGGCGACCTCCACGATCTGCTCGGTCGAGCCGGCTCGTACGTGGGGCTGAGGTTGGCCGAGAACAGCCTCGATCCCGAACGTGGCGCCGCCATGGCAAATCTGTCCGAGGCCGCCACCGAGCTGTCAACCAAGTTGGTGTTCTTCGAGCTGGAATGGGCAGCGGTGCCCGACGAGCAGGCCGAGGCGTTGCTGGCCGACCCGGCGCTGGACTTCTGCGCCCATCACCTGCGCACCATGCGTCGCTACCGCGATCACCTGATGAGCGAGGCCGAAGAGCAGGTGCTGACCGAAACATCGGTCAGCGGCGCCGCCGCCTGGGTGCGCCTCTTCGACGAACAGACCTCGGCCATCGAGGTGGCGATGCCCGAATCATCACCAGGTGGTGCGCGCACCGCATCGCTGGAGGAGGGTCTGTCGTTGCTGCAGCACCCCGACCGTGCCGTGCGGGCCGACGCCGCCGAGGCCGTTTCGGACGCGCTGGAGCCCGGGCTGCGGACCCGGGCCTACATCTACAACACGCTGCTACTCGACAAGTCGGTGCAGGACCGGCTGCGTTCGTACCCAAGCTGGCTGTCCAGCCGCAACCTGGCCAACGAGGCCTCCGACGAGTCGGTGGCCGCCCTGATCGAGGCGGTGGTGGCCCGCTACGACCTGCCCCGACGCTGGTATTCGTTGAAGGCCCAGGTGTTGGGCCTGGACCGGTTGGCCGATTACGACCGTTCGGCCTCGGTGGCCGAGAGCGACCGCAAGGTGGGCTGGAGCGAGGCCTCATCGCTGGTGATCGACGCCTACGACAGCTTCTCCCCCAGGCTGGCCGGCATCGTGCGAGAGTTCATCGACGGCAACTGGATCGACGCCCCGGTGCGTTCCGGCAAGCGACCGGGCGCCTTCTGCGCCTACACCGTGGCGAGCCACCACCCGTACCTGCTGTTGAACTGGACCGGCTCGAACCGGGATGTGCTGACGCTGGCACACGAACTGGGGCACGGCATCCACGCCTACCTGGCCCGCCCCCAGGGCATCTTCGCCCAGGACACGCCACTGACGATGGCTGAGACCGCCTCGGTGTTCGGCGAGGCGGTGACCAACAATGCACTGCTCGCCCAACTGGACGACCCCAACGAACGCTTCGCCCTGCTGGCGTCCACGCTGGAGGACTCAATCGCCACCGTGTTCCGCCAGGTGGCGATGAGCCGCTTCGAAGCGGCGTGTCACACCCATCGACGAGACGTCGGCGAGCTGTCGGTGGACGACTTCGGTAACCACTGGGCCGACACCCAAACCGAGCTGCTCGGGGACACCGTGGAGGTCACCGACGGCTACCGAAACTGGTGGAGCTATGTGCCCCACTTCATGGCCACCCCCGGATACGTCTACGCCTACGCGTTTGGCCAGCTCCTGGCGCTGTCGGTGTACGCCCGCTACCAGGCCGAGGGCGAGGCCTTCGTGCCCAGCTACCTGGACATGCTGGCCGCAGGCGGCTCGAAGAGCCCCGAAGACCTGGCCGCCATGGTGGGCTGCGACCTGACCGACCCGGGCTTCTGGGATGCCGGACTCGACATCGTGGCCGGGCAGTTGGACGCGGCCGAGGCCGCAGCGCGGGCGGCCGGACGTCTGTCGTAATCCGGCGAACCGGGGGTGCGAACGACGTTGGGTGCTCGTGGCCGGTGTTCCGCCAGACGCCACGTCGCCGGAGATATGGCAGGCACACGAATCGTTGAAGCCTGCTGCGCCGCTCCATGGGCGTCGGCCTCGGGGCCGGGCCGACCGCGCTCACCGGGTGTGTCAAGCCCACGGCTCACGGCGACGGACCCGATGCGAACTCGCTGCCCGAGGTAGCAGGCGCCCAGCGGCCGGCCTACTGGGACGCTCCCAGCCACTGGATCGATGTGGCGCTCCCAACAGCCGTGTCCACCACTGCCGCCAACGAGATCAACCGCTCAGTAGAACTGACCGCTCTGATCCACGGCGGCTTCTGGAGAGACACCTATGGCGCCGACCTGATGAAGCCGTTGGCCTGCGACCTGCTGGAGCGGGGCCACCCGGTGGCCAACCTGGAGTATCGACGTCTCGGTGGCCGGCGTGCTGGATCTTCGAAGTGCGGCGTCCCAAGGGGTCGGCGGCGACACCACGCTGGATGCCATCGACGGCGCGTGACCGACTGGATCGACCGGACCGTCGACTGAGCCATCCAGCGCCCCGGTTAACGCCAACCGGTGGGTGGCCGGGTGATGACGCCGGTTCGGCGCTCGGCGTCGCGGAGCCGTTCATAGGGATTGCGTGCAGCACCGGTGGCCCCGCCGGGGTGAACCTCCACATGAAGGTGCGGATAGGCGTATGCCGCGTTGCCGGAACTGCCGACGTTACCCACCGGCCTTCCGGCCCAGACCCGGCCACCCTTGGCAACGCCGGCCGCATAGTTGTTCATGTGGCAATAGAGGTAGTAGCCGCCGTCATCGCCGCTGATTCCCAGGGAATGCCCGCAGCTGGACGAGTACACCCTGGTGGTGATGGTGCCCGACTCGATGGCCACCACCTTCTGTCCCCGAGTGGCCATCACGTCCACACCCTGGTGGCGACGGCTCCCACCTCCCCTGGAGAATCCGTAGTCGTTCTGGTAACGCACCGGGCCAACCACCGGAAACCGATCAAATCCATTGACGGCGTTGGTGGTTGTGACCGCCGAGTGAGGCGCAGCGACGCATCCGGCGGCGCCAAGCGCCACCGCAACAACAAGTCCGGCTGCAACCGAGCGCACGCGCGACGACAGGTCGGGGAAACGGGGAGACAGGTTCATGATCACGTGACAACGACTGATGGCGGGCAGGCACCCACACACGGATCAATCGTTACCTCATCGTCACAATCACCAGCATATCGTCACAATGGGGGGCTTACCGACACCCAACCGTCATACAAGGCAGGATGGCGGAGTGGAGGTCAAGGAGTCACTCCGGCTCGGGCTGGGCGAGCGGCAGCCTGACCTCGAAGCGGGCCCCGCCCAACTCGCTGTCGTCCAACTCCAGCGTGCCGCCGTGGCGAGCAACGATCCGACCGGCCAACGGCAGGCCCAGGCCGGCGCCCCCGCGATCTCGGCTGCGAGCCTCCTCCAACCGACCAAAGCGTTCGAAAACCATGTCCCGCTGTTCGGCGGGGATACCCGGCCCGTCGTCCTCGACCACCATTCGGGCGTAGTCCCCTTCGGTACCCACCGACACCCGCACCGTTTCCGAGGCGTGACGCCCGGCGTTCTCCACCAGGTTGCGCACCACGCTGGCCAACTGACCCGCATCGCCATGCACCCGGGCCGCACTCAAGCCCGACAGGTCCAGCCGCCGGCCCTTGAGGTGCCCAACCTGCTCGAGCACCAACTCGTCCAGATCGACCTCGGTGTCCGGTACCGGGCCGAACGCACCCTCCTCCAGGCGCGCCAGCGTGAACAGATCACCGACCAGGCGGTCCAGCCGTTCGCCCTGGGCCAACACGGTGACGCCGACCGACGACCAGTCGGCGGTGTCGGGATAGGCCAGCGCCGTCTCCACCTGGGCCCGGATTGCGGCGACCGGGCTGCGCAGTTCGTGTCCCGCATCGGACACGAACTGACGCTCCCGCTTCGAACTGGCCTCCAACCGATCCAACATGGCGTTCATGGTGACGGCCAGGTGTGCCACCTCGTCGTCGGTCGGCGGCACCGGCAGCCGCTCGTCGAGTGTCCGGGAGGTGATGTCCCCCACCCGGCGTCGTAGGTCGGCAACCGGCTCCAGGCTTCGACGGGTCATCACCCACGAGCCCATCCCGACGGCCACAAGCAACGACGGAACCACCACCCACAGCGCCAATCGGACCACCGCGACACTGCGGTTGACGTCACTCAGGCTGGTGGCCACCTGCACGATCAGTATGCCTTGTTCAGTCGGCACCCTCTTCGATTTCGTCACGAACTCTGATCGATCCACCTCGCGGGGAAGCTCCCGACCCTGAAGCGCCAGCACCAGTGGGTCCCGCCCCGATTCCGGCACAACCATGCCCGGGGTCGGATACGGCTCGAAGGCCACCGCCGCCAGCGTGTCGCTGGGCCCTACGCCCAAGGGGGTCAAGAGCCTCACCGGAAGCGTCACCGCCTCCGAATTTTGAGCGAGGATCAATTGGGTGACCGATTTGGGCTCCTTCCTCGCAAAGTCCACATAAGCATCCAGCGCAACATCGTTCCTGCGGGCCACCTCGCTCACCAGTGCGCCGCGCAGCCAGAACAGCATCAGCCATGACAGCGCCAGCAACGCCACTGCCGAGGCCACCGTCACGGTGAGGGTCAGGCGACCTCGCACCGACATTCGTGACCAGGCGGTCATGGCCTACCCCCCGGAGGTGTCGGCATGTGCCGGGGGCTTGCCCAGGATGTACCCCGACCCGCGAATCGTGCGCAGATCCTCGCGGTCGAACGGCCGGTCGATCTTGCGCCGCAGGTAGCCCACGTACACCTCGACCACGTTGGGGTCACCGGCGAAATCCTGGCCCCACACCTGCTCCAGCAGCTCGCGCTTGGGCACCGCTTCGCCGGCACGGCGCATCAGCACCTCCAACAACCCGTACTCCCGAGGCGACAGCGAGATGTCGGTTCCATCGCGGCGCACCTTGCGACCCACGGGGTCCAGTTCCAGGTCGCCCACGATCACCGGTGCCAGCGCACCCTCGTTCACCCGACGGGTCAGCGCTCGCAGCCTGGCGATCAACACCACGTAGCTGAAGGGCTTGCGCAGGAAGTCGTCGGCGCCGGTATCGAGCGCCTCGGCCTCGTCGTACTCGCCTTCTTTGGCCGTCAGCATGAGGATTGGCGTCCACACGCCCGCCTCCCGCAGAGATCGGCACACCTGGAAACCGTTCATGCCCGGAAGCAGGATGTCCAACACGATGGCGTCATAGGTGGCCGAACGGGCACGTTCGTAGCCGTCCTTGCCGTCGTTGGTGACGTCGACGTCGAACCCCTCCTCCCTCAATCCGTGGGCAACCGCCGCGGCCAGCTCTACTTCGTCGTCAACTACCAGTACTCGCACCGCACCATTGTTACCCGTCATGGCATTGCCGGCGCGTTCCATCGGGGACCAACCTGAGAACACATCTGTGGCGGCACCTGCGGCGACCGGTCAGTCGTAGGTGGCCTCGACGCCCCAGTGCCCGGCCTCCACGGTGTAGAGCCGGGCCACGCCATCGGCGGTCACCGCCTGGATACGGGCCCGACGGCGTCCTTCGGTGGCGTCCCACCACCGCTCATCGATGGGCCACGGCCCGGCCCACGCTGTGATCTCCAACCGCACGCCACCCACCTCCGCCGCCTGCGGTGGCGCGCTCAACTGCCCCCTACCGCTGACCCCCACCAACCGACCCTCGCCATCGATCACCCGGGTGGGCAGCGGTGGGTCGTGCACCACCGCAGGGGCGGGTGCCGGAAGCCGGCCGGGCCACGGGCTGGGAGTGCTGGACCGGGCGGGCACACCGGCCGCAGCGCCGCCGTCCAGCCGGGTGTCGTAGGGCACCAGCGCCACCCCCTCCCCCGGCGCCCGACCGCCGGCGGGCTCCAACATCAGCACCGCATCGGCACCCAGTAGGCCCTCCACCCGGGCCAGCGCACGACGGGCTCGTTCCGACGCCGAGTCGCGGCCACCCCAAAAACCCAGCTGCCGGCCGGTGGCCGCCACCACCCGGTCGGGCACCAGCTCGAGACGCACCACCCCACCCTGGAGGCGTTCGGCCAACGGTACGCGATGGGCCGGACTGCCCCCTGCACCCCTTCCTGACAGCCAGCCCTCCAGCTGCCAGCGCAGGCGTTGGGCCACCCCGGTGGCGCTCAGCACCCCCTCGTGACGCCAGCATCGCTCGATGCGCTCGCCGTGCTCGGTCTCGGCGATCACCACCACCGACTCGCACGCCAGGCCCCGGGCGGTCAGCGCGCCGTGGAACTCCTCGGCCAGGGCCCGCACCACGAACGCTGCCGCATCCACCCGCTCGGCGGGCGGGTCCAGTTCTCGCATCACCCGCAGATCGACGGGGGGCTCGACAGCGTCAGTGGGCACGTCGTCGTCGCCCCAGGCCAGGCGCCAGGCGTCCAGACCCGCTGCGCCGAAGCGCCCGGCCACATCCGCCGGATCCAGCGCTGCGAAGGCCCCCAGGGTGCGCAAGCCCAGGCGTTCCAACAGGTCGACCAACTCCTCCCGGCGGGCATCATCGCGACGCAGTTGGGCCACCGGTAGCTCGGCCAGGAATGCCGGCGTGGTGCCGGGTCGAACAATCAGCGGGCCATCGACGGCGCGCCGGGCGGCCGTGCGTGCGGCAAAGGCCCCCTCGGCCACGCCCACCCTGACCGCCCCTTCGAACAGCTTCGACCCATCGGACATCGCCTCAGTCGTGAGTTGCAGCACCCGGGTCACGAGCTCTTCGTCACCCCCGAGATGACGGGCCGGTGGTCCGGCAGGAAACGACGCCCGACCCGGCCGGTGCAGTTCGATCCTGGGCGTCACCGCGTCGAGCGCCCGAACCACCGGTTCGAATGCTCGGGCCTCACGAGCGGGGTCACGATCGAGCAGCCGCACCTCGGGACAGCGCGCCTGAGCCTCACGGCGACGGAGGCCGATCGCCACGCCGTCGCGCCGTGCCGCCTGGTTGGCCGCAACCACCCGGTTGGCTGCGAGCACCACCGACGGCTGATCGGACGGTACCCCCCATGCAACCACCGCCCAATCAGGGCACCACAACGACAGCATCCGCTCGGGCCCCCGGTGAGGTCCAGCCGGTTTCGCCACCTGCGGGCCGTTCGACAACCTCGACATGGCGGCAGCCTCAGCCGGTGCCGGTGGGACGCAACGCCACCACCGGGGCAAGCCGACCGACGGCCGCGTGAGCGACCCGCCCGTCGGCGCCGACCAGGCCCTCGCGTTCGAGCCCACTCAGTTCGCCCGGCTCGGGTACCCGCACTCGACCCTGCACATCAGGCAACCAGAGCAGGCTTCGGCCCCCGCCACTGGACTGTCGGCGACCGCCCACAACCACCTCCACCAGCCGACCGGCCAGATGGCCCCAGCCCTGCCCCAGCCCACTCCACTGGAGGGTGCGGGCATGAAGCGACAGCTCGACACCCTCCCAGCGATCATCCGAAGCAGCGGTGAGACCACGCCGCCCCACCTCTCGGGTGACCGCCCCCTGAGCGACCCTCCGGGCGTGTTGAGGCTGTACCCGGATCAACACGCTGCCCCGCTCCCGCGCCCGTGCCCGCAGCCGGCGCACCGCCGAGGCCGCCAGCACCACCTCGGGCCCCACCAGCACCACGTCGGCGGCATCGACCAGGGCCGCCATCACCTCGGTGGCCCGCGACCGCTCGGTCAGCCGGACGACCACCGACCGCTCGGCCACCACACCCAACGCCAGCGCCGCCTCCCAGTTGAACTCGGCCATCCCCACGGCCACCACCCACGAACCGGCCTTGCTCGCCTCCACCGCCAACAAGGCGGCCAACGACAACGCACCACACCGCCCTCCCACCGAGACGGTGGAACCGCGGGACGGCCCACCGGCGGGCAGCATCTGGGCCAGCGCCGGCACCACCGGCAACCGCTGCTGGGATGCCAGGCTGACCGGGGCCAGCCCCGCCGCCAGCTGTCGCACGCGGGCCCGCCGCTCCGCCGGGTCCTCGATTCGGGTTGCCAACGCTGGGATCGACAGGTCGTGTGGGAGCGCAAGGGCCATCGCCACAGCATCGAACACTCGTTCGTTCATGTCAATGGCCGCTGTCCACCGGCAAGACTGAGGGCGTGAATGTTCCGCCGTTGGTCGACATCGGCCCGCTGATGAGTGCCTCACACGGGTCACCGGTGAGTCCGGCCCGGCGACAGGTGTCCGACGCGCTGAACGAGGCATGTGGCACCTGGGGTTTCTTCCGAATCACCGGCCACGGCATCGACCCGGCTTTGTTGCGCAAACTCGACGGGCAGGCCCGCAACTTCTTTGCCCGCAGCGACGAGGAGAAGTCCCAGGTGGCCATGGCCAAGGCCGGGTCGGCCTGGCGGGGCTGGTTTCCGGTGGGTGCCGAGCTGACCTCGGGTCGACCCGACCGGAAGGAGGGGCTCTATATCGGCACCGAGTTGCCGTCGGACGATCCGCGGGTGCTGGCGCAGCTCCCTCTGCACGGCCCCAACCTGTTTCCGGACCACCCCGATGGGCTCGGCCCGGCAGCGATCGACTGGATGGAGGCCGTCACCGAGGTGGGCCACGCCATCATGTCGGGCCTGGCCATCGCGCTCGGGCTCGATCCCCACTGGTTCGCCACACACCTGACCGCCGACCCCACCGTGTTGTTTCGCATCTTCCGATATCCCCCCGACACGCGACCGCCTGACGGCCCAGCGCCCGCTACCGATGCCGATGCGCATCCGAACGCTGCGACGCCCCCTGCCTGGGGCGTCGCAGAGCACACCGACTACGGGCTGCTCACGCTGCTGGCCCAAGACGACAGCGGCGGTCTGGAGGTTCGAGTGGCCGACGGTTGGGTGAAGGTCCCCGCCGAGCCCGGCGTAATGGTGTGCAACCTGGGGGACATGCTGGAGGCGATCACCGCCGGCCGCTATCGCTCGACGCTGCACCGCGTCCGAAACACCAGCGGCCGCAGCCGACTGTCGTTCCCGCTGTTCTTCGACCCGTCCTGGGATGCCCAGGTGCGCCCGCTACCGATCACCGCCGACGATCCGGCGACACCCCCCACCACCTCAGCCCGTTGGGACGGCGCCGATCCGGCCGCCTGGTCCGGCACCTACGGCCAGTACCTCACCGCCAAGGTGGCGCGGGTGTTTCCCGAACTCTTCAGCTCGGTCGGTCCCTGAGACCAGGCCGTCCCGACCGCCTCACCCGATGACCGCACCTCGACCCGCTCCCCCCAACCGATCGCGGTGCCTCAAACCCGCCGTCGCCGGGTTGCTGACCGTCGCCGTCGCCTGCGGCCCATCGGGCATCAGCGCCTCCGGCGCCGAGAGCACCGGGCGCCTTCGCTCGGCCGACTCCGAGGCCTTGTTCGCTCCGATCGGGCCTGACGGTCCGGGTTGCAGCGCCGCAGTAAACGTCGACGGTCAGATCGTGTGGTCCGCCGCCTACGGCCGGGCGTCCCTTGAGCGCGACGAACCTTTCACCCCCGAAACGCTGGTGGACATCGGGTCCACCTCCAAGCAGTTCACCGCGACCGCTCTGGGTTTGCTGATCGACGATGGCACGATCTCGTGGGACGATTCGGTGAGCGACCACCTCAACAAACTTCCCGACTGGTCGGCACAGGTCACCATCGATGACCTGGTGCACCACACCAGCGGACTCCCCGACTACATCGAACTGCTGGAGGATGGAGGGGTGGAGTTGATGGCCCCGTCCACCCAGGCCGATGCGGTCGACGCGTTGCGTGGCACCAGGCCGGCGTTCGAGCCCGGCTCGAAGTTTGAGTACTCCAACAGCAACTACGTGCTGCTGGCCGAGATCGTGCAGGCCGCCACCGGCCAGGACCTGCCGAGCTACCTGGATGACCAGGTGTTTGGGCCGCTGGACCTGGATGCCGAGATGAGCCCTGGCAACTCGGCGAGGGTCCCATCGCCGGCTGGAACAGCCCAGAGTTACGAGGACGACGCCGGGTGGAAGCCCGCCGACAGCCCTTGGGCGCAGGTGGGCGACGGCGCCGTGCAGACCACACCCGGGCAACTCGCGTTGTGGGGCACCCAGTACTGGTCCTCAGACCTGCCGCCGGGTCTGACCGACCTGCGGATGGACCACGCCGTCGACATGGGCGACGGCGGCCGGTACGGCCTCGGGATCATGAGCTACCCCGAACCGAGCCGGGGCGCCGGAATCGAAGGCACCGGCAGCGTCGAGGACTCCATCCTCACCCACTCGGGCGAATGGTCGGGTTTCGACACCGGCTTCGTCGTCGCCCCAACCGGGCAAACCGCCGTGGCCGTCACGTGCAACACCCCCGACGGACCGGTCACCGGCGAGGTTGCGGACGAGTTGCTGAGCATCTGGACCGCCTGAGTATCGACGCAAGCGGGTCTGCCGCAAGGGCGGGTTCGCCGATCAGGAACCGGCGAGGATCAACAGCGCCCCAACGATGGCCGCTGCGATGGCCGCCGCATGCTTTGGCGTCACCGACTCACCCAGGAACAGGTACCCGCCCAGCGCCCCGAAGGCCGTGGAGGTCTCCCTCAGCCCCGAAACCAGGCCCAGCGGGCTGGTTCGCGAAGCGATGAGCACCAGCAGGTAGGCCGTCACTCCGCCAAGGCCCGCCAGGGTCAGCCGCAACGGCTGTGCCCGGACCGCCGCCGCCATGGCTCCGGATCCCCGCATGCGCAGCACCACAACGCTCAACACCAGGGTTTGCAACACAAACAGCACGGCGATGTAGCGGATGGCGTCGTCACCGGCCCTCACCCCGGCGCCGTCGCTCAGCGTGTACCCGGCGATGAACAGCCCCGTGAGCACCGCCCACCGGTAGCCGGCAAGGCTGCCCCGGCGCATCATCGACATCAGCGCGGCCGAGACCACGACCACGCCCACGACGCCGAGCGGGGCGATCGAATCGCCCAGCAGCGTCACTCCGCCGATGGTGACCAGCAACGGCGCGGTGCCACGGGCAACCGGATAGGCCACGGCCAGGTCCGTCAGCTCGTAGGCCCGGGCCAAGGCCAGCGCGTAGCCCACGTGGATACACACCGAAACGCCGAGCCAACCAAGCGCTGCGGATGGCGGCGGGCCCAGCGCAGCCAGCACCGGCACGCTCGCCAGCCCGCCGACCCCCATGATCGCCCACGCCGCCACCAGCCGATCGCCGCTGTCCTTCATCGCCAGGTTCCAGGCGGCATGCAACATGGCCGCCACCAACACCATCACAAAGGTGCCGAGGCTCACGTGCGCTGCGCCGCCCTGCGACTACGCACGTTCGAACAGCACCATCGACCGCCCCTGGCCATCATCGCGAAACCCGGCAGCGGCACCGCACCAGCATGACCGGCCCACAGGCACCGGCGACAGCCCATATCGTCAGGTGGGACCGCGCAACGGAAGGCACCGTCCGCCAACCGTGCGAAGCCGCGCTGCAAAGAAGATGGTTGAGGGGGATACTGCACGGGAACAGAAGAAAGCCAGGTCGGATTCAACCGGCTGGTTGGGAATGGAGGGTGCATCATGAATGCCATCACCGTCGCCTTTGGAACCCACGACAGTTCCATCGAGCCCCTGACGTGGTCAGCCCGATTGGCCCAACACCTCGAGGCCCCGCTGCAGGTGCTGAGCATCGTTGCCCCGGTCTCAGCCGAGGCTCCTCCCGAGTTCTTCGCCGAACTGGACCAGCGCCGCCGACAGGACATCGAGCAGGCCACGAAGAACGCGGGCGCGGCGAGCGCCGACGTCGTGGTGCTCAACGAACACAAGCCTCTCGCCGCCATCGCCTCCTACGTGAACGAGCATCAGCCAACCATGTGCGTGGTCGGCACCCACGACTCACACGAACCGGGAGGACTCGGCGAGGGCAACCCCGCCCACCACCTGCTGCACCACTGCCACGTCCCGGTGGCCATGGTCGGCCCGGGCGCCCCAACGCTGGATGGAGGGGTCTTCGTGGTCGGGGTGGAGGCAACCGGCGACCCGTCGCCGGCGCTTCAATTGGCATCGACGTTGGCGTCGGCTACGAACGGGACCGTGCATGCGGTGCACGCCTACGAATCGCTCAGCGAGGACGAGGCCGAGCGTTGGCGCCAGATCGAAGCCGACCTGGCGGGCGGCGTCGCCGCACCGCTCAAGTTCTTCCCCACCGCAGGCCATCCGGCACAGGTGATCCTGGAACACGGCGATGCCCATGACGCCGCCGCCATCGTGACGGGCACCCGTGGCAGCGGCGGGTTTGGGGGTCTGATTCTCGGCCGGGTTCCAGCCCAGCTTCTGAGCCACGCCAACCGTCCCTTGATCGTGGTGCCGCACCCAGCAGCGCGGAGCAACACCTGACCCGTTCACCCACACGAAAGGAGCCGTCGCATGCCAACGGAATCTGAAAGTAGCCAACCAGGCGGCACCGACCAGGAAACCCTTGCCCACCACCTGGGGCACCTGGCAGCGGATGCCGACGACGTCATGGCAATGCTGACCGCACATCATGCGGAGGGTGGCGATCTTCACCAGGATGCGTTGGCCAAGACCGAGCGGTTGCAGTCAAGCCTCCATGACGTCATCCACGCGTTGACCCGCCACGAGCATCTGGCGATGGGCTCCGATGACGTCTGGGCCATGCTGTCACGCAAGCACGACCCCAAATCGGACGATCCCATCAAGTAGTACCGGGCGGCGGCATCAAATGGTCGGGTAGGTCCAATCCCAATTCTTCTGCGAGCGCCAGGCCGGCGCGGCTCACCGGTACCCCAAGGGTGTCCATCAGGCGGTTCATGATCTGAAAGTTGCCAGCGCACCCAGCAGCCCGAACGACCGCTTCGGGCCCGGCCACAAGTTTCAGCGCCTCCCTCGCCGACCTCATCGCCGCACGATCGCGTGCGAGCGCTGCATCGGTGAACACCAACAGTTCCCGACCCCATTCAAGTTGTGAGTCCTGCGTTGGGTCGGTGACCGCGGCCAGGTTCAACGGTCGATCGGTTCGGGTGGCGCTCGCACGGAGCATGCCGGCATGAGCGAGCAGTCAAAAGAAGCATTCGTTCAGCAGCGAGGTTCGGGCAGCCACCAACTCCATCTGGGTTCGGTGAAGTCCTCGATGCGCATCCATGTCGCCCATCTGGTCCATCGCCAGATACAGCGCCGCATGGAGGCGGTGCATCGCCCGTTCATCGGAGGGAAGCGCGGAGAGGGCGTTGGTCGGCCAGGCACGTCCAACCGTCGGTAGCCATCCCCCGTTGTTCGTTGCTGCGGGGTCGACCTCTCCATGGGGTTCACCGTTGCCCGGCGGCTCGGTGAGCGGCCACGGGGCAACCCCGAGCGCAAAGCAAAACGTGTCAACGGCCACGGTTCTGGACACGACACCAAGGAGTTCAACCAGTTCAATGGGGGTCACTCCCCGGTCGGACACCGAGGCGATCCACTCGGGCCGAACGCGGTGTGCATCCAACGTCAAACGAGCGACGGCTTCGGCAATCACGTCAGCGGTGGAAGACGCAAGCCCATCCATCCAGATTCGGCGCGCCATGGTCGCCATAGCGGTGCGCTGAGAACTGCTGAACGAGGCGCCCGGACCACAGATCTGAGCCACCGCCTCGTCGAGCGCCAACGCCTCGGAATCCGGAACACCCAAACGGTCCATCCTCAACACGGTAGGAGAAAACGCCGGAAGGCTCGCACCGAGCCGTGGACAGACCGGCAGGAACCAATCCGTCGGTGGCGCAGGCTCCGGCGATTGACGTCACGTGCCCATTGGTTCAGGATCGGAGTCGCCCCGGAGGCCGAACCCACGTCGTGACGTTCGTAGCTTGACCAAGAAGGCACACCCCATGACCAGTTACGGGTTCCTGTTGTTCGACGACGTTGAGGAGTTGGACGTTGTCGGCCCATGGGAGGTGATCACCGCATCGGCGATGCTGCGTGCCTCCGAAGGCGCCAATCCCGACACGACGGTGATGATCGCGGAGCGCGACCAACCGGTGCGCTGCGCCAAAGGCATGGTGGTGGTGCCGCATCACACCTTCGCCGATCACCCACCGCTCGACGTGATCGTGGTGCCGGGCGGGCAGGGAACCCGAACTCAGATCGATAACGCCACGTTGTTGGATTGGTTGGCTTCGGTCGGCCAAACCGCCTCGTGGGTCACCAGCGTCTGCACGGGGTCGCTGTTGCTCGTCGGTTCCGGGCTGGGCGCCGGCCGGCGCGTGGCCACCCATTGGGGATTCGAGGACACGCTGGCCGAGCGGGGCGACTGCACCGTGGTCCGGGACGCCCGTTGGGTGCGAGACGGCAACGTCGTCACCAGCAAAGGTGTGTCCGCCGGCATCGACATGGCACTGTGGCTGATCGGCCAGATCCACGACCCGGCCCACGCCAGGGCGGTGCAGCGCTACATCGCCTACGACCCGGCACCGCCGTATCAGGCCGACGTTTGAGCCGCTGCGACCTGCCCCTCGACGTCGGCCCAACCACAAGCGGTCAGCGCCGGGTTGGGGTCATGGTTGCCTGCGCGCTCTTCGCCATCGCGCTGTCCGGCTCTTTGGTCACAGCAAACCGTTCCAAATACAACGATGAAGAATTGTGGCAACAACGCTCGCAGCAGTTTGCCACCGGTTTGGTCACTGGTGACCTCAATCGGCTGACCGCCTATGACGTCAACTTTGATACCACATCGGTCAGCATCACCATGCCGGGCGTACCAACGCTGTGGGTCGGTTCCCTCGTGATCATTGCGGAGTGCGTCTCGGACACCACCCCGTCGTCGTTACGCACCTGCGTGGAGCGATCCAACGGCCCGGGCCTGCCGAACGTCCACCGGGCAATGGCGCTGTTGGGTGCCGCACTGGTGGCGCTGTTGTGGCTGGTGAGTCGCCGGCTTCTGGGCACCATGACCGCCCTTCTTGCATGTCTCCTCATAGCGACAGAACCATTCCTGACAGCACTTCGTACCATGTTTCATACCGATTCTCTCGTCATGTCGTTTTCATTGATCGGTTTTGTGGCGTTTTGTCGCGCACTTGGGTTTGCCGGAAAGGAGCGCTCTCCGGTGGCACTGGGTGCTCTGGCGGGCGTGACCCTCGGTTTCGCCGGCCTGACCAAGTTGTCGGCCGCAGCCGTTGTGCCGGCGCTTGCCGTGTGCGTGATCTGGGTCGGAGCACGAACCTGGCAACGACAATCCGGGTCCTGGGGCGACCGGATCCGAGGGTTGGCACACAGTCGTCTCACCGGGGTGCTCGGGGCCTGCCTTGGCGCGGGGATCATCACGGTGGCGGTGGCCTGGCCCGCACTCGTCGTGGATCCGGCTCGGCAGATCGAGGCCCTCAGGTCCTCGGCGCGCTTGATGGAATCGGGGCACATTCAGTTCTTTCGAGGTGCCGTGACGATGGCGCCGCCCTGGTACTACTACTTGTGGGTCCTTGCGTACCGCCTCACGCCGTGGTCGTTTCTCGGCCTGCTCACCATTCCGGCAGCGCTTCTGGCCCGACGACTCGACACAAGATGGTTGCTCTTCGGAGTCTTCAACGCCTCGCAGTTGTTGGTCATCGGCATGTCGGCAAAGAAATTCGATCGTTACAGCGCAGCACTGGTGGCCGGGGTGCTGGTTCTGATCGCCATCTCGACCGACCTACTCGTCGGCGATCACGTTCGCCGCCTGATCCGGAGTCAACCTGCGGCGCTCAGCGCCGCCGTGTGCTCGGTGGCCGTGATCGTCCTCTGGGGTCACATCCTTGTGGTTGCCGATCGAGATTTCACCTACTTCAACCCGATGGTCGGCGGGTTGAATTCGGCGTCTGGCGACCTGATGGTGAGTTGGGGCGAGGAAAAGTTCGTGGCGAATGACTGGTTGGATGAACGCTTCGGGACCGACAATTATGTGCTCTGCAACGTGCGGGTGCTCGGGGTGATCTGTCCCCCTGGTGAAGGCCCTCACGTTGCGGTCACCTATCTCTCCAATACCCAGCGCGACATGTTGGTCATCCCCCCTCGGTCGAGGAGCTCCTGGTCTCAGATCGGCTCACATAAAATCGGCGACGTTGAGATGATTCAGTTCTGGGAGGAGAATTAGGCCGACCGGCGATTCGAGGACCTGAGTTCTCACGGACTTGCGGTGGGCTCCGACGCAAACCGAGCGGCGAGCCCGGCCCGGATCTCGTAGTGGCGGGTCAGAAAGGTTGCTTCGTCGAGGCGCTTGCGGCGGAGCCACCCGGTGACCTCGTCGTTGCACTTGCTGGCGTTACACGAGCGGCATGCCGGGACGATGTTGTCCAGCGTGTAACGACCGCCCCGTGACAGCGCCAGCACGCAGTCCTTCTGGAGGGGTTCTGCGCCGGTCCCGCAGTAGGCGCAGCCTTCCCAGGCCTCCTGGATGGCCGACCATTGTTCGTCGGTGAGGTCGTGATCGACCCGGTCCATGCGACGCTTGCGTTTGCGGGACGCCCTGGCGCGGCGGCTGCGGTTGACGGCCATGGCCGAAACGGTAGGTGACCGTCGGGCCGAACCGGGCGACCCCCGGTTCAACCGCTCGAAGCGACCGGTTACCCGGCGATGCAGCGGGCGACCCGCTGCATTTCGGCCCGGCACCGGGCTTCGTTCATCCCGGTGTCCAGCAGGTCGCCGAAGCCCGCAAGCAACCCGGTGATCATGAGCACGCGAGCCTCCACCACCGCATCGTCCACCGGCCCTGACAGCTCGCCGAGAATGCGCCGAAGCGACGCGTACAGTTCCCGATGGCGCGCTCCGATGCTGAGCCGAACATCCTCGGGCATGTCGTCAAGGTCGCGGGCGGCCGCAATCATCGCCTGGTGCTCGTCGTGGGCGAGAAACGTCAGCTGTGCCTCCACCCAGCGCCCCAAACGCAGCTGCGGGTCGGCGTCGTCGGCCGCTATCCGATTTCCGGATTCGATGATCGGCTTGATGGCCGTCTCAAACCAGCGGGCCACGATCGCCCCTTTCGTGGGGAAGTAGCGATACACCGAGGTCCGCGCCAGGCCCACCTCGCCGGCGATATCAGCCATCGTGACGTTGACGGCACCACGCTCGGCAAACAGCGCCACCGTGGCCCCAATGACTGCCGTCTCCTGTGCCGCCACGTGTTCGGCGATGGAATCCCCCGTGATCTTCGGCATGTCAGCCGCGTGCCGCCATCAACTCGGACACCCGGCCATTGGCGATCGACAGCGTACGGGTGGCGTGAAGCTGTTCGGGCACGTGGGTCACCACCATCGTCGCAGCACCCGCAGCCTCAGCCTGCTCGGCGAGCAGGGCCATGATCGCCTCGCCTCGCTCGCTGTCCAGGGCCGCCGTCGGTTCGTCGGCCAACAAGACCGAGGGGCGCCCCATGAGCGCCCGGGCGATACCCACCCGCTGCCGCTCGCCGCCGGACAGCTCGGCGGGCCTGGCGCCGGCGCGGGACGTCAGCCCAACATGATCAAGCAACTCGTCGGCACGCTGACGGGCAGCCGAGTCGAGGTGGCCGCCAACATGGGCGGTCAGGTGCAACTGCTCCCTGGCGGTCAGCGACGGGAAAAGGTTGGCCGATTGATAGATCACGCCGATGTGACGGCGCCGGAGCGCGGTTCGCTGTTTGTCGCCGGCTTCGGAGGCATTGGTACCGGCCACCGTGATTCGACCGGTCTGTGGCACCATCAGCAACGCAGCGACGGCCAACAGCGTGGACTTGCCCGATCCGGAGGCGCCGGTGAGTGCGACGATCTCACCCGGTTCGACGCTGAGCGAGACCCGGTCGAGGATCGTGCGCTCGGCCAGGCCGTCCGGCACGGTGACCGTGACGTTGTCAAGGTTGAGGCTCATGGCCGGGCTCCCGCCGCTGGTACAAACGATGGTTGAGGTTGACGGGTTCACGGTTGGCTCCTCAGCGCGACAATCGGATCAACCGACGTGATTCGACGCACGGCGATCAGACAACCGACCAGACCGAACACGATCAGCAGGCCCATCGACGTGAGGATCGGCCCTGCCGCCAGCCGGAACGGGGCCTCGCCGCCAACAAACTGCCCCAGGCCCACGGCGACCAGCGAACCCGTGGCAACGGTGCCCACCAGCACGATCGCCATCTGACCGAGCGCGTCCCGCAGCACGTAGCCGTTGGACGCGCCCAGCGCCTTGAGCAGCCCGATCTGACCTGTGCGCTGCACGGTCCACACGGTGAAGAAGGCACCGACGATGAGCGCCGAGATCACCACCAAGAAGTTTTGGATGAGGCTCATGGTGGAGGTCTCCCCCGTGTATCCGGGCGAACCGGCGTAGGCCGCCACCTTGGAGATCACCTCGGTGTCGGAGGCCTTCTCGGCTGACGTAAACGACATGCCATCGGGCGCTTTCAACGCAATGGCGGAGAAGCGACCTTTGGCGTTGTTGCCGTACAACAGGCTCTGCCAGGTGGGCAGCGAGGTGAAGGCGATGGGCACGTGGCCGTACGACCCCGAGTAGGTGAAGCCAAGGACCGGAAGCCGCTCATCGACGCCCACGATGGTCAGTTCGTCACCCACCGACAGCCCCTCAGCCTCAAACTCGTGGCTCAGAATGATGCCGGGTGGCCCGGCAAGCGAGCGCTTCGCCTCTCCAGCCGGGGCGAGGAAACTGTTCTCGCTGATACCAAACAGCGCCATGTCGATGGTTGAACCATCGGCCTTCTTCGCGTTGAAGAACGACACGCCGATCGGTGACGCCTGCACGCCGTCAAGCCCCTCAAACGCCTGGAGGTTGGCATCGGTCAACGTGGATCGGCTGAATGTGCCGTCGGCGCCCGGTTGAAAGGCCAGGTTGGTCAGCGGCAGGTTGCGCAGGCCGGAAATGCCGTCGTCGACCAGCCCGTTGGCCAGACCCGACAACAGCGTGGCCATCAGCGCCACCAGCCCAATGACCAGGCCAACCAGCGCAAACCTCCCTCGGGCGAACCGAAGGTCTCGTAACGCAAGGAACATGCGGGTCTCCTTCGCAGGGACACTGACTGCGCATCGTCCAGATGGCGACACTGTGTTGACATCATAGCGACGGACTGTCGACAAACCAAGGAGATGGCGCATCCCGACCAACCCGGCACCGGCCTGCCGCGCCTGCCGGCGGTGCATCTTTGACCGTCAGCGCACGAGGTCGGCCAGAAGCACCGTGTACAGGTCCAGGTCGTCCCGGCTGAAGCACACGAACCGCACCAGCGACACGGAGGTCGACGTGCTCAGCACCGTTTCGACCGCAATCCGAGCGGCCGGCTGAGCAGGGTACCCAAAGACGCCGGTGGAGATCGCCGGAAACGCAATGCTCCGGGCACCCACCTCGTCGGCTCGCATCAGCGACTCCCGGTAGCACGAGGCCAGTGCTTCGGGCTCGCCAACCTCACCGCCCCGCCACACGGGTCCAACCGTGTGGATAATCCATCGGGCAGCAAGCTTGAACCCCGGCGAGGTCTTGGCCTGCCCGGTTCGACAGCCCCCCAGATGTCGACAGAAGTCCACCAGTTCGGGACCAGCGGCCAGGTGGATTGCACCGTCGACCCCTCCACCACCAAGCAGCGACGAGTTTGCGGCATTCACGATGGCATCAACCGCTTCACCGGTGATGTCGCCAAGGACGGCGTCCAAGCGTGGCATCTCAGCCACCATCCCCGCGTCATCGAAACCGTCACCCGCAGCCACGTCATCCATCGTTGCATGGTGTCGCCGCCGCTCCGAGCCGGCCAACCCGGCTCTCTGCCGCTGCATCGAGACGATCGACGAATTCCGACAAAACCCAGCAACGATTCACCCGGGTTGATTGGCCAACTCGACGGTATGCAACAGAATACGAGTGGAGGTTTCGGCAAGAAACGAGCGACCCCAACTGCGGACGATGTCATCCAGGCGTGGCACGCCCGCCACCGACATCAGGATCAGACCCGGATATTGCAGCCGGGTAGCGGGTTGTTGGTGGTTTGACGCGGCAGGTGCCCCTGCTGGCTGGAAGAATGGAGAGTACGAACAGCTCTATTCGACTAGCGACAGGAGCACCTGCCAGGTGAATGCTACAGGCGCGTTGTTTGATGCCGGGGAACTGATCGGACAGCCCCGCCGCCGGAGTGCTTCGGTGAAGGTCAAGGTGAGCGATGACAAGGTGACCGGGGTGGGCGGGGTGGCGTTGTGGGGACCGATGTTGGACAACCTGAACCTGGTCGGTGTCGCCGATGGGCGCCGGTTGCGGCCGATCGGGCCTGGCGGCTACACCGGCGGGGAGTGCTATCGGGCGTTGGTCGAGATCCTGTTGGCCGGAGGCGATTTCTTGTCGGACCGGTCCCTGTTGGATGGGCCGACCCAACAGTTGCGGGGCGCTCACGTGTTGCCCTCACACGCGACGATGTTCCGGTTTTGTGGCGGAGCCGATTTTGGTCGGGTCCAGAAAGCCGCGGCGGTGAACCGGACGATGTTGGCTCGGGCGTGGGCGTCGGGTGCGGGACCTTCTGGTGGGATGGTCACGGTTGATCCCGATGCCACGCTGGTCGACACCTACGGGCCGGACAAGGAAGGTTCGAAGTTCTCCTACCGGGGCGAGGTTGGCTTGTCACCGCTGATCGGGGTGTGTGGTGAGACCGGTGACGTGCTCGCGATCCGTGCCCGGTCTGGGAATGCCCATCCGGGCCGGGACAACGCCGGGTTCATTCGAGAGTGTGTGTCGGCGATCCCCGGCCCGGTCCGGGAAACAACGAACCTGTGGGTCCGTGTCGATTCCGCCGGCTACCAACACGCCGTGTTCGACACCGTCGAGGCGCTGGGTGGGGTGTTCTCCGTGACCGCGCCACAACGGTCCAACGTGAAAGCGAAAGTCCGGGCGTTGGCCACCAACCCTGACACGCAATGGGTGCCAGCGTTGGCCGGCGAGGCCAAGCGGGGTTCCGAGGTCGCAGAAACACCTTTCGTGATGGGGCAAGGCAAGACCCGGCGCATGTTGCGGATGATCGTGCGCCGTCAACGCACCAGCGCCGGTGACCAGTTGTCCTTTGATGATCTTGACGGTTGGAGGTTCCATGCGATTGTCACGAACCTTCCCGCCCTGTTCGCACCCCCAGCAGAGGTCGAGGCCCACCATCGGCTTCGTGGCGGGATCCCCGAGGACACCATCCGGCAACTCAAGGAAGACTTTGGGCTGATCCACGCGCCGGTGAAGAACTTCTTCGGGAACTGGTTGTGGTGGCACGCCTCTGTGCTTGCTCACAACACCGCCCGCTGGGTCCGTCACCTCGGGCTGCCCCCGACGTTCAAACGGTGCCGTGGGAAACGGCTCCGCCTCGCGTTCTTCAATGTCGCAGCACGAGTTGTCAACCACGCCGGCGGCCTCGAGTTGCGGCTCCCACGATCCCACGCCTGGGCCGACGCGTTCATCGAAGCCCTCACACGCATCCGGGCCCTGCCCGCGTTCGCCTGACCCGGCCAGGCACCCACACACCCAGACTCAGCCCGGACAACCCGACCACACCACAACCTTCTGCCTCACCGCGCCCCAAAACCAGACAAACACCATTCAACCTCACACCAGAGGCAGCACCCACCCAAACCAGTGGCCTACACGCCGTTCAAGAACCGGGCTGCAATATCCGGGTCAGATAGTCGAATGGGCCGGTGACGTGTGCCGCCAGGTCCACCTCGTCCAGTTGGCTCATCTCAGCCTCGAAACCCTCATGGTCACCGTCGGCGGGGAGCCGGACGTCGACCGCCGCCCTGAGCGTGCGTCCGATCGTCTCCGGATCGATCACCGCCGAGTATCCGGCGATCACACCGATTCGCTCCAACCGTTTCACCCGGTCGGCCGTGGCACTGGCCCCCAACGACACCTCGATGCTCAGGTCACGGTATGACATTCGTCCCATTTTGCGAAGCAGGCCAAGGAGAGCATGGTCAATGTCATCAAGTAGCACGGTTTCCACGGTCATCGTGTCGTTCTAGCCGCCGGGAACCCCGCTCGTCACGGTGATGGTGCCGCCACACTGCACTCCATGAACGGATTGGTCGTGGGCTTCACCACATCGCTTCCCCTCCTGATGATCATCGGGCCGATCGCGCTGATGGTCGTGGACATCGGCCTGACCGACGGCGTGCGACGCGGCTGGCCGGCGCCGCTGGGCATCGCCACCGTCGACCTGCTCTACGGGTCGGTGGCGGCAACGGCCGGGCTGGGCCTCCAGCGGCTACTGGGCACCCATCGCTCTGCCATCGGCGTGGCCGGAGGTCTGACACTGTTGGTGTTGGCCGCCCACCTGCTCGTTCATGCCCGATCGACTCAGCCGTCCTGCACAGCGACCGCTTCCACCGATTCCGGCACTGCACCGCGTCACCCGCAGGCGGCCACCGGCCGCGCCCCGGCGGGCCTGGCCGCACGCTTCGCCGGCCTGTGCGCCATCAACCCGCTCACACTGGTGGCATTTGCATCCCTGGCGGTGAGCGCTGGAGCCAACATCGGCCCCGGGTGGGTCGTCGGCATCGTCTGCGCGTCGCTGCTGGTGCACGGAGGATTTCTAGTCCTTGGCGACACCCTCGGACGCGTACTCACCCCGGCGCTCATCCATCGCGGACGACTGCTGGGCTGCCTGGGCGTTGCCGCGCTTGGCTTGCACACGATGCTCGGCGTCCTCTGAAGAACGACGGAGCTCGCAGCCGCCGAGGTCACGACGGCCGCAACTACGCGACGGGTTCCTCGCGCTCGAACGACGGCAGCGCCACACCGGGCCGGTAGTAGGTGTACATGTCCTCGATAATGACCTGTGCCGCATCTGCATCCGAGCCAAACGACATCTCAACGGTGACGACGCCACCGTTGATGTGAATCGACTCGATGCCGCGCACGCCATCGAGCAACCTCTTGGCCAGCAGGTCCGGCGGGCGATGCCCGGAGATCTCGGTCCCGGGCCGGTACACCTCGTGGCCCGTACCGGTCAGCGTTCGGTTCAGCTCGTAGCGAACCACCCCGGGACGACTGGACTGCTTCTGCGTGACGACAACCGGCTGACCCATAGGGGCAGGATCGTACCGCTCAGGGGCGGTCCACCCCAAAGGTGTCGCATTGCTCAGCCTGGCCGTTGTCAAACCCCACCTTGAACCACTTCACCCGCTGCTCCGAACTGCCGTGGTTCCACGTCTCCGGGTCGATGCGTCCAGTGGCCTGTTCCTGGATGCGGTCGTCACCAACCGCCGATGCGGCACCGAGGCCCTCCTCAATGTCGCCCTGCTCGAGTCCTCGGTTGGCCGAGTCGTCCAGATACACGTTGCGGGCCCAGACGTCGGCGAAGCAGTCTGCCTGCAGCTCGAGGCGGATGGACAGCGCGTTGGCCTGATCCGGGTTCTTTCGGCTCAGGCGCTGCGCGTCGTCCGAGATACCCAGCACATTCTGAACGTGATGGCCCATTTCGTGTGCCACCACGTAGGCCTGAGCGAAGTCGCCCGGTGCGCCGAAACGGTCGGCCAACTCATCGAAGAAGGTTTCATCGATGTACACCTCAGAGTCGGCCGGGCAATAGAAGGGCCCCACGGCCGACGAGGCCTGCCCGCACCCGGTGTTGACCGAACTGCGAAACAGGTTGAGCTTGGCATTTGAATACTTCTGTTGTCCCTCAGCGAACTGCTTGGTCCAGGTGCGTTGCACATCGTTAAACACCCAGACAATGAAGCGTCCGGTTTCATCGGTGGGGGCATCGTCCGCACGGCCCGTCGGACCTGACGCCTCCGGCACGGCACCAGGCAGATCCATCTGCTCGACGTTGAACGGGAGGTCGCCGCCTCCGGTCAGGCGCGGCAGAATGAAGATGGCCGCCAAAGCGATCACGATGCCCAAGATGCCGGAGCCCTTGCCGATGGGAAGGCCCATGCCGCCGCCCCGGCCGCCTCCACCCGGCAATGGGAACTGGAAACCACCGCCTGCGCCCCCCGACGATCGCTGGTCGTCCACGTTGCTCATGTCGGGTGTGGCGTCCTGGTCCCACTTCACGGGGACACGCTACCTGGGCGGCTCAGGCGAACAGGGAAAGCTGCGGGTCGGGCCGCACGTAGCGCTGATGAGGCCAGGGAAGGTCATCGCAGAACGACCAGCTGCGACGGTGGATGGCCGTGGGCCCGTACCCCAGCAACGCCATCTGGTGCTTGGGACACGGATATCCCTTGTTGTATTCGAAGTCGTATCCGGGGTGATTTGCTGCGGCCTCCCGCATCATTCGGTCGCGGCTGACCTTGGCCAGGATGGATGCCGTTGCGATCGAGAGACAGCGGGCATCGCCCTTGACCAACATCGTGGTGTTCTCGTGACCCACGAAGTCCCACTTGCCGTCCAACAGCACCGCGTCGACCGCCAGCCCCAACGAGTCGAGGGCGCGAGACGCTGCCAGCCGCTGTGCCGCCGACATGCCCAGCTCGTCACACTCCCGAGGCCACGCGTGACCCACCGCCCAGCCCCGACACCAGTCGGCCACACGGTCGAAGAGTGCTTCCCGGCGCGCCTCCGAGAGCATCTTGGAATCGCGCACACCATTGATACGTCGGTCGGCCGGCAGCACGGCCACGCCAACGGTCAGGGGCCCAGCCCACGAACCCCGACCCACCTCGTCGATACCCACCACACACTCGGCGCCCCGCTCCCACCACAACCGCTCGAATTCAAGGGTGGGCGGACGGGTCCGCCGCCGGGAAGGTGCGGTTGCCTTGCGGGTCCGACGTGCCGGCGACACCGGTTCAGCCATGTGGGGCGGCCGAATGGGTCTGTGGCTCCAACCCGGCGATGACCTGGAGCTCGTCGGCATCTGGAACCCCGGATGCAAATGCGCCGATGATCTCCCGAGCCAACTCTTCGGTGGTCAGGCGCTGTGACAACGCCAGCACATTGGCATCGTTCCAACGTCGGGCGCCCGTGGCGGTGTCGGCGTCAACACACAGGGCCGCACGCGCTCCCGCCACCTTGTTGGCGGCCATGGCAACCCCGGTTCCGGTGTAACACCACACCACACCCACCTCGGCCACGCCGTCGACCACTGCCTGGGCGACGCCTGCGCCCACCGACGGCCAGGGCGCACCTACCAACTCCCTCACCAGTTGGTGGCCCGACGCCCGCAGCCATGCGGCCACCGAATCGGTGGTTGGGGTCGCCTCGTCGGCGCCGTAGGCAATGCGCATGGGTTCACGGTAACCCGAACGCTCGATAGCGTTGCGAGGTGAACGACGACGCCATGGCGCCCGACACCTGGGCCCGGCTCAGCACGCTGCGGGCGCTGGTGGCCGACGGACGGGCGGAACTGGCCGTCAGCCGCCTGCGTCGGTTGCTTCACGACGAGCCAAATCTGGGCGAGGGCCACGCGCTGCTGGCGTCAACGTTGCTCAGCCTGCATCAGCCCGAAGAGGCCCTGCGCGCCGCCGACGCTGCGGTGCAGTCGGCACCCGATGCCGCCGAAGGCCACCACCTACGCGCCAGAATTCTGCTACAGCTGGGTCAGGCCGGCCCTGCCCTGGCAGCGGCTGAGGCCGCCGTGGCTCGGGAGCCACTGGTGCCGACCTACCAACGGGCACTGATGCGGGCCGGTTTCGCCGCCAACAACCTGGACGCAGCGCAGGCCGGGGCTGTGGCCTGCGCGCGTCTGGCCCCGGAGCGCCCTGATGGAGCGTTGGGTGAGGCAGAGGTGGCCCGCCGCCGGGGACGCCTGGGACGGGCCGACGGTCTGATCACACAACTGGAAGCGTCCCATCCCGGGCACAGTGGTGTGCGACGGCTTCGCCTCGCCATCGACGCCGACCTGGTGACGGCGCCGAAGCAGGGTTTCTTTGCCCGCATCGCTGCCCGGTTCCGCCGTTCGTCCTGACCCCGACGAGGGCCGGCGACCGCCCAAAAGGGCCGGGGAGATCGGTTGAGCAACTGAACACGAGGTGGGTGACGCGACGGTCACAGCAGCGCACACGCCCAGGTTTGCTCGACTCAGGTGCCGTCGGGCCGGCGACGGGTGGGCATGTCGACGCCCATGGTGACCGCGCCGCCTGAGCGCCCGGCCTCCGGGGTGCTCACCGAACCGCCGCCGGCTGAGTCCCCGCCGGACTCCGTGCTTTCGTCCGTGCTTGCGACCGTGGTCTCTGCTGCGGCCGCGGCCGACTCCGCCCGGGCCGTCAACAACTCGACGGCACCCGGCGGCACCTCCAGCAGCGCCTCTCCAACAAGCTCGCTGCCGGTAAACACCGGGTCCAAAGCAGGAGCACGAAGCAGGAGCACGCTCGGTGGTGTCCCGGTCGAGGACGCACCATCGGTTTCGGGACAATGCCCGAGGCCATCCGGGGTGAGTTCCCAGATCAGCGCCGGACGGGCACCGTGCCAGCGCAGCGCGCACGAGACCGAGCCCCCGGCAACCGGAAGGTCGCTGAACTGGGCCGGACGACCCCACCACTCCGAAGGGAAGGAACCGAACGCATCGACGGACGAGCCGTTGAGTGGCGCTGCCAGGTCGAGCGTGGCAGCCAGCAGACGCGCCATCGTGGCCACCGAAGCGCCGTCCTCTCCGATACCCAACGGACGGGTGGGATGCACCACGTCGGGCCAACACCCCAGCCGCTCCAGCAACGCCGACACCGCCGCCACCGTCAGCGCACCATCCGGTCGGCCTGCGGCGATATCCCGCCGGGCCGCATCCAACGTTGCGGGCAGATCCAGGTCGGCGCCCGGTTCCCGGCGGACCCACCGAACCCGGCCCAGAGAAGCCGATGGCTCGGAGGACACCTCGGACGGCACCTCGGACGCCTGCTCAGGCTCAGGCTCGGGCTCGGGCTCCGCACCCGTCGGAAGAGCTGCTGCGATGGCGCGCGCGTTGTCCGCCACACCCTGCTGCCCCCACCCGTCGGCCATGACGGCCACCGCTTCAACCATCGACGCCAATCGAGGCCGTTGTGCCTCAGGCCACCACTGCACGCCACGGCGGCGCAGCTGCCGCAGGGTGATGTGCAGCGCCCTGGCCAGATGCACCAGCAGGTGCTCAGGCGCATCGATCACCTCGTCACGCGTCAGCGACACGCCGAGCCCGAGCGATGCCTCCAGCACGGCGGCCAGACCCGCAGGGTCGTCATCGACGGCGCGGGCCACCTGCCCAACCACCGGGCCAACCACATCGGCATGGCCAAGCCGTGCCAGTGTCCCGGCAGCCAACGCGGCCGACACCGGGTCGGCGCCGGTAAACCATGCGCCATCGGCGGCAGCCAGCAGTTGAGCCCGGGCAGCCCGGGCCATGTCGGTCAGGGAACTCTCCGGAAGTTCCAGTGCAGCGCCGACTTCAAGGTGCCGTGCCCACCCCTTTGCCATCGCCGTCGTGTCGGGCAGGCGTTCCAACTCTGCGACCGCGTCGACCTCGGACGACTCGAACGAGCCGAGCGGCAGCCCCATGCGCAGCATGGAACGATGCGCCATCGGCCACACGAGGGCCGCCCCACCCGTACCGTGACGAGACACCACGGGCGCGACCGGGCCGTCGGACCCCTCGGGCATCCGTGCAACCAGGTCCACCAGGTCATCGGCCCGATCAACCAGATGCGCCGCTCGCGGCGGGCGCTGGGCCACCAACACCGTCGCCCCGTTGACCGACAGCACACCGCCCGAAACCTCGACCCGATCGATGCGGCCCACGTCGCTCAGCGTCCACGGGGTGGCCACCATTGCCAGGCCCACCGGGTCGGGCCCATCCACCTCAACCTCCATCGTCACCCAGGCCGAACCGGGCTCTCCGCTGCGTGGAGCGGCGCCCTGCCGGATCACCAGTTCGTTGGGGCCGACCCGGACGCGTGTCTCCGCCACCGGGAGGTGGTCGGTGCGCACCTGTCGAACGCCGGCAGCCTCGGCAGCGCGTTGCCAGGTTCCGTCATGGTTGAACCACCAGTCCAACACCCAGGTGGCACCGGGCAGCGCCACCGCCCCGCGCCGATCAAGCGATGCAGCACCGGCCCCATCCAGGGTGGACAGCAACGACCAACCCATCTCCATGCGGTTGCGGCCGGCCAACGGGGTGGGCAGGTAGAGCGAGGAGTCGGGGTCGTGTTGTCGGGTCCACCAACCCGGGGCCACCAGCGTCTGAGCGGCGGAGACCCGGTGAGCGGCGCGGCGCTGCCTGCGATCACTCATACGCAGGATGCTCCACCCCGGACTGACGGCCCATCAGGCCGTCGTAGGCCTCCGACGCGGACAGCCCCTCGTGGCACACCGCCCGCACCTGGGCGGTGATCGGCACATCCACCTCGTATTCCTCAGCCAACTCCATCACCGCGGTGGATGTCTTGACGCCCTCGGCCACCATGTTCATCTCGTCGACGATCTCCTCGATCGTGCGCCCCTTGCCCAGTTGCTCCCCCACATGGCGATTACGGCTCTGCGGGGAAATGCAGGTGGCGATGAGATCGCCCATGCCGGCAAGCCCGGCGAAGGTCACCTGCTGGCCGCCCATCGCAACGCCCAGCGCGGTCAACTCGGCCAGCCCTCGTGTGATGACCGCGGCCCTCGTGTTGTCACCGGTGCCCAGCCCGTCGGCCATGCCGGAGGCGATGGCGATGACGTTTTTCAGCGCACCTCCCAATTCGCACCCGATGACGTCGGGGTTGGAGTACACCCGGAAGCGATCGGTGGCAAAAACCGCCTGCAACGTCTCGGCCACCACCGGGTCGGGCGTTGCGATCACCGCTGCGGCAGCGTCGCCAACCAGAATCTCCTTGGCCAGGTTGGGCCCCGTCAAGACTGCGGCCGGGTGCCCTGGAAGCACCTCATGGATCAACTGACTCATGCGCTTGCGGGTGCCCTGCTCCAGACCCTTGGTCAAGCTCACCACCGGCACCCAGGGGCGAAGGAACTCGCCGACCCTGCCCAATGTCTCCCGAAACGCCTGGCTGGGCACGCCCATCACCAGCACGTCGGCGCAACGAACCGCCTCTTCCAGATCGGCTGTGGCGGTGAGGTCGGGATGGAGGTCGTAACCCTCCAGGTAGCGCCTGTTGACGTTCGACTCGTTGATCTCGACCACGGTTTCCGGGGCCCGGGCCCACAACAGGGTTTTGGCATTATGAGCAGCCAGGTGACCAACCGTGGTTCCCCACGAGCCGCCCCCGATCACCGACACCGATACTGGTTTCATCTGCGGACCTCCCTCGAATGAGCCGAAACTAGCCCACCGGGCGTTGCCGGGCGCCCGCCGAGGGCAGGCCTGATCCACCGCTACCATCGAGCCCGATGGCGAGCACGAGCACAACGTCGACGAGCCCGCAGGTCCCGCCCCACCCCGGTGGCGCGCCCCGTGCCGACGTGGTGCTCATCCCGGTGAAGGCGTTTTGCGATGCCAAGGCCCGGCTGGGCCCCGTGCTGTCTCCGGGGCAGCGGTCCAGGTTGGCTCAGGGAATGGCCGCCCGGGTGATCGCAGCCGGTGCGCCGGCGCCTGTGTGGGTGGTGTGCGACGACGAACGCGTGGCCGACTTCGCTCGCCGTCACGGGGCCGAGGTGTGCTGGACGCCCGGCCTGGGGCTCAATGGCGCAGTGGCCGAGGCGCTCGCTCAGGCAGCAGCAGCGGGTCTGCTCGAAGCGATCGTTGCCCACGCCGACCTGCCGTTCGCCCGCGACCTTTCCACCCTGGTGTCGCCGGGGCGGGTGGTGGTGTTTCCTGACCGCCACGCCGATGGCACCAACGTGATGGCCATCCCCACCGACGTGGGGTTCCGTCCTGCCTACGGCGCCCATTCGGCCGAGCGGCACCGCGCCGAGGCAGACCGCCTGGGGCTGGAGGTCCAATCCCTGCATGATTCGGCCCTCAGCTGGGACGTGGACACCGCCGACGACCTGTGGCCACCATCCGAGGTGGGCGAGTGGCCCGACGAACTCCCGCGCCCGGCGCCCGCCGAGCCCTGTCGAAGTCTGCCCTGAGGAGATCACGGTGTCTCATAGCGACCTTCCGCCGCATGCCCGGCCGCCGGCAGCTCAGCGCCTGGACCCGCAACCGGGCTCCGCAAACATGGGGCTCCCGCCTCCAGCGGTGGCGCTTGCCATCGGCGCGCATCCCGACGATGTGGAGTTCGGGTGCGGCGCCACGCTGGCCCGCTGGGCGGCTCAAGGCACCCGAATCCACCACCTCATCTGCACCGATGGGTCCAAGGGCACCTGGGACGTTGACGCCGACCTGACGGCCTTGGTGGCGAGACGCCGGGACGAGCAACGAGCCGCATCGCGCGCCCTTGGAGGGTCGGGCGAGGTCACGTTCCTCAACCGCATCGATGGCGAACTCGACAACGACCCCAACACCCTCGCCGAGGTGGTCAGCGCCATCCGCACCGTGAAGCCCGACGTGGTGTTGGGCCATGACCCCTGGAAGCGCTATCGCCTTCACCCTGATCACCGGGCCGCCGGATGGCTGACGATCGATGGGATCGTCGCAGCGCGAGATCCGCATTTTCTGCCCCACCTCCGCTTGGAGCACCATCGGCCTGAAGCGCTGTTGTTGTTCGAGGCCGACGAGGTCGACCACCTCGAGCCGGCCGACGAAGCCGCGCTCCAGGCCAGGATCGCTGCCTTGGAGGCTCACCGGTCTCAGTTTGAAACCACCCATCACCACCGGGTTGGTGGGGCAAAATCCGGCCTCGACGAACGCTCCCTCCACACCCAGTTCGTCCTGCGCGAGCGGCGGTTGCTGGCCGAGGCCGCGCTCCCATTCGACGCCGAGTTGGGTGAGGCGTTCAAGCTGATGAACGACTTGTAGCGGTCCGGTCGTCAGCCCGTAGCGCTGGGAGGCGGCTGTCCGGGCGTCGTTGGTGCCGGGATTCCGGTCTTGGCGTCGTCTGCCTCGCCGGCGGGCTCCAAGCTGCTGGAATCCAGCTTGTTCGTCGACTCCGGGGGCAGCGGGGCAACACCCGGGACCGTGGTGGAGGCGTCACCAAACTCGTCGGGGTTCACCCGGGCCAGAATCGCCTGCTCCGCATCGGCCATCAGCGTTCGGGACGGACGTTCGGGGCCGGTGAAATGCAAGGTCACCACCGACGACCCGACCTGAAAGACGGTTCGTACGTCGTAACTCGACCGGTCCTTCGGCTGAAACACCCGGCTGACGTAATCGGTGATCGGTTGCTGGCCGCCAGGGTCGGTGACGTCGATGCGAATCTTGGTTTTTCCGTCGAGTCCCGACACAAAGTAGTCCGGGCAGCTGAGCAGAATCTTGGTGACATCGCTGACATAGTTGGCAGCAAATTGAGGGCGGTCAAAGGTGGCCACCTCGGACACCAACACGCTGTTGTTCTTGGGGTAGACGAAGGTCGCGGTGTCCAGCGGCGAGGAACGAATGCCCGTGGTCTCCACCTTCTCGCCACACCACGGTTCGCCCACCAGACCCGGAAACGACGGCACCACCTCCCAGTCCGCGGGGATGTCGCCCTCCTGCAGGAGCATGGTGGTGGGCTCGATCCCTCCCAGGCTCAATTGATCCAGAACGACGGCACCTTCGGTGGGATCCGGCAGTTTGCTGATGGCCTGCCCCAACGCCTGCCCGATACCCAGCCCCACGGCTGCAACGATGGCGGCCACCAACACCAGCCGAACGGCCGATCCGCCGAGGCGCTTCAAGATGGGGTGCCGAGGGGCCGGTGCGTCCGCCACGGGCGAAGATGCTACTCGGCCCCGGGTCAGGCTCAGCGGAGGGCCGTCTTGGTTCCCGCCTCGTCCCAGGCCGACGCCAACCGGAGGGCCACGTCGGCAGCGGTCGCGTCGCTCTCGTAGGGGTTGCGCGGCCAGAAGAACCCCCGCAGTCCGTCCTTTCGACGCCGTGGCACCACGTGTGTGTGCAGGTGAGGGACGGACTGGCTCACGCGGTTGTTCATGGCGACGAACGTGCCGCCCGCATCCATGGTGGCCTCGACCACCGCTGCGACCCGCTGCACACGGGAGAAGTACCCCTGAAGCTGATCGGTTGGCAGATCGGTGAGTGTCTCGACATGGCTCCGAGGCACGACGAGGACATGGCCCGGAAACAACGGCACCTTGTCGAGGAAGGCCACCGCCACCTCGTCGGCAAACACCACGTGCGCCTTTGACGCTCCGGCAACAATCCGGCAGAACACGCAGCCATGTTCCTCCGCTGGATCCGCAACCTGAGCTTCATTGTCACCGGTCATCGACACCATGGTGCCACGGGTCGGACTCGCCCACTCCCGGGTCTTGCATCAGGCGCACTGCACGCGCCCTCACCACGGGAGTCCACATGTCCGAAGTCCCATCCTCGCCAACGCGGCCCGATCCGCCCCGGCTGCCCCTTCCACGTCGCATCCCCACAGCTCCGGCGGGTCGGGGCCCGGCACTGCCGTTGTCCAGCCAGTCCCACACCGCCTGGGCTGCGGCGCTGGTCGGCCTGGCCGATCACGCTCCGGTCCTGGTGGAACTCACCGCTGCCGGATCGGTGCGCTGGTGGTCACCGCACGACGGCGACCAGGCCGATCCGATCAGCCTGGTCTGGGCACAGCGGGCCGAAGCCGACGTGCAGCTCGCAGGTTTGGCGCTCGGCCGGACCGCACCCGACGCCCACGCAGGCCTTCCGGGCGTCTCAACAGCAGCCGCAGTGGTGGCGACCCGCACCGGCGACTGCTCGGTCACGACCGGCACCGGAGCAGACCTCACCAACGCCGGGGGGCGCAGCCTCGTGGTCGACGCCCTGATGCTGTATCTGGGCCTGCCCACGGCGGCGGAACCGCGAACGCCCGCACACTTGGTTTGCTCGGTTTGGCTCGACCGCCTGCTGGCTGCGACGGTGCTCGAACCCGGGCGCGTCACCACCTGGACGGCGGCCATACGGCACCATCCGTTGAGCTCCGGCGGCACCACGGCACCCGAATTGGCTGCGATCACCCAAGACCTGGGCGCGATGGGGTGGGACCCGATGCGGCTGGCGGTGGCGGCCGGCTCCACCGACTGGGTCGACCTCGATCCGGTCGGAGCCGCGTGGATGGATCGGGGTGCGTTCGCCCGCCGCCTCCTGGACCGGTACCCGGATCTTGATGATCAATGCCGCGTCCTTTCGGCCGTCATGCCAACCCGATTGGCCCACACGGTTCGCCACGCCGTGTCGGCATCGCTCACTCATCGTCGGTGATGCCGCATCCGAACGGTTTCGACCATGGTTTCCATCGACTACACAGGTGATCATGCGGCTGAACCTGACAAGCGACGAGCTCTTGGCAACCACACGCGCGGTGCGCAAGCGCCTTGACCTCACACGGGATGTGGAGCCCGAAGTGATCGACGAGTGTCTCAACGCTGCCCTCCAGGCCCCCACCGGCTCAAACACCCAGGGCTGGCACTTTCTGGTGGTGCGGGATCCCGAGCTTCGCCGCGGCCTGGCCGACCTGTATCGCGAGGCATTTTCCGGTTACATCGCCCTGCAAAAGGAGGCAGCCGCGAAGCTGGGTCCATCGGAGACGGCCGACACCCAACAACGTGTGCGTTCGTCGGCCGAGTACCTGGCCGAGCATCTTCACGAGGTTCCGGTTCATCTGATCCCCTGCATTTCCGGGCGACCCGAGAAACTCCACCAATCGATGATGGCCGGGTTGTACGGCTCGATACTGCCCGCCACCTGGAGCTACATGCTGGCCGCCCGTGATCGGGGACTGGGCACGGTTTGGACCACGCTGCACCTACCGTTTGAGCAGCAGGCTGCGGAGCTTCTGGGCATCCCCTACGACCGGGTCACGCAGGTGGCCCTCATTCCAACGGCCTACACGCTGGGCACCGACTTCAAACCCGGTCCCCGTCGCGACAAGACCAAGGTCATCCACCACGATCGATGGTGATCGGCCGTTCCGCCGCCCAGACGCAACGAGCCGGCGATCAAGGGTTGAGACCGAGCGACGCTACCCTTCAATGGGTGACCACCCGCGTACGTTTCGCCCCCTCCCCTACCGGCTCGTTGCATCTGGGCTCGGCCCGCACGGCCCTGTTCAACTGGCTGTTTGCCCGCTCTGCGGGCGGTGAGTTCCTGGTGCGCATCGAAGACACCGACGCCGAACGCTCCCGACCGGAGCTGATCCAGCAGGTGTTCGACACGCTGGAGTGGTTGGGGCTCGACTGGGACAACCGCGGCGACGAACCCAGGCAGTCTGAGCGCGCCGATCAGTATCGCGAGGCGGTTGATCGGATGTTGGCCGAGGGTCGGGCCTACGCCTGCAACTGCGAACGTGCGGCGGTTGACGCACGCAACTCCGCCGCCGGTCGTCCGCCCGGCTACGACGGCTTTTGTCGTGATCGCGCCTTGACCGTGGGTCCGGACACGGTGGCCCGCTTCGCCACGCCGTCCGCTGGAACCGTCGAGTTCGACGACGTGATCCGGGGCCACGTCAGCTTCGAATGCGCCAACCTGGAGGACTTCGTCATTGCGCGCAGCGATGGCTCGGTCACCTTCCTGCTGGCCAACGCCATCGACGACGACGCCATGGGCATCACCCACGTGATGCGAGGCGAGGACCTGCTGAACACCACTCCAAAGAGCCTGTTGCTGCGCCAAGCGATCGGCGGTGGGGAACCGCCGGTGTACGCCCACCTGCCGTTGATCGTCGGTGAGGGCCGCAAGAAGCTCTCCAAGCGGCGAGATGACGTGGCGGTCGAGAACTATCGCGATGCCGGGTACCTCCCGGAGGCGATGGTGAACTACCTGGCCCTACTCGGTTGGGGTCCGTCGGACGGCATCGAGGTGCGCCCGCTGAACGAGATCGTGGAGATGTTCTCGTTGGAGGCCATCAACCCGTCACCCGCCGCCTTCGATGCCAAGAAACTGGCGCACGTCAACGCCGAGAAGCTCCGGGCGCTCGATGCCGACGAGTTTCTGCGAGCCAGCGAGCCCTTCCTGGCCGGTGCTCCGTGGGAACCGGCCGGCTTTGACCGGGACGTGTTCGTGGCGATCGCCCCCGAGGTACAGAGCCGGGTCAAGACCCTCGGTGAGGTGCCCGCCATGGTGGACTTCTTTTTTCTCGATGCACCGCTCATGGACGAGGCCTCGGTCGCGAAGGCCATCACCAACAACCCCGACGCCCCGGAGTTGTTGGCGGGTGCGATCAGGCGGTTCGAGTCCGAAACCTGGAGCGCCGAGGCACTACACGCCGCCACCCTCGAGCTGGGGGAGGCTCACGGGCTCAAGCTGGGCAAGGCGCAGGCTCCAATACGGGTGGCCGTCACCGGGCGCACCGTGGGCCCGCCACTCTTCGAGGCCTTGGTCCTTCTGGGGCGGACGACCACCTTGGATCGACTGAAGCGCGCATCCCGTTCGATACCCGATGAGGCCACCACGATCACGTGAGACGCATCGCCCGACCTCGCCGTCTTCGCACCTGGCTGGTGTTGGCCGTGCCGATGATCGTCATCGCGTACCTCGGCCTCACCTTCGTTCAGGTGACGCGGGCGACCGGACGTGACGATCGGGACCCCGTCGATGCCATCGTGGTGTTGGGCGCCGCCCAATACGACGGTCGTCCCAGCCCGGTGCTTCAGGCCAGGCTCGATCATGCGCTCGAGTTGTACCGCGAAGGCGTCGCACGCAAGATC
This sequence comes from Candidatus Microthrix parvicella Bio17-1, assembly GCF_000299415.1. NCBI lineage: Bacteria > Bacillati > Actinomycetota > Acidimicrobiia > Acidimicrobiales > Microthrixaceae > Candidatus Neomicrothrix > Candidatus Neomicrothrix parvicella. The sequence goes on from NZ_AMPG01000001.1 coordinate 441,638, forward strand.
GTCTTGACCGGAGGCAAGCAGGCCGGCGATCGCTTCACCGAGGCGTTCACCGGTTTCACGTACCTGCGGAAGGCCGGGGTACCCGACAGCGACCTGGTGGTCATCACCGACGGTGCCAACACCTGGGAGTCGCTGGCCGCCGCCGCGCGACAGTTGAAGAGCGGCGATCAACGCGACGTGGTGATGGTGTCCGATCCGTACCACAACCAGCGATTGTTGGGCACCGCCGGCGACTTGGGAATGAACGGCGGTGTCTCACCAACCGAGCGGGACACCGACTTTCGCCATCTGCTGGCCGAGACCGGTGCAGTGTCGCTGGGAAGACTCATCGGGTACCGACGGCTGCTGCGCTTCGGGTGACCGCGGCGAGGCGTCCCCTTGCTGTGGTGACCTACCGCACAACAATCGGAGTGTGCGCCGTCGGGCACAGGGCGCTAAAGTCCTGGGACCCTTCGGGGGTGGTGTAATCGGCAACACAGGTGGTTCTGGTCCATCTATTGGGGGTTCGAGTCCTCCCCCCCGAGCTCAAGACAACTTATTTGCGGGTGATGACACTCGAGCGATCGACCCAGGTCGGTACTGCTATCGTCACCCGGCGTCCTGCCCCCATCGTCTAGCGGCCTAGGACACCACCCTCTCAAGGTGGCGGCACGGGTTCGAATCCCGTTGGGGGTGCAACAGAGAAACCCTGGTGAGCTTCCCGATTCAGGGCGGTTGGCCAGGGTTCTCGTCGTTTGTTGGGGCGTGCGCAATCCGCATTGCCGGGCCGGTAGACCTGAGCCCGGCGCCAACTGACACCTCCGTATCGCATCACGATATATTGAGCGGGTGCGCGTCCACGATGTTCTCGACAACGCGGTCATCCAAGTCCGCGAGGGCATGGGCCCGGCAGTGGTGGCCGTTGGTGTCGCCGGCGGCGTCGTGGGGGCCGCATACGTCGGCGTGCTTCATGTGCTGACCCACGTGATGGGCCCCGACCACCATGCCGCCCCGGTGCAATTGGGCATCATGGTGGCCGTCGGCGCTGCGGTGGCGCTGATCACCCGAACCTGGGGGGAAACCGGCAACACCGAGTTGCTCGTGGACAACATCCACGTCCTCGGCGGCGCGGAGGATGTGCGGGCGCTTCGAACCCTGATCCCCACGTCGCTCCTGTGCGTCGCCTCGGGTGCCGGCATGGGCCCGGAGGCGCCACTGGTGCAAACCACCGGCACAATCGGCACGTTGGTCGGCACACACAGCGGCCGCTCCACCCGAGACGTCCGAGTGCTGACCATCACCGGGATGGCGGCGGGTTTCACCGTCTTGTTTGGCGCCCCCCTTGGTTCGGCCATCTTCGCGCTGGAGATTCTGCACCGACGGGGGCTGCAGTACTACGAGGCGCTGCTGCCCGCCGTGGTCGGCTCGTTGTGTGGCTACGCGGTCTACCTGGGCCTCAGCGGCCTGGGCATCAGTTCGGTGTGGGCGTTCCCCACGGTGAGCGACCTCACACTCGGCGATTTGGGCCTGGCGGTCGTCATCGGCATGCTCGGCGCCCTCGGCGCCGCCATCTTCACCCGGGTCACCATGATCTGGCGTTGGGCTCTTGCCGCGGTGCCCACCTCGTGGCGTTATGTACTGGGCGGCTTGGTGCTGGGGCTCCTCGGCTGGTGGTCGCCGTTCGCTCTGACCTTTGGCGAGGTTCAGGTGTCCGACCTCCTCGACGTTCGGTTGGGCGCCGGCGCATTGGCCGTGGCGATGCTCGCCAAACTGCTGGGCACCACGGTCACCCTCGCCGCGGGCTGGAAGGGAGGGTTCATCATCCCCCTCTTCTTCATCGGTGCTGCGTTCGGGCAGCTCTCACACGTCTGGCTGAACGACACCAACGAATCGGTGCTGATGGCCTGCGCCATGGTGGCGCTGTGCGTCGGTGTGACCAAGACACCGCTGGGCACCACGTTGGTGGTCACCGAAATGGCAGGGCTTCCCCTGCTTCCCGTCTTGCTGATCTCGGCGGTCACCTCCATACTCGTTGCGAATCGCGTCTCATTGATCGACACCCAGCGGGAACGCGCCGCATCCCAACCTGCGAGCACTGCACATGGATGACCGCCAACTCTCCGATCGCGACCACCAGGCCCTCGCCTCATTTCGACACGCCTTACGGGTGTTCCTCCGTTTCTCGGAGGAGGCGGCCCGGGAGGCCGATGTCACCCCCGCCCAGCATCAATTGATGCTGGCGATCAAGGGTTGGTCCGGGCCGCTCCCGCCCACCGTTGCGGAGTTGGCACACCAACTGCAGCTCAAACACAACTCCACGGTGGAGCTGGTGCAACGGGCCGCCGCCGCCGAGTTGGTGCGCAGCGACCCCAATCCGCTCGACCGCCGGCAGCATCTGACCCGACTGACCGAACGTGGCGAGGCTTCCATTGCATCGCTGTCGTTGCTGCATCGCGACGAACTGCGCCGATTCCGTACCGAGATGAACGACGTCCTGCGCGAACTGAACTGACGACGGATGGCAGACTGTCACCTTTCGGACAACGGCTCTGACGGGCCGGCCCATGCAGGTGAGGAATCGTGATCGCATTGATGAGCACCCGACGCAAGGCCATGCTTGCCGCCCTGGCGGTCGTTGTGGTCGGCGGCGGCGTGATTTGGTTCACCACGGGCAACGACCCTGAGCGGGCGGGTCCTCCCTTGACCGCCCCGACCGGCGCAGCAAAACCATCCACTTCGTCCACCACGGCCAAAGCCAAGCCGAAGACCACGCCCACGACCAAGGCCACCACGACCCCAACCAACGAGGTGTCTGAGCCCGGCGAGAGCGGGCAGCAACCCGCCCAAACCGCCGAGGCGGTGGGGCCCCGCAGTAACCCGGGTCCGTTCCAGGTGGCCACCGCCAAGGTCCCCTCGGTGGAGGCACAGCTGGCGGCACCCACCGGTGTCGAAGCCAAACCGGCCGTGACGACCGGTCGGCCTGCCTTCGCCGGTAATCAGCAAGGCGCCCAACCCCTCCCCCGTATTGAGCAACCCGTTGAGGGCCGCTTCGCCACCGCCACCGGGTATCGATTCGAGAATCCCCAACCCTTCGGCGACGCCCTCACATTCCTTGTCGTTCAACGCTCAGGCGACTGGGTGCAGGTACAGCTCCCGGTCCGCCCTAACGGCACCACGGCGTGGGTCAGGGCATCCGATGTCACGCTTGGCGAGGTCCCCGGCCACGTCGAGGTGAACTTGGCCCAGCGCACGCTCCGTGTCTTTGAGGGGTCCACCTTGATCGCCGAGACCCCGGTCGCCGTGGGTGTGGACGCCACGCGGACCCCCACGGGGCGACACTTCATCACCGACAAGTTGGATGAGCCGGCCGGCGCCAGCCGCTACCCGTGGAGCCTGGGCATCAGCGCCTACTCCGAGCAACTCGACACCTTCGATGGCGGCGCTCCACAGATCGCCATGCACGGTTGGCGAGACGCATCGGTCTTCGGCAAGGCGAAATCCAACGGCTGCATCCGCGTCCCCACCGATGTGGTCAATCAGCTGGCGGCGATGCCGTTGGGCACCCCGGTGGACGTCTACCCGAGCTGACGCTCGGTGGTCCGACCCTGGCTCAGACCCGACCGGCAACGAACAGGGAGCGCCAGTCGGCAGCGTGCGCCTGAACCACCGCGTCCGGCGTCTGGCGCAAGGCCGACTCGGGCACCATGTCCACCAAGGCCCGCCTCGCCTCATAGTGATGTGGATCGCCCACACCCTCGAACGTGGTGCGACGCAACTCGGCCAACTCGGGGTCGATCGCTGTTGACGCAAAGCCCCAGATGGTGACGGCGACGTCCAGGTCATGGCGCACAGGAGCCCGGCCATAGGAAGCGGCGCGCTTGGCCGCCAGCGCCGCCAAACCGGAAACCAAGTCCTCCCGGTGCTCCCCTGCGCCAAGCGTCAGGTTGTCGACGCAACGCCCGACCAGTGTCAGGGCATAGCCGGTGTCCGGTCCGGGGTTACCCAACCGCGGTCCCCACGGCTGGGGCCCATCGAGTTCACCCGAACGTCCCGGCGTCCATGGGGGTGGAACCCGCGGTGCCGACGTATAGCTCCGTGCCAGAAGGGTGGGGTCTTCAGAGATGTGTGGAGGCGCTGCCATGGTGCACCCATGATACCGGCCCCAGCACAACCCGCTGTGTGCGTTGCGGTTCAGACCCGGTCCACCTCGAACTCGCGCTGATCAGACCGCCGAGTGGTTCAAGCCGAAGACCAGCGAGTCCACCAGCGCCATCCAGGAAGCCTCGATGACGTTGGGTGAAACCCCGATGGTGGTCCAGGTTTCCTCGCCGTCGGTCGAATCGATCAGCACGCGTGTGGTCGCACCCGTGGCGGCGCCTCCGTCGAGCACCCGCACCTTGAAGTCGGTGAGGTGGATGCGGTCCAACTGCGGGTAGTGCGGCGCCAACGCAGTGCGCAACGCAGCATCCAATGCGTTGACCGGGCCGTTGCCCTCCCCCACCGAGGCGATGCGGTCGTCGCCCACCCACACCTTCAGCGTGGCTTCGGTGGCGAGTTCGGCATCCCCATCGGCTCCCTCGCGGTGATACCCCGACACCCGGTAGGCCTCGGTTCGAAAATACGGCTGGGTCCAACCGGCTGCCCGGCGCATCAGCAGTTCCAGCGACGCATCGGCGGCCTCGAACACCCACCCCTGTGCCTCCAGGTCCTTCAGCGTGTCGTTCAGCGAGCCGGCGGCGCGACCGTCCAGGTCCACCCCAAATTCGTCGGCCTTCATCGACATGCCGGTTCGCCCCCCAAGGTCGGACACCAGCACCCGGCTGTGGTTTCCCACGAGGGCCGGGTCGACGTGCTCGTAGGCCGTCGTGCCGGCTCGACGGAGCGCCGAGGTATGCAGCCCTGCCTTGTGAGCAAACGCCGAGGTTCCCACGTAGGGGGCTGCCGGGTTGAGCGGCAGGTTCACCAGTTCGGCCACGTGCCGGCTGACCGGCCCCAGGCGTTCCATCCGCCCCTCCGGCAGGGTCTCGATTCCAAGCTTGAGGGTGAGGTTCGGTATGACGGTGATCAAATCGGCATTGCCGGTGCGCTCGCCGTAGCCGTTGATCGTGCCCTGCACCTGGGTTGCTCCGCCCAAGACACCGGCCACGGCGTTGGCAACGGCACACCCGGTGTCGTCCTGGGTGTGGATGCCCAGGTTCACGCCATCGAGATAGCGGGCGATCTCGGCGGTGATCGCCTGTACCTCGTGCGGGAGGGACCCGCCCTTGGTGTCGCACAACACGATGCAGTCCGCTCCGGCCAACGCCGCCGATTCCAGCACCGACAGCGTGAACTCCGAGTCTTCCTTGTAGCCGTCGAAGCAGTGCTCGACGTCGAAAAACACTCGACGGCCGGCGGCCTTCAGGAAGCGAACCGAGTCGGCCGCCATCGCGCGGCCCTCCTCCAACGTGGTGCCCAGCGCCTCGCGCACCTGCCAGGCGGATCCCTTACCCACGATGCACAGCGTCTCGGTGCCTGCGTCGAGCAGTGCCTGCAGGGTGGGGTCGCTATCGGTCTTGCCCAGCGGCTTCCGGGTGGAACCGAAGGCCAGCAGACGGGACGTGTCCAGTTGCAACTCTCCTGCAGCAGCCCGCCGGAAGAACTCGGAGTCCTTCGGGTTGGCCTGCGGATACCCACCCTCAATCCAGGTCACACCCAGATAATCAAGCTGTTCGGCGATGCGCAGCTTGTCGTCCACCGACAGCGAAATGCCCTCAAACTGCGAGCCGTCCCGCAACGTGGTGTCGAACACGTCGACCCGTTCGGGCAGTTCGAGACCGAACGATGTGTCTGATTCGAGCGTGCTCACGGACGCTCCACCCAGTGGAGGTACGCATCGTCGCCTCCGCGCACCACGTTGGCGTAACGCTCGGCCAGCTCGGTGGTGATGGCCCCCGGACAGGCGATGGGGCGGTCGTCCACCGAGTTCACCGCCGACACCTCCGCTGCCGTGCCCACCAAAAACGCCTCGTCAGCGGTGTACAGATCGCTGCGCACCAGGTTGCCCTCCACCACCTCGTGGCCCATGTCGCCCAACAACCGCGTCACGGTGTGCTGGGTGATGCCCTCGAGCGCGCCGGCGTGCAATGGAGGCGTGGTGATTCGTCCGTTGCTCACGGTGAACAGGTTTTCGCCGGAGCATTCGGCGATCAAACCGGCCCGGTTCAAGAGCACCGCCTCGTCATACCCGGCGTTGAGCGCCTCCACTTTGGCCAACGACGAGTTGACGTAGTTGCCGGTGGTCTTGGCCGCCGGGGGCATGATGTTGTGGTCATGGCGCTGCCAGGAGCTGATCTTCAGTTTGACGCCCTTGGTCACTGCGTCATCCCCCAGGTAGGACCCCCACGGCCAGCAGGCGATGGCAACGTCCACCTTCAAGCCGATGGTCGACAGGCCCATTTCGCCGTATCCGTAGTACGCGATCGGGCGCACGTAACAGCCGTCAAGGCCGGTCGATGCCACCGTTTGTTTGGTGGCGGCCACCAACTCGTCCTCGCTGTAGGGCATCGGCATCATGAGGATGTCCGCCGAACGCTTGAGACGGGCGATGTGATCGGTCAAGCGGAAAATGCCCGGCCCGTCAGGGGTCGGATAGGCCCGAATACCCTCGAACACGCCGGTGCCGTAGTGGAGGGTGTGGGTGAGCACGTGGATCTGTGCCTCGTCCCACGGAACCAGCGAGCCGTTCATCCAGATGAAGGGCGTGGGGGTGAGTGGCATGGTGGCGCTCCTGATTTGGGCGGGTGGCCGGGCGTGTGGGTGGTGTTGAGCTAACGCGTGACGGCGGCGACCAACGCGTCGCCGATCTCTGAGGTGGACCCGACGTAGCGGCGCGGATCCGCGGTGGCGATCTCAATCGCCTCGGCCACCTCGGTCTCCCCAAGGAAGCCGGCCATCAGGCCCGCCGAGATGACCGCAGCAATCGGGTTGGCAATATTTTTGCCGGCGATGTCGGGCGCCGTGCCGTGTACCGGCTCGAACATCGACGGCCCGGTGCGGTCGGGGTTCAGGTTGGCCGACGCCGCATAGGCAACCCCTCCGGCCACCGCCCCGCCCAAGTCGGTGAGGATGTCACCGAAAAGGTTGTCGGTCACGACGACGTCGTAGATCTCGGGCCGCTCAACAAAGTGGATGCAGGCCGCGTCCACATGTTGATACGCGGTCTCAACCTGCGGATACTCGACCGCCACCTCATCAAAGGCCCGCTGCCACAAGTCTCCTGCGAAGGTCAGCACGTTCTTCTTGTGAACCAGCGTGAGGTGGTGGCGCTCGCTGTTGGCCGCCTGCTCGAAGGAGTACCGGATACAGCGTTCGACGCCGTGACGGGTGTTGACCGAGCCCTGCGTGGCGATCTCGTTCGGGGTGTTCTTCCGCAAAAAGCCGCCTTCCCCCGCATAGGTCCCCTCGGTGTTCTCGCGGATCACCTCGAAGTTCACCGTCGGGGGCAGGCGGAAAGGCCGGTAGTTGACGTACATGTCCAGCTCGAACCGCATCCGCAGCAGAATCCCGCGCTCCACCAGCCCCGCCGGTGCGGCCTGGCCCGGCGCGGGGTCGCCGACGGCGCCCAGCAGAAGTGCATCGAGGCCACGCCACTCGGCCATCGTCTCGTCGGGCAGCACCGTGCCATCGCGCAGGTAGCGGGCGGCGCCGAGGTCGTAGTGGGTCAACTCCATCTGGAGACCTGCGGCTTCGAGCACTCGGAGCGCTTGGGCGGTGACCTCGGGGCCGATGCCATCGCCGCCGATCACGCCGACGTGGTGTGGTGGGTTCTTGGTGGAGGTCATGAGGTCGTTGCTCTCAGGATCGGGGCTCTCGGGTACGGGCCGGCGGGTTCGGGGCAAGAAAAAACCGCCCACTTTGGTGGACGGCTGGATGCACGCACCGAGACTCGGTGCGTGCTAACGAATGATGGTTACGGCGAAATGGCCGTGGTGATCACGATTTGATGCCCGGGTCATGACCCACGATGCTACCAGCGCCACCGACGACCTGTCATGAGACATTCAGCGATACCACCCCACGCGTGATGAGTCGGCCCTTCGGCGGTATCGTTGGTTGGTTATGGCATCCACCCATGAGCTGTCCCAGGCCGCACACGACCGACTCAGCACCGAACTCAACGATCTGACGTCACGCGGACGCTTGGAGATCGCAGAGAAGATCGAGGCCGCACGAGAGTTGGGCGACCTGAAGGAAAATGGCGATTACCACGCCGCCAAAGACGAGCAGGGCAAGATGGAGGCTCGCATCGGCCAGATCGCCGGCATCCTGGAGGACGCCGTGGTGGTGGGCAGCGACGGCCCGTCCGATGTCGTGCGCACCGGGGTGAGCGTGTCGTTGCGCTACGAGGATGACGACGAGGTCGACCGGTATCTGTATGGCTCGATCGAGGAGCAGGGGGGCGACTTGGACGTGGTTTCACCCACCTCACCGCTGGGCGAGACCCTCGCCGGCAAGCGCGTGGGCGACACCGTTTCGTTCACGGCCCCCAACGGCAACGAGATCAATGTGAAGATCGTCGCCATCGACGGCTAGAGGCCAGGGCGGGTACCATGCCTCATGTGCGAGACCCCGCACGGGCAGGCTGGGGAGCTGCCCGTATCGACTCTGCGCACCATCCAGGAGGAGCCCAGCTCATGATCGACGACTTCAAGAAGTTCATCAACCAAGGCAACGTGTTGGACCTGGCGGTCGGCCTGGTCATCGGCGCTGCCTTCGCTGTCATCATCAACGCGTTCGTCGATGGTTTGATCAGCCCGCTGATCGGACTGATCCTGCCCGGCATGGACAATCTCGCCACCGCCAGTTTCAAGATCGGCGACTCCACGTTCGTCTACGGCGCAGTGATCGTGGCCGTCATCACCTTCATCGCCATCGCCGCCACGATCTTCTTCCTCGTCGTGCGGCCCTACAACAAGTTCAAGGAGCGCTCCGCCACCGACGCCGATGTCGAACCGACCAACGAGGAGAAGATGGTGGCGCTGCTCGAAGAGATCGCCCGCCAGCCACGCTGACTCACCGGTTGAGCGTCACCGGCCCGGATCGGTCAGTCCGCTGACGGCGCCGGGCCGGTGACGCTGACGCTGCGGCCGAGTACCTCGGCCAGCAGGTTGGTGTTGGCCGAGCCCGCGTACAACTCCAGGTCGATGTCGTCGCCTGCTTCGGCGGGGTTCGCCACCAGCGACACCTCATCGGCCGAGACCAGCACCTCGACGTCGCCCACCTTGTTTGCGTGCGAGCGGTCGAGGCCCACCGCCACCCGCAGGATGCCGGCCAGGGTGCGCACGACCGCACGGTCGACCAGCGACAGGGCACCAAACTCGGGGTGGCGCTGCTCGTCGGGTCGGGCCTTGCGGTGGAAGCGGGCCAGCTGGGCGACCAGCTCGATCTCACGATCGTTGAACCCGGAGAGCCGGTCGGTGTTGCGGACGATGTAGTAGCCGTGCTTGTGGTGGGCGCTGTGGCTGATCATCAGGCCCACGTTGGCCAGCAGGGCACCGGCCTCGAGCAGCTCGCGGTGCTCGGCACCCAGGCCGTGCACCCGCTCGAGACCATCGAAAATCTCCAGGCTCAGGCGGGCGATGCAGCGGGCGTGATCCGGGTCCTCGTCGGCGGCGATCAGCAAGTGCTCCACCGAATGGCGCCGGAGGTCGGCAAGGTGGGCGGTGTCTCCGCCGGTGAGCCGGGCCTGGGCCTCCTGGAGCACCCCCTCCCGGAGAGAGCCCTCCGAGATGGTCAGGCGCTCCCATCCAAAGGCCTCCATCGCCCCCTGAACGATCAACGCCCCCCCAACGATGATGTCGGCCCGGCTCGATTCCATGCCGGGCAGCGCCTTCAACTCCTCGGCCGACGCCGCCCCCAGAATGGCGTCGACCACGGCGTCGAGCTCCTTGCGGGTCATCATCGACCCGTTGGCCGACCTGCCGTTCTCCCCCGCCTTGGCGCGCGCCATCGCCGCCAGGGTCTCGATCGTGCCGGAACACCCGGCGATGACCTCGAACGGCAGGTCGGCCACCGCCGTGGCGAAGGGGGCCAGCGCCGATGCCACGTGTGCCCGGGCTGCCCTCAGCTGCCTGCTGCGGGATTTCTCGGATCCCTCGCCGAACAGCCCGTCTGGAAAGAATCGCCGCGTGGTTCTGATGGCCCCCAGCTTGAAGCTGCGCGAGGCCGCCACCTCGTCGCCGGTGCCATAGAGCACCTCGGTGCTGCCACCGCCGATGTCGATCAACGCGTGAGGTCGATCGAATACGGGCAGCGCTCCCAGAACGCCCAAATGGATCAGGCGAGCCTCTTCCACACCCGAGATCACCTCCACGCTCACGCCGGCCTCCTCGCTCGCACGGCGGATGAACACCGAACGGTTGGAGGCCTCCCGCACGGCGCTGGTCGCCACGGCGACGACGAGTGCGTTGCGATCAGCAGCCAGCTGCGCCGCCCTGGCCAGGGCTGCAATACCACGGTCGATCGCGTCGTCGTCCAGGGTGTCCATGTCGCCGCCACCGGAGCCCAGCCGAACGGTGGCCTTCTCCCGGGTCAGCACCTCGTAGCGACCCTGGTCGAGTGCGCGCGCCAACACGGTGTGAATCGAGTTGGTGCCGATGTCGATCGCAGCGATCGCGCCGAGTTCCTGGCCGGGGGAATCGCTGGGTTCGTCGCCGCTCACCGACCGAAGGGTAACCGTGCCACGCTCACCATCGGCACGGTGCGACCGATGCCACCGTCGCACGACACAGCGTGATCCGGCCAGACTGGAGTGGTGCAGCGACGCGAGCTCGGATGGGACGACACCTGGGAGGAAACCTGGGCCGACGCGTGCCGCCCCGGGCTGGTACCCGCCAGGGTGACCCGGATCGACAAGGGCGGGCTCAGCGTCGACGGTGCAGACGTCTCCTTTGGACGTCAGCTGATCGTGGCCGGCAAGAAGGCGCGCGACGCCGTGGTGGGCGATTGGTGTGGGCTCGACCCGGACACGGCGCGCATCGAGCTGAGGCTGCCGCGCCGAAGCGTGTTGGAGCGACGCTCGCCCGGTGCCGACCGGGACGACCTGGCGCTCAGCGCCAAGGCGGTCGCCGCCAACCTGGACCACCTGCTGGTGCTCCAGCCGCTGGACGTGGGGGTCAACCCTGCCCGTCTCGTCCGCGAGTTGGTGATCGCCTGGGAAAGCGGCGCTCAACCGGCGGTGGTGCTGACGAAGTCCGACCAGGTGGATGCCTCGGCGCTGGCCGAGGCCCGAGCAGCCGCCGGCGCCGCAGCGCCGGGTGTGGATGTGGTGGCGGTGTCCAACCTCACCGGACACGGGCTGCACGAGCTGCGCCCGCTGCTTCGGCCGGGCATCACGGTTGCGCTGCTCGGGGCCTCCGGTGCCGGAAAGTCCAGTCTCGTCAATGCGCTGGCCGGACGTCGGGTGGCCCTCACCGGCAACGTACGCGAGAGCGATCTGCGGGGGCGCCACACCACGGTCACCGGACAGTTGTTGGCACTCAGGGACGGCGGGCTGCTGATCGATACCCCCGGCATTCGCGGGGTGGGTCTGTGGCGGGCATGGGACGGGTTGGCCATGGCCTTCTCCGACGTTGAGTCGGTGGCTGATACCTGCCGATTCGAAGACTGCGCCCACACCGGCGAGGCCGGCTGCTCGGTCGTCGACGCCATCGAGGCTGATCGGCTGGAGCTGTACCGGTCGCTCTCCGCCGAGTTGACCCGCCTGGACGAACAGCTTGAGATTCGCACGCGGGACGTCCAGCGCGAGACCAACCAGCGATCCAGGCGCAAAGCACAACGGCGTCGCCCCCCGACCTGACCCTCACCCACCCGCGGCACCCAAACCCGGCAGCGCCGAGCAACACCGCAGCGCGTCCGTAGGCCCCGATGCCGACCCAGCGCCGGTAGCGTGGAACCCCATGACCGTCAACGTCTCGGAACTGTTCGATCCCGACCTCTGGGCCGAGGTGCCCGGCTTCGAGGCGCTCGCAGACATCACGTATCACCGGGCCATCGATCAGGGCACGGTTCGAGTTGCATTCAACCGACCAAAGGTACGCAACGCCTTCCGTCCCGACACCGTCGATGAGCTGTACCGCGTGCTTGAGCATGCCCGTACCACCTCCGACGTTGGATGTGTGCTGCTGACCGGCAACGGCCCCTCGCCCAAAGATGGCGGATGGGCGTTCTGTTCAGGCGGCGACCAACGCATTCGGGGCCGCGACGGCTACCGCTATGCAGAGGGTGACACCGCCGAGAGCATCGACCCTGCCCGCTCCGGGCGGCTGCACATCCTGGAGGTGCAGCGATTGATCAGGTTCATGCCCAAGGTGGTGATCTGCGTCGTGCCCGGATGGGCGGCCGGCGGCGGCCACAGCCTGCACGTCGTCTCCGACCTCACCGTGGCCAGCAGGCAGCATGCCCGGTTCAAGCAGACCGATGCGGACGTCGCCAGCTTTGACGGCGGCTACGGCTCGGCCTACCTCGCCCGTCAGGTGGGCCAGAAGTTCGCGCGCGAGATCTTCTTCCTCGGCGATGAGTACTCCGCCGAAGACGCCCACCGAATGGGCATGGTGAACGCCGTGGTCGACCACGGCCAGCTCGAGAACGTCGCACTCGAGTGGGGAGCGAAAATCAACGCCAAAAGCCCGATGGCCCAGCGGATGCTGAAGTACTCGTTCAACCTGATCGACGACGGCCTGGTCGGGCAGCAACTGTTCGCCGGTGAGGCCACGCGCCTGGGCTACATGACCGAGGAGGCCGCCGAGGGTCGGGATTCCTTCCTCGAGAAACGCGACCCTGACTGGTCGCCGTACCCCTGGTACTACTGAAACCCCTGGTACTACGGAATCCGTGGTGGTAGGGAACTTCCTGGTACTACTGAACCCGGTCGGCCGGGGCCACCACCCGGGCGACCCCGTCTCGTCGCTGGTCACCGACGGCCACGTTGGGGGTGGCCACCAGGTGGAGGCCACCGAAGTAGAGGTCCTGGTGATCCCACTCGACCACTCGGTATCGCTCCTCCAGCGCCGCCAACACCTCGATCGGCATGCCGGGTTCCACCTGCAGCGAACTGCCATCCCAGTGCATCCGTGGCGCCTCAACCGCCTCCGCCGGGGTCAGCCGACCTGCGACCAAGTCGGCGGCCACCTGCATGATGGTTGAGCGGATGCGTTCCGAGCCGCCGCTGCCCAGCGCCATCACGCGGTCCCCTCCATGGAGGGCCAGCGCCGTCGGTGCCATCATCGAGGGGATGCGCGAGCCGGGCTCCGCGGCCTCAAAACCGGCGGGGTGGAGGTCTTCCTCTCCCATCATGTTGTTGAGTTGTATGCCGGTGCCCGGTATGAACTCACCCGACCCGGACCCGTTGGAGGCGGTCATCGACGCCACATTGCCCCAGCGGTCGATCACCGAGAGATGGGTGGTGCCCTGAACGGCGCCGACCAGGCGGCTGCGGGCCTCGGCCTGCGCCACCATGGCGTCGGCCAGAGCGACGGCACCGTCAGGGACTCGCCGATCCGAACCCCGACGGTCGGCGAGCAGCCGCTGTAGCCCCAGCGCCACCAGGCGACCACCGAATGCAGGCGCCGGGTTGGTCCACCCTCCCTCACCGGTCAGGTCGAGCGACAGCGGTGTCCTTGCTTCCACCCGGTAGTCGTCCAGGTCGGCGGAGGTGACCGCACCACCAAGTTCGTCGGCCGAGAACCCGTTGCGATCGCCTGCAGCGATCTCGGCCAGCACCGCGGCCTGGCGAGGGTTGTGAAAATGGTCGTTGACGCCGAGCGGCCGACCATCCCGGAGGTACAGCGCTGCGCCGGTTGAGCTTCGGGCCATGACCGGCGCCAGCAGCGACACCACCCGCACCATCGGGGCCGCACTCTGCCCGAGGCCGGCCGCCTCAATCGCAGGACGCACCACCTGCGCCAGCGGCAGGCTGCCCAGTAGGCCGTGCACCTCCAAAAGTCCGGGAAGCAGGCCCGGCACGGCCACAGAGCCCGGACCGACGTGGAAGGTCTGCGTGGCCGCCCCGAAGGCGATCGGCACCGCCACGGGTGGCGCCACCGGCCGGACCCTGCCCAGGCCGGGCACTGCGGTGAAGAAGTCAAACAGCACCGGGGCGCGTCCGGGGCCGGTTGCCAACAAAAACCCGCCGCCGGCCAGGCTGGTGTACAACGGTTCGGCGGCGGTGGCCGCAAAACCAGCCGCAACAGCAGCATCCCAGGCGTTGCCGCCCGCCCCCAACATGGCGGCAGCCGCATCCGCGGTCACCGGGTGGCCGGCTGCCACCAGGCCCAGCGCGGCGCCGTCACCCATGCCGACGACCGCCAACGGCCAGTGAGAGCTCGGCTGCCGCCTGCAGGACGTGCGTTCCGTAGCTGGCGCCGGGGTCGACACCGATCCGGTCGACGGGCCCCGAGATTCCGACGGCGGCCACCACCGTGGCGCCCGCACCCCTCACCGGCGCCGAGACCGAACCCACGCCATCGGCACGCTCCCCGACGGTGACGACCCAGCCCTCGGGTCCGACCGCACCCAACAGCGCCCGCCCCCCCGAACCAACCTCGATGGGCACGCGGGCTCCCTCGCCCACAATGGTTCGAAGCTCGTGCGTGGCCTCCACCGACACCACGCACACCCGCCACTCACCGTCGGGCAGCCACAGCTGGGCGCTCTCCCCCGTGACGTCCCTGAGGCGCGTGACCACCGGGCGGGCGGTATCGGCGAGCGCCGAGTCGGACAGCGCCAGCGCCGCCAGCCCCACCAGGCGATACCCCAGGGCGAAGCTGCCATCCGCCGTGCGTCGGAGCAGGCCGTGATCGTCCAGCGACGAGGCCAGTCGGTGAACCGTGGCCCGACTCATACCAGTTGCTTCGGTCAGCTCGGCCAGCTTGGCGGGGCCCTGCTCAAGGGCCGCCACGATCGACATCGCCTTATCGAGTACCCCAACCCCGGTGCCCGGGTTGCCGTCGGTTGAAGACATGGCTACCATCGTACCACAGGGCAAGACGCCAATCTCATTATGTGAGATGGTTTCGAGAACGCACCAGCCCCCCCGCCACCAGAAACTCACCTGCAACTCGGTGCAACGAGAGGAAACGAGATGTCGAACGCTCCAACAACCACCGGCCCACGAACGCTCAGCCAAAAGGTCTGGGATCACCACGTGGTCCATTCGGCCGAGGGCGAGCCCGACGTCCTGTACATCGACCTTCACCTGATCCACGAGGTGACCTCGCCGCAGGCGTTCGAAGGCCTCCGCATGGCCGGACGGTCGATGCGTCGGCCCGAGTTGACCCTCGCCACCGAGGACCACAACGTGCCCACCGCCGACATCGGGCTGCCGATCGTCGACCCGGTGTCCCGTAAGCAGATCGACACGCTGCGCTCCAACGCCGACGACTTCGGTGTCACCGCCTACCCGATGGGCAACAAGCGCCAGGGAATCGTTCACATCATCGGCCCCGAGCAGGGCCTCACCCTGCCCGGCATGACCATCGTGTGCGGTGACTCCCATACCGCCACACACGGTGCCTTCGGATCGCTGGCCTTCGGCATCGGCACCTCCGAGGTGGAACACGTGATGGCCACCCAGTGCCTCAGCCAGGTCAAGCCGAAGACGCTGGCCATCAACGTCGAGGGCGAACTGCCTGCCGGCTCGACGGCGAAGGACATCATCCTGGCCATCCTCGGTCGCCTCGGCACCGGCGGCGGCATCGGCTACATCGCCGAGTACCGCGGCTCGGCAATCCGCGCGCTCTCCATGGAGGGGCGCATGACCGTGTGCAACATGTCGATCGAGGCGGGCGCCAAGGCCGGACTGATCGCCCCGGACCAGACCACCTACGACTACGTCCAGGGCCGTCCCCACGCGCCCACCGGCGAGGCCTGGGAGCAGGCGATCGCCGACTGGTCGCAACTGGCCACCGACGAGGGCGCGATCTTCGATAAGGAGATCACCCTCGACGCCGCCGAGATCCGCCCGCACATCTCCTGGGGGACCAACCCCGGGCAGGTGGTACCCCTGGACGGCGTCGTACCCGACCCGGCCTCGTTCGATGACCCCACCGAGGCCTCCGCCGCCGAGCGTGCACTCGAGTACATGGACCTCAAGGCGGGGCAACCGATGAAGGAGGTGGGCGTGGACGTGATCTTCATCGGCTCGTGCACCAACGCCCGCATCGAGGACCTACGTGCCGCCGCCGCCGTCGTTGCGGGCCGCAGGGTGGCCGCCGGGCTGCGCACCTTCGTGGTGCCGGGCTCCCACGCGGTGAAGGCCCAAGCCGAAGCCGAGGGCCTCGACGCCGTGTTCACCGACGCAGGATTCGACTGGCGTGAGCCCGGGTGCTCGATGTGTTTGGGCATGAACCCCGACACCCTTGCCCCCGGCGAACGGTCGGCGTCCACCTCGAACCGCAACTTTGAAGGTCGTCAGGGCCGCGGCGGACGGACCCACCTGGTCTCGCCCGAGGTGGCCGCGGCCACGGCGATCGCCGGCCACTTCGCCGAGCCCGCCGACCTGTAAGCCGCGCCGACCCCTCCCTCAGCTTTCCGCCCGAATCAGTTCTCCGTTTCCCCGAAAGGACCACCATCATGGATCCAGTCCGCATCATCTCCGGCCGCGCCGTCCCTCTCGACCGCTCCGACGTCGACACCGATCAGATCATCCCCTCCGACTGGCTCAAGCGGGTGGAGCGCAACGGCTTTGACCGTGGTCTGTTCTCCGAGTGGCGCGACGACCGCAACTTCGTGCTGAACGACGAGCGCTACCAGGGCGCCAACATCCTGGTTGCCGGACCCAACTTCGGCACGGGTTCGTCTCGCGAACACGCCGTGTGGGCGCTGCAGCAATACGGGTTCGACGCCGTCATCTCACCCCGGTTCGGCCCCATCTTCGTCAATAACGCCACCAAGGTGGGCCTGGTGCCGGTGACGGTCAGCTTCGAGTTGGGTGAGCGCCTTCTCAAAGCCCTCGAAGAAGACCCCACGCTGATGTTGGAGATCGACGTGGAGGCAGCCACCGTCGAGGTACAGGCACTCGGCGTGGAGGAGTCCTTCACCCTGGAGCCTTCCGCCCAGTACCGCCTGGTCAACGGCCTGGACGACATCTCCCTCACGCTCTCCCACACCGACGCCATCGACGCGTTCGAGGCCCGGCGTCCCGTCTGGATGCCAAGCCTGGAGGCCGCCGGCTGATGCCGCCAGCTTGGCCCGATTTCTCAGTAGGCTGAGGCGATGGCCAACCCGATGCTCAACGACAAATCGCTGGAGAAGGCGTCCACCTGGGGCCCTGGGTCGGCGGCCTCGGCCGACACGATGACCCAGTGGCCGCCGCCCGGCATGGAACGCCCTGTTGGGCTCGACGGCGAAAGCCGGGGCATGACGATGCGGGGCACCGCCTGGGCAACCGCTGCGCTCCTGGCGTTGCTGTTGATCAGCGCCACGTACGGGTGGGTGCAGACCGGCTCACCCACGACGAGCCTGAACTCCGCAGGACAACCGGTGGTCAACTACACCATCCCGATGCTGGCCTGGGTGGGCGTCGGCGTGGGCTTCATCTGCGTCATCGGCCTCTACTTCAAACCCCGTATGGCCAAGGTCATCGGCCCGATCTACGCGCTGGCCCAAGGCTTCTTCGTCGGCGCCATCTCCAAGATGTACGAGTCGTTCCAGGGCGGCATCGTCGTGCAGGCGATCGGGGCCACGCTCGCCGTGTTCCTGGTCATGTTGTTCCTGTACGGCTTCCGCATCATCAAGGTGACCGACAAGTTCCGTCGCACGGTCATCTTCGCCACCCTCGGCATCATGGTGTTCTACGGCGTCAGCTTCATCATCAGCCTGTTCGCAGGCGCTGGGTCGGTGAGCTTCCTCTCCAGCTCGACCCCACTCAGCATCGGCTTCAGCGTCATCGTCGCCGGCATCGCCGCCATGAACCTGGCGCTCGACTTCGACTTCATCGAGCGTGGCGAAAAGATGGGCCTCGACCGCGACTTCGAGTGGTACGGCGCCTTCGGTCTGCTGGTCACCATCATCTGGCTGTACCTGGAGCTGCTGCGCCTGCTCTCCAAGCTCCGCAACTGAGGCGGACCGGAGCGGCACTGGCGGCCCGACCGGCTCACGTCGGATCGCGGCTCGCCGTTCCGGCCCTGACCCGTAGGATCTTGGCCAGGCGCACGAGCGTTTCCTCAAGGTCGTACTTCACCTGCCCCCAGGTGATGCGCACGGTGAGATAGCCGAACGAGGCCGCCTCGGCGTCGCGCAGCCGATCCGACTCGAAGTCACGCTCCCTGGTGTGCCAGCTGCGGGAGTCGTTCTCGCCGATCACCATCTCGTCAGCCCACAGATGGTCCACCCGAACATCCCAAGGCATCCGCACCTGCTGACGAGGGGGCAGTCCCCCAGAGGCGGCCCATCGCTCCAGAAACAATCGCTCCAGTTCGCTCTCCGAGCCGCCGCCCGTACGCCGCTCGCTCAGGATGCGACGAAGCGCAGGCGTGCCACGAATACCGCGACCGGCCTGGTCATCGACCATCTGCTCCAGGGCCGCCAACGGCAGCCGGCGCTGAGCAAAGCTCAGGTCAACCACCCGATCCAGCTCACCGGCGGGCAACACCGCTGCCAGGTCGAAAAGCGTCTGAGGCACCGTCGTGACGATTACTCCATCGAGGTACTGAGAACGAACGCGACGGCGTCGACGAAAGAGTCGCACCCCTGCCGGCCCTGCGGCGTTGAGGTCGGTCGTCGACACGTCGACGGGTCCACCGGCCGAAATGCGCAGACCTGGGAGGTCATGGAGGTGACCGGCGGTTCAGTGGCTGACGGTCGCGCCCGGCACCGCAAGCGAGCCGGCATGGGCACGGCCCAAGGTGTCGGTGGGCACCGGCCCGAGCGCCACCACGTTACGCCCAAGCGCCACCCACCTGCCCGATGCGATCCGGTGGCGAACCATCCGTGGGGTCAGTCCAACCTGGAGTAGCTGGGTGCGCGATGCCACCCCGTGTTGCTTGGCCGCCAACCGTCTCAGCACCGCCTCGTTCAGCATGAACGAATCCTCGTTCCGGCTTGACCAGATGTCACCGGGTGCCCGTCCCCGGGTACTTCGAGCCGGCCACCGCGCTGGTGCCCTACGGACGTCGCGCGTCGAGGTGGGGCCAACCGGGATTCAACTGGCTGAAGGTGACGCCGGCGCGGCCCGAGAACACATTTGAGTGCTCCGACGGTCACCAAGTCGCGGCGGTGCCTGCGGGTGCGCCTGCGGGGCCCACCTCAGCCGATCGACTGAACCGACTCGATCCCATCGCCGGTGCGCAACACTTCAACCACCTTGGCCGGAGTCGCCTGCGTGGTGGTGACCACCATGAGTGAACCCTCGCCCGACGGGTCCTTCCCCACGTTCATGTCCTCGATGTTCACCTTGGCCTCGCCGAGCACGCCACCGACAAAGCCGATGCGGCCAGGCACGTCGCTGTTGTGAATGACCAGCATGTGGGCGCCGACCGAGATGTCGACGGTGTGGTCGTCCACGCCAACGACCTTGGGCATCTGCTTGAGTCCCACCAACGCTCCTGACACCGACCGACCGCCACCGCTGATGGTGATGCGGCTCAGGTAATCAACCGCTTCGGTGCAGCTGATCGCTCGCACCTCGATGCCTTGCTGCTCGGCGATCTGGGGGGCGTTGACGTAGCTGACCGGCTGGCCGGTGATCGCCCCGAAAAAGCCCTTCTGGGCGGACAGGGCGAGCAGGCGGGTGTCGTGCTCGGCGATCTGCCCGCACAGCTCGATTTCGACGTGCGGGGCGTTGGCACCCACCAGCCCGGCGAAGATCCGGCCCAGTTCGTCGGCCAGGCCGAGGAACGGGCGCACCGTCGTCGGCACCTCGGCCGCCTCGACGTTCACGGCAAAGGGAACGAAGTCACCCGCCAGCGCCAGCAGCACCATGTCGGCGATCACATCGCCCGCCTTGTCCTGGGCCTCGGTGGTTGAAGCACCCAAATGGGGGGTGACGATGACGTTGTCCAGCTCAAACAGGGGTGATTCAGTGGTGGGCTCTGATGCGAACACATCCAGCGCCGCACCGGCGACGTGACCCGAGCGCACGGCGTCGGCCAGATCCTGCTCAACGATGATCCCGCCCCGGGCCACGTTGACGATCCGCAGGCCGGGGCGTGCCTTTGCCAGCCGATCGGCGTCGAGGAGTCCCACCGTCTCGGGGGTCCTTGCCAGATGCAGGGTGACGAAGTCGGACCGTTGCAACAGGTCGTCCAGTTCCAACAACTCGACGTTGAGCTGTCTGGCCCGCTCGGCGGACACGAACGGGTCATAGGCCACCAACTTCATGCCGAAGGCCATGGCCCGTTGGGCAACCAGCGTGCCGATGCGGCCCAGGCCGATCACGCCCAGGGTTTTGTCGGCCAATTCCACGCCGTTCCACTGGCTGCGTTCCCATCGGCCCTGTCGCAGCGCAGCGCATGCCTGAGGAACGTTCCGGGCGAGCGCCAACAGCATGGCCATGGTGTGTTCGGCTGCAGACAGCGTGTTGGACTGCGGTGCGTTCACCACCATCACGCCCCGCTTGGTGGCGGCGGCGACGTCCACGTTGTCCAACCCGATACCGGCACGGCCCACCATCACCAGGTCGCTCCCGGCGGCCAGCACCTCGTCGGTCACCTGCGTGGCCGATCGGATGATCAGCGCCGCAGCACCGGGCACGGCCTCTACCAGTTGTTTCGGGCTGAGGCCCAGCTGGACGTCGACGGAGTGCCCGGCCTCCCGAAGGCGGTCGAGCCCAGGATCGGCGATCTTCTCGGTTACCAGGATACGAGCCATGTCTTCATCGTGACCGCTCCCCGGCCCTCGCCACAACGTGACCGGTATCGCAGTGCGATCCGACACCTGCAACGGTCACGCTCCCACCGCCACGAAGCGACCGGGCAACGCCAACGGGACGTAGCATTCTGGCTGCATGAACATCCTGCTCACCGGAGCGACCGGCTACATCGGCGGGCGGCTGGCGCCCCGTCTTCTCGATGATGGACACCAGGTCCGATGCCTCGTACGAACCCCATCCAAGCTTCGCGACGTGCCGTGGCGGGATTCGGTCGAGCTCGCCGACGGCGACGTGCTCCGACCCGAGACGCTCGAACAGGCGATGGAGGGCATCGACGTCGTCTACTACCTCGTCCACTCGCTCGGCGGCGCCGACTTTGTCGAGGTGGATCGTCGAGCCGCCTCCAACGTTGCCAAGGCGGCCGAGCACGCCGGGGTGAAGCGCATCATCTACCTGGGCGGCCTCCACCCGGAGGGCGACGAGCTTTCAGATCACCTGGCCTCCCGCCAGGAGGTGGGGCAGGTGTTTCTCGACGGCGAGGTGCCCGCCGCGGTGCTTCAGGCCGCGATCATTTTGGGTTCGGGCTCGGCGTCCTTCGAGATGATGCGATACCTCACCGAGCGGTTGCCCGCGATGATCACGCCGAAGTGGGTCCACAACCGCATCCAGCCGATCGCGGTGCGAGACGTCATCTGGTACCTCGCCCAGGCGGTGCACCTCGACGACGACGTCAACCGCACCTTCGATATTGGCGGCCCCGAAGTGTTCACCTACGTGGAGATGATGCAGCGATACGCCAAGGTTGCGGGGTTGCGCCGTCGCATCATCATCCCCGTGCCGGTGCTCACCCCCAAGTCGTCGGCCCACTGGGTCAACGTGGTCACCCCGGTGCCCCGCTCCATCGCAGCGCCGTTGATCGAGTCGGTGATCCACGAGGTGGTCACCGACGAGCACGACCTGGCCGACCAGGTCGGGGAGCCGCCGTGGGGTCCCACCGGATACGAACAAGCGGTATCGCTGGCGCTCGAACGCATCAAGCGGGGCGAGGTCACCACCCGCTGGTCGAACGCCTCGACCGCCGGAGCACCGTCTGATCCGCTGCCCAGCGATCCGGACTGGACCGGCGGCAGCATCTACCTCGACCGGCGCGAATTGGCCTGCGACGCCGGTCCGGGCCTGCTCTGGGAGGTGGTCGAGGGCATCGGCGGCGATCGGGGCTGGTACTCGTTCCCCCTCGCCTGGTCGGTGCGAGGATGGATGGACCGCCTGGTCGGCGGAGTTGGGCTGCGACGCGGGCGCCGCAACCCCAACCGGCTCTTTGTCGGCGAGGCGTTGGACTTCTGGCGGGTCGAGGAGCTTGAACGGGGCCGCCTGCTTCGGCTCCGGGCCGAGATGAAGGTGCCGGGCCTGGCGTGGCTGGAGTTCCGGGTCGAGCCGGGGTCAACCGGGGATTCCACATCAACGCTGCATCAACTGGCGACGTTTGTGCCCACCGGGCTGGCGGGCCACGTCTACTGGTGGCTGGTCTGGCCGTTCCACGGGATCGTTTTTGGCGGCATGTTGCGCAACATCGCCAAAAGCGCCGAGCGGCACCGCGAACTTGAAAACCGAAGCTGAGGCGATCCTGAGCCCGGTCGTCCTCCTCGCCCGATGCTCCGTCGGGCCTTATCCCACGGTCGCCAAGCCACCATCGACGGGGATGATCGCACCGGTGACGTAGGCACCGGCACGGGAAGCAAGGAAGCGGGCAACCCCGGCCATGTCGTCGGGGCGCCCAATCCGCTTCAGCGGCGCCTGCTCGGCGATCTGCTCGCCGAAGCTCTCCAGCGTGGCCGCCATCATCTTCGACTCGAACGGTCCAGGTGCAACCGCGTTCACGGTGATCGCCGGTGCGAGTTGCTTGGCGAGGTGCCGGGTGAGTTGGTGGACCGCCGCCTTGGATGACGAGTACGAATACGTCTCCATGATCGGCACCTGGATGCCATCGATCGAGCCGATGTTGATCACCCGCGCCGGCTCCTCGGCGCTGCCGGCCGCACGGAGAAGGGGCAGACAGAACTTGGTCACGTGAAACACGCCGGCCACGTTCAGGTTGAGTACCCGGTCCCACGATGCCTGGTCGTGATCCTCCAGGGGCGCACCCCAGGTGGCACCGGCGTTGTTCACCAGCACGTCCAGGTGATCGGTCTGGGCGCCAACAGCGTCGGCCAGTGCCCGAGCGCCATCCTCGCTGCTGAGGTCGGCCACGATTGCCGAGGCGCTTCCGCCGCCCAGATCATTGAGTTCGGCGGCGGTCGTCTCCAGTTCCGCAGCCTTCCGGGCGGCGATGAACACTCGGGCCCCGTCTGCGACGAACCCGCGGGCGATCATGGCACCGATGCCTCGGGAACCGCCCGTGACCAATGCGGTCTTGCCCCTCACCGAAAACAGGTCGTCACTCATGTTGTTCCCCCAGCTTGGTTGTGGCGAGCGAGTGTACCGAGACCCAGCAGCGCACACCCTGAAAGGATGTGTCGGTGACCGAGCGCCACACCGTCGCCACTTCGCTCGGCGAGGCGCCGATCGCTGCGTTCATGCTCGGTGGGGTTTCGATGTACGTCGGAGCCGCCATTGCGGTCGGCCTGTTCGACGAGGTCGGTGCGGGCAGCACCGCCTGGCTTCGATTGTTCGGAGCGACCGTCGCCTTGGTGGTTCTTACCCGCCCTTGGCGTCGGCGCCTGCGGCACCTCCTGGCGTCCCGGACGGTGCTCGGCGCCGCGCTCACCTTCGGGATCATCTCGGCGACCATGAACACGTCGTTCTACCTCGCCCTCAACAGCCTGCCGTTGGGTACGGCCGTGGCGCTTGAGTTCACAGGGCCCATCGCCGTGGGTCTCTGGGCGGCCCGAACCCGCCGCAACGTTGCCGCAGTGGCACTGGCGTCGGCGGGCGTGATCCTGCTGGCCCGCATCGAATGGCGGGCCAATGCCAACGGCCTCCTCTTCGTGGCGATCGCAGCAGCGTGTTGGGCCGGGTACGTCATCCTCGGCAAACGGCTGGCGGGTCACGGCCTGGGGGTGACCGGGTTGTGCCTCTCCACTTTGATGGGCACGCTCGCACTCGCGCCCGTCTTCGCCCCGGGGGCCGTGCCGGCGCTGACCAGCCCGACACTGGCCCTGACGGCGCTTGCGGTGGGGGTGCTGGCCAATGTGGTGCCCTACGGCATCGACCAGTTGGTGTTGCCCCGCCTGACCCACGGCCAGTTCGCCCTGCTGCTGGCGGTGCTTCCGGCAACCGCCACCCTGGTGGCTGCGATCACCTTGCGCCAGATTCCAACAACGGTCGAGTTGCTCGGCATCATCGCCGTGTCGGCTGGTGTCGCCCTACGCGACGCGCCCTCGACCCCTGAGCTGACAACGGACGCGCTGCTCTGAACAGGCGGGCGGTGAGTAAGCATGCTGCACGAAGGCATGCCGTGAGCCGTGAGCCAGGAGCGCCTCGTCGCCCTACGTGGCCAGCGAGGCGGCCTCGGGGTGTAACGCCACCCAACCCTCCCACGCCGAGGCAACCATGTCGTCCAGGTTGCGGCTGGCGGTCCACCCCAGGACGTCGGCGATGCGATCCACTTTGGCCACCAGCGCGGCAGGGTCGCCGGGGCGTCGCGCCACCACCTGTGCGCCCACCGGGCGGCCAAGCACTCGACCGATGGCGTCAATCACCTCCTGCACCGACGATCCTTCGCCCGTGCCAACGTTGAGCACCAGACCGTTCACCTCGGCACCCCCGCCAGAACCGCCAGAACCGGCAGCGAGCGCGTCGAGCGCGCAGATGTGGGCATCGGCCAGGTCTGCGATGTGCACGTAGTCGCGGATGCAGGTGCCGTCGGGGGTGGGCCAGTCGGCGCCGAAGATCCGGGGCGCCTCGCCGCGCGTCAGCGCGTCAAACACCATCGGGATCAGGTTGAACACCCCAGGATCGCCCAGTTCGGGGGTGGCCGCGCCTGCCACGTTGAAGTATCGGAGTGCGGCGTAACTCAGGCCTGCGGAGCGGGCAACATCGGCCAGCAGCCACTCGCCGATCAGCTTCGATTCGCCGTACGGGTTGATCGGCTGAGCCGGGGTGTCTTCGCTGATCAGCCCATCGGTCGCCATGCCGTAGGTGGCGGCCGACGACGAGAACAGAAAGCGGTCGACGCCCGCATCGACGCAGCACTCCAGCAGCGTGGCCATGGCGGTGACGTTCTGGCGGTAGTACCACAGCGGGCGTGCCACCGACTCGCCCACCTGTTTCTTGGCGGCGATGTGGATCACCGAGGTGACCCCGAGGTCGCCGAGGACCGCCGACACCACACGGGCATCACCAACGTCACCCTCAACAAACGGGACACCGTCAGGCAACCGGTCTGCCGTTCCGGTCGACAAGTCGTCGAGCACCGCCACCCGCCGCCCCGAGGAGGCCAGCGCATGGCTGATGTGGGCGCCGATGTAGCCGGCGCCCCCGGTCACCAGGATCGTGCCACTGTCGTCGTTTGCGTCGGTCATGGTGCCAGGTTATGAGGCGTGTCGGCCCGGGTCGGCTTCGAGGGGCAGGCCGAGCGAGATCAGTTCATGTCGCAGCTTGTCGGGGTTGGTAAAGAGCAGTGCCGTCATTCCAAAGTTTCGGGCGGCGTCCACGTTGTCGAGGCGATCGTCGATGAACACCGCATGGGAGGCCTCGACCCGAAACCGCTCGCACGCCATTGCGTAGATGGCCGGATCGGGCTTGATCACTCCGACGTCCCCCGACAGCAGCCACCCGTCCAAGCGGTGCAGCACCGCAAAGCGTGGATCCTCAACGATACGGTCGAAGGTGGAACGGGCGAAGTTGGAAAGCGCGTACCGGGGAACTCCGGCCCTGCCCAATTCGTCGATGATCTCCACCGTGCCGGCGATCGGCTCGGCCAGGGTTTCGGGCCATCGCGTCCAGTACGCCCAGATCAGTTCGCCATGCTCCGGGTGGCGAGCCTCGACCTCGGCCAGAACGTCGGTGTGGGAACGGCCACGGTCGAGTTCCTCGTTGACCGCCACCGTCATCACCTCGGAGGTAAACCTCCCAAGCTCGACGGGATCGGGGATCAATTCGGCGTAGAGCCGTCGAGGAGACCACGGCATCACCACGTTGCCAAGGTCGAAGAACACCACCTGCGGAGTTCCGGTCATGGCGGCTTTCTAGTTCACGATGGCGTCGGACGTCACGGCGATACCATGGCGTGATGGCACCAGGTTCGACCCCTCACGCCCCCGGCGGCGACGGCCCAACCGGTGACAGCCCGCCGACACCACCGGGTTCCAACGACACGGCGACGGGCTCCCGGGAGGCGTGGCAGGCCGCATTCGATGCCTCACCGGGCGCCGACGTGCCCCACGCCACCATGTCGGGAGTGCCCGTTGATGGTGTCTACGGACACCCGCCCTATCCCGGCCAGTTCCCCTACACCCGCGGCATTCACGCCTCGATGTACCGAACCCGCAATTGGACCATGCGCATGTTCGCCGGGTTCGGCACAGCGGGTGACACCAACGCCCGCTTTCACGAACTGTTGGCGGCCGGGGGCACCGGCCTGTCGACCGCGTTCGACATGCCCACGCTGCTGGGCCGTGATTCGGACCACGAGTGGTCGATCGGCGAGGTGGGTCGGGCCGGTGTGGCCGTCGACAGCCTGGCCGATATGGAGGACCTGTTTGCGGGTATCGACCTGAGCCAGGTCACCACGTCGATGACCATCAACGGTCCAGCGGCACCGATCATGGCCGCCTACGTTGCCGTGGCGGAGGGCAACGGCACGCCCCGTGCCCGCTTGGGCGGCACCATTCAGAACGACATTCTCAAGGAGTACCACGCCCAGAAGGAGTACCTGTTTCCGCCGCGGCCATCGATGCGGCTGGTCACCGATCTGATGGCGTTCGCTGCCGCCGAGATACCCAAGTGGAACCCCGTCTCGGTGTCCGGCTACCACATTCGAGAGGCAGGCTCGACCGCCGCCCAAGAACTGGCGTTCACCCTGGCCGACGGATTTGCCTATGTCGAGGCTGCCATCGCCGCCGGGCTCGATGTCGATACGTTCGCTCCCCGCCTCTCGTTCTTCTTCAACAGCCACTCGGACTTTTTTGAGGAGATTGGGAAATTTCGCGCTGCCCGTCGCATCTGGGCCACTTGGATGCGCCACCGCTACGGCGCCACCGACGAGCGGTCGATGAAGTTGCGTTTCCACACACAGACCGCCGGCGTCTCGCTCACCGCACAGCAGAGTGAGATCAACATTGCACGGGTGGCCACTCAGGCGTTGGCCGCCGTGCTCGGAGGCACGCAGAGCCTCCACACCGACAGCCACGATGAGGCGCTGGCCCTGCCAACCGAGCAGGCAGCCCGCATCGCCCTCCGCACCCAGCAGATCATCGCCGAGGAGACCGGCGTGACCGCGGTGGCCGACCCTCTTGGCGGCTCGGAGTACGTCGAGTGGATGACCGACGAGATGGAACGACAGGCCGGGGAGATCTTCGATCACCTCGACAAACTCGGCTCGGGGTCGATGCTGGAGGGCGTCTACGAGGGCATTGAGGCGGGATATTTCATGCGCGAGATCTCTGAAGCCTCCTACACGTTCGAGCGAGCGGTGAACACTGGCGATCGCATCACCGTTGGAGTCAACGGCTACACCGATGGCGACGACGGCTCCCCGCGCCTGCTCTCGATCAACCCGGAGGTCGAGGCCTTGCAGCTCAAACGATTGGAAAACGTGCGGCGCTCCCGCAACAACGACTCCGTGAACGAGGCGCTGAGCTGCCTGGCCACCTCGGCCGCCGACTCGACCATCAACCTGATGCCGCCGCTGATCGAGGCGATGAGGGCCCACGTGACGCTGGGAGAGACCACCGCCTGTCTGGAGGGTGTCTTCGGCAGCTACCGGGAGGCGGAGGTGCTTTGAGATGAGCCCGGCTATGAACGACGGCCAGAGCAGGACCAGCATTGGATCGGGGTCTCGCGCCACCCGCGCCGACGGCATGCCCATACGCGTGGTGCTGGCCAAATTGGGCTTGGATGGGCACGATCGAGGATTGAAGGTGGTGGCCCGCACCCTGCGGGATGCAGGCTGCGAGGTGATCTACCTGGGGCTGCGCCAGAGCGCCGCCACAGTCGTGGCCGCCGCCATCGACGAGGATGCCGACGCAATAGGGATCTCCATGCACAACGGCGGGCATCTCACGCTGGCGCCAAGAATGGTCGATGCCGTGACCGAAGCCGGCCTGTACACACCGGTCATCGTGGGTGGCATCATTCCCGATGCCGACCGTGTCACGCTGCGCAACGCCGGCGTCGCCGCCATCCTGACCCCTGGCGCCTCTGGTCAGGAAGTGGTGGCGGCAGTCCGCAGCGCCATCTCATCCTGACCAGCACGTCGGCTCGCTTTCAGCCAAGCTGAGCACAGCACCTTCACGCAGGGTAGTGACAACCGCCGCAAGGTCCCCTAGTGTGTTGAACACGCGTCATCAGTCGTAACATCTTAGGGGTACCATGCATTTCCGCCGAATCGCTCTTGCGTCAGCCGTCGTACTTCTCGGGGTGTTCATCACCGCATGCGATGAAACCACCTCGGGGCAGCGATCCCAGGTTGTTTCCCTGATCAACTCCGAACGCTCCGGCCAGAACATCGGCAGGCTCAGCCAGTCCGCCGAACTCAACACCAAGGCGGGCAACTGGGCGGCCAAAATGCGCGACGACTGCAACATCAGCCACTCCATACTCACCGACGGTATTACCTTCAAATGGAAGTCTCTCGGAGAGAACGTTGGCTACGGCAAAACCATCCCCGAAGTTCACGCCAACCTGATGGCCTCGAAGCGACACAAGGCCAACATGTTGAACAAGGCCTTCAACCGGGTTGGAGTCGGTGTTGCCACCGGCAAATGTCGTGGCTACCAGACGGTCTACGTGGTGGAGGTCTTCGCCCAAGCGATCTGATCGCCGAGGCACCGCTACCCGGCCTGCACCAGTGGCAGAATCGCTACGAAGAAGACCGCACCCGCGGCAACCCCGAGGGTATGCCACACCTCGTGATAGCCAAACCAGCGAGGGATTGGATTTGGACGTCCCTGGGCAAACAGCACGGCACCAACCGTGTAGGTCACGCCGGCGATGACGACCAACATGAGCAAACGGGGTCGATCCCAGAAGTTGGGGATCAGGGCGAGTCCCATCCAGCCAAGGCCGATGTACAACACACCGCCGGCGACCCGAAACCGCTCGATCGATACCAGTTTGAGGGTGATGCCCACCCCCGCACCCGCCCACATCAGGCCGAACATCACCCAACGCCACATGCCCGACGCCGCCAGCAGGTACATGGGCGTGGCGGTACCGGCGATCAGCACGTAGATCATGGCGTGATCGGCCTGGCGCCAGCGGCGGCGCGCGACCGGCGAACGGGCGAAGACGTGGTAGATGCCGCTGGTGGCATAGCAGGCGATGGCCGAAAGCCCATAGACCCAGGCGGCCAGCTCCGCTCGGGGCGTTGCCGCAACCCCCACCAGCCACGCGAGGGCGGCCACCGACACGAAGGCGGCGCCGAGATGAATGCGCCCGCGTAACCGAGGCCGCGCATCGAGCTCCTCGTAGTGATGCAGATTGGTCAGCTCCGGCGACACGGTGGTCGCCGCCGCGTGTTTGCTCAAGTTCACTCCCCGAAACGTATCCCCCGAGGACACCAGGGCAAGCGCGTGAGGCGGATTTGCTGAGAGACCTCACTCAAGGTTGATTACCCGCGGTAGGACTGGAGTGCCCCTGCGGGGACCGTGCCCAGCCTGCCGGCTTCGTAGTCGGCGAAGGCCGTAACCAACTCGTCTCGCGTGTTCATGACAAATGGTCCACTGTGGGTCACGGCCTCGCCGATTGGGCGACCGCCCAACAACATCAACTCCAGCGCACCGTAGTGTGACCCCTGGTCGGCGGCGGCACGCAGGCGCAGGCGATCGCCCTGCCCGAACAGCGCCAACTGCCCGGTGCCGATGGGTGCCGAGTCCGGGCCGACCGCACCCGAACCCGCGAGGACGTAGGCCAAGGCGTTATGGGTCTGGTCCCACGGCACCACCAACTGTTCGCCAGGTTTCACTGTTGCGTGCATCATGACGATCGGGCTGTGCGTCGACCCGGGACCCCGTGCCACCCGTTCATCAGGTGACCCGTCCGCGCCAAGAAGCAGGTTGCCCGCAATGATCCGCAGGAGCGAGCCGCCATCAGCTGACGACACCAGCATCAGGTCCGGGCCGTCGATCGCCTGATAGCCGGGAGGGATCATCTTGTCCTTGGCCGGAAGGTTCACCCAGAGCTGCACCCCATGGAACAGTCCGCCGGACCGCACCAACGCCTCCGGAGGCGTCTCGAGGTGCAGAATGCCAGAGCCGGCGGTCATCCACTGGGTTGCGCTGTCACGAATCACCCCGCCACCACCGTGACTGTCCTGGTGAACCATTTCCCCGTCGATCATGTACGTCACGGTTTCGAACCCGCGGTGCGGATGCCAGGGCGTGCCCTTGGGCTCCATCGGGGCATACTCGACCTCGCCCATCTGGTCGAAGTGCACGAACGGGTCGAGGTCGGCCAGGGCCACGCCGGCGAATCCTCTCCGCACGGGAAACCCCTCCCCCTCAAAGCCGGCCGGGGCGTTGGTGATCGACCGCACCGGACGGTCCCGCTCCTCGGGCCGCTCAGCGGGCAGTCGTTGCAGCGTGCTGGTAGCAGCGGTGATGGCCGGCACGATTCCTCCGATGGCCTCAGACAATCAGGTCATGGGGAACAACCGGCCCATGACCCCAAACCTTCCGGGTTCGGCCGTGAGGTCAGAAGTAGATGACCTGTTCAACGTTGGTGGCAGCGGTGTCCAGATCGTCCGAGTAGGCGCCGGTGGACAGGTATTTCCATCCGGCGTCGCAGATGACGAAGCAGATGGTGCCCGATTCGATACGTTCGGCCACCTTGACCGCGCCGGCCAACGCCGCACCCGACGAGATGCCGGCAAACACGCCCACGTCGCCGAGCCGACGAGTCCAGATGAGCGACTCTCTCGGTCGCACGATCGATTTACCATCCAACAGGTCGA
Organism: Candidatus Microthrix parvicella Bio17-1; assembly: GCF_000299415.1. Classification (NCBI taxonomy): domain Bacteria; kingdom Bacillati; phylum Actinomycetota; class Acidimicrobiia; order Acidimicrobiales; family Microthrixaceae; genus Candidatus Neomicrothrix; species Candidatus Neomicrothrix parvicella. The sequence goes on from NZ_AMPG01000001.1 coordinate 472,576, forward strand.
CCCCGCCCCACTTGTCGAATACGGGCGGGATGAAACCATCTTCCAGGCTACGAAGCCCCTCCACCCGTTCGCCGGAGGGTGGCTCCACCGCCAGCACCTTCACGTCGGGATTCAGTTCCTTCAGGTAGGTACCCACCCCCAAAAGGGTGCCCGAGGTTCCCAATCCTGCAACGAAGTGGGTGATCTCGGGGCAATCCGCTGCGATCTCGGGACCAGTGGTCTCATAGTGAGCCCGCGGGTTGGCCTCGTTTGCGTATTGGTAGAGGAACACCCACTCGGGGTGCTGATCGGCCAACTCGATGGCCCTTCGCACCGCACCGTTGGAACCTTCCGGACCCGGCGAGTCAATAATCTCGGCACCGAAGGCCAACAGCGCTCCGCGGCGCTCCTGGGTGACGTTCTCGGGCAGCACCACTTTGAGGTGATATCCCCGCACCCGACAGATCATGGCCATGGCGATACCGGTGTTGCCCGACGATGGCTCGATGATCACCGAGCCTGGACGAAGCGTTCCGTCCTCCTCAGCCTCGAGGATCATCTGGCGGGCAATTCGGTCCTTGACCGACCCGGCGGGATTCAGAAACTCGGCCTTGCCCAGGATGCGTACGTTGGGATTTGGGCTGAGCTCGGAGACGTCGATCATCGGTGTGGAGCCGATCAGATCCAACACGCTGGATGCCACTGCCATGGGGAAGACCTCACTGGATCTGGACTGGAGGTTGAGGACGGTTTCGAGGGTGAAGCTCGGCCGGTGCCGGCTAAACCCGACAAACCCGACCACCTCTGTAGACATTGTACCCGCGCGCCTCCCATCGAGAGCCGGCAGCGTTGTGTGACACCCAAGAACGTCGTGCGTCTAGCCCGGTCGGGAAGGCGGGCGGTCGGTCACCACCACCTCCTCCTCGGAGACGTCGCCGGCCACGATTCGAAAGCTGCGCAACACAGGTTCGTCGCCTCGAAGCGACACAATCGGGTAGTGCCAGTCGGGGTCAGGCGCTGCCTTCACATCGGTGGGCGACGGGTAGGCATCGGTATGGGTGTGCGAGTGCGCCACCCCGATGATGGCCAGGCCATCGTCATCGGCTGCGCGTTCGACGGCCATAAAGGTGCGTCCGTCCACCTCGTAGATCCGGCTGGAGGCCGCTGCGTTGGGAGTGGGAACGAACCGATGGACCTCGTCGCCCTGCCACTGGCCAATCAGCAGACCACACGCCTCCAGCGGGTAGCCCCGCAGCGCATGCGCATACAGGCCATCAAGGTCGTCGTTGCTCAACACCAGCACCAGCGAAATCTAACTGAGCAACCGGCAGCGGGGCGGTAGCCTGGTGTGATGGGCGACGATATCCAGGTGATCGCCACCAACCGTCAGGCGTCACGTCGCTTCGAGCTGCGAGACACCTATGAGGCCGGGTTGGTGCTGTTGGGCTCCGAGGTGAAGTCGCTGCGCGAGGCCAAGGGCACGCAGGTCACCGAGGCTTACGCCGACCTCACCCGGTCCGGCGAAATGTGGCTGCGCGGGCTGCACATCGCGGCTTACAGCCACTCACAAGACCATTCGGGGCACGAACCCACCCGGCCGCGCAAGATGCTGTTGCACCGCACCGAACTCGACCGGCTGGCGGCCAAGGTGGCGCAGGAGCGGCTGTCAATCGTGCCACTGCGTATCTATTTCAAGGGCTCCAAGGTGAAATTGGAGTTTGCCTTGGGCAAGCCGAAGAAGACCGTGGATCGCCGTCGGGATATCGCCGCTCGGGATGTGGCACGAGACACGGAGCGAGAGTTGGCCCGAGCAGCCAAGCACAGGTGAGTGGGCACCTCGGCCGCCGGCACGCCAGTTGGCAGTCATGCAATCGGGGTCTCCTCTCCATCACGGTGGCGGTGCTGTGTGCGCTGGTGATTGCAGGTGGTTGCCGCAGCGACGAACCGTCACCGAAGGGGGCGGGCGCCGTGTCGGACCTGGGCTCCCCGCCCACCGCCCAGGCCCTGGACGAGTTGTTCATCGCGGTGGACGCCACCCGCGCCGAGCCTTCCGGACGATACCGCTCCGATTCGGAGAAGCGCTCCACCAACGGCGCTTACGATTCGGGCAGGCTCAGTGTGCGGCCCGACGGAGGCCCGGAGGTCCTCGTGGCGGGAACCCAGGTGTACCTCCAGTCGTCGTGGTTCCCTCAAGCACCGGCTCGGACACCGTGGCTCTCGGTGCCCCTGTCCAACCTGGCGCCTTTGGAAAACCGCTCCCCAGGCCTGGCCGACGAGGTGGCCGCCCTTGCCGGCGCCGCCCCGCCGGGCATCGGCCCGGCCCTGGCGGCAATGCGCACGGCAACCGAGGCAACCAGCCGCAAGGACGACACGCTCTGGGCACGGCTCGACCTGTCGAACATGGACAAGGTCAACCCCCGGGACCAAGGCGCCGTTGTTGCGTGGGCCGGATTGTGGGCCCGCAAAGGCGGGGAGCGCCAGATCGTCGTCAAGACATCGTTGACCGACGGTGGGCTGATCGACCAAGTGGTTTTCGATCCGGAGGGAACCACTCCGGCGGGGCCCTACACGCTTACCCTGACCGAACTCGGGGCGCCGGTACCCGTCACGACACCGCCGTCCACCGACACCACGCCCTTGAAGTGACCAACTTCACCGGCCGAGCAACAACCGGCCACCCCGCCATCAGAGGCTTCGCAACCTCAGCACTCCCCCGACCGGTTGTCGCTCCCGCCATCCGATAGCCTGCAGGGTCCACACCAGGGGCTGATCGGTTTCGACGTTGAGACCAGGAAGTCGCTCGTGCGACCCGAGTTGCTCAGACTCGCTAAACGGGGCAACCAAAGAACCGGCAACTCCGAGTTCGCTCTCGCAGCCTGATTTAGTTCAGTCTGAAGAGAGTCATAGTGACCAGCAATGGCGCACGGGGCCAGATCCTCACAGCCCGGCAACAGAAGTGAGGATGGACAGCAGGGAAAGACCGCTGACGGTGTGAAAGAACGCTGACTTCGAGGAAAGACTCGGCGGAGATCGCAAGATCAGTTGACCCGCCAGCGTGGCAACCGCAAGCCACACGTCGGGAACGGTCGTAGCGCGGACGGTAACCACTTAGCGGACGGGGGTTCGATTCCCCCCAGCTCCACCAAAAACCTCCACCGTCGGGCCGGCAGACCCTCCACGTGGGCTACCAGCTACCGCCACCGCCTCCGCCGAAGCCACCGCCGGAGAAGCCGCCCCCACCGAAGCCGGACATGCCGCCCGCTCCCCCGGCGCTCGAGCGCACCACCGCTGAGAACGTACCGGCGGCATAGGAGCCGAAGTGGTTCACGCTTTGGGAGAAGATGATCCAATCGAAGGGCCGGGGTGACATCCACCAGCCCATCTGTTCGGTCTGCACAACGCCCTCGGCACTCAGCTGCGCAAAGGTTCGCGCCCACTGCTCCGTCATCCCGAACACCATCGCATAGGGCAGGTAACGGCTGAATAGATTCTGTTCGGCGGCCCAGTTCTGACGGTCGCCCTCGCCCGCAACAAACATCTCGCGGAAGCCCAGCACCCGCCGGTACATGGCCGTGCCCTTGCCCGTGCGCGCAGGCATGTTGATCGACAGCGCCATCAGCGCCAGCGCCGCCAGCACCAGCGGGACCCCAATCAGCGCCCAACGGGTGAAGGCAATCAGTGCGAGCGACAGTGCCCCGGCGGCCAGCAGCGCCATGAACCCCACCCCCAGCCAGGTGGCCCGGGTGCGGTCAGGGCGGCTGCGATACCAGCCGCGCGCCACCATGTCGTCGTACATCTGCGACTGCACAAGCTTGAGACGAGTACTGAAGCTGTACTTCAGTTCGCTCAGTGTGGTTTCCGATCCCGCCACGAACAACGACGTCAACAGGGTCTTTTCGTACTCGACCAGACCGGCATGGTCCTGGTTGAGTTGCCTGAGGCGATAGTCGCCATCGGTGAGATCCTCGATGCTCAGGTAGCCCTTGACCGCCAGGTCGATCAGCGTGGCTGATACATCGATGTTGTCGGCCCGCTCGTCGATGATGGTGCCGGCAGCTCCAGCAAGAATCTGAGCCGGCGGCACAAACTCGACCGTGATGCCCTCGTGACGCCCCAAGCCCAGGCGGTGCTCGCTCTCGGTGTCGGTGCCGAAGCTCTGGTCGACCACCGAGCCCACAAACGCCCGGTCACGACCCACGCGGTAGCCGACGAGAGCGACGAGGGCGGCCAACAGCGCACCCAGGCCTGCGCCCGCGCCGACCGTCGCAGGCGACAGGGTGAATGCACGCTGCAGGCTCCACATCTCGTCCAGGATCGGCTCTGTGGAGGCGAATGTACCTGCAGGCACCTTCAGGTACATCGTCATTCCCGACCCCGGCCCCAATTGGTCCTTGGAGGCAGTGCCGGTGTCGCCGCTGATCGCTGACGTGCCGCACGGGGACGTGGCGCCGTTCGGTCCAGAGAAGCAGTTCACCTTGGTCACGGGGGCAGGCATCGTGACACTGCCACGTGCATTTGAGATCGGGACGGTCCACTGATCACCCACGATGTTGAGCGGCACCTCCTCGTAGGGTTCCGGAGAATCGCCATTGGCATCAAACGCGTTGACCACGCCCTTCAGCTCATAAGAGATGACGTAGGTCTGTGTGCCTGAGATGGTCTGGTCCGGATCACCGATTCGAATTAGTTCGATGGCGCCCTGGTGCTCGACCTTCACGTCGCTCGGCGCGCCGGTAGGGCTCGACACCGACAGGTTCTCCAATGGAGTCACCCGCTCCCAGCGGCTTGAGGTGTCCCGACCCTCCAGGATCGGATCGTCCGAGTTCAGCTCGAACCGCACCTGGATGAAGCGCTCGATACCGTGCTTGTTGTTGGCGCCGAAGTTGTACTCGATGGTCTCGGTAACCCTGGCCGTGCCGTCCTTGCCCACAACCGCGTTGACGTCGTAGGAGTCGATCCGTTCGCCGAACTGTGTCGCCGCCGGAGGTGCGGCCGACGCCGTGCCGGCGCCAACCACCACCATGCCGCCGCCGAGGGCCAGCAGACCAAGCACCAACCGTCGGAGCGATCGGCTGTACGACCATGACCTGCTTGACCTGCCCATATTTGCCACCCTACCGGTACCATCCTGGGTCCAGGCCCACAGCTTCGGAGATCCATGGCACTTTCACGCGCCCAAGCCTTCGTCACCAAGTGGTGGCTCGCATTACGTCACAATCTCCCGTTTGCCTGGGTGTACGGCGTCAACGTCATCTGGTGGCTCACCCTCGACCGGCGGCCCTTTGAAGACCCGGCGGAGTTCGCTGGGGTCGCCGAACTCGAAGAGGCCTGGCCCGAGATCCGCGAGGAGTTCGACCGCCTCCGGGCAGCGACACACACCCCGATGTTCGGCGCCATCGACCCGGGGCAGGCCAGGCTGGCCACCGACCGGTGGAGGGCGGTACTCCTTTGGTTCTGGGGTCAACCATCGCGCACAAACCTGGCCGAGTGTCCAAGAACAGCCGAGGTCCTCAGCCACATCGACGGTCTGCAAACAGCCCTTCATTCATCACTCGCACCCAAAGCGTCCCTACCGTGGCACATGGGCCCCTACGCAGGCGTGTTGCGGGTGCACCTCGGCATCGACGTACCCCCGGGCGGCCAGTGCGGCATCCAGGTTGGTCGGCAACGACGCTACTGGCGCAACGGCGGTCTTCTGGTGTTCGACGACACCTACCCCCACACCGCCTGGAATCACAGCGACGAGGAGCGGGTGGTGCTGTTCATCGACATCGTGCGGCCCATGCCACACCGCTGGCAGCGGCGGTTGAATGCGGCCGTTCTCAAACACCTCAGCCGCACGGAACGGATACGCGGCGCCGCCCAGCGGGGCGACGACCTGATGAGAATCGAACCCGAAAACTAGGTCTTCAGGTACCAGGACACCGACAGGGTCGAGCCGATGGCGCCAACCACCAGCGCCACCACGATCAGCAGCCCCATCACCACGAGCACATTGAAATCGGTCCACCAGATGGCGCCGAAGAACGATTGCACGTCCTTGTTCACGAAGTTGGTTCGCCATACCCAGGTGAGCCCCCACAGGCCCGCGGTGGCGGCTGCCCAGCCGATGATGGCGTGCACCACCCCCTCCAAAATAAAGGGTATTCGGATGAACCAGTTGGTGGCCCCCACCAGGCGCTGCACTTCTATCTCTCGTCGGCGCGCAAATACCGCCGTTTGGATCATGAACACGATGAGCAGTGCGGTGGCCATGAGCAACACGACCGCCAACACGATGAAGAAGGTCGAGAGGTTCTTGAGGAACCGCTCCATCTGTTTCACCGCGTCGAGCGCGAACTCCACTTTGTACACGCCCGGCTCGTTCTGGAAGCTCTGCCCCAACTCCGACACCACGTTGGACTGGGGATTGGTGGGCGTCACGCGGAACGATTGCGGCAGGTCCTGCGGCTTGACCGAGGCCACGATATCGGGGTCGTCTCGGAACAGTTGCTGAAACTCCTTGAACGTCGCCCCAGTGTCTACGAACTTGATGTCGGAGACCTGCGGCGACGCTGCCAGCTTGCCTTTGACCTGATCGATCTTTTCCTGGTCGGCGCCGGGCTGCATGTAGACGATGAACTCCACACCGTCCTTCCACCGTTCAAACGCGTGGTCAACACCGGCCACAAACAACAGGGCGCCACCAAGAATGCCCAGCGACACACCGAAGGTGATGATGCTGGCAACGGTCAACAGCAGGTTGCGCAACAGGTTGTTGGATGTCTCTCGTACGACGTAGTCGAGTCGCATTGCCATGGTTCAGCCTCGGTTCTCGGTCATGCGTTCACACTCGTTCCCTCGTGGGTGGCGGTGCATTGCAGCGAGCCGCCTCACTCGTACACGCCGCGGGCCTGGTCCCGCACGATGCGGCCACGGTCCAGCTCGATCACCCGACGTCGCATGGTGTCGACGATGCCTCGGTCGTGTGTGGCCATCACCACGGTGGTGCCGGTGCGGTTGATTCGATCCAGCAGCTTCATGATGCCCACCGAGGTCGCGGGGTCGAGGTTGCCGGTGGGTTCGTCGGCCAACAGGATGAGCGGACGGTTGACGAACGCCCGAGCGATCGAGACCCGCTGTTGTTCGCCGCCCGAGAGCTCGTGGGGATAGTTCTCGGATTTTTTGGAGAGTCCCACCAGGTCGAGGATGGCCGGCACCTGGGTGCGCACCACGTGACGCGGCCGCCCGATCGCCTCCAGCGCAAAGGCCACGTTCTCGGAGACCGTCTTGTTCGGCAGCAGCTTGAAGTCCTGGAACACCGCCCCGATATTGCGTCGCAGATACGGCACCTTGTAGCCGGGAAGCTCTCCGATGTCCTTTCCCGCCACAAAGATTCGACCCTCTTCGGGCTTCTCGGACTTGTTCACCAAACGCATGAACGTGGACTTACCAGACCCGGACGGGCCCACGAGGAAGACGAACTCTCCCTTGGCGATGTCCACGTTGGCATCGCGCAACGCCACCGAATCAGACCTGTAGGCCTTGGTGACGCTTTCAAACTTGATCACGTGGTCGCCTCTCGAACTGGGGATTCACAAACGCAAGCCCGGCCTGGGCATCACTGTGACGGACTCGACCCAAAGATGTTACAAAGCCGCAACACCGGCGCGGTGCCACCCGGTGAAACTACCCGCCAACGGTGCGATTCCAGCGCAGCCACGCCTCCATCAGGGGGTCCAGCTCACCATCCAAGACCGCTTCGGGCTGGCTGAGCTCCAGGCCGGAGCGAAGATCCTTCACCTGCTGATAGGGCTGCAGCACGTAGTTGCGGTCCTGGCTGCCAAAGTCCACGGCGGCGCCCCCACCGGAGAGGTCGTTGATCTGATCCATCCGCTTGCGACGCTCCAGCTCCAGCAACTTGGCCTTGAGGATCTGCATTGCCTTGTCCTTGTTCTGGAACTGCGATCGCTCGTTCTGCACCGCTACCACCGTGCCGCTCGGAAGGTGTGTGATGCGTACCGCCGAGTCGGTGGTGTTCACGTGCTGGCCGCCCGCCCCCGATGATCGGTACACATCGATTCGCAGATCCTTGTCCTCGATCTCCACGTCCTTACCCACATCATCGATGAACGGGGTGACCCGCACCGAGGCGAAGCTGGTCTGGCGTCGGGCGTTGTTGTCGAAGGGCGAGATGCGCACCAGGCGGTGCACACCGTGCTCGGATCGGAACCAGCCGTATGCGTTTCGGCCTTTCAGGAGGAAGGTGGCCGAGGACAGCCCGGCCTCGGTGCCCTCCGACACCTCTTGCAACTCGAGCGAGAATCCGTGGCGCTCAGCCCAGCGCTGATACATACGCAGCAGCATCTCGGTCCAGTCCTGCGCATCAACGCCCCCGGCACCCGAATTTAACTCGATGATGGCGTCACCCGAGTCGTATTCACCGGTGAACAGCGCGCGAAGCTCCAGCTTGGCAAAGTCGTCGCTCAGCGTGTCGACGCCCGCCTGAAGCTCGCCTTCCAGCGACTCGTCGCCTTCCTCCCGCGCCAGTTCATGCAGCGTGATCAGGTCGTCGAGTGTGCTGTCCAAGCGGTCGAACAGCTTCAGGTCGTCGCTTGCCTCGGCGAACTCCCGTTGGATGCTCTGGGCCGTCTCGGCGTCATCCCACAGGTCGGGCCGTGCGAGCTCCACCTCCAACTGCGGCATGCGTCGACGTAGTTCTTCGACGCGCAGATACTCGGCCGCCTCATCTCGCTCAGCGGCCAGTCTCCGAAGCGCGTCGGTGAGATCCTGCACGGGGGCTCTACCCTCCCGCCACGATGTGCTGATCGATTGAACTGAGGTGGAACCCGGGCATCAGCCGGCGCCTGCGGGCGACCCGTGACACTTCTTGAACTTCTTGCCGCTGCCGCACGGGCAAGGACCGTTGCGAGGTGTCTTGTCCCACTCACTCTTCACCACGGGCTGAGCCTGCTCCGGCTCTGCCTGCGCAGCACCTTCGCCCTGTTCCTGAGCAGTGTTGGCGCCTTCGCCGCTTGCCATCGTGGCCACCTTGGGGGTGCCGGAGGTGTCGCTTGGGTCGCTTGGTCCCTGCGTCTGGATGTTGCCGACCTGTGCCTCTGTGGGCTCTTCACGCACCACGTTGACGTGCATCAGGTACTTGACGAACTCTTGAGCAATCGTGTGGATCAGCTGCTCGAACATCCCGTAGCCCTCACGCTGCCACTCGGTGAGCGGGTCGCGCTGGCCCATGGCGCGCAGGCCGATGCCGTCCTCCAAGTGATCCATTTCGCGCAGGTGGTCACGCCAGCGGGCGTCGATGATGCGCAGCATCACCTGACGCTCAATATCGCGCATCGTGTCTTCGCCGAGGCTCTCCTCGCGGGCGTGGTACTGCCCGTTGGCCTCACCCATCAACAGGTCGTACACCTCATCGGTGGAAACGGCCGCCGCGAGTGCATCCTCGGTCAGCTCTGTGGGCCAGAACGTGCCGATCTCAGCCAACAGACCCTTCAGGTCCCACTCCTCGGAGAACTCCGACACGCAATACGTGCGGATCGAGGTGTCGACGGCGTCGGCCAGTGCCTCAAGCGCCTCGTCGCGGAGATCCAGGCCATCGAGCACCTGGTCACGGCGGCGGTAGATCACCTTCCGCTGTTCGTTCATCACCTCGTCGTACTTCAGCACGTTCTTGCGGATCTCACCGTTGCGGGTCTCCACGGTGTTCTGGGCCCGCTCGATTGCCTTCGAGACCATTTTGGCCTCGATCGGGACGTCCTCGGGCCAGTCCTTACCCATCACGAACTGGATGGCGCCGGTGGCGAAGATGCGCATCAGCTCGTCCTCGAGCGACAGGTAGAAGCGGCTCTCCCCCGGGTCACCCTGACGGCCGGAACGGCCGCGCAGCTGGTTGTCGATGCGGCGGCTTTCGTGTCGCTCGGTGCCCAGCACATACAGGCCACCCAGCTCACGCACCTTGTCGCCCTCGGCCTTGACCTCGGCGGCCCAATGGTCGACACGCTCCTGCAGGAAGGCCTGGCCCTCCTCCGAGTCAGGATCGAGTTCCTTCCCTGCCAGATCACGCTCGGCCAGGCCCTCGGGGTTACCACCGAGGATGATGTCCACGCCTCGACCGGCCATGTTGGTGGCCACGGTCACCCCGCCGAGCCGGCCGGCCTGTGCCACCACCTCGGCCTCACGGGTGTGCTGCTTGGCGTTGAGCACCTCGTGAGCGATGCCCCGCTTTTCAAGTTCTCGTGAAAGCACCTCCGACTTCTCCACCGAGACGGTGCCCACCAACACCGGCTGCCCGGTGGCGATGCGCTCCTCGATGTCGTCGGCCACCGCCGAAAACTTGCCGGCCTCACCCTTGAAGATCAGGTCGCCCTCATCTGCTCGGGCGAGCGGCTTGTGGGTCGGAATCGGAACCACCTGCAGCCCATAGGTACCCATGAACTCGGCAGCCTCGGTGACCGCAGTACCGGTCATGCCGCCCAGCTTTTCGTACATGCGGAAGTAGTTCTGCAGGGTGACGGTGGCCAAGGTCTGGTTTTCCTCCTTGATGCGCACCCCCTCCTTGGCTTCGACCGCCTGGTGGAGGCCCTCAGACCAGCGACGGCCCTCCAGCACACGGCCGGTGAACTCGTCGACGATCTTCACCTGGCCCTGCGACACCAGGTAGTCCTTATCGCGGTGGTACAGCTCCTTGGCCTTCAGCGCCACGGTCAATTGGTGCACAAAGTTGGCGGTGGGGTCGTCGTACAGGTTCTCGACGCCCAGCGCCTTCTCCACCTTTTCGATGCCGGGTTCGAGGGGCGACACCTGCCGCTTCTCTTCGTCCACCTCGTAGTCCTCGTCGCGCTTCAGCGCGCGCACCACCGCTGCGAAGCGGTAGTACAGCTTGGCCGCGTCGGTGACCTGCCCGGAGATGATCAGCGGCGTCCTGGCCTCGTCGATGAGGATCGAGTCCACCTCATCCACGATGCAGTAGTTGAACCCCCGCTGCACCTGCTCGCCACGGGACAGCGCCATGTTGTCGCGCAGATAGTCGAAACCAAACTCGTTGTTGGTGCCATAGGTGATGTCGCAGGCATACTGTGCCCGCTTGTGCACCGGGTCGTTCTGATTCGGCAACACCATGCCAATGTCGAGGCCGAGAAAGCCGTGGACCTGGCCCATCCACTCGGCATCGCGTTTGGCGAGGTACTCGTTGACCGTCACCACGTGGACGCCCTTGCCGGTCAGTCCGTTGAGGTACACCGGCAGGGTGGAGACCAGGGTCTTGCCCTCACCGGTCTTCATCTCTGCGATCCAACCGAAGTGCAGGGCTGCGCCACCCATCAACTGCACGTCGTAGTGCCGTTGGCCGATCACCCGGCGTGCGGTCTCCCGCACGACGGCGAACGACTCGATCACCAGGTTGTCGAGCTGCTCCCCGTTGTTGAGGCGGTTGCGGAAGTCGGCGGTGGTGGCAGCGAGTTCGTCGTCGGACAACGCCTCCATCTCCGGCTCGAGTGCGCCGATATCAGGGACGAGGTCGGACAGGGCGCGCAGCTTGCGGCCTTCACCGGCGTGGAGGATTTTGTCAAGGATTCCCATAGCGTCGAGAAGTCTACCGATGCGGTGACCCAGGTCTCCTCGCTCGGTCCCCATCATCGGCATCATCAACCCTCGAGACCGTGGCGCCAACAGGGGTGGCAGCAACGCACAGGGCATAGACCTCACCGGCACCGGCGGAACGCAGCGCCATGGCCGCCCGCTCCAGGCTGGTACCCGTGGTGGTGACATCATCGATCACGACCACACGGTGAGGCACCGCCATGGTGGGCCGCAGAACCGGTCCAACCAGGCGTTCAACCCGGGTTCGACCCGTTTGTCCCGGGGTTTGGCCAGATTCTCCGAGGTCCGACGGCTCACGCCTCAACAGCGCCCGAGATGGGATTCGTTGTCCCAGTCGGTCGGATGCTGCCCGCGCGGTGGCCGTTGCCAGCAGCTCGCCTTGATCAAATCCTCGGCGAGCTCGATTGGCGGGCGCCGCCGGGACCCAACAGATGGTTGCCTGCTCCAGCCACGGGCCGCCCATCACCGCCAATGCCGCGCCGATGGCACCAACCGCATCGCGGTGGTGCCGAAACTTCAGCGACGTCACCAAACCGGTGGCGATGCCCTCGTACCGGCACAGCGCCGCAGCGCCGTCCAAGCCGTTGGGAAGCGGCTCCAACCCGCCGGCCGCCAGCGGCCTCAGCGCATCAACACAGGCCGCGCACGGGCTGGGCCCGTTCCGATGACACAACACGCACGTCGACCACAGCCACACGCTGCACTCTGACGCACCGCGGCGCGGCAGTCAGCGGGTCGAGCGACCCGGACCGCCCGGGTGGCTACTCAGCGGTGAGAACGTCGACCAGCTTGCGGTTGCGGCGCTGGTCGAAGCGCACGGTGCCGTCGGAAAGAGCGAACAAGGTGTCGTCCTTACCACGACCCACGTTCTCTCCCGCATGGATGCGGGTGCCACGCTGGCGCACGATGATCGACCCTGCGGTCACCTCGGTACCTGCATACACCTTGACGCCGAGGCGCTGACTATTGGAATCGCGGCCGTTCTTGGTTGAACCGCCGCCCTTGGTCTTTGACATCTGTGAACTCCGTGCTCAGCGGCTGATGCCGACGATTTCGATGGTGGAGAAGCTCTGCCGGTGGCCATAGCGACGCCGGTTGTTGCTCTTGTTCTTATACGTGAAGCCGTCGATCTTCTTGCCACGACCTTCGCCGACGATGCGTGCCGACACGCTGACGCCGTCCAGTTGGTCGGGGGTGGCCAGCACGGTCTCGCCGTCCACCAGCATGACCGGGGTCAGGGAGACGTCGTCCCCATCCTCGTTGAGCCGTTCGACGTCGAGCCGTTGGCCCTCTTGAACGCGGTACTGCTTACCGCCGGTCTTGATGACTGCATACATAGCTTGCCGATGATAGTGGCCCCGCCCCGATTCGTCACGTCGACGGGGCCGGAGAGCACCCGGCGATCGAAACGATCAGCCAAGCAGATGCTCCGGCAGGGTCATGCCGCGACCCTCACAGCTTTCACAACGATCGGCGAAGCTCTCCAGCAGCCCCTCCCCGATGCGCTTGCGGGTCATCTCCACCAGGCCCAGGTCGGAGATGGGCGCCACGTGGGTGCGGGTTTTGTCGCGGGCCAGGGCGGCCTTGAAAGTCTTCAGCACCTCGTCGCGATGCTTTTTCACGTCCATGTCGACGAAATCGATCACGATGATGCCGCCGATGTCGCGCAACCGCAACTGGCGGGCCACCTCCACCGCTGCTTCCAGGTTGTTGCGGAACACCGTCTCCTCCAGGGACGACTTCCCGACGTTGCGGCCGGTGTTCACATCGATCACGGTCAGGGCCTCGGTGCCCTCGATGATGAGGGAACCGCCGGAGGGCAGCCACACCTTGCGATCGAGCGCCTTGTGCAGTTGCTCGTAGACGTGGTGGCGCTCGAACAGCGACAGCCCCTCTGCGGCAGGGTCGTAGTACTGGATACGGTCTGCGAGCGCGGGCGACACCGACGCCACGTACTCCGACAACTCGTCGAACAGTGACCGATCGTCAATCACCACCGAACGGTAGTCGGCGTTGAACTCCTCGCGGACAATGCGGGTGGCCACATCCGGCTCCCGGTAGAGCAATGCCGGCCGTGTTTGCTTGGCCGCCAGCGCCTCGATCTGGTCCCACTGGCGCAGCAGGCGCGCCACGTCCCGCTGGATCTCCTCGGCGGTGATGTTCTGAGCGGCGGTTCGGACGATCACGCCGTGCTGGGAGGGTTTGGCCTTGTCGAGGATCTTGCGCAACCGCTTGCGTTCGTCGTCGGGAAGTCGCTTGGAGATGCCATAGGTGCTGGAGTTGGGCACCAGCACCACGAACCGGCCGGGCAGTGACACCTCCTGGGTGAGCCGAGCCCCCTTGTGGGCAATGGGGTTCTTCGTGACCTGACACAGGATCAGCTGCCGGGCCTTCAGAATCTCCTCGATTCTGGCCGACTTCTTGGACTTGCCTTCGGGCACGATGACATCGCTGCGATACACGACCGCGTTCTTTGGCGTCGCGATGTCAACGAATGCCGCCTCCATGCCCGGCAGCACGTTCTCCACACGACCGATGTACACGTTGCCGTGGATCTGGGTGTCGTCATCGGCTTGACGTGACACGTAGTGCTCGATGAGCTGGCGCCCCTCCATGACGGCCACGTGGGTGGCCTCCGGAGTGACGTGGATATTCATCTGATACCGACCGACCGCCTGACCATTTCGATGCCGGCCGCGACGTTGCTCCATCGTGGCCTCATCGAGCTCGATGGGCCCGGCGTCGTCGGTGAGCACCGCCTCAACCGGGTTGATGGGCGAGCCGCCTCCGCCGCCCTTGCCCTTGCCGCCACGTCGGCGCCGCCGCTTCTTGGGCTGGCCACCGGGCGATCCGCCCTGGGTCCGGCCTGCCGACGACTGGTCACCACCACCACCGCCCTTGGTCGGAGCCGAGTTCGAGGCCCCACCGTCGGAACCCGGTCCACCGGAAGAGGCGTTGGTCGAGTCGCCGCCTCCGTCTGCGGGCTGCGACGAGGCAGCGCCGCCGCCGGAGCCTCGCGACCTCCGGCGAGACTTGCCGGACGAGCCGGCGCCTCCCGACGTGCTTCCACCTCCGCCGGAGGACGATTCGGTGTTGGTACTGCTGCGTTCAGCCACCACCTTCGCCGGTATCGAGTCTCCGATCTGCGGCTTGCGGGGAACGGGGGATGAAGTTGGGCCTGTGTCGGCCATCGGTTGGTCCTCTCATGACGCACGCTTGAGAGCGTGGCTCACCAGATGGGGCATCGGCACCGGTTCGGTGCGGCTCCCATCGGTGGTCGTCCATTGGTTGAGTCGCGTCACCCGGGCCGAGAACTCCAGCGGTTCAAAGGCCGCCAGCAGCTCGGAGATTCGGATGCCGCGTGGGGCGGTCGCCAGCTCGACTGTGAGCAGGCTTGCGCCATCATCGGGGGCAACATCAAGTGCAATGATGATGGGTCGAAGGTCCCACGCCACCGGTTTGCCCTTGCGGGTCACCGTCGCAGGCAGTTCGGTGGCGGCCATCAGTTCGGCCGCCCGTTGCGCCAGAGTCTCGGTCGCAACGTTGCTGCACATCAATTGCCAGGTACAGGCGTCGACGATTGATTGCAACGACCCGTCGGCTCGCTGAATGGCCACGGCACCAACTGCGTCGATGCCCACCGGGAGGTGGGGCGACAACGCCGTCGGCAGCATGACGACATCCACCGGTCCAGCGAAGTCGACGTCGACGTATTCGGCGAGCGATTCGTGACCCACCGACAGTGCCAAGCCAAAGTGCAACTTGGGACGGGGGGAGAATCCCTCGGAGTAGGCCACCGGCTGTCCGGCACGACGCAGCGCGCGCTCCCACGCACGTGCAACGTCTCGATGACCCAGAAACCGGATTCGTCCGGTGACGGTGTAACGAATTCGCACTCTCACGGGGTGACCCCAACAGGTGCACGAACGGAGGCGGAGGCGCCAAGCATCACCGGCACAGCGCCCAGATCCGATGTGACGTTCTGCCCGGTGCCCTGACTGCCGCCCGCAGGCGGCACGGCCGAGGCGACGACGTGCTCGATGCCGTAGCCGGTGCACGCGCCACAGTCGTAGCACGGCGTCCAGCGGCAATCGGGCAGGCCGACCTCCGCAAGCGCGTCGGCCCAGTCCTGGGCGAGAAAATCCTTGTGGAGACCGGCGGACAGGTGATCCCATGGCAGCGCCTCGTCGATATGACGGTGGCGGTTGGCGTAGTACTCGGGGCTGAGCCCGGCTTCGGCCAGCGCGGTCTCCCAGCGTTCGAGCTCGAAGTATTCCGTCCATTCCTGAAAAGTGCCGCCGGTACGCCAGACCGACTCCAGCACATCACCCAACCGGCGGTCTCCCCGGCTGAACACCCCCTCGATCAGGGTGGTCTTTGGATCATGCCACTTCAGTTGTACGCCGTGATCGCGTCGCAGTTCATCACGAAGCAGGTAGATCTTGCGTTGCAGTTCGGTGACCGTATTCTGACCGAACCACTGGAACGGCGTGTTCGACTTGGGTACGAACCCGCCCACCGACACGGTGACCGACGGGTACTTGTGGTACTTCTTCCCGATCTCAACGCACTTGCGGGCCAACGTCGCAATACCGAGGGTGTCCTCATCGGTCTCAGACGGAAGCCCGGTGAGGAAGTACAGCTTCATACGCCGCCATCCCTCGGAATAGGCCGACTCGACGGCCTCGTAGAGGTCTTCCTCCCGGATCAACTTGTTGATGATCTGGCGCATGCGCCACGTGCCCGCCTCGGGGGCGAACGTCAGCCCGGTGCGACGACCCTGGCGGATCGACGTGGCCAGACCCACCGTGAACGCATCCACCCGAAGGCTGGGCAACGACACCGAGACCTGTCCGGCAGAGATCGGGTCGGACATGATGCCGTCCACCACCGGCTGGATGCCCGAGAAATCGGCGGTCGACAGCGAGGTCAGTGCCACCTCGTCGTAACCGGTGCGAGCCAGCCCGTTCGAGATCATTGCTCGCACCTGCTCGGCCGGGCGCTCCCGCACCGGGCGGGTGATCATGCCCGCCTGACAGAACCGGCAGCCACGGGTGCAGCCCCGAAAGACCTCCACGTTCAGCCGGTCGTGCACCACCTCGGTGAGCGGCACCAACTGATTGCGGGGATAGGGCCACGCCGCAAGATCGGCCACCGTGCGCTTCTCGATCACGTCGGGTGCGGAGGCCGCCAACGGCACGGTCTCCACCAGGTCGCCCTCAGCCGAATAGATCGGCTCGTACAGCGACGGCACGTAGACGCCCTCGACCGTGGCAAGTTCCTCCAGAAGCGCCTGCCTGTCGTCCGAGCTCGAGCGCTTCCAACAGCCGATCACCTCGGTGAGTTCGCCCACCACCTCCTCCCCGTCGCCCAACACCACAAAGTCGAGGAAGTCGGCCAGTGGTTCTGGATTGGTGGTGCAATGACCACCGGCGCCGACCAGAGGATGCGATGCAGTCCGATCGGCGGCACGCAGGGGCACGTCGGCCAGGTCGATGCAGTTGAGCACGTTGGTGAACGTGAGCTCGGCGGACAGGTTGAACGCGATGACGTCAAACTCGTTTGCGGGGCGGTGAGTGCCCACAGAGAACAGCGGCAGACCGGCGGCACGAAGCTCGGCCTCCAGGTCAACCCAGGGGGCGTAGGCACGTTCAGCGCAGGCGTCCTGGCGCTCGTTGAGTATCTCGCACAGGATCTGCAGACCCTGATTTGGCAACCCGATCTCGTAGCTGTCGGGATAGGTCAGCAACCACGACACGCGGCCGGGGGCACCCTCGTCGTCGTAGCTGGGAAGGATCGCGCCGTCCTCCAGACCGATGTAGCGAGCGGGGCGCTGCACCCGCTCGAGCAACGGTTCAAGGGAACTCCAAATCGACGACATGGTTCCACCAATCTACTCGGAGTCCGGCCGCTGCGGGCTGGTCACCTCAGGAACCTCGGGTCAGGACACGTCCCACTTGCGCATGTGCACGTTGAGCACCAGACCGACCGCCGCAAACATCGTGATCAGGGACGATCCCCCGTAGCTGATGAACGGCAGTGGGATACCGGTGACCGGCATCATCCCGATACTCATCCCGACGTTCTCAAACAGGTGGAACATCATCATGCACATCACACCCACGCACAGCAACCGGCCCTGCTGGTCGGGAGCG
This sequence comes from Candidatus Microthrix parvicella Bio17-1, assembly GCF_000299415.1. Taxonomy (NCBI): domain Bacteria; kingdom Bacillati; phylum Actinomycetota; class Acidimicrobiia; order Acidimicrobiales; family Microthrixaceae; genus Candidatus Neomicrothrix; species Candidatus Neomicrothrix parvicella. The sequence continues at coordinate 490,308 of NZ_AMPG01000001.1, forward strand.
ACCATGGCGGCGTACCACATGCGCCAGATCAAGACCGCGTACAGCCCGAGGATGGCCACCGAACCGACAAACCCAAACTCCTCGCCGGCCACGGTGAAGATGAAGTCGGTCTGCTGCTCGGGTACGAATCGACCGGTTGTCTGGGGCCCCCTGCCATAGCCGTAGCCGGTGAGACCGCCCGACGACACCGCTATCTGGGCCTGCTGCACGTTGTAGCAGGCATCCTCCGAGGCGGGGCACCGCTCCTGGACAAAAGTCGTGATCCGGTCCTGCTGATACTGATCCAGCGCACCTGAGTTGAGGATGCCCACCACGCCGAGCACCGCCACCGCGGCGAGGACCGCCAGATAACGGCCACGAATACCGCCGACGAACATGATGCCGGCGCCAATGAAAAGAAACACCAGGGCCGACCCCAGGTCCGGCTGCAGCAGCACCATGGCCATCGGCAGCCCGACCAGCGACAGGCAGGCCACCAGACGCAGCGGACGGCTGGTGATGCGATCGCCGCCGAGCAACGCCGCCAGGGCGACGATGCTGGCCAACTTGGCGGTCTCGGCGGGCTGGAACTGGAACACGCCCAGGTCGAACCAGCCCTGGGTGCCGTTGACGGTTTTGGAAACGCCGGGAACCAGCACCGCCGCCAGGAGGCCCATCGCCGCCAGATACACCCAGTGGGCGTGGGCGATGATACGGCGGTAGTCGAGCGCCGCAACGGCTGCGACGATGCCGGCCGACATGAGGGCAAACACCAACTGACGAGGCAGGAGCGACCCGGTCGCAAACTGCCTGCTGGCCGAGTGCACCAGTGCAAACCCAATGAGGGTCAGCGCTGTGACCGCCCCGACGATCAGCCAGTCGACGTGCCGCCAGGCAGCCGTCATGTCGGGCGTACGGACGCGCAGGGGCGCCCTCGGGCTGTACCCGAACCCGGGTTGCACACTCATGGCTTGACCTTCAACGGCGGCACCGGGGGCAGTGCGCGGTCTTCATCCACCTTCGGCGCGGGAGGAAGGTTGCCGTTCACCAGCGGAGCCATGATGCGCACCGCCGTTGGGCCGGCGGTGTCCGCCCCGAATCCAGACTCGGGGATGATCACCGAGATGGCGTAGTTGGGACCAAAGGGCGCGTCAACCGGGCCATACAGGGCAAAGACCGATCCGTCGGCCTTGGGTTTGGACTTGGTTCCCAACTCGGCGGTGCCGGTCTTCGCGCTCCAGATGCCGGGCAGGCCGCCGGTCTCCTCCCACATCTTGTTGGCGGTCCCGCGCCCGTTGCTGATCACGCCCTGGAAGCCGGCCTGGAGAACCTCCAGGTGACTTCGTCCGTCAGTGGCGGTGCCGAAGGTGAGCTGGTTCTTCACCACCGGGTTGAACACCTGCACCTCCTCGGCGGGATTGTCGGCGGCCAGGGGATCCTTGTTGGCATCGGTGGGCTTGGTCACCTTCTGCACGAGCAACGGCTTGTAGTGCGTGCCACCGTTCGCCAAGGTGGCGTAGGCGTTGGCCAACTGCAGCGGTGTCACCAACACCTCGCCCTGGCCGATCGACATGTTGACGTTGTCGCCCGCCGTCCAGTTGCGGCGTCCCATCGGGTTGGTCTCGCCCGGTTTCAGGTTCTTCCCGGCATCGTCGTAGCGTTCGCGGAACAGTTCCGGCGTCGGCAACCGACCGCCCCGCTCCCCCGCCAGCGGGATGCCTGTCTTCTCGCCCAGTCCAAACTTGGTGCCGGCATCCTGAATCGGCGTCTCGCCCAGGAGCGCCCGCCCCTGCCACATGCGATCGGCCAGCCAGTAATAAAACACGTCGGAACTGATGGTGATCGACGTCTGCGGATCCGCAAACCCCAGGGCGTTTCCGCCGGCGTTCTGACGGGTGCAGGTGGGCCCCTCGCAGTCGGCGATCGTGTATTTGCCGGAGGAGTCCTCAAAGCCGGGCGGGTTGCCGGGCCCGAACATGTTGTTCTCCAGCGCGGCGTACAGCGAGATCAACTTGAACGTGGAGCCGGGCGGAAACTGGCCGCTGACCGCCCAGTTGTTCAGCGGATAGCCGTTTTTGGGGTCGTTCAGTTCGTTCCACACGTCGGTTGAGATGCCCCCCACCAGCGCCGACGGGTCGTAGGTGGGCACCGAGGCAAGGGCCACGATCGAGCCGTCGTGCGGGCTGACGATGGCCGCCGCTCCTTCGGGCGCCCGATATACCTTGCCGTCCTTGCTGAGATGCCCACGCACGGCGCGCATGTTGGCCTTCAGCACATGTTCGGCCCAGGCCTGTGCGTCGATGTCGATGTTCAGCCAGACGTCGGAACCAACCTCGGGCGGGGTCTCGTCGCGCACCTGCACGACCTCCCCGGTGCGCGACACCTCGACGGTGGTGGTGCCCGGCGTGCCGCGCAGGTCGGCCTCCATCGACTGCTCCACGCCGCCCTTGCCGATCTCATCGCCACCCTCGATGTAGGGCTTGCCGGCCTTGGCCGCTGCCGCGACCACATCCTTGTCCTCCAATTCGGCCGGAGCGATCTGGCCCACATACCCCAGGATGCTGGCGCCGATGTGACCGTAGGGATAGGTGCGCACGGTCTCGCGTCGCACCCGAACCCCCGGGTACTCCTCGCGATGCTCGGCAAAGAACAGCTCCATCTCCGCCGGTGCGTCCCGGTAGAGCGGGATGAAGTCCAGCGGCTTGTACCTGGGATCGTTGACGGCGTCGGCGATGTCCGCACGCTTCAGAGCCTCAATGTCATAGCGGTTGAACTTGTCGGCCAGAGCGCCGTAGAGGTCGCTCGTTTCCTGTGCAGAGAGCTTGTTGACGTCGTCGCGAACGATGCCCACCACCACCGACAACCGATTGTCCACCAGGATCTTGCCGTTGCGATCCAGAACCCGGCCACGAGGTCCGGCCTGCTTCACCGTTCGCAGTCGAAACGTCTCACCTGTGGCCGCGAACTCTTCACGGTCGATCGCCTGCAGGTACCACAGGCGCGCGGTCAAGGACGCGAAGAGGGAAACGCAGACAATTCCCAGAATTGAAAGTCGGAGGCGCGGGGTGTCATCCATAACGGGCCGCCCAGTCTGCCAGCCGCAACCGCCTCAGCGGCGCCGCGCGCCCGCTTGCTGTGGAGGTGTTCATGCCACCTATCGAGTGATGTTTGACCGCGACTCCTCGGCCCACTCCACGACGGCGATCGTGGGCAGCGCCAGCAACGCGTTGGTCGCCGAGATCAACCCCACCACCCGGCCGACGTCGTTGCCGGTCAGGGTCTGAGCCCCGAAGAGTTGACCAACGACGGCATACATCAGCGAGCCGCCGGCCGACCCACCCAGCACAAACAGTGACAGCCCGAGCGGGGTGTGGCTGTTGATCAGCTCCTCCGCCATCCCCGCCGCAAACCCAACCGTGGCCCACACCAGCGCTGTCATCCCCAGCGGCGTGGGGAGCACCGGGTCGATCAGCAGCCCGGCCCAGAAGCCAATCACCGCGCCTCGTCGCGGCCCGGCCACCAGGCCGGACACCACCGCCACCAGCAGCGTGATGTCAGGGTGTACGCCGCCGATGCGCAGGTCGGAGAACAGGCCAAGCTGTAGAACCGTCATGCTGGCCAGAACCAACGCGTAACGGCCACGCGCGTTCCAGCTCATGGTTGTTGTATCCGTCCGCTAACCACCGGTGGCGGCTCCGACCGCGGCCGGGGCGGAGGGCACCGGCGTGGTGTCGGCACCGACGCCGGGCACCGTGGTCGACGAGTCCGGATCGATCCCAACCTGGCTGTCACCCGGGTCGAACGGATCGGCTTTGGCCCTGCCGGTGGTGGTGACCGGATCGTCCCCAGCGCCGTCTTGGGTCACCGTGGTGGTGGGGCTTCCGGCGGGTTTGGCACGTGGGCCGTCAGGTGTCCACTTGATGACCTCGACGAAGTCGAAGGTGGCGAAGTCGACAGCCAGATCCACATCGAGGCGAGTCAGCTTCTGTGCATCATCGGCCTTCACACGACTCACCGATCCAACCGGGATGTCGGCCGGGAATCGGCTGTCGGCCACCCCCGAGGTCACCACCTGTTGCCCCGGGGTGACCGGCGCACCCAAATCCACGGCCGAGTCGATCACCCATGGACGGTCGAAGCTGCCCACACCGTGGCCCACGCCGGGTAGGCCCTCATCGCCAATTCGGACGCTGAACCGCAGGTCGACCTCAGTGATCAGGCGAATCTGAGAACGAGACTCGTAGGCCTTCTCCACCACACCGACCAACCCGTCGGCATTGACCACGGGCATGCCCTCGGCGACCCCGTCGGCTCGACCAACGTCGATGTACGCAGTGTTGGAGTCCCAATTGCTGTTGGGTCCCGACGTACGTCGAGCCACCACGGTTTCGTAGTCGGACGTGAAGGTGATGCCCACGAGGTCGGCCAACTCCTTCAACTTCCGCGCTGCCATCTGGTCGTCACGTCCGGCGTTCTTCTGTCTCGCCATCTCCTCGCGAAGCTTTCCGTTCTCGTCTTTCAACCTGTCGTAGGACTGCACTCCGTGCCACATGTTGCGGAACGGACGGGTGAGAGCGCCGAGCGCACCGTCACCGCCGGTCAGGCCATCGCCCATCGACGACTTGACCGACTCAACCACCGCCACGTCACGAGCGTCCAGCGTGATCAAGGTGATCGACAACAACAGCACCACTGACACAGTGATTCGCAGACGCGTCCGACGATCCCGGATTTGCACGAGGCTTCGGCTATTCGGGTTCGGTCATCAGCACGGAGCCATAGGCATCGAATGCCTCCAGCGACTGCCCCGAACCCAACGCCACCGCATCAAGCGGGAAGGCGGCCAGATTGACGGGCATTCCCGTTTCGTTGGCCAGACGAACGTCCAACCCTGCGAGGTAGGCGCCACCTCCGGCCAGGACGATTCCCTGATCCATGATGTCGGCCGACAGTTCCGGCGGCGTCTTGTCCAAGGTCACTTTGACCGCATCCACGATGGCAGAGACCTGCTCCGCCAATGCTTCGCGGATTTCCTTGGTCGAGGTGACCACCGTCTTCGGCAGACCGGACACGAGGTCGCGGCCCCGGATCTCCGCGTAGATCTCTTCGGGCAGTTCGTTGGCCGAGCCAAGCTTGATCTTGATCTCTTCGGCGGAGCGCTCACCCAGAGCCAGGCTGTACTCCTTCTTCACGTACTGGATGATGGCATCGTCCAGTTCGTCGCCGCCGACCCGAACCGACTGGCTGGCGACCACCCCACCCAGCGAGATCACGGCAACCTCGGTGGTGCCACCACCAATGTCCACGATCATGTTGCCTCGGGGCTCGTGGATGGGAAGGCCGGCACCGATCGCCGCCGCCACCGGTTCCTCGATGATGTAGACGGGCTTACGGGCCCCAGCCCGCTCGGCCGCCTCTTTGACGGCTCGCTGCTCCACGCCGGTGACCCCGCCCGGCACGCAGATCACCATGCGCGGCTTGGCAAAGCGACCCTTGTGCACCTTCTGGATGAAGTACCGGAGCATCTTCTCGCAGATCTCGAAGTCCGAGATCACGCCATCCTTCAACGGACGGATCGCCTGGATGTGGCTCGGTGTGCGGCCAATCATTTTCTTGGCCTCCATGCCGACCGCCAACGGCGACCCGTCGATGGTGTTGACCGCTACCACGGACGGCTCGTTGAGGACGATGCCCTCGCCACGCACGTACACCAACGTGTTGGCAGTGCCAAGGTCGATCGCAAGATCTCGGCCCATCGAGAACGGGTTTCGTATGGCCATGGGGGTACCTCTGCCTCACTGGTGCCGGTCGGAGCCAGCCCATGGACCAACCCTAGACCAGACCCATGATGACGACCGGTAGGGACGAACGACGAATGGGATCGTTACAGTACCATCGCGGCACCGTAACCAGATCTCAATGTTAGATCCATTGAGGGCCGCGGTCCAGGGCAGGGCCACAGAAATTCTCGGAGCGCCGGTCCACCGTGCGCTCCCTACAGGTTGGGAAAGAAGATCCCGATCTCACGCGCTGCCGAATCACCCGAGTCCGAACCGTGGATCAGGTTCTCGGTGAAGAGGGTGCCGAGATCGCCTCGAATCGTTCCGGGGGCGGCGTCGGCCGGGTTGGTCGCACCCATCATCGACCGAACCATCGCCCACGTGTCGGTCGGACCCTCCAGCACCGCCAGCAGGCTTGGCCCGCGGGTGATGAAATCCTCCAGCTCGGCGTAGAAGCCCTTCTCGACGTGTTCGGCATAGTGCCGGCGGGAGGTCTCCACGTCGATCACGCGTAGTTCGGCGGCGACGAGGCGAAGTCCCTTGGCCTCAAATCGACCGAGGATCTCGCCCACGAGGTTGCGTTCGACGGCGTCAGGTTTGCAGATGATGAAGGTACGGTTCACGGCGCCGAACGATAGTTCACCTCACCCGCCACCCCGAACCGGGGCCTCCCGGAGCAACCTCGGAGCAGACCTCAGCCACCCACTTGGCCTGGGGTCGGATCAGTCGGGCTCGAGGAACTCCGGTTCGGGTCCCTGTCCCGAGCCACGACCATCAACCTCGAGAATGGCCTCGATCACATCGCGCGCCAATGGCAGGAGTGTCATCGAACCGGCGACGACCAGGAGGTCCTCCTCCTCGGTGTGGCGCATCGCCCGGGCGAGGGCGGTTTCGGGGTCGACCACCGACTCCACGGACAATCCGGCGGCGGTGAAGGCGGCGACCACGTCGGCCAGGTCGGCGGCGCGCGGCGACGGCGGACTGGTGAGAATCACCGAATCCAGACGGGCCTGCACCAGCGCCTCGGCGATCAACCGCGGATCACGACCGACCAGCAGGCCCACCACGGCCATGCGTGAGCCCACCACATCAAACTCGGTGCTCAGCGTGTCGGCCAGGGCCATCACCGCCTCGGGGTTGTGGGCCGAATCAAGGATGATCAACGGCTGCCGAGCAAGCACCTCGGCGCGACCCCGAAGGCGCACTCCGGCAAATGCCTCGTCGATCACCTCATCGTCCAGGGCCCGGTCGAAGAACGCCTCGGCGGCCGCGACCGCCAGCAACGCGTTCGGCGCCACCCACGAACCGAACGCCGGCACAAAGACCTCCGGATGGATTCCCCATTCGGTGCGCAACTCAGCCTGGTGGCCACCCACCGCCAACTGGTCGCCATCCACCTCCAACCCATGACCCACCCGCACCACGCGCTCAGGCCCCTCAGCCTCGATCACGGCGGCCAACTCATCGTCCATCCCGCCCAGCACCACGGTGGACTCACGTCGTACGATGCCCGCCTTGGCCGCAGCAACCTGTTGCTCCCAACCCGGCCCGCCCGGCGTGTGATCACGGCCGATGTTGGTCACGACAGCCACCTGCGCATCGGCCACGTTCGTTGCGTCGCTGCGACCCAACATGCCCACCTCGACCACCATCACCTCAACCGCAGCATCGGCGAACGACCGGTATGCGGCAGCGATCAGCGCCTCGAATCGCGTTGGCGGTGCCTCCAGCGCCCCCGCCGCCAACTGAACGGCCTCCAACGCCTCGGACAGCACCTCGGCCTCAAGAGGCTCGTCATCCAACATCACCCGCTGGAGGACAGAGCCAAGATCGGGGGACGTGGTGGTGCCGACCGTCAGGCCAGATGCCATCAGCAGACGGGTGAGCAGCGTGGCCACCGTGCCCTTGCCGTTGGTGCCGGTCACCAGGATCACCGGCGCTGCGTGCTGCGGATCGCCCAGAAGCCCGCACAACTGGCGCATCGACTCCAGTTCGTCATCGGCGATGTCCGACCCGGCAACCGAAGTACCCCCAGGCCGGAGACGACCCTCGGCAATGCCTGGCGTCGACGTCTCGTGGTCGACGAGTCCGTCCAACCAGCGGAAGGGATCGCCGGTTGAGGGCGTGCCCGACGCGCTCAGGAGGCGGCCCGGCTCGGCCGGGTGGTGCGCGCCATTTCCTTGCGAAGCACCAGCGTTGGGTTCACCTTATCCAGCACCACAGCATCGTCGATGAGCACCTTGCCCACATCGGTGCGACCGGGCAGGTCGTACATGACGCCCAGCAACACCTCCTCCATCAACGCACGAAGCCCACGGGCCCCGGTACCACGCACCAACGCCAGATCCGCTATGGCGGACAGGGCGTCGTCGGTGAACTCCAGCTCAACATCGTCCAACTCGAACATGCGCTGAAATTGCGCCACCAAGGCGTTTTTCGGCTCGGTGAGAATGGAGGTCAGCGCCTCTCGATCGAGCCCGTCCACCACCCCGATCACCGGCAGGCGACCTACAAACTCCGGGATCAACCCGAACTTCAACAGGTCCTCGGGCATCAGTTGCCGGAACAGCGCACCGGCATCCTTTTCGTGGAGGGTGCGCACATCCGCCCCGAACCCCATCGACTTTTTACCGACACGATGTTCGATGATGCCCTCGAGCCCGGCAAAGGCCCCAGCACAGATGAACAACACGTTGGACGTGTCGATCTGGATGAACTCCTGGTGGGGATGCTTGCGCCCACCCTGAGGCGGCACCGACGCCACCGTGCCCTCCAGGATCTTCAACAGCGCCTGTTGCACGCCCTCCCCAGAGACGTCCCGGGTGATCGAGGGGTTCTCGGCCTTGCGTGCGACCTTGTCGATCTCGTCGATGTAGATGATGCCGGTCTCGGCCTTCTTCACATCGAAGTCGGCCGCCTGCAACAGCTTCAGCAGGATGTTCTCGACGTCCTCGCCCACATAGCCGGCCTCGGTCAGGCTGGTGGCGTCGGCAACGGCGAACGGCACGTTCAACATGCGGGCCAGGGTCTGGGCCATCAACGTCTTGCCGCAGCCGGTGGGGCCGACCAGCAACAGGTTGCTCTTCGACAACTCCACGTCGTCGCGCGCGGACTTCTGCTGGTGTTGCACCCGCTTGTAGTGGTTGTACACCGCCACGCTGAAAATACGCTTGGCCGACTCTTGACCGATGATGTAATCGTCGAGAAACGCCGAGATCTCCTTCGGCTTCGGCAGATGCTCCAGCGTGAAGTCGGAACCCTCGGCGAGTTCCTCTTCGATGATCTCGTTGCACAACTCAATGCACTCATCGCAGATGTACACGCCGGGACCGGCGATCAGCTTCTTCACCTGCTTCTGCGACTTTCCGCAGAACGAGCACTTGAGGAGTTCGCTTCCTCCATCGAACTTGGCCACGTCGTTGGCTTCTCCCTCGTCACTCACACGATCGGCTACCCAGCGTAGGCGCTTCGGAGCCCGACCTCGGGGACCTTCGCTCAGCAGCTGTTCCGCCCACAGTGTAGGACAACAGGACGCCGAGCAGGAGCCTTTTGTGCTCCTACACCGGCGCCGGCCGGCTACTTCGCAGGCGCGATGGGGCCGTCGGTCCGCTCGCCGGAACGTGCGGTGATGATCTCGTCGATCACGCCGTAGGCCAAGGCCTCCTCGGCGGTCATGATGAAGTCACGCTCGGTGTCCCTGGCGATCTTCTCCAGGTCCTGACCGGTGTGATGGGCCAGCACCTCCTCCAGGGCGACCTTCATGCGAAGGATCTCCTTGGCGGCGATCTCGATATCGGACGCCTGGGCGTAACCCGACTGACCATGGGGCTGATGGATCAGGACACGGGCGTGGGGCAGCGCCATGCGCTTGCCCTTCGTGCCGGCGGCCAGCAGCACCGCTGCGGCCGAGGCAGCCTGACCCAGGCAGATCGTGTTGATCTCGGGACGGATGAACTGCATCGTGTCGTAGATGGCGAACAGCGCGTTGATGTCACCGCCGGGTGAGTTGATGTAGAGGTTGATCTCCTTGTCGGGATCCTCGCCCTCGAGGAACAACAGCTGGGCGCACACCAGGTTGGCCACCGTGTCGTCGATCGGCGTCGACAGGAAGATGATGTTCTCCCGCAGCAACCTGGAGTACAGGTCGCTGTAGCGCTCACCCCGCGAGGTCTGCTCGATGACGTTGGGCACCATGTAATTGGTGACCTGCAGCGAGGCCAACCCGGATCCGGCCTGGTGAACGCTTGCAGTCGGGGGCAGGTAGGTCATCTCAGGCCTCATCTTCGGGGTCGATCTCAGCGTCGTCTTCGACGACGTCTGCACCGGTGGGCTGACCAGTGTCGGCCGCGTCGCCCTCATTTGCCCCGTCGCCCGGCTCATCTTCCTCAGAATGCTCGTCATGCCCGTGATCGTGCGGATCGATCTTCAGCAGTTCCGGGTCGACCGGGGCACCGGAGGCGTCCGTGATCGACGCGGTGTCGATGAGCCAATCCATTGCCTTGCGCTTGGCGATGTCGGCGCGCAGCGCCGGCATCTGACCGTTGTCGGCCAGGTTGGTACGGGCGGTCTCAAGCTCCACCTCAGCGTGCACCGCCAGGTGCGCCAGCTCCTCGTCCAGTTCCTCGTCGGACGGGGCCAGGTTCTGGTCGGCTGCCACAGCACGCAATGCCAGGTCCACCTTGGCCTGCCGCGCACCTTCCTCGGTGAGTTGGGCGCGGAACTCGTCGGGCTGCTGACCGGTCATCTGCAGGTACTGGCCAAGCTCAATGCCCGACTGGCTCAACATACGAGCCATCGACTCCAGCTGTTCCTGGGCGGCCGCCTGCACCAGGGCCTCCGGAACCTCGTCGGTGACCAACTCCACCAGAGCGGTGGCCAGTTCGTTACGAACCTGAGACTGGGCCCGATCGCGTGCCTGGCCGCTCATGCGGTCCACGATGTCGTCGCGCAGTTCTGCGACGGTTTCGAACTCGGTGGCATCCGCGACCCACTCGTCGGTCAGCTCGGGAAGCTCGCGCTCCTGGATCCCCAGCACCTCCACCTCGAGGGTGATGGTGGCCTGGCTGTCGTCCGCGTCGTCCTCATCCGCCTCGGAGGGGGCGGCTGTGGGGTCAGCGGCCTCGAAGGTGGAACTCTCACCCTGCTCCAAACCAACCAGGTTGGTGTCGAGTTCGGGTACGACGCCGCCGGAACCCACCTGGTACAGGTAGTTCTCGGCGGTCATGCCGGCGATCTCCTCGCCGTCACGGCTCGCCACCAGGTTGATCGTGACGTAGTCGTCCTGGCCCACCGCCCGCTCGACGTCCACCAGTCCACCGAACTGGGTGCGCAGTTTGTCGATCTGGTCGGCGACCTCGTCGTCAGCCGGATGCGGGTTTGCCACGGTGACCTCGAGGCTGCCGTAGCCCTCCAGGGTCAACTCGGGCCGTACCTCCACCGTGGCGGTGAAGATCACCGGGCCTTCCTCGGCACCCTCATCGAGTTCGATGTCAGGCTGATCGATCGCATCGATCTCGTGTTCGCGAATCGCATCCTCATAGGCGCGGGGTACGGCGGTCTGAATCGCCTCGCCTCGTGCGAAGGACGCATCGACGCGACTCTTCACCACCTGCTTGGGCACTTTGCCCTTTCGGAAGCCGGGGAGGCTCGCCTCTTTGGCGATGGTTCCCCATGCTTCGTCGAGCGCGGTGGTGAACTCCGCGTCGTCGAGTTCGATCCGGACCTTGACCTTGTTGCCTTCAAGAGGCTCTACAACAGACTTCATCGGTCGGGCATCCTAGGGGTCAACACGGGGGGTCACCGAACGGGGCGACGAGATCTTGCCGTTTTCGGCCGCAGCGACGGCCGGACGAACCCGTGTCAGGTAGTACAGCGAGAGCCCGATCCCGAGGATCGAAAGGAAGGTCCCCACCAGGATCATCCCCATCCACATGGCCTGCGGCCGCTCGGCCAACGACCATGCCCAGGCCGGACGACGAGCAGCATCCAACAGCGCAAACACCGACAAGGCCAACGGCGTTGCGGCCACCAACAGCACCCCCAGCATCACCAGCACGTCGCCCATCTCACCAAGTGTGGCCGGTCCAGACGCGCCGGAGCCGCCACCCCTGTGAGGGGCGCCAACGGCGGAGCCGATAGTGTCATGGGCCGTCGACGACGTCGACCACGGGACGTGGCGCAGCCTGGTAGCGCACCTGCTTTGGGAGCAGGGGGTCGGGAGTTCAAATCTCCCCGTCCCGACGAAAACTTCTCAGCCAGAAATGTTTAGAGCTCACGAGTGCGGGTACAGCAGCTGCTCCCCCACCGAACGAGGAGTTCACAACATGGCAGATCACAACGATTCCGCAGCCAAGAAGGGCGTCGAGGGCGTCGTCGAGGACGTAAAGGGTCGGGCCAAGGAAGCCGTCGGCTCGCTGGTCGGCAACGACGACCTCAAAGACGAAGGCCAGGCCCAGCAGGACAAGGCTGAGGCTCAGCGCGAGGCCGCCGAGGCACAGACCGAGGCCCGCAAGGCCGACGCCAAGGCCGAGGCATCCGAGGCACGCCAGAAGGCCAACCAGGACTGAGGCGCAGGCGCAGCGACGGTTGCGCACGACGTGACGGCCCATCGGGACCCTTCTCGGTGGGCCGTTGTCGCGTCCGGGGGGCTACAATCGGCGCCACCCGCGGGTGTAGCTCAATGGCTAGAGTCCCAGTCTTCCAAACTGGTTATGCGAGTTCGATTCTCGTCACCCGCTCTCTTTCGTCTCGGAAAGTTCAAGCTGTCAGGCCGGTTCCTCGCAGCCGAAGCTCAAAGAGGGTCGGCGGCCGCCCGAGCGTCTGCGAGCACTGCCTGCGCCGCCGGGTCGTCCGCCTCCAGTTGAATGAAGTGCACCTGTCCGGCATCGTCCACCTTGGTGACCCGGACCACGGCCCAGCGGTTGGCCATCCCGGCGGTGGCCACCAGCCCAGGCACCACGCTGGGCGCATCCAGCGCGTCCCGCAACAGCGACCGACCCACGCCGTCGGCGCCTGCCGCGGCGAGATCGGCGGGCAGATCAATACGTGGAACGGTCATGGGGCCTCCAGCAACGGGTGGCGTCGAGGATATGGGGAGAGCCAAGGTCATGTGGTGTAGTCGGCGTTGATGCGGACGTAGCCGTCGGTCAGGTCGCATCCATAGACCGTCCAGGCCCCATCGGCGATGCCGAGGTCCACGCCAATGTGAACCTCGTCGCCACGCATGTACTCGGCCAACGATTCCAGGCCGGCCTCGTCGGGCACTCCGGGGTACACCTCGTCGTTGCCGAAACGAATCGAAACGGCCTGTTGATCGATATCGACGTCATCGGACAGTTTGCCGATGGCCATCGCCACCCGACCCCAATTGGGATCGGCGCCGTGCACCGCCGTTTTCACCAAAGGTGAGTTCACCACCGATTTGGCTGCTCGCCGAGCCTGATCATCATCCCGTGCGCCCTCCACTCGGACAACGATCAGCGTCTCGGCCCCCTCGCCATCGCTCGCCAACTGGCGGGTGAGGCTGACGCACACGTCCTCGAGACCTGCCGCGAACGCGGCAGTGTCCACTGGGCCTGCCAGACCCGAGGCCAGCACAGCGGCAGTGTCGGAGGTGGAGGTATCGGTGTCCACCGACAGCGAGTTGAACGTGCGATCGACCACGCTCCCGAAGACCCGATCCAACTCGGCCGCCGGCAATTCCGCGTCCGTGAAGACGAACGCCAGCATCGTGGCCATGTCGGGCTCGATCATGCCGACGCCCTTTGCCACCCCGACCACCCGGCACTCCCCCACCCGCGCCTCCGCCACCTTGGGCACCGTGTCGGTGGTCATCATCGCCGACGCCACAACGGTGGCATCGGTGACCGGAAACCGGTCGGTCCATTCGGCTCCGGCGATGCCGTCGAGGTACGCCCGCACCCTGTCCATCGGGTAGGGCCGTCCGATCACCCCCGTCGAGGTGACCAACACGTCGGTTGCCATGCCCCCCACCAGGTCACCGACCCGCTCGGCCAACTCCTCGGCGTCGGCCAGACCTGTCGGGCCGGTGGCCACGTTTGCGTTCTTGGAGACGACCACCACCGCCCGCAGCTGTTCGTCTGCCATCGATCGACGGGACACCTCCACCGACGGTCCTGCGAATCGGCTGCGGGTGAAGCGGGCCGAGGCCGTGGTGACACCCGAGGCGGCAACAATGGCAAAGTCGGTGCTGTCGTCGCGGATGCCGATGTGGCCCACGTGGGCGGTGAAGCCTGAGGGAAGTTCCATATCCCCACATTAGGTTTGGCCCGAACCGGCATGGAACCCGGCTTGGAACCTCCGTTCAGCGGCCCCTCATGGCCACGACCCCAGCAAGGATCACCATGGAACGCACCCTGTTCGACGACGACCACGAGTTGTTTCGCCGCAGCGTCGCCGACTGGATCACGGCCGACGTCGTGCCGCACTATCTGCAGTGGGAGACGGCCGGTTTGGCACCGCGCAGCCTGTTCGCCGATGCCGGTTCGCACGGATTTTTGGGCATGGCCGTACCCCAAAGCCTTGGCGGCGGGGGCAGCGACGACTTTCGCTTCAACGTGGTGCTGGCCGAAGAGTTGGCCGCAGCCGGCATCGGTGGGGCGGGCCTGGGTCTCACGCTGCACAACGACATCACCACGCCCTACTTCCTGACCTACTGCGACGAAGACCAACGCAACCGCTGGCTGCCGGGTATCGCCTCAGGCGAGCTGATCACCGCCGTTGCAATGACCGAGCCGGGCATCGGATCCGACTTGGCCTCGATGACCACCACCGCCATCCGCGACGGCGACCACTACGTGCTGTCGGGGTCGAAGACCTTCATCACCAACGGCATCAACGCCGATTTGGTGATCGTGGCGGCGAAGACCGATCCGACCCAGCGCCACCGCGGCATCTCACTGATGGTGGTCGAGGCGGGCATGGCCGGCTTCGACCGGGGCCGCAACCTGGACAAGATCGGCCTCCACTCCCAGGACACCGCCGAGCTCTTCTTCAACGACGTCGAGGTGCCGGTCGCCAACCTCCTGGGCGACGAGGGTGGCGGGTTCGGCTACCTGGTTTCCAACCTGGCCCAGGAGCGGCTGAGTATCGCCGTCACCGGCGTTGCGACGGCCCGAGCGGCGTTGGGTTGGACGCTGGAGTACGCCAAGGAACGTCAGGCATTTGGTCAGGGCATCGGCTCGTTTCAAAACAGCCGGTTTGTTCTGGCCGAGTGCCACACCGAGGTGGAGGTCGCCCAGGCGTTCGTCGACCAGGCCATCGTCGCCCTCAACGCGGGCAGCCTCACCGTCGAGGAGGCCGCCATGGCCAAATGGTGGTGCACCGAGTTGCAGGGTCGCGTGGTCGACCGGGGTGTCCAGTTGCACGGGGGCTACGGCTACATGACCGAGTATCCGATTGCACGCGCCTACGCAGACGCCAGGGTGACCACGATCTACGGCGGCACCACCGAGATCATGAAGGAAATCATCGGTCGCTCGCTCGGTCTTTAGCTCCCACCCAAGACCTGCCGGTGCCGCCACAGGCCGGAAGCAAGGGTTGGATGCGGATGTCCGGCGGCCCGTCATCGAACGGCTCTTCACAATTGTCGGTAGCGTTGACGAATGTCCGATCCAGCCCAGACTGACGAGGCAGGCGCCGACTCCGAACCAATCGAGATGACCACCGGCCCCGAGCCGATGGAGACGAACACCGACCCCCAACCGGCGGAACGTGAGGTCCGATCCGCGGCTTCGAAGATCCGCTCGATCCTCGGCGTGGCCGTCGTGGCGGTCACCGGGCTGTTCATCGTCATCTACGCCCTCCCCGATTCCCCCATCAAGCGCCACGTTCCGCTTTGGGTTTTCCACACCGGCGACGCCCTGTCCCTCAATCAGAACTGGGCGCTGTTTGCTCCTGACCCTCCAACCACCGATGTGCAGTTGGACGTGGTGGTGACCGACGCCGACGGCGCCATCACCGTGGAATCGTTGCCAACCGGTCCAGTGTGGGTGCCGACGGTGCGATCCGAACGCTGGCGCAAGGTTCGGGAGCGCGTCACCCCCACGTCCGGAGCTGAACGTTGGCCAGAGGTACTGCAATGGTCGTTGCGGCAACTCCGATCACGGGGCCGGGACCCTCAGCGAATCGAACTGCGCCGTCGTTGGATCGAACGACGGGCCGACGACCCCGACGACCGAGGGACCGAGAGGACCTTTCCGTTTGCCCGGCTGGAGGTGTCAACCGACACCTATGTGGTGCTCGACCCCGACGCCCCGGGTGCGGTCAAGAACCCACCGGTCGACGATTCCCCTGACGGACGAGCGAAGAAGTCCGACCAATGAGCAACCCCGCAGCCCACCGATCTTGGCTCTCGCGTCTGGTCGAGGTGCCGGCGGGAAGGCTCAATTCCGTTCTGTTGCGACCGCAACGGTTGGACAGTTGGATCCTGCTTCGCAGCGGCGTCGGCACCTTGGTGGTGTTCTGGGCCATGATCCTGTTGCCGGACCTGAACGATCTTTACGGCCCGACGTCGATCGTGCCGTCGCAGGGGCCCCGCCCCGCCCAACTCTCCATCTTCAGGTGGTGGAGCGGCGATGTGGCGGTGGGTGTGGTGCTCGGCCTGGCCGTGCTGGGCGGACTGGCATTGATCGTCGGGGTGGCGGTGCGCCTGGCAGCACCGGTCGCCTTCGTGACGGTCACCAGCCTCATGGCATCGTCGCCACTCATGCTCAACGGGGGCGACGATGTTCTGCGGCTCCTCCTTTTGTTCCTCGCGCTGTACGCGCTCATCGCTCCGGCAACCGGGCTGAACACTCCGCTCAGCGGCCTTGGGGTGGCACAACCACCCTGGGGCCCGCCTTGGGGTTTGGCGGTGATCCGCCTCCAGATCGTTGCCATGTACGTGGTCACGGTGATGGACAAGATGGAAGGCAGCACGTGGTTGGGGGGCACCGCCACCGTTCGGGCCCTCTACCTCCAATCGATGCGCCGTTTCTGGATTCCCGACTTCATCATCACTTCCTCCCTCGCCCACAACCTGATGACCTGGGGCACCTTGGTCATCGAGGTTTCCCTGCCGATCCTGCTCGTGAATCGAAAGACCCGACGGTGGGGCATCGTGTTGGGTCTCGGATTCCACGCCTTGCTGGGGTATGCGATGCGGCTGGGATTGTTTCCCGCCACGGTTGGCGTTGCATACCTGGCATTCCTCTCTGCTGAGGATGCAAGCGCTGTCATCGCCTGGGTAAGGCGCCAGCTCGGTCGCGTCAAGCGAACGCAGCCTGCCGATCAGGTGATCCTCACCGGAACCGACACACACCACGCTGGGTGACCCGGACTTCCGTCGCCGAGCCTGGCGTCCGCGGGCAGCTCAAATTGGCGCTTGCAAGTCACGCTTTCACGCCCGGCCCTCATGGCGGTCGCTACCGAGAAGGACGCTGGTGTGCCAAACAGCGTCCTGGAAGTGCCCCCGGCAGGACTCGAACCTGCAACCGTCGGATTAGAAGTGAGCTTCAGGCCGTCCACTCGGTCCTACAGCGTCGGAAGCGTCCCGCAAACAGGGCAATCCCGTCGGCCAAGGTCGTTTGGGTCGGGCTCCGTGCGCCTGGTCCGTGGGATAGGGCGTGGGATATCGAGGCTCACCCAGGCCCGGATGAAGGCACCCGTGGAGGTTCGTGGCTGGTCAAGCTGGTCGAACTGGGCGATGGAGGTCGGTGTCTGAACGACGACGGCAGCACCGAACGGGAGCGCCGCCCGGAGCGGAGCGCAGCGCAGCGAGCACCGCCCGGGACGGCGCCACGCTCGGGGCGCCCGCCGACGCTCAGCCAACGCCACCAAGGCGCAGGTGGTCCGAGCCGACCAGGCGGCCGACGTCCTCGGCGGACATGGCCAGAACGTTCCCCAGGTCCTTCAAGGTCTCCTCGCCCCGGGCGGCACACGTATGGGCGTGAGTGACGGTGGCGGCGTGCGCCCGGTTGGTGAGCGTTGCGGCGTGACACATGCGCTCGAACGGGTCCAGGTCGGGATCGGTGGCGAGTGCTGCGAGGTCCGCAAGTGATCGGCCCATGTTGGGTGGCTCCTGTCGGTACTGAGGCTTTCGGACGGTTGAGGCGTCCGGAACGGCGCCTCGACCATGTGTCGACAGGGTGCGCTCGGGGGCGGTGGGTCAAGGGCGAAGAGCGGAGACACGGGGAGCGCAGCGGAGCATGTCGCAGCGTTCCTTGAGGCTCCGCACACGGGTGCAACAGCACGGGTAGAAACTGGCCGAGGTTGGCCGTTCAAGGGCTCCCATGGTGGGGCCGCTGCCGGACCAGCACCGGCGGTCTTCAATAGGCGTTCAGCACGACAAGCCGCTACGCCGCACCCGCTAATGGGGGCGCTGGGTTCGTGAGATCCTGGTTTCGAGCTACCAGTCGGTGAGCACTTCCTGACGCTGGAGCCCTTTGGGATTCCTAGTTCTAGATCGTGCCCCGGCTGGTCGGTTCGGGTTGCCCATCAAGCGCTCATGGGGTGTCGTGCCGCAGAGCACTGATCCATTAGGTCGCCGCTCGGGAAGCCCGCACGCTCACCTGTTGAAACCCAACCAAGGAGGCACACGATGACAATCTTTGTGGGCGATGACTGGGCCGAGACCCATCATGACGTCCATCTGATGAACGACACCGGCGACAGGCTCGCCGCCAAACAGTTTCCTGAAGGACTCGAGGGGATCGCCGGGCTCCACGCCCTGATCGCCGAGCACACCACCGACCCTGGCGACGTGATCATCGGGATCGAAACCGAGCGAGGCATGTGGGTCCAAGCGCTGATCGCCGCCGGCTACCGGGTGTACGCGATCAACCCGTTGTCGGTGTCGCATTATCGAGGCCGCCACAATGTGGCCGGGGCGAAGTCCGACCCGGGCGACGCCAAACTGCTGGCGGATCTGGTGCGCACCGATCGGCACAACCACCGGCCAGTCGCCGGTGACACCGACCAGGCTGCCGGGCTGAAGGTGCTGGCGCGGGCACACCAGAACCTGATCTGGGACCGGACCCGTCACACCAACCGTCTCCGCAACGACCTCCGCGAGTTCTTCCCCGCCGCACTTTAAGCGTTCGAGAGCCTCGCCGATCGTGACGCTGTCGCGGTGTTGACCAAAGCGCCGCACCCGGACCAGGCCCGACGGTTGTCGGTTACACAGCTCCGTTCCGCGCTCAAACGCGGTGGACGGCAACGGAACCTTGAAGCGCGGGCCACCGAGATCCATGCCGCGTTGCGTACGCCTCAGCTTGCTGCGCCCCCAGCAGTCGCGGTCGCGTTCGCTGCGACCACCAAAGCGCTGATTGAGGTCACTGCTGGGCTCAACGGGGCCATCGCAGACATCGAGCGGGAGCTGGCCACCCATTTTGATGAACACCCGGACGCCGACATTTACCTCTCCCTGCCAGGACTCGGTGTTGTGCTCGGCGCCCGGGTGCTCGCAGAGTTCGGGGACGACCCCGACCACTACGACAACGCCAAGTCTCGCAGGAACTACGCGGGCACGTCACCGCTCACCATCGCCTCAGGCAAGAAACACGCCGTCCTTGCCCGACATGTCCGCAACCGGCGCCTCTACGACGCGATCGACCAATGGGCGTTCTGCTCGCTGCACACCAGCCCCGGTTGCCGCGAGTTCTACGACCAACGACGAACCGCTTGCGACCTCCACCACCAAGCACTCAGAGCGCTCGGCAACCGGCTCGTCGGCTACCTCCACGGCTGCCTCCGAACACGCAGCCCCTACGACGAACACACCGCATGGGCACACCGCCAACCAGCCCAAACCCAGACTGCTGCTTGACACCTTCCACACCTGGGGTATCTAGAACCCACCCACCTTGCGACTCACCCTATTGGGCCTCAAACACCCGAGAGCTACGATCCAAGCGTTTCCGTGATCAACCTGGTTCACGCCGCTACAGATCGGTCGCCTCCCCCATGTTTGCAGCACCGCTTAGTATCGATGTTGGAGTCCCGTACGTACTCTCCGCCTTATTCCTGGTGACCGCACCTTGGGGACTCGTATCATCGGCAGTCCAATTCGCCCGCGACCGCCAGAACGCTAAAGTGCGTCAGCCGAAGGGCGGCTTCGATCAGACCAACCTTGACCCGGTATCGCTGACGTCCGAGCAGCTCGACCTTCTTTCGTTGGAGGACCTTGAGGCGTTAGTTGAATGGGTGTCCACCGAGTGGGAGGACGAGGTATCCCCCGTCGATGAGGGCTCAGACCGCCAGGCACCAGCTACGCCAACGGCAGAGGAGGCGGACCTTTCCGCGACATCAGCAACGGACCTTGCCCGTGCCAACCAACTGGCTGTTGCTGCGCTACTCAGCCGGGACGTGCCAGAGCAGTCTGGGCGGTACGGCGGGGTCAAAGTATTTGGTCCGCTATTCGTGGGCATACTTGCATCGATCGCTGTGCTGGTCACCGGGCTTCAGAGGAATCCGAGCGATTGCGCAGCGGTTCTCGATTCGGTAGTGGCCGCAAAGACGAGTTACCCCAGTCTGCAGCTGACGGACCGCTTTCGAAGTGCGGAGGCCTGCGGGCTTGATGACGCCTTCTTCCGCTCCATCGAGGTACCGGTCGTGCCCGACGACCTTGCGCCAAGTTCAGCCCCAACGACAACCACACCTGTCGAGGGCGGATAGGCCGATCGAGGCCCGACCAATGCAGCGGTGATGACGAAGTGATGACAAATCCTGGCTCGTCTGCCTCGGATCCCATGCCGCCGTAGCGGACTTTTCAGTGTCGGAGGACCGAACGGACGCAACACGGGTTGGCGGCTCCACGACCCAGCCAGCGGGTCTCACTCCAGCTCGTCGTAGTTCTCTGGCAAAGCCGAACCGAACAAGCTCAGACCGATGGTCAATCCAAGCTGTTCGAGCCTGGCTGCGGCCTCCCTCGGAGAAACGCCAAAGTCCTTGCGAAACCGGTCACTAACCAAACCACCCTGTTGCCGCAGATCGTCCACCGCTGAGTCGAGATCCTCATCCTGCCTTGCGTTCCGGCGATCGAGCCGTATATTCGCCAGCAAAGTAAGCAAAAGTACGGGGCCCAGGATGCCCGCGTAGATCCTGATGGCGACGGCTAGGTCTCCCGCTGGCGCGATGCCCTCAGTTCCGCTCAGCGCTAGAGCGGAAAGAGAATAAAACCACCACTTCACCAGCGAGGGCGCAACAGCGACGTCAAATTGCGACGGATTGATACCGTAAAGCGCCATGTTCGTCAATCCGAGTAGGACGAACGACGTAATAAATAGCGCTACAAAGTACAGGGTGGAAATCATGGCGCTCGTGCCGCTCTTTCCGTACCGCTGAAGGTTCTTGGCCCAGACATACACCGCTCTGTGTAGAGTCAATCCGAATCCGATCTTAGTGGTGATCGATTGAATCTGTGTAGCGTTGTACTTAACGATACCGGGGGCCTTAAGTTCGTCTTCAAGGCCCACCATTTTCCATGTCAATTCGGAACGGACCAACCACTGGATGGACTCTAGCTGCTGACGCACGAAACGGGATGGGCTAAGGGCCGAACGGAAGCCTCGAAAATAGAGGACAAGCAAGAATGCCATCATCCAGACACCCGCGAATCCTAGAACCGCCCGATTCTGTGATAGAAATATTGCAGAGGCGAGGAGGATAGTTGTCGCCCCAGCGGCAAATCGCCAGCGAAAGCGGTAGCCTGCTGAACTTATGATATGAACAGCAGCGAACAGCAGCTGCATGGTGCCTTTTTTGTATATGAGCATCGGCAGATAGACGCAGGTGACGATAACAGGGAAGAAAAACACATAAGCTAGAGGCATCCATGAACGTCTGACCAGCAGAACGGTCAAGGCCACAAGAGCCAATATGATAAAAGGGCGATAATTCACAATGGCGTCGTTGCCAAGTAGCGAACTTGCGAGCCATCTATCCAAGTCGAAAACAAATACCTTAAGGAAGACGTAGACCCATATGATGATCGCAACGGCGGTCCATGCCATCATCATGCGTTTAGTAGGTTTATTTAAGGGCGAACCCAATTGCGGTTTCGTCTCACCTTGTTCTGAGGCCTCGTCAGTTTCCGGAACGATGACAGCTGCAAGTGATGGATCAATCCGCTCCCAGATATCAACCCCAGCAAAGTCCGAGTTAGCTTCTGAGTTCTCGTCGGTCAAAGCGTCAGGGGCGTCCCTCGCCTGATTTGGGGGTACATCACGCTTCGGACCTGATCTATCTGGGTTGTTAACCACGGAATGCCCTTCTTGCGGTAACGCCGACCTTTCGGTCGGGTGCGCTTCCTGTAACACAGCACCCACAAACTGCATTCGAGATTAGCCGACGTCCTGGCGAACCACAGCGTTGACATTCGCTCGCAGCTCTGCGAGTGTTACTCGCATGTTCGCAAGTGGGTCGTTCGACCGTGGCCGCTGACTTCCGTTCGGAACCCAGTGACTCCCCCGAGGGTAAGGGGATTGCTCGTCGTGCGTGGGATTCGTACGAGTCGAAGATGAGGCCGGTGACTGACCCGGTCTTTCTGCCTCTGGGCGAGGCGGTTGCTCGTAAGTGGATAGTTGAGATGTTCGGCTTCTACGTCGCCTGGCACCTGTACGGGGGGTTCGAGGGTTTGCAGGAAACGCTTGGCATGCACCCCTCCACGATCTGGCGGAAGGTTGCGAAGTTCCGGAAGATGTTCGGGGTGCACCCTGACGAGGCAAAGTTCGCTGGTGTGAGCCTCGATCCGAAGTTGTTCTGGAACGCTGCTGAGACGGTGGCGAATCCGGCGACTGACTCCGAGAGCTGAGTGGTCGTCGTGCCCGCAACAGCGCATCCTTCTCAACCCATACTCGCAAAGACGGGAGTAGAACGTCGAGAGCTTTGCTCGGGGATTGATGCGCTCTACCTCTCCGGCATCGGAACAGCCCCGGTCGGGCTGCTCGACGAGCTCGACGTGCTGAAGACGGAAGCGGTCGAGACCGGTGCTCCGGTCGATTCCGTGCTGGGCGGCTATCCCGTGAGGGTGATCGGCACGGCGATGGGCAAGTGCCGATACTGCGTGGCCCATGAGTTGGCCCGGTTTGGTTTCACGCCAAGCGAGGCACTTCCGGCGGTGCGGGTCCAGCCGACATCGCACGCTCTTCACGGGCTCGGCCCAGAGGGCACGGTTGCCTGGGTTCGTGGTGTCCTTGCCAACGCCGGGATTGACGTGAGGTTGCAAGTTGCTCGCCTTGATCTGCATTCCGACTGGCAGGGCCTGTGGATCGAGGCCGAAGAGCGGTCGAACTTCGTTACCTACTCTGACCGTCGCTCGCTTTACGAGGTCACTGAGGACTTGTCGGGGTTGAACTTCGGCACCCGGGGCGCAGCGCTCTACGCCCGCCTGTACGACAAGACCCGCGAAATGGAAGCCAAGGGCGACGACTGGTGGCTCGACGTCTGGGGCAGCGCCTACCGGCGTGGTGAACGGGTCCTGCGGGTCGAGTTCGAGTTCTCCCGGCAAGGCCTCAAAGAGTTCGGCGTCACGATTCCTGAGGACGCATTCGACCAGGTCGGGCCGCTCTGGGTCTACGCCACCGGCCGATGGCTTTCGCTTCGGGTGCCAGCCGATGACGCCACCCGTGCCCGCTGGCCGGTCGATCCCCGGTGGACCGCCGTCCAGCAAGCGACGTTGGCCGGTGCGGCGCTACCCGCTGAACGGATTCGGGCCGGTGAAAACGCTGGAACGATGCGACGGCTTCTGCCTGGCCTCGTTGGTTATCTGACCGGCGCCGCTGTTCCGCTGGGCACCAACGACGTCGACGACACCCTCGAAGCAATCCGTCCCTACCTCGACGCTTACGCCGAACAAACCGGGGTGTGGTTCGACCAGCGAGTCGCCGACAAGCGGCGACAGCTATGACCAAGCCCGACTACCAACGCCTGGCAATCGTATTTGCTGCGGTCATGACCCGTATGGTCTTGTCTGCTGGGGCCGACGAGGAGACTCAACCCGATGCTGACCGTCGCGTACGTAAGGGTGTCAACCGACGACCAGGTCGAACACTCCCCTGACGCCCAACGCCGACGCTGCGCCGAGTACGCCGCCCAGAGGAACCTCGGCCCGGTCAAGTTCCTGTCTGACGAGGGCCAATCCGGCAAAGACCTCGAACGTCCTGCCATGCAGGAACTCGTCGGTCTTATCGAGGCCGGCCAAGTCACGAATCTCATCGTGTGGCGCATGGACCGGCTTTCCCGAGACAGCGGCGACACCAGCCGACTGCTACGGCTGTTCGAACAGCACTGCGTCAACGTGCACTCGCTCAACGAGGGCGACCTAGAAACAGGATCGGCCTCGGGACGCTTCACCGCCGGGCTTCACGGGCTCCTTGCCCAACTCGAGCGGGAGAAGATCACCGAAAACATCCACCTCGGGAACGAACAAGCTGTTCGTACCGGCTTCTGGATCAACCGGGCCCCGACTGGTTACGACACTGTGGACCGGGTCCTGGTCCCCAACGACGACGCCCACCTGATCCGACGAGCCTTCAAGCTTCGAGCAGGCGGCCAGTCCTACCCCCAGATCGAACAGGGCACCGGGCTCAAGTACTCGACCGTCCGCCACGCCTTGGAGAACAAGGTTTACCTCGGGTTCACCCGCCTGCGAGATGAGCGGTTCCCGGGCAAGCACGAGCCGCTTGTGAGCCAGGCCGAGTTCGATGCAGCCCAGCGGGCACACACCCCTGGCCGTCGTCGAGGCAAAGACCTCCTCAGCGGCAGAGTTCGCTGCGGAGAATGCGGACGGATCACCGGCATCGACACCAACGGCCGGGGCAAACCGATCTACCGGTGTCGCACCCGAGGCAATGGCTGCGCCATCCCTGGCCGGTCTGCAGCTGGACTTCGCCGAGCGGCCCGACTCAGCGTCGAGCTGCTCCGGACCGACGACCAGCTAGTCGAAGCGATCCGGACGCATTTTGCGGAGAAGACGGAGCGAGCCGGAGCGGGGACGGCGGAGCCGTCCCGGGCCGGCACGCTCGGCTCCCTCCGCTCGAAGCGGCAGAAGCTCTTCGAACTGCTGCTCGCCGGCAAGATCACCGACGACTTCTTTGCCGAACAAGAACGCCAGCTCACCGCCAAGATCGAAGCCACCGAAGCCCATCGCACCGAAGCGATCGAGACCCACCGCCACCACAACGCTCTGGCCGAAGCATTCGAACAAGCCGCCGCCATGCTCCGAGATCCAGCGTTCGAACTCGCCGAGATATGGGACAACGCTTCCGCAGCCGAACGACGAGTGATCGTCGAAGAACTCATCGAGTCAGTCACCATCTACGCCGACCGACTCGAAGTGAACGTCACCGGAGCACCGCCGCTACTCGTCACCCTTGCCGAAGTCGGACTTCGGGAGCCTGGTACGGCACCTGTTGTGTCGGAGGACCTAACGGACTTTCGTTCGAGTGGCGCCTGGGGTCTGTCAGGTAGGACCCGACTGATCGACTGGGTCGCCTGACGTAGATGGCTCTAAGGCGGCTGGCTCGGAAGATGGTTCGGGACCCGGCATAAGGGCCTTCGGGGTCAGGTCAATTTCGATCGTCGTCGCACAGGAAACCGCAGTGATCTCCACTTGATGGTGCGTCGGGCCCAGCAAACCTGCAAACGGGGCGAATCCAACTAGAGCGCAAATGGCCGCAGCTGTTTGGAGACCAGAGTTTGCGCGTATCAACCATTGGCGCATTTCCTCGCCATTCTCTCCTGAACGCTTTGTGCGGTCTTGGAGGACAGAAAGTCGCTCTAATAGCCGCAAGCACGGCCCCGTGAGGTCGCTCGTCGTCCGCGAGCCGCTCTGAGCGGCTCGCAATATTTCCTGGACGGCGGATCGCATCTGACCGACTATTAGGTCGTCGGGTTCGACCAATGGGACCTCGTCGAGCAATTCCAACAGTTGCGCGAACGCAGAAACCAGTTCGTCGCTGTCCGCAATTCGGAATAGGTCGTTCGGCGATGTTTCATCCAATTGCGCTTGTAACGTCAGAATGTGTTCGTACGGGGACACGTCATATGCGAATGTTTCCCATTTGGCATTTAAGCTCCCTATCAAGAGCTCGCCTAGCGGCCGTAGAGTTATTCCATCGTCATATCTTTGAGTTAAAAGTACACATTGGCTAATCTCGTGAGTCCAGTTAGCACCAAAGTACTTCGCCCATATGGATTTAGCAGAGCTAGCTGTCTCACTGCGTCCGACTTGTTCGGCACCCCTGAGGTGCCGAAGAAGCAGTCTGGCTGGGCTACCTTCAAGGACTGTCACTGGGCTCCTTCCGGGCAGGTGCGTTCCCTGTAACACAGCACCCGCAAACTGCATCGAGACTAGACGATGTTCAAGACTCCGAAGCGTGGAGACCCACGTTGAGCAGCTCAGTGTCCTCGGGCGCTTCATCGGATCGGCGCCAAGCGTCGTACTTTGCCAGGACGTCGACGGTCCGCCGAACCTTCCGCATGGCTTCGTCGGTGGAGTAGATCGCAGCGGGGCTTTCGAGCATAGGGAAGCACTTCCTGAACGCTGACTGCTCCCGGAACGCAGACCGTCGAGGCGTGTTCCACCACTCGGCGACCTCATCGACGGAGGGGTCCCGATCGAGGGCAACTTGGACGTGAACCCAGGAGTGAGCCCAACTGAGCGCCTTGACGGCGTTCCGAAACCCTCCGTTAGAGACTGCGACGTCGAGCCAGGTCGCCTTGCGTTTGAGGGCCATCGTTGTCCTCCCTGCCTGCTCCGAGACCCACAGTGGACCTCGACGTCTCAAGAAACTTACACGAATGCAGTGCCAACGTCTGGCACTAGCGCTATGGTGCCAGCTTATGGCACTACCCGACCAAGGCCGAGGGACTCCCCCTCTTCAAGAACTTGCTGCTGGCATCGACGCCCTTTATCTGTCTGGGCTGGGCTCGTTGCCCTCGCCCTTGGTCGAGAGCCTTGAGTCCGCTCGGACGGAAGCAGGCGAAGCCGGCGAACCTGCCGACGTTGAGGTAGGTGGCAGCCAGTGGAGGTTGGCCGGCCATGGGTGGGGGAAATATCGATTCTGTTTGGACAACTCCCGAGGGCGGGTGGGCTTGACGGACAGCGATCACCTGCCGACTGTCAGGATTCAGCCTCGGGCAGAGTTGCTGCATGCAATCGGCCCAGCCGACACGGTCCTGATGATGACTGAACCGTTCGAAGCGGCACTAGGCCCGCTGACGTGGTCGGTGTCTCGGGTGGACGTGCACTCTGATTGGCAGGGCTTGACCTGCATCGCTCGATGTCTGAGCGATTCGTTGGTCGTGCCGATGCTCGGGCGATCTTCGAGGACGCTGACCTGTGCACTGGCTTCACCTTTGGTGCCGGAAACGGCGGCGGCCTCTCCGCCCGCCTTTACGACAAGGTCGCCGAGATCAATCGAACGGGAAATGACTACTGGTTCGACGTGTGGGGCGAGCGCTACGACCCCACCCGAGGCGTGCACCGGTTGGAGTTTTAGTGGGGGCGTGACGCCCTTCGGTCAATGCAGCTCGACACTCCGGTTGACGTGTTGGCGGCGACGGGAGACCTGTGGAAGTACGGGACTTCAGAGTGGCTGACCCTGCGCAATCCGACGAGCGACGAGACCAAGTCTCGGTGGCCGATCGCTCCTGAGTGGGCTGACATTCAACGCAGCAGCCTGAACCACGACCTGCTTGGCGTCGCCCGCTTGAAGGAGGGCAGCCGGAAGGGCGCACTTCGACTTCTGATGCCGTTGCTCAACGGTTGCGCCTCGAGCGCTGCGGTGCATCTCGGTACGGAGGGCATCAGCGACACCCTGCAGGCGTTGGGACCTGAGCTCCAGCGATACGCAAGATCGTCGGGTGAGGACTTCTCGGCACGGGTGGACAGGAAGCGGCGGGAGTGGTCGCTGTGAGTGCGGTGGACGACCCCGACGAAGGTGCCATCGACTTCTGGACGTGCGCCACTCTGAGCCTGACCGAGGCTGCCAAGGTTCTCGGCGTGCATCGCACCGCATGGGAGCTGTACAAGCGGGACGAGTTCCCGGTTCCTGTTCTGCAGATCGGGAACCGGCTCCGAGTGACGAAGCACCACCTCAGCCGGTTTCTGTTGGCTGACCGCTGATCGTCGGACCGGACTGCCCTCCCGTTGCGGCACTGCGGGGACGGCTGGCGTCAGGATTGGCGACCAGGTCACCCATCACGTCGGCGGCTGACTGGTCGCTCGCCTCCAGGAAGTGGGCGTAGATGGTGAACGTCGTGGCTGCATTGGCGTGGCCGAGCCGACCCGAGACGGTTCGGACCGGGACGCCTGCGCCCAGGAGGCGTGTGGCGGCAAAATGCCGGAGGTCGTGAAGCCGGACATTCTCGAAGCCGAGGGCGTCTCTTGCCGATTGAAACCACTTGGTCGTGGTAGTCGGGGTCCAGGGAATGCTGCAGTCCGGCTCGGCTGAGAACACGTAGCCAGCTTCGGGGAGGACGACCTCGGCGGCGTCGGCTCGCTCTTCAGCCACCCTGCGTTGGTCAGCCAGAACGCTCAGCGTTCCGGCATCGAGGGCGATGCGTCGGGCGGCGTGGTTCTTGGTGTCCTTCTCGACCAGGCCGCCCCTCACCGCCACGATTGCCCGTCCGATCGTCAGGGTGCTGGCGTTCACGTCGATGTTCTGCCAGCGCAGGGCGCACAACTCGCCTCGCCGGGCGCCGGTGGTTGCTGCGAGGTGGAGGTACCGGCCGAACTCCGGGCGGTGCTCCTTGGCGTAGTCGAGCAACTGGCCAACCTGCTCGACGTCGGGGGGCGACAGCTCAGGACGTCGTACCCTGGGCGGGCTGGCCTCGGCGGCTGGGTTGGTGGCGATCCAACCCCATCGAACGGCCTGGCGCAGCGCCCGCCGAATGATTGCGTGGATTTGGCGCACCGATGCCGGGGACAGTCCTCGCTCCTTCACGAGCCCGACGTAGAGCCGGTCGAGGTCAGCCGTTCGCACCCTGCTGATCTTCACCGAACCGAGCCCGGGCAAAATGTGCAGCCTCAACAGGTCCTCATATCGGCGCAACGTCGTCGGGCTCAGATCCGGGCCCGATTGCGCCAGCCAGCGATCCGAGAGTTCTCGGAACGTTGCGTCGGTGCCGTGGTCTCGGCCCTGGTCAGAGTCGGCCACGAGGGCGTTAAGGACCTTCTCGGCATCACGCCTCGATCCCCTAACAGTGCGGCTGATCTGTCGCCGCTTGCCGCTCACTGGGTCCCGGCCCGACTCGGCTCGGACTTCCCACACACCTGACGAACGCTCTCGGAGGCCACCTCTCATACCTCTGACCGTAGCGGCGAGGTATGACAGCGTGGGATAACCGTGGGATGGGCTCCTGCACAGCTCAGCTGTTGGCGCTAGGAACCCTTTGCTTGCAAGGGTTTTAGAAGTGCCCCCGGCAGGACTCGAACCTGCAACCGTCGGATTAGAAGTCCGATGCTCTATCCAATTGAGCTACAGGGGCCCGCTTCGATGCAGCGACACGACCATCGTTCTCGTGGCGCTGGGTCTCAGGTGAGTCTATGGGAACGGGCTGCCCCGGCATTTTCCACGCGTCGACATCGCATCGCTGTGTGGTCGCCCTTCAGACGGAGTGGACGGAAGTCACCCATTTCAACCCGCTCCGGTATCGTTCCCGCTGATCTCAGCGTTGTCCGCGACCAGGAGGCCCCATGGCCGCAAGCCCAACCCTTCAGCCACACCGACGACGAAGGGCGGGCCTGCTGGCGCTGGTCGGCATCGCACTGCTGGCGCTCGCCCCGGTGCACCCTGCCGGCGCCCAAACGACTCACTCATGGGATGCCTTCGAGCAGGTGACCGGGGCGAACGGCCGGGAGTACATCGCCGACTCTCAAGGCCGGGCCCTCCAACTCCGAGGCGTCAACATCAAGACCGGCGACCCAGCCGATGGAGCGCGCGACGAGGTGCTCGACGCCATCGCCGCCCGAGGATTCAACCTTCTGCGGCTATCGGTGTTCTGGGAGCAGGTCGAGCCCGAACAGGGCGAGTACGACCAGGCGTACCTCGACGACATCGATGCCGTGATCACCTCAGCTGAGCAGCGGGGCATCTGGGTGGTCGTGAGCTTCCATCAAGACACCTTTGGCTCCGCATTTGGTGGGCACGGCATCCCGCCGTGGGCCACCAAGGACGACGGCCTGCCGTTTGAGGACACCGGCAGCTTCCTCACCAACTACCTTCAACCCGGAGTTCAGGCTGCATGGGAGAACCTGTACGAGGACCCGGACATCCGCGCCGCCCAGGCCGCCACCTGGACCCACGTGGCAGCCGAGTACAGCGACCATCCCAACGTGATCGGTTACGACCTGCTCAATGAGCCCTTTGGCAAGATACGCGAAGGCGAAGACCTCTTCACTGCCGCCAAACGGGTCGAGTCGGTCCAACTGACGGCGATGTACCAGCGTCTCACCGATGCCATCCGCACCGCCGACGAACAAGGCTGGATGTTTATCGAGGCCCCGAACCTTGCATCACTCGGCATCGCCACCTCCCTCGGCCGTGTCAACGATGAGCGCGTCGTCTTCTTCCCGCACATGTACAACACCGATATCGAGCTCGAGATCTACAACGGCTCTGGTGACCCGAGTGGCTACAACCCGGCGTTCTTCGAGAACTGGGCGAACGCGATCACCACCTACACCGATAGTTACAAGGTGCCGATGATGGTGGGCGAATGGGGTGTCCCCACGCCATATCCCGGCATCGACCGCTACATCGCCCAGGTGCTGGAAACCATGGAGGCGACCACGTCAGGTTGGGCCCAGTTCAACGGATGCTTCGGTGAGGGCTACTGCACCTTCGGCCCCGACGGCGAGGACCGCGTACAAATCGACCAGATCGTCCAGCCCTATGCCCAGGCGATCGCGGGGCTACCCGACAACCATCACTACGACCCGGCGACGCGCACCCTGCGGATCACCTACGCCGATGGTGACGCCACCGGTGCCACTGAGATCGCCGTACCGGCGACGAAGCTCTACCCCAAGGGTTGGCGCCTCGATGTCGATGGAACCAAGGTCGAGCCCAGCACCGAGCAGCCTGCGCCTGGCGTCGACCTCATTTCGGTGGAAGTACCAAACAACGGAACAACACACACGCTGTGCCTCACGCCAACCGAGGCTCCGCAGAGCTGCGCGACGGCACCCGTCGATGCAGGATCTCCCCCGCCCGTCGGTCCCTCCTCACCCAACGACCCCCCATCGTCGGGGAACAATGCTTCACCATCGGAGAACAACGCTCCATCCAGCGAGAACCAACCGACATCCGGTGCGATTGCCAGGCCCCTTTCGCCCCGGTTCACCGGCTGAGTCGACACGGCCGGAAGCACGGCCGGTGGGTAATCGACTTCCACCGGCGCGGCGCCACGGCCTAACATCGGGCGCACTTGGTGGGCGTAGCTCAGTTGGTTAGAGCGCCAGGTTGTGATCCTGGAGGCCGGGGGTTCGAGACCCCTCGCTCACCCCACCGACGACCGTCCGGCCCATTGGGTCGGGCGGTCGTCTCGCGCCTGGGCGAATCAGGGCCGCTTTCTACGGTCCACCTCGAATCGTTGGTGGCGCGCGCACGCCGGCCTGTACACTTGGGCTCCTTGCGCCTCTAGCTCAATTGGTTAGAGCGTCGGACTCTTAATCCGTAGGTTCCGGGTTCGAGTCCCGGGGGGCGTACACCACTGAGACCCCAGGTCACCCGGCTTCCGGGAGGCCTGGGGTCTCGTTTGTTCTCGAAGGATGCGGGTACTTTGCATCCGCTGATTGCCTGTCGAACCCATCCACACACCGCCACCGAGGGGCCCACCTTGAAGCCGCTACGTCGTTATCTGCTGTCGATCACGCTGATCGGTTCGATTGGCTTGACCGCGTGTGGCAACTCCGAGGATGTCGACACGACGAGCGAGGCCGCGACGTCAACGGCAGCGCAGCCAGTCGAGTCGACCAAAGCGGCTCCGGCCTCGTCCTCCCAGCCAACGGAGTCCAGCACCTCCCTGCCAACCAGCACAGCCCTGCCAACCAGCACAGCCCTGCCAACCAGCACAGCGCCGGTAACGACGGCGCCACCGGCCGTTGCCCCGGCAACCACGAGCCCGTCGGCCGCGTCACCGCTCGCCGACTTCGAGGAATACTCCGTGCTCCAGAGCACGCTCGATGATCTGGGCTCGCTGACACCCACGATCGAAACCGACAACCCGAACACACGGGTGATCCTGTATGCCAACGCTGCCGGGCAGAAGGTCTACAAGTCGATCTACGTCAAGCGAAACAACCGCTTGAAGATCATCAAAATCAACGGCAACGGTCCACCGCTGTTCAATGGCGCGATCTAGCTCAGGGCGCTTGCGTCGATCGCTCCGGTTCGCTCACCGTGTGCGTGTCGAGCGGCGGTCCAGCCCCGAAACCAAGGAGATGACGATATGACGCAGTACCTACTGTCGGTGTGGCACGCCGAGGACGCCGAGGTGTACCCCGACGACGAAACGATGCAGCGTGCGTTCACACAGGTGGACGCATTCAACGAAGAGCTCCAAGCATCCGGATCCTGGTTGTTCGCAGGCGGGCTCCAACCGCCTTCGTCCGCCAGCGTCGTGCGGGTCACCGACTCGGGGACGTCGGTCACCGACGGCCCACTCGCCGAGGCAAACAAGTACATCGGTGGGTTTTGGCTCCTCGAAACCACCGACCTGGACGCAGCGCACGTTTGGGCACGCAAGGCGTCCGAAGCCTGCATGAACCCCGTCGAGGTTCGCCCGCTCCAGGGCGGGTAACGGCGGCCGAAAGTGGTCAGGCTGAGGAACGCACCACGACCACATCACCCGGCCGGATGCTCCCAGCGGTAAGTACTGCGGCGTACCAGCGGGCCCG
Organism: Candidatus Microthrix parvicella Bio17-1; assembly: GCF_000299415.1. Classification (NCBI taxonomy): domain Bacteria; kingdom Bacillati; phylum Actinomycetota; class Acidimicrobiia; order Acidimicrobiales; family Microthrixaceae; genus Candidatus Neomicrothrix; species Candidatus Neomicrothrix parvicella. Next base: position 522,969 of record NZ_AMPG01000001.1, read on the forward strand.
ACCCGGACTGACGTCGTGGCCCAGGCGCTGCTGGTCGCCGTCGGTGAACCAACGGCTGTTCTTGGCGCACGGTACCGCCGGGGCGGAGATCCTGGCGGACATCTCGCCAACCTCGATGATCAGACCGGACCGCATCGTGGCCCAGTCAAGACCCGCGATGCTCAGGTTCTCACCAGCAGCGCCAGGAAAGATGGGGTGGCCTTCGGCCGCCCACGCCTCGACCACTTCAACCGACCACAGACACAATGCCTGCCACGGTCGTCCGTGATACTGACGAGCCGCCTGGGTATCGCCGATCACGCCCCCGGCATCAATGTCAGCGCGGGGAATCGACGGCTTGGGAACCCCGCCCTCGCTTGCATGCAGCGACGCCACCATCCCAGTGACCGGTTGGACAACATCGCCCAGTCGGTGGCGAAGCCGTGCGATGTCGGCGAGATGATGCATCACCTCGTGGGCGCCTTTGCGCACGAGCCATTCCAGCGACAGGACCTCCGTCCCGACCGTGACGGTATGGCGCCACTGCTCGTCGTCGACCGAGCGGAGCACACTGCCGAAGCGGCGAGCCTGGCCATCCAGCCCTTCGAGCGTGGCGACTGAATTGAGGCTGGGAACCTCGGGCGAGGCCGGCGGGTCCGGGATGCCACCAAGATCGGTCCCAGGGGCCTCAACCAATGTCTCGGCGACATGACGGTGAGACATGACGACGCCGACAAGGTCAGCGACGTGGTCGCCGACGGCCCCGTTGAATTGGTCCACCCGGGTGAGCCACATATCCTCCGGGAGGCGCTCCACGGCCAATCCGGTGAGCCACCCGGCTTTCTCGATCGTACGAATCGCATCCTGGCGAGACCAGTGCGAGGCATCGAAACCACACTCGGTACAGGTTTCCGGCCGGGAGACGGGAGGTTCAGCAATCACAGGTCGCGTCCGATGCGTCCAAGGTACCGACCGCGGACCGGGCGGTGTCAGAGCCCAAGCACCGGCGCCGGGTTCGGGGTCGGATGTTGATATGGCTTCACAATGCTTCGGCAGGGCTTCACATCACCCGCTCTTCGGCGTAGCGTGATCCAAAGGGATTTACGACGCGCTCAAGCCTTGCGGCTGGAAGCAGATGGGGGCGAGGCGACTCGCAGGTCCTTTGGCCGAAGTTCGGCCGTGGTTCTTCGGAGGTCCCAGAATGTCTACTCATCCGTCCGCCGGCACCCACGCTCGCCGTCGCCACCGTCGCGCCGTGGCCGCGATCGGCATCGTGGTGCTGATGATCGCCGCCACCGCGTGTTTCTCGCTCGATCCCAAGTCCGGATCAGGAAACGGCATGGCCTACATCACCGATGTGCGCAGCGCCCGGCAGGGCGACACCGACCGTGTGGTCATCGAGTTCGCAAACAAGCAGTTACCCAATTGGGATGTACGACTTGCGACGCCACCGTTCTACCAGGATGGCAGCGGCAAGAAGGTGAAGGTGTCCGGCCACGCATTCCTGGCGGTCAAACTCACCAACGCCGACGCTCACTCCTGGTTCGTCGGCCCCACCCGCTTCAGTCCGCCTGGCACCCCGAACGTGACCGAAATCGTGCGCAACGGAGACTTTGAAGGCCACGTCAACCATGTGATCGGATTGGAAAACATGGCGGCCTTTCAGGTGACCGTTCTGAAGTCTCCATCCCGCTTGGTCATCGACATCCAGCACTAGCCCGCGAGCGTCGACGACGAGCAACGACCTTTGACGCGGTTTCGCCGGTTACCGACAGCAGCGGCCGGGTAGGTTGGCTTACATGAGCATCACACTTGAAGAAATCCGTACCGACTGGCCCGAAGATGAGACGATTGTTGCCTCCACCGATGGAGACGGCGATGCCTCCGATCCCGGAGACGGTGATGGAGACGCCGGTGATGACGGCGACGGCGACGCCGGTGCTGGTGACACCGACGGCGGCGATACCGACGGCGGGGATGCCTGAAACTGCTCTCCGAGTTGACCGCCTCCAGCGGCACCTTCCCACCGGCTACTCGCCGGGAGTTTCATGCCGAAGCTCCCCGACTCGCCGACCTGAGCGACCAACGAGGGGTCGTGCCCGGCGAACCGCTGGGCACGACCCCTCGCCATCTTCGCGGCATCGTCGAACCGACCCATCGAGCCGACCCTGACGTCTGGTGGGAAGATCTGCTTCACCGTTCACAGCGTGCGCCCTCGTTCCGAATGGTGCGTGACGGTGCCGTCCTGCCTCGAAACCTGCTGTGCCGACGGGCGGGTGTCGGCCACCAGCAACTGGACGACCTGGTCGAACCCAACCGGGTGTTGCAGGCCTACGAGAACGGCGCCTCGCTGGTACTCCAAGGTCTACAACACAGCGATCCGGCGATGGCCAAGTTGTCTACCAACCTGGCACTTGAGCTGAACCAGCCGATCCAGCTGAACGCCTACCTCAGCCCGTCTTCGGCCCGGGGGTTGGACCTCCACTTCGACTATCACGACGTGATCGTGGTGCAGCTGACCGGTTCAAAAGCATGGCGTACCTGGCATCCACTGGAACGTTCCCGTCTGCCCCAGAAGCGTGGCGCCGGCATCCCCAGGCCGCAGTGGGATGAGCTGAGCGATCCGCTCATCGAAGCGGTGCTGAAGCCAGGTGATGCTCTGGTGATCCCTCGCGGTCATCCCCATGCTGCGTCCACCAACGATGACGAATCTGCGCACCTGACCGTCGGGGTGATGTCGCTCACCTGGCAGGCGCTCTTCGCTCAACTACTTCGCAGCAGCACCGGCGGATCGGCGTTGGCTGCGACCGCCAGCTTCGATGCCGACGGTCGACTCGATGCGCTGAAGTCGCTGGACTCGCAATTCAACGAGGACGTCCTGCAACGCGCTCACCGGCTGGAGGTGTGGAAGCGACAACCGCGTACCCGGTTACGCCCACGACGGGCAGTGTTCGCCCCGGAAGCACCGCTGCGGTTCACCCCTGGCCCGCTGCTGTGGCTCGACCATGACCGCCGAGCACTCAAGGCTTCTGCCGCCGTCAACGCCGGTCCCGGTGGCGATGAGGCCTCGGTCTCACTACAGCTGGGGGACATGGCATTGACCTTTCCGAGCGAGGCCGCGCCGTTTCTCGCACTGCTGCTGAATGAGGATGCACCCTTCACGGTCAGATCCCTTGCCGATGCGCCCGGGCACGACCTGGATGACGCATCGGTGCAGACGGTACTGACCGCTCTGCACCGGGAAGGAGTGGTGGCACATGGCCCCCTATAGCTGCGCTCGGGCAGCCTTCGAACGATCCGAGTCGATCTTCGCCACCGCTTCGGGCGTGCGCCGCTGGCTGTTGGTTGAGGTCTGTGGCTCTTGGGGGCACAACGCCCCCATCGACTCCGACCTCGGGGACCACGTCGACCGGGCGTGGCTGGCGGCCAACAAAACTCGGGGGATACGCACCTTGACCGTGCGCCGCAACCTGAGGCGACCAGGTGGCGCAGGGGAGGCTGACACCCGCGTTGAGTTGATCTATGTCGATCCGGCCGTATCCGGTGGCCGGGGCGGCCAAGCCTGGCACCGCCAGGTTGACGACCTGGCAGGTGTGGCCGCTGCCACCTCAGACCTTCCGGGTGTCAACCAACGGGGAGCACCCGACGGTTGGGACTGCTGGACCCAGCCATTGACGTTGGTGTGCACTCACGGCCGCCATGATGCCTGTTGCGCAAGCTTTGGACGGCCCCTGATCCGCCATCTGAGGGAAAGCCACTGGGCCGACAGCGCCTGGGAGAGCTCACACCTGGGCGGCGATCGCTTCGCCGCCAACATGGTGCTGTTGCCCGACAGCCTGTACTTCGGTCGTTGTGATCCCGAGTCGGCCGATGCCGTGCTGGAGGCGCACGCCGACGGCCGCATCCACCTCCCCAACTATCGAGGACGTTCGACGCTGGGGTTCACCCAGCAGGCGGCCGAGTACTTCGTGCGGACCGAGGTGGGGCTGGACCGCCTGAGAGACGTAGGCGCCGTTCATCGAGTGGAGCGCACCACCGGTGGCGAGAGTGGACATCAACTGTGTTTCAGGGTCGACACCTACGAGAACGGCAGCGAGACGGCGACGGGCGCCTATGAGGTGGTCGTGGAACGCAACACCACCCCCAGCCCATCGCCGCTCACCTGCAAAGGGCCCGACGAGGTCTCCTATCCCGTCTATCGGTTGGTGGACCTCGCCGAGGCCGCAGAGCCACCTGGGTCCGGTCTGATCACTCCCGAAGGCTCCACGGCACCAGCGGATTGAGGGTGAGCGTCTGAGGCAAACGCGGAATGACCCGCCTGCCCCGCCGCTGCCAGGCCAGAATCTTGGCCACCTCGCCGGGCCTCGCCGCCGGCAACTCGAGTGCTTCCCGCACTGTTGGGGGGAGCAGATCGCATGCCAGCACCGCGCCAAACCGCTTGGCAGGGCCAGGCACCCAACGCAGCGGCGGGTCGAGGATCGAGCGCGCCGAAGCCCGCGACCGATCATCGGGTTGCAGCGCCTCCGCTCTGGAGGAGAACCACGCACGAAACTCGGTTGCATCGGCCGGGAACCGGTCGAGATCAATGTTGAAGGAACGGGCCAACATCCGCGTTTCGGTGACCGACCGATTTCGGTCGGTCTCGCTCAGGCGGCCAACAAAGCGGCGCTCCACCTCCCACAGGCTGTCAATCAGGGTGGCCAGCACCCAGGCCTGCGCATCGGGGTCGTCGGCGTCGTAGCCCACGCCATCGTCGGTTCGTCCCACGATCGAGCCGTGCACCCTGCCGAGCGCCTCCGCTTGGTCACTTGCGGCCGAAGCCGAGCCAAACGAAAGCCGGAGCATGGCCCTCAGCGTTGCTACCAGCCGCTGCAGGCTGCGAGCCTCCCAGTTGGAGTGCTCGGAAACGGCTGCCGCCACCTGAGGGTGCGCCACCTGCAAAAGCAGGGCACGTTGCCCACCCAGGACCGCCCACCACCGGGCCGCCGTGTCCCATGCCACCGAGGTGCTGTCCAGCAGTGCGTCCTGGGCTGGTCGGGTGTTGAAATTCATTTCCCATCCTCAATCGGGACGAAGCGCACCACAAAGGCCTCCGGCCAGAGCTTTCCCGTGATCAGGAACTCATCGTCGGGGAGCGCCGCAATGCCGTTGAGCACATCGGCATCGGTCGCCTGTTCATCGCTCAACAACCCGGACGCATCAACCGTGGCGACCAGCCGGCCGGTGGCGGCGTCGATGCCCACGATGGTGTCGGTCTGCCACACGTTGGCCCACACACGACCAGCGACGCACTCCAGCTCATTGAGCCGGGTGACCGGCTTGTCGTTGGCATCGGTCACCTCCTCGGTTCCTGTCACCTTGAAGGTGACCGGGTCGCGGAAGGTCAGGGTTGCCGAACCGTCGCTCATGATCAACCGATTGGTCGTCTCATCCATACAGATACCCCACCCTTCCCCCTGATAGGTGAAACGATCGACTTCGCGCAGGGTGTCGGGATCCCGCACCAACGCCGTGCCCTCCTTCCAGGTGATCTGAACCAGTCGGCCATCGGGCAACTCGGTCATACCCTCGGCAAAGTATTGCTTGGGTACCTCCACCTCGGCGGTGGTCGTGCCGGTGCCAAGGTTCCAACGTCGGGCCGTCGACCGGCCGTAGAGACCGGTCGACTCGATGACTTCACCGTTGACCACCTCCAAGCCCTGGGTGAAGGCCGAAGCGTCATGGGGTAGCCGCCGTTGCACGCTGACGGTGAGTTCCCCGGCCGCCTCGGGGCTCGAATCACGCTGCCCCCACCAGACTGCCGCCAACAACACCGTCGCAATCAGCGCCGCCAAGACCATCAGGCGGCGCTTACGGAGAAGTGGCTGACCCGATTCGGTATCCTCATCGACGTTGCCCACCGGCGAACGCTACCGGCTCGGGGGCTGCGGGTTCGGTCCAGCCAATCCGGGCCATTCCCCCGAGTAGTCTGCAGCCAAATGTCCGATCCGTTTGACCCTGACCCTCCCCCGCAGTTCGTGCTCCAAGCACACGAGCGGCTGCTGTGGTCTGGCCGCCCTCGCCAAGGCCTGATGTTTCGAGCGGAGGACGCGTATGCAGTTCCGTTTTCCATGCTCTGGTTGGCGTTCGCGATCTTCTGGACACTTGGAGCGGCGACGGCCTCCCTCGTGTTCGCATTGTTCGGGCTTCCATTCGTAGCAATCGGCATCCACGGGTTCATCGGCCGGTTCGCGATCGATGCGCGGCGAAGGCGCAGGACCGAATACGGACTGACCGATCGCCGTGTGCTGATCCGAAGTGGAAAAACGAACACAGAGATCAGATCGCTTCCGCTGTCCACGCTTGGTGATGTGTCGGTTCGCCAACACAGGAACAGCCGGGCAACGATCACGTTCGGGGCCTTCCCATCGCCGGACGGGATGCCGGCGTCTCGTTCGCCAAGACGTGGCGGCGTCGTTGCTCCCGCCTTCGAACAAATCGAGAATGGCGCTGCGGTCTACGACCAGCTCATCCAAGCGCAGTACGCCATTCAAGCAAGCGGCTTGGGCACCCCGCCCAACCCGCCGGGTAGCGCCTGGAGCCCATTCGGGCCCGTCTGAGCCTCGCTTGAACGAACGCTACCGGGAGAAGACCGCAACCGACTCGGTGTGGTGAGTATGAGGGAACAGGTCCACCAGCGTCAACGACTCGAGGGTGTAGCCCCGCCGCACCAGCAGCCCGACGTCACGACCGGCTGCGGCTGCATCACAGCTGATGAGCACCACCCTGGCGGCACCCGTGTCCTCCACCTTGCCCACGCCGGCCTTGCCCAGGCCCGCCCGAGGTGGGTCGGCCACCAGCGCGTCGGCCTTGGATGGGCGCCACTTGGCAACCTGCGAGGCGATCACCCGTGCCTCGCCCGCCTCATTGGCGTTGGCAAGGTTCACTTTGGCATCCGCCACCGATGAGCGCGCCGACTCCACGGCGGTCACCTTCAAGCCGGGTGTGCGGTCTGCGAGGGCAGCACCAAACAAACCCACGCCGGCGTACAGGTCGACCAGGCGGTCGCCCGCGGCGAGAGGCCCCAGGCCGTCGGCGACCAACGACACCAGCGCCTCGGCGCCATCCAGACGGGTCTGAAAGAACGACTGCGCCGAGATACGGAAGCGACGCCCGGCCACCTCCTCGTGGATCCAAGCCCTCCGGGCGGCCAGCTCGTCCAGTCCCACCACCCGCACCTCGGACTCGGCGCCATCGAGATCGGGATCGGGCACCGTCACGTCCTTGGCGTTGGGGGTGACGAGGACCAGCGCTTCGCCGGTGGCCGACCCGACGCGCACCATCGCCTCGGTGGCGTCGGCGAACCCGCCCTCAGTCACGATGCGTTCCACACGGGGATGGGCCACGACGCATACCGACAGCGGCACCAGGTCGTGGGTTCCCACCTCAAAGAGACCCGCTCGACCATCGGTCACGCCGAGCCGCATTGTGGTCCGAAAGTTCTCGGTGGGAAGGTCGGGACCGGCGCCAACCTCGGGTGGCTCGATCTTGCCCAAGCGCTTGACCGCATCGGCAAGCACCTCTGCCTTCATCCGACGCAACAGTGCCGGTTGTGCGTCGGCGTGATCGCAACCGCCGCACCCGTCTGCCACATGAGGACAGTGCGGCACCTCAACCCGACCGGGGTTCGCCTCCAGCACCTCAACGACCTCACCAAACGTGGTCCGTTGGTCTTCCACGAGGTCCACCCGCACCAGTTCACCGGGCAGGGCGCCGTCCACCAGCACCACCCGACCATCATCACGTCGGGCCAGACCCAGCCCACCCGCAACCGGACGTTCTACCCGCAACTCGACCTGTTCCACCCCCAATTCGTACCATGAGGTTGTGCCTCCCACCGCTTCGCCCTCATTCGCTCCGTCCACGTCCGCTTCGAACGCCATCGGGTCGAACCCCGGGACCGACCGAAACATCGAGATCGTGCCCTCCGTGCTGCCCGCCGACTTCTCGCGATTGGGCGAGGAGTGCGCAGCGCTCGCCGATGCCGGGGTGGACCGAATTCAGTGGGACGTGATGGACGGGCGGTTCGTACCCAACCTCACCTTTGGCCCCGATGTCATCGCCGCCTGCCGCGACAGAACCGACGTGCCCTTTGAGGCGCACCTGATGGTGGAGGCACCCGAGGAGCTGGCTCATCTGTATGTAGAGGCGGGTTGCCAGATGCTGATCGTGCATGCCGAATCCACCAAGCACCTCCACCGAACCCTCGGCTCGATCCGTGACCTGGGAGCGCAACCCGCCGTGGCACTCAATCCGTCGACGCCACCCGAGAGCGTGCGCTACGTGCTGGAGTTGTGCGACATGGTGTTGGTGATGACCGTGAACCCCGGGTTCGGCGGACAGGCGTACATTTCCGAAATGGAGCCCAAGGTTGCCACGCTGCGCCGCTGGATCACCGACGCCGGGTTGAACTGCGACATTGAGGTGGACGGAGGCATCGGCCCCGCCACCATCTCTGGAGCAGCGGCATCGGGGGCCAATGTGCTGGTCGCCGGCAGCGCCCTCTACAAGGACCCTGAGGGCCTCGCCCACGCCGTGACCGAGTTGCGGGACCAGGCAACGACCGCCGTCGGGCAGGCCGGTTAGCCTCCGGCGCTGACGATCAGGCCAGTTCGCCCTTGCCGATGATGACGTTGTCGATAATGCCGTAGTCCTTCGCCTCGTCGGCGGTGAACCAACGATCCCGATCGGAGTCGGTGTTGATCTGCTCCGCGGTTTGGCCGGTATGGAAGGCGATGCGTTCCGCCAGCATCTTCTTGACGTAGATCATCTGCTCGGCCTGAATTGCGATGTCGGCCGCCTGGCCCTGAATCCCACCCAACGGCTGGTGCATCATGATTCGGCTGTGCGGCAATGCGAAGCGCTTGCCGGCGGTGCCCGCACACAACAGGAACTGCCCCATCGACGCTGCAAGGCCAACACACACCGTGCCCACGTCGGCGTTGACGAACTGCATGGTGTCGTAGATGGCCATGCCCGCCGTCACCGAGCCCCCGGGCGAATTCACGTACAGCATGATGTCCTTGCTGGAGTCCTCGGCATCGAGGTACAGCATCTGTGCCGTGACGAAGTTGGCAAGCTCGTCGGACACCTCGGCGCCCAGAAACACAATGCGGTCCTTCAACAGCAGCTTGTAGATGTCCGCCGAGGGATCCATGCCCGACAGCGGGCCCGAGCGGGGGGCCTGGTAACCGGTGGGTGCGAACAACGAGTCGCTCATAAAACTCCTCAACTACTGCTGACGTCAACGGGGCTGAATACGGCCGAGGCTGGATGCCGGGCCGGTGCGAGAGGCTACCCGGTGTCCAGACCATCGCCCCGCCGCTTCCAACTCAACGCCACCGTCAAGGGACAGGTAGCGTTGAGCGCTACAGCGAATGTGCTGTGCCACGCGGACGTGGCGGAGTTGGCAGACGCGCCAGGTTTAGGTCCTGGTATCCGAAAGGGTGTGTGGGTTCGAATCCCACCGTCCGCACCGAAACACCAGGGCACCCACGGTCAAGCGGTTGCCTGGCGAGGAGCTATTCAGCCAACGCTTGGGCCTGTTGGACCCAGCCATTGCGACGCATGCGACCCCTGAGGCCTTCAAGCGAAGAAGGAAGTGGACCGGCGGGGTCCAGACGAGCCAACCGTGCAAACGATGAGATGCCCGCATCGGTCAACTCTCCGGCGATCTTTGGGCCGATTCCCACCAGCTTGGTGAGGTCATCCGGCGAGTCGAGAGGGACCTCCAGCGGCCCCCCTCCACCCGCCGGAGCCATCGGACGCTGAGGATCGCTGCCCCTTTGAGCCTGGCGCGCCTGGCGGCGCTCTCGAAGATCGATGATCTGCGGATCGTCCTGACGCACGCGCGGTCCCACCATTCGAACCGAGAGTCTCGGCGGTTGGGGGTCGGGCTTGGCGACCCCACCGTGCTGGATATCCGACTCCCCCGTGGGGGAGGAGCCGATCATTTGGGGATCGTCAACGTTCGCCGTTGATTCCGACACGGTGGGTTCTGCGCCGAGCGGGAGGCCGGTGGCAGGATCGATGACCGAACGGCGTCTTGAACGAATCTGCGAGGGTTCCACCGAAATCGCCAATACCGGAGGTGGGACGGATTCGGACCCTGCGGCAACTTCAGCGACGTCCGCCGGTTCAACATCCACAGGTTCGGAGTCGACGGCTGCGACGGGAACGGCTTCGGCGTCGATCGCTTCGTGTTGTTCCCGTAAGACCCCGAGCTCGCGCTCACGGTGCCGCAGTTGCTCGACCAACTTGCGTCCGGCCGCGGTCAATTCTGCTTCCCGCTTGACGAACGTGTCGGATCGTTGCGAGTAGTCCGCTTCCAACTGCGCCAGACGACGGTCGAACGTTGCAGACTCTGCATCCGACAACGCGCCGGTCGACTCATCGGACCCAGACAACCTGCCGACCGATACCAGATCCGGTTCGGCGGACTCTGTTCGCTCGCCGGTCCGGGCAAAGAACCAACCCGCCACAAAGCCGATGACGGCCGCCGCCACCAGTGGAATCACGATGCTTCCCAAACTTCCCATGCTGACGCCCCCTCTTCCGGCCGGCTCCGCCGAGCCCCCAGAGGTCGACCAGCCAACCACGCAGCACGGATTGGGGCAAGGGTTGGCAGAACCAATTCCCCGATGCACCTGCCGGCGTCAGGCGACCGCCGAGAGAAACGGCCGCCAGGTCACCGGCACATCGTCAACGTCCAACAGCGGCCAGGCACCACCCTCCGCGGGCGGCTGAAGGTGAAGCCTCCAGCCCAACTCCCCTGGGGTGCGATTGCCCTTCAGCTGATTGCATGGCAGGCAGGCGGCCACCAGGTTGGTGGGCTCATCGCCGCCGCCCCGAGAGCGCGGCATCACATGATCGATCGATGTCGCCCGTTCGACGCACACGGGGCTGGAGGTGCGATAGGCACACAGGTGCCCGTCGCGCCGCAGCACCGATCTGCGCGTTGACCCGCCGAGATTTTCGGCGGACGAGTACACGTAGCGCCTCAGGCGGATCACCGCCGGGAACGGGTATTCGGCCCGCGCCGAACGGATGCCGCGCCCCTCCTCAAACGCTTCCACCGTGACCTTCTCGGCCAGAACCAGACAGATGGCCCGGTGCCAGTGGATGAGAGCCAGGGGTTCGTAGGAGACGTTGAGCACCAGCACCTGTTCGGTGGTCACGTCGGATCCCTTCCACTCGTCGAGTTGCTCGCCGGAGCTGACGGCACCCGACTGGCACAAGCATTGCCGAGTACGGCCGAAGATGCGCCCGTTTTTCGGTAGGCGGCCACAGGATCAGCCCGGTGTGGCCATCCCGGCTGGCCATCCATGCGACGCCATCGTCCGGATCAGCGCGGTCAGTGCCCGGCCTCGGTGCGATATCGACGCCTTCTCGGCTCGGCTCATCTCGGCGAAGGTGGCCCCGTGCCCATCGTCCGGAACGAACATCGGGTCATAACCGAAGCCATTCTCACCGCGACAGGTGGTGACGACCCGACCCTCGACCACGCCATCAGCACGCAGCCAGACCTTGCCCGTCGGATCGGCCAACGACAGCGCACACCGAAACCGTGACCGGTCCGACGATGCACCAGGCCGCGACGCCAACTTGGCGGCCAACGCTCGCCGGTTGGCCTCGTCCTCCGACTCGGCCGTCACGCCATTGCCGGTACCGTCCCACGTGTCACCGAGCGCTGCAAGGTCGGCCGCATATCGTGCGGAGCGCACGCCAGGAGCGCCGCCAAGCGCATCAACCTCCAAGCCGGAATCGTCGGCCAAGGCCCACTCCCCCACAGCGCCGGCAACCGCCACCGCCTTCAGGTCTGCGTTGGCTTCAAACGTGGTGCCTGTCTCGGCCACCTCAGCCACCCACTGTGGCCGTGCCAGCACTTCGATGTCGCGGGGCAGTGCGGCCAACAACTCCGCCAGCTCGGTCACCTTGTTCGGATTGGCAGTCGCCAGTACCAGCCTGGTTACCTCAGGCGCCACGACGACACCTCTGCGCTACACGGTCGAGCCCGTGCCCCAAACAACCGCTCACGCCACTAATCGGGTCGACCGATCGACCGGGGCTCGGGGCGAGTCGCCGTGTAACGCCGCTGATGCTCGAACAGCGTCGCGGCCCCACCTTCGGCCAGCGCCATCAGCTCATCGAGCTGTGCCCGGCTGAATGGCGACCCCTCGGCGGTTCCCTGCACCTCAACGAACCGCCCATCACCGGCCACCACCACGTTCATATCCACCTCGGCGCGTGAATCCTCCTCATAGGGAAGATCCAGCCGTGCCTCGCCATCGATGAGACCCACCGACACGGCCGCCAACGGCTGGGAGATGGGGTTGGACTCCACCAGACCGGCCTGAACCAACCGCTCGCATGCGTCCCACAGCGCAAGCCAGGCGCCCGTGATTGAAGTGGTCCTGGTGCCACCGTCGGCCTGCAGCACGTCGCAGTCAACCAGCAGCTGGCGCTCACCCAGCGCGGCGTGGTCGACCACGGCCCGAAGCGAGCGACCGATCAACCGCTGAATCTCCTGGGTACGCCCTTTGGGCCCCTTGGTCTCACGGCGAATCCGTTCCGGTGACGACCCGGGCAGCATCGAGTACTCGGCGGTGACCCAGCCCGATCCACGGCCACGCATCCAACGCGGCACGTCCTCGTCAAGACTGACCGTGCACAGCACCCAGGTGTGGCCACACTTTGCCATCACCGATCCGAGCGCGAACTCGGTGGCGTCGCGCTCGAAGCTGATCGCCCGAAGCTCATCGTTGGCTCGACCGTCGGCACGGGGAGATTGGGTCATGAAAAAATCACGCTCACAGTTCAAATCGAAGGTGGGGGGTGGCCATGTGGACCTCGCTGCCGAAGGCGTCGGCGGCTGCGGCCTCGATGGCGGTGCGATCCTGTCCGGGCACGATATGGGTGACCGAAAGAAATGGCACGTCGGCGTCGCGGGCCATGTTGCCGGCTTGTGCCGCCGAGAGGTGGAGTCCGCCGGTGTCGGCATCATCCAGGTACGACGCTTCGCAGACACCGAGCGTGATCGGGGCGTTGAACTCTTTGAAGCTCCACCCCGGCCCGGTGTCGGCCGAATAGGCGATTGCGGCCTCGCCCGCCGACATGTGAAAAGCCAGGGTGTTGCCGGGATGATCGGTGGCCGAACAGCGCAGCTCGATGGGACCCAGGTCGAACTCGTCGCCATCTGCGGCCTCTTCGAGCGCAAACGTCGGACTCACCGGGGCACCGAACGCCTCCTCCAGGCAGGTGAGCACCTCTTGCGGACCGATGACCGGAAGGTCGTCACGCCCCAAGACGAACCTGAAGGCATTGCACAGAGTGGGAAGTTCCGTCCAATGGTCGGGGTGGGCGTGTGACAAGAGGACGGCGTCCAACCGATCGAGTGGAACGTGTTGCTGCAGGTTTGACAGCGTGCCGGGGCCCGCATCCATGAGCAGCCGAAAACCGTCGTGCTCGACCAGATAGCCGGAGCATGCGTCGTCCGGACCGGCAAACGTGCCGGATGATCCAAGCACTGTGAGACGCATAGGGTCAGATTCCTCCGAATGTGTCGCTGAAGTCACGTAGCGTAACGGAACCCGCCACAGAATCCGCGCTCACCAACGACCGTTTCGTCGGCGATCTTGCCAATACCGCGTTCACCGAACGGACGGCTCGGCGCCACCGATTCAGATGGACCGGAAGAACTCCAACTCGGTGTCGAGCGCGTCGACGATGGTGTCGGCTCGGCGCCAACCATGAGCCTCCCCCTCGTAGCGACGCTCCTCCACCCGCACTCCACGTTCACGAAGTGCGGCCACCAGCGCGTCCGCCTGGCTGGGGGGAACCACCGGGTCGTCGCTGCCCTGCAGCACCAGCACCGGCACGTCGATGCCATCCACGTGAAAGAGCGGCGAACGGGCCCGGTATCGCTCCGCCTCCTGCGGGTACAGGCCCACCAGCGAGTCCAGGTAGCGACTCTCAAACTTGTGGGTCTCGGCGGCCAGCAAGGCCAGATCCGCCACCCCGTAGCTGGAGGCCGCCGCAGCGAAGGTGTCGTGGAATGCAACCGCAGCCAGTGCCGTGAACCCCCCTGCCGACCCACCCCGGATAAACAACCGCTCCGGATCGGCCAGACCTGCCGCAGCGAGACCATCGGCCACCGTGACGCAATCGGCCACATCGACGATGCCCCAACGACCCTTCAGCGCATCCCGGTAAGGGCGGCCGTATCCGGTGGATCCGCGGTAGTTCACGTCGGCGACGGCGAAACCCCTGGTGGTCCAAAACTGCACGTCCGGGCGGTAACGCCACTCGGCTGCGGCCGTTGGGCCCCCGTGGATGCGGACCACCAGCGGCGGCGGCTCATTCGGCTCGCCGACGTCTGGGTTACGGGGCGGGTAGTACAGCGCGTGGGTGTTCTCGACCGCTGCGTCGGCCCCCGGATGCTCGATGGGGAAACTCAGGTGCTGCGGAACCGAGATCCACTCGGGAGCCAGGTCCGCCTGGCCGCTGGGCACACCGAACCCGGCCATCAGCCGCCCCGCCGGTGCACGGCCGGGCGGTGCGTCGGTCGGGGTGGCAGCGCGGCCCTCGGGACCAGGTGAGCCTCCGATCGCGGCCACCAACTCGTCGACGGTCCACCACCGCACATGCGGCGCAACGTCCGCCCCCATCACCACGGCCGCCACCACACGTCCGCCGCCGGGGCCATCACCCACTGCGAACGTCTCCACCTGGGTGAGCTCAGGCGCCACGTCCAACCCGACGGAGGCTGGGACGTCCACACTCGCCCGGCCCGCTCCGTCCCGGCTGCTCAACCGGACGGCGACCGCCTCGCCCAGACCTGCTGGGGACGCGTGCGAAGGAAGCAGGGTCAAGTGGTCCCGACCACCGAGGCGTCGGGCGCACAGCAGACCACCACCGGGAAGTGGGGCCAGACGGGTCCGGCCAAACACCCAATGAGGCTGGGCCAACTCCCAAGGCCCGGGGTCCACCGGCCGAGCCGAGCCGGGTCGAGCGTCACCCGGCGGGCACACCATGGCGTTCCAGTAACCGTTGAGGCCATCGGAGGCGAACCACAGCGCCCCATCGTCACCCCAGGCCGCGTCGGACACCGAAACCGGACCACCCCGGTTCTCGGGGGCCATGCGGCCGCCTGCAACCACCCGCGGATCGTCGATGTCCAACAGCCCGGCGGCATTGGCCGACAGGTCGGCCACCCACAATGCCGAAGCGTCCCATGGCATGTCTGGATGACTCCACGCCAGCCAGCACAGCATCGAGCCGTCGACCGACACCCGGGGGTCGGCGACGAAGCTGGACCCGGCGGCCAGGATGTTTACTGCGCCGTCCGACAGCCGGATCGCCACCAACTCCTGCAGCGCCTCGGCGCCGGGCACCGGCCGTTCCCGAACGCACAGAAGCGTCCCGCCGTCCGGGGTGAGCTGCAAGTCGGCATATCGGATGGTGGCGTCTGACGGACAAGCCGCCGTCACCGGCTGCGGGGCGCTCAGAGCGCCCCGTGGGCCAAACGGGAATGCCCAGACTCGTCCGTCAGACCGCGCTGAGGCGTACAGCACGCCGGGCGCCACGCGCCATGCACCGCCGCCGTACTCGTTCACACGGGTGCGAACGTCCGCGTCGGCCGGCACCACGTCGACGGCGCCATCCTCCGGGGCCCAACGAACGATGGCCACCCTGCCGCCCTCAGCAGCTCGACCTTCCGACCAGAACAGGGCACCATCGGCCACCTGCACCTCGCTGGGGCGAGAGCCTGGCGCCGCAACCTGGCGGGCACTCAGGGGACTGGGCCAGTGCCCCGGCTCGGGCGACCCCCTGTTCATCGAAAGTCGGCGGGTCGCAGGAATCCGGGCCGAACCACCGCAGGGCCCCGCCTCATCCGGCTGCTACCAGACGAGCGATGCGTGCGACCCCCTCGATCATGTCATCGTCGGCCAATGCAAAGGAGAAGCGAGCGTACCCGGGAGCACCGAAGGCCTCACCGGGCACAAACGCCACCTTGGCCTCCGACAACACCAGATCAGCCAGTTCGAGGGTGGTCTGTGGAGTGTGACCGGCCAGCGACCGCCCCAACAACCCGACAACACTTGGGAATGCGTAGAACGCTCCCTCGGGTTCCATGCAGCTGACACCCGGGATCTCATTCAGCATGCGGTGGATGGTGAGTCGGCGCCGGTCGAAGGTGGCGCGCATGACGCCAACAGCCTCCAGGTCACCGCTGACGGCCTGCAGCGCCGCCCTCTGGGCAACGTTGCACACGTTGGACGTGGAGTGGCTCTGCAGGTTGGTGGCAGCACCGATGACGTCGGCCGGCCCAATCATCCAGCCCACCCGCCAGCCCGTCATGGCGTAGGTCTTGGCGACCCCGTTGAGCACCACGCATTGGTCGGCCAACTCGGGCACCACCACCGGCATCGAGTGAAACTCGGTTTCGCCATAGGTGAGGTGCTCGTAGATCTCGTCGGTGACCACCCAGATGCCGTGCTCCACGGCCCAGCGGCCGATCTGCTCGATCTGTTCGCGGGGGTAGACCGCGCCGGTCGGGTTGGATGGCGACACAAAGATCAGCAACTTGGTGCGCTCGGTGCGGGCAGCCTCCAGTTGTTCGACCGTGACCCGAAACCCGGTGCTCTCGGTCGTCTCGATGTAGACCGGGGTGGCACCGGCGAGCCGCACCGGCTCGGGGTAGGTGGTCCAGTACGGAGCCGGGATGATCGCCTCGTCTCCCGGATCCAAGAGGGTGAGCAGCGTCTGATAGACGGCCTGCTTGCCACCGTTGGTGACCAGCACCTGACTCGGCTTCACCTCGTAGCCGGAGTCTCTGGCGGTCTTTTGGGCGATCGCCTCGCGCAGATCCGGGTGACCCGCCACCGGAGAGTAGTGATGCCAGCGAGGGTCGGAGGCGGCTTCGACCGCCACCTGTACCACGGCCTCGGGGGTGGGGAAATCGGGTTCGCCGGCGCCGAAACCAATCACCGATTCGCCGGACGCACGCAACGCCTTGGCCTTGGCATCGACGGCCAGGGTGGCGGAGGGTGCGATGCCGCCGATCAGCGCGGACACACGGGAGTTGGTCATGGCGGTGGATTCCTCACATCGACGGTAGTGGACGCTGCCTACCGGCGAACCTACCTGCCGAGGCAGTGGCGCCGGCAACGGTTTACGGGCAATCCAGCTTGGCATCGCCGCCCCGGTTCACCCACACTGAGACCGTGACCAATGCTCCTCCACCCACCATCCCCGACGACCTCCGACCCTCCGACGGCCGCTTCGGTGCGGGCCCGTCCAAGGTTCGGCCCGAGGCCATGGAGGCGCTGGCCGCCACCGGATCAACGCTGATGGGCACCAGCCACCGCCAGCTACCAGTGAAGTTCCTGGTCGGTGAGCTGCGCAACGGTCTGGCCGAACTGCTCTGCCTGCCCGATGGGTACGAGATCCTGCTCGGCAACGGCGGCACAACGGCATTCTGGGATGCGGCCACCTTCGGGCTCATCTCCGAGCGCAGCCATCACCTGAGCTTCGGCGAGTTCAGCTCAAAGTTCGCCACCGCAGCCCGCATTGCCCCACATCTGGGCGAGCCATCGGTTGCCCAGGCCGTGGCGGGCTCGGCACCGGCGATCGAAGCGGTCGAGGGCGTCGACCTGTATGCCCTCACCCACAACGAGACCTCAACCGGCGTCGCCATCGAGCTCTCGCGTCCCGGCGCTGCTGACGATGGCGCCCTGGTTGCGGTGGACGCCACCTCTGCGGCCGGCGGTATTCGCTTCGACGCCTCCCAGGTTGACGTCTATTACTTCGCCCCTCAGAAGTGTCTGGCGGCCGACGGTGGACTCTGGCTGGCGGCGTGCTCCCCCGCCGCGATCGAACGTATCGAGACCTTGTCAGCCAGCCGCTGGGCTCCGGAATTTCTCAACCTGGGCACAGCGCTCGACAACTCACGCAAGGACCAGACCTACAACACACCTGCGTTGGCAACCCTGATGTTGGCGAACGAACAGGTGCAGTGGATTCTGAGCAACGGCGGATTGCCGTTCTCGGCCGGACGCAGTGCGGACTCCGCATCCAGACTCTACGGCTGGGCCGACGCCCACGAGTTGGCCACTCCGTTCGTCACCGACGAAGCGCTGCGGTCACCGGTGATCGGCACCATCGACTTCGCAGACTCGGTCGACGCCGCACAGGTTGCAGCCATCCTCCGCGCCAACGACATCGTCGACACCGAGCCGTACCGAAAGCTGGGCCGTAACCAACTTCGCGTTGCCATGTTTCCAGCCATCGAGCCAAGCGACGTGTCTGCGCTGTGCGCCTGTATCGACTGGACCCTCGAGACCCTGACGTAGCTCAGCTCACCGCGATGTAGGGCTGCTGCTCGACTCGGGTGATGGCACCGCCTTCGACGGTGAAGAACAACACCGACGAGTCTCGAACGTCGAAACCGGTGTCCTTTTTGCCCATGGTGTTCCACAGTTGACGTGGAGTCGCCGACTGCAACCCTCCACCGCCAACGGGCACCAACAGAATTTCGGTTGCCGATGAGATCGACAGATCGGCCAGCCCCAACGGGTCCTCGTCGGTGGCCACCGGCACGCCGTCGACGAGGCCCACGCTCACCAGGTTCAACCCGAGCCTCGAGTCCGGGGCATCCACCGTGTTGATCGTGGCCGCATAGGTGCCGTCGGGCATTCCCGCTCCGACGGCGCTCTCGGGGCCCAGTTCCGGCAGCAGATAGGGCGTTTCGGTCGTGGTGGTCGCGTTGGACGTGGGGCCGGGTGTCGGGCCCGGTGTTGGAGCCACCCCGGTAATGGTCGTGGGTGCGGGCGTCGTGCTCTCGCTCCCGGAACCAAACAGGTCGCCGTCGGATCCCCCACATGACGCCACTGCCCCGGAGCCGACGATGACAACGCCTGCCAGCGATGCAAGCGACCTGCGGCCCCGGCCCTGGAGTGGTCTGCGTTGACCAGGCGAGGTGTTGAAGAACGTGTGTGCCACGGTCGAACCCTATCCAGCGGGCGTCACGGCGTGTCACCGACTCGGGCCGGCATCACCGAGGCGTGGCAAACTCGTGGACTTCATGGCGCGTCCATGGCCGGCAGCGATGCAAACCCGGGGCCATACTGAGACCCATGACACATGGAGTCGAGCAGCCAGGCGACGGGGACCCCGCTCGAAACAAGGTCTCGACCCCCACGACGACCGAGATCATCGCGGAGGTACGGTCCCAACTGATCGGTCCCGGCGGGGCCTTCGAGGTGGTCACCGAGCCGGTCGGGGGCATCGGTCAACCGGGCCCCATCGACATGCTGGTGTACGCCAATCGGCTCGCACATCTACGCGAGGTCTTTGCATTCGCCGCAGCACACGGCGACGCCACCTTCATCGTCTACGGCGAGCGACGCATCACGTTCTCCCAGTTCGTCGCCGATGCCAACCGGGTGGCAGCCAACCTGGCCACCCTCGGGGTGGGACACGGCGACCGGGTTGCCGTGCTCAGCCAAAACAACCCCGAGTGGTGCCTCACCTTCTGGGCCACGGTCAACCTCGGCGCGATCCTGGTGGGGCTCAACGGATGGTGGAACACCGACGAGATTCTCTTCGGTTTATCCGATAGCGGCGCCAAGATTTTGGTGGCGGACCCCAAACGGCTGGCCCGGGTGTCGGGCTCGCTCGACGGCCTGCCCGACCTGCAACAGGTGGTGGTGATCGGAGCGCGTGACCCAAACGACCAGAGCGACTCAGTGCCGGTTCGCCCATTTGCCGATCTGTTGGCAGGGGAGGATCCAGCACCTCCGGCCACACCATTGGCCGAAGCCGACCCCGCCGTCATCTTCTACACCTCGGGGACCACAGGCCGCCCCAAGGGTGCCATCTCGACACACCGCGGCATGGTGGCCAACCTGCAAAACACCGTGTTTTCATTGACCGCCAACGGCATGGTGCTCGATCGGCTTGGTGAACCCAGCTCGACCGCACCCGGCGGCCCCCCGACGGCACTCTTCACCTCTCCGTTGTTCCATGTGTCCGGCTGCCACTCCACCCTGGTGGTTGGTCTGCTCGGCGGGCTGAAACTGGTGATGATGGAGGATCGCTTCACCCCGGAGGCGGCGTTGGCCCTGATCCAGGACGAGCAGGTCACCATCTGGTCCACCGTCCCCACCATGATCTGGCGCACGTGTGAGTACCCGGGGCGAGCCGACTACAACACGTCATCGATCACCTCGGTGGCCTTTGGGGGTTCACCCTCGGCAGCTGAACTGCAGCGCATGATTCGGGAGACATTTCCCAATGTCCGGGCAACGTCCAATGCATACGGCCTGACTGAATCGTCGTCGGTGGCCACCCTGCATCTGGCCGGTGCAACGCTCGACCGTCCGGATTCGGTAGGCCTGCCCATGCCTGTGGTCGAGTTGGCTATTGCCGATGCCGACGGAAGTCACCTTGGACCGAACGTTCAGGGTGAGGTGCTGATCCGGGGGCCGATCATCATGCCCGGATACTGGAACCGCCCCGATGCCACAGCGACGACACTTCGGGATGGTTGGCTGCACACCGGCGACCTCGGACATGTGGATGAGGACGGCTACCTGTTCATCACCGACCGTGCCAAGGACATGATCATCCGAGGTGGTGAAAACGTGTATTGCGTGGAGATTGAACAGCGTCTGGTGGAGCACCCACAAGTGGCCGACGCCGCAGTGGTGGGGGTACCGCACGCCGAACTGGGCGAACAGGTGAAGGCGGTCGTCGAATTGGTCGCCGACGCCGACATCGACGACGCCCAGCTTCGGTCATGGGTGGGCGACGCACTCGCAACGTTCAAGGTGCCGGCGATCATCGAACGATGGCCGGGCAAGCTGCCGCGCAACGCCTCCGGCAAGCTGCTCAAGAACGTCCTACGCGGCTCCGGCCCGGTCAGCTTCGCCGAAACGATGTAACCCGGCCGACGTGCCGCTAATCACTGCCCCGCTAACTCTTGTTAGCGGCGGAATTAGTGACTACCATCCGTGTCATGGGCCACACCTCTCGTGCAAATCCGTCTCGTCCGCTCAAGTTCGCCCTCACGGCGGCGCTGCTGATCGCAGCGACCGTGGCCACCGCGTGTCAGCCGGCCCCCACACCCGGGCGCGATCCGGTGATCGTGGTCGCCGGAACCTTCTCCCCCGGGTTTGCCAACGAGGTGATCGCCAACCGGCTGCGCAAGGACGGCTACAACACGACCGTCTTCCAGCTGCCCACCCTGGGCACCCAGGACATCCGTGCCACCGCCCAGTCGCTCTGCAAGAAGATCGATGCGGTCAGGTCCAGCACCGGGGCCGCCAAGGTCGACCTGGTCGGCCACAGCCAAGGCGGCCTGGTGGCTCGGGACTGCATCAAGAACTACGGCGGAAAGACCAAGGTCGACAAGCTGGTCATGTTGGGTGCGCCCAACTACGGCACGGCACTGGCCAACCTGGCCACCGCCGTGACCTTGGGAACCTGTGTCAACCTCACCGCCTGCAAGCAGATGGCAGTGGGGTCGACCTACCTCAACTCGCTGAACGCCGGGCCTGACGTCATCTCCCCGGTCAAGTACGTCAGCATCTATTCCGCCCTCGACGAGGTCGTGTTCCCGACCGGCAACGCCGCGCTGAAGGACGGCGCCACCAACGTCAAGGTGCAGAGCCAATGCCCGGTGCGCACGGTCGGCCACCTTGGGCTCATCGCTGACGGCACGGTCTACTCAGGCGTGGCCGATGCCCTGGCCAACCGCGCAATCACCCTGAGCTGCCTGGCGGTCTGAACCGCCTCGACCCAATCACAACCCACCTGTGGCGAGCGCCGGTAGCGTTGGTGCATGTGCGAAGGCGTCGATCAGTCAGCGTCCAAACAGGAACCCGTGGCCGCTCCCCTCGCCGACGGCGCCTACGACGTCTTTCTGGTGGACGCCCACGCGGACATTGCCGACCCAGCCCGGATCCTGGTTGAAGTGACGCTGCTCGAGGGTGACGCCAAGGGATTCGTGCTCTCGGTGGGATGCCCCTCCACCGAGGTTCTCGGACCGACGGGCGATCCAATCGATCTGCTCGGCGAAACCGGGGTGCTCACCGTCGTCGACGGGGCACCCCGGTTTCGGCTCGACCGCTAAACCGCAGGCCGGCGCGGCTTAGGCCTTCGCGGCGGCGAAGCCCACCTCGAGGTCGGCGATGATGTCGCCGATGGTCTCGATGCCGACCGACAGGCGCACCAGGCCGGGCTCGACGCCTGCAGAGCGCTGCTCCTCATCGTTGAGCTGGCTGTGGGTGGTGGAACCGGGATGCACCACCAACGAGCGTGCGTCGCCCAGGTTGGCCAGTTGCTCGTGCAGTTCCAGCGCGTTCGCGAAGCGCTCCCCTGCATCCCGGCCACCCTTGATCACGAAGCTGGGCACCGAGCCGGCACCGGCCGGGACGTACTTCGCCGCCTGTGCGGCCCACGGAGACGACGCCAGCCCGGCGTAATTCACCGACTCAACCTGATTGTGACCGTCGAGGAACTCCACGACCGCCTTGGCGTTTTCCACGTGACGCTCCATGCGCAGCGACAGCGTCTCGAGGCCCTGCAACAGAAGGAACGCGTTGAACGGTGAGATCGCTGCACCGGTGTCGCGGAGCCACTGGAGGCGGGCCTTGAGGATGAAGCTGCCGTGGCCCAAGGACGGCCAGAAGGTCAGGCCGCCGTAGCTTTCGTCCGGGTCGTTGAAGCCCGGGAACCTTTCGGCGTCGCCAAAGTCGAAACTGCCGCCATCGACGATGACGCCACCGATCGAGGTGCCGTGGCCGCCGATGAACTTGGTGGCCGAGTGCACCACGATGTCGGCGCCGTGCTCCAGTGGGCGGCACAGGAACGGGGAGGCCACCGTGTTGTCGACGATCAGCGGCACGCCGGCAGCGTGAGCCACATCGGCCACCGCCGAAATGTCGAGGATGTCGTTGCGTGGGTTGCCGATCGTCTCGGCGTAGAACGCCTTGGTGTTCGGCTTCACCGCGGCCTTCCACGCCTCCAAGTCGGCGGCGTCTTCAACAAAGGTGACCTCGATGCCCATCTTGGGAAGCGTGTGCCGGAACAGGTTGTACGTGCCGCCATACAGCGATGAGCCGGTGACAATGTGGGATCCGGCTTCGGCGAGGGTCATGATTGCGCACGTCTCGGCCGCCATCCCGCTGGCCACCGCCAGCGCGCCCGGCAGCCCGACAGCCGTGGTAACACCGCCCTCGAGTGCGGCCACACGAGCCTCGAACACCCCCTGCGTGGGGTTCATGATGCGCGTGTAGATGTTGCCCATCTCCGCGAGCGAGAACAGCGCTGCGCCGTGGGCCGCGTCTCGGAAGCTGAAAGCCGTGGTTTGATAGATCGGGGTGGCACAGGCGCCGGTGGTGGGATCGCTCACTTGCCCGGCATGCACCTGCCGGGTCTCAAAGCCCTGGGGACGCTCGGTGGTCTCGTCGCTCATGTATCTTCGCCTCGGTATCGTTGTGGTGGATCGGTCGGTGACCGGAATCGATGAGCCTAGGCATCGTCAAACCCGACTAACAAGGTCGGGTTTAGAGTCCGGGTTTCAAGAACATCGGACGTCGCCGGGTGTTGTCGTATCCTGCGGCGATGGGGAGACTGCGCCAGGTACCGCTGGATGAGGTGAACGACCCAAGGGTCGCCGCAACATACCGATACATCTTTGGAGACAAGGACCCTGTCGCTGAGCCCGGAACCGCCACGGGATCGCCTGGGGACTGGTGGACCACCTTCGCCGCATCACCCGACGTGTTCGCGCACAATCTTGCCGGATTTGCGTTGTATCGCGATCCCGAACGGAAGCTGGACCCCATCCTTCGTGAACTCGGGCAGACCCGCGCCGGCTGGCTCCGGGCCAGCAACTTCGTGTACAGCCAGCATCGCAAATCATGTCGCGGGTTGGGCATGACCGAGGCAAAGATCGACGCCATCTGCGCCTGGGAACTGTCGGACGAGTTCTCCCCCACTGAGCGGGCGGTGTTGGCCTACACCGACGGCCTGGTGGGCGATCACGGGCGGGTGCCCGACGCGGTGTTCACCGAGTTGCAGCGGCACCTGAACGACGAGGAGATCGTCGAGTTCACCTACATCACCGCCTGGTATGCCATGCACGCTGACATCTCCAAGGCGTTGCGCCTGGAGTGGGACGACGTCGCTGACCCGGTGGCCGAGATGGATGGAGGTGACGGCGCGGTGGACGTGATCGAGCCCGGTTTTGGCGGCGGCCGGTTTCGCAGGCACGGCCCCACCTTGGGCACACCGGCACCACAGACGGAAGCGGACGCGTCGGCTTCGGAGACGCCCGGATCGTGACCGTCGAGGACGTTGCTGGTCGAAGGACGGCGCCGTCGGCTCGCTACCAACCGGTGTTGGGCACGCTCGGCTTCGTGTGGGATCAGGCCGCCGACCAGGTGCTGCTCATCCATCGCACCAGGCGGCCTGATCGTAAGCACAACGGGTTGGGCGGCAAGTTGGAGCCCAACGAGGACATCGTCACCGGAATGGCACGGGAACTCCACGAGGAGGCCGCAATCGTGCCGACCGCCATGCGGCTTCGGGGCACCATCTCGTGGCCCGGGTTCGAAGGGCCTGGCGGCGACGATTGGTTTGGATTCCTGTTTCTCATCACCCGCTGGACCGGCGAGATACCCGACAGCAACGACGAAGGTGAGTTGTCCTGGGTGCCCCGCAGCCGTCTGATGGCCTGGTGCGATCCGGCCACACGGGCCGACAGCGGCCTCGACCTCCACGAAGGTGACACCCACTTTCTGCCGCTGCTGTTCGACGACGATCCCCGGCCGTTCCACGCCCTGATGCCCTGGGAGCAAGGGCGCCCCATCGGCTGGTCGGTCACCAGGCTGTAGGGATCACCCGAACGAACCCCATCACCGGCCTACAGCAGGCCGGTAAGGACCGCTCGGGTGGCCGCGCCGTCGTCACCCCGCAAGAACTCAACGGCGGCAAAATCGGTGACGCCGATCTCGGCCAATTGCCCGATGCGGTCGCCGACCTCACCTGCGGAGCCGATGATCGCCACGTCGGCGGGACCCGCGGCACCCTCGCGGTCGAGCATGGCCCGATACGAAGGCAACATGCCGTACACAGCGAACGCCTTGGCCGCCACCTCCCTGGCAGCGGCAACGTCGGCGGTGACCGCAACCGGCAACGCAGCGGCGACCCGTGCCGGGCCCCGACCCAGGTCGTCCCGGGCAGCGTTCAGCGTCGGAATCGTGTGGTCGGCCAGCGTGGCCGGGCCGGTCATCCAGGTGATGGTGCCGTCGGCGTATTCAGCCGCCAGTCGAAGCATTTTGGGGCCCAAGGCCGCGATCAACAACGGCACCGGATCGGCTTCGATCTCGAGCGAAACGTGAGCCGAGATGCGCTCACCCGAGGCGGCGGCCGCCTCGCCACGCAGCAGCGGGGTCAGGGCCTCGAGGTACTCGGCCATGTGACCCGCCGGGCGGTCGAAGCTCATGCCGAACATGTTCTCGATCACCATTTGATGGCTGAGGCCAATGCCCAGATGCAAGCGGCCACCCGACGCCTTTTGGGCGGTCAACGCCTCGGCAGCCATCGTCACCGGATGCCGGGGATAGGTCGGCACCACGGACGTTCCGAGGTTGATACCGGGTACCTCACGCCCGATCATCCCCAACAACGAGAGGGCCTCCATGCCAAAAATCTGGGGCAGCCAATAGCTGTCAAACCCAGCGTCGGCCGCCGCTCGTGCCGTCGCCACGTAATCGTCGACGGTCACGTGAGGTCCCGAGTTGCCGTCGAAAATACCCAACTTCATGTGTGATCCCCTCTTGATGTGACCGGATGGGTCCGTACCTGTGTGGCACGGACCCATCCTTCACCACGACCGTTCGCCGGACGACGCTGACTTCGTGCTCGGCAGGGAGTCTGGCAGGCGGGCTCAGTCGCCGCCGGAAATATCCTCGACCTTGGCCTTACCCTGCGAGATCCACGGCATCATCGAGCGCAGTTCGGCGCCCACCTGCTCCACCTGATGCTCCTGACCGGCCTGGCGCAGTTCGGCGAAGCGGGAGCCACCGGAGCGCACCTCCTCGATGAACTCGTCGGCAAACTCGCCGCTGCGGATCTCGTCGAGGATCTTGCGCATCTCGGCCCGGACCCCATCGTTGATCACGCGGGGGCCACGGGTGAGGTCGCCGTACTCGGCGGTGGTGGAGATGGAGTAACGCATTCCGGAGATGCCCTGCTCGTACATCAGGTCGATGATGAGCTTGAGCTCATGCAGGCACTCGAAGTAGGCCGATTCCGGCTGATAGCCGGCGTCGACCAGCGTCTCGAATCCGGACTGAACCAGTGCGGTGAGCCCGCCGCACAGCACCACCTGCTCACCGAAGAGGTCGGTCTCGGTTTCTTCCTCGAAGGTGGTGTCGAGCACGCCGGCGCGGGTGCCACCGATGGCGTCGGCATACGCCAGCGCCAGGCCGCGGGCCGACCCCGAAGCGTCCTGTGCCACCGCGATGAGGCACGGCACGCCTCCACCCTCGGTATAGGTGCGTCGCACCAGGTGACCCGGGCCCTTTGGGGCCACCATGCCCACGTCAACGCCATCTGGCGCCTTCACGTAGCCAAAACGCACGTTGAAGCCATGAGCGAAGAACAACGCGTCGCCATCGTTCAGGTTGGGGGCAACGTGTTCCTCGTACGCCGGGCCGATGTCCGTGTCGGGTAACAGCATCATGATCACGTCAGCCTGGGCGGCGGCCGTCGCCAGGTCGGTCACCGCCAGCCCGGCGGCCTCCGCCTTGGCGCGTGAGGACGAGCCCTCCCGCAGGCCCACGCGGACGTCCACGCCGGATTCCAAGAGGTTCAGCGCATGAGCGTGACCCTGGGAGCCATAGCCGAGGATGGCCACCTTACGGTTGGCGATAAGGGATCGGTCGGCGTCACGTTCGTAGGACACGGTGGCCATGTAGGGCTCCATTCGTGGGTGGGGTAGGACGGATCCAACCACGACAGGAGACTGCCGAGGGGACGCCCCCAGCGTAGGCGCCCGCCACGAACCGACGGGAAGCGATATCAACGACGCGCTCCCACCTGGTCAGCGGCGACGGGGCTTGGTGAGACCTTCAATGCCAAATGCAGGCGCTTTCTCAGATTTCTCAAGAAAATGTGCCGGGTTCGGCCAAAAACCAGGGTAATATAGACCACCATGAGTTCGCTCAAAGTGTTCAGCCGCCGACCAATCCGCTCTGCCATGGGCCTTGCCGGGGCACTTGTCCTGCTGGGCGCTCTCGGGGGCTGTGGCAACAAACTGGAGGAGGCGTCGACAGGTTCGACCGCTGTCGACGCACCGGAGAGCACCAGCATTGCATCAAGCACCACTGAGTCAGAGCAGCCCACCACCACCAAAGCGGGTGAGCTCACTGGCACCAACAGTGGGCTTGGAGCGAAGTTGGGCGGCGAGGCGGTGTCCCTGCCCGGGCTCGACACCGGTTCCGACTCGACCGAAGACGCCTTTGGCGCCGACGTGGAGCAGTGCCTTGACCAGGAGGCTTCCGACCTCTCCGCCTCCGACGCAGAGTCCGTGCAAAACGATGACACCTTCTCGGGTCTTTCCGAGGAGGGCACCCGCATCGTGACCGACGCCATGAACACCTGCATCCCGGCCGACAGCCTGGGTGACCTGTTTGCCACCGAGTTCTTCAAGTCGCTCGGAAGCGAGCCCAACCCGGAGTTCACCAGTTGCTTGACCAGCGAACTGGATGGGCAGGTGGGTGACGTACTCCTCCAGTCGGCAGCTGCTTCGAAGGCCGGGGACGACGCTATTCCTCAACCGGTGCTGGATGTGTTGGACGCGTGCGGTGACATCATCATCGGCGACTTGTTCGCTGACCAGTTCGTCAAGGCCGGACTCTCGGAGGAAACGGCCCGTTGCATCGCCGACGGGCTCGGCGGCAAGCTCACGATGTCGGGCCTCGTCGAGATGGGCCAAGGTGGAGAGATCCCGGCGGACCTGGAGGCCGAGATCACCAGCCTCGCCCAATCGTGTGCAGCCGACGGTTAGGCACCTCCCCCGAGGTGCCCGCCCCACCAACCGGTTAGCCTCGCCCGGTGAGTCGTCAACGACGCAGAACCCGTTCTTCCGCCATTTCGCTCGTCCTGACGGTGACGATCGCCCTCGGGATGCTCGCCCTTTCGGGATGCACCCTGAGCGACGAAGACGCCGCCCGGCAGGCACGCAACCCCGATGTTGTGTCCTCCACCGCCGAGGGCACACAGGCGACGGCACCATCGGACACCGATGTGACGGCCTCCACGATGATGAAACCAGTGGCCGGTCTCGGTGCGCCGATCGCCCTGCTGATCAACAACGCGGGCGTGCCCGGCTTGGGCAACACCTCCATGGCGAACGTGAGGGTCACGCCCGAACAGCAGGCATGCCTGGAGCGGGAGGCGTCCGCCTTGGAGCGGGCAGATCTGCGTACCCTCACCACCAACGGTGGGTTCGTCGACCTGACGGTCTCTGGCACCGTCATCGTGACCAAAGCCATCAATGCCTGCCTGCCTCCCAAGGTGCTGGCCGAGCGCCTCGGCGAAGAGTACGCGATGCGCCTTCGCGTCGATAAGCGGACCGATCCCAAGTTCGCAGCCTGTATCACCGAGCAGATACGTGGTGAGAGCGGCAGATTGGTAATGGAAGTGGCCAGGGTGGCAGGTCGAGGAGGCCAGAAGCTGCCGCAGGCCGTGAAGGCGGTGGTCGACCCCTGTGGCAACACGCACCTGCAAAGAATGCTGATCGACCACTACGTCCGCGGTGGTTACTCCAGCACAACCGCCTCCTGCATGGCCTTTGGTTTCATGCCACGCATCACCATTTCGGACGTGCTTGACGAGGGTGGGATCACCAACTTCGAAAAGCAACTCTCCCCAACGCTGGCCCTGGACCTGAAAGATGTAACCCTGGAGTGCGACCCCAAAAAGGTCGGCAGGCAGCCCGGCTAACGCTCCAGCGGGTTCTGGGTCAGCCGTTCCGATTGTCGATCTTGGGCAACGCCACCCGGCCGGTGCGTTGCAATGACGCCACCCCGTAGGGCAGGAGCAACTGCTCGAAGGTGTCCAGCCGGTCGGGGCGTGCGTCGAGGGCCACGGTGATGGCGTGATGGCCAACATCCAGAATTCGACCGTTGAACACCTGGGTGAGCTCGATCACCTCACGCCGTCGGTCCGACTCTGCCTTCACCGTCACCAGCATCAGCTCGCGCTCCACCGACTCGCGAGGGTCGAGCTCGGTGATCTTCAACACGTTCACCAGCTTGTTGAGCTGTTTGACCATCTGCTCGAGAGGAGCCGTGTCGACGTTGACCGTCACGGTGATTCGGCTGAGCCCGGGGTCGGAGGTGGGGGCCACCGCAAGGGATTCGATGTTGTAGCCGCGGCGGGCGAAAAGACCGGCCACCCGGGCCAGGACACCGGACTTGTTCTCAACCAGCACCGACAACACGTGATGGTGCACCTCGTCGATCATCACTTGATCCTTTCGTCGGGACGAACATTCGGGGCATCCAGGTTCTGGGAAACCACGATCTCGTCGTTGCCCTTGCCCGAGGGCACCATCGGAAACACCTTCTCGGAGGAGTCGGTGCGGAATTCGATCACCACCGGACGGTCGTCGATCTCGTTGGCCTTGATGATGGTCGGCGCCACCTCCTCGGGCGATTCAACCCGGAAGGCGACGCAACCCATCGCCTCGGCCCACTTGACGTAATCGGGCAGATCGGGGCTGAGATACACCTCGCTGTAGCGCTCCTCGTAAAACATCTCCTGCCACTGGCGCACCATGCCGAGGTAGGCGTTGTTCAGGATGGCCACCTTCACCGGGATGCGTTCGGTGGCGGCGGTCACCAGTTCCTGGGCCGTCATTTGAAAACAACCGTCGCCATCCACCGACCAAACGGTGCGCTGAGGCATGCCCACCTTGGCGCCGATTGCCGCCGGCACCGAGAAACCCATCGTTCCCAGACCACCGGAGTTGATCCAGGTGTAGGGGTGCCGGAACGTCCAGAACTGGCTCGTCCACATTTGATGCTGTCCCACGCCTGAGACGACGATGGTGTCCTCCGGCGACAGGTCACGCAGCTGCTCCAGCACGAACTGCGGCTTCAGCAGCTCGCCCGGCTCGGATTGCTCGTAGGACAACGGGAACTTCTCCTGCCATCCGGACACCGTCGACCGCCAGGCCGAAATGTCGGTGGCCACCTCCGCTCCGCCGAGGCGCTCCAGGTCCACCAGCAGCGCCTCGATCACCTCCTTCGCATCACCCACGATGGGCACGTTTGCGTTTCGAACCTTGCCCAACTCGGCAGGGTCGATGTCAACGTGAATCACTTTGGCCTCGGGGGCGAACTCATCCAGCTTGCCGGTGACCCGGTCGTCGAATCGGCTGCCCAAGGCGATCAGCAGGTCGCTGCGCTGCATAGCGGTGACCGCCGTGTAGTTGCCGTGCATGCCTGGCATGCCCAGGCACAGCTCGTGATCGTCGGGGAAGGCACCGCGGGCCATGAGGGTGGTCACCACCGGGATGCGGAGCAGCTCGGCCAGCTCGCGCAGCGCCTCGGCCGCCCGAGCCTTCAGGATGCCACCACCGATGTACAGCACCGGCCGCTCGGCGGCCAGGATCATCTCAGCGGCCTCACTGATCTTCCGAGGGTGTCCGGTGGTGGTGGGCCGATATCCGGGCAGCGAGGCCAGCACCTCCTCGTCGGTGGGCCAACGCCAGTCAAACCAGGCGTCCGGATTGTTCGGGTCGACGATGTCCTTCGGGATGTCCAACAGCACCGGGCCGGGGCGGCCGGTAGTGGCCAGGTGAAACGCCTGACGCACCTTGAGGGGGATGTCGGCGGCCAACGTGACCAGCTCGTTGTGCTTGGTCACCGAACGGGTGATGCCAACCGTATCGGCCTCCTGAAAGGCGTCAGTGCCAAGCGACTTGGTGCCCACCTGGCCGGTGATGCACACCATCGGCACCGAGTCCATGTAGGCGTCGCACAGTGGCGTGACGATGTTGGTGGCCGCGGGCCCTGAGGTCACCATGGCCACACCCGGCCGCCCGGTGGCGTGGGCGTACCCCTCCGCCATGTGACCGGCTCCCTGCTCATGGCGCACCAGGATGTGACGGATCGGACTATCGAGAATGGGGTCATACACCGGCAGAATGGCGCCGCCGGGCAGCCCGAAGATCGTGTCGGTACCCTCCAGCTCCAACGAGCGGATCAGTGCCTGACCGCCGTTGATGCGCTCAGCGGCCGGGGGGGCCGATGGCGTGGCAGCCGGTGTCGCTGCTGTGCCTGACGATGATGTGCCTGACGATGATGTGGACGCTGCGGCTTCCATGGTGATTCCTCGGGATGTTGGGAGGGTGGGGCGGTGATCTGGGAGAGGGAGGACGGGAAGGGTGTGACCTGCGGTCGATGTGGTTCGATGGTGAGGTGCTTGAGAGCGAAGGATACGGCGCCGAAAACGGGAACGACCTCCCACTGGGGGAGGTCATCACACACGCGAACAGAGGGTCTCGGGTGTGCGCCTTAGCGCACTACGAGCAACATGAGGTCGTTCACCCCCCCAGTGTGCACCGCGGACGGCGCCTTTCACAACCGGGAAGCACAATCCCCTTACTCAACACGGAGGTTTCACCATGCGACTTGGTCTGCTGATGTGCGGACGGGTGGCGCCGGCCGCGCAGCGAGCCGGGGGCGATTACCCCGAGTTGTTCGCAACGTTCTTCGCCCAACATGACATCACCCTGCAACAGATCGACCTCGACCAGGGCAGGCTCCCCGACGATCTCGATGCGATGGATGGATGGATCACCACCGGTTCGGCCCACTCAATGGTGGTGGATGACCTGCCGTGGTTGGCCGATGCGCTTGACCTGGTCCGCACGTTGGTCGCCGAGAACCGCCCCTACATCGGCGACTGTTTCGGCCATCAGCTCCTGGGGCGGGCGCTCGGCGGCACCGTCGAGCGGACCTCGCTCTTCCGGGTGGGGGTGCAGAACTACCGGGTGACGGCGCGCCGGCCGTGGATGATCCCGGATGCCGAGACATTCCGGCTGGTCGCCTCCCATCAGGATCAGGTGACCGTGCCGCCTGAGGGCGCCACGGTGTTCGCTGAGGGTCCCGAGTGTCCGGTGGCGGGCATGGCCTTCGGCTCGGCCATCTCATTTCAGGGCCACCCCGAATACACCCCGGAGCTGTCTCACCTGCTGACCCTGGACCGCCGGGACCGCATCGGAGAGGACGAGACCCAGCGTGGCCTGGCCTCACTGGACCGGGGCGTCACCCAAGGCCTGGTGGCCGACTGGATCGTCGAGTTTGTGCGCCGGAGCATGGCGGAGCGCAGCCGACGATGACAGCACCTGGTGAACGGCCCGCGCGCCTCGGGGTGTACCCAGGATCGTTCCACCCGCTCACCATCGCCCACGTGGCCATCATCGATGCCGCGCTCCAGCAGTTGGATCTGGCCCGGTTGGACCTGTCGATCAGCAGGGCCGCCTTCGACAAGTCCCACCTCGACGCTCACCTCGGCGAGCGCGTCGACGCGCTTCGTCGTTCGTTCACTCATCGACTTGAGGTCGGAGTGATCGTGACGGAGCACCGTTTGATCGCCGACGTTGCACGCGGCTACGACGCAGTGGTGATGGGCGCCGACAAGTGGCACCAGTTACACGAGCTGCGATTTTACGACGGCAGGGTGAGTGCCCGCGACGCCGCCGTTGCATCACTGCCCGATGTGGCGGTGGCACCCCGCCTCGGTTGGTCCGCCCCGCCGGAGCACCGACTGCACCTCTCGCCGAACTTTGAAGGCGTCTCCGCCACCGCGGTGCGCGCCGGCCGGGACGAGTGGCGGGCTCCGACCGGCGAGCACTGAGCTGCCGGCGTTTCCTCGGATGACAACCGGCAGCGGGCCGTCACCGCGGGTCGACCGCGCTCAGCACCCGGTCCACACGACCGGTGAACATCCTGGTGGCTGATCGCTCGGCGATGGCGCCCAGCCCCACGTCCACCAGCAGCGAGCCGGCCACCAGGGCCACAACCACCACGGGCCGCCCAGCGCCCAGGTAGCCGATGGCCAATGCCGGGGGCAGCGTGACCAGGCCCATCAACACCAGGCTGACGCCCAGGAACAGTCCGGACAGGCAACCCTGCCCGGCGTCGGCCGACGCGAACGGGTTGGACGATTCAGGCTGGGCCACCGGTGCGTTGACGCTGACGAACACGGCCACCCCGGAGGCAAGCACCACCGACCCGGCGGCGAGAACCAGGCCAACCGGCACCAGCGACCACCCTCCGGTGAGGGCTGCCACCATCGGCGGCACCACCACCACCGGCAGGGCACCCGAGAACATGGCTGCCAATCGCTTGCCACGCACCAGATGACGCAGGTCGCCGTTGGCCAGCACGTCGGCTGCCAAGGCCCGGCCATCGGTACCCAACGCGTTCTGGTTGTCGAAGATCACCGAAAACTGGGCCGCCGTGCCCAACAAGACCAGGGTGGGGCTTCGGGTTTCCCCTGCCGACAGCACCACCGCCAACGAGCCACCGATACCAAGCGCCAGCGCGGCCACGTAACCGGTGACGAGCCTTGGCGAACGTAGCTTGAGCCGTACCGATCGAACCGCAACGGTCCAGGCCGACGATTCGGGAATCCAGCGGGGGTAAGGCCGCCTCCGTCGACGCCGACGCGCCGCTCGTGAGGTGGGTCCCGCTCCCGGCGTCGCCACCAGGAACTTTCGAAAGGTACGGCCATGAAGCACGAACAGCGGTGGCAACACGACCAAACCCAGGACAAGGTGCCCAAGCGCCGAAGCGGGCGAGGCCCCCGCCTGGGTCACCGCCCGAGCCAACTGCCCGGTGGGTGTCCACACCAACTTGTCTGAGGCAGCATTCCACCAGTCGCTCTCACGGGTCATCAGGTAGCTCACCGATTGGGCCGCAGCGGCCAGCAACAGCCCCGCCGACGCCGTCAACAGGTTGGCGAAGCGACGGCCGCGACCTCCCGACAGGATGCCCAGGGCATTGGTCGTCAGACGCGCACAGACGGCGACGAGCGCCAGCATCGCTCCGACCGCAAGCACCACGATCGGCGCGCCGAGGCCTACGGACGCGTAGCCGGCAATGATTCCAAGGCACAGCAACAGTCCGGCCAAGCCGGCCGGTCCTACCAGCGACGATGCCAACACCCCGCCAGACAGCGCCGAGTTTGAGAGGGGTAGCACCGCCAGCCTGCGGGGGTCGATCGTGCCCTCCGAACCCACCATGGCACCGAACAACACGGCCACGATCGGTGCGATCGTGGCCCCCACCACCAGCACCGGGTCCAGCCAATCGGTCTGCCGGGCAGCCACTGCGATGCCCACCCCCATGGTGCCGGCGAAGAGCCCGGCAGCGGCCGTTCCCACCACCAGACCAACGGCGTGCATCGCGGAACTCCGTGCCAGCGACGTCAGCAACGCCACCTTGAGCGCCAAGATTCTTCGGGTTGCGGCGAGGGCTCCCAGCGGCGGAGGGGCCCCATGAGCCGCCACCACGGCCACAGCCGGTGCCGGCGTTTCCGTGATGAGGTTCAGTTCGGTCACGCCGGCGCGTCCAGCCAGTCCAGCAGCGCTGCATCCGTGGGTGCCTCACCCACGATCGAGATGAACGCGTCCTCCAGCGTGCTGTTGCCCGACAGTTCCTCGACGGCCCCGGCGGCAAGCACCTCGCCTCGCCGGATGATCGCCACGTGATCGCAGACCTTTTGCAAGACCTCCATGACGTGACTGGACACCACCACGGTGCCGCCCGCCTCCCGGTAGCGGTCCAGCACCTGGCGAACGGTCATTGCCGACACGGGGTCCACGCCCTCAAACGGCTCATCCAGGAGGAGTAGCGCAGGACGGTGGAGTAACGCCGTGGCCAGCGACAACTTTTTACGCATGCCGTGGCTGTAGTCGCCGATGGCCTCGTCGGCGGCTTCCGTCAAGCCCAAAACCTCGAGTAGTCCCCTGGAGCGGGTCTCGGTTTCGATCCGCCCAAGGTTGCGCAGCAGGCCGATGTGAACGAGCTGTTCGATGCCGGTGAGACGCTCGAACAACAACAGTGGGTCGGGTACGACGCCGACGCGGCGGCGGGCCTCAACGGGGTCGGCCCACACGTCGATGCCATCGACGAGCACCCCACCGCGGTCCGGCCGGAGCAACCCGGCACACATCCGCATGGTGGTCGTCTTGCCGGAACCGTTGGGGCCGATCAACCCAAAGCAACTTGCACGGGGCACCTCGAGGTTGAGCCCCGCCACCGCCACATTGCTCCCAAAGGCTTTAGCCAGGTCACGGGTGGACAGCGCTGACACCATCGGGCGAGCGTATCGACCGATGGGCCGTTGGCCCCGGCAGACCCCAAGGACGGTTCTGGCTACTCCTCCACCGTGTTCTCGTGGATCGATTGATCGTTGTCGCCGTCGTCCCGGGATACGTGACGAGCGATACTCATGCAGAAGCCACCCAGCGCCGCGCGCAGCGCCGTGGCGGCGCCCGCCGACTGCACGCCGTTGATCGGAACAAACGAGCCCGCCCAGGTCAGCAGGCTGCCCTCGGCCACCGGCTCGACGCTGACCGTGGCCTCGTAGTCCTGCAGCGGTAGGCCGGTGAGCAACTTGTAGCTGAGCGACCGCGGTGGGTCGAAAGCAGTGATCTGCTCCCGACTTTCCACGGGGGGACGTCCAACCTTGCGAATGGCGCCCACGCCGTCCGGGTGGCCTTCCCCCTCGGCCTCACGCTCGGATTCGATCCCGATCGCCCACCGGCCCCATGCCGAATTGTCGGCCACCAGGTCGAACACCTCCTCTGGAGATGCGGCGATGAAACGGCGGACGGTCACGGTGCGGCGTGTCATGGCACCATCCTCGCGCCTCACGCAAGGGCCGCGCGCCACGAGGCAAACTGGAGCTGTGCCAACCACCGATTGGAACCCGCTTCTTCGCGAACAGTTCGAGGCCCCCTATTGGCCCGCCCTGATGTCCTTCGTCGCCGCCGAGCGGGCGAACGGGCCGGTGTACCCGCCCCAGAACCAGGTGTTTGCGGCGCTCCATCTCACGTCCTATGCCAACCTTCGAGTGGTGATCCTGGGGCAGGACCCCTACCACGGCCCGGGACAGGCTCACGGCCTGGCGTTCTCCGTGGCCGACGGGGTGGCGCATCCGCCTTCGCTGCGCAACATCTTCGTCGAACTGGCCGATGATCTGGGCTGCTCCACGCCCGCCAACGGCAACCTTTCGGCGTGGGCCACCCAGGGCGTGTTGTTGTTGAACACCACCCTGACGGTGCGAGCGGGAGCCGCCGCATCACATCAGGGCCATGGGTGGGAGACCTTTACCGACCGGGTGATCGCTGCCGCAACGGCTCAAACCAAACGCGTGGTGTTCATTCTGTGGGGTGCCTCGGCCCAGCGGAAACACTCGCTGATCGATGCCAAACGCCACACGGTCATCAAGGCGCCACACCCGTCACCGCTCTCGGCTCATCGTGGGTTCTTTGGCTCCAAACCGTTCAGCCGGGCCAACGCCGCGCTGCTTGAGGCCGGTCGCACGCCCATCGATTGGTGTCTCGCCTGACGCCCCGCTTCCGCCTTCGACTGCTCGCCACCACATGGTTCGCCGGAAGGCCACTGGGCACACTGTGACGATGCGCACCGACCGACGTTGGGATGGCGAGATCGTCGCGCTGGCCGTGCCCGCTGCGGCCACCCTGGCCGCCGAGCCCGCCTACCTGCTCACCGACACCGCTCTGGTGGGCACGCTGGGCACCGAGGCACTGGCAGGCCTGGCGGTGGCCAACACGATCATCCTGGCCGCCTACACGGTGTTCATCTTTTTGACCTTCGCCACCACTGCCGCCGTGGCACGACTCCTGGGCGCCGAGCGGCACCGGGATGCAGCAGAGGAGGGCGTCACCGCCACGTGGCTTGGCGCCATGCTCGGAGTCATGGTGGCGGCGGTGGTGTTGCCGCTGGCGCCCACCCTTGCCCGTCTTTTTGGGGCGGAGGCAGCAGTGGTCGCCGACGCGGTCACGTACCTGCGCATCTCCACCGCAGGGTTCCCCGCGTTGTTGATCGTGATGGCCGGAGCGGGCTTTCGTCGCGGGCACCACGACACCCGGACGCCGTTGTACGTCGGCTTCGGCACGGCGCTGATCAACCTGGTGATCGAGGTGGTGCTCCTGATCGTGTTGGACTTCGGCATCGGCGCCTCGGCCCTCTCGACGGTGATCGCCCAGTGGGTCGGCGCACTGGTGTACGTCGCGCTGGTGGCCGCCGAGGCACGTCGCCACCAGGTGGGCCTGGCGCCGCACCTGGGGCGAATCGGAACCCAGCTTCGCGTCGGCTCCGCCCTGATCGTGCGCACGGTGGCCCTGCGATCGATCTTTCTCATGGCGGTTTTCGTGGCCGGACAGATGGGCACGGTGGAACTCGCTGCGTACCAGATCGGCATCGGGGTATGGACGTTTCTCGCCTTCGCCTACGACGGCATCGAGACCGCCGGTCAGGCGCTGGTGGCTCGTGAGCTCGGCGGCCGTCGACACGCACTCGCTCAGTCAGCGGCAGCGCGTGTGCTGTCCTGGTCGATCGCGGTGTCGATTGCGCTGGGGCTGGCGACCCTGCTGGGGCACTCGGTGGTCGCAGGCCTGTTCAGCGGCGATCCTCTCGTGGTGACCGCTGCCGCCGGTGCGCTGGTGTGGGTGGGGATCGGCCAACCCGTCGCTGGGCCGGCGTTCGCCCTCGACGGCGTGCTGGTTGGTGCGGGCGACCTGCGGTTCCTCGCCAAGGCCATGCTGGGGGTCGCCGCCACCTTCGCCCTCGGCGCCGCGCTCACCCTCGCCACCGGCGCAGGCCTTTGGGCGTTGTGGGCCACCCTGACAGCGGCCATGACCGTCCGCACCGCCCTGATGAGCGGCAGATTCCGCTCGGGCAGATGGGTCAACCCAGATTTGATCACGACCAGCTGACGGTGCCACTGCGTCGGTGACCCCCGGATTCTCACTCCGGATACTTCACTCCGGATTCCCAAGCCGGGTGCACGGTCCGGTTCGGCGGGGCATCATGGAGTGTGTGACACAGCGCATGCGACATTCGGCCGCCGTTGTTCTCCTGATGTGTGGCGTTGGCCTGCTCGCCGGCTGCGGCAACGACGTGGGCAACGAGACATCCGCCTCGACCACCACCGCAGGCGCCCCGCCGACCACAGTGGTGGTGACGAGCATCGTCACCGTGCCGGTGACCACGGCGGCCCCAGCAACCAGGCCGCAGGCCTCGGTCGCGCCGGCCACGCCCACGGCTCCCCCGCCCACGGCCGCAACCACCTCGGGCACCCTCGATTGGGACGGTGTCCGATACGACTTCGGCCGCATCACCGGGCTCAGCAGCAACGAGAACCAGGACCTGATCACCTTCGATCGATACCAGCTTTACGGCGATGGGGGAGAGTTGCTGAGCGCCGCCAACTTCACCGAGGAGCCGATCGTGGTGGGGAACTCCGACGTCCCCTGGGTGAACGACAACCCCAAGGAACGCACCTACGTGCTCGACCCGGAGGCCGAAGTGTTGAGCCTTGCCAACCCGGGCAGGATTGCGTGCGGCGGAAACGACCAGACCGAAAGTCCTGAATGGCAGTCGGGCACCGTCGAGGACCTGTTCCGCATCGGGACCCCCGACAGTGACCAGGTGTCGTTGATGTTCAGCAAAGAGGGCAAGGTGGTCCTGGTGCGGATCTCCCAAGGTTGCTGAATGCGCGGGCCCGATCGGGCCGAAGTACCTGGTCAGTTGGTGACGGTTTGGGTTGATCGAAGGTCGTCAGGCGATCGCCCGACGGAACGTTCGACCCACCATGCCCGGTGCTCTCGCCTCAGCTCAACAGGAAGTCGCTCCACCTGCCGATGGCTGAGCGAAGGCAACTCAGTGCCCACCTCCACCACCGACTCACTGATCCGCCGGGCCAGATCGAACGTCTCGAGTCGCTTCAGGCTGCGTCGCAGCGGTGACTGCCGCGCTGTGCCTGCGCCCAGGCCCAAGCGGAGCGCAAGGTCGTCCGACCCGATGTCGAACGCACCGCCGCGCTGTTGCAACTCGCGCTTGGCCCAGCGCAACAGCCAAAGCCCCGAAGGGCCGATCACCGGCAGCCAGAACCGCTCGGCGTAGTCGCCCTCCGCCGGATGCGAACCGGGTGCCGACCGGCGCCAGTAGCGAATCGTCAGTGTCCCTGAGAGGTACATGGGATCGACGGTACGGAACCTCGCCGAAGAGGTCGATGGGGAGCTCGACCCGCAGGCCGTACGGTAAGCCGGGTGAGCAACAACGACCGTCGACCGAGCGAGTGGCACCCCAGCACCATTCCGCCAGACGAGCAACGCCGCTGGGAGCGGGCGGCGGCGATCGGCTTTGGTTCCGTCGAGCCTGACGACCATTGGTCGGTCGACCAGATCGAGGACCTGGGGCGTCGGGCCTGGGCGGTTGAGGACGCCGGGGTCATCGTTGGCACGTCGGCCGACCTCGTGTGGCATCTCACGCTGCCCGGTGGCGCCACGATGCCGGTGGGGGCAATCCTGGCCGTGACCACCCGGGCCACACACCGCAGGCAGGGGGTACTTCGTTCCCTCATGAGCGCACAACTGCGCGCCATGGCCACCGAAGGCCTGGCAGCAGCGGTACTCACCGCGTCTGAGGGCACCATCTACGGGCGGTTCGGCTTCGGTGTGGCCACGTCCCAACACCGACTCGAAGCTCCGGTCCACGGTCACGGGCTCGACCACGTCAGGCCCGGGCGCATCGAATTGGACGATGCGTCGGTGTTCCGCGACGAGATCGTGAAGTTTCGCCGACGTTCGGCCAGACATCGTCCCGGCACGCTGGAGCGTCCCGAGGAGTGGTGGGACCAACTGGTGCTGGGGGACCAGGTCAGCTTCGAAGGTGGTGGCCCGCAGTTCGTCTCGCTGCACCGGGACGATCAGGGCGAGGTCGACGGCTATGCACTGTGGCGCACCGAAGGCCTCTGGGGCGAACGCACCATCGTCATCAGGGAACTGCACACGATCGACCCGGCGGTTGAGCTGGCGCTGTTTCGGCATTGTGCCGACATCGATCTGGCCACATCGGTGCGCTGGGACACCGCACCCGCCGATTCCCCCATCCCGGCGGCGACGACCGACCCTCGGAGGTGTCACGTCACCGGGGTGCGAGACCAACTGTGGCTGTGTCCCCTGGATGTGTCGGCACTGCTGGCGGCCAGAACCTACGGGGCACCGCTCGATCTGACGCTTCGGGTGGACGATCACGCCTCCGGTTGGTCTGCTCCCACCATCGCGCTGCGACTCACCGCTCGGCCCGGCGAGCAGGCCGAGGTGGAGGTGCTCGATGAGACCCCACCGTCGAGGTCCCAGGATCCACAGCCCGACCTGGTCTGCGATCGGACCACGCTGGGCATGGCGGTTTTGGGGACTACGCCCTGGAGCACCTTGGTCGCCGCCGGCAGGGCCAGTGTCTCCAACCCAGCCGTGGCCAGAGCCGCCGACGCTGCGTTCGCTTCACATCCGCCGGCAAACAGCCAGGACTACTTTTAACGCCCGGACCCGCGGCCCGATGGCCGGCTCAGAGCGCCGCGGCTACCCGGCTGCCGGAACCGAGAAGCGCTCCACCAGCCGAAGCAACGTGCGCACTCCAAACCCCGTGCCGCCCTTGCCGGCCTCGGCGGTGTCGCTGTCGGACCACGCGGTCCCGGCGATATCGAGGTGTGCCCATGGCATGCCCTCGGGCACGAACTCCGACAGGAACAAGCCGGCGGTCAGCGCTCCGCCGTAGCGGTCACCCCCGATGTTCTTCAGGTCGGCCACCGGGCTGTCCAGAGCCGAGCGGTACTCCTCGGGCAGCGGTAGCTCCCACACCGATTCTCCCGCCCATTTGGCGGCGTCGGAGATCTGGCCGGAGAAGTCGGTGTTGTTGCCCATCAGGCCGGCGATGCGCTGACCCAGGGCAACCATCACGGCGCCGGTCAACGTGGCCAGGTCGATGATGGCGTCCGGCTCGGCGTCTGCAGCCACCGACAGGGCGTCCGCCAGCACCAGTCGGCCCTCCGCGTCGGTGTTGAGGACCTCCACCGTCTTGCCGTTGTGGGCGGTGAAGACGTCGCCAGGTCGCTGAGCATCGGGACCGGGCATGTTGTCGGTCAGCGGCACGTAGGCCGACACCCGCTGGCGAACCTTCAAGGCCGGGAGGGCGCACATGGCAGCCAGCACCGCGGCGCCGCCCCCCTTGTCCATCTTCATCGTCATCATGCCATCACCGGACTTCAGCGAGAGGCCGCCCGAGTCGAAGGTGATGCCCTTGCCCACCAGCGCCAAGTGGGCGCCCGACCCGTCGGAGTTCTTCGACCCGCCGCTGGGTTGGTAGGTCAGTTGAATAAACCTGGGGGGCTGCGTTGAGCCCTTGTTGACGGCGATCAGGCCACCCATGCCCGCCTTGGCGATGGCCTTCTCGTCCATCAACTTCACGCCGAGCCCAGCGGCCATGGCCCGCTCGGCCACCGTCTTGGCGAGCGCGGCCGGAGTGGCCGATCCACCCGGCTCGTTCACCAGATCCCGGGCGAACGCGACCGCCTCCCCCACCACTCGGCCCCGCTGCACGCCTGAGGACAGCTCACGTCCCAGCTTTGACACCACCACGATGTCGCGCAGTTTGACCTCGGATGACTTGTAGCGGTCGTAGCTGTATGCACCGGATGCCAGGCCCTCGGCCAACGCCTGACCCATGGCCCGGGGGTCGAGAAGTTCCGACGACGCATCCGGGAAGTCCACGTTGATACGACCGAATTTGGCCCCGGCCTTGGCCGCCACCGCCCCGGCGCGACGGAAGGTGTCCGGGGTGACCTCTGCCCGGTCGCCAAGCCCCACCAGGATGCGCACCAAATTGCCGTCACCCGGGACCATCACGTGCGTTCCAGGCTTGGCCTCGAACCCAATCCGATCGAGGTAACCCCAGTCGACCCCGTCGGTGTCAACCCGATCGGTGTCGAGCAACATCACAAGCGCATCGGTGCGGATGGGTGGCTTGGCACTGACCTTGATCTTGGGAACGTCAGCCATCGGTTGGAACCCCCGACTCACCTTCGGATGCAGGTTCATTGGGGGCAGGTTCGTTGGCGGCAGGGTCCTCGGTGAATGCGGCGTCACCCTCGGGAACCGACCGGGCGGTCAGCGATTCGCCCTCCACCCAGCGTGCCAGGGTCCACAACAGATCAGACAAGCGGTTGAGATAGGCCAGCACCTGAGTACCAACGCCTTCAACCCCCAGCGAGTCGCGTTCGGCCCGACGGGTCGCCGTGCGGGCGACATCGAGTTGCGCAGCCACCACGGACTCGCCGGGCACCACAAACTCGGTGGGGAGGTCGAACAGCGCCGACGTGTGGTCGATCAGGCCTTCCAGGCGCTCGACCATCGGCGCCGTGACCCTGGTGCTCCCGTCGCTCAGCTTGGCGTGGTTCTCCGGGGCGGTGGCCAACTCGGCCATCAGCACCCAGAGGTCTCGGCCCAACGAAACCAGAATCTCGTCCAGGACGCCGTGCCCACCCGGTACCTGCTCGGCTTCGGCCGCCAGCGCTCGCGCAAGGCCGATGTGGGCCTGCGCTTCGTCCACACCGCCGTAGGCGGTCGGCGCCGGCGAATCCTTACGAACGCGACCCCCGTAGAACAGCCCGGTGGTGCCGTCATCACCCTTACGTGTGTACACCTTCATGGCGCCGAGACTACCGACGACGCGACCCCTGCCGACCTCAGTTGGCGTAGCGGTCGAGGAACACCGCCATTTGCCATCGATTCAACTTGAGGTTCGGGCCGAACATCCCCGGGGCGACGCCGGAGGTGATCTGCGCCTCGGTCAGCCACGACACCGCTTGGCTGTAGTAGGCGCTTGGCGACACGTCCCCAAATGAGTTGGTTTGCGAGGGCGGGGGGCTTCCGGCGAGTTTCCAGAGGAACGTGGCCATCTGCCCGCGTGTCACCGGCTGAGCAGGCGAGTAGGTCTCCGGGCCGGTTCCGCCCGTGACCCCCGCTCCCACCAGCCACGACACGGCCTGGTCGTAATAGGCGTTGGTCGACACATCGCCAAAGGTGTGGCGCTGTGCGGGTGTTGGCGAGCACACGACCTTCCACAGGAAGGCCGCCATCTGCGCGCGAGTGACCTGCTGCGACGGCCCGAACATGCCGGGGCCCACGCCGGAGGTGATACCCGACGACACCAGCCAAGCCACCGAATCCGAGTAGTAGGCACCGGCCGCAACGTCACCAAACCCGTGCGGCGGCCCAGGGGGATTGGTCAGGCACGGATAGGCCGGGGTCGGCGGGGACATGGTTCGCCAGTCCGGGTCCATATCGCCCGCGGTGTTGCTGGTGAGTGCACCGGCACCCAGACCATCGGCACCGATCCGCCAGATCTCGGCGTCACCTCCAACGAACGACACAAAGACCAGCCGCAGGTCATCGGGTGAAAATGAGGCGTGGAGGTCATTGACTCCGGCTCCTCCTGCCGAAGTTGCGGTGAGGTTGTGACGATCAGTGCCGTCGAGACGACTGGTGAACACGTCGTACGGTGTGGCGCCGGTATTGGAACGGCTGAAGGCCATGCGCTTGCCGCCGTTGCCCAGGTCCGGGACCTCGTCCACAGTGGTGCCCGTCAGCACCGGCGTCCTGCCGGTACCGCTCAGGTTCACCCGATACAGGTCACCGGCATGCGAGTAGAACACCACGTCCGAGGCGTTCACCGTCGGGTCATATGAGTTCGCTCCTGCAGCGGCGAACGTGACCACCGCAGCGATACCGCCGCCGTCGGCGTTCATGCGCCAAATCTCGTCGTGCCCGCCAGTGCGGCGGACGAACACCAACTGCGAGCCGTCCTTGCTCCAAGCGGGTTTGGAGAGCGTGTCCGCAATACCTTCCGAGAGGTTCACCGGGCTGGTGCCATCGGCGGCCATTACCCACAGGTCGCTACCTCTCGTCCAGGCGATGCGCTGCCCGTCAGGGCTCCATGCGGGGAACCGATCGGCGGCCGGATCGTCGGTGAGCCGGGTCTGGACCCCGCCATCAT
Organism: Candidatus Microthrix parvicella Bio17-1; assembly: GCF_000299415.1. Classification (NCBI taxonomy): domain Bacteria; kingdom Bacillati; phylum Actinomycetota; class Acidimicrobiia; order Acidimicrobiales; family Microthrixaceae; genus Candidatus Neomicrothrix; species Candidatus Neomicrothrix parvicella. The sequence continues at coordinate 567,164 of NZ_AMPG01000001.1, forward strand.
CCTCCATCGTGTACAGCTCAAGGTTGCCGTCCCGATCGGAGGAGAACGCGACGTCGGCGGTCGTCTCAGCACCCAGCTCGGATCGGGCCAGGGCCAGCAGCGAGTCGCGGGCCGACAGCAACGATGCCGACCCGGTGCCGTCCTTGACCGACGTCGCCGAGTAGGCGGTGGGGAACGCGGTGTCCACCACGGCGTCGACATCGGCCCCTCGACCATGGCCGTCAAGCCACTTCATCAACTCGTAGTCCTCACGACCGTCGCGTATGCGCTTGAGTCGAACCGTCTCCAGCGGGATGGCGTTGGTACCACCGATGTTGGCCACGGTGCCCGGCGCAAAGAGGGTGCCGTCGCCGTTGGCCCCGCTCTCAAACAACCCACCCGAGGAGAAGGCCGAGTCGAGGCGCGCATTGACCGACCAGTACAGCTCACCGGTTGCGTCATAACGCCAGGCCATCCAACTCATGGCCCGTGACTGCACGGCCGGCGCATCCACGGCGTAACCGGGCCAACCATCCCAATAGCTGATCGGGCTGCCAAAGGTGTCGCCGCCGCACCCATGAGACAAGCACGAGGCATAGAGCCAGAGCTCCCGGCCGGGAGTACCCAGAAAGGCGTTGTAGGTCGGCCTCTGGTCGCCTGCCAGCAGCTGGCCCGGCTTATCGTGAATTCGGTTGAGCGGCGGCACCAGGATGCCCGTGTCCGGCATGCCCGCCGGGCCCGCCCTGGCGTTGAGTTGGCCGATCGTGGCGGTCACCATCGAGGGGCGATTCCAAGCGGTCTTGGCCTCGTTCGCAAACGGAGCGCACGTGGCCCACTCCGTGGCCGAGTCGTTCGGCTCATCGCATCCGTACCAAACAAACTTGTTCGAGAAGTCCTGTCCGGCCTCGGTGGCCTCTGCCTCCCAGGCGTTGGCGCACGCGGTGCGACAGTGCCAATCCCGGTAGGCGTATTGCGACACCGTGGTGGCCTGGGCATTCCCCAACCGCCACTTGGCACCGGCCGGCACGGCCCCCGTTCCACGGATGGTGGGGCCCTCGATGAGGTTCTCCCACTCTGCTGTGAGGTAGTTCGCCGGGTTCTGATCGGCCCGCAACCCCGAACCGTTGGCCAGCGTCGTCCGGTTGTCCAGCGCCAGACGGGAGTACATCGAGTACAGCGTCCGGCGCAGTGTGGCATCGCCGCCACAGTTGTTTGTACCCGTGTGGGCGCGGCAGATCGAATCGTCGCTGCCGCTCTGATAGTTCAGGTAAAACGCACTGCGCAGGCTGGAGGTGGCCGGAATCGTGAGGTTGAGCACCTCCAGCGTCACTGCCACCTGGGTCGAGGTGCCGTTGGCGGACAGTGTCAGCGAGTCGGCAAACACTCCCGAACCCACGGTGGTCGGCACGAACACGTCAACCCAGATCACCCGGTTTTCCCCGGACGGCACGTCGAAAGGGAAGGCGTTGCGGTTCTGCGAATACAGCTGGTCGACCTCGGGAATCAGCGCATCACCCCAGCGGCCGACAGCCCCTTCGCCGTCCGATGGCTCGACGACGTCGTTATAGGCCATGCGATATCGCCCCGTGGTACCCCAGCCAAATAGGTCGCCCGACAACGAAACATTGGTTGCGGGGCCCTGAACGACTATCTGAAATGACTCGACCTCGTTGCGGGCAGATGTGAGCGAAACCGACCCCGGTGTAGGCGACAGGGTCTGAGTGGGTCGCACCTGCTGCATGGACGACACAACCGAGATCGTCGGCACTGCTGCACCGGCAGGCCTCGTCTGGGCGACCACCGAGCCTGCGATGACCAGTGCGGCGATGCACGCCCCAACGATGTTGCGATGCCGTCTGCGGTTGGCGCATCTCCCTGCCATGTCAGCTTCCTCCGTCGTAGATGATGTCCACCGGAACCGTGCCGTAGTCGTAGCGGCCACCCGCCCTCACGTACTTCCACTCGGAGGAGCCGACCCAGTACGAATTGGATTGGTGGCTGTACACCCGAAACCGCCAGGAGTAGCCGGCGATCAGCGCCATGTTGACGCAGCCCCTGCTATTGGTCTCCACGGTGGTCACCTGTGACGACTGTCCCTTGATCCATGCATCGACGTTGACAGGACCGGTGTAGCTGCCCCAGAAGGCTCCGTACCCGATGTTGTTCCAGGCGCCGAAACACACCTGAGCCGAGCCCGACGCCGGTGGCTTGGGTTTCGGCGGAGGCGGCACGGCAGCACACCCACATGATCCAAGCAGCAGCGCGAACGCAGCGCCCACGACCGCCAAGCGAACCGATCGGGACCTCAACACTGTGCGATGCAATCCGGAGTTCTTGGCGGAACCCGCCGTCCCCGGCCGCTTCTCATTGAGCTCCATGTTCTCTCCTCGGGTGTTCGACGCACCGTCGCTGGGCCAGCCCTCGCTGAAAATCGTCGCTGTGACAACCGTCGCTGGGCCAGCCACCTCACGAGAGATTCTACGAAACCCTTCGTTCGTGTACACCCCGAAAGTGTGCCAACTTCACCTTCTGCCTCAAGGCCGCCGAGCATTCGCCCGTCGGCAGAGGCCGTCGTGGCGGCTCCAAGGGTCGTTTGGGTCCGACCGCGCAATTCGGATTTCCGCCCTTGGACGGTAACCTTGACGCCCTATGACCCAGTCTTCTTACCTGTCGGCAGTTCGCGAGCGCGTGGTGATCTTCGATGGCGCGTCGGGAACTTGGTTACAGGCTCATGAGCTGGGGCCGGACGACTTCGGCGGCGAGGCGCTGGAGGGCTGCAACGAAATCCTCTGCGATACCCGTCCAGAGTTGATCTCCCAGATGCACCGCGAGTATTTGGAGGCGGGTGCCGACGTTATCGAGACCAACAGTTTCGGCGCCTTCGGTGTGCCGCTGGCCGAGTACGACATGCCCGAGCGGGCCCACGAGCTGTCGCTGAAGTCGGCGCAGCTGGCCCGCGCCGCCGCCGACGAATTCTCCACACCCAAGAAGCCCCGATGGGTCGGTGGGTCGATGGGGCCCGGCACCAAATTCGCCACCTTGGGCAACATCAGCTACGAGGATCTGCGGGCCAGCTACTACCCATCTGCTTTGGGCTTGTTGGAGGGTGGGGTCGACCTGTTCGTCATCGAGACCCAATTCGACCTCCTGGGCGCCAAGGCCGCCATGGCCGCCTGCCGCGATGCCATGGCCGAGGTGGGCCGTGAGGTGCCCATCCAGGTGCAGGTCACCATCGAGCTCACCGGCCGCATGCTGCCGGGCACCGAGATCTCGGCGGCGCTCGTGGCACTCGATGCGATGGGTCCCGACGTCATCGGCATCAACTGCGCCACCGGTCCGGTGGAGATGGCCGAGCACGTCCGTCACCTGTCCCAAAACAGTCGTGTGCCCATCGTGGTCATGCCCAATGCCGGGTTGCCCTCGGTGGTCGACGGCAAGATGCACTACGACCTGACCGCCGAGCAGTTCGTCGAGCACCAGACCCGTTTCGTCGAGGAGCTGGGCGTCACGATCGTCGGCGGCTGCTGCGGCACCACCCCGGACTACATCCGTCAGCTGGCCGAGGCGGTCGGCGGGCGGCCCGCCACCTGGAAGCCCGGCGAGTTCGAGCCCGGCGCCACGTCGATCTACAGCCTGGTGCCCTTCGAGCAGGACGCCAGCTTCCTGATCATCGGCGAGCGCACCAACGCCAACGGCTCCAAGCGGTTCCGCGAGGCCCTGCTTGAAGGCGACTGGGACACCTGCGTGAAGATGGCCAAGGACCAGGTGAAGGAGGGCGCCCACGTCCTGGACGTGTGCGTCGACTACGTCGGCCGCGACGGGGTCGCCGACATGGAGGAGATCGCCAGCCGCTTCGCCACACAGTCGACCGCGCCCCTGGTGCTCGACTCCACCGAGCCCGAGGTGATGGAGGCCGGGCTGCGATGGATGGGCGGCCGGGCCATCCTCAACTCGGCCAACCTGGAGGACGGCGAGGCCGAGGGCTCACGCCTCGACCGGGTGATGAAGCTGGCCGGTCAGTACGGCGCCGCAGTGATCTGCCTGCTGATCGACGAGAAGGGCCAGGCCCGCGATGTCGACTGGAAGGTGGCGATCGCCCACCGCATCCACGACCTGGCGATCAACCGCTACGGGCTGGAGTCCTCCGACCTGATCTTCGATGCGCTCACCTTCCCGCTGTCCACCGGCGACGACGACCTGCGCGAGGACGCCATGGCCACGATCAACGCGATTCGCCGCATCAAGGAGGAGCTGCCCGGCGTGCACACGGCGCTTGGCGTGTCCAACGTCAGCTTCGGCCTCAACCCCGCCGCCCGGCACGTCCTCAACTCGGTGTTCCTCAACGAGTGCGTCAAGGCCGGGTTGGACTCGGCCATCGTGCACGCCGCCCGCATCATGCCGTTGGCGAAGATCCCCGAGGAGCAGAAGGAGGTGGCGCTCGACCTCATCTACAACCGTCGGGGCACCGAGGGCACGCTGTCCGAGGGCGACAAGGACTACGACCCGCTGGTGAAACTGCTCGAGGTGTTCAGCGATGTCAACGCAGCCGAGGCGGTCGTCGAAGACCGGACCGACTGGACGCTGGAGGACATCCTCAGCCACCGCATCATCGACGGCGACAAGGAGGGCCTCACCGACGACCTCGACAAAGCAATGGCTCAGGGCATCGCCCCCCTGTCGATCATCAACGACATCCTGCTGGCCGGCATGAAGATCGTCGGCGAACGCTTCGGTGCCGGTGAGATGCAGCTGCCGTTCGTGTTGCAGTCAGCCGAGACGATGAAGGCGTCGGTGGCGCACCTCGAGCCGCACATGGAGACCGCCGAGGACGACACCGGCAAGGGCTCGATCGTGTTGGGCACCGTCAAGGGCGACGTGCACGACATCGGCAAGAACCTGGTGGACATCATCCTCACCAACAACGGCTACACGGTGCACAACATGGGCATCAAGGTGCCGATCACCGAGATGATCGACAAAGCGTTGGAGACCAAGGCCGATGCCATCGGCATGTCGGGCCTGCTGGTGAAGTCCACGCTGGTCATGCGCGACAACCTGCTCGAGCTGACCTCCCGCGACCTCGAACACATTCCGGTGATGCTCGGCGGTGCGGCCCTCACCCGGGCCTACGTCGAGCGGGATCTTCGCGAGAACCATCCCGGCCGCTTGTTCTACGGCAAGGACGCCTTCGAAGGCCTGCACACGATGGACCGGCTGATGAAGATCAAGGCCGAGGGCGAGCAGGAGGACGACAAGACGTGGGGCATCGAGCCCGGCGGTCGTGAGATTCCCGGCCTGTCCGAGCGCATGGCCGCTCGGGCAGGCGAGACCACCGTCCAGGCGCCCGCGGACCTCCCGGCCCGCTCTCCCGACGTTGCCACCGACAACCACGTGTTCATGCCCCCGTTCCTCGGCACCCGGGTGATCAAAGGGATCCCGATCGACGAGATCGCCACCTGGATCAACGAGACCACCCTGTATCGCAATCAGTGGCAGTTCCGTCCCGAGACGGGCGAGGACGACGTGGCGTTTAAGGACAGGCTGCGTTCGAGGTTCCGTGAGGAACTCGCCAAGGCCCGTGAGGACGACCTGCTGGTGCCCACAGTGGCCTATGGGTACTTCCCCGTCAACGGTGACGGGAACGACGTGGTGGTCTGGACCGACGAGAATCGCAATACCGAGCGGGCGCGCTTCAAGCTGCCCCGTCAGCACAAGGAGCCCTACCTGTGCATCGCCGACTTCTTCCGGTCGGTCGACTCAGGTGAACCCGATTACCTGGCCGCTCAAATCGTCACGATGGGTTCCAAGGTGTCCGAGCGCACTGCCGAGCTGTTCGCCGCCAACAACTACACCGAATACCTGTACCTGCATGGGCTGGGCGTCGAAATGGCAGAGGCGCTGGCCGAGCGCTGGCACCGTCGCATCCGCGAGGAGTGGGGCTTCGCCGACGAGGACCCCGCGTGGGACGGGTCCTCACCAGACCGCACGGCACTCACCGGTCTGTTCCGCCAGAAGTACCGCAGCGGCCGCTACAGCTTCGGCTACCCCGCGTGCCCCGACCTGGAGGACAACGCCATCCTGGCCGAGCTTCTCGACGCCGAGTCGATCGGTATCGAGTGCAACGAGGACACCGGCTGGCAATACCACCCCGAGCAGACCACGTCGGCCATCATCTGTCACCACCCCCGGGCCAAGTACTTCGTCGCCCGGTGACAAGCCTTCTCTCCCGCACACCCACCCCAGCCACTACCCCCCGAATCACACCGAAATCACCTCAGGCAGAGGTCCGTGACGGATCGCGATTAGCTCGCTCCAATCCTGGCCTACGCAATCCTGCCCGGCCGCGATGCGCTACGGCGACGAGCTGACGGCGAAGGTATGGCCCGACGAGCCACTCCTTGAGGTCTGAGGCCTCGTCCTAGGCCTGGTCACGGAGGATCGACCGAAGGCAACCGAGCAAATCATCGAGTCTGGTCTCGACAACTTCCCAAACGATCTCGCTGTCGATCTTGGCGTACCCGTGGATGAGGACGTTTCTAAACGCGACGATCCGGCGGAGGTCGGGGATCTCACTCGCCATCTCTGGGTCCGCCTTGAAAATTTGGTTCAACGCCTCTCCGATGATCTCGAATTGCCGCTCAACTGCTGATCGGGTCTTTGCGTCGTTGAGGTAGTCATCGAGCGACGACTCGCCAACGAACTACACGATCAGTTCGCCAGCCCGGATGGCGTCCCAAAGGAGCGCTCGCGAGTCAGGCTGCATACATGACTCGGGAGTTCTCAGCCACGGAGTCGGCGAAGTAGGGATTCTCCATGGCACGAGCCATGACGAGGTCGACGGGAGACCCAAGAAGCTGCTCGAGTCCGTCCTTCAAATTGAAGTAGGCGTCGAAGAGCGAAGGGGTCGATGGATGGAACTCGACCAAGAAGTCCAGGTCGCTGGTCGCAGGGTCCCAGTCGCCTCTCACGGCTGAACCAAAGATCACCAATCGACTCACGCCGTGGGCTCGACACAGCTTGGCGATCGCTTGGCTCTCCAAAGTCGGGACCGCGGACACGGAGCCTCCTCGTCGTCATTCTGCCACGTCGTGATGCCGACTCGACCGCTACTTTGCCGAGCGGAGCTTGAAGAGGGCCTTGCGCGCGGCCTTGGCCACCGACTTGTCGGGGTGACTCGATGCGATAGCGCCGAGGACCGTCTCGGTGTCATCGCCCGGGACTCGCCAGGCCCGCATCGATCATGGCGTCGGCCAGCCGTCCGACGGCCGACTCGCCACCGGCGTAGAGCCAGTGATCGATCTCCGCCCTCTCCTCCGCATCCGGCAGATCGGCGCCGGCCCCCGGCAGATCGGCGGCGTCCGAGTCGCGGAGCCCGCCGATGACCGGTGCCTCGGCCACCTCGGCGGCCCACCGGTGCACGAGCCACCAACCGAGCACGTCCATCTCCACCCAGCCACCGGAAACCTCCTGTCCGCCGGAGGAGACCTCGGACACCTCGTCGTTCTGCTCGCCGCAGAGGTAGAGCAGCATGTCGGGCAGTTGCTCATCGAGACTCTCGGCGAACCAGCCGAAGCCATAGGGATCGATGCGGTTGAGGTCTCGGGGCGGGCACACGTCGAAGATCAGCGACCGGAATGCCGCATCGGCCAACTTGAGGGTGGGTTGCCTGGCCAGATGCGCCTTGGGCCCCGGCACCACCTTGTTGCCCGTGCGAGGGCGTTTCAGCAACTTGGCGTCGATGGCCACCTGGAAGACGAGGTCGAGGCCGCCCAGGTCGGCGCTGCTGCGGGTCTTGAACTGCCTGTCGCCGATCCACTCGTCGACCCGGTCGCCCGTGCGCAACACCTCGACCAGTTCCATGCCGTCGGCCAACTTGAGGTTGCCCGTCTGGGTCAGGGCCTTACCCTTGCCGATGTAGTCGACCAATCCGATCAGCTGGTAGAGGAACGGCGCCCTGGTGAGCGCCTGCTCGAGTTCGTCGTCGGTGGGGAGGGTCACCGGGAGGAACGGCGGACGCTTTCCCATCGCCTCCGGCGGGTAGGCGGTGGGGCCCAGCACCTAGTCACGTTCAGCGCGGGGCCGTTGGTTGAACTCCCCCTTCCAGGCATCCATCGACGCCTGATCGCCTAGAACCACCCCTTCCGCCTTGCCGTGGTCCACATGCGCTTCCCGAAACCCCAGTTGCTTTCGTCGGACATCGCCGAGACGAACTGCGTCTTGGCCCCGGGTAGACGGACAACAACACCTCGGTGACGTGCGCCGGAGGTCACCGGTCGGGGCTGGCGCTACCCGGCCGAGCGGAGCTTGAAGAGGGCCTTGCGGGCCGCCTTGGCGACCTTCTTATCGGGATGGCTCGACCCGATGGCCTCGATCGCCGGCTCGGTGTCGTCACCGCCAACCCTCCATGCCCGGTCCAGCATGTCGGAGAGGCCAGCCGGGGCGGCGGCCTGTTCCGCCCACCCAGTGGCAGCCACCTCGGGTCCCCAGAGGCCCGCTACCGTCGCCAGCAGTTCGACCCAAGACTCGGGGTCATTCCCCATCTCGAAAATACTGGGGTCGAACCGTCCGGTATCTACGCCGTAGACCAGCGCCATGAAGTCGAGCCCAACCGCTTCAAACTGCTGACACGTTGGAGCGTCGTTCGGGCCGAGACGAAGCAACGCGTGGTAGGCGCCATGACGTTGGGGCGGGGACACCTCTGCCATCGCCGCGATCATTCGCTCCACGGCGGTCTCATCACCGACGGCGAGCCAATTGTCGAGTTCGGCAACAGCGGCGTCGTTGGGGAGCTTGGCCACGGCAGTGAGTAGCTCGACTGGGCTGAGATGTTCGAGGGAGCCGGGCAACGGAATCCCTGCCATCTCGGCCACCAGGCGGTGGACCAAGACCTTCCCCAACACGTCGAGTTCGACTCGGCCTCCGGATGTGGTGTCTGCGCCGGTCGTCGCGCTGGCATCAACGAGTCGCACCACCCCCAGCTCAGCGAAACGGCCCAGCGCGTAGCGGGTGTCCTCGACAACCAGTTGGCTGTAGAAGTCCAGGTTGTCCGGGTCGAAGCGCTCAGATTCGGAGAAGCTCTCCCAGTCGTAGGACTCCTCGATCTGGTCCCAGGTGTGGCGACCGAACTCGTCGACGTCGACCGGGGTCTCGGTCTCGTACAGGTCGAGCAGCAGGCCCAACATCCGTTCGTCGACCTCGTCGACGAACCACGAGAACCCGTAACGGCTGTGGCGTTCGCCCGACCCAGCCGAGCCCGCCTCGAAGAGCATGGCAGTGAACACCGCGTCGGCCAGCTCGATCGTCGCTTCGGTCGCCAGACTCGCCCGAGCGCCCGGAACCAGCGTCACCCCCAGGTCCGTCAGCGTCAACAGGTCGGCATGCAGCGCCACCTGGTAGATCAGATCGAGGCCTGCCAGCTGGTCGCTGGCTGGCGCGTCGTCGTCCGAGGGGTCGCCGGAATGATCCTGCAGATCGCCGGTGTTGAGCAGCTGGACCAGCTCGAAGGTGTCCTCCGAGCTGAACTCGCCCATCTCCCCCACCCCCCTTGATTCGCCGACGTAGCGCACCAGCGCCACGAGCTGGCGGAGCATGACCGCATCGTCGAGCGCCTGGGTGAGCTCGTCACCCCCCGGAATCGCATCGGTGGGGGCCATTCGGGGGGCCATCAACCCAGACATCGGTATGCCCCGCGTGCCGAGTACCCGGTCGCGCTCAGCCCGAGGGCGCTGGCTGAACTCTTCCAACCACTCGTCCATGGCGAACTGGTCGTCCAGGTCGACCCCCTCGGCCTGAGCGCGGGACCACAGACGTTTTTCAGCAGCCCAGAGGCGTTCGTCGGCCATCTCCGAGACGAACTGATCGGCCATCTGCTCTGCGCCCTCGGCGGCAGTCTCGAACATCTCGGCCCTGCTGGGGTGTCGCTCGGCCAGAAACCTCATGAGAGCGGCGGCCGCTGGCACGACCTGAGGGAACTCGTCGGGTTCAAGGATCACGTTGACCGGGTGAAGATCGAGCAGCACCTCGGCGACATCGCGGAGGTCCCAATCGTCGGGGGCGCCGCCCAAAAAGTCACATTTCACCTCGAGCAGCCGCTCGACAGCATCGCTGAGCCGATCGCCTTCCTGCTTGGTGAACTCGCGCACCAGCCGATCGATCACCCGCTGCTGTCGATTGTCGATCCCATTGCCTTGAGCCATCCGCGCACGGTAGTGGCCCTCCGCCGACCCGGCTTTGGGTGAGTGCTCATCCAAGGGCTAGTCCGCCGAGCGGAGCTTGAAGAGCGCCTTGCGGGCGGCCTTTGCGGTCTTCTTATCGGGGTGGCTCGACCCGATGGTGTCCAGCACGTAGGGGGTATCGGTGCCACCCACCCGCCAGGCTCGCTCCAACATGACGATGATGCCTAGGGATCCGGAGCTCGCTCCGGCCCATTCCATCGCGGCAGCCGATCCCAACAGCTCGATGACCGTCGCCACCAGCGCCACCCAGCCCGCAGGGTCACCTGCGCGATCGACTTCCCGCAGCGGCGCCTGGCCCGAGTCAACCCCGTAGACGAAGGCCAGCTCGGCCTGACCCAGTTCTTCCATCCGGCTCGGGCTTGGCGCTCGGTCGGACCCAAGGCGCAACAGGGTGTGATAGGCCAAGCGTCGCTCAACGGACGACACGACAGACCAAGCCTCGACCAGGGCCTCCGCAGCGCCCTCGCCGGTGGCATCAAGCCACCCATCGATGCGGGCCTCAACCTGGGCGCCAGGCAGGTCGGCTGCCGCCCGCAACATGTCGGCGGCGCCAAGGTTGACGAAGTCCTCCGCCGTTCCCCGTGTGCCCAAGACCTCTGCCGCGAGTCGGAGGAGCAGCCAGCGACCCAAAGGCTCGAGCCCAACCCGACCGCCCTCGACGCCCGTCCGACCCTCGCCGTCCCCGACCTCGTACTCGTCGATGATGAACACGACACCCAGCTCGGCGTAGCGGCGCAGCAGGTGGCTGACGTCGTTGACGACCAGGCGCCGGAGGTCGTCCAAGGCATATCCGGAGATCGCATCGAGGTTGAGTTCGCGTTGGAGGAGCTGCCAGACGCGTGTGGCGAGATCGTCCACGGCGAAGAGTCGGCCGTCGTCCTGGTCGAGCCAGAAGAGGAGCTTGACCGCCATCGCGTCGATTTCCTCGGCAAGCGACGCAAAGCCGTAGCGGGGGTCGAAGTCGTCGCTGACCGTCGTCGGTCCCGCATCTTCCAACATGGCCTGGAAGGCCACCTCGGCCAGCTGCAAGGACACCCCCTCGGCAAGGTGCGCCTGCGGTCCCGGCACGATGTCGGCGTCGTCTATCGCCGCGTCGAACGGGTCCTCCAAGTCGAGGTCCAGGTCCCGCTCGTCGTCGAGGTCGCCTATGTCGACCGCCGCGGTGATCCTCAGTAATCCTGCCACCAGCGCCACCTGGATCACGTAGTTGAGGCTGGGAAGGAGCCCGCTGGTGGGCAGATGCCCCAGTTGCTCAGCCAGGCCCTCCACCGGGTCGTCAATGTCAAGCAATCGACGCAGCTGATCGGTGTCATACGGCGTGAGGTCGCCCATCTCGTCCACGGGGCGGCCATCCCCGATGTAGCCCACCAGGGTCACCAGGCGCCGGAGCATGACCGCGTCATCGAGAACCTCGACGAGTTCTATCTGGTCGGGCCTGGCGAATGGCCGCTCGGGTCGTTGGGGAGTCTCCTGGCCGATCAGCGACGGTTCGTCCAGGCCCCGCTGCTGCTCGTCGCCCTCGCCATCAATCACGCACTCACGGTACCTGCACACGACCGTCCAAAAGTAGCGAGGCCACGTGCGTCAGCATTGCTCCATTAGCTTCATGGCACGGGTCGCGTCAGGAGAACTTCGCAGTCACACGCGGCACTTCTCAACCGCGTTGACGCAGGTGAGGAGATCACGGTCCCGGTCTACAGGCGTGAAGTCGCATATCTGGTGCCGGTCGATCGGCGGTCGAAGTACTTCGCTCGGGAGGAGCTCATTCGAGAGGTGCTTCCCCACCCGGCCGACCCCGCGCTCAGGGACGAGCTGACAGATCTGCTCGGTACCGAGACCACCGACGACCTTGAGTTCTGATCAGCCAACCAGGGCGTTGTCGACACGTCGGTTTTGATTGCCCTCGGATCCGATGGGCCGTTGGACCATGCTTTGCCTCCCGACCTGGAGGGCGTCCGGATTCCGCTGTGGAGTCGGGGGGGTAGCGCTTGGCCAAGCTGGACGTCGCATTGTTGCTACACTTGTCGCATGGCGCGGGTTGCATCACGTGAGCTTCGAAACCAAACCAGGGCGCTCCTCGAACGCGTCGAGGCTGGGGAGGAGATCACGATCACCGTGAACGGACGCGACGTGGCACGGTTGGCCCCCGTGGGAAGTCGCCCCCGATCGATTGACTCCAACGTGTTCCTCGACATGATCGAGGCGACTCAGGCCGACCCCAAGCTGACCATCGAACTCGATGAGATGATGGGCGCCGAGACCACCGACGACCTGCGGTGGTGACGAGCGAAGGCTCGGCCAGTGACGACGCCGCAGCCGCCGGGCTGTTCGACACCTCGATCTTTATTGCCGAGGAGACCGGTCGCCACATCGACCGGACCCGCATTCCCCCTTCGAGTCTCGTTTCGATCATCACGATCGGCGAGCTGCGATCGGGTGTACTGAGCGCTTCTGACATATCCACCCGCGCCATCCGCTTGGAAACGTTGACCACGGCGCTCACCCTGGACCCGTTGCCGATTGACCAAGCGGTTGCCGCGAAATGGGCTCGGCTTCGGAGCATCCTGACTCATGAGGGACTTCGCATGGGCATCAATGACTCATGGATCGCCGCAACAGCCATGGCACACGACATGCCGGTGGTCACCCAGAACACGGGCTTCCCCGACCTCGAGGAACTGGCCGTCATCCAGGTATAGGACTGCCACTCACGGCGCCACGTAGCGTGCCCCACGACGTTCGCCCACCATGTCCAACAGACCCTCGTCGCGCATATCCCGCAAAACTTGTCCAGCCAAGACGGGCTCGATCTCGCAGAGTTCCGCAGCTTGGCTGCGGCTGATTGAGCCGTCTTTCTGCACGAACTGACGGATCTGCTTTTCCATCCTCTCCCGGCTGGGCCGACCGTTGGACGATCCCGGGCCCAGTACGCCCTCGTCGATGCCGCCAGCAAACCGAACGGCCGAGCGATCAGGAGTCATCTGGACAAAGCGCTGATAAATCAATCGAGCAAGCACCCGCCTTGCGGCGGTTTCCTCGACGCCGAGGAGATCGACGGTTCTGCTGACTGAGACGCTTCCGTTCCGCTCGATCTCGTAGAGCACGCGCAAGTCATCAAGCGAGAGGGTGCCATCCCACACTCGCGCCAGCGATGTCGCAGCTGCGAACGTGGACGCATCGTCGCCAGGCGCGAGCCGAACCACCACGGACTCCCCTGTGGAATCGGAGTAGTCGGGTGGCGGCCGTCCGTTTCGCAGTTGGCGTTCGAAGACTCGGTTGACCCGGCGGCTGGTGCGGTCCACCAGGCCCGCCCGCTTGAAGACATCAGCCAAGGTGTGATTGCGGGGCGTGGGCGGCGTCGACAGCAGGTTGGCGACGGTCACGCCCTGGGGGAACCCACCCGGATTCGAGACGGTCAACACGTGATCGGAGATCTGTACCAGCACCGAGCCGAGCCGGGCGTAGTCGCGATGTACCAACGCGTTGGCGATCAGCTCCCTGATGGCAACGGGATCGAACAGCGGCCGCCCAATTCGCTGGGTGCCGAGGTTGACCTCCGCCTCCTGATCCCTCACCGCGACTCGTTGGACCAGCTCGTCCATAGCTCTGAGCAACGGCACCCGACCGCTCCATTGAGACCTGATCTCCAACCCGACCAGTTCCTGAAACGCCACCTCATGGGCCGGGAGGAAGTGCCCGATGGAGTCCTCGCTCCCGAAAGGCAGCAAGGCGCCAACGGTGAGTTCGCCCGCCCTGGTGACCAGATTCAACGCCTTGAGAATCTCCTCGTCTGCCAGCGTCGCGAGCACCTCATCCCCGCCCGCCATGGCCAACCGGCGCATGCGGTCGAACTCCTCGGACTCCAGGTCGTCAATGGTCGCCGACGCCATTGCCGCATGGGAGAAGTCCTGCTCGCCGATGCTGCCAGCTCGGGAGATCACCTCCTGGGGAGCCTGGGGGATGCACTCGGGTTCACCTTTCACACCCATCGCCCGCCGCAGGTATTTGCCGCCGTTGGTGGCCGTGACCATCTGAGCGGCCGGCACCTCGACGCTGACAACCTCCACGCCCTCGATCGAGGTGAGGTCGACGTGGACCCGCATCGGAGGCGAGGTTCTGCATAGTTGTATAACTTCGTCAACGGCCCGCCGGAGTTATATAACTATGGATCGGGGCGGGTCAGCCTCGTTGGGGCAGGTGCTGCTTGAGGGTGAGGGTGTCGGCGAAGAGGTCACCGAACTCTTCGACGCGGTCGGGCACGTCATGAATGTCGAAGCTGAGCGGCTCGCCCTCGGCGCCGGCGGACACCTCGTCCCAGCTGATGGGGGTGGACACGGTGGGCCGATCCCGGGCCCTCGTGGAGTACGGCGTGATGGTGGTCTTGTGGCGGGTGTTTTGCGACCAGTCGATGAACACCTTGCCGTTGCGCTTGGCCTTGGTCATCTCGGTGAGCACCCGCTTGGGCTCCCGCTTGGCCAGCAGCTGACCCATGGCGAGGGCAAAGCTGGAGGTGTGGTCGTAGTCGTGCGGCGTGTTGAGCGGCACGTACAGCTGCATGCCCTTGGATCCGGACGTCTTGGCGAACCCCATCAGATCGACCGAGTCGAGGACCTCCCGCAACCACAGCGCCACCTCGCAGCAGCCGGACAGGTCCACGTCCGGCCCGGGGTCAAGGTCGAGGACCAACATCGTGGGGGTGTCGAGGTCGTCGCCGAGCGCCATGTGGGTGTGCAGTTCGAGGGCGGCCAGGTTGGCGGTCCACACCAAGGCCGCGGGTTCGTCGAGCGCACAGGCGGCGATGGCACCTCGCTTGTCGCCGGGGTCGTCGACGGTGTCCAGCCAGTCGGGCCGATGCGACGGGCAACGCTTTTCGAAGAAACCCGGCTCCCCCACCCCGTTGGGATGGCGCACCAGCGTGACCCCCCGTCCGGCCAGATGCGGCAACATCGTCGGCGCAATGGCGACGTAGTAGCCGATCAGGTCGGCCTTGGTGGTGCCGGTGAGTGGATAGAGCACCTTGTCCAGATTGGACACCTTCAGGTGGCGCCCGTCGACATCGACCGTCTGCGACGACGGGGCCGCCGTGCCCGAGTCCCCCACGGAGAACGCCTACGCCGACTCGGCGGCGGGCTGGTCCTCCGCCTCGACGTCTTTCGGCCTGCGCGATTTCTTGGCCGCCGCAACGCTGGCCTCCAACGCCGCCATCAGGTCGACCACCGTGTCGTCGCGATCATCGGCCGGTGCCGGCACCGGCGCCTCCTCACCATCGGCCTTGCGGTCGATCAACTCGAGCACCGCCTGGCGATAGGTGTCGTGGTACTTCTCGGGCTCGAAGGTCTCGGTCAACGACTCGATGAGCGACGTGGCCATCGCCAACTCCTTGTCGTTGAGCTCCACGTCGGCGGCCTTGTCCATGCCGGGAATGGCCTCGGGCGGGTTCACCTCGTCGGCCCACACCATCAGCGACAACATGAGGCACCCCTCCACCGACCGCACGACGGCCAGGTGCTGGTTGGAACGCAGAACGAAGCGGCCGAGGCCGACCTTGTTCGACTGGTGCAACGCCGTGGCCAGCAGCGCATACGGCTTGGCGGCATCAGCGGGGCCCAGCCAGTAGCTGCCTGAGTAGTAGACGGGGTCGATCTCGTCGAGA
The DNA here is from genome assembly GCF_000299415.1 of Candidatus Microthrix parvicella Bio17-1. NCBI lineage: Bacteria > Bacillati > Actinomycetota > Acidimicrobiia > Acidimicrobiales > Microthrixaceae > Candidatus Neomicrothrix > Candidatus Neomicrothrix parvicella. The sequence continues at coordinate 583,031 of NZ_AMPG01000001.1, forward strand.
TCGACGAACTCCTCCAGCTCGATCAGCCGGTTCTGTTCGGGCATCAACTGCGCCAGATCGTCGTCGGTGATCGTGATCCAGCGGCCGGAACCCAACTCGTAGCCCTTGACGATTTCGGAGTGCGGCACCTCCTCGCCGGTGGCCTCGTTGACCCGCCGCTGGCGCACCCGGGCATTGTTGCGACCATCGAGTTGGTTGAACCGCACCGACTGCTCCGACACCGCCGAGAACAGCTTCACGGGGATCGAGACGAGCCCAAAACTGATTGATCCGCTCCAAATTGCGCGTGGCATGGCACTCCCAGCTCGCACCCGAGACCGGTCAGGTTACCGCGACCTGGCGACGGTCAGGCGCATGCTTTGCCCAGGCGACGCGATGGCACGTGACGACCGTCATATTGCGAAATGGTTACGGATGCGCAACTATCTGTGTTCCTCCACCACCCGGACGGCCTCCCCTGGTGCAATGGCGCACGAGCCGCTTGAGACCTTCCGCCCCCCTCCCCCCAGACCACGGAGTCGTCCCTTGGACCCCATCCGAAGCCGCCCATCACGAAACCGCGGCGCCTCGCATGGCACCGAGACTGTGATACGAACCCGCCTGGTGGCCGGCGTGGCCGCCTTGTGCCTCGGGCTCGTCGGCATGGCGGTGGTCACCGATCTGACCGCCACCGACGCCGGAAGCGCCGAGGCGCAACCCACGGCCGAGGTTCACAAGAACGCCGGCCGAGTGGCGGACGCCCAACAGGCCAAGGCGAGTGCCGAGCGAACCGAGCGGGCCGACGCCCTGTTCGAGCGGGCCGTCAAGAGCACCGAGGTGGCATCAGACCTTCGTGTTGCAGCCGCAGAACTGGAGAGTCGCCGGCGTGCCGCCGATGCCGAGGCCGCCAAGCAGGCCGCCGAACAGAAGGCAGCCGAGGTGAAGGCCACGTCGGCCGACCGCATCGCCAAGGCCAAGGCAGCGGCCAAAGCCGAGAAGGCGGCCGAACTGGCCGCGGATCGGGAGGAAGTTGCCACGCCGACCACCACCCGTGCGAGCGAACCGGCCGCTCCAGCGCCATCCACCGGCCCATCCGAGGCGGAACTGGCCGCCACAGCCCAACAGGCCGCCGACGCCAAGCAGGCGGCCGATACGAAGACATGGATGGACGCCGCCAAGGCCAAAAACGATGCGGCAGCCGCCTCGGCCTCCGCTCCCGTCGGCGAGCCCTGGGTGTCACTGGCCCAATGCGAGTCCAGCGGCGACTGGGCCATCAACAGCGGCAACGGCTACTACGGCGGTCTGCAGTTCAACCTGGGGACCTGGCGCTCCTACGGCGGCCAAGGGTTGCCAAACGACAACAGCCCCGCTCAGCAGATCGAGATCGCCAAGCGGGTGCAGGCCAAGCAGGGCTGGGGCGCCTGGCCAGCATGCTCCCGCAAGATCGGTCTCCGCTAACCAATCTGGGTTGCGCGCACAAGCACTGCGGCGAGGCTGACCAATCTGGGCCCAAACCTCGGGCGCCTCCGGCTCACCTACCAGGTTCTGAGACCACGCGGTTCTCGATCGCACCAACCCCGTCGATCTCCACCCTGACGACGTCGCCCGGCACCAGCCACCGGGGCGGGTCGAACCCCGCGCCGACACCGGCAGGGGTGCCGGTGGTGATCACGTCGCCCACCTCGAGCGTGGTCGACTGTGACAGGTACGCGATCTGCTCGGCGATGGGCACCACCATCTCGCTCGTCGAGCCGTCCTGGCGCAACTCTCCGTTGACCCAGGTGCGCAGGCGCAGATCCTGCGGGGCGGGCACCTCGTCCCGCGTGAGCACCCACGGGCCAATGGGGCCGTGGGTATCGAAGCTTTTACCCAGGGTGAAGGTGGGACTTCGGCGTTGCCACTCCCGAACCGACACGTCGTTGACAACCAGGTACCCGGCGACCGCTTCCATCGACTCGTCAGCCCCCACACGTCGCACGCGACGGCCGATCACCACGCCAAGTTCCCCCTCGTAGTCCAACGAGGGGGCATCCTGGGGCGCCCAGATGTCGTCCGTGGGGCCGATCACGCAGGTGCTCTGCTTGTTGAAAAACAGCGGCGCATCGGGGGCGGGCATGCCCATCTCAGCGGTGTGTGCAACGTAGTTCTTGCCAATGGCCAAAAACTTGGGTGGCCGGGCGATCGGCGCCAACAGGCACACCTGCGACCGGTCCAGCAACCGGTCTGTTGCCTGAACGCGTTCACCCAGTGGCACACGGTCGGTGGCGTGCACCACCTCGACGACGTCCTCGCCGTCCAGCATGCCGACACCGAGGCGACCCTCCGCCGTCGCAAACCGCACCAACCGCACAAGTACCCCTGCTCTGCCTCAGTTGCCTGACAGGAGGGCCCGGGCCACCAGGTCAGTGCCGAATGCGGTCAGGATTGCCAGGTACAGCAGGCCGGTGGCCGCCATGACCGCCGCGTACTGACGCTCTCTGAGTGCTGCACGGGTGACGATGACCAGGCCGATGGTGGTGATGGCGCTGGCGGCCCAAAACCACCCCAACATGCCGCCGTAGCCATCGTCGATCGCTCCTGAAAACACCGAGAACATGCCAGTGGGCACCAGGAACAGCGCCACCTCGACCGGCCACGTGTAACCCACCCAGCGCACCAACTCCAGCAGCGGAGCGCGAGGCAGGCCCGGCTGCACCAGGTACCAGTGGCCCAGCAGCATTCCATCGGACACGGCACCCAGAAACGCAGCGCCGGCCAGCCAGCGGGCGACCGAGAGCACCTGGGCGTCACCGCCGGTGGCGATTCCCCCGACGATCAGCGCCACCACGCCAAAGACAACGGGAATCAGGTCAAGCTCGGGCGGAAACTCGGGGATCGAATCGTCGAAGGTTTGCTCCTCCTTGTCGATGCCGGTCATCTGGGTCACCCGTGCGGACCGCGCCTGGCTTCGTTCGCGTTGCAGCTGTACCCCGGCGCCGCGGCGCCGCCAGGACACGATGGTGACCCCCAAGGTGGCGACGAGCGCCCCTGCTGCGGCCAGGTCACGCCCCACCACCGGGTGATAGCGCAGCCCCACCAGCACAGCACCCGCCAACAGGGCAATGTTGGTGCCCCTGACGGTCCAGCCGTAGCCGATGCCCACCTCACGCCTGCGACCAGTGAGCCAGAGGAATCCCGCCATGCCGGTGGCCCACGCCACCAGGAACGTTGCTGCGTCCAACTCGATCACGGTGCGATCACCCCGCTCGTCACCCGGGGGTTCACACGTCCGCCAGCAGGCTGCGCGCGATTTGTGAGATCTGGATCTCGTCAGTACCGGCATAAATTTGCAGCACCTTGGCATCACGTGCCAGCTGCTCCACCGGGTACTCCGACATGTAGCCATTGCCGCCAAAAAGCTGGACGGCCTCCATCGCCACCTCGGTGGCCGCCTGCGCCGCATACAGCTTGGCTGCGGACGCCTCGGCAAACCCCACCTGCTCGCCCGCCGCACCCATCTCAATGAAGCGGAACACCAGGTTCTCGATATTCAGTCGGGCCACCTCCATGCGGGCCAGCTTCAGCTGGATCAGCTGGAACTCGCCAATCGGGCGACCAAACTGAACCCGGTCTTTGGCATAGGCCACCGACAACTCGAGGCAGCGCTCAACGATGCCCAGCGCCATGGCCGCCACCCCGGCACGCTCGATCGAAAAGGTCGCCTTGGATGCCGACCGACCACCGGCGCCGCGAAACGCCTCCTCGGACTCGCCCAGAAGCCGATCGGGACCCACCCGAACCTCGTCGAGGAACAGTTCGCCGGTTGGGCTGGAATGGATGCCCATCTTTCGCAGGGGCTTGGACTGGGTGAGGCCCTCCATGCCCGTATCCAACACGAACTGCAGGATGGCCCGCTCCTCGGGCGGATTGCCCTCATCCAGCTTGCAGATGAACACGATCGTGTCGGCATAGGGACCGTTGGTGATGAACGTCTTGGAACCCGACAGCAGGTAGCCGTCTCCGTCTCGCTTCGCCGACGCCTTCATCGAGCCGAATGCGTCGGATCCCGAGCCCGGCTCGGTGATGGCCCATGCCCCGATCTTGTCGAAGCTCAGCAGGTCACGAGCCCATCGCACCTTCTGGTCGATTGTGCCCTTCGACATGATTGCCGATGCGGTCAACCCCATCGACACGCCCATCGCCGTGACCATGCCCGGGCACACCCGACACAACTCGATGATGGGGATCAACGTCATCGACGGGTCGCGCGCTGCACCCTCGGCCGGCACCGCCGGCTTTGCGGACTCGCCGTTCGGGTCTTCGCCAACCTGCGCAGCCCGCTCGCGCTCGATCGCCCGATCGAATCCGTCCCGAGCCATCTGATCCATGCCGAAGGTGGCGAACAGCCCCCGCAGCAGGTCATAGGGCGGGAGGTCGCCAAACTCCAACTCGTCCCGGCGAGGCTCGATCTCGGCTTCGACGTACTGACGCACCGCGGCCCTGATCATCTGGTGCTCGTCATTCCACTGATACATCTCGTTCGCTCCTCGGGGGGTCCGACCCTGGCTACGGGGTAACGCTGACGGCTTTGACCTGGCGACCCGCGACGGAAGCGGCGTCCGCAGCCTGCGCGGCATGGTGGGAGCTCCGGGTGAAGGGCGACGACTCGGCGTGAGCGATGCCCGCCTGCGTCGCCATGAGTGCGAATCGGTCGAAGTCGCTCGGAGCCCACCAGTGAGCCACCGGAAGGTGAGCCGCCGTGGGCCGCAGGTACTGACCCATGGTGACGATACTGACACCCACCCCCGCCAGGTCGGTCAGCGTCGAGCCGATCTCAGCCTCGGTCTCGCCAAGGCCAAGCACCATGCCCGACTTCGTCACCAGACCCGCATCGGCGGCACGAGCGAGCACTGCGAGGCTGCGGGTGTAGTCGGCGGAGGGCCGTGCCGCCCGCTGAAGACGGGCCACCGTCTCAATATTGTGGTTCAGCACATCGGGCCGTGCCTCGAAGATGCGGTCGAGCGCGTCGGCGTCGCCCTTACAGTCCGGGATCAGCACCTCGACCCGACAGTGCGGCCTCGCCGCCCGAATCGCCTCGATGGTGGCCGCGAACGCTGCTGCGCCGCCGTCGTCGAGATCGTCTCGCGCCACGGCGGTCACGACTGCGAAGTCGAGCCCCATCGACACGACCGCCTGGGCCACCCGACTTGGTTCGTCGGCATCGAGTGGGGCGGGTCGTCGTGTGTCCACCAGGCAGAACCCGCAGGCCCTGGTGCACCGCTCACCGTTGATCATGAACGTGGCCGTCCCGTCGGCCCAACACTCAGACAGGTTGGGGCAGCCCGCCTCCTCGCACACCGTCACCAGGTCGAGCGACCCGATCTGACGTTTGAGCGCCGTGACCTCCGCGCCGTGTTCGACCCGCGCCCGCATCCATTCAGGCTTGCGTTGCCGATACGGCACCGCTTCGGAAACGCCGGCATCGGCCAGGCGCTTGGACCGCCGGGGTGAGAGGGTCACCGGCGACGGGATCACAGGAGGCAGGGTCGTTGGGGGCAGGGTCGTTGGGGGCAGGGTCGTTGAGGGTGGATCGATGGGCGACGGATCGGCCGTACCTCCATCCGGAGCCGGGCGGCTGAACGGGGCCAGGTCGGTGACGTGGTGACGCCACACCACGTCGGATCGGTCGATCGGCCCGCCACCCCAACGCTGGGCGGCCCGTGCGATGAACGCGTCGGTGGCCTCTTCCAATCCAACGTCGATGCCCTCTGCCGCCAGCGAGGTCACGCCATACTCGGTGATGCCACAGGGCACGATGTGTTCGAAGAACCCAAGGTCGGGGCACACGTTGAGGGCCACGCCGTGCAGCGTGCGGTTGTGCGCCATGCGCACCCCGATGGCGGCGATCTTGCGAGGCCGTTGCCCCGGCCGGGCGATCCAGACACCCGGATAGTCATCCAATCGGGTGGCGCCGGGCAGCCCGAGGTCAGAGAGTGTGTCGATGACCACCTGCTCGACGGTCCGCACGTAGGCCGGCGTGTCCGGCTTGTCACCGGCGCCCCTCCCGGGCAGGGTGAGTACCGGATAGGCCGTGAGCTGACCCGGACCGTGGAACGTGACGTCCCCGCCCCGGTCGGCACGCACCAGTTCGGCGCCGACCGTCGCCGGGTCCACAAGCACGTTGGCAGGGTCGGTGCGAACACCCATGGTGTAGGTCGGCTCGTGCTCCTGACACAGCAGCCAATCGTCGGTGCCACGCAGAGCGAGCGCGTGTTGCAGCGCGTAGGCGTCGCGGTACTTGGTGCGACCCAACCAGCGGACGTGTAACGGGCGGGAACTCATCGCCCGCAACGGCCCGGGAGCGAACTCACAGCTCGGCGGTCCAATCACGTGTCTGGAGGATCTCCTTCATCCGGGCCAGGAACGCTGCCGCATAGGCGCCGTCAAAGGCCCGGTGATCCCATGACATGGTGAGGTTGCCCACCGAATGGATGGCGATGGACTCGTGACCGCGCTGGTCGGTGACCGCCACCGGACGTCGGGTGATGCCGTCGGTCGACAAGATGGCCACCTGGGGCTGATTGATGATCGGCGCCACAAACAGCGATCCAAAGCTGCCGGAGTTGGACAGCGTGAACGTGCCACCAACCAGGTCGTCGGGGCTCAACTGCTTGCTACGCGCCCGGTTGGCCAGGTCGGCGATATCGCGGGCGATCGCACGCAGCCGCTTGTCGGAGGCCTGTCGCACCACCGGGGCCAGCAGGCCCTCGAAGTTGAGATCGACCGCCACCGACAGGTTGACATCACGGTGAACCATCAGGCCGTCGTCGTCGACCGAGGCGTTCATGAACGGGAACTCCTCGATGGCGTCCACAGCGGCCCGGGCGACGAAGGGCAGGTAGGTCAGTGTGACGCCCTCCGACGCCTTGAAGTCGGCACCAAACATGGCCCGGGCGGTTTCGACGCCCTCGTAATCAACCTCGACCGCCGAGATGACGTGTGGCGATGTGTGCTTGGAGCCCACCATGTGTTCGCCGGTGCGGCGACGGATGTTGGAGAAGGGCACCTTGGTGTCCCCCTCGGCCGGCGACATCGGCTGAGGCGTCGGCACCGACGACTGCGGAGTGCTTTGCGGCGCCGGACTTGGGGCTGCGGGCGCCACCGACGGTTGAACGACCGGAGCGGCCTGCGGAGCGGGAGCGGCCTGAGGAGCGGGAGCGGCCTGCGGGGCGCCTTGTCCCCCACGAGCCTCAACGTGGTTCACGGCATCCTCGCGGGTGATTCGTCCGCCCGGGCCGGTGCCCTTCACGTCGGCCGCATCGACGTCGGCATCGCTGAGCAGGCGCCGCACCAGCGGCGACAACAGCGCGCCGCCGGCCGACGCAGCACCGGGGTCGTCACTCTGGCGGTCAGTCTCCTCGCCGGACGCCGGCCGAGGTTGGGTGTCCGTCTGCCGCTCTGGCGGTGCCTGAGCTTCGGGTGCCGAAGACGGTTGTTCTGCAGCGGTCTCCGCAGGGGCCTGCGCTTCCTCCGCTTCGGCAGGCTGCGGCGGGATCGCCTCGTCTGCAACATCGGCGGTCTCCGACGCTTCCCCGTCATCAGCCTGGTCGGTTTCGGCACTGTCGCCTTCCGGTACGGCGCCCTCCCCGACGACGGCGATCACCGTGCCCACATCCACGGTGTCGCCCTCTTCGGCGCGCAGTTCCTGGAGGGTGCCGGCTACTGGGGATGGCACTTCGGTATCGACCTTGTCGGTGGACACCTCAAGCAGAATCTCGTCCTCCGCCACCTCGTCGCCCGGCTGCTTGAACCAGCGGGTGATGGTTCCCTCGGTGACGGACTCGCCCAGTTGGGGCATGGTGACGTCGGACATGTTGAGTGCTCCTGTGATGTGCGATTTGTTGTGTGAATTGAGGGCGCGGGTCGAAACTATCCGTGGAGGCTTCTGCCGGTGAGGGCCAACACCGATTCGCCAAAGAGTTCGGACAGGCTGGGGTGCGGCTGGATGAAGTGAGCGATCTCATCCACCGTGGCCTCCCAATTGACGGCCAGGTAGCCCTGACCGAGTTGCTCGGTGACCCAGGGACCCACCATGTGCACGCCCAGCACCCTGCCACCGGTGCCATCGCCCTGATTCTCGGCGATGATCTTCACCAACCCGTCGGTCGCCCCGATGATTTGGGCACGACTGTTGCCCATGTAGCGATGCGTGGACACCACCACATCAAAACCGGCCTCCTTGGCCGCTGCCTCGGAGTATCCGGCGAAGGCCACTTCCGGTTGGCAGTAGATGGCCCAGGGCACGTTGTGGTAGTCGACCGGCACGGGGTGCTCACCCAAAATGTCACCGATCACGCAGATACCTTCGGCGAAGCCCACATGAGCCAGCTGTGGGGTGGCGATGCAGTCACCGACGGCCCACACGCCGTCCACGGTCGTTCGACAGGTGTCGTTCACCGTGACGAACCCCCGATCGTCGAGTTCGACGCCGGTGCCCTCGGCCAGCAACGTATCGGTGTAGGGCCGCCGACCCACCGAGACGACCACCATGTCGCACTCGATGCTCTCGCCATCGCCGAAGTTGACCGTGGTACCGCCCGACCCGTCGGGGCTGTGCCCGCTGACCTTCACCCCTGCCCGAACAGTGATCTTCTTCTTCTTGAACGACCGCAGAACCTGCTTGGCAACATCCTCGTCCAGGCCGGGAAGGATCTTGGGCATCGCCTCGAGGATGGTGACCTCGGCACCCATGTCGGCCATCGTGGACGCAAACTCGCAGCCGATGGCGCCGCCGCCAATCACAACCGCACGGCGTGGCAGATCGGCAAGCTCGAGAAATTCGTCTGAGGTGCACACCACCGTCCCGTCCGGCTCGAACCCCGGAATGGTTCGCGGCACCGAGCCGGTGGCCAGGATGACCGTGTCGCCTCGCAATGTGCGAGTGCCTCCGTCGGCCAACTTCACGCTGACGCTGCGGTCGGCCTCAAGGCGGCCCGTACCGGACACGGTCTCGATCTTGCGCTTCTTGATCAGGCCGGACAGACCCTTGTGCAACTGGTCGATGACGGTCTGCTTGCGCGTCTGGGTCACCGACCAGTCCACTGTGGCCTCACCGGTGGTGATGCCGAAACGATCGGCACCAAGCACCGTTTGACGCACGTGCGCGGTCTCGAGCAGTTCCTTGGCCGGGATACACCCCCGATGCAGACAGGTGCCGCCCACCTTGTCCTTCTCCACCATGACGATCCGTAGGCCCGCGCTTGCTCCGTACAAAGCGGCGCCATATCCGCCAGGCCCACCCCCGATGATCACCACATCGAAGTTGTCACTGGATTCCTGCTGCGACGCGTCGCTCACGCACCCATCTCCTCGTCACGGGCCGTTTGGCCGACCCAAGGTCGAGACTACCCCGATGGCGTCCGCCAACCGGCCGGCCCTACGTGGTCTGCGGTGCCTGACCGTTCAGCCCTGACCGGCGACCATGACCACCTGGGTGACGAAGGCCGCCACGATCAACACACCACAGAGGACGGCTGCGATGATGAGGCGCTTGGTACTCACAGGTTGAACGCTAGCGCCGCTGCCCGGATCCCTCCAGGCTGGTAGAGTCTGGGAGTGGTTCAAGTAGCTCGGTGGGGCACCCGGTCGGACCCCGAGCCGGTGGGCCGCTCTGCAGAATCAGCCGCTCGCCGGCTGACCTACATGTCATCACTCGATGGTCTGAGGGCGTTGGCGGTGATCGGCGTGATCATCTATCACGCCGAACCCAGCCTCCTGCCCGGCGGGTTCCTGGGCGTCGACGTGTTCTTTGTCATCAGCGGTTACCTGATCACCGCCCTGCTCCTACGTGAACATGCTTCGACGCACCACATCGACATGCGGAGGTTCTGGCGGCGACGAGCCCGCCGACTTGGGCCCGCGCTGCTGGTGATGTTGTCGGTGGTTGTGGTCGTGGGCCGTCTGTGGTTGCCCAGCAGCCAGTGGGGCTCGTTGCGCGGCGACGAGTTGGCCTCGCTGGGCTACGTCATGAACTGGCGTTTGATTCTCACCGGCGACAGCTACTTCAGCACGTTCGCCGTATCCCCATTGCGTCACGTGTGGTCCCTGTCGGTGGAGGAACAGTTCTACCTGGTGTGGCCGATCGTTGCGGCGATTGCCATGGCCAGATCGCGTCGCGCACTCGCCTTGGTCGCCTCCGCGGCTTTTGTAGCCTCCGTCGCCGCCATGACGCTGGTGGGCGGCGGCCTCTCGCGCGTCTACTACGGCACCGACACCCGCCTGCACGTGATCATGGCGGGCTGCCTCCTGGCGATCCTCGAATCCAAGCGGCCCGATCTGGTGCGGCGTCTTGGGGCGTCCACCCTGGTCACCCTGATCGGCGTTGCCGCTCTCGGAGGCGCCATGGTGTTCATCGCCGAAGACAACACCGGGTTCTTTCCCGCCGGACTGGTGATTTTTGCTGCCGTGACGATGCTGGTCGTCGCCGGCTGTTCCACTCAAGTCACTCTGCCGCTGTTGAGCAACCGGGCATTGGTGGAGATCGGCCGTCGTTCCTATGGCCTCTACCTGTGGCACTGGCCGGTCATGGTGTTCCTCACCGATGATCGACTGGGCATCGGGCACGTGCCCGCGACGGCGATCCGCGTGGCCGTGTTCTCCACGCTCACGTGGGCGTCGTATCGGTTTCTTGAACGACCCGTTCTTGCCCGCCGAGCGCCGCTCCCCCGATGGTGGCCCCTTGCGCCGATCGGGGTGATCGTTCTGGTGCTGGCCTCCACGGCTGGTGCAACGGCCAACCGTTATCAGCAGCAGGCGGGAGGTGCCACGGGCACGGTGCAGGCCAACCAAGGCATCACCGCACCGACGGGTGCCGTTGGCACGCCCATCGACTCCCTACTGCTCATTGGTGACAGCGTCGCTGCGTCGATTCAAGAGGAACTCGCCCGCGAGTTGGCCGGTGACGGCGTCAGTACCGCATCGGCTGTTCGCTACGGCTGCGGCATCGTCGAGGGAATGGAGCTCACTGCAAACGGCGATCTGACCCCGATGGCCCCCGGGTGCCCCAAGCATCAGGCCCTGCAGGATCAACTGGTCGCCCAACAGGCCCCAGACGTGATCCTGGTGATCGCGCAGGTCGATTCGTACCGTCGAAAGCTTCCCGATGGCACCGTGATCGACTTCGAGGAGTCTCCGGATGAGTACCTCGCTCTCCTGAACAAGGCGGTCGACCGCCTCACCGTGGGAGGAGCCACCATGGTGATTGCACTTCCGGCCAACGTGGCCTACTTCAATGCCGATGCAGCCAACGTTCGCTACGAGGCCTGGCGTGGCCTGTTGCGCACCTTGGATGAGGAGCGCAGCGAGGTGGTGCTGCTCGACCTGCAGTCGCTGATTTGCCCGGAGTCGCAATGTATCCGCGAGATCGATGGAACCGAACTTCGTCCGGATGGCATGCACTACAGCGACGACAGCGCCACCTTGATCGTGCCTCGGATCGTGAAGGCCCTTTTCGCAGCCTTGGGCGTCGACACCTGACGACTGGTTAAGCACCGGTGGTGGCGGTGCGGTTGACTGCATCGCATGGACATTGCAATGACCGGCTCAGGCGGACTTATCGGCAAGGCGCTGGTAAGTGCGCTCCAAGCACGAGGCGATCGGATCTTGTCGCTGACCCGATCGGCCGATCGGGCCCGCACCGACAACGATGCGGTCTTCTGGTCGCCCCACGACGGCGAAATCGATACTGCCGGGCTGGACGGCATCGACGCGGTGATCCATCTTGCTGGTGAGCCGATCGCCGAGAAACGGTGGACCGATGCCCAGAAGCGCGAGCTCCTCAGCAGCCGGACAGACGGCACCACCCTGATCTCCAAAACGTTGGCTGGGCTCGCCAGACCACCGCAAACGCTGCTGTCCGCCTCGGCCATCGGGTACTACGGCGATACCGGCCAGAACCTGGTGGACGAGTCCTCGCCCCCCGGCACAGATTTTCTCGCCGATATCTGCGTGGCATGGGAGGCCGCAACCGGCGCCGCCGAAGACGCAGGAATCCGCACCGCGCATCTGCGCACCGGCATCGTGCAGTCGACACGCGGTGGGGCGCTGGCCAAACAGCTCCTGCCGTTCAAGCTGGGTCTTGGCGGCAAGGTTCTGCCCGGAACCCAGTGGATCAGTTGGATCACGATCGACGACGAAGTCGGTGCCATCCTGCACGCCCTTGACACACCCGAGGTGTCGGGCCCGGTCAACCTGGTGGCCCCCAACCCGGTCACCAATGCCGACTATGCGTCCACCCTGGGCAAGGTCCTGCATCGCCCAACGTTCATCATCCCCCTGTTTGGACCAAAGTTGCTCTTCGGCTCCGAGCTGGCCGAGTCGCTCCTGAAGACCAGTCAGCGGGTGAGCGACGGCGTACTGAGCGCAACGGGCTACAAGTTCACTCATACGAACCTGGTCGACGCCCTCCGCAGCATCATCGACGCCGGCGGCTAGAACCGGTCGCCGGGTTTCAGCCAGACTGGCCGCCATCAGCCGTCAACGTCGCACCCACCCTTCCGGAATACTCAAAACAAAGGCAGATCAAACATGAACGACGAGCAGGTCTCGGTGTCCCGAACGATCAAGGCATCACCGGAGGACATCTTCGACGTGTTGGCCCACCCGGCCCGGCATTCGGAGATCGACGGTTCGGGCACGGTGAAAGCCAGCCGCGGCGGAGCCGACGAACGGCTGAGCCAGGGCGCCAAGTTCGGCATGGACATGCGGATCGGCCTGCCGTACATCATCAAAAACACGGTGGTGGAGTTCGAAGAGGGCCGGCGGATCGCCTGGCGGCACTTCGGTCGCCACATCTGGCGCTACGAACTGCAGCCAACCGAAGACGGCACGCTGGTGACCGAGACCTTCGACTGGTCCAAGGCTCCGATCAAGGCGTACATCACCATGATGAAGTGGCCCGAGAAGCACACCAAGAACATGACCGCCACACTTGAGCGGTTGGCTGAGGTGACCGAGCACTAGTGCCGGTGGAGAATGACCGGCCCACGGCCAGGCCCGGCCTGGCGGCATTCGACTTTGACGGCACACTGACCGGACGCGACAGCCTGATGCCGTTTCTTGTCCGTGTGGCAGGACGGCGAGCGATGTCCTCGGTCGTCGCCGGCGTTGGCGCAGAACTGCTGCGACGCGGCGACCGAAGCCGAGACACGGCCAAAGCACTGATGCTCCGACGGGTGATGACGGGCCGCCTGGCAACAGATGTGGGTGAAGCCGGCCGCCACTACGCCGCGTTCCTCCAACCCCGGCTCCGGCTTGACGGGTTGAAGCAGGTGGCGTGGCATCAGGAACGACACCACCGTGTGGTGCTCGTGTCGGCGTCCCTGGGGGTGTATCTCAGGCCCTTGGCAGAGGCTCTGAAACTGGACGGCGTCGAGGCCGTCGAGCTGATCGTCGATGGAGACGGCAGGCTCTCCGGCGAGATGACAGGCCCCAACTGTCGAGGCCCCGAGAAGGTGGTACGCCTGGACCGGTGGCTGGCAACAGAGGGCATCGACCGCTCCGGGATCGAGCTGTGGGCCTACGGGGACTCCTCCGGTGACGACGAACTGCTGGCTGTAGCCGACCATCGCCACCGCTGCAGCCGCCCGCGCTCTCGAACGGGCTGAGTCCGGCCCCATGGATGTAATCACGGCCGGTCATCACCCAGGCGTCACCCACACCGGTGGACACCGCCTCGGGTGACCGCTTGTCTGCGGCAGATGGCGGGGGTCGGTAGTGCTGAAAGCGACGCCACATCTGCGAGGACTCGTCCCACTGCCACCAAGAATGGGACTGTCCGATGTGGACCGACACCGAAGAAGCCGCCGACCGCCCTGCTGTTGGTTATACGAACGAGCGTGCCGGCGGCCTCTCGTGCCTCCATCATCGCCATGACGTAATCGCTGCCGCCTGAAACGGCCGGCTTGGGCCGACCCAGACTCTTGACGACGAGCGGGTCCGGCTCAGGTGCGTTGGACACCTTGACCGCCACCGCAGGGCCGGCCTCGCCCTCAGGAGCATCGAAACCCAGATTGGTCAGAGGAGCACAACATCCCTGCGGCCATGCCTCGGAGGGGCAGCACCGGAAGCAGTCGTGGGCCGGTCTTGCCACCGGATTCCTCGGAGACCGGCACCCGCACGGGCGGCTCGACTTGGGCCACAGCGGTCGTTCTGCGCCGTCTGCAGGACCTGAGCAGCCCGCCCGCCCACCTTGAACGCTCCCGCGGTCAGGAAACGGTGGGAAGGCTGCTGACCAGACCGACGTACACCGGGCCCCGCTGCAGACTGATCGCTCGGCCCTGCAGGTCACGCAGATCGAACAGGTCGCCATCCGCGCTGCGACTCCACGTCCCCTGGGTCACCGTCGGGCCGGTGAGCACAAAGGCCTGGCCCCTCGCCGGTTCTCCCGGCATCGGAAACGTGACCGCCTCCATACTGTTCATGTCGGCGTACGAGCCCTGGTACCTCGTGGTCAACACGATCACCGAGCTTCGGCCGATCTGCGCACCATTCGTCTTGTTCACGTGAGGTTTGCCTGCCTGGAAGCGCAGCCACATCTTGGACTTGGCGTCCCAGAGGAACCCCGAGTGATTGCCGGCCACGAGCAGATCAACCCGCTTGGCCGGTTGTGCACTGGCGTTCTGATTGCCCGCATCCATAAAGGAGAACTGTGGATTGGGTGGGGCGGTGGCCCCACCGTACTTATTCTGGAGGTTGTTGCGGCTGACAAACAAACCATGTTCAGACTGGTCTGTCCTGGAGTACACCGAGGTGCCGTCCTGGCGTTCGCTGGCATGGACGAACCAGCCATCTCGTTCGCGCTCCGAGACCGCCCATTCCGTTCGATCGTTCGATCCCGCATAAGCGAAGATCGGGCGTCCCAGGGGCAGCAACAACTGCATGTCGGAGGTGCGGGCCGATCGGACTGCACCAATGGTGTCAATCTCCCGAGAATGGAACACCGCCAGGAAACGGCTGGCGTCCATGATGCCGTGCGCAGGCTCCTCATAGATCAAGTCGGCACGGTTCAGGCCGGTCTGTGGGTCGGCCCGAGGTGCGTTGGACACCTTGATCGCAACCGCCGAGCCTTTGGCACCAAATGGGGAATCGATGCCCATGCCAGTCAGCGGAGCGCAACGACAGTTATCGGGCCAGGGTTCGGGCGGTGCCCCAATGAGATTGAGCGAGGGATCCGGTGGGGTGCCCTGCACCAGCGGCGGCAGTTCGGGGTTGGGGGCGGCTGTGCTGGGTGTGGCAGGCGTCGTGCTCGGTGTCCCGCCGGCCGCCGGCGTGGCGCCAGGCTGCTTGCCCCCTGGCTGCTTGCCCCCTGGCTGCTTGCCCCCTGGCTGGGTACCGCCAGGCTGGTTGCCACCCAACGCGGACTGGCCTCCGGGCGTGGTGGACGCTTTGGTCTTCCCATCGGCCTTGGCCTTGCTGGTGGCCTTCGCCTTGGCGTCGACCTTGGCCTTGCCATCCGCGACGTCGGTCACACCCTCCGACGTTGAAACCCAACGACGAGCCATTGGTGCAGCGTCTTCGCGAGTGGCCACTTTGGCAGGATCACTCCGGGTGGACAGCACCGAGATGCCCACCACGAGTGACACCGCAACCACGGGCGCTGCAGCGATGGCGCGCCGAGACGTGAGCCCCGCTGCGGCGGCTTGCAGGATTTTGGTGATGGAAGCAGCAATTGCCACCGGCGTACCTCCCGGTCCAACTGACGATGCTAGCTCAGGGCGGACCACCACGGGATCGCGGGGCCGCGTCCCTCGCTACTTGGGCTGCATCCGCGTGCCCGCGTCGAGGCGAACCGTTTCAGCGTTGAAGTAGGAGTTGGTGATCATCTCGACGGCAAGCGAGGCGAACTCGGAGGAGAACCCGAGGCGCTTCGGAAACAGCAGGTTGGCCGCCAGCTTCTCCTTGAACTGCTCGGAGGCCTCGCCAGTGCCATAAATGGGGGTGTCAAACAGGCCGGGAGCAATGGTGTTCACGCGGATGCCCGAGGCGGACAGGTCACGGGCCACCGGCAGGGTCATGCCGACAACTCCGCCCTTGGACGCCGAGTAGCTGGCCTGACCAATCTGGCCGTCAAAGGCCGCAACCGAGGCGGTGTTCACGATGGCGCCGCGCTCCCCCGACTCGTTGGGCTCGTTCTGGCTCATGGCCGTTGCCGCCAAGCGGATGGCGTCGAAGCTGCCGATCAGGTTGATCTCGATGACCTTGCGAAAGATCTCCAGGTCGTGTGCCGAGCTGTATTCGCCATCACGACCGATGGTGCGCGTGGCCCAACCAATACCGGCGCAGTTGACCAGGGCCTTCACCGGACCCAACTCCTTGCCGGCCTCGATGGCGGCAATGATCTGGTCGGTGTCGGTCACGTCGGTGGGGGCGAACACACCACCGATCTCCTTTGCCAAGGCCTCGCCGGCCTCGGCCTGGCGATCCAAGTCGCAGATGACGACCTTGGCACCCTTCTCTGCCAACGCCTTGGCGGTGGCCTCCCCGAGGCCAGAGGCCCCTCCGGTGACGAGTGCAGAAGCTCCGTTGATGTCAAGCATGACAACATCGTAGGGAGCGACCCGCGTTCAATGCAGATTCTGCCGCTACCGCCCGCTTTTCGATCGCTCAACCGGGGAGGATCGGGCCTCAGCTTGAGGTCGGGCCCCAGGCCGCACCACCGGGAGTAAGCATGCGCAAAACGTCGCCCGCCTGAAGCGCGATGGTGCACTTGTCGGGCAGGCGCTCGGCACGTGAGGTGTCACCTCCAGGCAGCAGCCAGTTTTCACCCACGGCGCCGTCACCCCCACCCGCACGACCTCGGGGCGCCACCACGCGTCGGTCGCAGATCAACGACACGGTGACCGGCTCGAGCACTTCGAGTTCGCGCTCGATGCCCTCCCCACCCGGCGACCTGCCCGCACCGCCGCTGCCCCGACGCAGGGTGTAGCGCCGCACCCGCACCGGTAACACCCGCTCGGCGGCCTCGATCGGCGTGTTGAGGGTATTGGTCATCGCCGTGTGCACTCCCGACATGCCCGGCAAGGGCTCATCAGCAACCCCGACCGGCCGACCTCCCTGGCCACCACCCACCGTCTCGTAGCTGACCCAGCCGTCCCCACCCAGAAGAATGCTGTTCATAGTGCCCTGCGAATCGGCCGGCACCCGCCCGGGGAACGGCCCCGCCAACGCGCCCAGCGCCACATCGGCCACCCGCTGGCTCACTTCGACGTTGCCGGCACCAACCGCGCTGGGCGCCACGGCATGGGTCACCGTGCCGGGACGGGTGACAACCTCCAGTCGGCGGAAGGTGCCCGCATTGGCCGGAAGCGACGGATCCAGCACGGAACGTAGCGCCCAGAAGGTCGCCGAGATGGTGACGGCCGGTGGCGCCCACACGTTGCCCGGCGCCGAGGCACCGCTGGCCGAGTAGTCGAACACGGCCCGGTGGCCGTCCAAGGTGAGCCGCACCCGAACGGGCACCGGCTCGCGCTGGTTCGGCGCGGGCCCGGACGAGTCCATCACGTCCGCAGCGTCCCACTGACCCACCGGGGCCCGAGCCAACGCCGCCGCCACGGCTCGTTCGCCATGATCGAGCACCTCGGCAAATGCGACGGCGGCGGCCTCGGGTCCGCCCAACTCCTCCACGATGGTCGCCAGCCGCTCGACCCCCACCCGGTTGGCACCCGCCTGGGCATCAAGGTCACCTCGCCGTTCGTCCGGGGTTCGGCTGTTGGCAACCACCAGCGCCGCCACCTCGGGGGTGAAGCGCATCGGCGGAAGCCGCAAACCCTCCTGGGCAATATGGGTGGCGTCGGCGGGAAGCGACCCGGGGGCCGAGCCGCCGACGTCGGCGTGATGCGCCCGAGTGGCAAGCCACCCCACCAGGGTGGCGTCGCAGTGTACGGGCGCCACCAGGGTGAGATCATTCAGGTGGGTGCCGCCCGCGAAGGGATCGTTGACCACGGCCTGCTCGCCGGCGGGCAAGTCGCCCAGTCGTTCGACGACTGCCGCCACCGCCGCCGGCATCGACCCGAGGTGCACGGGGATGTGTTCGGCTTGAACCAGTAATCGCCCTTGTGCGTCGAACAGCGCAACCGAGCAGTCGGCCCGTTCCTTGATGTTGGCGCTGAACGCGGCGCGTCGCAATACGGCTCCCGCCTCATCGGCCACCCCGGTCAGTCGGGACAGGAGCACCGCCAACCCTGCGCCGCCACCCCCCACCTTGACGTCACCCTCGCCTGAGCCCGCGGTCGGGTTTGGATCGGTGGTGTGCACCGCGTCGGCGACGGCATCGGCGGTGATCACCAGCGATCCCAGCGGCCCAGGTCTGCCCGTCCAGCCCCTGGGGATCCAGACCGTATGGTCTGCCGCCGGCAGGGAGATGGGGCCTCGCACCTCGGTGGTCGTCACCGGATCCGCCCCGGTCAGCAACTCCACAACACCCAGCAGTGAGTGACGCTCACCGGTGGCACGCAATGACACGACCTCGATGACAGCATCGGGCAGCGAGTACCCGTTGCGCCGTTGATGGATCGCCCCAAAATCGTCCACGTCCTCGACCTCGATCTCATGAGACTGCCCGACATAGCGACAGGACAGCCACGAGGACACCGTCACCTCGCCGTCCGCCCGTGCGACAGCACTCGTCCGAGAATCTCCGTGGTCACCAACGCCGAGCAACGCCTCCACCCGTGACTCAAGGGTTTGCCTGGCCTCGTTCAGTCCGTTCCTGCGCCGTGGGGTGGGCCATGTTTGAGTGAGGTCGTGACGTTCCGGTGCGCCCAGAATGCCGACCGCAGACAGCACCCCTGCGAGCGGCGGGACGATGACCGCCGCCATGCCCAACGACGCGGCCAACTCGCACGCGTGAAGCGGTCCTGCGCCGCCGAACGCCACCAGTGCCAACCCTGCCGGATCGATGCCACGTGACACGCTGACGCTGCGAAGCGCGCGCTCCATGTTCGCCGTCACCACATCGAGCAGTCCTTGAGCGCTCAACCCTGCTTCGCTCAACGCTGCGGCGGCACCGGCGACGTCGAGGTCGCCGAGGGCCCCACTCCCCTCGGTCGGAATTCGACCCAGCGCCACATTGGCATCGGTAACCGTAGGTTCGGTGCCGCCCCGCCCGTAGGCCACCGGGCCGGGCACGGCGCCCGCCGAGCGTGGCCCCACGGCGACCGCTCCGCCCGAGTCGATCGAGCCGATGGAGCCGCCCCCGGCGCCGATTGTGACGACGTCCAGTGACGGCAACCGAACCGGATGGCCCACCAGGTCACGTTCGGCCGCCGGCGCCGGTTCGCCGCCGGTGATGAGGCACACGTCGGTCGACGTCCCACCCATGTCGAGCGAGATCGCGCCGGGAAAGCCGCATGCCGCCGCCACCACCGCCGCCGCCCGCACCCCGCCGGCCGGTCCGGACAGGGCCAACCCAACGGGGGCCTCAAGCGCCTTGGCAAGCGGCCACATTCCACCCGCCGACGTCATGATCCACAGTTGCTCGGCCAAGCCGGACAGCCCCTCGAGGTAGCGGCGAACACGCGGACGCAGCGCCGCGTTCATCACCGTCGTTGAAGCCCGTTCGAACTCTCTGAACAGCGGCGAGAGCTCGTGGCTTGCCGTCACGTCCCAACCGCGTGCTCGATACGCCTCGGCCACCATTGACTCCCCCTCGGCGTTGAGATCGGCATGAAGGAAGCACACCGCAATCGCTTCGACACCCTCCGGGATCTCTGGAAGCAGGTCGAGGCTGGGAGCGGTCTCCACCACCCCATCCGGGAAGGTCCGCTCGCGCACCTCCAAGCGATCGACGCGGTTGACCAACGGACGAGGCCGATCAACGAAATGGTCCGCAAGCGAGGGCCGATGCTGACGACCGATCTCGATCAGATCCCCAAACCCCTCCGTCACCAACAGGGCCACGCGAGCCAGCGTCCCTTCCAACACCGCGTTGGTGGCCACGGTGGTGCCGTGAGCGAGATAGGCCACCTGGCCCGTCCCCAGGCGAGCGAGGCCCTGCCGGATGGCGTCACCCGGGTTTTCCGGTGTCGACGGCACCTTCATCACCGTGCCGTCCATCGTCACCACATCGGTGAACGTGCCGCCGGTGTCCACACCGATTTTGATCGACCGAAAGGCCGGTGGCCGGGCGCCAGGCGGTCGGTGCGGTTGTGACCGTTCAGCCGGCACGGGGTCGAACCTACTGTTCGGCTGCGAGGTCCAGGTCCCAGACCTCTGCGCCAAGGCCGGCGAACCGTCGTAGCAGCGCTCGGCTCTCGGAGGAGTCGCCCTGTCGAACCAACAGTGCCCCATCGGCAACACCCGCCAACCAGGAGTCTCGGCGCGCCAGCGCCTGAGCGCGTCCATCAGCGTCGGTCGGTTGGGACCGCTCCAACACGATGGTTTCGTCCACCCGGGCCAGCAAGCGACCAAAGGCCTCCCGGTCTGCTGAGCGCAGCGTTGTCTGCGGGTCGGGCCACGGCAGCACGGCAACCACGGTCAGGCCGGCCTCAAGGGCCACCTCAGCGGCCATGGCCTCAGGCCCCGGGCGCAGGCCCAGCAACACCACAAGGTCTGGATGAAACTCCTGTTGCGCCGGCAGGATTTTGGCCAGCTGAGCCCGAGCGGCACCAAGCGCTCGGGCATCGAGGCGGCGGGTGCCGGTCACGGCGTAGCGGAAACCCGCCGGTGCCCGAGGGTCATCACGACGTGCCGGTGTTGACGCAGCAGTTGCCGGAGCAGTTGCCGCAGCAGTTGACGCGTTGGCCCCGACGGTGGCCGCCGCCTCGGTCGCCAGCCGGTCGGCCTCCTCGTTCATCGGGTCGCCGGCGTGGCCCTTCACCCAAGCGAACCGCACAGCGCCGTGCTCCGCCACCTCCTCGACGAAGGGCTGCCACAAATCCTTGTTGGCCACCGGCTCCTTCTTGGAATTCTTCCAGCCCCGCCTCAGCCAGCCCTCGATCCAGCCTTCGTTGAACGCAGAAACGACGTACTTGGAGTCGGACACCACCTCGACCGGACCTGGGTGCGTCGCCACCGCTTCACGCGCGGCCGTCAACTCCATGCGCTGGTTGGTGGTGTGGGCTTCGGCCCCGGAATCGGAGGATCCTCCATCGTCCACCCATCCCCAGCCGCCGGGGCCGGGATTGCCACGGCATGAACCATCGGTCCAGACCCGAGCGGGCCGATCGGCCGGCCCCGTTGACCTGGAGTCCACTTCAGCGGGTCCAGGGTGGGTCGATGTCAGGGTCGATGCCGAAGCGGTCGATGGCCCCCGTGGCAACCGACGGGTCAAGCTCCCCGCTGCGGACCAGCGCCGACAGCACCGCCACCACCACGTGTGCTGCGTCGGTCTCGAAGAAGCGCCGAAGATGGGCCCGATCGTCGGACCGACCATAGCCGTCGGTGCCCAACACGCTGAACGGGCGCGGCACCCAGCGCACCACCTGGTCGGCCCAGGCGGAGAGGAAGTCCGAGACCGCCACCACCGGCCCCGTGCCCGCTGACAGCAGACGGGTGATCAGCGGCAGCGCCTCGGGCGCGTCCGGGTGCAGCCGGTTCCAACGCTCGACCGCCAGGGCCTCTCGCCGGAGCTCGTTGTAGGAGGTTGCCGACCACAGGTCGACCCCCACGTCATAGTCCTCGTGCAGCAATCGCTGGGCCTCCTTGGCCGCAGTCCAGCCCGAGCCCGAGTACAGCACCGAGGCCTGATGAGCGGCCTGCGGCGCGCCGTGACTGTGGTACAACCCGCGGGTGACCCACCCGGTCAGCTCGTCGATTCCCCCGTCTGTCTCTGGCATCGGGGGCATCTCGTAGTTCTCGTTGTAGAGGGTAAGGTAATAAAACACGTCCTCGCCACCCACCTTCTCGCCCGCTGCGGACGGCGGGTACATGCGAGCAAGGCCGTCACGAATGATCAGCGCCATCTCCCAAGCAAAAGCCGGGTCATAGGCACGGCACGCCGGCACCGTCGAAGCCAGCAGTTGGCTGTGACCATCCGTGTGTTGCAACCCCTCACCCTGCAGGGTGGTCCGACCGGCGGTCGCCCCCAGGAGGAAGCCGCGGGCCCGAGCGTCGCCGGCGGCCCAGATCAGGTCGCCCACCCGCTGGAATCCGAACATGGAATAGAACGTGAAGAACGGCAGCATCGGCACGCCGGTGGTGGCATAGGCCGTTGCAGCGGCGGTCCATGACGCCATCGATCCGGCCTCGGTGATGCCCTCCTCCAGGATCTGCCCATCGGACTTCTCGACGTAGGACAACAACAGGTGATGGTCCACCGGCTCGTAGCGCTGTCCCTTGGCGGCGTAGATCCCCAGCTCGCGAAACAGCGCATCCATGCCAAAAGTGCGTGCCTCATCGGGGATGATCGGCACCACCCGATCGCCGACCACGGGGTCGCGGGCAAGGCTGCGAAGCAGCCGGGTGAACGCCATCGTGGTCGACACCTCCTGCCCGTGGGAGCCCGCCAAAAGCTCGTTCCAGGTGCCCTCCTCGACCGAACCGAGACCCCGGCGAACCGGCAGGGTGCGAGCAGGCAGCGGGCCGTCCAAACCCCTCCGCCGCTCCATGAGATACCGATGCTCGGGCGAGTCATCGGCAAACCGCAGGTAGGGCGGATCACCGCCTGCCAGGTCGGCCTCGGACACGTCGTCCTCCAGGTGCAGGCGCTCTCGAAGCTCCAGCAACTGCTCGGTGTCCATCTTCTTGATCTGGTGGGTGGAGTTGCGCCCTTCCACCTTTGAACCCAGCGCCCAGCCCTTCACGGTCTGAGCCAGGATGGCGGTCGGAGCGCCGGTCATCTCGGTGGCGGCCCGATAGGCGGCATACACCTTGGCGTAGTCGTGACCACCCCGTGGCAGGCTCTGCAACTGCTCATCGGAAAGGTGTTCGACCAGCTTCCGCAGGCGCGGGTCGGGCCCAAAGAAATGCTCGCGGATGTAGGCGCCCGACTCGACGGCGTACCTCTGAAACTCACCATCGACGGTGGTGTTCATCTTGTTGAGCAGCACGCCATCGACATCCTGTGCCAACAACTCGTCCCAAGCGGCGCCCCAGACCACCTTGATGACGTTCCAGCCATTGCCGCGGAAGATGCCCTCGAGCTCCTGGATGATCTTGCCGTTGCCCCGCACCGGCCCGTCCAGGCGCTGCAGGTTGCAGTTGACCACCCACGTGAGATTGTCCAGCCCCTCCCGCGCCGCCAGGTCGATCGAACCCAGTGTCTCGGGTTCATCGGTTTCTCCATCTCCGACAAAGGCCCACACCCGAGAGCGGGAGGTGTCATCGATGTGGCGGTTGTTCAGGTACCGGTCGAAACGTGCCTGGTAGATCGAGTTGATCGGTCCCAGACCCATCGACACGGTGGGAAACTGCCAAAAGTCACCCATGAGATGCGGATGGGGGTAACTGCTGAGGCCCCGGCCGGCCCGGGCGGGGGTATCGATGTCGAGACGAAAACGGTCGAGGTCGACCTCATCGAAGCGGCCCTCCAGGTACGCCCGGGCGTAGATGCCAGGTGAAGCGTGACCCTGGATGTAGACGTGGTCGCCCGGGGTACCGTCGGCCTGGCCACGGAAGAAGTGGTTGAACCCCACCTCGTACAGCGCCGCCGAGGACGCGTAGGTGGACAGGTGCCCGCCGATGCCCGGCGCCGCCTTGTTGGCACGAACCACCATGGCCACCGCGTTCCAGCGAATGAACGCCCTGATGCGGCGCTCCATTTCGAAGTCACCGGGAAACCACGGCTGCCCATCGGTTGGAATCGTGTTCACATACGGGGTCCACACCGACGCCGCAACACCAAGTTGCCGATCGTGGGCGGCCTCGCCCAGCCGGGCCAACAGGTACCGCGCTCGGGCCTTACCCCGGTGCTCCACGACGGCATCCAGCGAGTCGAGCCACTCCTGGGTCTCGCCCGGGTCGACATCGGGCAACTGGTGCGAGAACGCATCGTTGAGCATCGGAACTCCCTCGTCTGGTCGAGCTCTTCATCGCCAGACTATGGCCATGCCCGGCCGCTCCGGGTACCGGCCGGATTACAGACGCCGCGCTACTCGACCAGCCGAGAGGTGCGTGAAAGCCACCCCGTCAACATGGCCACGGCGCGTGGGTCGTGACGCAGCTCGTGGCCGGCGCCGTCGATCATGCGAAACTCCGCAGAGCCGTGAGCATCGGCCAGCGCCAGAGGATCCACCGTGGGTACGATCTCGTCTGCCGAGCCATGAAGCAGCAGCAGCGGCCGGGGTGCCAATTCCGCCACCCGGTCGACGGGGCGGGTGGCGGCCAGCCCACGTGCCCATTCGCCAACGTCTGCCGGAAAGCCGGCGTCCCGGATCACCCCGACCTCGCGGGCATGGTCCAACAACGCCCGTGGGTGACGGGCCCAATCGTCGAAGTCACCGGGCGATGCGGCAGCCGAAACGCCGACCACCGCCGGGTTGGACGCACCCTCACAGATACACAATGAACCACCGGTGCCGAAACCCACCAGCCACACGGCGGTGACACCCAGGGAGGTCAACTCGGCGACCGCTGCGGCCACGTCACGCTGCCATCCGTCGAGTTCAAAGTTGCCCTCCGAGGTGGCGCAGCCCCGGAAGTTGATCGTGAGCACCGGCCAGGACAACGAGGCGGACAGCCGGTCGGCCAACTCGGGAAACGACTTGCCCGAGTTTTCGGCACCGCGACCCTTGTTGGGGAACCCATGGCACAGCACCACCCCATGGCCCGAGGCCCGTGCCCCGGAGGGCTGGGCCAGGTAACCGGCCAGCGAGAGCCCGTCCGATGAGAACCGAAGGTTGCCGCCCACCGGCGACAAACCTTCACCAACTCCGGACTCGTTGGCGCCCACCGGCGGGCGTTAGGCGGTTGCCGCTGCGCGGGAACCGGCGTGGGGGCGATAGCCCCGATTGCGCGCCTCGGCCAGCGTGTCGGGACCGAAGCAAATGAACGTTTCTGCGGCGAGGAGCTCGGTGAGCAACGCCTCGTCGGCGCCGGTCAGGGCGTCGACGTCGTAGACCACCTGCGAGCACTTATCGCCCACATACTGATTCTCCGCGAACTGCTTGGGGCGGTCCATCGTATCAATCTCCTCTGCGATGAAAGCCAGACCCTACTTCGAGCAGTCAGGAGGCTTCATCTTGAGTTGCATCGCCATCTGCCAATGGCGGTCCGACGGCGCCGATGCTGCGCTGATAGCCGGCCTCCGCGCGGAGGATCACGACCACCTGGTCGTCGGTCAGCTCACGATCCTCAAGTTCGCCCAACACCCATGCCAGGGGCTCGTCCTCGTCCACCACCACCAGATCGTCGGCAACCGTGTCGAAGGTGCGCCCCGACGCCAGGCCCCGCCTGCCGAGATAACCGATTTGGGCGTCGACGACGGCCCGCACATCGTCGTAGCTCACCTGGGCGGACACGTCGTCGGGCAGATGATCGGCGACATAGGTCACCGCGTCCTCCACCACGTAAACGGCCCGCAGCGGTCGCTGGGCCTGGACGCCGGTGACCGACCCAACCGCCAGCGCGGCGATGACGAAGGACACCAACGCGCAGAGCACCCAAAACAGCGCGATCACGAGGGTGAGCCTGTCACAGTCCCACCACGAGCCAACGAACGGCCGAGCCGATCAACTCAGATGCCGATGGCCTGGGCCAACAGCTCCCGGTGGTAGGTCGGATCGCCGAACAACAACTCGGAGCTCTTGGCCCGCTTGAAGTACAGGTGCGCAGGATGTTCCCAGGTGAAGCCGATACCGCCGTGGATCTGGATGTTCTCGGCGGTCGTGTGGAAGTAGGCCTCCGAGCAGTACGACTTGGCCAGGGACGACACCGAGGTCAGCTCGTCGTTCATCTCGGCTGCGCACCAGGAGGAGTAGTAGGCGGCGGACTTGCCCGACTCAACCTCCAACAACATATCGGCCAGCTTGTGCTTGATCGCCTGGAATGAGCCGATGGGACGTCCGAACTGCACCCGGTCCTTGGCGTACTGAACCGCCGAGTCGAGGCACTCCTGGGCGCCACCCATCTGCTCGGAAGCCAGCGCCACGACGGCCAGCTGCAACATGGTGCGCAGCGTGTCCCACCCCGACCCCGCGGCCCCGATGAGTGTGGCGGGCGTGTTGTCGAAATCGAGCTTCGCCTGCTTTCGGGTCTGGTCCATGGTGGACAGCGGAGTACGGCCCAGCCCGGAGGCGTCGCCGTCGACAGCGAACAGGCTCACGCCCTCGGGCGTGCGCGCCGCGACGAGGATCAAGGATGCGATGTGGCCATCGATGACATAGCTCTTGGTGCCGGTCAGCGTGTGGCCCTCGTCGGAGGCTGCGGCCTCCATCTCGATGCCCGACTCGTCCCACCGACCGTTCTCCTCGGTGAAGGCGACCGTCGCGATCGTCTCGCCTGAGGCGATGCCCGGCAGATACCTGGCCTTGGCGTCGTCGTCACCCGAGTGCAACAGGGCGTTGGCCGCCAGCGCCACCGTGGAGAAGAACGGTGCACACAGCAGGCGACGGCCCATCTCCTCGAAGATCACGCAGAGCTCGACGTAGCTGTAGCCGGAGCCGCCGTACTCCTCGGGAATCGCCAGGCCCTGCAGCCCCAGTTGCTCGGCCATCTGGCTCCACACGGCGGGGTCGTAGCCCTCGTCGGTCTCCATGAGGGCTCGCACGTCGGCCTCGGCGCTCTTGTTCGTCAGGAAGTCGGCGGCGACCTTGCGCAGCTCGACCTGTTCTTCGGAGAATGCGAAGTTCATGGGTGTCCCCTGGATGAGTGGTTCGAGCCCGCTCCACAGCGGTGCGCTGCGGTGGCCTCGAGCGGTGTTGTACGCGTTCCAGTCTGCCCTGCGGGTCGATCGATGTCAGGTCAACTTGTGTACACATGGGTACTCACTGGGTCGTGCGTCGGTAGGGTGACCGTCATGGACCTCACCGGAGGAACCTTGCAACTGGGCGTTCGGCAACTTCGGGCCGAGCTTGCGTCGTTGGTTCGGCGGGCCGGATCCGGCGAACGAGTGGTGATCACCGTGGCGGGGCGTCCGGTGGCCCAGTTGGGCCCGGTGGAGCCAACGGTGGGACCGCTGACCCTGGCCGACCTCGTTGCCCGAGGCGAGGTTGAGGCACCGCGGCGGGCGGACCGCCCCGAACCGTCCTTGACCGTGCCAACCTGGGCCGGGGTGCGCCTCGACACGCTCATTCGAGAGGTCCGGGGCCGATGACGCTGGCCCTTGACACCACCGGGCTGCTGGCCCGCTACCTGGAGGGCCCAACCCACGCCGTTGCGGTGCAGGCCATGAACTCCGACCCCGACTGGTGTGCGTCCGCACTGGTGCTGAGCGAGGCGATGATGTTGATGGACCGGCTGGGGCTGGACGCCGATCGGGCGGACCGGCTTCGCCAGGCGCTTCGCGACGACTGGGAACGGTGCGCCGTGGTGCCCCTCGACCGCAAGTGTCTCGATCGGGCAGCCGAATTGGGACGGACCCAACCGTTGCGCACGGTGGATGCGCTCCACCTGGCGGCCGCCGACCGCCTGCCTCGCCCGGTGACCTACCTCACGTTCGACCCGGCTCAGATCCCCGTCGCCCTGTCGCTCGGGTTCTCACTACCGGAAGATGACCTGACCCGGCCCTGAAACCCAGCGCATCTGTTGATTATGCAGACGTGGGCCACCACCCCGACGTCGGGGCTACAGCGCAGCCAACGCCTCGTCGTAGTCGGGCTCGTCGGCCAGTTCGGGCACCAACTGGCTGTGCACCACCTGGCCGTCACCGTCGACCACCAGGACGGCTCGGGCCAACAGGCCGGCCATGGGGCCATCGCCCATGGTCAGGCCGTAGTCCTTGCCGAACGCAGCCGTGCGGAAGGTGGAGCCCATCAGCACGCCGTCGATCCCCTCGGCGCCACAGAAGCGCTGCTGGGCAAACGGTAGGTCCGCCGAGACGCACAACACCGTGGTGTTGTCGAGAGCCGCCGCCCGCTCGTTGAACGCCCGCACCGAAGCGGCACACGTGGGGGTGTCGATCGACGGGAAGATGTTGAGCACGACGTTCTGACCGGAGAGCCCGCCCAAGGAGATCTCGCCCAGGTCGACGCCGGTCAGGTCGAAGCTCGGCGCATGGGCGCCCTCGGCGGGCGGCGTACCGACGGTGTGGACCTCGTTGCCACCGATGGTGATGCTGGCCATGTTGGTCTCCAATTGGTTGGGGGTCGCCGGCGGACGTGAGGCCGGGAGGAAGGGCAGGCCGGCAAATCTAGCGTCGTCCGACCCACCGAGGTTTTTCATCCTGCGGGCTCATGGAGTTCAGCCGGCGGAGCGCCGCCACGTCGCCCCGTCGGCCGTGTCGGTCACGATGACGTTCTCAGCGACCAGCTCGTCGCGGATTTCGTCCGCCCGAACAAAATTGCGTTCGGCGCGAGCCACCTGCCGCTCGGCCAGCAACGCATCGATGCGCTCGTCGGTGCCGGTGGCCTCGGCCACCGCATCGGGGTCAGCGGCGGCGGCGAGGCCCAGCCCCAGCGCCCGGTCGACGTCGGCCAGCAACGCCCAGCGCTCCGCAGGACCAAGATCGTCATCCCGGAGCGCATCCCAAAGCGCCGCCACCGCCCTGGGAGAAGCCAGGTCGTCGGCGAGCGCCTCCCAGAACGCGGCGACGTGCGCGATCACGGGCTCCGACCCCACCAGCCGCTGAACGATGTCGTCGTTGCGGGTCGGGCTGTCGTCGGGCGCAACGATGTCGGCGGGGAGCCCACCTGCTGCGATGGCCTCGGTACGGGCCGTGGCGGCCGCCTTGCGAAGCCGCCTGAACGCCACCGCCGCCTGATCCATGGCCGCCCAGGTGAAGTCCTGCTGCTGGCGGTAGTGAGCGGTGAGGAAGAGGTACCGAAACGCCAGCGGTTCGTAGCCGCGATCGACCAGCGTTTCCACCGTGAGTGCGTGTCCTGCCGATTTCGACAGCTTGGCGCCCGACAGGTTGAGAAACTCGTTGTGCACCCAGTGACCGACCCAGGGGTGCACGCCGAGCGCCGCCTCGCTCTGGGCGACCTCGTTGGTGTGATGCACGCCGATGTGGTCGATGCCGCCGGTGTGGATGTCGAAGGAATCGCCCAGGTACCGGCGGGACATCGCCGAGCACTCGATGTGCCAGCCGGGAAACCCGCGGCCCCACGGAGAATCCCACTCCTGTTGCCGTCTCACGCCCTCGGGGGTGAACTTCCACAACGCGAAATCGGGCGGATTTCGCTTGGCTCCGGTGTTGTCAACCCGACCGCTCGTCGTCTGGGCGGCCACGTTCAAGCCAGCGAAGTCGGCGTAGGCCGGGAAGGTGGAGATGTCGAAGTAGACCCCATCGTCGATGACGTAGGTGTGCCCGCCCCGCTCCAGGATTCCGATCAGCTCGATCTGCTCGGCCACGTGTGCGGCGGCCCGTGGCAACTCATCGGGTTCGAGGCAGCCCAGGGCGCGGCGATCGTCGGCCCACTGGGAGGTGTAGTGGGCCGCAATGTCCTCGGCGGTTCTCCCCGTGCGTGCGGCGGCGGCCTCCATTTTGTCATCGCCCTGGTCGGCGTCGTCGGTGAGGTGGCCCACGTCGGTGATGTTGGTGACGTAGGTGACGTCGTACCCCCCAACCAGAAGAACGCGTCGCAACAGGTCCGGGGTGAGCTGGCTTCGCATGTTGCCCAGGTGTTGTGGCGCATACACCGTGGGCCCACAGGTGTAGATGCCAACGTGGGGCGGGTTCAGCGGAAGAAACGGCTCGACGCTTCGACGACGGGTGTCGAACAGTCGCAGATTGACCAAGGGAGCGGGACGTGCAGCGCCGTCGAAAGGAACATCGCTGTCGGAAGCTGACATGACACCATCATGGCGCCTCGACCTCGCCGGCCGCATCAAGCGTCGGCCGTCGTGGCCACCCCCTCCTCCTGCCGTCGGGCGGTCCCGGCCGGCGGTACCCTGCCCGGATGACCACCGACGCCGTCAACACCCGTATCTGGTCCGACGCCCGAGCCGAGATCCATCAGGTCGTGGTGGGCCCGATGGACAACAACGTCTACGTGTTGCGCTGCCGACGGTCGGGCGACGCCGTGCTGATCGATGCAGCCAACGAACACGACGTGCTCCTCGAGTTGGCCAAGAATCTGGGCGTTCGCCAGGTTCTGGAGACCCACGGCCACTGGGACCACATCCAGGCGGTGACACAGATGCGCGACGCGGGCTACTCGGTGGGCATCACCTCCGAGGATGCCTCGATGCTGCCCTCCTACGACGAGATTCTCGGTGACGAGGAGGTGATTCAGGTGGGCGATCTCCGGCTGCACACCATCCACACCCCGGGCCACACACCAGGATCGATGTGTTTTTCCATCGAGGGGGCACCCGTGTTGTTCTCGGGCGACACGCTCTTTCCTGGCGGCCCGGGCAACACCACCTTCGAGGGTGGCGACTTCAACACGATCATCGAGTCGCTGGAACAGCGGCTCTTCCGCCCCCTCGCCGCCGACACGCTGGTGCTGCCCGGGCACGGCGATCACACCACGATCGGCACGGAGGCACCGCACCTCGACGAGTGGGTGGATCGCGGGTGGTAGTTGGACGCCAGGAACACCGGGTTCGCTGCAACCGGCCGACGTGCGGTCGGTGACGCCTGCCTATTTCCCCGCTCCCGGCCGGAGAAATAGACTGCGCCTCATGACACCAGAGGCGACGCAGGTTGTGAGCGTATGAGCGAACTGCGAAACCTGCCGGGCGACCCTCTGGACGCCGTTGCGCTGCAGCGGCAGTTTCCGGTCCTTCAGCGCTCCATCAAAGGCCATCGCATGGCCTTTCTCGACAGCGCCGCGTCGTCGCAGAAGCCTCAACGTGTCATCGATGCGATGTCCGGCTTTTACGAGACGATCAACGCCAATGTTCACCGGGGCGTCTATGAGATCTCCGAGCAGGCCACCAATGCGTTGGAGGGGGTCCGCTCCGATGTCGCCCGATTCATCGGAGCGTCCGACGTCGACGAGGTGGTGTTCACAAAGAACGCCACCGAGTCACTCAACCTGGTTGCAGGGTCGTGGGGCAGGGCCAACCTGGGTCCCGGCGACGCCATCGTGCTCACCATGTTGGAACACCACGCCAACATCGTCCCCTGGCAGATGCTGGCGTCCGAGCGCGGGTTCGACATCCGATGGATCCCGCTGACCGAGGACGCCCAACTGGACCTTGGCAACCTCGACACGCTGTTGGATGGCGCAAAGCTGGTGGGCCTCACCGCCGCATCCAACGTCACCGGCACCCTCACCCCCGTTCGACGCATCGCTGACGCCGCTCACGACGCCGGTGCGCTCGTGTGCGTCGACGCCTGCCAGTACGTGCCACACGCCGCCTGCGACGTCAACGCGCTCGGCGCCGATTTTTTGGCGTTCTCCGGCCACAAGATGTGCGGGCCGACCGGCATCGGTGTGCTGTGGGCCCGACGCAGCATCCTTGAGGACATGCCCCCGTTTCTCGGTGGCGGTTCGATGATTCAGGACGTTCGCCTCGACGGGTTCGTCCCCACCGGCATACCTCATCGATTTGAGGCAGGTACCCCGCCCATCGCCGAGATCATCGGGCTGGGAGAGGCAATCGCCTTCCTCAACGAGGTGGGGATGGAAGCCGTTCAGGCCCATGAGCAGGCCATGTCCGCTTACGCCTTTCGCACGCTGACCGAACGCTTTGGCGAACGCATGGTGATCCACGGCCCCGCCGAGCCGGATCAACGAGCCGGGGTGATGAGCTTTGCATTGGGCGACGTTCACCCCCACGACGTGTCCCAGATCCTCGACGAACACGGTGTTGCGGTGCGGGCCGGACACCATTGCGCCAAACCGCTGATGAAGGCGCTGGGCGTTGGCGCCACGGCCCGGGCATCGTGGTACCTCTACAACACCCCCGACGACATCGACGCCCTCGCCGACGGCCTGGAAGCCACGGCCCGGTTCTTTCTGTAGGCGTCCCCGCCCCACCCTCCCCACTCCACCCTCCCCACTTGCCACCCAAAACCATCGGAGTACCCATGGCCGGTCTCGAAGACCTGTACCGCGAGATCATCCTCGATCACTACCGAAGCCCGCGCCACCGCGGCCAACTGGAAACACCGCCCGCCGTGCGGGCAGAGGGCTACAACCCGCTGTGCGGCGACGAAGTGGTGGTCTACCTGGACGTCAACGATGCGGGCGTGGTGGCCGACGTGGCCATCGACGGCCAGGGTTGTTCGATCAGCCAGTCATCCGCATCGATGATGAGTGCGGCCATTCAGGGCCGCACCGTCGACGAGGTGCGGGCGTTGGTGCGCTCGTTCAAGCAGATGATGTCAATCCACGAAAACGAACTCAGTGGGGAAGACGACGACGGCGATGAAGAACCGGCCGGCGAGCCGGAAGCCCCAGACCTGGGCGACCTGGCGGCCCTGCAGGGAGTAGTGAAGTTTCCGGTGCGAATCAAGTGCGCCACCCTCTCGTGGAACACCCTGGTGCAGGCCCTCGACGACGCCGGCGTCTAACCAAGGGCCGCAAGCCGGGGGCCCGCTAGCCGCCGCCGAGGTTGGTCGGAGCGGCCTGGCTGGTTGGAGGCGACGGCATCGGGGCTTTTGCGTCGGACGGCAACGCCACCGGCGCCGGAGCGGTGGTCACCACACCTCCGGTCACCTTGGGGAGCGATTCGGGGTCCACCTTGTCACCCAACCGTTGAGCGACGGCGGTGGCGATCAGCGGATCGGCCAGCGACAGGGCCTCAACGGGCAGCACCGTGCGATTGATCAGCGTGACCCAGTCGTCGGTGCCAAGTTTGAGCAGGGTGTCCGAACGCACCTTGCCCGAGGTCCACAGTGTGCGACCGAGCTCCTCCGGCAGCTTTGGGAGGTCTTGGGCACGAACGGTGGGCGTGGCACCGGCCTCCCGGGCCTGGGTGACGGCCAGCGCCAGCGCTTTGGCCACCGGATAGGGGTTGGAGGTCTCCCCCCCGGACGGCTTCACCTCGAAGTGAAGGTGGGGAGGCGTGCCGATGGCGTTACCCGAGGTACCCACCTTGCCCAAGAACTGGCCCACCTCCACCTGTTGACCGTCGACGCCCTCGGCCACCGCCGACAGGTGGGCGTAGTAGTAACGGTTTCCGGACCGACCGTAGAGATACACCGTGTTGCCACCGAGCCGGTTGGTTGCCACCCGCACCACGCCGTCCTCCACCGCCACCACCGGGGTGCCGTAACGGGAGAACATGTCGGCGCCCTGGTGACGGCGCTTGCCGCCGTCCCGGTCGTACCCCCACGAGTCGATGAAGTTCCAATCGCCGGCAATGGGGTAGGTGACGGTGAGGTCGTTGGCCAGCAGCGCTGCGAGCGCCGCATCGGGCTGCTGCGCTTCCGGCGAGCCTCCGGCGGTCGTCGTCGCCAGTGCCCCCTCCGGCAGTTCGGGCAGTGCGGGCGTGGTTTCGTCGGGGACGTCGGGGTCATCAAACGTCAGCGACGAGGCCTCGGACACCACCTTGGCCAAGCTGGCCTCGGTGTCCGCCAACCCCTTCCGGGACTCAGCGAGCGCCGCCTTGGCACCTTCACGTGCAGTGGTCAGCTTCTTGACGCTCGCCTGCGCGGACTCGAGGCCTTTCGACGCACTCACCTGGTTCTCGTCGGCGCCCACCATGACGGTGCCCGAATACTCGCGAACCACGCTCGACCGCATGGTCTGGCCGGTCAACGCCAGCACGTCGGGATCATTCTCTCCGTAGAGGTTGGTGTAGGACGCCACACTCATGCGGGACAGCTGCTTGCGGGCCAGCTCGGAGGTGGCCTCTCGACTGTCGAGGTCCTTCCGAGCGTTGTTGACCGCACGTTCCGCCTGTACCAGGGCCGTTTCAGCCTCGATGACCCGGGCCTTGGCGGCCGACCGCTGCTCCTCAACCGAGAAGGCGACCGATTCGGCCTCCTTGCGCACCTTGGTGGCGGTCTCACGCAGGCTGACACCCTGAACGCCGGCCTCGCCGCCAACCAGGACCGGGGTCTCCCAGATGCCCGGCGCCAACTCGCGAATGGGGCTTGATCCAACGACCGCACCGCCACCGGTGTTGCTTCCCCCTGCATCTCCCGGGTCGCCTGAAGGCGCGGGAGGCGGCGTAACAACCTCGCCCACGTCACCGCCGCCGTCTTCCTCCGGCTCCTCGGCACCCGGCGGAGGAAGCGTTGCCTCGGGAAGCGTCGGGGTGGTTTGTGTCGGCGCCTGGGTGGCCGGCGGTGCCGTCGGCGTCGGTCCCGGCGCCTGGGTGGTCTCGGGGGCCTGGGTGGGCGGAGGCGCTGTCACCGGAGGAGCGGTCACCGGGGCCGCCGTCGTGGGCGCAGCAGTGGTGGGCGCAGCAGTGGTCGGCGCCGCCGTCGTCGCGGGCGCAGCAGTGGTCGGCGGAGCCACCGGTTCGGTCGCCTCAGGTGGCTCTTCCTCTGCACCCGCCGGCACTCCACCACCGACCGTGCCAATGAGCAGCGCTCCCGACAGCGCGGCTGCGCCCAGGGTTCGTCGGCCACGTTGCTTAGCCAGGCTGCTCAGAGGGGTCATCATCACCAGGTACAGGTTATCGGCCAGAGACCGTGATCTTGTGTGTCGTTACACTTCGTCCATGTCGACCCCGCACAACCTCTCCGATCGTCCCGGGCCGAACGCCCTACACTATGCGGCGGAGGACGGAAGCGACAGCGGGTCCCGGCTTTCGGCCTTCAACGCCAGGTTCGGCCCTCCGGGCCTGACGTTCGACGACGTGATGTTGTTGCCGGCCGCCTCCGACGTGCTGCCCCAAAATGCCGACACTTCAGCGGTGTTCGCGCGGGACATTCGGCTCTCGGTGCCCATCGTGTCGGCCGCCATGGACACGGTGACCGAAGCGGGCATGGCGATCGCACTGGCCCGGCTGGGCGGTCTCGGAGTGGTGCACCGCAACCTGTCACCGGAGGAACAGGCTCACGAGGTGGACCGGGTGAAGCGCTCGGAGTCGGGCATGATCTCCGACCCGGTCACCTTGACCGCCGACCGTCCCGTGGCCGACGCGCTGGACCTGATGGCCCGGTTCCACATCTCAGGGGTGCCCATCACCGACGCCGCCGGGACGCTCGTGGGCATCCTCACCAACCGCGACCTGCGGTTCGAAACCGACAACGACCAGCTGATTTCGGCCGTGATGACCCCCATCCCGCTGGTGACCACACCGGTGGGCACCACCCTCGACGAGGCCCGGGTGCTGTTCGCCCGGCACAAGATCGAAAAGTTGCCCGTCGTGGACGACGAGGGCCGGCTTTGTGGCCTGATCACCGTCAAGGACCTTCAAAAGCGCATCGACCATCCTCAGGCCACCAAGGATTCCGATGGCCGCCTCCGGGTGGCAGCGGCCATCGGCGTCGGGGCCGACGCCCTCGGGCGCGCGAAGTTGTTGGTGGATGCGGGCGTCGATGCCCTCATCGTCGACACATCCCACGGCCACAGCTTTGCCGTCATCGACACCGTGCGCGGCCTGCGGAGCGACTGGGATGGTCCCATCGTGGCCGGCAACATCGCCACCGCTGAGGCGGCCGAGGCGCTGATCGGGGCCGGCGCGGACGCCATCAAGGTGGGGATCGGCCCCGGCGCAATCTGCACCACCCGGGTGGTCACCGGCATCGGAGCCCCCCAGATCACCGCGGTGTGGGAATGCTCACAGGTCGCCCAGCGCCACGGCGTGCCGGTGATCGCCGACGGCGGCATCCAATACACCGGCGACGTGCCCAAGGCCATCGGCGCCGGCGCATCAACCGTGATGTTGGGCGGCTACCTGGCCGGCGTCGACGAGAGCCCCGGCGAAATCGTGTTCTATCAGGGCGAGCGCTACAAGGAGTACCGCGGCATGGGCTCGATCGGGGCGATGAAGGCCCGATCGTTCTCCAAGGACCGCTACTTTCAGGCGCACGTCACCGAGGCCGACAAGTTGGTACCCGAGGGGATCGAGGCCCGCGTTCCCTACAAGGGTCCGTTGAGCGGTGTCGTCGGCCAGTTGGTGGGAGGCCTCCAGCAGGCCATGGGGTACACCGGCTGTGCCACGCTGGACCAGCTGCGCAGCGAGGCCCGGTTCGTACGCATGACCGCAGCCGGCCTGAGGGAGAGCCACCCCCACGACGTCACGATCACCGAGCAGGCCCCCAACTACCGCCTGAGGTAAGAGAGGCGAACGCGTCTTGGTTTCGAGCCGGCGGCTCCACCGCCGGCGTTGAGCAGCCGGCAATGGCACGATGGGTCGATGCCCACACCATTTCGTTTCGCCATCCAGTTGTCGCATCCGCTGCCCGGAACCACCTGGGCCGAGACCGCGCGCCGCGTGGAACAGGTCGGCTTCTCGGCACTCCACATGCCCGATCACTTTGGCGATCAGCTGGCACCGGTGACCGCCATGGCCTGGGCCGCTGCGGCCACCGAGGAGCTGAAGGTGGGGGCGCTGGTGTTCGACAACGACTACCGCCACCCGGTGGTGTTACACAAGGAACTGGCCACGCTGGACGCGTTGACGGGCGGCCGCGTAGAGCTGGGCCTGGGCGCCGGCTGGATGCGGTGGGACTACGAGCGATCCGGGATGGACTACGACGAGCCCAAGATCCGCGTCGACCGCTTTGAGGAGGCCCTTCTGGTGCTCAAGGGGCTGTTTGCCTCCGGCGAGTTCAGCCACCATGGCACGCACTACACGATCGATGCGCTTGAAGGGCTGCCGCGCCCCACCGTGGAGGGCGGACCGCCGATCATGATCGGAGCCGGTGGCCCCCGCATGCTGGGCATCGCCGGAGCCCACGCCGACATCATCGGGGTCAATGCCCGCATCCCTTCCGGCGCCGTCGACGCCGAGGCGGCCAAAGACTTCGCCCCGGAACGCATCGACCAGAAGCTGGAATGGATCCGTGCCGCTGCCGGGAACCGCTTTGATGACATCGAGTTGAACGTACTGGTGTTCTTGGCCACGATCACCGATGACGCACGGGGCATGGCCCAGGGCATCGCTGCGATGTTCGGAGGCGAGCCCAGCATCGAGCGTGGGGTGGGCGCGGCCGTCAATGCTGCTGCAAACGGGGCTCACGACGACAAGGCCCCAACAAGCGATGCAGCGTCCAACTCGTCGGGCGGATTCACGACCGACACCGTGTTGGGTGCGCCGGCCATCCTCTTGGGGACGCTGGACGAGATGGCCGACACCCTGCGCGAGCGGCGCGAGCGCTGGGGCATCAGCTACATCACGCTGCAAGGGCCCGAGGCGCTCAACCTGGCGCCGCTGATCGCCACATTGACCGGCACCTGAGGCCCCCGAAACACGGCGGGCCCCCCTTCCGGTCCCCGTATCAGGCGACGCGTTGGATCGCTGCGGCCAGGTCGGTGTCTCGCATGGTCAGCGTGCCGGCGTCATGGCTGATGAGGTCGACGGTCACGACGTTGTAGCTGTTTGACCAGTCCGGGTGATGATTGGCCGCTTCGGCCAATGGCGCCACCCGGCTCATGAACGCGAAGGCCTCAGCAAAGTCGGCGAACTCGAAGCGGCGGCGCAGCGCACCGTCGTGCAATTGCCATCCGGGCAGGCGCCGCAGGGCGGCCCGCACCTCGTCGTCGGTGAGGCCCTCGTTCTGGGGCTGGTCATCGCTCTCGGCATTTGATGGTTCGGTCATCGTCGTGGCCTCTTCCTCTGTGATCATCATGGTTTGCACGGCCGCTGCAGTGGGCGTTCCGAAAGCGCAACGCCCCCAGAGCAATGTAGGGGTAATCCCCGGTTTTGTTGGCGTTCAAACTCGGTCAGCATGGGCAAATGAGCGCGACCGACCATGTCATGGACAGGCCGACAACGACACCGACGGGTGCACCGTCTTCTCCGGGCGGCGGCTTCGCGGGGGTCTGTCCCCGATGTGGCGCGCCACTCACGGGCCGGAGCGCAACCTGTGGCCGCTGTGGTCTCAACCTGGCTCTGCCGCTGGTGGCGGAGCTTTCCGACCTGAACCTTCGCCACGAGGTGGCACGGCATCGCCGGATTGAGGTCATCGCGTCGTTGGACGGCGAGTTCGCCGCCATCGACGCCCGGCGTGCCGAAGTGCTGCGGGAACTCGGCCAGCCCACTCCTGCTGCTCCGGTGGCGGCACCGCAGCGTGCCGGCGGCCACGGCGCCGGCACGCAGACGCTGTTGTTGGCACTCGGGGTGCTGTGTCTGGCAATCGCAGCGGCCGTCTTCGCCGCCGTCGGCTGGGACCGTCTCAACCCTTGGGGCCAGGCCGCCGTACTGCTGGGGGCCACCCTTGCCGCCGGCCTCGGCGGCGTGGCGCTGTTTCGCCGCGGACTCCGGGCCACCGGCGAGGCCGTACTGGGACTGAGCGGGTTGATGGTGATGGTGAACATCGCCACCTTCGGGTCAGCGCTGGGTGCGGGTACAACCGACCTGCGATTCTGGAGCGTCGGAATGGCCATCCTGGCCGCGCTGGGGGCGGCCACCCGCCGCTGGGGCGGTCGAGCGGGAGGTCCTCGCCCTCTCGCCGGGGGCATCATCGCTGCGGTCGCGGCCCAGTTGGCCGCTCCGATCGGCGCCGCCGCTGTGCTGGGGCCCTCGGCGTCGACCGGATTCGACCTGACCTTGTGGGACCCAGGGTTGACCCAAGCCGGGCTTGCAGGCGTTGCGGTGGTGTTGATCGTGCAGGCACTGGTAGTCGCTCTCGTCGCATGGGTGCGCGGTTGGAAGCCCACCTCCCCGATGGTCGCTGCGACCCTGGTCACCGCCACGTCACTCTGGCTGGTGGCCATAGGCATGACCGTGGCGCTGTCTCAATCAACCGCCATGACGGCTATTCTGGCCGGAGCCGCACTCGCCGCAGCAGTGGCCGCTGCGCTCCCGCAGCTCAAGACACCGGGCGCCTCGCTGGCCGCCGGCGCGTCCGCAGCCGCCGCGCTGGGCGCATGGATGGCGCCGGCGCCGCCCGAGGTGTCGTTCACGATCTGGGTCGCAGCGGGCGCTGCGACCGTCCTGGTCGCCTCGCGGCTGCTTCCCAGCCGCTGCTCCGCGGGTGCCGGAGCAACCGGCGGGGTGGCCCTGCTGGGAACCTGCTGGGTGCTGGTGGCGGCCGGGGTGCAGGCGGTGATCCGGCTCACCGAACTGGTCGACGGAAATCCGGTCACCGCCGATGCCACCCCCGGATATTCCTGGGTCGACGTGTGCGTGGTGCTGTCGATCGTGACCGCCGCGGCGGTCTTGTGGCCGATCGGAGCAGGGTCATCGAGATCGGCCCGGTGGTCGCGACGCAGACCACCGGTGGGCCTTGCTCTGGTTGGCTACCTGGCCGTGATCAGCCCGCCGATGTTCGGGGCGAACGGTCCGGTCTGGGCCATGGTCCTGATCGCCACCGCGGCCACCGCCGCGGCCGTGGCGGTGGTGAGCCGGTCCGGATCGGCCGAGAGGTACCTCGGATGGTCCCTGGCAGGGCTGGGTGCGCTCTTGTCGCTGATCCTGGCCCACGCCACACCGGCCTTGGCGCTCGGCGAGCTGGGTCTGCTGGCCCTTGGAGCGCTTGGCGTCGCAGCCTGGTTGGGCTTCACAGGACGTGACGTCGAGGCCACCTCGACAGCGGCGGTCGGGACGTTGGGCGCCGTCGCCGCCGCCGGCTACACCTGCTGGTTCGTGGGTGCCGATGACATGTGGATCTCCGTCACCGCGGCGATTGCGTCAAGCGCGATCGCCATCTTGGCCGTCGCCCTCGCTGGACCTGACAAGGACGGCCACGATCCGCTCAACCGAGAAACCGTCGGCTTCTGGCCAAACTCGGTACTCCCACCCTGGGTGCGAACGCTGACCTGGCCCATCACCGGCCTGATGCTGAGCGCGCAGGGGATACTCGCCCTGTGGGCGCTGGGAGCCTCGGTCGATGCCGACTCCGCATCCCCGGGTGCCGTCGCATTACTGACCGGCGCCCTCACCTGGATGTTGGTCGCAGCGATCACCACGCGGTGGGTCGCAGCCGTCCCGGCCGCCATCCAGGCCCAGTTGGCCGCCTGGCTGCTTCTGGGTTTGGCGGGAGTGAGCATCCTCGAGGCCTACACCCTGCCGGGCGCGCTGGCGCTGCTGGCCACGGGTGGCTGGTGGCTGTGGCGATCACCTCGGGTGAGCTCCTGGGGTGCGCTTGGGCCCGCCCTGATGGTCGGTCTGGTTCCGTCGTCGCTGGTGGCGATGTTCGATGGAGGGCCAAGGGCGCTTGCGGTGATCGGCGCGGCGGCGCTGATCACCGTGCTGGGTGGCGTTGGACGGCTTGCTGCCCCGGTGGTCATCGGGGCCGCCTGCGTGGTGCTGCTGTCGCTGGTGGAGTTGGCTCCGGTCATCGGCTCACTCCCCCGCTACCTCACCTTCGGGGCGGCCGGCGCAGCACTGTTGCTGACCGGCGCCACCTTCGAGCGACGCCGTGCCGACCTGGCCGCTGCGCACCGGCGGCTTCGGGCCCTTCGCTGACGCCCACCGGTCCTCGACCCCCGATCGCTCCCCGTCCGGCTCGGCACCAGGCAACGCTCTGTCCAGGTACGCCGCCCACCTTCCAGCGGGCGGCGCAGCGCCGGGTCCAGTTTGGGCAGTAGGTTCATCGACGTGCCCGACTTCAGCGATTCCACTCCCGGCAACAACGAACCACTCATCCACTGGGTGGACACCGCCGGAGTCCCTCAGGCCCCCGTGCCCCGAACCACACTGCTGGGCTGGATCGATGCGGGACACCTGCCCGTCGACACCCCCGCCTGGTGGGAGGGACTCGATGGGTGGACCACCGCCGCTCAGCTGCGGGTCTCACCCGCCCTCCAGGATGCTCCGGCCATGCCTCCCTTGCCGACCGACAACGCTGCGACCGGGGTGGCCCCAACCGACCAGCCGGCCGCCTCCACCCCGCAGCTCAGCGAACCCCAGGTGAACACCCCACAGGTCACCGAGCCGCAGGCCGACGCCCCGCAGCCCGACGCCCCGCAGGTGGCGGACCTCCCGGTCGCCGCGGCGTCCCCGGAAATCACCGACGCCTTCGACGACCAGGAACTCGATGACGCGTTCATGGACCTGGTGTCACGCAGCTCCGACCTCTACAAGGAGTCCGAGCGGGCGACGTCGATGGACGAGGTGTTTCTCGGCGGCGTGATCGCCGCGTTCGGCGCCAACGGTTTCCTCCTCATCGACATCTTCACCGGGGGCTCGCTGCGGTCCAGCGGCTCTGCCTCCGCCGCTCCGCAGGTGTCCACCCCGATCAACCGTCACGAACTCCGCTTCGAACACCCGCCGAGCGGTGCCCGGGTGGCGCTCATCGTGGATCACCTCACCCCGGACGTGGGCTCGGCCAAGGTGTTGGGCCAGCGGGCCCGCCTCCAGCTGGGCTACGGCGAGCGCATCCCAAACTTCGGGCAGGTCGGCCGAGCCCTCCGCCAGGAGATGGCGTCGACCTTCGTGGTGTCGCCCGAACCCGGTCGGGTCACCTTCGACGCCGATCTGTCCAGTGGATTCGTGTACTGCCAGACCGACCTGCTGTGGGAGCTGGATCGTTATGTGGACGACTCGATGGATGTCGACGCGGAACTGCTCCACAAGCACCTCGCCGCAATCGTCCACACCATGCGGAAGTTTCTCAGACTCCGTTTCGCCGGGTGACCCGCCGGCCGGCCGATCACACCGCCTCCAACCGCAAACCACCGTCATCCCACCAAAGCGTTCCAGGAGTTCAACATGGGCCTGTTCGACACCGCCACCAACTACCAGCACAAGGCCGAGCTCCGAGAGTCCAAGGACGAAATGCTGTTCGGCGAGTTGATCCGTGGGCTCTCGGAACTGGGATGGAACCCGTACCGTCTGGTGGCCGACGCCGATCGGCAGGCTGTGGGCTTCAAGGTGCCGGGCGACGACGTGATCTCCGACTATTCCCTCATCGTTGACCGCAAGAGTGGTTCCGGGGTGGTCTCCCAGAAACTGGGTTCCCGCACCGTTCTGGGATTCATCGCCGAGATCCACAACAAGATCGTCGACCCCGACGACCTGGCGCTGATGTGGCGGACCGACATGGCCAACATGTTCAAGTTGCCCGTCGCCGGGGAGGTGCGCATCAACCATCAGCTGAACCGTGTGGTGGCCCGCACCCACCACCTGGTGGACATCGACCAGTACGTGTCCGGCGCCCAGGTCAGCCTGGGCGCCCTGGTCGAGTGGGCCCAAGCCCAGTTTCTGGAGCTTCGCGCCCAGCTGGAGCCGCTCAAGAAGCGCTGATCGGCGCCCAGCCAGACGCGCTGGGTCGCAGCACGGCATCGGCATAACTTGAGCGGCATGGCACCACCCGAGCCCCAGGCGCAACAGATCCCCCGTCACCCGCTTCGACGGTTATGGGACTTCGCCCAGGACGACCACCGCGCCGTACGCCTGGGCGCCGGGCTGTCGGTGCTCAACAAGTTTTTTGATGTGCTGCCGGAGCTGCTCATCGGTGTGGCCGTGGACGTGGTGGTGCGCGGCGACGCCTCCCTCCTGGCCGACTGGCTCGGTATCGATGACCGCTGGACCCAGTTGCTGGTGTTGGCGGCGGCAACGGTGGTGATCTGGGTACTCGAATCGATCACCGACTACGCCGCCACGCTGGTTTGGCGAAACCTGGCACAATCGATCGAGCATTCCGCCCGCTCGGAGTTGTACCGCCATCTGCAAACGTTGGAACTCGCCTGGTTTGAGGACCGTTCCTCGGGTGGGTTGTTGTCGGTGGTCAACGACGACGTCAACCAACTGGAACGGTTCCTTGACGTTGGCGCCGCGGAGGTGATTCGCACGGCCACCAACGTGGTGCTGGTCGGCGCGTTCTTCTTCGTGGTCTCCCCAACGCTGGCCCTGGTGGCATTCGTGCCGATCCCGGTGATCGTTGCCGGTTCGCTGCGATATCAGCGTCGCCTCGAACCCCACTACGCCGCCGTTCGGGAAAGCGTCGGCGACCTGTCTGG
Source organism: Candidatus Microthrix parvicella Bio17-1 (assembly GCF_000299415.1). NCBI lineage: Bacteria > Bacillati > Actinomycetota > Acidimicrobiia > Acidimicrobiales > Microthrixaceae > Candidatus Neomicrothrix > Candidatus Neomicrothrix parvicella. Next base: position 625,999 of record NZ_AMPG01000001.1, read on the forward strand.
CACGCTCACCAACAACCTGGGCGGTATCGCCACCATCAAGGCCTTCGTCGCCGAGCGGCGGGAGGCGCAGCGGGTCGATGGGCTGAGCGCGCAGTACCGCGACGCCAACCACCGTGCAATCAAGGTGAGCTCAGCATTCGTCCCGCTGATCCGCATGGCCATCCTGGCCGCATTCGTGGTGACCCTGCTGGTCGGCGGCCGCGCCGCCATCGCAGGCACGCTTGCGGTGGGAGTGTTTTCCACACTGGTGTTCATGACCCAACGGTTGCTCTGGCCGCTCACCCGCATGGGTGAGGTGCTCGACCTGTATCAGCGTGCCGCGGCATCGGTGGTTCGCATCCTCGATCTGCTGGAGGTCACGCCCGGCATCATCTCCGGTACCCGCCGTTTGGTCGCGCCTGTTCGAGGCGACGTGGTGTTTCGCGACGTGGATTTTGTGTATGGGGTCGAGCGTGACACCGAGATGGAACTCGCCGGAGGGGAACCGCCACGTCGCACCCTGCCGGTATTGGCGGGCTTCAACCTGGACGTTGCCGCCGGCGAGACCCATGCCCTTGTCGGCACCACCGGCGCCGGCAAGTCGACCGTGCTCAAGTTGTTGTTGCGGTTCTATGAGCCAACCGGAGGATCGATCACCATCGACGGGGTCGACACCGCCGAACTGGGGTTCGCGTCGCTGCGCGGGGCCATCGGCTACGTCAGCCAGGACGCGTTTCTCTTCGATGGCACCGTCGCCGAGAACCTCGCATACGCCCGCCCGGACGCCGGTCGCGACGAGTTGATACGAGCCGCCGAGTTGGCCGAGGCCGCCGGGTTCATCCGGGCGCTACCCGAGGGGTTCGACACCCGGGTGGGTGAACGTGGCCAGAAGCTCTCTGGTGGTCAACGCCAGCGGCTGTCGATCGCCCGTGCCATTGTGGCCGACCCTGCAATCCTGGTACTCGACGAGGCCACCTCGGCGGTCGACAACGAAACCGAGGCCGCCATCCAGCGATCGCTGGCGAAGGTATCGATCGACCGTACGACCATCATCATCGCCCACCGGCTCTCGACGGTTCGTCGAGCCCATGCCATTCATGTCTTGGAGGGCGGACGCATCGCCGAGTCCGGCACCCACGACGAGTTGCTGGAGCACGGCGGCCTGTACGCGGCACTGTGGCGAGTGCAGACAGGCGAGGCCGCGCTGAACGCAGGCTGAGCCCATGTCCGCCGGCTGGTGGCGAGCGCCCCGGCCAAACCGGGGCGCTCAGCAACAGCCAGGTTCAGCCCCGCAGTTCGGCCACTTTGGCCTGCACCCGGGCGCCATACTCGGCATCAGCAGCGCTGAAGTGCGCCACCGACCTGGCGATGATGTCGTCTTTCGACACCTGTGCCAGACCGCCGGCGATGCGATTTACCAGGCGCTCCTGTTCGTCGGAGCCCATCAGGCGATACAGGTTGCCCGCCTGAACGAAATCGTCGTCCTCGGTGTGCAGGTGCGGCTCGTAGTGGCCCGACGGGCCATCGGTGGGCATCGGGGGGTGGGGGGGCACCCCGGTTTCAACCGGGCCGTCGAAGCTGTTGGGCTCGTAGTTCTTGGAACGGCCACCGTTGTCACCGCCCGCCATGACGCCATTGCGCTGGTACGTGTGCACGGCGCCGGCCTTCGCCGCGTTCACCGGCAGTTGGTGGGAGTTGCCGGTGAGGCGGTAGCGGTGCGCATCGGCGTAGGCGAACAGCCGCCCCTGCAGCATCTTGTCGGGCGACGGACCGATGCCCGGCACAAAGTTGGCGGGGTCGAACGCCGACTGCTCGGCCTCGGCAAAGAAGTTCTCGGGGAATCGGTCGAGGGTCATCACCCCCACCTCGCTGAGCGGATAGTCGGCGTGCGGCCACACCTTGGTCAGGTCGAAGGGGTTGAAGCGGTAGTCCTGAGCGTCGGCGAACGGCATCACCTGCACCTTGAGCGTCCAGGAAGGCGGATCGCCGGCCTCGATGGCCTGGCGGAGGTCTTGGAGGTGCATGGTGGGGTCCGCGCCGCCGGCTGCGTCTGCGGCAGCGTCGTCGGTGACCGAGTCGATGCCCTGGTTGGTCTTCCAGTGGTACTTCACCCAGTGCCCATCGTCGGAGGCGTTCACCCAGCTGTAGGTGTGCGACCCGAAGCCGTCCATGTGGCGCACCGACGTGGGACGCCCACGGTCCCCGTTCAGCCAGGTGAACTGGTGGGTCAACTCGGGTGACAGGCTGAAGAAGTCCCACACGTTGTCCGGCTCTTGGCGGTTGGTGCGGGGATCGGCCTTCTGTGTGTGGATGAAGTCGGGGAACTTCAGTGGGTCACGAATGAAGAAGATCGGTGTGTTGTTGCCCACCAGATCGTAGTTGCCGTCCTCGGTGTAGAACTTGATGGCGAACCCGCGTGGATCGCGCACGCTGTCGGCGGCACCGCGCGAGCCCGCCACGGTGGAGAACCGGGCAAACACCTCGGTGCGCCGACCCACCTCACCGAGGAAGTGCGCTCTGGTCAACCCGGAGACGTCGTGGGTGACCTCGAAGGTGCCTCCGGCGGCGATTCCCACCGCGTGCACGATTCGTTCAGGGATCTCCTCCCGATTGAAGTGCGCCAGCTTCTGGGTGAGGTGCTGGTCCTGCAACAGCAGGGGACCCCCGGGCCCGGCGCTCTGTGAATTCTGATTGTCGGTCACCGGCGCACCCGCCTCGTTGGTGAGGGTGGGTCGTGAACCTGGGCCGGCTGGTGATGATGAGGTCATGGTCAGAGGTTACGTCTGCGTCTGCGTGGCCGGCGGTTGGCCGCGCAACGACGCACCGTCCACAACACTCTTGGCGAGTTGGTCGCCATGGGGGAGGTTCGCCGGGCCAATGTGGGGGCGGGCCCAACTCGCTACCACGCCAATGCGTCCGTCCACCATGACCATCTGGTGTGCGACGGCTGCGGCCTGATTCTGGATGTCGATGCTGATCCCTCCGCCCAAACCGCCCCCGCAGGCGACCCTCACCAGTTCGAAGTGACCGCCACCGAGATCATCTACCGAGGTCGTTGCAGGACCTGCCAACGGTCAGCGATGCTCCAACATCGCCATCAGCGCCGCCCACTGGCCCGGCGTGATCACCGACGGGTTGCCGATTCGGGGCACGCGCCGAACCTCCAGCGAGCGCAACGCCCCCACGGCGTCGATGCGCTCCACCGGTACCGGCACCTCCAGAACCCGCAACGCCACCCCAACCCTCGGGCGGGGACGGTCCCGCTCCGAGGGGCTGACCCAGCGATGGTCGTCGGGATCACCGGGACGCTCAGCGGCGAGATCCGGAGGTTCGTTCACCTGCCCGATCGCCACCACGCCCGAGGGGCCGGACCACCCCCTGGTGCGCCACAGCACCACCGGGTCGCCGTCGTTGATGAGACCCACCCGATAGCTGAACGCCAGACGCCACGACGTCGGCACGTCGCCCTCGGCCAGGGCGGCCTCCAGGTCCCACACTCCGGGTGCCGCCTTCAGCAACCATCCGCCGATTTCGGTGCCGTCACGGAGCCGGCGCACCTCCACGGGATCGCCGGGGGATGTACTCAGCGCTTCCAGAACTTCCATCGTTTCGGGCGAGCGGCCTTCTCGCGGTCGGCATCCACCTCCGACCGGATGCGCGGCCCGGCCTCGTTCACGATGTCCTCGGCGGCATCGAGCAGCGCTGCGATGGAGGGGTCCTCACCAACGCTCTTGGGGGCCTCCGGCGTGGGTGGCGTGATCAGGGAACCGTGCTTCCAGTTGATGTCGGCCAGGCGGGGCGTGAACGCCTCGCAATTCTCTGGACAGCGCCACGGCGCCTCCGGCGCAAGGTCCAGGTCGCACTTTCGCACTGTTTCGCCGTTTGGGTAGCTGCGGCTCTCGTAGTACTTGCAGTTCTCCCGCATGGGCATCGTGGGGGCATCCTTCCAGATCGACCCTCCCACGATATTGCCGTACCACCGCGATCGAACGGCACCACCCACCGACAGCGGATGCCCGGTCTCCGCCGCCCCACCGGCACCCGGCGTCGATAAGGTGGGCACGTGAGCGTGCAAGACACCCAACCGGCCCACCAGGTGGTCGATCCGGGCGGGCCGCCCGTCGAGGGTCTCACTTCGGTGACCCCTGGGCTTTCCCCTTCGATGCGCCGGCTCGCACCGGTGGCGACCGGTGCGTTCACAGCGCTGGCAACGCTCGGCATCATGTGGTGGAACCCGGGCGACACCGGCTTCCCCCTGTGCCCGTCGAAGTTTCTGCTCGGCATCGACTGCCCCTTCTGCGGAGCGACACGAGCCACTGCGGCCTTGGCCCGCGGTCACCTCGGCCGGGCCTTTGATCACAACGCCCTCTGGACCGCCATGGTGCCGTTCGTCGTGGCCTGGTTCATGGTCTGGGTGTTCGTCGCCTTCACCGATCGGCCGATGCCGAAGGTTTCACTCCCGCGCTGGGTGTGGGTGTCGGTGCTGGTGGCACTGGCGGCCTTCGGGGTGGCGCGAAACCTGGATGTGTCCCCGCTGACCCGTTGGCTCGGCGCCGATTCGGTTTCGATCTAGCCACCCCACGTGGCTCGATCCCGACCCGGTCGCTACCCGCTACCGGGATCAACCACCCGGAGCGACTCCAGATACCACCTGGCCTTCTCGACATAGACGGCCACCCCCTCCGACCACTGGTCGAAGGAGGCCATGCCCTCGGAGATGACCGCCGGCACGCCCAGCGCACGTGCGCCCGCTGGGACCGTCTTGTTGTTGCCCACCAGCGCGCCGGCCCCGACCAGGGCCGCTTCGCCGACCACCGCCCGGTGCAACACGATCGACCCCGAGCCCACCAGCGCCCGGTGCTCCACCCGGCAGCCCTCCAGGTGGGCGTTGTGGCCGATGGTCACCTCATCTCCGATCCAGGTGGGCGACCAGGGAATCGTGTGCACGATGGTGCCATCCTGGACCGAGGTTCGAGCGCCGACCACGATCGGGCCGTTGTCGCCTCGGAGTACCGCCGTGGGCCACACCGAACTGTGCTCCCCGATCGTGACATCACCAATCACCACGGCATCGGGATGAACGAACGCACTCGGCGCGATGGTCGGTTCGAATTCGCCGATGCCGTAGAGCGTCATCGGTTTACGACGCCGCCCGCTCATCGGTGGCAGCGCCTGAAACCGCACCGCCGACCTCACCGTTGGACCCTCCCTGGACCTGCACGAAACCACCGAACAAACGTCGGTGAAAGATCAGCGGCTCGAGGTTGTCACCGGCCACATCGAAGGCCTCAACACGTCCAACCACCAGGTCGTGGTCACCCGCCGGGTGGATGGCATCGATGGTGCAATCCACCCAGGCCGGCACGCCGTCGAGCAGCGGTGCCCCGCTGACGGGCGCGTCACCATGACTGATCCCCTCAAAGCGATCTCCCGGCCCGGACATGCGGGCTGACAACTCCAGCTGATGGGTGCCCAGCACGTTGACGCAGAACGAGCCGGTTCGCTTGATGGCCGACCAGGTGTACGAGTTGCGTCCTGCGGCAAAACCCACCAACAACGGATCGAGCGACACCGAGAAGAACGAACCCACGACGAACCCAACCGGTCCATCCGACGTTCGAGAGGTGACGACGGTGACCCCGGTCGGGAAGTGTCCGAGACACTCCCGAAACGCCTCCGCGTCGCTGATCGCCACAGCTCATCTCCCTTGAAATCGGTCTCGCCCATGAACCTGGTCGACCACCTCAGTGTAGTTCAGCGGTTTCGCACGCCCGATCGCTTCATCGGTTCGCCAGCACCGAGACGGCGACACCCGATGCTCTTGCGACCTCAGTGCCGACACCCAAATCCGGAGCTACAGCTGTGGAGGGTTCTACGTCGGAAGGCGGACGCATCGACAACGTCAACCCCTCCGACGCTGCGATCACTTCGCTCACACCCAAGTCCGCTGCATGGAGGGAGGCGGCGTCGGCCAGGGCATCGATCGTGTCGTCATCGTGGCTCGGGTCGTGATGAAACAGCGCCAGGCGCCGGGCACCGCATTGCGCCGCAACCCGAACTGCATATTTCACGGTGCAATGGCCCCAGTCGGATTTTGCCTCAAAATCAACGGCATCAAACTGTGCGTCGTGAATGAGCAGGTCGACGTCTCTGGCCAACTCCAGCACTGCGGGTGCAACGTCGATGGCCTCAGGGCCCGGCTGCTGGTGGTCGGGCACGTACGCCACCGACACTCCACCGGCCTCGATGCGGTACCCCAAGGTCCGACCGCAGTGGGGAACCTCGGCGGAGGTCACGTGCGCCGACCCGATAGAGAACGGCTCCCGGGGGGTGGACCGCACGGTGACCTCACCTCGCAGCGCGTCCAGCGACACCGGAAAAAACGGTGGTGCCAAAAACGACCGCACGGCCTCATCAGCCTCGACCTCGACGCCGTGTTGGGCGGTGGCCGGTGCAAAGACCTCCAACTTCGACCCGGGAGCCAGCACGGGCGTGAAGAATGGAAGCCCCTGAATGTGATCCCAGTGCAGGTGGGATACCAGCGCGGTGCCTTGAAATGGCACCGATGGATCGTGGCTGCGACCGAAGAACCGCAAGCCGGTGCCAAGGTCACAGATGATCGGATGCTCACCGGGCTGCTCCAAGACCACGCAGGCCGTATTGCCGCCGTAGCGCTGCAATGCCGGCTCGCAGCTGGGCGTCGAGCCCCGAACCCCGTAAAACGTGACGTTGAGCGTGGCGTCCTCCAAGCCTCGATGTCACGATCGGTCATCGACCGACCGCCCCCTCCCAGCTACCAGTGTGCCCGCTGCACGAACCTTGGCCGGGTCGGCCACAACGGATCGAGACCCGCCAACAACGTCCCCGGGTCCGCTTCACATCTTCGGCCACTCTGAAATTCATCGTAACTTCCCCAAGCAGTCGAGTCGTGTGACATGTTGCACGTCACGCGAGGGATAGAGTGCGGCCGGTCGAGGGGGTCCGATGAGTGACGACGACGCACTGCTGGCGGTGGTCAAGGCGGATTGCCCCACCTGTGTCATGGCCACTCCCGCCCTTCAGCGGTTGGCCGCACAGGGCGCCTCGCTGCTGAGCCAGGACGACCCGCACTTCCCGGAGGGCATTGCCCACGTCACCGACGACACCGACCTCGTGTTGTCGGCTCGGTGGGGCATCGAGGTGGTTCCCACGCTGCTCCGGGTGAGTGACGGCGTCGAGGTCGACCGGGTGGAGGGTTGGGACCGGGCACGCTGGGTCGAGGTGTCCGGCATTGACGGCCTGGGCGCCGGGCTCCCCGACCGCCGGCCGGGCTGCGGTTCACTCACGCTGGATCCGTCGCGGGCCGACGAGTTGTTGGTGCGGGCGCGCTCGGACGAGTTGATCGGCCGCCGCATCACCCTCACCGCCCTGGAGGACGACGCAGATGCCTACGAGGCCAGGGGTTGGAGCGACGGCCTGCCCGTGGTGCCCCCCACCGAGGCCCGAGTGCTCCGCATGTTGGAGTGCACCGACCGGACCCCCGGCGACGTCGTGGCCATCGTCCCCCCCGACCTCACCCCTGCCACCGTGGAAAAGGTGGCGATCAACGCCGTGCTGGCGGGTTGTCGCCCGGAGTACCTACCCGTGGTACTGACCGCGGTGGAGGCGGCATGCACCGATGCCTTCAACATGCACGGGCTGCTGGCCACCACCTGGTTCGCGGGTCCGATGGTGGTGGTGTCAGGGCCGATCGCCCGCGACATTTCGATGAACGACGGCCTGGGTGCGCTCGGGCAGGGCAACCGGGCCAACGCCACCATCGGCCGGGCCCTCAACCTGGTGGTTCGCAACATCGGAGGGGGTCGTCCGGGCGGGGTCGACCGGGCCACGCTTGGCAATCCAGGCAAGTACACCTTCTGTTTCGCCGAGACGCCCGCGCCGGATCCCGACTGGCCGAACCAGGCCACCGAGACGGGCCTCGCTCCCGACACGTCGGCGGTCACGCTGGTTGCCGCTGAGGGGGTGACGGGCATCATCGATCAGCTCTCCCGTACTCCCGAGTCGCTGGCACGAAGCTTCGCCGAGGTGCTGGCCACCGTCGCCCATCCCAAGCTCGCCTTCATCTTCGACGCCTCACTGGTGATCTCGCCCGAGCACCTGCGGGTGTTCCGCGAAGCCGGGTGGAACAAAGCCCGACTGAGGGGGGAGTTGTCCAAGCTGCTCACGCTGGATGGCGCGGATTTGGTCCGAGGCGCTCGTGACATCGCCGAGGGCATGCCCGAAGGGTTCTGCGGCGGCACGCTGCCAAAGTTTCGCGAAGGCGGCCTGTCCATCTTTCAGGCCGGAGGCGGCGCCGGCATGTTCTCGGCCGTGATCGGCGGCTGGGCGGCGGGCGACCTGGGATCGACGCCGGTGACGCTGCCGATTCATACGCCCGAGGAGGCAACCACATGACCACCAGGCCCGCTTCGACCGCCGATCCGATTCCAGGCGCTCAGCCCATGCCCGGCGAGCGCACCGTGCTCGATCCCACCGGCGAACGCTCCGAGGCCATCCGCGAGCTCAGCGCCCGGCCCCCCTCGTTGGACGGGCTCACAGTGGGCCTGCTCGACATCTCCAAGCCCCGCGGGAACGTGTTTCTCGACCGCATCGAGGCGGTGTTCGAGGAGCGGGGTATCAGCACCAAGCGCTACCGCAAACCCACGTTCACCAAACCGGCACACCCCGACCTGCGAGCCGAGATCGCCCGGGAGTGCGGGGCCATCGTCGAGGCGCTCGCCGATTGAGGCAGTTGCACGTCGTGCAGTGTGCACGACCTGGACGATCTGGAGCGACGGGGCGTGCCGTCGGTGTTCGTGGCCTCAACCGAGTTCATCGACGCTGCCGATACCCAACGGGCAGCCCTGGGGTCCGCGGTGCGTGGTGTCTTCGTGGCCCATCCCATTCAGGACCGCACCGATGAGGAGATGGCTGCGTTGGCCGACGGCGCCGTCGACGATCTGATCGCCGCCCTCACCGGTGGACCCTCACCATCTCCGGCCCCCTGATACACCACTCCCCGGCGCTCAACTTTTGTGGACCTCCGAATGGTCACCGGGCACCACGTGGCCATCCGCCAACCGGGCCGATCTGGCGCTGATCGCCAACCTGTCCCAGCGGATGCCGACTCCGGTGCCTCGCCTGGCGGTAGCAGCACACCTGCTGGACGCCGCCCATCCGGGCGATGCCCCGGCTACTGCTGCCCGGCGCCTGCTGCTCCTGGCACCGGCGCTGTTTGGGTCGCGACGCACCAGCGGCCGCTACGCCGGTCGTATCGCCGCCGCATGCGGTGCCCACCCGTCGGCACAGCTGCGTTTCCGAGGGCCGGCCAGGACCCCATGACGCCCGACTTCCCGTCAGACCTCGGCCCGACCGGGTTCTCCACGCTCCAGGTGGGTACCCGTCTGGTTGGCGATTTTCCGGAGGAGTAGGAAGGACCCATGGATTGGTGGATGCCACCCGGCGACGCGTTGGCGAGGCTGGCGTTCACGCGGGGCCTGGCGCTCGTCTACCTGATCGCATTTGTCGCTGCGCTGCGACAGTTTCGCCCGCTCCTTGGCGAGCGGGGGCTGCTGCCGATCCCCCGCTTCATCGCAATCACCCCGTTCCGGCGGAGCCCCAGCGTGTTTCACGTGCACTACAGCGACCGGTTCTTTGCCGCTTCCTGCTGGGCCGGCATCGCGCTGGCCACGCTGGCGCTGGTTGGCCTGGTCGAACGATCACCGATCTGGACCTGGGTGCTGGTATGGGCGACGTTGTGGGCGCTCCAACTCTCCATCCTCAACGTCGGGCAGCGCTGGTACGGCTTTGGCTGGGAGATCCTGTTGGCCGAAGCCGGATTCCTTGCGATCTTCGTGGGGCCGGCGCACGTGGCCCCGCCGCTGGTGATCATGTGGGCCCTGCGTTGGCTGTTGTTTCGGGTTGAGTTCGGCGCCGGGCTGGTGAAGCTGCGGGGTGACCGATGCTGGCGCGATCTGACGTGTCTCGATTTTCACCACGAAACCCAGCCGATGCCCAACCCGTTCAGCCGCTCCTTTCACCGCCTGCCATCCAAGCTGCACCGGGTGGAGGTGCTGGCCAACCACGTCACTCAACTGGTGGTGGTGTTCGGGCTGTTCGCGCCCCAGCCGATAGCCACTGTTGCCGCGATGATCATCATCGTCACGCAGGGGTGGCTGATGCTCAGCGGCAACTTTGCGTGGCTCAACCTGCTGACCGCAGTGCTGGCGCTCGGCGCGTTGGACGGGCGGCTTCTGGCATGGCTGCTTCCGGTGGGGCAACCGATCGATCTGTCCAAACCCGCTTGGTTTGGCATCCTCACCGCTGCGGTTGCCGTGGGGCTGGTGGCGCTCAGTTACCAGCCGGTTCGAAATCTCCTGTCCAAACGGCAGCAGATGAACGCCAGCTTCGACTCGTTGCGCCTGGTCAACACCTACGGAGCGTTCGGCAGCGTCACCAAGGAGCGGCGCGAGGTGGTGTTCGAGGCCACCGATGACCCAAGCCCGGGCCCCGAGACCGTGTGGTTGGAGTACGAGTTCAAGGCCAAGCCCACCGACGTGTCCCGACGCCCCCCGCAGTTTGCGCCCTACCACCTGCGTCTCGACTGGCTGATGTGGTTCGTCGCGATCTCACCGGCCTACGGCGCCGGATGGCTGCAGCCGTTCGTCGAGCGCCTGGCCGCCAACGACCCCGGGACGCGTTCGCTGCTGCGCCGCTGTCCGTTTGAAGCTGAAGGCCCCGCCTTCGTTCGCGCTCGCCTGTATCGGTACCGGTTCACCAGCCGCGATGAGCGCCGGGCCACCGGCAACTGGTGGCACCGCACGTACATCCGGGAGTTGATCCGACCCGTCGGGGCGCCCCCGACCCGCTACTCGCCCCGGTAGTCGCCGAAGCTCCAGAGGTTGCCCTCGGCATCGGCGACCGTGCCGCCACGCCCCCCGTAGTCCTGGCCCTCCATCTGCCGAAACACCGAGGCGCCGGCAGCAACCGCCCGCTCAAACGCCTGATCCGGGCCGGCCGTCACCACGTAGACCGCACCTCCTCCGGTGGGGCGTTGGGAAAATTCGTTGCCGTCACGCCCGGCGGTACCCAACATGACACCGCCCCCCTCGGGCCACCGCAGCTGGCAGTGCTCGATCACCGAGGCGTCTTCATCGTTCGGCACGACGATGGCGGCGGTGAAGCCGACCGCTTTCAAAAACTTGATGGCAGCAGGTGCGTCGTTGTAGATCAGTGTGGGCCAGACCATGCTGGGCGTTTCGGTGATGTTGTTCTCCATGTGCCCACCATGCCACCGCCCCACGTCGATGTCTTGAACAAATGTGACCTTGGCGATTACGCCGAGTCGTCGAGCAACACCAGGGTGTCATCGCGCATCCAGCGGGTGGGCGATGAGCCCGCAAACGCGGACCACTCCCGGGTGAGGTGCGCCTGGTCGGCGTAGCCACACGCAGCGGCCACGCCGGACAGCGATGGGCGGGTCGGCGCCTGGATCAACCCCTTGGCCCGCTCAAAGCGAAGTACTCGGCTCATCACCTTCGGGGTCAAGCCGAAGGTGGAGGTGAATCGTTGGCCCAGGTGGCGTCGGCTCCAACCGACCTCGTCGGCCAACCGGCCAACCGGCATCAGGCCGTGGCTGCCCACGATCAGCGACCATGCGTGCTCGAGTTCGCTCGGCAGCGAAGTGTCGAGGCACACTTGCCGAAGGAACACGTCATCGAGGACCTCCCATCGTGCGGCCCAGGTGGTGGCTTCCGACAGGCGGTCGACGAGCTCCGCAGAAAACGTCGGGACGATGGCATCGAGGTGGACCACCGAAGACGCGAGTGCCCCCGCAGGTACCCCGAAAAGCGCCGCAGCACCCCGCGGGGTCACCCCCAACTGCACACCGTGTTGACGGCCATCGTGTCGAACGACCGCAGGGGCATCGTGGAGTCCGCCCAGCATCGCCCAGTAGGTGTCCCGATGGGGCCCGTCGATGGCCGTCGTCACGTCGAGTGGCTCGTCGAACGCCACGATGAACGTCAACGACCGGGAGGGCAGCCCCATGTGCAGGCCGGGCTCGGCGCCGACGATGCGATACCCGGAATACTCCGAGACGTACGGCCGCAGACGCGCATGCGGCAATCCCGTCGCAAACTCGTTGATCAGCACTCCCACACGATCACCTTATGGCTCCCCTCAAGCGACGGCAGGGTCCCCGGCAAGCGTCACGATCGACGCGGAGACCGCAACCAGCCCGTCGGCCTCCAGCTGCGTGAGGGCCTCGACGACCCGCACGTCAAGGGGTTCTGCGTGATGGGCTGCGCTGGGCGCCAGTGCCCGCACCGACGAGGCGATCACGTCGTCGGTGGTGGCACCACCCTCGGCGAGCACGTCCAGCACACGACCGCGAACCTCGCGCATCGACCCCCGGTATGGGGCTTGGCGCACCGACACCCCCGCCGACTTGGCGGCCGGATCGGGGTTTGTCCACCCGTCCAGCGCCCAGCGGCACGAGATGGCCAGAGCGCAGTCGTGGCATCGGGGCACCGGTCGGCACAACAACGCCCCCACATCGAGCATCGCCTGGTTCCACGCCCATCCCTCACCCGCCGGCACCCACGCGTCTGCGGCGACCTGCGCGGCGCGGGCGCCCAGACGCCGGCCGCCGACGCGGGCCAGGATGCGGCCGGTGTTGGTGTCGACCACGCCAACGTCGGCCTCGTGGGCGAACGCCAGGACCGCCCGGGCGGTGTAGGGGCCAATACCGGGTAACGCCAGCAGTCCTTCCAGGGTGTCGGGTAGTGAACCCCCCAACCCCGGGTCGGCTACCACCACCTGGGCGCTGCGGTGCAGGTTGGCCGCCCGGCGGGGGTAGCCCAACCCCTGCCAGGCCCGCAGCACGTCGGCCAATGACGCAGCCGCCAGCACCGCCGGTGTTGGCCAGCGTTCAAGGAACTCGTGCCAGCGCGGTACCACGCGGTTCACCTGGGTCTGTTGCGCCATGATCTCGGCGATCAGCACGGCCCATGGGTCGCGGGTGTCTCGCCATGGCAGGTCGCGCCGATGCCGGTCCCACCAGCTCAGCACCAGCCCCTGCGCTGCGGCCGAGATCATCGGTTCAGGCGGCACCAGTAGATCTGGGTGTTGTAGGGGATGGTGATCTGGTCACGGCCCCTGGTGTCGGGGTGGGTGGCCAACAGCTCGGCCACCGCGTCCAGCGCATGCTGGTGACGCTCGGGCGGTAGGGCAGCGATGAAGCTGGTGGAACGCGTGCGCTCAATCACGAGCTCCGGAGTGCCGGTTTGGCCTTGCGGAACCTCCAGATGCTCCAAGGGCGTGAACAGCCCGCTCTCGGCCACCACGTCCTCCCACAACAGCTCGCGGTGGTCCTGATATGGGCGGCCGCCACCCAGATCAGCCACCAGGTCGCCCCACTGGCGCATCCAGTCGACGTTCTCGTCTCGGGCGTTCCACACCATCAGCAACACGCCACCGGGCTTCAGCACCCGGGCGATGTCGGTCAGTGCCGGTTGGGGGTCAAACCAATGGAATGCCTGACCGACGGTGACCGCATCGACCGACCGATCGTCGAGTGGCAGGTGCTCTGCGGTGCCATCGAGGATGTCGACGCCAGCCTTGGCCAGCTGCCGCTCAAGCTCCTCGCGCATGCCCCCCACCGGCTCGACGGCGGTCACCCGGTAGCCGCTGTCGAGCAGCTGCCGGGTGAGGATGCCGGTGCCGGCGGCCAGGTCGCAGACGTGTACGTCCGGCGTAGGCGGCAGCAGGCTCGTGAGGGTCTCCATCACTGCCGCTGGATAAGCCGGACGCACCTTGGCATAGGAGCCCGCCTGTCGGCCGAACCCCACCGCAGCGGCCGGTTCCACCCCGTCGCGGTGCAGGTCTGCCGCATCCAACTCGACGTTTCCGTTTTTCTCGGTGTCGGTCACCCCGGTCCCCATCGCCCGATCCTACGACGCCGCATCACTCGGGTGGCCCGGATCTCATGGCTTTCTTTGGCAGTCCTGTCCCGGGTCTCGGAGGCGACGAACGATCCGATCCCGGGGCGACCGACCGTTTACTCCCCGATGTGTCATGGCAGCTCGACCTCTGCGGACACGATGTCGGCGTTATCGCCAAAGTCGGTGACGCCGAGCTCGATCTGGAGGAGGGTTCCCGAGGCGAGGGGGCGGAGCTCGTAGGACAGGCTCGGCAGATCGGCGAACAGGCCGACGCCGCTCGTCGGTTCCCAGGTTTCGCCCCCATCATCGTCGAGGACCAGGACCTCGGGAACGACGATGCCTTCAGGGCTCGTCTGCAGCTCGCCGTATCCACCGGTGTTTTCGTGGTAGGCGTAGTAGGTCTCTTGCAGGACGTCGCCCGATTCGGTGTCGAAGGTGATCGAGAGCAGCGCATCCTGGTAGTCGCTGCCACCGGCCTCGTCGTCCGGTCCGTAGTAGGCGATCGGGACGTCGATGGTCCCGACCTCGTCGTCCTCCTCGAACTGGAGGTCGACGTACGCCCGGGCTTCGTCCTCCCCGTCGGAGATGACCAGCTCGGTGAGGTCGTAGGTCCCCTGGGCGGTGCCGTCGTCGAAGCTCGTCGCCGGTTCCTCGCCGAGGTAGGTGACCGTGCCGTCGTCGCCGACGACCCCATAGCGGATGAACGAGTCGGCAACGTTCGGCGTCGTTGCGGACTCGATTTCGGCCTGGATGTTGACACCGTCGTCGTCGAAGAACACCTCGGGTTCCGCGTCGACGAATCGGGCCTGGTCGGTGTCGGGAATCTCGGCGCCGGAGCCGTAGTAGCCGTCGAGGAAGGCGGACCACGGGCCGGTCGACGGCGCGTCCTCGTAGCCGGCGTCGTAGTAGTCGACGGCCGGCGGGAAGTAGATGGTCATGCCCGACGCGCCGAGGTTGGCCGGGCTGTCGATCGACTGGACCACCACGTCGTTCAGCGACTTCTCGACCTCGTCGGTGAACTCCGACAGGTCGAGGGACTCGACGCCGATCTGGGAGGCCAGCATGCGCAGGTCGACCACGTGCGAGGCTTCGGTTTCGTCGGGTGAGCGGCCGAACTCCAACGTTGAGGCACGCTCCCTACCCACCACAGGCGCAACGTTGGCCCCGCGCTCGGTGAGGGCACCGGCAAAGTCCTCGATCGCCTGGTCGAGGGCGCCCATCTTGGTCAGATCGAGGAGCGAGAGGGTGATGTCCTGTTCGGTATCGGACTCGACGGCCTGTTCGGCAAACCCCTCGATCACCGCTCGCCCGAACGTGTCGGCATCGACCTCGTCGGCGAGCACCTGGAACGACCGGTAGTCCCAGCCATGGCCAGGTTCGAGCTGCTCCGAGGCGATCATCCGGTCGGCGAACGGCGCCATGGCGCTCGCCACCTCGTAGCTGGCCATAAGGCAGGCGTCGAAGCCGAGGACATCGAGCCGCTCGACGCCCGCAGCTTCCAGGCCATCGCCGAGCGCGGTCTGCAGCTCGGCGAGCTCGAGGCTGTCGTCGAAGGAATCGTCAGGACCGATCCCGGGCCACGATGCGCCGTGATCGGAGATCACCAGGCCGTAGTGATCAGCGGGGTTCTCCTTGATCGATTCGCTGATGAAGTCCGCCAGCAACGCGGGGTCGCCGGTGTTCACGTCGCCGAGTTCGCTCAGGGTGCTGAACTCGCCGTTCCCCAGCCGCAGAATCCTCGCTCCGGCCCAGTCACCCTGGTCACCGAGAGCCACTTCGGACTCCTCTTCGCTGCGATCGACCAGGGCAACGATGTTGGGACCGTCGTCGGATTCGACCTCCGCGAGCTCCTCGAGGTCCACCATCATGAACTCCTCGAGGTTGTTGTCCGCCATCGAGTACTGAAGGATCGTCCAGCTCCCGTCTTCGGCGGCGGCGTCCTCGCCGCGTGCCGATGGCTCCCCGGATATCGAGGCGTCGTCGGTGCGACTGCAGGCACCTGCCAACATCACGAACACAAGCCCGACCACCGCTGCGCGTCTCACGTCATCGACTCCTCTCGCCCCGGAGGTGCCAGCGACTCACGCAGAACATAGCTCGACACGTGAGGTGGCGGTCAGGTCGAGCTGGATCCTGTGAACCGCCGGAGAAGATCCGTCGCGAGTCCCGCTGATTGCGTCTGGGAACACAAGGCTACCCACCCGTAACATGGCCCGATGACCGACGTCGCTGCACCCCCCGTCACCCCCGACCTCGCCGCCGCCGCAGCCGCCCTGGATGTGGGCCAGGCCGTGATCGACTCGGCGGTCGGCAGGCTCGCCGAGCACGGCATCGACGCCAACCAGGTGTTGGCCTACGACGTCGCTCACGCCGCCGCCGCCCTGATGTGCGGTCGAGGCCTGCTCGACTACGGCTCGAAGGGCGACGACGAGGGCCGCATCACGGCGGCGTTCATCGCCGACGCATTGGCCGACCTGGGCGCCAAGCTGTTCGGCCGGGAGGCCGAGTGGGGGGTTGCGAACGACGCCCTCGACAATGCCCGAGATTTCGTCGCCACCTACCGGGCGTCCGATTTCCTCGCCTCCTTGGCCAACACCGACGGCCCCCGCCACCTCGGCGACGACTTCGAAATGGTGCAGGACGCCTTT
This sequence comes from Candidatus Microthrix parvicella Bio17-1, assembly GCF_000299415.1. Taxonomy (NCBI): domain Bacteria; kingdom Bacillati; phylum Actinomycetota; class Acidimicrobiia; order Acidimicrobiales; family Microthrixaceae; genus Candidatus Neomicrothrix; species Candidatus Neomicrothrix parvicella. The sequence continues at coordinate 642,587 of NZ_AMPG01000001.1, forward strand.
CGGCGTTTCGCCGAGGACAAGATCATGCCGATCGCCGAAGAGATCCACCGCCACAACGGCGACATCCCCGAGGAGATCGTCACCGGCCTCGCGGAGATGGGGGCCTTCGGTCTGTCGATTCCGGAGGAGTACGGCGGCTACGCCTCGGGCGGCGCATCGGACTACATCGCCATGGTGGTCGCCACCGAGGAACTGTCCCGCGGTTCGCTCGGCGCCGGCGGCTCGCTGATCACCCGACCCGAGATCCTGGCCCGCGCCCTCGAGGCCGGCGGCACCGAGGAGCAGAAGCAGGAGTGGATGCCCAAGCTGGCAACCGCCGAGGTGATGAACGCGGTTGCGGTCACCGAGCCCGACTTCGGTTCCGACGTGGCCGGCGTGAAGGTGACCGCCACGCAAACCGACGGCGGCTGGCTACTGAACGGCGTGAAGACGTGGTGCACCTACGGCGCCCGCGCCGACGTGCTGATGGTGCTGGCCCGCACCGACACCGACCGCTCGGTGGGCCACAGGGGCCTGTCGATGTTCATCGTGCCCAAGGAGCGCGGCGATGGCCACGGCTTCGAGCTCACCCAGGAGAACGACTCCGGCGGTGGCAAGATGGAGGGCCGCCCGATCGACACGATCGGCTACCGCGGCATGCACAGCTACGAGGTGGCCATCGAGAACTGGTTCGTGCCCGCCGACAACCTCATCGGCCTCGAGGGCGGTGAGGGCCGCGGCTTCTACTACCAGATGGCGGGCTTCGAGAACGGTCGTCTTCAGACCGCCGCACGCGCAGTCGGCGTCATGCAGGCCGCCCTTGAGGCTGCCCGCGACTACGCCAACAACCGTGTGGTGTTCGGCGAGAACATCGCCGAGTACCAGCTGACCCAGGCCAAGCTGGCCCGCATGGCGGTCATCATTCAGGGCGCTCGCCAGTACAGCTACGAGGTGGCCAAACTGATGGCCAAGGGCGAGGGGGCCATGGAGGCCTCCATGGTGAAGGCGTATGTCTGCAAGGCTGCCGAGTGGGTCACCCGCGAGGCGATGCAGATCCACGGCGGCATGGGCTACGCCGAGGAGTACACGGTGAGCCGCCTCTTCGTCGACGCCCGGGTGCTGTCGATCTTCGAGGGCGCCGACGAGGTGCTCTGCGTCAAGGTGATCGCCCGCCAATTGGTCGGCCGCCACAACGCCGACAAGTAGTCGCCCTCGGGTAAGCGCCGCTCAGCCGGCTGATGCAACCAAGCGGAACTCGCACTGTGGCCCTGGCGCGTCCGCCAGTCGGCGATCCGCAGTGATGAGCGGGCACTCCAGCAACTCCGCCAGCACCACGTAAGCGGCGTCGTACGGGATCATGGTAAGGCGCAACTCAAACGCGCTGGGGAAAGCGGGAGCGCGGGGTACCTCGCCATCTCGAGTTGCCACAACGCGTCCACGCCGTCGGCGAACTCCTCATCGGTCAGCTCGTGCCCCCAACCAGTGCTTGCGCATGACCGACATCGTCACCAGATCCACCAGATCCGGCGCCGCCAGACCCTCGCCGAAGAGCCGCAGCCCGGGCGGCGTCGCCGGCCGCTGATCCATCACCGTGCGTTCACAAGCACCGAAGCGTCGACGACGATCATCGCTCTGCCCTAATGCCACGGAGGTCGGCGACCGCCGCCTCGATGCCGATCGTGCCGGTCGCTCGCCGAGCAACCCGTTCCAGAAGCTCGTCGGACGTTGGGTGCGTTCCACCATGCGGGCCAACTGCATGGATAGGTAGCTCTGGACCGACTGCCCGCTTGCCTCGGCCCGTCGGCGCAGTTCTCGATGAACATCGTCGGGAAGATCTCTGATCAACCGTTCGTCATAGCTTGCATGTCGCAAGCACCCTTACAGGCTGTCAACCGAGTTGGGCGCCCTTATTCGGGGTATATTCGTCGTAATCGCCCTTGTGCTCTCAGTTACGGTCCCGTACGGTGACGGGATGAAGACCAAGCCTCACCTTTCTGGGTTCGTCAGCTACGCCCACGACGACGCCGTCTTGGCCGACACCTTCCTGAACTTGATGTCGCCCCGATGCAACATTCTCCGCCAATGCACCATTGACCCATGGTGCGACCGTCGCCTATTGGTCGGTCAGACTTGGAAGTCCGAGATTGAGGCTGCGATCGAGGTGGCCGATTTCGGACTTCTGCTGCTCTCCCCTTCGTTCCTCGCCAGTCCCTTCATCGTCGGTGTTGAACTCCCCGGGCTCCTCAGGCGGCCAGGCAACCTCATCATTCCCGTGGGGTTGGAATCGATTGACCTCGGCCGCGCCGACCTGCGGAAGCTTGACCACTTACAGATCTTTCGTCTGCTCTTGAAGGGAGAACCGGACCCGAGGTGGTTTAGCGAGCTCGGGGGCAATAATCGCAAGCGATTCTGCGAGGACCTATTAGGGCAGATGGTGGAGCGGTTCGAACGGGAAGGCCTGATCGATGAGTAAGCCGCTCCTCTGGCCAGCAGGCGTGGTCCGCCTGACCGCTGGCCAGGCAGAGTCTGCCCTTCGTCAGTTGGTGGCTGAACTCGACGAGGCCAAGGTCCTCCACCGGCGGGCCATTGCCCTGCTCAGCGCTGTAGCCGCCTCCGCGCCTCACCTGGCCACCTTTGACTACGAGTTACTCGTAGAAGGGACCGTTGGTGCAGGTGAGGTGGACGCTTTTCGCAAGTTCAGGGGAGACCTCAACGACGCCGCCAAAGAACAAGGCTTATCGCTGTCGCTCGAAGCGGACACCAACCGCAAGAGCGGTGCTACGGGCCGACAGTGTTGGTTCGAAGGTGCACCGCTGACGGCTCAACAGATCGAGCGTTCTTCATCGGCAACCACCACCCAAGGTCCAACCGTTCCATCGGACGGGCTCCCCCAAGAGGCGGTCGAGACCCGTCGGCGAGCTGCAGCCGCAAGGACCACCTTGAGCGTGCATATCGACCACGCCGCTGACCAACTCGATACCGCTCGAAAACTTGGCGAGTCGCTCGGTCTTCGGTTGGGGTTACTGCCGCAGTTCATCATCAACGACGTGTCGTCCATCGTGACGACATGCGAACTTCTAGGCGGTCAGGAGTTCTCCCAAGTTCAGACGCGCCGAGATGAGGCAGACGTCATCGTCGTGATCCTCAGTTACTCCTGGCTGAAATACAACAGCACCCATGCGCCCTGGTCGGCCAATCAATTCGTCGTCCCCATTTGTGGCGAACTGGTGCCAACTGCCCTCACGAATGGGATTGTCCATCTGGGCAAGGAAACTGCGCTCGGGGTGTTTCGGCCGACGGAGAGCTGGCCCAAACAAAAGGAGCGACAAGGCAGGTTTGCAGATGCGCTTGTGGAGCACCTCGCCACAGAACTGCCCAAGCAAGCTCCGAGGGATAGTCAGCAGCGGTTCGACCGAGATACGCCGCTCGAACACGGAACCCACATCCCTGGCGAGGGTGTCCGGTTTGACTTAGCGGCGCGTGGCGCCGACTGGGCGGCGTCTGCTGCGTTCAGATCGCGCCGTCCCGACGCGGTGCAGGTAGTGGACTTCCTCGAACGGTGGGCCTGCTCGGCCGAGTACAAGCCCTACGGGGTGATCCTTGGCGAAACCGGAAGCGGAAAGACGACAGCAGCCAAAGTGTTGAACAATCGCCTCAACGCTCGTTGGCGGTCGCAGTCACCGGGCGACCGGGAATTGGCACCGCTCTCGATCTATCTCGACCTTCGTTTGGTGGACACGACACATAGACGCTCACCAGACCTGCATTCGCTGATCAACAACGTCATCGCCAAGGTTTGGTCAACCGACGAGGCTCGTTCCATCGACTCCGAGTCGGTGCTTGACCAGGTTCGGAACCATGGTGCTCTGCTGATTTTCGACGGCCTCGACGAAGTGCTGGTACATCTGGACGACCAAGAAGGCCGAGACTTTGTGCGGCAGCTGTGGCGAGCACTCCCACCACCACCTGCTGTCGACCCACCGAAACATGGTGGTTCACCAGGTCGCCTGCTCCTGACCTGCCGCACCCACTATTTCCCGAGTATCCATGCCGAGAGGTCCTTTCTAGGGGGTGAGGACAGGGAGGGCGGAATCGAAAAGCGCTACGAGGCAGTCCACCTGCTCCCATTCACCGAAACTCAGGTTCGTGCCTACTTCGACCACTTCCTTTCTCAAGCGAGCTCGTCCGGCACCGACAACGCGCTGCCCAGGCTGAGCACCGAGGCGGCCATGTCGCTACTGGCGGAGATTCACAACCTCACCGAGTTGGCGGAACGCCCGTACAACCTGTTGTTGATCGCCAGTCAGGTTGAACGGTTGGAGCAGGTCCGCGCTTCGGGGCGAGTGGTCAGTCTGTCAACCCTGTATGAGGGCTTCGTCACCGACTGGCTGCACCGCGACGATGGCAAGCATCAGTTCGACATCCCCCAAAAGCGGCTACTGATGGAACGACTCGCCGCGCAGCTCTGGCGAGACGGAACCCGCTCCATGAATTACGCGGCGCTCGATGAGTGGCTGTCCGTTCAGTTGGACGAGGTGCAATCGCTTCGTCGCTGGTTCCAACAGCAGCGACCCGATCTGAGCAGGCTGATAGAAGATCTCCGGACGGCCACCTTCGTGGTGCGCCCTGGGGTGGACCGATTTGAGTTTGCTCACAGCTCACTCCTGGAGTTTTTCCTTGCTTCACATCTCGCGCGAGGGCTCACTACGGGTGACCCAGAGACTTGGTCCGTACCCCAACCGTCAGATGAGACCCTCACGTTCCTGGTCGACCTCATGGGTTCGCTAGCGCAGGACCCCGAGCGGACCGAGGAATTTGAGGCAGCCAAGCGGACGTTGCAGTCGCTAGGGGACAGCTACACGCCTCGGGCAACCGAACTGGCTTTTCGCTACTGCGTGATGGCGCCACGGTCGGGTGCTCCCGCTCGGGCCCTCGCCGGATTTGATCTCGCCGGGGCATCGCTCAGGCATCTGAATTTACACGGGCTGTCAGACCATCTTCTCAACATCAGCGGCTGCGACTTACGGGGCGCCGACCTGCGGGACATGCACATCAGTCGCGCCCGCTTTGACCATTCTGATCTCGCCGACGCCCGCTTGGACCGAGCAGAACTTCATGGGTGTTCGCTACATCAAGTGCAGATGAAGAACGCTGGCCTGTCCGGAACCATCTTCCGAGACTGCCGCCTCACCGCCCTCGGTTTGGACGCTGCGCGCACCAACCGAACCCGGCTGCTGCGATGTGACACGACCGATGCAACCCGTTCAGCACATTCGGCGCCAGCACTTCTCCAGGCGTTGAATGTCACTTCTGGCGAAATCACCCCGGCAACTCCTTCTGTCTCCTACGGGGCGCTTCGTGCATTCCCCAGAGGCCACACCGGCCTGGTGTTGGGGGTGGCGTACTCCCCCGACGGCACCCGCATCGCCACCGCCAGCGACGACGACACCGCCCGCATCTGGGACACCACCACCGGCGAAACCCTCCACACCCTCACCGGCCACACCAGCCCGGTGTGGGGGGTGGCCTACTCCCCCGACGGCACCCGCATCGCCACCGCCAGCGGGGACAACACCGCCCGAATCTGGGACACCACCACCGGCGAAACCCTCCACACCCTCACCGGCCACACCAGCCCGGTGCCGGGGGTGGCCTACTCCCCCGACGGCACCCGCATCGCCACCGCCAGCGACGACAACACCGCCCGCATCTGGGACACCACCACCGGCGAAACCCTCCACACCCTCACCGGCCACACCAGCCCGGTGCGGGGGGTGGCCTACTCCCCCGACGGCACCCGCATCGCCACCGCCAGCCGGGACAACACCGCCCGCATCTGGGACACCACCACCGGCGAAACCCTCCACACCCTCACCGGCCACACCAACCCGGTGCGGGGGGTGGCCTACTCCCCCGACGGCACCCGCATCGCCACCGCCAGCGACGACGACACCGCCCGCATCTGGGACACCACCACCGGCGAAACCCTCCACACCCTCACCGGCCACACCAGCCCGGTGTGGGGGGTGGCCTACTCCCCCGACGGCACCCGCATCGCCACCGCCAGCTGGGACGACACCGCCCGCATCTGGGACACCACCACCGGCGAAACCCTCCACACCCTCACCGGCCACACCGGCCTGGTGTTGGGGGTGGCGTACTCCCCCGACGGCACCCGCATCGCCACCGCCAGCGACGACGACACCGCCCGCATCTGGGACACCACCACCGGCGAAACCCTCCACACCCTCACCGGCCACACCAGCCCGGTGTGGGGGGTGGCGTACTCCCCCGACGGCACCCGCATCGCCACCGCCAGCGGGGACAGCACCGCCCGCATCTGGGACACCACCACCGGCGAAACCCTCCACACCCTCACCGGCCACACCAGCCCGGTGTGGGGGGTGGCGTACTCCCCCGACGGCACCCGCATCGCCACCGCCAGCGACGACGACACCGCCCGCATCTGGGACACCACCACCGGCGAAACCCTCCACACCCTCACCGGCCACACCAGCCCGGTGTGGGGGGTGGCCTACTCCCCCGACGGCACCCGCATCGCCACCGCCAGCTGGGACGGCACCGCCCGCATCTGGGACACCACCACCGGCGAAACCCTGCGATCTCACCATCATCTGGACCACCAATCCACTGCTACGTTCTCGGACTCGGGGGACCTGTTATGGGCAGAGGGAGACGCCTGGCGGTACCTCGGTTACCTGGCGAACTTGCCCGATGGGCAGCAGGTCCGCCTACCCGCCGAAACCTTCGGACCTCTCCCGGGTACCGGCCCCGGGCCGTTTGCTGCGCGGGTACCGTAACCCTGACCGACCCACTTGATCTCAGCGCGTTACCACCAACCCGGCCGCTGCGAGGACCGCTGGGATCTGGCGGATGGGGGCCAAGTCCTTCTCCTGCTCGGACGCGGGCAGCTCGTCCCACGGGAGCAGGCTGGGATGACGCAGGTCTGCCCCTTCCAGAATCAGCTCCGGACCGAAGCGGTAGCCCTGCTCACGCTTCTGATGTGACCACCGGTCATGTTCGGCGATTCCCATTCTTTCGATGTAGGCCTCCCCCAGGCGGACGGGTTCGCTCGTGAACGAACTTGTCGCCACGACCCTCAGCGCAAGGGAGTGCAGCTTTGAGATGTTGTCCCGCGCCTGGTCCCGGTTCTGGGCTCGAAACCTCTCGTCGAGCTCTGCCCAAGGGCGCAAGGCAGGAAGGTTCGCCTGCTCGGCCTGCTCGGCCAGATAGTGGTCGTGGATCGCTTGGGCCATCACCTCGATGGTCTCGTCCGGGGGCATCTCAACCGGGCCGACGCCGCGATCGGACTCCCAGTGACGAGGGATTGCCATCAAACCCTCGCGCTGCAGCTCGTACAGCAGCTGGGAGGGGTCCTCTGCAAGACCGGGCAACGAGCGGAGGAGCCGGGCGGTGTGCTGGTCGACGTACCTGGGCAGTCGGCCTCGCTCGGCGGGTTGCAGGTCCGATTCGGGCACCACGGCCCACCCCTCGTCAAGCAAGATCGCAACCGCCCGCCGCACAGCATCCGCCGACGGACGCGAGGGCGGCTGTCCAGAGCGCGACGCCCGCGCAGCCGCTATTCGGCCGAACGGTCCGTGCAGCGTCCCCGCCATGGCCGCCGCCGACAGCGACACCTGGCGCAGGTCGACCGGCGAACCGTCGGCAGGGCATCCGGTCGTCGCCCACGGCAGAGCGAAGCCGTGCGTCGTCCACACCACGCTCCCCCGGCGCCGCAGCGCCGCCTCCATCGCCAGCCGGGTCGACATCTCCTCGTCATGCAGATCGATCACCAGGTGGTCCGGCGCACCCGGTTGGAAGATGTCATCGATCCGGTCGACGACATCCACCACGACCCGATGGTTGTCAACGATCTGGGCCTCGCGCTCACTCCCACCGGGCCGCACCCGCAGGATGCATGGTCTGACGGCGCCTCCCCGAAGCGCCGAACGCGTGAAGGCCCGCACCAACTGGGCGGTCACCCGGTCACACGTGGGAGTGTCACCCACGATCGAGACGGCCCAACCCCGATCCGACCCGTGGGAACCGACCAACTCGTCGGTCACGCTGGCGGAGATCAACAACGCGTCCAGTTCCTCCGGGCAGACAAAATCGATGTCGGCGTCGGGCCGTTTGCCCGCCACCGCCACCGCCATCCGACCGCTTAGCTCGATGTCGTCCAACTCAACCACCAGGCTGCAGCCCGCCTCGGGGAGACCATGGTCGAGCGCTCCCCGCAGCGCCGACAACGTCAGGTCGTCCCGGCCGAGGGCCAACACGATCCGGCGTGCGGCCCGTGCCGGGGTGACGGCAACCCACTCGATCGGGGTGGGCGTCGCCGGCAATCCGATGACGGTCGGCCCTAAGGCCGAACCGTCCTGTCCGATATGCACGATCAACTCGGTGCCGTCGCCCAGTCCTCGATCGTCAGCAGAGCCCTGGAGGTATGGACGCACCCGCTCCGTCGGACCAACCACGAGCACGTGGCCCGATGCCCTCGACGCAGCCCAGCGGCGAATTCGCTGAGCGGAGCCCACCAGCAACACCTCCACCAACACGCCGAAGGTGACCAGCGGCGCCAACATCCGCGCAACACCGAGCTGCCATGGGACGGGCGCAACATCGGCACCGTTGATGAACAGGTTCATCGTGCCGTAAAGCCACTCCGGCCAGCCCAGCCCGACATCGGGGTGCTGCCCCGAATACCGGGCGAAGCCCCACCACCCGAACACCACGGTGACCAGTCCGACCAGCGCCAAGGCGGTTCGCCTCACCGCCACCGCATGGTCGCCCATGGAGCTCAGGCGAGCCAGCAGCACCGACCACCCACCAGCAGGCCGCAACGCCCACCCCGCCCTCATGGTGTCGCTTCCGTCAGCTGGCCCAGTCCGGCGCGGACGTGATGAGTTTCGATGGGGTTCAATTTACTCCCACGGTGTGCGGACAGCGCAGAGTTGGTCGGCCGAGCATTATTAGAAGGAGCACCCGTGGGAGCAGGAGTATTCGTCAGTTACCGCAAGGACGACGACCCCGGCTGGGCAGGCCGGGTGCGTGACTCGCTGGCTCACCACTTCGGCGACGACAACGTGTTCTTCGACGTCAACTCGATCCGTGCCGGTCAGCGTTGGGAGGATGCGCCATCGACTCGGCGCTGATCCAGTCGCAGTCGGTGATTCTTATCGTCGGCCCGAGGTGGTTGCGGTGCATCCAGGAACGGACCGCACGTCCCGAAATCGACTACCACCTGAGAGAGCTCACCATGGCACTCGACCGGGGGATTCCCGTTAACCCGGTTCGTGTCCACTCGGCGGCCATGCCAGACCTGGCGGACTTACCCGAGGAACTGAGGGCCAGGCTGCCGGCTGTCCAGTGGATGGAAGTGTACGAAGACCTGTTTGCGGCGAGCATGCAGCGGATCATCGCGGACATTGAGCATTCGACGGGACTCATCTCACCGACGGCGTACCTGCCGGACCATGTGAGTGTTGTCCTGATTAACACGTCCTCGAGCGCGTGCCCATGGATGAGGCCGAAAGGGCGAGGGACCTCTCAATCTGTCCCGGTGCGTGGTCGATACCCCGGCAGACCTTCGAGCCTCAGACACCGCAAGCCGAGTGCAAAGGCAGTTGCATGCTCCTCCGGCGTCCCACCAATGCCTATTCGCCCAGGCGTCTGAAGGCGGCGCCATAGCGGGGAAGCTCCTGATCGAGCACCCGGTCGAGGCCGGCCGCACGCGCCTTGATCACGGCGTCGGTCCGATCGAGCGCCGGCAGCTTCATCAGGATGTTGGAGACGTGGTTGGCCACGGTTCGGGGGCTGATCACCAGCGACCTGGCGATCGTCTGGTTGGCTTCGCCCCTCGCAAGATGGCCGAGCACCTCAAGCTCGCGGTCGGTCAGCATCGGGAAAGGCCGCTCCGCCACCGGAGCCGGATGTTGGTGGACCAGCCGTTCGACCATCCGGGAATCGAAGACGGCGCCTCCCGCGGCGACCGTGCGGATGGCGTGCGGCAGCTGGTCGGTGGTCGAGGCCTTGAGGATGTACCCCGACGCCTTGGCTTCGATCGCCGCGGCCAGGCTGGCGTCGTCCTCGACCATCGACAGCACCAGCACCACCACCTCGGGATGCCGTTCCAGCACCAGCCGGGTTGCGGTGATCCCATCCATGCCCGCCATGTTGACGTCCATCACCACCACATCCGGCCGGGTGGCCTCGACGACGGCCAGCAACGCTTCGCCGTCGGCGGCGTCGCCCACCAGCTCGAGGTCGTCCAGGGAGTCGAGCAGCGTGGCGATGCCCGTCCGGATCAACGCGTGGTCGTCGGCGACCACCACCCGGATCGTGGCGGGCTCACCCATCAGCTCACCGGCACCAGGCACGAGACGGTCGCCCCGCCGTCACCGCTGGCGATGTCGAACCGGCCGCCGAGGCGCTCGATGCGGTGCCGCATCGAGCCGACGCCCACACCGGGGGTGAAGCCACTACCCAGGCCGCCCCCATCGTCGCTGATGGTGAGCAACAGGTCACGGTCGCGTCGCAACTCGACGCAACAGGTCCGAGCTGCGGTGTGTCGCAGCACGTTGGTCACCGCCTCGCAGGCGACGGCCAGAACGGCCGATTCGATCGCGGCGGACAACGCCCCGAGGTCACCGATCGTCACCCGCATGTCCACCGGCCGAGCGCTGGTCAGGCTGGCGATGCGTTCCAGCAGCGCGTCTCGCAGCCCGGATGCGGCCACCACCTGATCGCCCAACTGGTTGATGTAGGTGCGGATCTCGTCCACCCCGTCCCGCAGCTCAGCCCGGGCGTCGTCCGCCAGCACCCGGGCCGTGTCGGGTCGACCAGCGTTCAGGTGATTGGAGATCGCGTCCAGCTTGAACACCACCGAGGTCAGCCGCGGCCCCAGCCCGTCGTGAAGATCTCGCTGGTACCGGGAACGCTCCTCGTCTTGAGCGATCAGCAGGCGGTCCCGGGCCACCTGGAGGTGATCCGCCGCCCGGCGCGCCGCCACGACGGCGGCGATGGCGTCGGCCAGCGAGTTGAGCAGCGGACGGTCGGCCTCGGTCAGGCCGTCGGTCCCCCGCCGCGCCGCAATCTGCAGTGTGCCGACCCGCTCCCCGAGGTGACGGAGCTCGAGCCGGTCGGCGGCGGGCAGGTCGGCGTCACCGACCAGAGCGAGCACATCGCCGTCAGCGGCCCTCACTGCGGCGCCCGGCAGCCGAAGCTCGGCGCAGATCGATGCGAGCAGACGGTCGAGGGCATCATCGGCGTCCGACGCCTCCGCCTGTCCGCGGCCGACCGATGCCAACACCGAGTACGGGTCGTCCCGCTGCCCGTAGAAGAGTCGGTTGACCCGGCGCCGGACCACCAGCGACAGCGGTCCGAAGGCAAAGACGGCCACCATCGCCCCCACCGTCGCCGGCAGCGGTCCGAACCCACCGACGGCCACGGCCGTGACCACCACCACCGCGCCGTACACCCCCAGTGCGACGGCCAACAGGGCTGCGGCCAACGCCGATCGCCGCAGCACCACCCCTGCCTCGTAGACGTCCCATTTCAGGATGGCCACCACCACCAGCATCTGAAACGCGAAGGTCGTGGTAACAGCTACGAACGGGCCGATCCACACCGGGAACACGACCACGAGTGGTAACACCAGCGAGCTGCCGACCGACAGAAGAAACACCCAGCGGTACTGACGCCGTTCGATGCCTGAGGCCCTCCACCAACGGGTGGCGATCAAGCCGAGAATCACCACGTTCAGCGCCAATCCCAGGACCAGATACGAGCCTCCGATCGAGTTGACGATGCCCTTGAGCCCCGGAATGCCCACCGGGTTCGGCGTGCTCACCGGGGCACCCCCGGGGTTGTCCGGCGTGGTCACGATCAGCCCCGGCCGCAACGCCGCAGCCAGCATCGAGACGCCCGTCGAGACCGCGACGATCCCGATCAGCAGCCGATCCAGCCGGCCGCGGGGCACCCGACGGGGAAACAGCACGACCACGACGGTGATCACGGAGTCGTGCACCAGCCACAGCCACGACACCACCCACATCGACCAGGCCACCAGCGCCCCGTGGTCCGGGTAGGCCACGCCGGCGATCCCGGCGGCCAGCCCGGTGACCGCCGTCGTCAGGCCCGCGACCAGGTACAGCCGGCCAATCCACATGCCGGGTCGGCGGCTCAGCAGCCACCAACCGGCCACGGCGAAGCCGGGGGTGAACGTGACGAAGATCCATTCGCCCACGAACTGCTCCGTCCCCTGTCGGACGCTCACGAGCACCAGCGGGATGGTGGCCAATGCGCACACGGACGTGACCGCAAGGGTCAGGACCCACGGCACCGGCAACGACGCAAGCGATCTGCGCAGCGGAGCCTCTCCCCCACGCAGCGGAGCCGCTCCGTGAGACAGCGCAGCTTGTACGGCCGGCTGGCCGTCGATGGTCATGTCGTCATCGTCGCACGGAGCGTGTCCGGTGTCACGGGAAAGGGTCACGACCCGACCGTGCAGATCTCACGGATGATCGGCGTCTGTCACCGATGACGGCGTGATCCCCTCCGAGGTCCACTCGGACCATGACCAATCACCTCAAGCAACGCAGTCAGCAACAACCATCCAAGATCCGTGGCGCCTCGCGGTTCGGCACAGCCCTCACCGGTGTGCTGCTGCTCACCGGCGTCGCAGCATGCGGCGACCAGGACAGCGCGCCGCAAGCACAGGCCGAAGCGACCGTCGCCAGGCCGAAGAGCGAGATCAAGCTGAGCGACACGGCGGTCGACATGCCCGCTCAGATGCCGGGCGGCCTGGTCGACGTGCAACTCGACGCCTCGCCGAGCACCAAGCGCAGCCACCACCTGGCCTTCTTCCGCCGGGACGACGGGGTCAGTGCCAAGCAACTGGAGCAGGCCAGCGACGCCGAGTTCGAATCCCTGGTCACCTACGAGGGCGGCAACGCCCAGGTGAACGCCGGAGCCTCGCAGGCTCTTACCTTCGACCTCGACCCCGGCAACTACACCGTGATCGACTTCGACGAACAACAGAACATGCTCATCGGAGAGACCACGGTGGGTGCCCGAACTCGGGGAGCCGCCGAGCCGACCGCCAAGGGAACGATCAAGCTCGGACCGGGCATGAAGATCACGCTGCCCAAGGGGTTCGACGGCAGCGGGGTGTGGAAGGTGGTCAACGACGACCCGTCCCTGCCCCACGAGGCGGGGGTCGGCAGGCTCGCTCCGAACAAGACCAGCGCCGACGCGGTCGCCTGGGCCAAGGACTTCAATGGCCCGCCGCCGATCGAGACCGTGGGCGGGTTCGGGGCGATCAGCCCAGGACATCAGGGGTGGGTCGACCTCGGCCCGAAGCAAGCCCCGGGCAACTACCTCGTGTATTGCGCCCTGCCCGGCAGCGACGGAGTGCTCCATCTGGCCATGGGCATGGCCACCGAGTTCCCCGTCAACTGAAAGGACACGTCATGGTTCAACTCGCAGCACTGCTGCTCGGCTTTCCGGCCGGATACTTCATCCGTAACCAGCGCGTCGCCCTCGTGGCGATGGGGGTCCTCTTGACGGCGTTGCTCGCCGCCCAGACGATCGCCGTCGGACACGACGACCGCATCGACGCCATCTACTGGGTGATCCAGGCGGTCACCTATGCGGTGGCGGCGGGCCTGGTCGTGTGGGGGCACCACGCCTCGACCAACCGCCGTGCGGCGACGCAACATCCGGTCGCAACTCGACGGTGACACGGCGGGTCGCTCAGGACCGAATCAGGCGCACGGTGAACGGGAGTTGCAGACGTCGGCGTCGCCAGAGGCTCAGACGCGCCGGCCCAGTTCGGCCTTGGCGACGATCGTTGCGATCCGTCGCCGGCGCGTCGAGTCCTGAGCGGCGCTGACCACCGACCACAGCATCATCTTGCGGGCGCTGGGGGGAAATCCGTCCCACGCGAGCCGGGCGGACGGATTGGCATCGAGCGCCTCACGCAACTGGTCCGGCTCGATCAGATCCTCCACCTGGTCGTAGATCGACCACCAGCCGTTGTCCCGAGCCACCCGAACCGCCCGGCGACCGGCCTCGGTCATCAGCCCGGCCGCCTCCATCTCCGCCACCCGCCGACGGTTCAGCCGGGTCCAGGAGCTCTTCGGCTTTCGTGGGGTGAGCATCTGCAACCCGCGCTCCTCGTCCAGCGTGCCGGCCGTCGAGTCGATCCAGCCGAAACAGATCGCCTCCTCGACGAGCTCGGGGTACGGGCACCTGGGCCTCCCGGTCGGCGTGCGCCACGAGCACAGCCAAACGCCCCTCGCTGTGTCGTGGTGCCGCTCCAACCAAGCGCGCACCTGGCCCCGCGATTCGGCGTGGTACATCGGATACTCGAACTTCCACACGGCCGGATGGCTCGATGACGACGGCGACACGGTTGCCATCACCACAGGCTACGGCCCAGTCGTCACCACCGGGCCGTGTCCGAGGTACTCACCGGTCGCGCAGGAGCTGATTGATCCGGGCGGCCTGCCTGGTCAGGTGCTGACGTTCCGGCAGGCTGGGCGCCTGGAGCGCCGCTTCCGCGTACAACTGCGCAGCCGTCTGGAAGGCACCGTTGCGTTCGTGCAAATAGGCCGCCACCGCGCTGCGTCGGGGCACGCCCTCGTCGACCTCTCCCAGTGCCGCCAGCCCCGAAGGTGCTCCATCGGCCTCGCACACCGCCACCGCCCGGTTGAGCCTCACGACGGGTGTGTCGGTGAGCGCGAGCAGCTCGTCGTACCACTCGACGATCTGGATCCAGTCGGTCTCCTTCACGCTGCGTGCGTCGGCGTGCAGCGCCGCGATTGCAGCCTGGGCCTGGTACGGCCCAAGCCGGTCCTCGGCGAGCGCCCGCTGCAACAGCGTCACGCCCTCGGCGATCGACCCGACGTCCCACAGGCAGCGGTCCTGTTCGGCCAGCGGCACCAGGCTGCCGTCGGTGCGGGTTCGGGCCGGTCGTCGGGCGTGGTGTAACAGCATCAGGGACGCCAGCCCGGCCACCTCGGGGTCGTCGACGACACGGGCCAGCCGCAGCGCCAGCGCAATGGCCTCGGCCGCCAGGTCGACGTCGCCGGAGTAGCCCTCGTTGAACATCAGATACAACACGTGCATCACGGCGACGAGGTCGCCGGGCTGGTCGAGGCTGACGCCGGACACCTTGGCCTTGGCCCGGCTGATGCGTTGAGCCATCGTCGCCTCCGGCACCAGGTATGCCTCGGCAATCTGTCGGGTGGTCAGCCCCCCGACCGCACGAAGCGTCAACGCAACCGCCGATGACGGCGACAGCGTCGGGTGGGCGCACAGGAAGTAGAGCGCCAGCGTGTCGTCGGCACCCGAAGCGTCGCCCGGCCGGGGTTCGGTGGCCACGCGCCGTTCCCGGTCGCTGCGGGCCGACTGCGACCGCATCAGGTCGAGGTACGACCGCCACGCAACGGTGGTCAGCCAGGCCGTGGGGTCGTCGGGCACGGTCCGCTCCCATGCACCGAGCGCCTTGATCAGCGCCTCCTGCACGGCGTCCTCGGCCGTCGCAAAGTCGGCTCCGCGACGGACGAGGACGGCGAGCACCTTGGGTACTGACGAGCGCAGCAGCGATGCGTCGACACCCACCGCCTTGGTCAGACGTCCGCTGACGAGGGGGCCGACATGAACTTTCGCAGCTCGAGCCATTCGTGGATCGGCTCGCCGCCCGCACCAGGCGCAGCGGAGAGCTCGCCGGCGATCTCGATGGCACGCTCCTCGCTCTCGACGTCGATCACCAACCATCCGGCGATCAGGTCCTTGGACTCGGCGAACGGCCCGTCGGTGACGGGCGGCTTGCCCGCCCCATCGGAGCGAACCCACATCCCGTCGGGCGACAGGCCCTGGCCGTCAACGAACTCGCCGGTCGTCTCCAACCGCGAGTTGAGGTCGTGCATGAACTGAACGTGAGCATCGACCTCCTCCGGCGACCACCGGTCCATCGAAACGTTGTTGATCGGTGCCGGAGCTCCCCGGTAGTGCTTGAGCAGCAGGTACTTGGCCATGTCGTTCTCCTTGGTGTTGAGCGACCGGGGTGGTCGCACTCATCTTGATGACGGAGCCGCCGTCGGGTTCTCGACATCGTGCGTCAACAAAATGCACCGATGCCCGTTCTACCTAACGACTTCGGCTGGAGGGGTGACAGTGTTGCCCAATGGTCGACCCTGCGCCCTGCCCGATGGGCCCCGCCCGATGATGCCAGCCCGGTGAGCGACGTTGACTTCGTTGTCGTCGGTGCGGGCATCAGCGGCCTGGCCGTCGCCGACGGACTGACCCGGGCAGGCCGGTCCGTCCGGGTGTTCGAGGCCGGGCCCATCCCCGGTGGCCGGATTCGGTCCGTCGAGGTACCCGGCGGGCACGCCGACCTGCCCCACCTGGTTTTGGCCCGGCGAGCAACGGGTCGCTCGACTGGTCGACGAGTTCGGTCTCCCGGTTCACGATCAGTGGACCACCGGCGGCGCGCTCGTCGCCGCCGACGGGGTTGTTCGACGCATCGATCGTCCGGTGATGCCGCCGTCCTACCGGTTCACCAACGGCGCCATCTCGCTCGTCGACGGACTGGCGGGCCGACTGCCCTCCGGCACGGTGACGGTCGACTGCCCGGTCACGCGGGTCGAGCGAGCCGACGATCGCGTCACCATCTACACGTCGCAGGGCTCATCTACCGCCGGAGCGGTCATCGCCGCCGTTCCGCCGTCGCTCGCACTGGACACCGGGATCATCGACCCGGGCGATCTCGAGCCGTCGGTCGCCGAAGCAGCGTCGTCGATACCGGTGTGGATGGGCGGCGTCACCAAGGCGGTGGCCATCTATCCCGTGCCGTTCTGGCGCCAGCTCGGGCTGTCCGGAACGGCCTTCGGTCCCGGCCAGCCGTTCGGTGAGGTTCACGACATGAGCGGCCCGGACGGCACACCCGCCATGCTTTTCGGGTTCGGCCAGGCGCCGCTCGCGGATCCAGCCGAGGCGTTCGTCGAACAGCTGACCGCCCTGTTCGGGCCGAAGGCCGCAGAACCGGCACAGGTGCTCGTCGTCGACTGGGGCCGGCAACCGTTCACTGCGCCGACCCGCCTCGGACTCACCAGCCGGTATGACCTGTACGGATCGCCGCACCTCACCACGCCGAGCTGGGCGGGTCGGCTCCACTGGGCGTCGACCGAGACCGCCACCACCGCGCCGGGTCACATCGAGGGGGCCCTCGCCGCCGCCGAGCGAACCCTCGGGGCCCTTCTCGCTCCCTGAGCGAGCGTGCGCTCTCGACGTGTGAGGTCAGACGACGTCGCGCCGCTCGACGGCCCAAAGCCCGATCGCAGCCGGGACGAGCGCCCAAGCGGCGAGCGCTGCCAGAGCGGCCGGTGTGCTGACGTCGGTTCCGGCGCCGGCGAGCACGTTTGCGAGGATGTTGGGCATCCAGGATGCGGTGTCGTTGGCCATCTGCACGATCAGCGGTGGGGCGATGATGAGCGCGATGGTGGTGCCGGTGACGGCCCCGCCGACGGAGCGCACGATCGAACCAAACCCGGCGCCAAATACCGCACCGGCCGCTCCGGCGAACGCGGCAGCGCCGAGCAGTCGCAGCACGTTCCCGGCCGACACGAGAAAGCCGTAGTCGGTGGTGGGCAACGCCAACGCAACCGCGGCAATCGTCAGTGCCGTACCGACGACGCTCAGAACGGCCCCGCCGACTGCGACCGCGCCGAGTTGCGCCCCGACCGCCCGGTGCCGTCGGGGCGAGGCGAGAAACATCGGAATGACGGTGTGATGCCCGTATTCGCGGGCGACGGCGATCGCACCGAACAGTGCGGCGAGAATGAAGCCGTTGGCGGCGAACGCAACCAGCGATTGCTGGTCGGCAGCGGTCGAGATGAAGGTTTTGGAACCGTCCATGTCGGTACCGGCAACGACGATGACCGCGTTGATGACCGCAAAGGCGAGCAGCACCCCAAGGAACGCCAACGGCATCTTGGTACTGGTGAGCTTGCGAAACTCCGACCGAACCAGTCGTCTCATGGTCATGGCGTGAGGCCCTCCTCGGCGGTGGCCAGGTCGGAGGTCCAACCCAGAAACAGCTCTTCGAGCGATGCTCCGTGTGGAGACAGCTCGTTCAGCGCGATGCCGTTGGTGAAGGCCCGGTCGCCGATCTCGTCGATCGGCATGCCGCGAACGACCAGCGTGTTGGCTGCGTGGGCCGACGTGGTGGCGCCCTCGCCCTCGAGCACTGCGGCCAGACGATCCGACTCGCGGGCTCGGACGAGCGACGCCGGCTGCTGAAGATCTGCGAGGGCACCCTGGGCGACCAATCGGCCCTCGTTGATGACGACGACATCGTCGACCAGGTGCTCGACCTCCCCGAGCAGGTGGCTCGACACCAGCACCGTTCCGCCACCAGCGGCGTGGGCACGGAGCAGGTCGCGCAGCGTCCGGGTGCCCTGGGGGTCGAGCCCGTTGCCCGGCTCGTCGAGGATAAGCACCTTCGGCTCACCGAGAAGCGCAGCGGCAAGGCCGAGGCGCTGACCCATGCCGAGGGAGTAGGCACCCGCTCGTCGGTTCGCTGCGTGGGCGAGCCCGACCTGTTCGAGCATCTCGTCCACCCGCGAGTAAGCGGTACCGGTGGCATCGGCCAGAATCATCAGATGGTTGCGGCCACTTCGGCCCGGGTGAAAGGCGTTGGACTCGAGCAGCGCCCCGACGGTCCGGGCGGGGTTCACCAGGTCGCGGTAGCGGCGACCGCCGATCGTGCACGTCCCTTGATCGGCGGCGGCAAGATCGAGCATCACCTTCATGGCCGTGGACTTTCCGGAGCCGTTCGGCCCAAGAAATCCGGTCACCCGGCCGGGCGACGCCACGAAGGTGAGGTCATCGACCACCGTGTGGTCGCAGTAGCGCTTCGTGAGGTGATCAACCCGAAGAACAACGTCACCGTCGGCCGAAGCGTCCTCCGGGTTCCGTCCCGTCGGTGCAGCGGATGCGTGCGATTCCGGTCTCATAGGTCGTTGCCTCGCTGAAACGGGTGCGTTCCCTCGTCGTGCGTCAAGCGCATGCGTCGTCCACGCGTCACCCTAGGGGAGCGGCCAGACAGTTCCACCGGCTGAGCTGATCGCCTCGGCGCCGCCCTCGCTCGGATCCGCAGGCGGTCACTGCCTGTTCTCAAGCAAGCCCACTACATCTGCGGTATTTCCCCTTGTTCCAGCCCTTCATGAGGCGCAAGATTTCGGAGATCATTCACACGAGGTTGTGTCGGACCGCTCGGCGAACAGCGCTTGAGACTGGACACACCACATGAAGATGCACGAACACCGTCACGCAATCTGGGCAACCACGCTCGTCGTCACCGTGGCCCTGTTGGCCGCCGGCTGCGGTTGCTCTCCCGCCCCGGTCAAGCCCAAGGCTGAGGGGTCCGGTTGCAGCGGCCTGACGACCGGCATCCCTGCCGGCACCTGGTACGGCGCCGTCAAGAGCTCGTCGACCACGGGCAAGCTCTCCTTCGACGTGGAGTGTCTGTACGTCGGTCCCAGCGCACGCGCTGCGGCCATCGAGGACGGCCGGGACCCAACCGACATCTTCGACTTCTACATCCGCAACGCTTCGACCAAGGCCCGAAGCGTGCCGGTGTGCAGCGGAGCCAAGGCCTTTGCCCCAAGCGCTGCCGACATCGACATCATCAAGCAGCTCTCCGTCGGCGACTACCTCAAGCACGTCAAGGGCACGTTGAACAACCCCAGCATCTATTCATATGGCGGCCTCACCAAGCTGACGGTCCGCTCAAACGGTGCCTGCGCAACGACGATGACCCAGATCTACCTGCCGTAGTTCAGCAGGGTCGTTCGTCGCCGTTGGCGTAGGGTCGCACGACGTGGGGACGACAGCAACCGTCTTGGCTATCGCCGCGCTGGTAGCGCTTGCCGCAGCCGTCGCCGGCCTGGTCCAACTCCATCGCGTGGCGCCCGACGTGGCACCGATGCATGACCCGGTCAGCGACTACGGCGCCGGCCCGCACGCTGCGTGGTACCGAGCTCAGGTCATCCTCGTCGGGCTCGCGTCCGTCGCCATCTGGTTTGGGCTGCGATCGGCCGATCTCGACGGCGACGACAGCACCTGGCTGCTCGTGTTCGCAATCAGCCGCCTGGCGATCGCCGGGTTCGCGACCGACCTGCCCGGGGCCGAACGGACCAGCACCGGCATCATCCACAATCTGCTCGCCGCCACGGCTTTTGGGTCCATCGCGATCGCAGCCAGCAGACTCGGCGGCGGACTCGCGGACAGTCCATCGTGGGTCTTTGCCGGCTCGTGGTTCGGATGGCTGGGAGCCTTGGTGGCGATCACCGCCGTGGCGCTGGCGGTCGCCTGGCTGGCTCCCTGCATCTTGCGCACCTACTTCGGCCTGGTCGAGCGGTGTTGGTATGCGGCGATGCTCGCCTGGCTGTTGGCCACGGCGGTTGGTCTGCTCGTCGGCTGAGCCGTCATGAGACCGCTCGTTGACGCACTCCCATCGGTGTTGACCGGCAAACCGTGTGGCAGCACCCCGCCACGATTGGGATTCGAATACCCCTGGGGGTATGATCGGAAACCGACCCTTGAGACCCCGCTCTGGAGTGATCATGGCCGAAACCCCCAACACCATCTGCCCCAACTGCGGGACCCCCGCCGCAGACCAAACCCACTTCTGTGCCTCGTGTGGCACCGAACTCCCGATGCAGGTCGAGCCCCAGGTGGACGGCGCAGCACCCCGAGCGTGGTGGGTCATCGGCGGAATCGCCGTGGCTCTCATCATTGCGGGGATCGCAGCGTTGCTCCTGCTCCGCGATGACGGGTCTGTCTCCACCGAGGACGTCGTAGCCGAGCCAGGTGCCACCGAGACATCCCTCTCGACGACCACCGGGGTGCCGCCCGCCGAAGCTCAGCCCGCCGCCGGCGACACCGAAGAGACGCGGGCGCCGACCACCAAGGGTCCAGCGTCCACCACCACCCCCAGGCAGTCGCCGACGACCAAGGGTTCGCAGACGACCACAGCCGCCCCGAGCCCGACGTCAGCGCCGACCACTGAACCCGAAGCGGCACCGACCGACCGAAGCGAAGTGGCCGCCGGACTCGTCGGTGACGCCATCGAGAACTGCGGAGGGCTGGGGTTTGTCGACACCATCAAGGGTTCCCCGACCGGCAACGACAGCATCTACAAGGTTGAGGCCCGCTTCGTGTGGGACGACTCCGACCCATTCACCGCCTCCTACACGGTCGACGTCGACTCGGGCAGCATCACCACCGCCGATTCGGAGGCGGCGTACCTGGCCTGCCTGTGACCGCGCTGGTGGCGAGCACGGTCAGCACCCGGACGCACGGTAGGCCGCCATCAGAACCCCGGAGTCAAACCGTCGGCTGGACTCAAGCTGGAACGAACGGGTCGGGGCAGGGCCGGGTTGGAACAACGGGATGCCATCGCCGAGCATCACCGGGTTGATCTTCAATACCAGGCGGTCGATCTCGTCGCGAACCGCAGCCGCAACCACTCCCCCGCCACACAGCCAGATCCCCGCCCCGGGCTCTCCTTTTAAGGAGCGAACCAGGGCAATCGGATCGTCGGACACAAGCTCGACGCCGACGCCCACATCCTCGAGGCGGCGCGTTCGACTGAGGACGTACTGGCGCAGGTGCGGGTAGGGGCTGTCGATGCCGTGCGGCAGCCCTACGGCGAATGTGTTCCACCCCATGATTACGGTGTCGAACGTATTGGTTGTCGCCTCGACACCGAGCGCTGCCAACACGTGGCCGGGCATGGTCTCGGGCCACTCGTCCAGCAGCGCATCGATGTGGTCGCCGGTCTGAGCGAACGCATCGAACGATCCGCCGGCGGCGGCGATGTAGCCGTCGAGGCTGACGGCGACCTGATAGGTGAGTTGTCGCATCGTTCTCCTGGTTCACGACGGGTGTAGCGGTTTGACAAACTACAGCATCCGTCGTGGTTTGCCTAGTGTTGCGGCTATGGCTGCCAACGCTCTACGACGCGAGGCGCTCCTCGACGCCGCCATCGCTGTCCTCGCCGAACGGGGCACCCGAGGGCTGACGTTCCGAGCGGTCGACGCCAACGCCGGCACCCCGGTCGGCACCGCATCCAACTACTTCGCCAACCGGGACGAGCTGATCGCTCAGGTTTTCGAACAGATTGGCGTCCGCCTGGCGCCTGACCCCGACGAGGTTGACCGGCTGTCGCAGCGGACGCCCTCCACGGAGCTGTTCGCCGACTACATGCGCTACATCGTCGCCCGGCTCTCGGCCGAGCGCGACGTGACCATCGCACTGTTCGAACTGCGCCTCGAGGCGAGCCGAAACCCCAGGATCGCCGAGCTGGTGCAGAACTGGGTCAGCACAGGGTTTGCCGCCGACGTGGCCTTCAACGATGGGGCGGGCCTGCCCGGCGGCCGAGAACAGCTCGCGCTGTTCCACTATGCGCTCGACGGACTCATGCTCGATCGCCTGACGGCGCCGATCGATCCGTCGACGTCGACCGACCAGGTCATCGATCGGCTCGTCGATGGGCTACTGAAGTAGCCGAAGCGAATCCACACCTTCCAGAAGCGCACCGCACGAGACAGTTCCAGTTGCGTCGCTCAAGTGCGATGATCGAAACCATGCTCGACCATCTCTCCATTCAATGCTCCGATGTCGATGCCAGCGCCCAGTTCTACGACCAGGTTCTGGCCACCCTCGGCGGCCAACGGATCATGGAGTTCCCCGGCGTGATCGGCTACGGCGTTCCGCCGATGCCCACCTTCTGGCTGGGGGCGCAGACAAGCGGCGACGGCTTCCGAGAGAGCCACATCGCCTTCGCCGCACCCGACCGCCAAGCGGTCGACACGTTTTTCGAGGCGGCGGTCGCATCGGGCGCCGAGGCGCTCCACCCGCCCCCGGGTGTGGCCGGAGTACCACCCCAACTACTACGGGGCGTTCGTCCGCGACCCGGACGGCAACAACGTCGAAGCGGTCTGTCACTCCCCCGGCTGACGCGGCCGGAGCGCGGGCAGCAGTGGCCTGGGTCAGCGGTCTGTGGACGCGCCGAACCAGGCGGTCAGCGCTGCGGGCAGATCGTCCTTGCCGACGTCGCCGGTCCATGCGACGTAGCCGTCGGGGCGGATCAGCACTGCGGCGGGAGCCGGCACCTCGCCGATGACCGGCAGCTCCCACGCACCGCTGTGCGTGGCGGCGACCACGGTGACCCGGTCGGCCCACGGCCCGATGTCGACGTCGCCCGAACCGGCGAGGTTCAACAGGACCGGCCGGGCCTCGTGGAGCAGATCGAACACCCGGATCCGCCCTTGGGCGGTGTCGAGGTCGAGGTCGGGCATCCGCCGTCCCAACAGCGGGTGGCCGGCGCTCAGGTCGTAGTGGACGTCGAGACCGGAGAGCATGGCGGCCACGTGGCGACGTGGTTCGTCCATCTCGAGCAGTTCGCTCATCGCGTCACGCAGCGCCTGGTGCCGATCGTCGGGCTTGCCGAGCGCCGCCTGAACCATCGTGTTGCGCAGCACCCGGGCGCCGACCGGGTGGCGTTCGTCCGTGTAGGTGTCGAGCAGGCTGCCCGGTGAGACGCCGTCGACCACCTGGGCGAGCTTCCAACCCAGGTTGACCGCATCCTGAACGCCGATGTTGAGGCCCTGGCCGCCCTGCGGCGGGTGGACGTGGGCGGCATCGCCGGCCAGCAGCACCCGCCGGTCGCGGTAGGTCGTCGCCTGGCGGGTCATGTCGGTGAACCTGGAGATCCAGTCGGCGCTGCGCAGGCCAAAGTCGCTGCCGTAGACAACTTCGAGGGCGGCGCGCAGGTCGTCGAGGTCGGGGCGGCCGTCGCCGAGCTCCCGTTCGGTCAGCACCACGCGCATCAACCCGTCGTGACCGCTCGGGCCGATGCCGTGGGTGCCAAGGCTGTCGTGTCGCATCCCCACCTCGGGTTCGCCGTCCATCACCACCTCGGCGATGATCCAGCTGGTGGCTGCATCCACCCCGACAAAATCGATGCCGGCGGCAGTCCGGACCGTGCTGCGGCCACCGTCGCATCCCACCAGAAACTGGCTGCGCAGCACCCGGCCATCGGCCAGTTCGGTCTCGACGCCGTCGTCGTCCTGGACGAAGCCGGCCACGTCGGTCTGCCGGTAGAACGGCACCCCGAGCTCGTCGATCCAGCCGGCCAGGATCGGCTCGAAGTCCTTCTGCCACAACGCCAGCACGTAGGGGTGGCGGGTCGGGAAATCGGTGATATCCAGCCAGAGCCCGGAGTAGCCGAGGGCCGGGTGCGTCTGCCCGGCCTCGACGAACCGATCGACGATGCCGCGCTGGTCGAGCAGCTCGAGCGTGCGGGCGTGCAGCCCGCCCGAGCGGGAGCCGTCCAGGCTCTGGTCCGCTCGCCGTTCGACGATGGCGACGTCGACGCCCGCGATCGCCAGTTCTCCCGCCAGCATCAAGCCGGTCGGCCCACCTCCTGCAACAACCACCGCATGATCTTGCGCCGACGCGTCGTGTTGATCCATCAATCGCTCCCCTGTTCTACCGGCCGAGCTGACTGCCATCGCCCGGCGGTGCTGCCGGCCGGCGAGCCCGGATCGGGCTCAAGGCAAGGTTGACGAAACCAGAAATCTGCACTTGCTACAAGCCCCCCGACACGCCCTACATTGAGAATGGCGGGATCGGTCAGCTTCAGGGACGGTGGGGGCAACCACGCCAGATTCATAAAAACAAACGTCCTGCGGTATCTGAGCGATACCGCAGGACGTTGATCAATCCAGATGCGGGGCCAGGCCCCGACGGCGTCAGACGACGAAGCGCAACAGGCCGGCCAGCGGGCCGCCTTGGGGGATGTCCTCGGCACGAACGGCCAACACCCTGCCTCCGGCGAGCAGCACCCGGCGGGCGATCTCGTCGGTCACTCCGTAGTTGCCGGCGCCCTCGGCGTCGGCCAACGTGACCGCACCAATGTCGTCAATGGTGCCGGGGACGCTGGCGTCGATGTCGACCAGCAGCGTGTCGACCGCACCGAGCGTGGACAGGCGGGCCAGGTCGGACGCGTCGGTTGCAGTGCGCCCTTGTCCGCTGAGGTCACCGAAACGCTCCGCCAACTCGGCGACCTGGTTGGCATAGACCTCGTCGAGGATCGTCCGGGCCGCGTCGGCCAGCTCGGCGTCGGTGCTGGTCTCGGGGTTACCGTGCTCGCGCTCGGCCACCAGGTGGGGGTAGGTGTTGACCGACCGGTAGAGCGCGGCCATCGGCTGGGAAGCCGCCAGGATCAGCGGCAGGTCGGAGCCGGTCAGCACGGTGCGCAGCGCCGTGTCCACCCTGCGGGCGTAGGCGCCCTCACGGGCCCGGACGACTTTGTTGCCCGACGACTGCCACGCATCCTTGGGCAGGTCCTCGACCCGGACCTCCACGGGGGCGCCCGACGGGCCGACCTCAAGTAGCCGAACTGCGCCCTGGGACAACGCCAGGATCCACGCAGCGTGGGGGAACGTCACCGCCCGCAGCAGCGGGGTGATGTGGAAGCGGTCCGACACCTCAACCATGGCGGTGAGATGGTTGGGCAACCGGTGGGTTTCGAAACGGCCCGGACTGGCAAAGATGGCCAGGCTCTCAGCCTGGTTGGCCCAGAACTCCTCAACGGCAGGATCGTCGCCCTCGTCATCACCCTCGGCGAGGTGCACCAGGTTGGCCTCAATGTCGGCCACCGCATCGGCATCGGCGCCGGCGGCTTCGAGTTGCTCGACCGCCTGACGGGTGAGGTCACGCAACACCAGGCGGTCCTGATGGGTTTCCTGGGTCACCCGGTGGGTCGGCAGGTAGATCGAGACGCAATGATCGGCGGTCGCCGTCAACAGCCGCTCGAGTTCGGGCCGGGTCGGAATGTCGGTATGCAGCGCCATGCGGGTGCGATCCCTTTGTCAGATTGGGGAATGGGGTCGCAACAACCTACTGGGTTCGTCACCGGCGCCCAGCTTCGCCGCCCAGCTGCGAGGTCGGAGTCCGCAGCATCCGGAGGTGCCGATGCTCACGTCGAACGGAGCGTCCCAAACCAACTGACATACTCGCAGACGTGACATTCGCGCCCGCTTATCACGTTCTCGCCAAGCCGACCGGCCCGATCTGCAACCTGGATTGTGAGTACTGCTTCTTCCTGTCGAAGGAGATGCTCTATCCGGGAGACCGGTTCCGAATGGCCGATGAGTTGTTGGAGACCTACCTCCGCCAGCTCCTCGAATCTCACCTGACCCCCGAGGTGACCGTCGCCTGGCAGGGGGGCGAGCCGACCATGATGGGTTTGGACTTCTTCAAGCGATCCGTGGAGCTGGTCGAACAGTTGCGCCGGCCTCACCAGCGGATCAGCTACTCGATCCAGACCAACGGTGTCCTCATCGACGAGAGCTGGGCGGGGTTCTTCAAGGAGAACAACGTGCTCGTCGGCGTGTCGGTCGACGGGCCAAGGGCCCTTCACGACGCGTATCGGGTCGACAAGCGCGGCGAGGGCTCGTTCGACCGGGTCATGGCCGGCTACGAGCATCTCCGGGCGGCCGATGTCGACGTGAACGTTCTGTGCACGGTCAACGCCGCCAACCAGGATCACCCGCTCGACGTCTACCGGTTCTTCCGTGACGAGATGGGGGTCAAGTTTGTGCAGTTCATTCCCGTCGTCGAGCGGACCACCCAAACCCTCCTGCCGCTGGCCAACCTCGGCTGGAGCAGTGCCAACAAGGAGAAACGCCCGCTGTACGTTCAGCAGGGGGACCTGGTCACCGAGCGAAGCGTGGCGCCCGAGGCGTTCGGGCGGTTCCTCACCACCATCTTCGACGAGTGGTCACGCATGGACATCGGCGAGATGTACGTCCAGCACTTCGATGCCGCACTGGCCAACTGGTACGGCGAGCCTGCCGGCGTCTGTGTCTTCTCCGAGACGTGCGGGTCGGCGGTGGCCCTCGAGCACAACGGCGACGTGTACTCGTGCGACCATTTCGTCGAACCGGACTACCTCTTGGGCAACATCACCGAGACGCCGCTGGGCGAGCTGGTCCGGTCAGATCGTCAGATGAGGTTTGGCCAGGACAAGCTCGACAGGCTGCCCGAGTTCTGCCGGACCTGCAAGGTCCGGTTTGCGTGCCACGGCGGCTGCCCCAAGAACCGGTTCACGCAGACACCGGAAGGCGAGGACGGGCTCAACTACCTCTGTGGCGGCTACAAGGTCTTCTTCGACCACATCGACGAGTCGATGCGGATCATGTGCGACCTGCTGCGCGAGGATCGCGCCCCTTCCGAGCTGCCTGACGTACTCGCCGCCCGCGAGGCCGCCCTCTACAAGGACGCAAAGCGCAATGAGCCGTGCCCGTGCGGAAGCGGAACCAAGTACAAGAAGTGCCACGGCGGCCCTGTCACCCCGGCGGCGTCACCCGTCGCACTCTGAACCCGACCCGCCGGTCACACGCGCTTGACGTCATTCAGTCGATGACCACCAGCCGGCCGTCCGGCGCCAGGTCGACGGTTCTCGAAACATGTGGGTCCAAGACCACGTCCCCGCCGTCCGAGGCGCCGGATCGCCAACCGATCGCCAGCAGCCCCGCTGCCTGCGCCGCCGCGACCACATCGCCGAAGCAGATGGTTCCACTCAAACCGAGATCGGCGACCGTGATGAGCCTGAGTGATGGTTCTCCTGGCGCATACAACGACAGGAGGACCTGGCGGCGCTCAGGTTGTTCGGCCAACTGGGTCATGATGCGGCCGGCGATGGCGTCGCTCACGATGTAGTCATCCGCGCCCGACCGACGGGCGAGTTCGACGTTGCCGGCATCCCTCAACTCGACAATCACCCGCGGCCGGGGCCCGCTTCTCTGCTCAAGTTGCTGTCGGAGCAACATGAGCGCCAGCAGCGTTCTGCTGTCGGCCTCACCGGCGGTCAACCCCCGCTGGTAGGCGAGCAACACGATGGAGGTGACCCGCCCGCCCTCGGGATCCTCGTTCAACTCCCAGGTGAGTCGAGGGCTCGGCGTCAGCCGCACCTCAAGGTTCTCCGAGCGGGGGACCGCAATCTCCTCGACGTCAAAGAGTTCGGGGTCGAACGCGATCTCGGCGGTGGAGCCAGGAGAGCAGAACTGACCGACCGAGCCGACGAGCGTGGCGCCGAGCCCGTTCCAGCCGACAACCACCAGGTGTTCAGCAGGCTGGGGAGTCGCTACTTCGTGGTGCGCGGCGGGCTTCGCTGCCGCAGCGGCAAACGACAGTGCGCTGGGGACGGCAGGACCCGCGTGATCGGTGATCATCACCAGACGGTCACCCTCCTTTGGGGCGGTCGCTCCATTGGGGTTGAGCGTGACCACCCCATCGGTTCCGAGCAGGCCGATTGGGCGCACGGCGCCGAAGCGTCGAACGATCTCAGCGAACGGAACGCCGACAAGTTCAGGCACCTCGACCAGGTCGATACCGCATCCGCGGGCATCCATCAGTTCGTCAACGATCCCCCGCAGGCCGGGCTCCCGAAGGAAGTAGGAGGTGAGCCGCGCGATGGTCACCGTGGTCACCACCGGGTGGACGTCTCCCCCGCAGGCACGGGCAAGACGCTCGGCCATCGCCGGCTCCTGCAACTCGACGATGATCGGCATACGGTCAAACCCGCCGTTGGCGGCACCAACCGCCAACACGGTCTTCACCACACCGGTGTCGTTGTCGGCATCGTCGTCGGCCATGACGATCACGGCCCGTGCGTCCTGGACGCGAACCATCTCCAGGTCGCCGACCGTGTCGGTCTCCCCGGACCTGACCACCAGCCGACTACTCCGAAGCCCGGCCGCATGGGCCGCTGCGGTCTCCCGAAGCTCCCGCGGCTCCCGGTTTGCCAGTACAACGATGACGTTGTCACGACGGGCTCGATCGGCGATTGCCAACTGCTCGATGAGCACCGGCAGCCGTGCTGATGTACCCAGGATCACGATGTGGCCCGTTTCGACGACGGTGTTCTTCCCCCGTTGCATCTGCTCAACCCGTTGCTCAACGCCGTTGGCGATCAGTCCGATGAGGGTGCCCGCAAGGAGGAGCCCCGACAGCGTGACGATCAGCGCAATCGCCCTCGGCCCCCAACCGACGTCGGCCGCCATGGTTCCGGAGTCGATCGTCCGCAGCAGGCTTTGCCAGGTGTCCTCCCCCCAGCTGCGATCTCCGCCGCCTGAGAACGTGACCCGGAAGATGGCCATGATCGCAGAGCTGGCCAGCACCACCATCGTGGTGACGCCGGCCAGCCAAAGAAGCACGGCCCAGGTGCCGCGCGACAACAGGTTGTCGACCCGATAACGGATCAGCGACCGGAGGCCGCCGGGAAGCCTGTCCGGCCGGTCTTGGTCGGCATCTTGTGCCATCGGTCATCTACCTCGTCTCGCACGTGACCGTAATGGTTGCGCTGTGTCCGTGAGAGTCTGGCAACAATCCGTCGACCCGCGTGCGCTGCCGGGCACCTGTTGGAGCCGATCCGAGGGGACACTCGATGACCAAACCCGTGGTTGACACGGATGACGATCTGGACACCAGGGCCCGCAATCGGTCGTTGTGGTCTCAGGTCAATGCCGACTTCACCGATACCGACGCGCAACAGATGTGGACGCGGTCGGGCGTCTCCTGGGGCCTGTTTCGACAACCCGAGGGCTCACTGCAACTGCTGGGGGATCTCACTGGCTCCGACGTCCTCGAGATCGGGTGCGGCACCGCGTACCTCTCGGCCTGGCTGACCCGAGCAGGCGCACGGGTGGTCGCGCTCGACCTGAGCCCGGAGCAGCTCGTGACCGCCCAACGCTGCCAAGACCGGTTCGGGCCCCACTTTCCCCTTGTCGAGGGCGACGGGGCCACCCTCCCCTTCCGAAACGGTTCGTTCGATCTTGTATTGAGCGAGTATGGAGCCAGTCCCTGGTGTGACCCGGCCAGGTGGCCGCTCGAGGCGGCCCGAGTGCTGCGACCCGGTGGGCGGCTGGTGTTTCTCACCAATTCCGTTCTCGCAGCCATGTGCGTTCCGGCCGAAGGTGGTCCTGCCGGCACCACGCTGCTACGCGGCGCGACCGACGTGAACCCGGTGAGTTGGCCTGGGGGAGGCGTCGAGTACCACCCAGGCCACGGCGAATGGATTCGCCGACTCGCCGAAGCCGGACTTGTGGTGGATGCACTGCACGAATTGGAACCACCCGACAAGGGACCCGACCACGAGTACTACGAGATCGTGACGCGGCGTTGGTCGGAGCGCTGGCCGGCCGAGGACGTGTGGGTGGCACATCGCCCGAGAGTCGTGCGCTCGCGCTGACCGGGGTATAACTTCCGCACGAGCGAAATGGAGCCCAGATGACCAACACGAACACCCACGCCCCGATCGACTTCCTGTTGATCGAGTTCCCGCTCGCAGCGGACGCCTCTTCGATGGCTGCGGCACTCTCAGACCTGGTCGACCAGGGCACGATCGTTCTCTTTGACATCG
The DNA here is from genome assembly GCF_000299415.1 of Candidatus Microthrix parvicella Bio17-1. NCBI lineage: Bacteria > Bacillati > Actinomycetota > Acidimicrobiia > Acidimicrobiales > Microthrixaceae > Candidatus Neomicrothrix > Candidatus Neomicrothrix parvicella. The sequence continues at coordinate 673,089 of NZ_AMPG01000001.1, forward strand.
CGCTGGTGTACAAGGCCGGCGAGGCAGACTTCGGCCGACGGGACCTGACCGCGGACACCACACTTGCGGCGTTCGTCGGAGCCCAGTCCGGACTCTTCGACGACGAAGACATCAGCCAGGCCATCGGCGCCATGGAAGCCGGCACGCAGGCGCTGATGGTGGCGTACGAGAACTCATGGGCCATTCCATTCGTGGCTGCTGCGCTCGACGCCGACGGTCAGGTCATCGCGGGCGGACGCATCCCGGCATCGGTGGTCAACGAAGCGCTCGACGCAACAGAATCCCAGTCCTGACGAATCCCCACCCCGACGAGAGGACCACAACATGCCAGGACTACTCAGAGGTATCGTCCGAACAGCGGCCGTAGCCGGAACCGCCACCGCTGTGAGCGGTCGGGTGCAGCGCCGCCAGGCCGAGCGCTTCGCCGGTCGCGACGCAAACATCTACGCAGAACGTGAGCAGGCTTACGAGCAGCAGACCGCTCCCCCGCAGGCCTCCGCCGCGCCGGGCCCCGCTCCATCGAGTGAGCCCGACACGCTTGATCAGTTGCAGAGGCTCGGCGACCTCAAAGAACAAGGGATCCTCACCGAAGCAGAGTTCTCTGCACAGAAAGCCAAGATCCTCGGCCTCTAATCAGGCCGGCGGTTGGCTTCCGTCTGAGCGCGATCTTCATCACCGGCCGATCGCCGGTTGATCGCGCTTGCCAAGAAACCACCTCCCCTGTGTCGTTTCACCCCAACTGGGTGACGGCACGGCTCCGTCAAATTCGTAAGTTGCCCTGAGCGCCCATGACGAGTGGCGCCTCCGTGTTCCCACAGCTACGAAGGGCAAGGCTATGAACGATGTCTCCGAGGAAGAGCTAGGGCCGATCGACTACGTGGTTGTGGAGTTTCCAGCCGGTACGTCCAACTTCAGCGGGGCGATGGCCGCCGAGCTCGCGGCCCTCGCTGAAGCAGAACTCATCCGGGTGCTCGACCTGATGATTCTCACGAAGGACCAGGACGGCAACATCGAGGTGCTCGAGGTTGAAGACCTCGACGGGACCGGTGAGCTTGGTTCGATCGAGGCGGATCTCGCGGAGATCCTCGCCTTCGAAGACGTGGAAAACCTCGCTGCAGCGATGGAACCCGGATCAACGGCTGGTGTGCTCATTTGGGAGAACACCTGGGCGGCGCCCTTCGCAGTGGCCGCTCGGCAGTCGGGCGGACAACTGATCGCCAGCGGACGCATCCCGACCCAGGCGCTGATCGCCTCATTCGAAAACGATGACAACGAAGGAGCTGAGTGACATGCCACTACGACCCGCACGACGCAGACGACGAGGTGTGATCGGCGCTCCAGTAGCGCGAACCGCCGCAACCGTAGGGACCGCAGCCGTGGTCGCCCGAGGCGTACGACGCCGCGGTGACCGGCGTGAGGACCGTCGCCTCGGCCGACGCTGACATCCGCGTCGGCTCACGTCACAAAGCAAGCGACAAGATAAAGAACACCAACGAGCACGGGACTTCCAGAGCAAAGGTGGCCTCATGCTGAGACCAATGAGGTCAGTGATTGTGGCGTCGTACTATGCGCCGGCGCCTCATTCGTTTACCGATGTTTCTGCCGGCGCGTCCACACCCACGCCCGTGGCCGGGCTCGTTTAGCTCCGGTTTCCGTCGTCAGCGGCGTCTTGCGTTGTGCAGATGACCGACCACGAAATCCTCCACTCTGGGCGATGCCCGGGACCTGGCACATCCTTACTCTGAGCCTGTGCAGCCCGTTGGAATTATCGACGTCTGCTCTGCCAATCAGTCGAGGTGCCCGGTGTCATCGCATGCCGTCTCCCTCGGTTTCCAACCATCGAGAGGAATTCCACCATGTCCAACAAACCCGTCACCGTTGCGGTCGCCACCTATGCCAACAAGGCACTCGCCGAGCAGGACTTTGATGCCCTTCACGGCGTAAAGCACGAGGGCCAGATCGACCACCTTGCGGTCGCTGTCGTCCGGAAGGACGCCGACGGCAAGCTCAGCATCGATCGGCACAACACGAGCGCCAAGCATGCGGCTTGGGGCACCGGAGTGCTGGGCGGCGCGCTCGCCGTCATTTCCGCACCCTTGGGAATCGTGTTCCTTGGCCCCCTCGCCGCCACGTCCGCCGTGTGGGCGGGCGTGGGTGGTTTTGCCGGCCACTTCTGGAACAACATCCCCAAGGATGAGGTCCGCAAGATGGGCGACCTGCTCGAGAGCGGTGATGCCGGTCTTGTCATCGTTGCCGTTAACCCGCAGGGTGTCGATATCGCCGGTCTCCTGACCAACGCTGCGAGCGTTGTCAGCTCGACAGGTATTGGCGATGCCGACGGCGCGCTCGACCAGGCCTTCGAGACCGCCGAGGCGTAACTCCCGCGGTCGAACCCCTACCGGCTTCATCAGTGATTACGGTTGAAGCCGGTAGGTGGTGCCGCCCAGTTTCCGGCGCAGAATACGAACAAGGTCGGCGTTCCGCTCGGGTATATCTGGAGCCAGGCCAACAAGGAGTGCAAGCGAGTGCCCAAGGTCGGTGTTCAGCGGGCTCACTCTCGACGCTGGCTGCTCAGGCGGGCCGGTCGGTGCGAGTGTTCGAAGCCCGACCCTACCTCGGTGGTCGGATTCGATCCGGCGAGGTGCCCGGTGGTCACGCCGACCTGGGCCCCACCTGGTTCAGGCACGGGGAGCAACGGCTCTCCCGCCTGGTGCCGACCTCTATCCTTCGGTCGCAAGAACCGCAACGTCGATGCCGGTGTGGATGGGCGGTGTCACCAAGGCCGTCGCCGTCTATGTCGTCAACTGGGGTCAGGAAGCGTTCACCACGCCAACACGGTTGGTCCCAGCCCCCGCTACGACCTCTTCGGCGCTCCCCACCTGGAGGGAGCGGCTGCTCTACATCGGCACGCCGCGGCAAAGCGCACCGTCGAATCGCAGAGTGCCGGGAAGATTTCCGCGTCGGGAGTCTCTCTCGATTCGAGGCGGAAGACGCTGATCCATCCGTCGAAAAGTTTCGTGGCGCTCGCGCCCGATGGTGACGGACGCCGGGGAGGTCTCGCTTTCGGACGTCGCCCACTCCGAACGGAGCATCTGCTGTGCGATGACCGCCGTAGGTCCTCAGTTCGCCACGCTGCGGCCCCTGAACCTCAAGGGCGGAAATGAGCACGTCGGGCGGGCCAGGGGCTCGAACAATCTCAAAGCAGTCCCTGTTCACGTGGTGACCTGAGATCCTGACGTAGCGGATCCCTCCCGGGATACCACCGGGCACCACTCCCTCGAAGGCGTGGCACACGTACCCGTAGTCATTCGACATCGAATGGAGACAGTGAGCGTCGACCACCATGTCGTGCGCCAGGCAGGACTGCGGCAGGTAGTCATCGACCTGGGTGTTCTGGACGGCAGCAGACCGTGGGCCCGAGAGAACGCATGGAGCAAATCGGGCGCCGGCGTGTTGCGTGCCACCTGCAACTCGCCCGCTCTGGCGATCTGAGATGAACAGAAATCAGATCGTGGTGCTCGGAGAAGCCGGGCGCATTCCGGCACTGTCCCGCAACCGTGGGTCCGCGGTTCAACAAGTGTGGCCGCCGTACGCGATCGACGGCCGGCCCGAAGCACCTCATCAAGGGAGAGCTCGGCATTTCCTTACATTGCCCCTTGTGTCATGCCATTAGGGCTGGCATGATGAAGAGATCATTCGGCAGTGTTATGCCGGGAATTCCGGTGATTGCCTCAGGGGATTGGAAATACATCATGAAGTCGCAATATCGCCATCTCGGAATTGGGGTGACGACCTTGGTTGTCGCCGTCGCCCTCCTGGTCGCCGGTTGCGGGTGCTCCCCCGCTCCCGTCAAGCCCAAGGCCGAGGGGTCGGGATGCAGCGGCCTCAAGAGCACCATCCCCGCAGGCACCTGGTACGGCGGCGTCAAGAGTGCATCCACCACCAAGACCATCTCCTTCGATGTCGTCTGCCTCTTCAACGGGCCCAATGCTGTTGCGGCCGCCATCGAGGACGGCAAGGACCCCATTGACGCCCAAGACTTTTACATCCGCAACCAGTCTGCCGTAGGCCGAAACGTTCCGGTGTGCAGCAACGCAAAGGCCTACGCCCCCAAGTACCTCAACGGTGACGGTTACAAGCAACTCACCATCAGCAACTATCTGAAGCAGGTGAAGGGCACCTTGAACGATCCCTCCATCTACTCCTACAGCGGTCTGACCAAAATGACGGTTCGATCGAGCGGAGCCTGCGCCAGCGTGCTGACCCAGGTGTACACGCCATAGCGCTCGGGACGTTTGGTGGTTCTCCTGATGTTTGTGTGGGTGTTCAGGCGGCCTGAACTTGGGTCGGGTGGGGGCCGGGGACTGGGTGCGATGAACTGCGGCAGCTGGGACCGTTGGACCTGGGAGATCCAACGGTCGAGAAGCCACCTTGAGTCATCAAAGCTGAGCGTGTGGTCAGCAGAGTCGCCCGAAGCGCTTCTTTGAATTGGTAGGCACGCCAGATCCCCCGCCCGAACCGTTTGATGTCGGTGAGTTGGGTGGCGTGGTTGTCTGTGAGGTTCTCAAGGGTGACCGCTGCGCAGTCTTTCGCGCCCCAGATGACATCACCGGTGCCGTGATCGACAACCAACGTCAGATATTTGTGGTCGCGTTTCCAGGAGATCTCATCGACACCGATGTGGACGAGCCCCTCGATGCGTGAGAGGTCCGGTGTCGGTGATAGGCCGCAGACGTCGAGGTGCCGCCGGCGTGATGGTTTGGGGCGGTGTCAGACAGGCCAAGAAGACGGTTGAATGCTGTGGTGACGCGGGAGTGATCTCCGTTCGATGACGGTCCTAGAACAACCCTGATTCCGCTCCAGTCACAACCGACCGATGAAGCCCGCGTCTCACCGCCCTTCGGGCCGCTCGCTCCAACAGATCCGCCGTTCCTCAGCCTGAAATCAGGCTCACACGAACTTCAGGAGCTTCGGTTTGATCAGCCGGTGAATGCGACCGGCAGCGGGGCGGCGATCGGCACTCCGTCTTCAACGGATGCCGGTGCGTTGTCGGTGGACGACGGCGCGTCGTCGGACGACGATGGCGCATCGTTTGAGGACGACGGTGCGTCGTCGGCGGACGACGGTGCGTCGTCGTCAGACGACGGCGCAGTCGAGGAGGGCGGTGCTTCTGCACAGTCGGCGTTCCCGACCGTGAAAGCACCACCGACGACGGGATCCCCGTTGATGGCGAAGTCTCCGGCAGAGAGTCCGCTGGGAGCGTCCTTAGTGACGGTGGCGCCTGCTCCCACAACAAAGGTGGAACCGGCGACGGTAACCACGACGTCACGGGTGCCCTCGTTGGTGACCGTGTTGGTGACCGTCACGGATCCGGGTCCGGTGTCACCAGAGCACGCCGGGGTGTATTCGACCGTGTATTTGGAGGGCGGGCTCAAGCACGAGGGAATGCTCACTGGAATTTCCGCTGGGGTTGCGCCGTCGACTCGGATGGAATCCTGAAGACCGTTGCCTAAGGCGGCTTCGGGGAACTCGATGTAATCCAAGCCGCCAGCGGGGACGGACAAAGTGCTCCCAAGTGCAGAAACCTCGATCGTGGCTGCACTGTTGTTCTTTATCACCAACGTGTAGATCGACAGTTCGTTGATGGATGGGCAGGTGCCGGAGATATTGAGCGTGTAGGCGGGCGGATCTGCGGCGCCGGCAGCATTCGGCATGACCAGTGCCACGAAACTGCACAACACCGCTGTGACCGCCAAAGGGATCCATCGACTTCGGCTTGCAATGCGGTTCATGTATCTGCCTCCGGTGGCCTCGCCCCAGTGGAGGGCTCGCTCGTTGCCACGCTAACAACTGGGACCGACCCCGACAATTTTTCGGGTAGCGAATGGACCTGCCCTTTGCCGCTCGATCTCGCCATAGTTGGTTTTCGGGGTAGACCTGGATGTTCCATCAACCGACGGAGGACAGACGATGGGCGACCGCAACTTGAATGACGAGGGACCAAACCCGTTCGTCACGAACATCGAGGCCGACACGCTGGCCAACGACAACTACCGCACGACCCGCTGGACCGGGTCCAACATCCAGCTCACGCTGATGAGCATTGAGCCGGGCCGAGACATCGGCCTCGAGGTCCACGAACACGGCGACCAGTTTCTGCGGGTCGAAGCCGGACGGGCACGGGTGCAGATGGGCCCGTCCGAAGATGACCTGAACTTCGACCGCGAGGTTGGCGACGACTGGGCGATCTTCGTGCCGGCGGGGTCGTGGCACAACATCACCAACATCGGTGACGACCCGCTCAAGGTCTATGCGATCTACGGACCACCCGAGCACCCCCACGGCACCGACCACGCAACGAAGGCCGAGGCCGACGCGGACGAGCACCACCACCACTGAGCCCAACCGAGATCCCCGCTGTGCGCCTTGGGGGTTCATCAGCCGACCGCGGGTACCGTGCTGCTCGGCTGAAACGAGGAGGCTGAGATGAGCGGGAACCGGCGAACGGCGACACGGCGCGCGGTTGGTTTGCTGTTGGCGACGGTGCTCCTCGGCGCCTGTTCCTCCGGTGAGGGCGACGAGGCCGCTTCGGCCGACAGCGGGGCCGCCTCGACGACGGCCGTCGCCTCCGCCCCGACATGCGAGCAAGGCGCCACGACCGACGACATCGAGGTCGAGGCAGTGGCCAAGCCCGCCTACGACCGGGTGATCACCTCGTTCGACGACACGAAGATTCGAGTGCACTGGTTTCCTGCGCCGGGCGCAGCGGACAAGCCGGCACCAACCGTGCTGATGGGCCCGGGGTGGTCGCTGGCCGGAGCCACCCAGGACAGCGACATCGAGCTGTTCGGGGCGCTCAGCATCGGGTCGCTCAACGACGACGCCTACAACGTGCTCACGTGGGACCCGCGCGGCTTCGGCAAGTCGGGCGGGGTCGCCTCGGTGAACGACCCGAAGCGCGAGGGACGCGACGTGCAGATCCTGCTCGACTGGGTGGCCGAACAGCCCGAGGCGGAGCTCGACGCAACGGGTGATCCCCGGAGCGGCATGATCGGAGCCTCCTACGGCGGCGGCATCCAGCTGACGGTGGCCAGCATCGACTGCCGAGTAGACGCCCTGGTGCCCAACATGGCCTGGCACTCCCTCAAGACCAGCCTGTATCCCAACAAGATCGTCAAGGAGGGCTGGGCGGGCAAGCTGGTGAGCATCGGCGGCGACAACCTCGACCCACACATCACCAGCGCAGCGAAGTCGGGGCTGAACGGTGGCACCCTGAGCGACGAGGACTACCAGTGGTTCCTCGATCGGGGTCCCGGCGACCAGGTGTCCAACATCGGGGTCCCCACGTTGTTGCTGGCGGGAACGGTGGACACGCTCTTCGCCCTGCAGGAGTCGGTTGCCAACTACGAGAGCCTGTCTGCGGCCGGCACCCCGGTGCACCTGATGTGGTACTGCGGCGGCCATGGCGTCTGCCTCACCAGCGACGGCAACACCGACCGGGTGACCGAAGCAACGACCGCATGGCTTGCCCGCTACCTGAAGGACGACACCTCGGTCGACCTGGGCAGCCCGGTGGAGGTCGTCGACCAGAACGACCAGCACTGGTTGGGCGACGACTACCCCACCGCTGACCAGCCCGGCTCGGGGACGGTCACCGGTAACTCCGACGGCTCGACGTTGAAGCTGACCGCCGACAGCCAATCCGGGCCGCTCCCAGACGGTGCGGGAAAGGGCCTGCTCGGCGGGCTCGTCACGACGATCACCCCGTATCCCGTGGCGGCCGACCAGGCGGTTGAGGCCAAGGTGACCGCCAAGGGCGACGTGCTGGTCGTGGGTGCCCCCAAGCTGACGATGACCTACTCGGGCACCACCCCGGGCGAGGCCTCCACCCACGTGTTTGCGCAGCTGGTCGACCCGGAAACCAACACGGTGGTCGGCAACCAGATCACCCCGGTGCCAGTGACCCTGGACGGCGAGGAGCACACCGCCGAGGTCGATCTGGAGATCATCGCCCAGCACATGTTGGCCAAGTCGTCGCTCACATTGCAGGTGGTGGCCTCGACGGGTGCCTATGCCAAGCCCGAACTCGGCGGCGAGATCGACGTGTCCTCACTGAACGTGTCGCTTCCCACGACCACGGAACTCACCGAGGCGTAGCGGTCCAGCCGGTTACGGACCGCTAATCGAAGCAGCCCACCTCTTGGGGGCCGCCATCGAAGCCAACGGATATCGACGTCTCCGACGACGTCAACGGGCACTCCGAGTACAAGCCGAACGTCACGCTGCTTTGAGGCTCGTCCTTCGCACAGCTTGCGCTCTGGCCGGATCATCTCGTGAGCGATCCGGATTGTACCGCCGTGCTCGTCTACGCGTTGGCTCCCGTTGGACCGACGAGCACGACTTGAGGGCTCGACCAGCCCCGGCCAACCACCGTCCGGTCGAGCTCGGCGTTACCCATCACTTGAGCCCGGAGTCTTGCGTCCTCGGTGAGCAGTCGATGTCCACCGATGATCGAAGCCGCAACGATCCACTTGTCGTTGTGTGACAACTTTCCGCTGGTGCACGCCGAGAGACGGCCGAAGCACTCTGCATCAACTTCGGACGGCCCCGGCGTTCGACCGAGCCGTTGCAGTACGAACTCGAGCGTCTGCCTGCGCTGATCGGTGCTCGCTGCGCCAACTGCTTCGGCCCGAGCGACCCCCTCTTCGAGCTCGGCCAGCGTGGCGATGTGGATCAGCGGAGTCGCTCCGGTCGAGCGGACAGCGTCGCTGACCCCAGGAGTCTTCCGTTCAAGCCAGCCGAGCACGGCCGACGTGTCGAGCATCAACGCCACAGGGCGTCTCGGTCGGACTGCGCAGCAACGTCGTCGTCCTTGGCCTCGAACAGTTCGTCGTACATCCCGGTGTCGACAGCGGGCAACCGGTCGGCGTCTGCGAGAAGCCGTTCGATCTCCTCGACCGGCTCGGGCACCCGTAGCTCTGCCACCCTGGCACCGCGCCGCGTGATGAAGACCTGGTGCCCGGAGTCAAGGGCATCAAGGAGCGAGTTCGTGTTGTTGCGAAGTTCACGCATCCCAAACTCTTTGACGGCCATATTCCAAAATGTAGCACCAAGGATACGCAGGTGCTACCACTGTCACGACCCGAACAGTTGGCCAACTGGTGGGTTCCAAGTGGCGAGCCATGTCGCCAGCCGAGAAGTCGGCACGCGACGATGGCCTTGGACGCGATCGAACTCCCCTGGGTTCTCGGCAGTTCAATGGCCACAGGCCAAATGGGTCGATACCCGACGGCTCAAGGATTCAGGTCCAGTCGTTCGATCCGGCGCTCCTGAACGGCGTAGATGAACGGACCTGGCTCCTGGCACGCCGCTGCAATCGCATCCAGGTGAGTCAGATAGCGCTCCACCATCTGTGCGGCGGTCAGATCCTGGCGTGTGATGCAGAAGCATCGGACACCGAAGGCTTGAACTGCTTCGCGCTCCACCGCTCGGCCTCGAATGCGTGCATCCTTCATGAGCTCAGCCCAGCCCTCGGTGCCTGCCAGCTCCAGCCAGTCGACATCGGACACATCTTCGTCCGAAGGAATTCCGTAGTGCTCTGCGAGCGTGACGAGACGCAAACCGGAGTCTCGCAACAGCCGCGGAACCTGGATCCTCCCAAGGCTTCGATCAAGGAAGAGGTCAGGCAGCCCGTCGGGATGCGACACGCAGGGCGTCCTCAAGATCGTCAATCGGGACGCCGAAGTCTTCCGAGAGGTCGGGCAGCGACTCGCCCGCTTGGAAGCGATCGATCACATCGCTGACTTTGGCCCCTCCGCTGACGAAAACGGGCTGGCCGAAGGACCGCTCGGGGTCGACCACCACTTGTCGGTGTTGATATCCGGGCAGATGGAGGAGACGTGCGTACCCATCGTCCCCGTAGTCGATTCGTTGCAGATAGTCGCTGACGGTTTCGGTGAAGACTCGTTGGCCATTGCGAAGAACAACCAGGTCCCGCGCAGCCGTTGTTGCTTCAGCCGCCTCGTTGCTCTGCTGGGCGAAGTCGAACAGCACCTCGGCACCGTCGGAGTACAACCGCTGGCTCGCCAAGGCGTGCTCAATGCCAAGATGATCCTGCAGCGCGAGCAGCGCCGGACGGATCCGCTGCATCGGAACACCGGTCTTCCGAATCGCTGCCAACACCATGCCCTCGGCCAAGGTGATGAACGGCACAGAGGCTCCGTCTGCGCTGGTTGGCGTCGAGAGCACCGGCGCGCTGCTGACTGGCTGCCGGCCGAGAGCATGACGGACGTACCCCTTCGCCCAGCTTGAGAAGGTCGTGTTGGCCACGCCCAAGAACCGCGCTGCCTCAGCCACCGAGTAGAGCGGGACGTCGAAGCGGAGATCACTGTCGACAACAGACATATCGAACCTCCTCAGGTAGCCAATCCTGCCCAGCCGCAGGGCCTTCAGATTATCCCCGAGGGTCCGCAACCGACTCGGTGAGGCGTTGCAGCGAGGCGAGCGCTGGCGGACCCAGCTGGGTTGCCCGCCGGGGTGACCAGCCGTTGCGACCGTGAGGCTGCCGCTGGCCCGCCAAATGGCCCAGCCCCGGGCTCGACGCCAGGTCGCCTTGTCCGCAGCCAGCGGGTAGGCCGCTCGGAAGTGTTCGATTGCTTCGTGATCGGGAAGGAGTATCCAGCAGGCGGCCAGGTCGAAGGCCGGATCGCCAGCGCACAGGTCGCCGAAGTCGACCATGCCACAGAGGTCTCCGTCCGAGGTGAGCACGTTGGCTGGGTGCAGGTCCCCGTGGAGCCACAGCGACTGCCCAGCCCAGCGGGGTGCGGCCACGGCGTCGTCCCAGATCGCACGGATGACGTGTGGATCGGGGGGTCGGCTTCTGCTCGGTCGTCGCGATTGCAGCGCACGCGTCGGTCACCGCCTTGAACATGAACTGCTGCGCGGCCCCTTTTCACGGCGTGCGCCAGGGGTCCGCCTCTCACGCGGTCTTCTGGTGCCTCGGCGGGGGCCGGCCGGTGCATGGCGGTCAGGAACGTGGCCAGCGCATCGGCAGCCGGAATACTGCTCGTGACCGGCGCAATGTCGGCGGGCATTTCCGAAACCCACGTGGTGACGATCCACGGGTGGGGGTATCGCTGCGATGGCTGACCGAGCCGTAGCGGTACGGGGACCGGAAGGGGCAACACCGGGGCGAGGACGGGAAGCCAGGTGTGCTCGTTGAGCAGTTGCGAATCTGCACTGTTGGTCTGCCGGGGGATCCGGACGACGAGGTCGTCGCCGAGTCTCCACATCTGGTTGGACCAGCCGCGGGCACCGAGTTCAAGAGGTAGGTCAGCCAAATCGGGATGCTGATCCCGCAGCAGATCTCGGACGAGGTCGGCAGTCAGCTCGATCTTGGCCTTCTTGCGGAACCGATCGAGAATGGCCACGCCCGAGAACGCCAACCGAGCGACGAGTGCGGGCCTGTCGTCACCCAGGGAAGCTCAGTCGTGCCAGGCAGAGTGCGGGCAAGGGCGTCGACAGTCTCGGCCTGACCGCTGGCCGATCACGCTGTTCGGCGTCGGACCTCGTCGGCGAAGGCCGGCACCCCGGCTCTATCGAGTGCGTCGAGGACCTGCGACAGCGTCTTCGGGGCTCGCCGGTTGGCCGACGCCTGTCGATTGAGTTCTCCGATGACCACCCCAGGTGCGAGGTCAAGCAGGTCGAGGAGGAAGGTGTCGGGGTGTACAACCTCGAGAGCAAACGGCTCGACGCTGTGGTTTGGAAAGTCGCTGGTGTTGAAGGTGACGATCGCTCCGGCGTTGGCTCTCACCGCGGCGGCGAGAACGTGACGGTCTTTGGGGTCGCAAGCGGAGCAAGCTGTCGCGTAGATGCGCTGGGTAGAGGACGCAGGTGTCGAGCACCACCGCGAACGTCACGATGGCTCAGCGGGTGCGTTTGGGAGTTGCGGTGCTCTCATAGAGATCGGCTTCATCGGCGATCCCGACCATGCGATCGAGTGCGGCGCGCCGCTCGTTCGATGCCCGCTCGCGATACGCGAGAACATCGGCGAGGCGGACCCGGCGATGACGGCCGGGCTGTTCGAAGGGAATTTCACCCGACTCGAGGAGCTTCACGACCGTGGGACGGCTGACGCCCAAAAGATCAGCCGCCTGCTGTGTGGTGAGTCGCTGGTGCACGGGAACGACCGTCACCGCTTGGCCCTGGGCCATCGCGTCGACCAAATCGCGCAGCACCTCGAAGACCTCCGGCGGAAGCACCAAGTGCTCACCATTGGGGCCCGACAAGGTTGTGATCGGCTCCGCGCCGAGGCTGCCAAGCATCGCCGCTAGCGCCTCCAACGGCTCAGCGGGCGGCAGCACGGTTCGTTCAATCGTTGGGGTCGCCATCTCGGATCTCCTCGTCAACCTCACAAAAGGGTATGACGAATTCGAAAGAATCGCAACCCGCGAGCCCGTCTCATTGGGTGAGCCACCGGCGGCCAAGACCTGGCAACTCGGCACTTTTCGGCGTACTCAGGCGACACTTTGACGGACGGCCGCAGAGTTCGGCCATCAGATACGCCCCCTACCCCTCCTAATCGTGCTGTAATCGTGTTGAACGTGTTGAACCTCAACTGCATCGTCGCTACTGTGAGCGTATGAGCGACCGCAGAACGTTGAAGGGCTTCATCAGCTACGCCGAACGCGACACCAAGTTGGTGACGTCGTTCGTCGAACTGATGAAGGAGCGTCTCGCGATTCTGAGCGAGTGCAGCATCGATGCATGGTGGGCGCGTCAACACCTGCTGATTGGCCATGAATGGAGCGATGAGATCGACGTTGCCATGCAGGATGCGGACTTCGGGCTCTTCTTGGTGAGCCCGGCGTTTCTTGGGAGCGAGTTCATCGGTGACGTCGAGCTGGCGCACTTCCTGGAACGCTCCGATGCCCTGCTGTTCCCGGTTGGACTCAAGACCGTCAACCTCCAGACCAGCAACATGAAGGGGTTGGCCGAGAAGCAGCTCTTTCGCTACCGCAAGGACGGCGAACCGGGCGGTCGCTGGTTCAACACCACCAATGGCGCCAACCAAGACAGGTTCTGCGATCAGCTCGTCGACGAGATGCTGCAGCGGTTCCGCCAGGAAGGCTTGCTCGATGTCTAACCATCGGCCCAACGAGGCCTTGCCCCAACTCTCCGCCGGAGATGCGGCAGCCAAGATCCGTCGCCTGCTCCAACGAACCGAGCACCAAACAACTCGGCGACGGCTCGAAGCGTTGCTCGCAGCAGTCGAGGCGGTGGCACCCGACGCCGACACGCTCGACTACGTCGCCGTTCGCTTCGCCACGGTCGGCGACGGCCCAAGCGCTGCCGACTCGTTTCGAACCTTTCGCTCGAACTTCAGCGAAGCGTCAAATCAGCTCGGCACCCCGATGACACTCGAAGTCGACGGCAACAAGAAGCAAGGCGCCGAAGGGCGCCGCTGCTGGTTCACTGGCCAGTCGCAGCGTGGCATCGAGCTATCGAACACCTCCGCCGCGCTCACCCGCTCCGTTGACGAGGAGTCGCTGGTCAGCGCCGATGCGTTACCCCAAGATGCCGTCGAGGACGTCGCCCGGACTGCCGAGAAGGAGGTCACGGTCTGGATCCACCTCGAGCATGATCCCAACACCACCGCAACGGCAGAGAAGCTTGAGGAATTGCTCGAGCCATGGCTCTCCATGCACGACCAACTGGCCAAGCTCGGCATCGGGGTCCGGATCAGCAACAGCCACCTTCTTGCCGGGCAGAGCAGCAAGCAACTCAACGACCGTCGCCAACAGGCTGTCGTGATCGTTCCGCTCCTGACGCCCAAATGGGTCGCCGACCATCGGGAAACACATTGGCCTGCGGCCGCACAACTCGTACCGGTCTGCGTGACGGCCATGAGGACCAAGATTGAGAACGGAAAGATCCTTCTAGCCGACAACGCTCCCATGCAGGTGTTTCAGGGTGGCAAGCCTTGGCCCAATCGGGCCGGAGGCAACGAGACGTTCACAGAGGAACTGGCAGACCAGTTGGTCGCTCGGGTCAAGGAGAGCTACCAACAACTCCAGCGTCAGGGCATGGCCCGACGGGTCGAGCTTGACGACGTCACCACTGTGGACCACGAGGCGGTTCAGATCGGGCTGACTGATGCCAGCAGCAGATCGCTGGGCAACGCCACACCTCGCCATGATCGAACTGAAGCCGTTCATGTGGTCGACCATCTGGAGGCGTGGGCGGCTGCGTCGGAGGGCAAGCCGTATGCCGTGCTGCTTGGAGATTCGGGAAGTGGAAAGACGACCGCCGCCCAGGTGCTGAACAACCGCCTCAACGCCACCTATCGCAAGCACCTGGAACACCAGGGCGCCGATCGCGCCGATGCACGGCTTTCCATCTACCTCGACCTCCGCAAAGCCGATCTCGACGAACGCCAGTCACCGGAACTCGAAAGGCTCATCAACAACGTGATGGAACGCACCTGGGAAGAGGAAGCGGCACGGACCATCACCCCCGACGTCATCCTCGACCAGGTACGCAACCACGGCGCCGTGCTCATCTTCGATGGCCTTGACGAGGTGCTGGTGCGGGTTAACGAGCAGCGTGGCATGGAGTTCATCCAACAACTGTGGCGTGCGCTGCCCCCGGAGATGGTTAAGGACGACGACAGGAATACCGGCCGGTTGGTCATGACCTGCCGTACGCACTACTTCCCAACCCTCGACAGCGAGCGATCGTTTTTCGGTGGACAAGACCGGACGGACGGCGTGCCAACCATGTACGAGGCGCTACACCTCTTGCCGTTCAACGAGGCCCAGATCCGCGACTACCTCTCCCAGCACTTCCGCAAGCGGGACGAGCACCAACCAGGCCTTGGTCAGGTGGACGCAGCCATGACCATGCTTGCCGACGTTCACAATCTGCTTGAGCTCGCCGGACGGCCCTACAACCTGCGGTTGATCTCGCAACAACTCGGCAACCTCGAGAGCATCCGTGCGAGCGGCGCAACGGTCAGTCTGGCAACGCTCTACGACGGCTTCGTCCGCGACTGGTTGTCGCGAGACGACACCAAACACGTCCTGCGGCCCGACGACAAACGCACCCTCATGGAAGACCTCGCTGGAAAGCTGTGGCGCGATTCCACTCGCTCGATGTCCCACAAGGACCTCTCCAACTGGTTGATGACGCAGTTGAGCGAGAACACCGACCTGGGCCGCTGGTTTGCCGTCGAGCGGCCCCAATTTGAGCTCGCTGTTGAAGACCTGCGAACGGCAACCTTTTTGGTTCGTCCCGGTGCCGAACGCTTCGAGTTTGCCCACACCTCGCTGCTGGAGTTCTTCCTGGCGTCCTACCTGGTGCGGGCACTGATCGATGGCCGACCCGAGAGCTGGGCGATGCCGGTTCCCTCGGACGAAACGCTGGAGTTTGTCGCCAACCTACTCACCTCATTAAGGGGCGAATCCGATCGGGCAGTGCAGGCCGATTCCGCCAAATCGACTCTCCGAGAACTCGGGGACACGTACCGACGTCAGGCATCGGAGCTGGCGTTCCGCTATTGCGTCAAGACGCAAGGCACCGACGCCATCACGCGCCCGCTAGCGGGGTTCAACCTTGCAGGTGCGACGTTGCGACACTTGGAGCTGAGGAGTGAGCCCGACCAACCGCTGCTCAACCTGTCGGGGTGCAACCTCGCTGGCGCCGACCTGCGCGACGCCCGGCTGCACCGGGTACGCCTCGACGACGCTAGCTTCACCGGCACGCGAGTCAACCGGGCGGAACTTCATGGTTGTTCGTTGTTGCGGGCAGACTTCGATCAAGCCGACCTCATTGCCACCACGTTCCGGGACTGTCGACTCACCGAAATCAACCTGGCGGCGGCGACCGTCCATCGCACCAAGGTTCTGCAGTGCGATGCCTCAGGTGCAGCGTTGGGGCCACAGCGCCTTGGGGACGTGTTCGTCACCCCGGCCAGCGCCGCCAATCAAACGGACTCAACCGAGCTGGCCAGCAGCTCGCCCTCTGTCGTTGGCTTGTTTCCTGCCGGTCACTGCGAGACGGTGACGGGTGTGGCGTGTTCCGCTGAAGCTGGCCGCGTGATCACCGGCAGTGCCGATAGCACTGGCCGTGTATGGGATGGGACCACCGGCGAGGCCCTGCACACGCTGACCGATCACTCTAGCGAGATCTTGGATGTGGCGTGTTCCTCCGATGGTTCCCGGGTGGTCACGGGCAGCCGCGACGGCACGGCGCGCATCTGGGACGGCACCACCGGCGAGGTACTCCACACCCTCACCGGCCACACCGACTCGGTGGGCGGAGTGGCGTGTTCGGCCGACGGTTCCCGAGTGATCACAGGCAGCCACGACAACACGGCCCGCATCTGGGACGGCACCACCGGCGAGGTCTTGCACACCCTCACCGGCCACACCGACTCGGTGGGCGGAGTGGCATGTTCGTCTGATGGTTCCCGAGTGATCACAGGCAGCCACGACAACACGGCCCGCATCTGGGACGGCACCACCGGCGAGGTCTTGCACACCCTCACCGGCCACACCGACTCGGTGGGCGGAGTGGCATGTTCGTCTGATGGTTCCCGAGTGGTCACAGGCAGCCGCGACAACACGGCCCGTATCTGGGACGGCACCACCGGCGAGGTACTCCACACCCTCACCGGCCACACCGATTGGGTGGTCGGAGTGGCATGTTCGTCCAATGGCGATCGGGTGGTCACAGGCAGCCGCGACGACACCGCTCTCATCTGGGACGGCACCACCGGCGAGGTCTTGCACACCCTCACCCGGCACGGTGGCTGGGTGGGGGGTGTCGCGTGCTCATTCAATGGTGAGCGGGTGGTCACGGGCAGCCGCGACGGCACGGCACGCGTCTGGAATGCCGCTACTGGGGAGGTCATCTACGCCCTCACCGGCCGTAGGGAACCGGTAGAGGGCGTAGCGTCCTCCTCCAACGGCGACCGGGTGGTCACGGGCAGCCGCGACGGCACGGCACGCGTCTGGAATGGGACTACAGGCGAGGTCTTGCACACCCTCACCGGCCACACCGATTGGATCGTAGCTGTGGCATGTTCGTCCAATGGCGACCGGGTGGTCACAGGCAGCGATGACGGCACGGCACGCGTCTGGAATGCGGCTACTGGCGAGGTCTTGCACACCCTCACCGGCCACACCGATTGGGTGGTAGGAGTGGCATGTTCGTCCAATGGCGATCGGGTGGCGACCGTCAGCGGCGACGGCGTCACTCGCATTTGGCACGGGACTACCGGCGCGGTCTTGCACACCCTCACCGGTCAGGTCGGCTGGGTGGAAGCTGTGGCATGTTCGTCCGATGGTGGCCGGGTGGTCACGGGCAGCGACGACGGCACCACATGCATTTGGGACGGCACCACCGGCGAGGTCTTGCACGCGCTAACCAGTCACACCGACTCGGTGCTGGGTGTGGCGTGTTCGGCCGACGGTTCCCGAGTGATCATCGCCAGCGCCGACAACACGGCCCGTATCTGGGATGGAACCACCGGCGAGGTACTCCACACCCTCACCGGCCACACCGACTCGGTGTTGGGCGTGGCGTGTTCGGCCGACGGTTCCCGAGTGATCACCGCCAGCGCCGACAACACGGCCCGTATCTGGGACGGGACCACCGGCGCCGTGGGGCTGCAACTCCACTGCCTAGATGCTCGCTCTGCCGCCACCGTCGCCGGTTCAGGGCAGTTGGTCTGGGCCGACGGCGAGGCATGGCGTCACCTCGGCGTGTTGGTGACCAGCCCTGACGGAGAGCTGCTTCGGGTCCCCGCCGAGGTCTACGGTCCGCTCCCGGGTATCGGCCCCGGCCCCTTCGCGAAAGCCGCGACATCATGACGACGTTGCGACGCTGAGGCGCCCGGGATTGGCCACCCAAACCGGCCGAGGTGCCACGATAGGCACTCACGATTTGGGAGCATCGCCACACATGACCTCGGGTGACTCGAACGCAATCCAGAATCACGCCCAGTTCATCTGGTCGGTCGCCGACCTGCTGCGAGGCGACTACAAGCAGTCCGAGTACGGCAAGGTGATCCTGCCCCTCACCGTGCTGCGCCGGTTGGACTGCGTGCTGGAGCCCACCAAGCAGGCCGTGCTCGACCGAGCCAAGCAGATGGCCACCAAAAAAGTCGACAACCTCGACCCGATCCTCGAGAAGACGGCCGGGGAACAGTTCTACAACACCTCCCGGTTCGACTTCGCCACGTTGATCGCCGCCCCCGACGACCTGGCCGACAACCTCAAGCACTACATCGCCAGCTTCTCCGCTTCGGCCCGCGACGTGCTGGACAAGTTCGACGTCACCACCCAGATCGACCGGCTGGATCGCTCCAAGCTGCTCTACCTGGTGATGTCCAAGTTCGCCGAGATCGACCTCCACCCCGACCAGGTCTCCAACCTGGAGATGGGCTACCTGTACGAGGAGCTGATCCGACGCTTCTCCGAGCTGTCCAACGAGACGGCGGGCGAGCACTTCACCCCACGGGAGGTGATCCGCCTGATGGTCGACCTGTTGTTCATCGAGGACGACGATCAGCTGACCAAGCCGGGCGCCATCAAGACCATCTACGACGGGGCCTGTGGCACCGGCGGCATGTTGTCGGTGGCCGAGGATCGCCTGCGCGAGCTCAACCCCGCCGCCAGGCTGAAGGTGTACGGCCAGGAACTGAACGCCGAGACCTACGCCATCTGCCGCTCCGACATGATGCTGAAGGGCCAGGACGCCTCCAACATCGCCTACGGCAACAGCTTCTCCGAGGACGGACATCCCGGCCTCAAGGTGGACTACTCCATCCAGAACCCGCCCTTCGGTGTGGAGTGGAAGAAGGTGGCCGACGCCGTCAAAGACGAACACAACGATCGGGGTCTCGCCGGTCGCTTCGGCGCCGGCCTGCCCCGCATCAACGACGGCAGCTTCCTGTTCCTCCAGAACTCCATCTCCAAGATGAAGCCGGTGGCAGAGGGCGGCTCGCGGGTGGCCATCGTGTTCAACGGCTCGCCGTTGTTCACCGGTGCGGCCGGATCGGGCGAGTCCGAGATCCGCCGCTGGATCATCGAGAACGACTGGCTGGAGGCCGTGGTCGCCCTCCCCGACCAGCTGTTCTACAACACCGGCATCTCCACCTACTTCTGGATCGTCACCAACCGGAAGTCACCCAAACGCCGGGGCAAGGTGCAGCTGGTGGATGCCCGCAACTGCTTCGTGAAGATGCGCAAGAGCCTGGGCGAGAAGCGTAAGCAGGTCAGCGACGGCCAGATCGCCGACATCGTCCGTGCCTACGGCGACTTCACTGAGGTCGATGGTGGCGACGCCGCCGACACCGACCCCAAGCCCAGCGTCAAGATCTTCCCCAACGAAGCGTTCGGCTTCCTGCGCATCACCGTGGAGCGGCCCCTTCGCTTGCGATGGGAGGTGACCGACGAGGGCGTCGAGGCGCTGCGGGCCGACAAGAAGTTCGCCAAGCTCACCGAGGACGACCAGAACTCGATCATCGCCGACCTGGGCCACAGCATCGGCACCCATGCCACCGACGACGCTCTGCGCGACCTGGCCAAGACGGCGCTTAGACGGGCCGATATCAAGGGCAAGCCCTACGAGAACGCCATCGTCGACGCATTCGCCATCCGCGACCCCGACGCCGACCCGGTGACCGACAACAAGGGCAACGTTCAGCCCGACCCCGACCTGCGCGACAACGAAAACGTGCCGCTCCCCGCAGTACAGGTCACCTACGAGGCCGACGTCGACGCCCGGCTTGAGACCATCGAATACCGCACCGCCATCGACGACTACATGACCGCCGAGGTGCACCCCTACGTGCCAGACGCCTGGGTCGATCACGACAAGACCAAGATCGGCTATGAGATACCGCTGACCCGGCACTTCTACACCTACACACCACCCCGCCCGCTCGACGAGATCGACGCCGAAATCAAACAACTCGAAGCCGAAATCCAGAACCTGCTCGCCGAGGTGACCGAGTGAGCCGCCCATTTGGATACGGACACACGCCAGATGGCTGGGAACCGGCGAAGCTCCGTTCGGTCCTGACGCGGAGAAAGCGGACAGGCCAGGTAGGGCTTCCGTTGCTCTCGGTGAACCTCCCGGAAGGTGTGGTGATGCGACGAACGGGAGACGGACGCGCGGCGCCGTCAACGGACCTGTCCGCATACCAAGAAGTCAGGCCTGGCGACCTTGTGATGAACCAGCTTGGCAAGCCGCACGGCGCACTTGGCGTCTCGGGCTTCCACGGGATCATTAGCCCCGCATACTTCATCGCTGAACTCAGCGACCGCATCCATCCACGCTTCGCACACCACCTTCTTCGAACGAGGCTCTACATCAGCGAATACGAACGACGAGGAAAGTTCATGCCTCCCTCGCAGTTCGATATCAGCTGGGATCAGTTTCGGGAGATTGATCTCGCTCTGCCGCCACCTGAGGTACAGCGAGCGATTGCCGACTACCTCGACGCCGAGACCGCCCGTATCGACGCCCTCATCACCAAGAAGCGCCGCATGATTGACCTCCTCGGCGAACAGGTCGACGCTCAGGTCTTCGCCGCAGTGAGCGGCAGCCTCACGGCCGGTTCTACGCCACGCAAGCACACGCAGATCCCGTGGCTGGACACTATTCCGAGCCACTGGGGTAGCCCGTGGCTTGGCGCAAACCACACGACGCAGTTGGGCAAGATGCTCAGCGCCTCTGTGGCATCTGGCCCAGAGCAGTATCCGTACGTGAAGAATACCAATGTCCAATGGGACCGGTTCGATCTCACCGACCTTCCGACCATGACGTTCGATGCGAGCGATCGGGTCCGCTGCAACCTGGATGAGGGAGACCTTCTGGTATGCGAAGGCGGAGAGGTGGGCCGTGCGGCCGTCTGGCCTGGAGCCCCGAAAGACGTCTTCTTCCAGAAGGCGATTCACCGGGTCCGACCGGTCAGTGAGGCCGAGCCCAGGTACACGATGTACTGCCTCTGGGCAGCAGCGAACATGAACGTCTTCGCAGTCGAAGGAAATCAAGCAACCATCGTTCACCTGACCGGAGAGAAACTGCGCGAGCATCGCTTCCCATGGCCCCCACTCGCCGAACAGCGGGAGATCGTGCGACACCTGGATCAATCACGCGCAAAGGTCGAAGGCATGGTTGAACGGTTGACCAAGCAAATCGACCTGCTTGCTGAGCGGCGGCAGGCGTTGATCACCGCTGCCGTGACCGGCGAGCTGGAGATCCCGGGAGTGGCGGCATGAGCAACGTGGACGAGGCAGCGTTTGAGCAGTTCATCTGCGACTGGCTGGTGGGGTCGGGCGGCTACGACGCCGTGAAGATCGGCAATCCGAAGGAACCGCAGCAGGACTTCGATGTGGTCCGAGCGCTGGACACGTTCGAGTTGTTCCAGTTCATCGATGCCACCCAGCGACCTGAATGGGACAAGTTGGTCACGCTCTACGGCGGCGACATCACCAAAGCCCAGAAGGGCCTCGCCGACCGGGTGGCTCAGGAGCAAGACAAGCGAGGCACCGTGGATGTGCTGCGTCACGGCGTGGTCGACCTGGGCCAGACGATCAAGCTGGCGTTCTTCCGGCCGGCATCGGGTCTGTCGCCGGAGCTGATCGAGCGCTACGGCAAGAACCGGCTGACCGTCACCCGGCAGCTCCCCTACGAGGCCGGCTCCACCAAGACGCTGGACCTCTGCCTGTTCGTCAATGGGGTGCCGGTGGCGACCGCGGAGTTGAAGAACCATCTGACCGGGCAGACCGTGGCGCAGGCCGTCGAGCAGTACCGCACCGATCGGGATCCCAAGAACACGCTGCTGAAGCGGGCGGTGGTGCACTTTGCCGTCGACACCGAGCAGGCGGCGATGACCACGCGCCTGGCGGGCAAGGCGACCCGGTTCCTTCCGTTCAACCGGGGCCACGACCTGGGTGCGGGCAATCCGCCCAACCCGGACGGGCACCGCACCGCCTACCTGTGGGAACGGGTGTGGCAGCGCGACGCGTGGCTGGACCTGCTGAACCGCTTCGTCCACGTGGAGCCCACACCAAAGGGCTCGAAGAAGCAGGCGCAGCTGACGATCTTCCCCCGCTTCCATCAGTGGGATGCGGTGCTGGCCATGACGGCCGCCGCCCGCAGCAACGGCGCCGGTGACGACTACCTTGTTCAGCACTCGGCCGGGTCGGGCAAGAGCAACACGATCGCCTGGCTGGCGCACCGGCTGTCGTCGCTGCACAACGACGCCGACGAGAAGGTGTTCGACAAGGTGGTGGTGATCACCGACCGGCGGGTGCTCGACAAGCAGCTGCAGGACACCGTTCACCAGTTTGAGCACGTGCACGGCGTGGTGCAGCGCATCGACGAGGACTCCACCCAGCTGGCCGAGGCGCTGACCGGCCAGCAGGCCCGCATCATCATCACGACGCTGCAGAAGTTCCCCTACGTCACCGAGAAGATCGACTCGCTCCCCGACCGCACGTATGCGGTGATCGTGGACGAGGCCCACAGCAGCCAGACCGGCGAGTCGGCCACCAAGCTGAAAGAGGTGCTGGGTTCGGCGGACGGCGCCGCGGCGCCGGACGAGCTGACCGACCCGGCCGAGGATGCGCTTGCCGCTGCCGTGGCCGCCCGGGGCAAGCAGCCCAACCTGTCGTTCTTTGCGTTCACCGCCACACCGAAGGCCCGCACGCTGGAGCTGTTCGGCCGATTGGATCGCGGCACTGGGCGGCACGTGCCGTTTCACCTGTACTCGATGCGTCAGGCGATCGAGGAGGGGTTCATCCTCGACGTGCTGGCCAGCTACGTCACCTACAAGACCTACTGGAACATCGAGAACACCACGCCGGACGACCCCGACTTCGACCCGGGCAAAGCCCGCGCGGCGATCGCCAAGTTTGTGGCGTTGCACGAGCACACGCTGGCCCAGAAGGCCGAGGTGATCGTCGAGCACTTCCGGGAGAACGTCGCCCATCGCATCGGGGGCATGGCCAAGGCGATGGTGGTGACGTCGTCGCGGGAGCACGCCGCCCGTTATGTGCTGGCGCTGCGCAAGTACGTGAACGACAAGGGCTACACCGACGTCGGGGTGCTGGTGGCGTTCTCGGGCACGTTGGATCTGGACGGTGGCACCGAGACCGAGTCGTCGATGAACGGCTTCCCCGACAGCCAGACCCCCGCCGAGTTCGACGGCGGCGAGTGGCAGATCCTGGTGGTGGCCGAGAAGTACCAGACCGGGTTCGACCAGCCGAAGCTGTATGCGATGTACGTCGACAAGCCGCTGAACGGCCTGGCCGCCGTGCAGACGCTGTCGCGTCTCAACCGCACCTACGACCGCGACGGGATCCGCAAGGACGGCACGTTCGTGCTGGACTTTCGCAACGACGCCGACGACATCCGGGCGGCGTTCGAGCCCTGGTACGGCGAGACGGTGGCGCCGCCGACCGACCCCAACCTGCTCTACGACACCCGCCATGCGCTGGACGAGTTTGGGGTGCTGTGGCCAGAAGAGATCGAACGGACCGTCGACCTGCTGCTGGCCAAGGGCGCCACGGTGACCCAGCGGGTCCACGCAGCGCTGGCGCCGGCGATCGACCGGTTTCTCTACGACCTCGAGGAGGACGAACAGGAGCGGTTCCGCGACGACCTGGGCCGCTTCGTGCGCACCTACGCGTTTCTGTCGCAGGTGGTGGCGTTCACCGACATCAAGCTGGAACGCGACTATCTGTACTGCAAGGCCCTCGCTGCGTTCGTGAAGGCCGACGGCTCGGTGGCGGTGCACCCCGACGTGGAGCTGACCCACCTGAAGCTGGAGCAGACCTTCGAGGGGTCGGTCACCCTGGACGGCACCGTCGGCGAGGTGGTGTCGATCTTCGGTGGCACCGGCAAGATGCACGAGCCCGAACCCGAGCCGCTGTCCAACATCATCGCCATGCTGAACGAGCGCTTCGGCACCAGCTGGGACCCCAAGGATCGGGTGTTCTACGACACGGTCGCCGAGAAGCTGATCGAGCGCAGCGACATCCAACAGCAGGCGTCAGCCAACAGCCCCGAGAACTTCGGGCTGATCCTGGCCAAAGAGTTCCAGTCGGGCGTGCTCGACCAGCTGGGCACCTCCGAGGACATGGCGCTGGCCTACATCGACAACACCGAGCTGCAGGGCGAGGTGCTGAAGGCGTACCTGCCGTTCATCCAGGGGAAGGCGAAGGTTGCGCACCAGGAGCACTGCGACGTGACCGAGCTACTGGGACCCGACCGGGAGTCGGCGAGCCTGGAATACAAGGCCACGCTGCGCACCCATCAGGACTCGGGCGGGACGTTCAAGCCGCTTGAGGGCGCCTCGCTGAAGACGATCGCCGCGTTCATGAACGGTCACGAGGGCGGCACCCTGCTGATCGGCGTATCCGACGACGGCACCGTCCACGGGCTGGACAGCGACTACGCCAACCATTCCAAACAAGGCCAGGACCAGCGGGACTGGTTTCAGCAGCACCTGTCCAACATCATCTCGACGTCGATGGGCGACGCTGCGGTCACCAACGTGCGGGCGCAGATGCACCACGTGGATGGCCACGACATCTGCCGGGTGCAGGTGGACCCCTCGGGGTTCCCCGTCGACGCCACCGTGATCAAGCAGAAGCCCGGTGGCCCCAAAGAGAAGGTCACCGAGTTCTACGTGCGAGGACTCAACGGCACCAAAGCCCTCGACGTGGTGGAGAAGCAGAAGTACATCGCCCAACGCTGGCCCGGCACCCCTGAAGCCTCCTGATGTGAGGGTCGAGGCGAGTTGCGCTCATCGCCTGGGTTAGTCGGGAGGGGGTGGTATTCGGGGAGCCGGCAGCTTCTCAGAGGCGGACCCAATCACGCTTGTCACGAGGCTTGCGATCACGTCAAGCTCTCTGCGTGAGGGCTCGACAAGGTCGGCCGGGTAGTTGATGTCGTGGCGCAGCTGCCGCAATTGATCGAGTTGTGCGTGGCCCTTCGTGTCCACGATCCCGATGGCGAGTGCGTAGTCGACGACTGCCTCGTGGGCGCCAGGAGCGTTGCGAAATCGGTATCCGTTGAGGGTGGCGATCGCCGTGACCGAGAGTCGGGCGGCTTCGTGGAAGTTCGACACGGCCGGCAACGACAGTCCCGTTTCGAGGCCGAGCTCCGCAAGCGTCTGGAACGAGCGTGCTTCTAGCAGGGTTCGACGGGCGGCTGATCGGTTCTCAGCACTCCGAGCCACCAATTGATGCATCTGATCGCGTTCGATCGCGGCGAGTGGAACCGGCCGGTCACCTCGCATGTTGGCGCCTCAGCACCGGGATCGAGTGCTGGCGCAGTTCGGCAAGTCGTTCGTTGTCGGGTTCGACGACGAACTGGTCGATCTTTGCACCGGTGCTCGCTTCGAGCCGCAGCCGTTCCTCGGCGAGATCGAAGCGAGTGAGGGAGTCGGCGACGATCGCTATGTCGATGTCGTTTGGCGGAGGGCCGGAGATGCCGTTGACGCGATCGGCCCATGATCCAAAAATGAAGACCTCGTCGATCTCGGGACGGCCGTCGTACTCGGCGATCAGCACGGGAACGATGCCTCCTACATACGCCAGCAGCTGTCGCAGGGCCGGGGCGAATGGCAGGTCATCGGCCGGCACGGCGACCTGGCCGGTACCGACGATCTCGGTTCGGATGAGTCCTGACCCTTCCAGCCTGGCGAGTTCGCGGGCCACGGTCGACTGCGGAATGCCGAGTCGCCGTGCCAGTTCCGCGCCGGTTGCCGGCACGCCGTGAAAAATTTCAGCGAGTAGCCGCATCTGTTGTGCTGACCTGAACAGCGGTAGCAGGGCAGAACTCGGCATCGCCATGCGGCGCAACATACACCCGCATTATGGGTAGATCAACCCGTAATGTGGGTAGCGGCGACCCGACCGGGTTCACTCATCAAGCAGAGCCCCGGCGTACCAAGGAGAAGGTCACCGGGTTCTACGTTCGGGGCCTCAACGGCACCAAGGCCCTCGACGTGGTCGAGAAGCAGAAGTACATCGCCCAACGCCGGCCCGGCACGCCCGACGACGCTTAGGAAGCCGCTTCGACGCTACCTGCCCCGCTCGGAGGACGACGGAAGATGCCTTGCTCGTACGCGTCAGCCTCCGCTTCCAGCGCGTGGGTCGTGGCATGGCGACCATCGATGATGACTGCCTGGCCGTTCGGGTCATAGAGCCGACCATCCGAGTCGGCGAGCATGTCGCCATAGGGATAGAGCGGGTTCGACGGCGTCGGTTTGGGTGCGGTCTTTGTGGAGCTCATGAGGGACCTCGCAGTGTGCTCGGGCGGAGCTTCATCGAGTGAATCACCCGGTAGCCAGTATCGGTCGTGAGGTAGACGATTTCCAGTAGCTGTCCATCCCGGGCTGGACCGATGACCAAGATGCGCTCAGCGGGCCGGGCTGGTGGCTCCGGCGCTAAGGGCCAGTAATCAAGCAGAGCCCGGCGGCCCCAACGAGAAGGGCACCGAGCTCTACGTGCGCGGCCTGAACGGCACCAAGGCCCTCGACGAGGTCGAGAAGCAGAAGTACATCGCCCAACGCTGGCCCGGCACTCCCGACATCGCCTGACGAGCTCCTCACTTCCGGGCGCCGCCAGCGGCCCCGGGTACCACGTCGGTCTACGCCTGACGCTGCGTGTACCTACGATGCCGCTGGCATCGGCCCGTATTTCTGTTGTGCGGCCCGCTTGCTCACTCCGAGCATGGTTGCGATCTCCGACCAGCTCCGGCCGTCCAACCTTGCATTCCGCACGACCGCCCAGAGTTCCTTATCTACAGCATCGCGCCGGTCGACGACCTCGGCGATGGCCCGCAGCGAAGCGGTATCGACCTCCTGGAGATCTTCAAACTCGACCGAGTCCGCCCACGCTTCCAACGCCGCCGCTTGATCTTCTCGTGACTTTGTCATGGCCTCCACATCATCGGTCTCAAAGGTGCGCCAGTGGTTTCGATAGGCGTGGATCATGTCGTGTTCAGCGACACCGTGCTTGCGTGCGCTCGCCACATCCTGATGCGAACAACCGTCGATCTCGATCCCGAGCTTCATGCCGAAGCCCAGGCCTACGCGCGGCGACGCCGCCGCGTGTCGCTGAGTTCGCTCGTCAACGAGGCGCTCCGCAAATCGCTTCGGCCCGTGCCACTGGTGGAGCGCGACGCTGTGACCGGCTTGGGCGTGGTCCAACTCGGCTACCCCGTGAGTTCCGAAGATGTAGCGGATGCCCTCGACGGCTGACGCGCTACTCCTCGACGCCAACGTGCTGATCGCCGCCACCATCGCCGATCACGAACACCATGAGCGGGCGCGCCAGTTGCTCGGCGACAGCCGACGATTCGCAACCTCCCCATCGACCCAGGGTTCACCGATCCGGTACCTGGTTCGAGTCGTTCTGCGATGAGCTCACTGCCCCTGCGGAAGCTTCATGCCGAGGATGGCAGATCCACCACGAACAGGATGGCAGATCCACCACGGGTACAGTGGCAGATCCACCACGTCAACGGTTGAAACACCCTAGGTGCCTGATGAATCTGCCTTCTTACCTCGACCGACGAGCCGCCCCTTTGGTGACCGAGGCGCTGGGCGACACGCGCGTGGTCGTCGTGATCGGGGCACGCCAGGCCGGCAAGAGCACGTTGGTCCACGAGGTATCACGAGACATCTCCAACGTGCGAGAGCGTCGCCTGGACCGTCCCAACGAACTCCAGGCGGCGGCTGCAGACCCGGTCGCCTTCGTTGAGCATGACGGCCTGCTGGTGGTGGACGAGATCCAACGAGCTCCTGAGCTGCTGCTTCCCATCAAGGCTCGGGTCGATGAAGACCCGCGTCCGGGCCAATACATCCTGACGGGCTCTGCCCGGTTGCTCGGGTTACGCAACGTTCCCGACGCGCTGGTGGGACGCACCGAGACCGTGGAGCTGTGGCCATTCTCCCAAGGCGAGTTGGATGGATCGCCCGACGAATGGGTAGACCGCGTCTTTGACGTTTCGCCGGACTGGCGGAGCCCGGAAGTGTTGGAGCGCACCGACTACTTGGAGCGGTCCGTCCGGGGAGGCTTTCCCGAAGCCGTCCGTCGGCAGGGCCGCCGTCGAGAGCGATTCTTCGAGTCCTACGTCAACGATCTCCTCGACCGGGACGTCACCC
The DNA here is from genome assembly GCF_000299415.1 of Candidatus Microthrix parvicella Bio17-1. Lineage (NCBI taxonomy): Bacteria > Bacillati > Actinomycetota > Acidimicrobiia > Acidimicrobiales > Microthrixaceae > Candidatus Neomicrothrix > Candidatus Neomicrothrix parvicella. The sequence goes on from NZ_AMPG01000001.1 coordinate 701,281, forward strand.
AGTTGGCTGACATTCAACGCCGCTCTGATCTCCATCGGCTCTTGAGGCTCGTAGCAGACTCGATGGCTCAGCCGATGGTGATTGCCCGAGTGAGCTCTGCGCTCCAACTTCCCGAATCCACGACCCGCCGCTATCTCTCACTGTTCGAGGAGGTCTTCCTGATTAAGCGGTTGCCCGCATGGTCGGCAACCGCCACCAAGCGGGCATCGCGGACGCCGAAGACGCTGTTCGTCGACACCGGTATTGGGTCGCACTTGGCCGGGCTGGGGCTCGGCCGTCTGCAACGGGATGAGGCGCTGGCCGGTCCTGTATTGGAGAACCTGGTGCTATCGGAGCTTGCCAAGCAGATTTCCTGGTCGTTAACCCGGCCATGGCTTGGTCACTATCGCACCCGTGACGGGGATGAGGTCGACGGTGTTCTGGAAGCCCCGGACCGACGCATCGTTGGCATTGAGGTCAAGTCCGCTAGGTCGGTTCGGTCCGAAGACTTCCGCGGTCTCAAGCACCTTCAAAGCCGAGTGCCCCAGCGCTTCCATCACGGCGTGGTCTTGTACACCGGCGACGAGGTGCTGTCGTTTGGGGCTGGACTCACCGCCCAGCCGATCAGCTCGCTTTGGGCCTGAGCTGCTGACCGAGGTCAAGGCGCCCTTGCTACTTGAACCCGCGTATCGGCTTCGGCTCGTGACGCGCTCGTCAGTTTGTGGAGCTTCGGCTAGTCAGTTTGTGGAGCTTGCTCGGTCAGAGACCAAGCGCTGCTCGCAGGCGGGCGGGACTCATGCCGACGGCGCCATCGTCCACCTCGGGGAACGAGGCCAGAAGCCGTATGAGGTCCTCGCGAGCGATCGGGTCGGCGGCAGCTTCCCGGGGCGTGCGGCCACCCAGCGCCGGAATAGTGGAATCCAGCCATTCCGTTTCGTAGGTCGCCATGTGGGCCTCAATCGCCGCCCGGATCTCGGGGTTGGCGAGCATCTCGGCCTGATTGGGCAGCTCGGGCGGATCGTTCTCGTCGAACTCGTCCAAGGCGCTCAGCTTGGTACTGAGGTGGACCGCATCCGGAACGTGCTCGGCGATCAACTCCAGGAGTTCCCCGGCCCGCTCGACCGAGTTGGTGCTGCCCAACATCGTGTCGCCGTCCAGCTGGATCGACGCGACGAGCGCATTCGATTGGTTGGCGGTGTCCCGCACCAACGTCCAGCTGTCTCCATCGTCGGTGAGACCTGCCCGACCCAAAGCCTCAGCCACGTCGGCGCCGTCGGGCAGCGACCAGGTGACTTCGGTCGGCTCCATCTCATGGCCATCGGTGTTACGGATTTCCGGCGCACGGTGCATCGAACCGAGCAACTCCATCAGTGCGTCGGGGTCCTTGTCGTCAAGTACCGACAACGCAGCCTGCACGAGATCTGGTCGGAGCGCCATAAACCCCGAGAATGCACGGTAGATGTCCCCGACCGGCAGAGGGCGACCGATCAGGAGGCTACCGGGCCTCGACATCGGGTTATCGTCCACGTTGACGACCTCGATCATCTCGCCGGTGCCAAGATCGCGAAGCTCGATAGAGCCCGGACTGGTCGATTCGACCTCGAACACTGTGCGGTCGACCAGCATCCACTGCTGAGCGAGAAGCACCTCGTCGTCGGGGAGAGTCGATAGTCGTCCGTCAAGGAAGCCCTGCTCGAACTCCTCTTCGTGGAGCACGACGTCGGAGATCAACGGCGCCTTGATCATCTCGGCCCAGAGTGAGGGTTCGCCCATGACATCGGTCAGAATCCCAGCGAGCGAATCGATCTCGTCGTCCGCCTGCTCACGCGCAAATCGAACCATCTTGTGATACAGCCAAAGTGAGCGATCTTCGATCGGGTGCAGCTCGCGCCCGAGGTGACACACCTTGTACTTGCGGCCCGACCCGCATGGACAGCGCTCGTTGCGGCGAGCCATCGGCGGCGGAGTGTTGTCCGCCCAGACCTCGATCTCGTCCTGAAGGTCGTCGATGACCTTGCGGTAGGTGTGCGGCAGCAGGGTGAGCTTGGGGAGGTCTTCGACCAACCGTTCGGCTTCCCGCAGGAGCTTCTGTGCCTCCTTGGCCTGGCTGCGAGCGATGGCGAGCCGGGCGCGGTCGATCAGTACCGGGAGGTAGCCGGTGCTGCCGGGCAGGTCATCGAGCACCACTGCCGCGGAATCGATATCGCCGAGGACGAGATCGCAGTGGGCCACCAGCCACCGCATGGCCCAGCTGGTCGGGTCGTCCTCGAAGAGCGCCGCGACCGTCGCCGCCAAGCCCCTGGCGGCTTCGCATCCCTCGGTTTCGGAGCATTCGTACGCGACGACCGTGGCGATCGACTTTCGTTCGAGCAGGGCCTCGAACATCACCGGAGACGTCTCCTGCTCGTCGGGAGTTGCCCCGAACGCCATCGGGCTCTCCACGGCATAAAGTCCGATGGCGCCCAGCAGAATCTGTGCTCCCAGCGCGTCGTCGGCGTCGACGCCCCATCGGAACATCGATTGGCGTTCCCTGTCCGCGTCGGCGAGCACCTCGGGATCCAGATCGGCGGGCACGACCGAGCGCCGCTCGACCCGCAGACCCGCAGCGGCGAGAAGATCGGTCGACGATGGCAGCGGCTCGCCCGCCATCAGCGAATGATCGGCACGAATGGCCTCGTGGAGCACGGTCGACACCTGGCTCCGCATCACGTCAACCACCTCGTCGCTACCGTGGGGCTGGTACTGCTGGTGATCGGCGACGGCGTAAAACGCCGTCCGCGCTGCGGCGGCGCGATCGGGATCGACTTCGGGTGGGCCGACGAGTTGCTCGATCACGAGCTTGCCCTGACGGACCCGGAACGCCACCCACGAGTCGGAGAACGCATCAAGCCATCCGTCGGGGCCCACCACCACGTCGGTGTCGACGTCGTCGATCATCCAGCCGTCGCTCTGGATGTCACCGATCCGCTCGCCTGACTCGTCGAACACATCGACTGCGCATTCGACGATCCACCACCCGATCGCGTCCAGTTCCGGCTTCATCAGGATGTAGCCCTCAGCGGCCGTCGCCGGGTCGATCCACACGCTGAACGCCACGCCATCCGTCAATCCGGGGATGTATCCGATGCCGTCCCCCAACTCGAGGAACCGAGGGTCCATCTGGATGCGGCGATCGACGTCGTTCGCGCTGATTCGGTACCCAGCCTCGGCCAGCCGATCGCGAAGTTCGGAGCGGGGGACGACGCCACCACCGATCACCTCTGCGAGTGCCGCACCAGCATCCTTGTCGCTCATGACCATGGCACCAGTTTGCCACCGCGCCGGTGGCTACTGTGCTTTGCGGCGTGAACGACGAGGCTGAGATGAGTGTGAACCGGGGAACGTCGACATGGCAGCGTCGGCGGACGACGGGGCGGCCTCGACGACGACCATCGCCTCGGCCCCGACGTGTGACCAGGGCGCCACGACCGATGAGGTCGAGATCGAAACGGTGGCCAAACCCGCCTACGACCGGGTGACCCTCGGAGCGGCATGATCGGAGCGTCCAGATCATCGCCCAGCACATGGAGGCCAAGTCGTCGCTCACGTTGCAGGTGGTGGCCTCGACGGGTGCCTCTGCCAAGCCCGAACTGGTTGGCGAGATCGACGTGTCCTCACTGAACGTGTCGCTTCCCACGACCACGGAACTCACCGAGGCGTAGCGGCCCACCGACCGCCTCGGCTCGTCTCCCAGGTTGGCAATCACTCGTCGGATTCAAACGACTTGGCTCGGATCTCGGCCAGCACGTCACCTGTCAACGGTCGGGCCGCACCCGAATCGAGGCCTTCTGCAATAAGAGGCCGCGCGGGTAGAAAGAGGGAACGTACGTTCGAAGCGAACGGCGGGTCGTCCAGCTGGCTGGTGAAGGCGGCTGGGACCTGAGGCGAAGGGTCCACCGGTCGGGGTTTGTCCTGTGCTTTTATGGCAGGTGCAACCAAACACCCGAAAACGGTGGAGGCCACCATTATGCGCGCGTTCCACCCCGAAGTCATGATGCTGCCTGGGCATCTATCGAGCAGTTCATCCCCCGACACGTCGACAATCATCCCAAAGGAGGTCACCGACCACGGATCGATGACCGCACCTGTTTCGACGTTGTGCACGTCCGTTTGACCACCGGCTGCTCCTGGGTAGACGCCGAAAGGATCTGTGGCGGGAAGGTCTCCGATTCCACCGTCAGAGAGCGCTACAGCCTGTGGGTCGATGCCGGGGTGTTCAAAAAGGTTGCAGCGAACGCGGTGGTCGCGTAGGACCGGATCATCGGGCTCGACATGTCGGAGATCGCCATCGACGGGTCACTGTTTCTGCTCAGGGCGGGCACGTTGATTCGCCCAACAACTGTTGTCAACCGTCCCCGCGCATGATGAGCGGTGGGGCCAGTCGCCGGGTTCAGGTGATCTTTCGAATGCGACTGTTGCCAGAGTCGGCGACGTAGACGGTGCCGTCGGCGCCGACCGCCACCCCGTTCGGCCCGTCGGACTGGGTGCGTCGAGGCCAACGGCCATCCCGACGGGAAAACCGAGCAACCGACGTCGGGCGAGGTCGTTGACCGGCAACCGGATCAGCCCTGCATGTCCCAGGTCGGACAGGGCCCGATCGACCTGGTCTGAGCTGACCGGCACCCCCGTGGCGAGGCTTGCGATGAGCCCAAGCTCAACCCGGGTTCGGACACAATCGACAGCCAAAACACTGCGGCAACGCCGCTGCCTCGGCGGAGCCTGGATCACCCCCGTTGGCCCGGCCGACCAGAATGGGTCGATGCATGAGGAGCTCAGCGGCGCCGGGGCCCGCATCATCCGGAACTGGATAATCGTGTGGTTCGTCGTGGTCGTGGCGATCGGCGCCGGCTACTCGCTCTTGGCCACCGTCGGAGGTGGCGTCACCGTGATGGTGATCGGTCTGGTTGCCGGCGCGCTGGTTGGAGCGTGTTCGGCCGTCTACCTGCTGGTGCGTGGCGAGCATCACGCAATCAAGGCGGCGTTCCCCAAAGCACCATCGCAGTACGACGCTGAGCTCACCGGCCGCGCCGAGAAGTATGCGAACGCCCTCGGGATCGCGCCTCCAACCGTGTACCGCTTTGAGGGCGAAGGCCCCAACGTCGCCGCACTCCCGTGGGCGGACGGGAGCGCAGTGATGGTGTCGTCAGCCGCGCAGTACGGCCTGACACCGGGAGAACTCGACTCGTTGATGGCGTTGCAGTTGAGCCTCCTGCACCATCCGAAGGCCCGCCGCAACAGGCGTGCGGTCGTTGCATCCAACCTGGTGATCGGCTTTGTGGCGGCGTTCTGGTTGACCGCCGCGGCGATTGGAGCCGCCACGAGCGGCGAGGGGATGCCTCGCCTGATCATCGGGGTGTTCATGACCATCGGCGCCGTGGCGCTGCTCGTTCAGCTTCGGCGACGGATTCGCTGGGGTTGGGGGCTGCTGAGCGACGGGGTGGCCGTCGCGACGACACGTCACCCCGGACCATTGGTTCACGGCCTTCGGCGGGTGGCCTCTCACAACGGCGACCCGGTGCCGACCAAGGCGTGGCTCGGACAGGGTGACCACTACTGGGTGGTGCCGGTTCGCAAGCACTCATCGTCGAGCCTGGAAGTCAACGGCACAGAGGTCTCCAAGGCGTCAACCGAAATGCTCAACGACGGCGAGTTGCTGATGCGGGCATCGCTGGTTGAGGACGTCTGCGTGCGGGCCGGCCCGGCGACCAAGGCGAGATGGGATGAGGCTGCAGCGGTGTTCCGCGGCCTGACCCGAGGGGCGGCCGAATGGTCAGCGGCACCGGGTGAGGTCGATGGAGTCGTCGTCACGATCCTCGGCATGGTGAACGACGACATCGGGCCGGTCCACGGGTCGTGGGTCGAGGGACAACCACCGCCCTGGCCGCCACCGGTGCGCTGACTTCCGACAAGCGACCCGGCGTCGCACGCCGGGGAACGCATCATCCTGACCTGGTAGGTCATCTGGTTTGCGTTGGTTGTGGCGATCAGCGCGGGGTATTCGCTGTTGGCAACCTCCACCCGCAACGGCGTCGTGTTGGCGGTTGGCACGCTGACCGGCGCGACCAGAGGTGTGGGCGTCGCCAGCTACCTGCTGGTGCGCGGCGAACACCACGCGATCAAAGCGTCATTCCCCATGGCGCAGTTGCAGTTCAACCCCTACCTCACGTGGCGTGCCGAGACCGGGATCACGGTTGGGAGGGCCGGGGGATCACGGTGACGATCAACGGAATGATCGACAACGACATCGGGCCGATACACGGATCGTGGGTCCGGGGAAAGCCACCGACCTGGCCGGGCCCGAGGCGCTAAACGTCTCGGAGTGATCCCGATATCGGCGCTCGGTCGCTGCTCCAGGGGGTACACCAATCCGTTGCACTGGCCCGGCGGTGCCCGGTAAACCGGTTGCATGAGCACCGACGCCGCTACTCCGATCCAGATCGTCATCGATGCGACCGACCCGCTCGCCCAGGCCCGCTTCTGGGCCGAGGCGCTGCACTACGAGGTGGAGAACACCACCGACCTGATCAACCGGGTGATCGAGGCCGGGCTGGCCACTCGGGACATTATCCACGAGGACGACGGACGTCTCTACTGGAACGATCTGGTCGGCGTCGGCGACCCCGGCGGGACCGGGCCACGCCTGCTGTTTCAGCGCAACCCCGCGGCCAAGACCGACAAGAACCGGCTGCACCTCGACCTCAACGTCGGCGCCGAGCGCCGCGACGACGAGGTGGAACGGCTCCGCCAACTCGGTGCCGAGGTCCTGTACGAGATCGACGAGCCCGGGGGTCATCACGTGACGATGGCCGACCCCGAGGGCAACGAGTTCTGCGTGCAGTAGCCGCTGAACGCCTTGGTCGAGCGCTTCGACATGTCCCGCGTCGGGGTGGCCAAGCACCTGCGTCTGCTGGAAGAGGCAGGGCTGGTCGTCACCAAGCGACGGGGTCGCGAGAAGTTGCACTACCTCAACCCGGTTCCCATCCGGCTGGTCCACGACCGCTGGGTGTCCAAATTCACCGAAGGCTGGACCACCGGCCTCGTCGACCTCAAGGAAGAACTGGAGCACACCATGGAAAAGGTTTTCGAGATCTACATTCGGACCACGCCCGAGCGGCTGTGGGAGGCGATCACCGACCCGGACATCAGGGCGAAGTACAACTTCGGGGCCGCCGTGAGGTCGGACTGGACGCCCGGCTCCTCGTTCACCATGTCGCACCCGAACGGCTCGGACCCGCTCGGCGAGGGCGAGAACCTGGAGGTGGAGCCACCCCGCAAGCTGGTGCAATCGATGCGGGCCCTGTGGGGGCCCGAGGTGATCGCCGAGGGGACCAGCCGGGTCACCTGGGAGATCGAACCCGTCGGCGACTCGTGCCGCTTGACCGTCACCCACGACCAACTGCGAGAGGGCGCCAACGACCAGCTGTTCGGCGGCTGGCCGATGATCCTGTCCGGGCTGAAGACCTGGCTCGAAACGGGCGAACTGCTCACAACCCCCGGCTCGCTGATGTACCTGGGGGATCGCCCACCCGAGGGCTCGCCCTAACGGAGCGTCGCTCGGGTCACCGGGTGTGTCGGGCCGCAAGCACCGCTCGCGCGTCAGGCTTCATGCGGGCGAAGTGAACCGTGACCCCCAGGTCGCCGTCAACACCCGCCAAGCGGTCGAGTTCTCCGACACCTGGGGAGTCAATGGAGTTGACGGCCTCGAAGTCCAACCTCCGTGCCCGTCGTTTTTGGAAGCTCACCGACGACGACCTCGATCGCAGCGCCGAGCAGGAAGCCGGTGATGACCGCCTTGGAGAGGAACCGCGAGATCCATCCCATCTTGAGCACCGCCAGCACGAGAAACAGCACTCCCGCCATCAAGGTCACCGCACCAACCAGCTGTGGGGTCTTGTCGTCCGCCCGGCATCCCCGTCGTCACCACTGCGCTGGCGGCAACGGCGGCGATCGCCGATACCTGGGCAGCCACTCGACGGTGGGCAGTGGGCGCTTCACCGGTGGCACCCCACCCAGGCGGGTTGAAACGAGGCGAACGGGGACCGCCACGTAGCCCAGCCGCCCGGCTCGGCTGTTGTCGAACACTCAGGGGTGGGCGGTGCGATAGACACGACAGAACGGACCCGCAGGGTCGGGGGGCGCATGGGCAGGACACGGACGGCCGACTGGGGAACCTTCTACGTCACCGGCGGGGGAAGCGGCATCGGCCGTCACCTGGCGGGGTTGCTGGCTGCCCGGGGCGCCTCGGTGGCGGTGTTCGACCGCAGTATCCCGGCCGAGGTGCGCGGCGAGATCGAGAGGGCACGGAGCGACGTCGACCAACAGGTGCGCACCGCCGAGGTGGACGTGTGCGACGCCGACGCGCTGGCGGCGGCGGTCGCCGAGGCCGTGGCCGCCATCGGCGCGCCCCGACTGGCGATCAACAGCGCAGGGGTGAGCATCAACGACCGCTTCGCCGAGGCGAAACGGGAGGATTTCGAGCGCACCGTGGCGGTCAACCTGTTCGGCAGCCGCAACTTTGCCGCCGCAGTGCTGCCCCACATGGGCACGGGCTCCCGGCTGGGGCTGATCGCCTCCCTGGCCGGCATCACCGGCGGCTACACCTACGCCGGATACGCCGCCTCCAAGGCCGGCGTGATCGGCCTGGCCCGGGTGCTACGCCTGGAGTACGCGCCCGAGGGCATCGGCGTGTCGGTGATCTGCCCGCCGGAGATCATGACCCCGATGGTTCGCCAGTACGACGCCACCATGCACCCGGCCACCCGCGCGCTGAAGGACGTGGCGGGCACGCTACCCATCGACGAGGCGTGCCGGGAGATGCTCGACGGCCTGGCCCGGGGCCGGTTCACCGTGATCCCCGGCGCCAAGGCGCGCCGAGCCGCGCTGATGACCCGGATGTTGCCCGAGCGGGTCACCACCGCCGTGGCCGACCGCATCGTCGCCAGGGCCGTAAAAAGTGCCGGGCGGAACGACCTGTGACGATCGCCCCTGGCCCTTCCGCCCTGCATGGTTCATCCTTCTTCCATGGCCGATGAGCGAACAACGATGACCGTGGGCGAGCTGATGGCGAAGTGTCTCCAGGCCGAGGGGGTGACGTTTATGTGCGGCATCGTCGACGGCGCCCACATTCCGCTCGTGTCGCAGTTGGGCGACTACGGGATCGACTACCTCAACACCCACCACGAGGAGGCGGCCACCCACATCGCCGAGGCCCATGCCCGCATCGGACACCGGCCCACCGTGGTGATCGGCAACCCGGGGCCGGGCGGAGCCAACATGCTGGCGGGCCTTACCAGCGCCCACGGCGAGGGGCACCCGGTGGTGGCCATCGCCTGCACCCGGCGCAGCGCCACCACCCAGCCCGAGCGGGGCGGCGCCTGGCAGGCCACCGACCTGGTGGACATGGCCAGGCCGATCACCAAGTATTCGGCGCTGATCGCCCGGGCCGATCGGGTGCCCGAGCTGATTCGGGCGGCGTTCCGCGCGGCCACCACCGGCCGCCCCGGGCCGGCGTTTCTGGCCATCCCCGACGAACTGCTGGCCCAGGAGATCGACATCTCGGACCTGCGCGTCACCCCGGCCGTCCAGAACCGGGTGATCGACCTGGGCTCAGGCGATCCGACCGCCATCGAGCGGGCGGCGGAGGCGCTGGCCAACGCCGAGCACCCCTTCCTGTATGCGGGCAAAGGCGTCGCCTGGGCCAAGGCGGCCGACGAGTTCGTGGCGCTCGGCGACCACCTGGCCGCCGGTATGAGCACCAGCCTGGGCGCCCGCGGGGTGGTGCCCGAGGATCACCCCCACTACTTCCACATCTTCGATATGGCCACCACCAGCGCCGTGCGCAGCGACGCCGACGTGGTGCTGGTGGTGGGCGCCCGCCTGGGCGAGTACGACGGCTGGGGCATGCCGCCGGCCTGGGGCGACCCCGCCGCCCAGCACACCATTCAGATCGACTGCGACCCGATGTCGATGGGCCTTAACCGGCCGGTGGACGAAGCCATCGTGGCCGACGCCAAGGCCGCGCTGGCGGCGCTGGGCGAGGCGGTGCAGGTCCGCTGCGAACGGCGTGCTGCGCTGGTCGATGCCGAGAAGTACGCCGCCTTGAACGCCGAGACCGTGAACAACGCAGTGCCGTTTGTGATGGCGGAAGGCACCGACGGCGTCAACCCGGGGCAGATGGTGATGGCGGCTCGGGAGTTCTTCGACCGCGACGCCATCTGCGTGGTCGACGGCGGCAACACCACCCTCTGGGCGGTGGCGCTCAACCCCATCTTCGGGCCCGACTCGTTCCTGTACTCGGTGAAGATGGGCTACCTGGGAACGGGCCTGCCGTTCGCCATCGGCGCCCAGTTGGCCGCCCCCGACCGAACCGTCTACCTGCTCAGCGGCGACGGCGCCTTCGGGTTCAACCCGATGGAGATCGAGACCGCGGTGCGGGCCGGGCTTCCGGTGATCTCGATCGTGTCGGTGGACAGCGGCTGGGGCATGGAGCGGGCGGCCCACCGGTTCAAGGGCATCGACGAGGCCCGCCACCAGGGCACCGACATCTCACCCGACGTGCGTTACGACCTGATGGCCGAAGCGATGGGCGCCCACGGCGAATACGTCACCGCGATGGACGGGTTCGTCCCAGCGCTGGAGGCCGCCGTGGCGTCGGGGAAACCGGCGGTGATCCACGTGCGGGTCGACGGCGAGCTGAACACCAACGCCATCGGCTACGAGCAGTTCCAGTACAGCCGAACGCTGTGAGCGAGCTCCCCTCCCTCGCTGGACGCTCGGTGTTCATCACCGGCGCCAACGGCTTTGTGGGCCGTAAACTGGCCGAACGCTGCCGGGGCCTGGGTGCCGAGGTGATGGGCCTGGACACCGTTGCCGAAGTGGAGCGGGGTGTCGTGGCGGGCGACATTTGCGATCCGGCGGCGTGGCAGGGGTTGCTGGACGGGTGCGACGTGCTGATCCACACCGCGGCGGTGATGACCAACAACGTCAACCCCGCCGTGGCGTGGGGGGTGAACGTGGTGGGCACGCGCCGGGTGATCGAGGCGGCGGCCGACGCCGGGGTCGGCCGGTTCGTGCACCTGTCCACCATGGGCGTGGGCCGATTCGCCCAGATCCAGACCGAGGCGGTCGAGCGGTTTCACCCTGATGCGCCCCTGGACGAGCACTGGCCGCTGATGCCCACCGGCAACCCCTACACCGACACCAAGATCGCGGGGGAGCACGCGGTGCTGGCCGCCCATGCCGCGGGCGAACTGGCCGCCACGATCATCCGCCCGGCCGACGTCTACGGGCCGGGCTGTCGGCCCTGGGTGCTCGAGCCGCTGGCCGCCATTCGATCCGGCCGATTCCTGCTGCCGAACCACGGCGAGGGGCTGTTCACCGCCATCTACGTCGACGACCTGGTCGACGGCATCCTGGCCGCAGCCACCACCGAGGCGGCCGCCGGGCACATCATCCATCTGGGCGGCGAGGAGCCGGTCAGCACCGCCGAATACTTCGGGCACTTCTACCGCATGCTGGGGCTGGACGGCCCACCCCGCAGCTACTCCACCCGTACTGCGATCGCCATCGCCGAGGCCGCCAGGCGCAGCCTCCAGCTTGCGGGCAAACCCACCGAGTTGGGCCGGGGCGTCATGGAGATGCTCAACAAGTCACGGCCCGTGTCCAACGCCAAGGCCCACGAGCTGCTGGGCTGGGCGCCGCAGGTGAGCCTGGCCCAAGGCATGGCCCACACCGAGGAGTGGCTCCGAGCCAACGGCCACCTCGACGACCTGGAGGAATGACCGCCACCGCGGCGCCGGCCCGCCGACGGAGCTCGACCGGCGTTCTCTCGTCGATGCGAGTGCATATCTGGTCAGGTTCGTTGCGTGATCGTTGTATTCGTTGTTCAAAGCGGTTGACGATACCGGTCGGGATCCTTACGATGGCCAGATGATCGAACCCGATCCCACGCCAGAAGAGCCACACTCTCCCCTCTTGAAGGGCTTCGTCAGCTACGCGGAGTTCGACATCGCACTCGTCGACCGCTTTCTTGACCTGCTTCGCCCCCGCCTGGACTCGGCAGCCGGCTTCCGAGTGGATGCATGGTTCGCTCGACGCCACCTTGCCACCGGTCACCGGTGGCAGGAGGAGATCGACCGGGCAATGGACGAGAGCGACTTCGGCCTGTTCCTCGTGTCACCTGCGTTCTTGGTCAGCGACTACATCGGCACCGAGGAACTGCCCCACTTCCTCAACCGCGACGACGCCATCATCCTGCCGGTCGGGCTGGAAACGGTGAACCTCCAGACGGCCAACCTGAAGGGTCTGGAACAACACCAGATCCACCGGCTAAGACAGAAGGGCAAGCCCCAGCGACAGTGGTTCAGCGAATGCGGCGGGATGAACCTGAAGCGCTTCTGCAATCAACTGGTGCAGGACATGACCACCCGATTCGACGAGAACGGCCTGCTGGGCTGATGGCCACCGACGACTGGCCACGCCTGACCGCCACTCAGGCGGTACCTCTGCTGCATCAACTGTCGGCCACCATGAGCGGCCGCCACACGCTGCGCGGCCGGTGCACCCAACTGGCCGACGTGCTGGCCACCACACAGGGGGCAGACACCGAGTTTCTACTGAGCGCTGCGCTGGACAGGCTGTTCCCCGACCATCCGCAGGCGGTCAACAGGTTTCGCGACTTCCGCTACGCGCTGAACGGTGAGGCCGAACGGGCGGGAGTGCCGATACGGGTACAGACCGACACCCAGCGCACCGGTGACGCCGGACGTCGGGGTTGGTGGGCCGAGGGCATGCCGGCCGGCAGCGCCGAGGTTGCCCGGGTATCGACCTTGGCCAGCCGCACGTTGGAGACCTCCCCGGTCACGTTGGACGCCGTCGACCAGGCGGACCACGAGCGGACCGCCCGGCAATTGGGCGCCACCACGCTGTGGGTGCACCTTGAGCACGGCGAGGAGGAGTCGGAAATGGCTGAAGCGATGGAGACGCTGCTCGACCAGCGAACCCAAACGAACCTCAACCTCGCCGCCGCCAACCTGGCTGTGCGCTACTCCACCTGCAACCTGGTTGCGGGCCAAACCGAGGCCCACCGGAAGAGGCGCAGAAACCAAGCGACGATCGTGATTCCGCTGTTGACCCATGCCGAGCTGAAGCGGTTGGCCGAGGGCCCACCCTGGCCGGCAACCACGTGTACGGCGCCGGTGTGCATTGAACCGCTAACCGACCACATCAAGAACGGGCACCTCGTCGGGAGGCTTGGATCTGCCACCAACCGACCCATGGTCTTTCGGGGAGGCAAGCCCTGGCCCAACCGCAGAGATTCGCTGCCACGTGCCGCCGATGAGTTGGCGGACGCCGTAGTGGCGCTGTTGCTGGGGGGCGTCCGCACTGCTCGTCACGGCGACGAGACCCTCGAATCTCTCAGTACCGGCGATATGACCGAACCGTGCAACCCCTCCAAGCAGCACGAACACCAGGGGAGGCTTTTAGCCCGCAGGCTGCCGACCGAGCAGATCTTCGTCCACGGTGACGCCGCCCGCTACGACCTCACCGAGGGCACGTCCAGCTCGCAGCAACTGGCCACCCAGCGCTCTGACCGCTCGGAGGCGTTCGACGCCGTCACCAACCTGCGGCAATGGGCCAACGACCCGGACGGTGCGCCATATGGGGTGATGCTTGGCGACCTGGGCACCGGCAAGACCACCACCGCCATGGTGCTGAACAACGATTTGAACGACGCCTGGCATGACTGGACCGAGGAGCCACAGGACGAGGCGCCACCACTGTCCATCTATCTGGACCTTCGCACAGTTGAGGCGGGACTGCGAAGCGCTCCACGCTTGAATGAGGTGATCGACAGCGTGCTACGAAATGCCTGGCAGGTGGCCGATAGTGAAAGCGTGAACGCCCGGGTGGTGCTGGACCATGTTCGCAACCAAGGGGCGCTGCTGATCTTCGATGGCCTCGACGAGGTGCTGGTGCATCTCAGCCCCGCCAAGGGCCGAGACTTCCTACGCGAACTGTGGCGGGCGCTGCCTCCCGCCATGATCGAGGACGACGGTCAGCACACGGGCCGACTGTTGATGACGTGTCGCACCCACTATTTCCCGACGATCGACCGTGAACGCTCGTTCTTCGGCGGTGAGGACAAGGAACCCGTCAAGAACCTGTACCGCGCCATCTATCTGTTGCCGTTCAACGATGCTCAGATTCGCGACTACCTCCAGCAACACTTCACCGAGATCGAACGGGAGGTGGACACCCCCGATTCGGTTCGACAAGCCATGGAGTTGCTGTCCATGGTGCACAACCTGATGGAGTTGGCCGAGCGGCCCTACAACCTGCGCCTCATCTCTGATCAGTTGCCGGCATTGCGGCAGGCCCGCCAGGAGAAACGTCCGGTCAGCCTCGCCACGCTGTATAACGGCTTTGTCACCCAATGGTTGGAGCGGGGCGAGAACCATCATCTGATTCGTTCAGCCGACAAGCGGCTGCTGATGGAAGACCTGGCGGCGCACCTCTGGCGTCGCGGAGGCAGGGGCATCGACCACGCTGCACTCGACAACTGGCTGTTCGAGCGTCTCGAGTCGCTACCCGAAATGCAACGCTTCTACGGGGGCGACCGGGCGGCACTTGAATTGCTCGCCGAGGACCTGCGCACGTCCACCTTCGTGGTGCGGCCCGGCGTGGATCGTTTCGAGTTTGCCCACACCTCGCTGCTGGAGTTTTTCCTGGCCCGGTACCTGATGCGAGCCCTGGTCGAAGGCCGCCACGAGGCGTGGGCCATCCCCAACCCTTCGCCCGAAACACTCGTGTTTCTGGTCGATCTGGCGCTTGGCCTGGGCAGCGACCCCGATGCCGCCCGCGACGTGGCGGCACTCCAGGCCACACTGGACGAACTGGCACGGGTCCCCCGCCCGCTGGCATCGGAGCTGGCGTTTCGTTATTGCCTGGCGGCCAACGATCGGCAGGCCCCCGGCCGGACCCTCACCGGGTTCAACCTGACCGGTGCCTCGCTCCGACACTTACACGTCGCGGGCCCCACCACCGGAGCAATGCTGAACCTCTCGGGCTGCACGTTCGACCAGACGGATCTGCGTGACACGGTGTTCTCCCGGGTGCGGATGGACCGGGTCTCGATGCGCTCCGCCCGACTGGACCGGACCGAGTTCCTTGGTTGCTCGCTGAGCACGATCGACCTGCAGGACGCCTCGCTCCCGGCAGCGCTCATGCGTGAGAGCCGGCTGAACGACATGGACCTCTCCTCGGCCACCACGACCCGAGGCAAGGTGGTTCGGTGTCGAATCACCGGATGCATCTGGCCCGACGGCACCGGCGAGACCGCCGGCGACATTCTGGGCGCCGACAACATTGGTGCCACCCGCCCCCCCGCCCCCAACTGGCCCCAGCCCCAACGCATCAATCCTCTCGCCCGGCTCTTGCCGGGCGGCCACAACGGCTCGGTGAGCGGGGTGGCCTACAGCCCCGACGGCACCCGGATCGCCACCGCCGGTGACGATGGGACCGCGCGGGTCTTCGACGCCGCCACCGGCGAGGAACTCACCGTGTGCACCGGCCACAACGGCTCGGTGAGCGGGGTGGCCTACAGCCCCGACGGCACCCGGATCGCCACCGCCGGTCTCGATGGGACCGCGCGGGTCTTCGACGCCGCCACCGGCGAGGAACTCACCGTGTGCACCGGCCACAACGGCTCGGTGAGCGGGGTGGCCTACAGCCCCGACGGCACCCGGATCGCCACCGCCGGTATCGATGGGACCGCGCGGGTCTTCGACGCCGCCACCGGCACGCTCACCACGCCAATCGTGCCCCTACCAGTGCCTGAACGAGCTACGGTTTCGGCTCGGGGGGACTTACTGGCGGCTACACCCGGCGCCTGGCGATACCTCAGTGCCCTCGTGATGGCTCCCGACGGTCCGGTTCGATTGCCGATCGAGGCTGTGGCACCGGATGCTTTTGGGTCCCACCCGTTCGCCGACACACCCTGAGTGTGCGCTGCATCTGCCGAGGCGCTTGACTAACCGGGTGACTTTGCTCTCGGCTCCCGGCGTCGAATGACCGCACCAGAGGCGCACGCCGAGCCGGACGGACGCGCTCCGTGGCAGCGGGTGCCCATGCCACTGGTGGTGGTCGTTGGTGGCCTGCTGTTGACCTTGGTCGTCTGGGGGCCCTTGATACTTCGGGGCGGCGGCACCCTGCTGGACCCCGGCGACCCGGTGTTCGAGGCGTGGAACCTGGACTGGGTGCAGCACGCCGTCACTTCGGACGACAAGTTGTTTGACGCCAACATCTTTGCCCCCACCCCCGACACGCTGGCCTACTCCGACACCCGCATCGCACCGGCGCTGGTGACCCTTCCGGTGCGCTGGTTGGGTGGCTCCCCCACCACGGTGGTGAACGCCGCGTTGCTGATCGGCGTGGTCGCCAACTTCGCCGCCGCCTGGTGGGCCGGGTGGACGCTGCGACGCTCACATTTGGCGGGCGCGGTGATGGGTGTGGTGTACGCGTTTGGCCCGCTGCCGTCGTTCTTCATGCTGCACGTGCACATGACCTGGCGCATGGGCCTGCCGTTGGCGGTGGTGGGGATCTGGCGCCTGCTCGACCAGGACGACGGCGAACGGCCCGACATTCTTGGGTGCCTCGCACTGGCATCGGCGGCGCTGGTGTCGATTGGAACGTCGGTGTACCAGGCCGGGTTTCTTGCCCTCACCGTGGTGGTGGTGTTGGCGGTGCGCCACCGAAACCTGTCGTGGCGACGGTTTGGCGCCGTGGTGGGCTCCCTGGCCGTGGGTGCGATTCCATGTGTACCCATCGCATTGGCGCACCTGCGGGTGCTGAACTCGGGCGAGGTGGCGAGCTACGGGCTGGCTGCCGTGGCCGCGCTGTCGGCTCAGGTGGGCCAGGTGGACAGCCGGGTGCTGGTGTGGCGGCGCTGGTTGGGACCAAAGACACCCGCCGACCGCCTGCTGTTGCCGATGTTTGCCGGGCTCGCCCCGCTGCTGGGTGCCGCCGCCGGGTGGTTCGGATGGCGGCGTACGGGCCGCACGCAACGCAGCCTGGGCCTGGCCCTGGTGCTGCTCGGCGCCGTGCTGGGCTTCGGGCTGAGCGACACGGGATGGCGACGGTTCACCCCGATGCGGCTGCTCTTCGAGTTGCCGGGGTTCGATGCCATCAGAGGGGCGGGCCGCTACTGGACGCTGGCGTTGTTGGGGCTGGCCGTACTGTGCGCCGGTGCCGTCATGTGGCTCGACGATGCGTTGGTGCGGCGCCGCGGCGCCGGCATGGGCGCCCGCGTCGCCCTCGCCGGGGCGTTGCTGCTGATACCCATCGTCGAGGGCTGGCCTGACCTGTCCGATCTGCCCACCGCTTCGGTCACCCCACTGGACCATCAACTCGCCGAGGGCTCGGGCACCGTGGCCTACCTGCCGCTGAACATCGCCGACGACGGCATCGACTTCATCCCCCAACACGAGATCTCCGCGGTGTTCCGATCGACCGCACACCACCGGCCGATACTCAACGGCTACTCGGGCACCTTCCCTCAGTCGTTCATCATCAGGTCGAACGCGTTGAAGGATCTGCCAAGCCCGGCCGCAATGGCCGAACTGAAGCGTCTCGGCGTCACCGATGTGGTGGTGACGCCGGCCGTTGCAGGCACGCCGTGGGCGGGGCTCCTGAACCCGGACGATGCCGGAACCCTCGAGTTGGTCGGCATCGAACCCAACGGGGACGTCCACTACCGGGTGCCATGATCGGCCGGTTTCCCGACCGTTGGCGCCAGCGGGACTTTCCTGGCTAGTGGGCGTGGAGGGCCGGTTTTCGTTGGTGTGACAGGGGTTTTGGGTGTGGTGGGTGTATTACCTAAGCCGTTTGGTTGGGGAGTATTGGTCGAGGTTGAACAGGTCGTAGAGCTGTTGCTGGTTGGGGGTCATGGTGGTGGTCATGTGGCGGGCGCATGGCCGGCCTTTGTCGCCTTGGTAGAGCAGGGTGGTTTCTTGGATCCCGGCCAGGTCCGCGAGGAGTCGGCGTAGCGACAGGTAATGGCCTGCTTGGTGGGCGGTGCGTTCGAGGAGTCTGGCTGTTACGCCAAGGCAGCCATTCCTTGCAGCGGTGGTCACCGTCGTCGTCCTGAGAGGCCATTGGCAAGGTTTCGTGCTCCCCTTGCTCTACCTCGGTGTCTTTGATCTCGTGATCAAACTTCTCCAGTACCGGGAACGCAGCTCAGCCAGCGGCGAGCCAGAGCGCCGCCGGCTCTGACGCTCAACCACCAGTAAGCCCGCAGCATTCCACCCGCTGGCCTACCGCCCGAAACCGGTCTCTCGTTGGGGTTTGAGCTGGTGAGCCTGCTGGACCTGGTGGGTCTGATCGGATCGGCTCGGTTTGGGTTGTTTGGCCTGGGATGCTCGGGCATGTTCGAGCACGGCGGTTGCTCGTTGGGCCTCGCCTCTGGCCTGATGCAGCTCTGAAAGCGCCTGAGAGAGCCGCATCAGTTCTCCGGCGAGCATTACCCATCCGGCAGTGCCCGCCCCTCCCTTTGTGGATGCTTGTGCAGCTACGCCGGCCATCCCTGTTGGTCATCAGGTGCGACCTGGGAAACCAGATCGGACACTCGAAAGGGTGGATGCTCCACCTCTGGATCCCAAGGGGCGACAGGCAACCAGCCCCAACCCGACCTCAAAACCGAACAGCCCTCAGCTCGATGGCCCGGAAAGTTCCGCTAGGTGCAGACGACCTGATTCAGCGAGAGAGCCGTGACCTCGCCGTCGGCGACAAACGCGCTCAACGCCCCGCCCAGGTCGTAGGAAGCACCTTCGAGCGATGGGTAGTCATTTCGTTGGCCTGCCGCGTCTGAATAGAGGTTGAGCAGTTCGGACTCTTGGGATCCAACCCGAAGTCCAGCCGCCGTTGATCCGCCCAGGTCCCCCTGGCTGTTCAGGCTGATCGAGTAGACCCGTACCCCTGACCCCTCATCGATCGAGATGATGGTCAAACCTGGCCAGGACACCATCTGGGAGTCGACCGGACCTGTGCCCATGCATTCGGTGGGAGCCTCCCCTTCCCGCTGAGGTGGGCCGAGCAGCTTGGAAAACTCGGCTGTCGCCATGGCCGGCTCATCACCGATGGAAACCGGCCCCAGAGACTGCTCGGTCATGACCAGCCCACCCGATGTCGAGGTGTCTGGCGAGGTGTCGGCGACCGGCCCCTCCATGTTCCACGTGCCCTTGGAGTAGGTCCACCGGCTGGGCGCAGAGGCGGTGCGACAACAGTCCTGCTCGCCCGGACGAGCAAATCGTTCGTGGAGCACCGCCGTGGTTCCGTCGAGCTCAAGAGAGTCGGTGGTCACCAGCGACTCGCCACGATCGGATGGCCAGAGCGGATCACCGATCAGCTCCAGCCCATTGGGCCCTTGACGGACGGCCAACCCGACGATCAGCAAGCTTGTTTGCCCGGCGCAACACCCTTCGAGGGTGCCACCGGTGCATTCTGCGGAGATCAATGCATCCTCGGTGCCGTCGCCGTCCAGGTCTCCGTAACCCGCCACCGAGATACCCATCACCGACGCCCATGACCCGTCGGAGTTCTCCGCTTCGCCCTTCCCGTCATTGAGCGGGATCGGCACATCGTTGGTCCATGCTTCGGGAGATCGACAGGATCCCGCCGGCAATGTTGCATTGGTCAGGTCGATCTCGGAGATCGACGCTGACTGCGCCTCCACCCAATCGGCCATCAGGCCCAGGCTGTACACGCCGATCTCGACGTTCTTGGTCAGATTGCTGTGGTAGCACGCGCTGGCCACCGTCATGGCGCCGAGGCGATTCAGACGATCGCCTCCGCGCCTCAACTGGCTGAGCTTCTCCATCACGGACGCGTTCTTGGAGAAGTCACACGTTTGAACACGGGTCGGGCCAGGATCGGCCGTTGCCGAGGCGGTCGTCACCACAACATCGCCAAGATCGACCGACTGCTCGCCGATCAGGGGCGCCTCGAAGAGCCCGATGGGCACTGGCATGGAACCCGCAACCGCTGAGACGTCGCTCGTCGACGGCCAGCGATCGAGCGCTCGAATCGCAGAGGACTTCCAGGCCAGCTTCTTCCCCGCTTCGCTCTTCAGTGACCCGAGTCCGGGCAGCAGAGCGCAGTCCCCGTCCCCCGTGGCCGTGCCCCGATCTCCGCATGCTCTGGTCATCAGCCACAGCAGCCAATTGGTGGGCAACGCGGGATTGGATGCCGCGTCGATGCCGGCGTTGGCAACCGTGGCGAGCGCGGAGCCGTCGTACGGGGTACCGATCGTGATGATCTTTCCCAGCTTCTCGGATCGCGGTTGACCCTCGCCGTCGTCGGTGTTGGCAACCCAGCGGGTGACGAGCCCGCCCATCGAGTGAGCAACAACCGCCACCGGGGTTCCGTGCTTCTCGTACAGACAATCGATGGTCTTGGCGAACTCCCCGCCCACATGCTCGTCGTCAACCCAGCGGAGGGAATTCTTTGTGTACGAAAAGGTGTACACCTGGGCATGCTTGATGCCCTGCGGAACGGTGCCCGTTGCTCCGTCCATCCCCACCATCTGGTCGACGAAGGATCGGGGAGGATCCAGCTTGGTGTAGGGATTGTCCGAGCGATCAAGCTTGGCGGTCCAGGCGGCGTCACTATCGGTGATGCCATGAATGAAGACGATGGGATGGGTGGTTCCGTTGCCGTCCGGGGTTGCTTTGCGGCCCGCCTCCGCCGTTTGGTCATAGGCCCCGCAGACCCACGGATCGCTGGTGGCACCGGACTGTGTGGGAGACACCATGCCGGACAGCACCCCCACCACCAGCAGGATCACGGCGACGGGTCTACCCATCGGACGACTCCCGTGCGGTGACGGTGCTGGAGGGCTGCGGCACGCCGTCCAACTTGAGTGGGTCCAGGGGCATCGTGGCGTAGATCCGCCACTTCCCGTCCACCTCGTGCAGGAAGGCCCAATAGCGGCTGGGCGTCTTCCCATCGACTTCGACGGAGACGTCAATGGTGGCCTGGTCACCCTCCACGAAGACCGACACTGGGTCGGGGGTCAGTTCGGCACCCTCAGGGAGCACCGGCCCCTCAGCGGCCTCCATCGCCACCGGATCCAACGCCGGCCCGGCGCCATCCTCACCGACGACCGCCGCAACGATCCGCTCCACGTCCTCGGTCGAGACCACGGTCGAGACCACGGTCGCGGAGGTCGTCGTCGACGGCGACGTCACCTTGCTGGTGCAGCCGACCGCCATCATTGTTGTGACCGCGAGCACACCCGCTACTCGACGTCGGGTGAGCCATCGAGGCGACAGTGCGGCCAGGGTGGCGGCGTTCGAACAGCAGGAAATCTGAACCACGATCCTGGAAAACGTATCTGCTCCTCCGGTGACGTGAAAAATCTTCATATCCATAGGAACTCATCCCTTCGGCTGAATAAAGCTCAACCGCATTGTGCATGCCAGGGTCACCGACTTGAGGCCACCGGAGACGTCGACCACCCGGTCATCGTTGCGTCCGTCGACCCCATCGGTGCCCGTACGACCCGGACACACTTCGGAAGCCGGCCAGGACCGAATCAGAGTAGGATCGGGGGCTGTCGACACGAGCGACTCCGGCCACGCAACCCAGCACAGTGAGGCCGGTTGAAGACCTCGTGAATGACGAGTTCAACGGGAGATCCGGTCAAACCGACCGACCACCGGTCAGGTCTGGTCCGCACCACCAACCAGGCCCGGCCGACGCTACTGGAGGGTCACGTGACCAGCGACAGCACCACCACCGACGGGACGCCGGAGCATGCAATGAACAGCCCTGAACCCGGTGACGCAGCCGCCGGGGTGGCCGCAATGCCCACCACCGGCACGTCCGACAAAACGGTCGAGCCGGCGGCGAAAGATGGCGGCACCGAAGAAGCGGGCAACAGCTCGAAGCCCGACCTGGCGACCGAAGTGAAACAACTGCGTCGCGAGATCAAGGAGCGGGACCGCGCCTACCGAAAGCTGGTCAAGCGCGACCGCCGCGAGGAGAAGCTGAAGCCCTATCAGGTGGAGCTGCTGAAGCTGCAACGTCATCTGGAGAACACCGACAAGCGCATGATTGTGCTGTTCGAGGGCCGCGACGCCGCCGGCAAGGGCGGCACCATCCGCCGGGTCACCCGCTACATGAACGAGAAGCACTACCGCGTCGTGGCCCTGGGCAAGCCGAGCGACGAGCAGCGCACCCAGTGGTACGTGCAGCGTTACGTCGCCCAGTTTCCCCATGGCGGCGAGATGGTGCTCTTCGACCGCAGTTGGTACAACCGGGCAATGGTCGAACCGGTGTTCGGCTTTTGCACCCAGAAGGAATACGACGACTTCCTGCGCGGCGTTGTCGGATTTGAGAAAGACCTGGTGCGTCAAGGCACGGCCATGGTGAAGCTGTACTTCTCGGTGTCGAAGAAGGAACAGCAACGCCGCTTCGAGCGCCGCCGGGATGACCCCCTGCGGCAATGGAAGCTGTCGGAGATCGACCTGCAGGCCCAGGAGCACTGGGACGAATTCACCACCCACAAGTACGAGATGCTGCGCCGCAGCCACACCGCCCAGACGCCTTGGTCGGTGATTCGCTCGGAGAACAAGCGCAAGGCGCGGCTCAACGCCATGAAGGTGATCCTCAACTCGGTGGACTACGAGGACCGCAACCCAGACCTGGACTTCGTTCCCGACCCCAAGATCGTGCTCTCCGGCGCCCGAGAGGTGGAGCTGATGGAGGCCGAACGCATGCGACGAGGCAAGTTCCGGAGCTAAGCCGAACCCGGGCACGAACAGGAGCACCATGGCGAAAAACGAGAAGAAAAAGAACAAGAAGAAAAACAAAAAGAAGAACAAGGCCAAGGTGGAGCAGCAGCGCGGCCGGCGGATACCGAAAGCCGAGTACGAGGCCGAGCTGCGCCACCTCCAGCGCGAGCTGGTGAAGCTGCAGGAGTGGGTGCGCCACGAAGGGCTGCGGGTGTGCGTGCTCTTCGAGGGGCGCGACGCCGCAGGCAAGGGCGGTTCGATCAAGCGCATTGTGGAACGCACCAATCCCCGTATCGTGCGGGTGGTCGCCCTCGACAAGCCGACCGACCGCGAAGAAACCCAGTGGTACTTCCAGCGCTACGCGGCGCACCTGCCCGCAGCCGGGGAGATCGTGCTGTTCGACCGAAGTTGGTACAACCGTGCCGGGGTCGAGCACGTGATGGGATTCTGCACCGACGACGAGTACGAGGAGTTTTTGCGCTCGTGCCCCGACTTTGAGCGCATGCTGCTGCGCGCCGGGATCATCCTGGTGAAGTACTGGTTCTCGGTGTCCGACGAGGAGCAGGAGAAGCGCTTCCAAGGACGAATCGACAACATCGAGAAGCGCTGGAAGCTGAGCCCGATGGACCTGGAGTCACGGGCCCGATGGGTGGACTACTCCAAGGCGAAGGACCGGATGTTTGCCGCCACCGACACGAAGCAGTCGCCGTGGTGGGTGGTGGAGGCCGACGACAAACGCAAGGCCCGCCTGAACTGCATCCGCCATCTGCTGGGTTCGGTGCCGTATCAAGACCTCACCTCACAGCGTCTGGAGCTGCCGCCCCGCCAGGCTGACACCTACATCAGGCCACCGATCGACACCCAGACGTACGTTTCGGACCACTACCCCTGACGACTCGGCGGTCTTGGAGATTTCGGTGAGTCGGTGGTGGGCCGTGTCAGTTTGAGACAGGGGCGTCTCTGGCGGGTGGCGCGCTGACCGGCACGGGAGGTTGAGGCGCCGGGCAGTCGCCGGTCGCCGGCCTGCGCGCCCACAACTCAAAGCTGTCGCCGTAGCTGCGGTATCGACAGAACCGGGCGTTCAGCACCTCATTGGGCTCGTTGGAACCCGTATCACCCGACGTGTTGGCCTCGTCCCAGCTGTCCCAGAGGTGGGAGAGGATGACCCAATCGGCGCCGGCCAGATCGTCGGCCAGGCCAGAATCGGCCGCATCGGCGATGCCCGGATCCATCTCGATGTAGCGGGTGGCCGGGGTGAGATCGCCGAACATGTAGTACCAGTAGGCGTCGCTGTACGGGGTCTTCGATAGGTCGGACGGACCGACGAAGAGCCGCTGACCCGGCTCGCTCAGGGCATCGAGGTCGGCTGCAAGCGCCTGGGCGGCGGTGGTGATGGGGGTGCCACCCAACCAAAAGTTCTTGCCATCGCGTGCCAGCGACCACTGGGCCGGCGGCGGCGACGAGGCCGACTCGACCACCCGCTCGGCGTAGGGCCGAAGCGTGTAGATGGGCGCAACGATCACCATCGACGCCACCAGTGCCCCACCGAGCACCACAGCCAGCGCCCCGCGATACCGGGGCCGCACCCAACCTCGGGTGAGCTGGAACACCAGGCCGGGCGTCAACGGGATGACGATGCACCCCACCCAGGCAAGGTGCGTGGTGTCGGCCCGCTGCATGGCCTGGGGCAGGATGCCGAGCGCCAGCGGAGCGACGAGCAGCGTGGTGAGGGCACCCCGGTCGGCCCGGATCGCTACGGCACTCCAGCCGCTGCGGTGGGCGACCACCAGGGCGGTCACCACCGCCAGCAGCGTGGCAGCCAGCAGCCCAACGAACCAGAGGAACACCTGCTGAGAGGGCCCGGGCATGGGCAGGGGCCAACTGGGCGGGGCGATCATGGCCGCCCGCTGTGCGAACCCGTCGATCGAGCCCCACGACGGCGGAACCGGCAGCGCCCGCCCGGCGCGCAGATCGAACACCGGCTGGATGAGCATGCCCTTGATGGCGGCCCCGGGACCGGCGAGCGCAAGCTGGATCAGAATGAGTGAGCCGACGGCCATCACCGACGCGCCCGCCTTCCACAACCGCTTCCGGCCGTCGCCCGCCAGCCAGAGGGCGACCACGCCCACCAGGCCCACCACCAGCACGAGGTCGGGCCGAAACAGCAGAGCCGCGCCGCCCAGGACACCCGTCGCCACGAGCGGCGCGGTGTGATCCGAATCGTCGGCGAGCGCCCAGCGAAGCGCCACCACCGAGCCCACCAGCAAGGCCAGCCCGCCGTTCCAGGCCAGGGCGACCAGACCAACGGCGGTCAGCGAAATGACCGCGCAGGCCACCCCGGCGATCACCATCATGCGGCGACCCCAGGCCCGGGCCAGCGCAGCGACACCTCCGATGATGCCCGTCAACTGCAACAGGCCGAACCAACGCTCGGCAGCCAGGTTGACCCCGAACACCTTGTACCAGGCGGCGAGCGCCCAGAGGCCACCAGGACCGTAGAGGTGCAGAAAGTCCTTGTTGGGCACGTCGCCCGCCAGCACCCGCTGAGGGAAGGCCAACATGAAGCCCTCCTCCATGGGTACGCCCTGGCGGCGCAACAACTCACGCAACGGGGCCAACACCGCAAGCACCACGATGGCCACCCCCACGCCGGTGCGCAGGCGCGGACGCGCACCCCACCAACCCCCGAGGGCGGTGCGCGGCTTCGCATCATCGAGATCGGTCGGCTGCTCAGCACCGTGATCTTGGAGGTGCTGACCGTCGACGTGGCGATCGCCGAGGTGCTGGCCGGCGGGAGCGGGCCGCGCCGCAAGGATCGGGGCGGCGGCCGACGTGGTCAGCACCCGCGCCGCGCCGCGGCGCAGCGCGGCGGACAGGGCCACCGCTGCGAACACGATCACCGCCAGATCGAGCGGAGGACGAAACCGAACGTGGCCGTAGACGAGGACGCTGACCGCCACCACCATGACCACCTGCGACCACAGCGGCCACGCCCATCGGCCGCGGCGTCGCAACAACCAGGCGCCGACCGCAGCGATGGGCAGCATCGACCACCACATCACCTGGCCGAACTGGGTCCAACCCAGCGGTCGCCCCTCGATCGACAGGATCCTCGCCCCCTGAGCCGGTCGGTAGACCTCGAGCACACGACCGATGCGGGCCGCCACGACCACCGGCCAGCGGCTCTTGTGCGACATGGCGTAGTCGATGCCCTTGTCACGCCAGAACTTGACCCGTACCGACTCGTCGCGTGGCTCCTGAACCACCTGCCGCTCGCGCTCCTGGCACGGGAACGACCAGTACCCGATGAAGTCGCCGTAATAGCTGTCGACGCAGTTGGCGTAGTACAGCACCTCGTCGGAATTGGACGACAGGGTGATCGGCTGCTCGAACGCGGTCATGTTGCGGGCCAACCACGGCACGATGGGAAGCGCAACAGCCAGCGCAGCGATGCCGAGGCGGAGGGTCCGCTCCTTCCATGGCGGCCGGCTACCCATCGGCTCGCCGGGCGGCGTTTCATCCGACGCAACGGAGCCTTCGGCCTTCGCCGCCCGAGAGCGGCACCACCTCCGCAACGGGTACGGACCAAAGAACACCAGGGGCGCCACCAGCATCGGAGCCAGGATGAGCGCCTCGCCCCGGGTGAGCACGGCGCCGGACACGGCCAGGCCCAGCCACACGGCGCCCCACCGGCTGGGCCGATCGCTGTAGGCGAACGCGGCCCACACGGTGAGCGCGATGAACAGGGTGAACAGCCCCTCAGACCAGAGGATCCCGTCGACGATCCAGAACTGCGGGTAGAACGCTGCGAGGGCTGCGGCGATCCACCCCGCCCAGTCGCCGCCCAGGCGGCGAGCGATCAACCCGATCACGACCACGACGCCCACCCCGGCCACAATCGACAGGGTCTTGTGGGCCAGGTAGGTGTCGGCGCCCAGGAACGAACTGATCGACAGGTACATCGAATAGAGCGGTGGATGGATGGCGGTCGGTTCCAGGGTGCCGTCCATCGTCCAGCGGAACGGCTCGGAGAAGCCCCGCCCGGCGCTGAGCAGACCTGCCTGAATGTGATAGTAGAACGGGTCGCCGCCATCCGGACGCACCGTGGTGATGTGCAGCACCGACACCAGCCGCCAGAGCAACCCGGCGATGCCGATGCCCCACATGCCGGCGGCGAAGGTGGGGAGGCGTCGATCGAGGTACGTCAACGACGGGCGTTGCACGAGACCCCAGGTGAGGGCCGCGAGCAGCACCACGATGGGGATGACGAACAACGCCATGCGCAGGAACGACAGGTTGAACGCGGCGTCGGGATGCCGGGATCCGTAGACGGTGATCACCAGGCCATGCCACAGAAACACGCCGTAGGCCAGACGGGCCGGCCACCGGCCCAGGCCCCAGGGCAGTGTCGGCACAGCAAACCAAGGCCCGCGGGATCCCGCCGCAACGGCGATCACCAACCCGGCACCGATCGCCAGGGTGAGGACATGACGAGCCCACTCCTGGGGGGCCGGGAACACCAACGCCTGACGGGACAGCCCAAGCGCCACCAGCACGACGAATGCCACCACCGCCACCGCAGCACCGGCGAACGAAATGCGCCGCCACACCTGCGCCGACCAGGCAGACGACTCGCCCTGCTCGATGCGTCGCTCCCGAACCACCTGCGCCAGCGCCAACGCCATGCCGACCGCAAAGGTGTCGAGGTGATTGAACAGCCAGGCCCTGCGGCTGAGCACGGTGAGCTGAGGTGCATCCAGCGACACGACCCAGGTGCGGAACACGACGGCGACGAGCACCATGGCGGCCAGGCCGATCCACTGGTGACGCACCCGTCGGGACTCCTCGGCCGATGGCCTGGCCACGCACCAGGCAAACAGCGGCAGAAACACGCAGAACGCTGCGCCTGTGGCCAGCGCCCAGGCCAGGGGGATGGGCCCAAGGAACGTGTCCGGGGCATAGATGTTGGTGAGCGTCAGGTAGGAGGCCAGGTCGAGCGCGGTCATCGGCTGGGCCTGCCGATAGATGAACGCGGCGATCAGCAACACCACCCAGTAGGCAGGGAGGAATCGGAGCGCCAACCGCCGAAGCGAGCGGCGCGCCGCGGGCCGGGCGGTGTCCGCCGTGACGGCCCGGGCAAGTGGCAGATACAGCAGGTACCCGGCCATGACGAACAGCACGGTGATGCCAACATCGAGCCGGGCGGTCACCGCACCGAGCGAGAACCGATGACCATTGGCCGCGGCCGCCATCGACCCCAGCGCCACGGCGGTGACGGCACCCAACGCCAGCATGGCAAACGCCGAGCCGCCACGGGGGCCGGCGGCCGATGGGGCGCCCGTTGGCACTGGCGAGTCCCTGGTCGGCACGGGGGGTGAGGCTAGTTGACCGGTCAGGCCATCAGGCGACGTCGGGCCCGCTCGGCGACCAGCAGACCGGCACACAGGGCGAGCGCCACCAACGTGATCACCAGCCCGCTGAGCAACCCCGGCGGGCGGTAGTGGAACTCGACCCTTCCCGGGCCGTCGATGGGCACCGCCATGTGGTTGTGGTTGGCCCGCACGATCGGTACCGATACGCCGTCGATGTCGGCGGTCCAGCCGGGCGCGTCGTTGGCTCCAACCAGCAGCCAGGCAGGCCCGGCGGAGCGCACATCGACGACGATGCTGTTGATGCCCTGGTCGGTCACCTTCGCCGAGGTGCGTGAACCCTGCTTTGCCGCCTCATCGTTGCGGGACGCGATCGTCGCCTCGCTGAGGTCCGAGTCGGCCACGGCGGCCGCGCTGGTGAAGATGGGCGCGTTGGGGCTGGACGCCAGCGGCAGCGCCTCGAACACTGCAGCGTCGGTGTTGAGCACCTTGAGGTCGTCGCGCACCGAGACGACGCCGGCGGAATTGCCTAAACGCAGCAGGTTGCCGTCGGGGCCGCTGTAGGCGACCTCGTAGGGGCGCAGCGGCGCCAGCCTGGGGTCGTTGGGGTCGATCTCGGGCACGGTCACCACGGCGGTGACGCCCTGCGAGCGCAACGCGGCGTAGTTGGTGACGCCGACCTCCAGGTTGGTCACGAACGCACCAACCAGCGGATCGGACAGCACCTGCTTCACCGGCATGCCGCCCAGGTAACGGAGCGTCTGGGCTGCCGGGAGGGGCAGGGTGGAGTCGTAGCCGGAGGTGGAATCAAGGCCGACGGCGGCGGCGTGGTTGGACCGAAGGATCGCTGGGCCACCCTCGGTCCACTTGACGTGGTCCAGCACGATCGGAGCCAGGCGGCCCGCACCGGGGGCGTCCTGCTGGAGTTTTCGAGCCTCGCGGATCAGCGGGGTATCTGGAAACCAATGGGCGTCGTCGCGGGGCTGAAACGGCGGGTTGAGGTTGTGGCCCAGCGGCACCAGTTGCGCCACCGTCAGCACGCAGATCGACACTCCGGCCACCGGCGCCGCCATGGCCCACCGACCCGCAGCCGCCGTTGGCCATCGTCGCTGCACCAACTCGACGAGCAGATCGAAGCCCAACGCCGCAGCCAGCACCGCACCGAGGGCAAACCACCCGGCCAGGCGCCCGTAGGGGTAGAACACGTCCATGCCCGGCACCAGGTCGTAGGCCAGGCGTCCCAACCAGCCCACCGTGGCCACGCCCGCGGTCACGATCATGATCGTGCGGGCCAGAGCCGATCCCGGACGTCGACTGAAGAACCCCACCACCGCAAGCAACGCCACCACCGTGCCCACGAAGGCCAGATGATAGTTCATGACCCCGGTGGTCATAGTGGTGAACGACGGCCCGACGACGAACTCGGAGGTGAAGGTTGCAGCGGGTGTCTCGAACGCCTTGAGAAGATCGACCGGGAACGCCTTTCGAGGCGTTTGGGTGAGGTTCACCAGGGTGGGCACCAACACCACCGCCGACAGTGCGCCGCCCAGCCCGAAGGCCACGGGAGGTCGCCACAGGTGACCCCAGGCGTCGGAGCGGTCGCCGGATCGCCAGGAGCGGACGGCCGAAGTGAGGCCCAGCGCCGCGGCGTACAGCAACGCGATCAGCCAACCGAGCAACTGCCACAGCAGGTGGCCCGAGATGATCATGACGGCAAACCCGGCTGCGGTCGCCACCACCGAACCCATGGTTTTGCGGCGCCACATGCGGTGAACAAGCAGCGGCCCCAGCGGCAACGCCACCAACATCGACGTGACCACCTCGAGGTGCACCCACCCCAGGTTGAAGCTTCCCAGCATCCAGGCCGTACCGGCGATCACCGCCGCCAGGGCGGAGCGCTTGAACTCCCGACACAGGAGGTAGGTGACGAGGCCGCCGGCCACCAGGTGGAACGCAACGTACAGGTCGTGAGCCCAACGCTCCGGCGCCATCGCTGCGATCAGCCGAGGCGGGTACAGCTGCCCGCTGGTTCCGTTGGCGTAGAGCGGGGCACCGCCGGAGAAGACGTCGGGCGACCAAAACGGCAGCGTGCCCTCATCCAGCGCGGCCTGCAGCTGCAACTGCCACGGATAGCTCAGGTCGGCCGAGTCGAACTGCGCCGGAACCTGGGGGGGTCCGTCCTGAGCGGTCCAGGGGTACACGTCGGTCTGCCTGGATCCGACGACCGAGAACGACTTGCCACCGAACAGCGGAGCGAGAAACACGGCGGCCACCATGACGAACCACACCGCCGCAACCAGGTGTTCGCGCGGGGTTCCTCGGGTCGGAGCCAGACCCCAGCCGTCGGTGGCGTCGTCGATTGACTGCTCGGCGGGCGGCCTCAGGCCCACCCGAATCTTGGTCCACACCGAGGACGACGGTTCGGACGACGGTTCGGACGATGGCTTGGGCGAGGGTTCGGGCGATTGCGTGGACGGATCGTCTGTCACCGGGGTCTCATCACTCATGTTGCGAGGCTCCATGCCACTGCGCTGAGGCCGACCGCACCCGCCACCCAAACGATGGCCAGGTAGGGCGCAGGAAGCGCACGACCGTGGCGGATCGGCGCCTCCACCAGGTGGAAGCTGAGGGCGGCGACGACCAGCGTCAGCACCACCCGGGTGA
This sequence comes from Candidatus Microthrix parvicella Bio17-1, assembly GCF_000299415.1. NCBI lineage: Bacteria > Bacillati > Actinomycetota > Acidimicrobiia > Acidimicrobiales > Microthrixaceae > Candidatus Neomicrothrix > Candidatus Neomicrothrix parvicella. Next base: position 732,122 of record NZ_AMPG01000001.1, read on the forward strand.
CAAACAACGCCGGACGGTTGTCGGAATAGAAAATGTCACGGGTGGCCAGGAAGATCGGCCAATGAAACAGATACACGCCATAGCTGATGCGACCCAGGTAGCGCAGAGGTGGCAGGGCCAGCACCTTGGCAAGGGAGCCCTCGGCCAACGCCCCGTACACCAGGGCCGCGGAGGCGACGGCCACCAGCACCAAGCCCCCATGCACAATCCACGCCTGTGGTTCGCGGGCCACCTGCCAGATCACCAGCGTGGCCGCCAGACCCGCCCAACCCAACACGTCGGCGAACCGCTCGTTGACCACCCGCCAGGTGGGGACCGCCAACGCCAAAAGCGAGCCGACGAAAATCTCCCCCATGCGCACATCGGTGCGGAACTGCTCCATCAATGGTGCCGACGGGCCAAAGGCAGCACTGGGCGTGATCAGCAACGATGCCAGGATCGAGGCGACCACCCCGGCGCCACACACCCACGCCAGCGCACGGCGTGACCGCCCGGCGGCAACGGCTCCAACCGCCAGGACGACCACCGGGAACACCACGTAAAACTGCTCTTCAACCGCCAGCGACCAGAGCGGCGAGTACGGCGACAGGAACCTGGTCACCGCGGTGCCGCCCTCGGCGATGATGCGCCAGTTGAACACGTTGCCAAACACCGACACCGTGTCCCAACCCATGCCCGTTCGGGGCCAGGCCGAGGGCACCGCCACGGTGATGGCCAACACCAGCGCCACGTTGAGGAACGAGGCCGGCGCCAGGCGACGAATACGCCTGGACCAGAAGTTGGGCAGTGCGATCGTGTCGGTGCGATCACGCTCCCGCATCAGCAGCGAGGTGATGAGAAAACCCGACAGGGTGAAGAAGGTGGAGACGCCCAGAAACCCACCCGGCTGGGAACCGATGGCGGTGTGATAGAGAAAAACCGCCGCAACGGCCAGCGCCCGGATGCCATCGAGCGAGTCGACGTACCCTCGGGGCCGTTCAACGGTGAGGGGTCGGGTCATGGTGCGGGCAGCGTGCCCGGAGGTGCCCGGAACACCGCCGTTTCCTCGCCCAGTTCGGTGAGGCGGGTGAGCTTGTTGAACGTCGCCTTGGGGATGTCCTGGGTGCCGAACAGGTAGACGGCCACGGGCGCGTCGGGGTCGTAGTCGATGCCCGCCGCCCCCAGCTCGTCCGCCACCTCGGACTTGAGCCGAGCGGTCTCGGCCCGCTGCGCGGCGTTACGCGGATCGAACGACGCCAACTCCTCCACCCCGGCGGTGGCCCGCCAGGCCTTGGTCCGGCTGCCGGTCACCACCCACAGCTCAGCGTCGGCCTGTCCCGGCTGAATCACCCGATGCGGTTCGACGGCGGCCGAGAACTGAGGCGGGGCACCCACGTGAAAGCCGCGCCGCTCCAACTCGAGGATGGTGCCGAAGCCGAGGCCACCCAGGTTGAGCGGGTCCTCCCAGCGCACGTCGTAGGTGGCCTCGGGGTCGAGAGCACCGACGATCGGGTTGATCAGCTCGGGCATCTGAGCCCAACTGTTCTGATACGGGATCTCCGTGGAGACCATGCGGGCGGTGTTGAGACCGCCGAGCGCCACGAGCACGCCGACGGCGCCGATCGTCGCAACGCGTCGCACCTTCGAGCCATCGGCCCGCTCGCCGAAGCGGGCCCACAACTCACGGACGACCGGCCACAGCGTGGCCACGATCATCATGGCGGTCAGGCCGACCACCCAGCGAAACAGGTACAGCACCACCACGCCGAAGGCCCGGGAGATTGACAGGGCACTCACCGCCACCGCCACACCCACCACGACATCGAGACGAACCACGTCCCACCAGCGCCGACGCCACGCGAGCACCATCGAAGCCAGCCAGGCCAGCACCATGGCCAGGCCCAGCCACAGCGAACCCTCGATGAACAGCCCGCCGGTGATCCACTGGCCGAACGGATCGAGCAGTCGCAGCGTGATGCGTGCCGCCTGGCCCATGCCCAACACCGCTTCGTCCGGGGAGGTGAAGTGCTGCCAGAGAATGGTGAGGTTGCCGGGATCGTGGGTGAACTGGTCGACCACCGGGGGGCTCCACATCAAGGCACCCACCACGGCCGCAACCACCACGTCGACACCAAAGCTGCGAGGGGTCATGGCGCCGAGGTCGCCGAACGACGAATCCCCGTCGGCCCCGCGGCGGGCCCACCACAACTGGGCGACCACTCCGGCGATTGCGGACAGCACCAAGGCGGGCGCCACCACGGCATAGCCGGCGTGAGCCTGAACCGCCACCGACGCCGCAGCGACCGCAAGGGGCAGGGTGCGGCGTCCCGTCAGCGCCGCCCACACCGCCACAACCAGCACGGTAAAGGGCCACAGCGCCATCCACGGGTTCCACAGCTGGGTGCCCGCATCCAGCCCGTACCCGCCAAGCAGCACGGCGAAGGTCACGGCGACACCCGCCATCACGGCCGTGCCCGCCACTCGCCGAACCAGCCACAACGCCGTGGTCACCCAGGCGGCCCCCAGGATGGCGACCGCGGCCTCGGACGCCCAGGCCGAGCGTCCGAGCACCAGGTAGAACGGGTAGGCCGCCCAGAAGAACGCCGGGCCGGGATGGTTGCCCTGCACCCCGGCGTCGGACACGATGCGGCCCGCCGCGCCCACCAGCGGAGGGTGGGAGGGGAAGCTGCGCAACCGCAACTCGGCCTGGGCCAGGTCGCCGGTGGGATACCAGTGACGAAACGCCAACACCACCACGGTGATCGCCAACGGAACGAGCACCAGCGCCGCAGCAACGGCCACCTCCCGGCGTGATCTCGCCGGGGCCTCGGTCACCGGGCCTCCATTGGATCGTCGGCGGGCACCGTGTCATCAAGAAGCACCGTGTCATCGAGAGGCACTGTGTCATCGAGAAGCACTGTGTCCGGGGGGCCGAAGAGCCCCGCCGCCAACACGATGAGAAACGGGATCACGGGAACCTTGAACCGTGGCTCACCGAAGAAGGCCAGCGGCACGACCGCCATCACCAACATGGTCCACACAAACATCTGCCGCCGGGGACCCCGCCACCACTCGCGGCGCCACAACAATGCCACCAGGCCACCGATACCCACCACGACGTAGGCGACGTTGGCGGCGATGCGCAGCGCGCCCTCCTGAAGGGGCGACAGCCACAACTCGTGCTGGTAGTCCTGCACCACCATCACCGCGTCGTCGTCGGCGTGAAAGGTCTGGTAGATGCGGCTGACCATCAGGCGGGGTTCCTCGCCAGGATGCTCGATGGTCCATCGGATCGACCGCTTGGTGAGTTCCTTGTCGTGGGCCACCTCCGCCGCGGTGCCGTCGGTGGTGTCGCCGGCCACGGCCACGCACCCCGGACGCAGGTGGAACCCGCCGGTGGCCTGAGAGCTGTGGCCGATGCACAGGTTGTCGCCGGTGTTGGTCGAGATGAGCACCACCTGGTTCATACGCAGGGTGTTGCGCACCGTCCAGGCGCCGACCACCGCAAGGGTGGCAACCACTGCCACCGCACTCCACCTCATGGCGGAGGCCCGACTCCAGCCGCGGGCCGGGCCATCTTTCCCGGAGGCCGCAGTACGGCCTCGAAGCCAGATCACCACCAGCACCCCAACCGCAGGAAGCGCAATGGGTCGAACCAGCGCCGCCATGCCGAACAGCACTCCGAAACCGCCGGCGCGCAGCCACGCCTGTCGGCCTGTCCACGACTCGAACGGCACGGCCAACAGCACGTGTAGCGAGGCCAGAATCAAGAAGATGTAGAACGTCTCGGACAGGACCCCCGAGGTGTGCATGACCAGGTTTGGGTACAGCGCAAGGCCCAACGCGGCAATCAGGCCCGCCTTGGCCGACCACAGGCTTCGGCCAAGGCGACCGAGGAAATACACCGAACCGGCACCAAGAAACGCCTGGACCACCGCAATGGCGTAGGGCAGCCGATCCTCAAACGACCCGAACGGGCGCATTACGAAGGCGATCGCCCCGATGAAGATCGGGTATCCCGGCGGGTAGTAGGTGGTCGGTTGCGCCGTGGAGAAATCGATGTAGCCCTTGCCCAGAGCAATATCTCTGGCCGCCGCCAGGTAACGCGTCATGTCGGTGAGGCCTTGGGGCTGTCGCGCGGCGAACACCACCCAGATCAGGCGGACGACCAGAGCAAGGGCCACCACCATCCACAGCCGCCGCTGAAACGAGCTCCGCGAAGCGATGTCGGCGTCGGCGTCGACGGAGGGGTCGTTGAAGGGCTCGACCGCAGGGGAGTCTGATGCAGAGGGGTCGAGCGGTGAGGGATCGGTGCGAGTGGAGGCGGTGCTCTCGTCGCGAGGGGGTTGGGCCACGCTGCGAGCGTAGTTGTCCAAGCGCCTCACGGCCTGGAGCGAACCCGGCATGGAACCCGTTGGCCGCAACCGACAGCCAGGTTGCGTCCAAGACCGCCAGCGTGGACGCCGGCACGCGGCATGGGTGAAGCTGGGGTGGTGCGCCTCCCCCGCCCAAACAACGGCGACCTGATCGCCTGGGGAGTGTTGGCCGCGGCATTGCTCGCTCCCCTACCCGGCCTGATTCGCTTCACCGGGCCTCCGATGGAGGAGGGGTTCATGCTGCTGTTCCCCCAGTTGGTGGCTGCGGGCAAGGTCCCCAACGTCGACTTTCTGCACCTCTATGGCCCCGGCAGCCTGTGGGCGCTGGCCGGCGTGTACAAGGTGTTCGGCGCGTCGCTGGAGGTGCAGCGCCTGGTGGGCTGGTTCCAACACGGGGCCCTGGTCGTTGGTCTCTACACCTTGATTCGGCCCTGGTCCCGACTGTTGGCCACCGGCGTGGCGCTCACGGCGCTGGTGCAGGTGATCACCCCGGTGGGCCTGACCGCCCTGGCTTGGGACGGCGCCATTGCGTTGGCGGTGTGGTCGCTGGTGCTGGCCACTGCATCGTTGGATCTGCAGACCGCCGGCCCCGACCTGACCGATGCCGACATCAGCCCTCCGATCTCCCGATGGGTGCGGTGGCGCCCCGCCATCGCCGGGCTGCTGGGCGGGCTGGCCTTGCTGTATCGCCCCGACCTGATCGTGGCCATCGGGTTGTCGCTGGGCCTGATGTGGTGGCTGATGGCCGGGCGGGACCGCCGGTTGCTGGGCGCCGGCGTTGCGGCGGGCGTGGCACCGATGCTGATCCAGTTGGCACTGGCGGGCCCGGCGCGGACGATCAACGGCATGGTGCTCGACCCGGTGCTGCGACTCCGCGGCGGACGTTCGCTGCCCAGCCCACCATCAACAACCGAACTCGCCTCCACCCTGCAACGGGCCGCTGCGTTGCGCACCAACGGCTGGCCCCTGCCCCAACTGAGCCCGCCGATGCAGGTGGCCGTGTGGTTTTGGGCGCTCGTCTTGGTCACGTTGGGGGTGATCGGCGTGGCGGCGGTGCTGTGGCGTCACCGCAACACCCCGCGCACCGCCCGGTTTCTCGCCCTTGGTGCGCTGGCGGTCGGCGTCCTGCCCCAGGCGTTGCAACGACCCGACACCACCCACCTGGCCTGGGTGGGATGCCTCACGCTGCCGGCGGTGGCCGTCGCTGCGGCCGAACTGATGCGCTCGAAGGGTTGGTTGCCCGGCGAGTGGCGCGTGAAGGGCCACCTCATCGACGCCAACTCGGCCAACCGGTTCGCGCCGGCCATCATCGCCCTGGTGGTCGGAGGCGGCCTGGTGATGTCGGCCCCCCAGTACACCTCCCGGGCCTACATCGACCTGGTGGGCCAAAGCGTCGGCATCAACCGGGATGCGATCAAAGTGTCCCGGGGTGACCGCCACTACTACTACGGAGACCACCAGCGGGCAGCCGACCTGCAGGCCGCCATCGACATGCTGGACCAGCGGGCCAAGCGCGGCCAGAGCCTGGTGGTGGCCACGGGAGACCTTCGGTTCACGCCCTACTCCGACGCGATCGTGTATTGGATGTTTCCCGAGTTGGTGCCCGGCACCTACTTCATCGAAATGGACCCCGGACTGGCCAACCGTGCCGGTAACGGACTGGCCACCGACATCTCCAATGCCGACTGGGTGCTGCAAACTCGGTTTTGGGATGACTGGGACGAGCCCAACGACTCGGCCAACCCGGGCGACCCGCTACCCAACGAGGTGCTGAAAGAGAAGTTCTGCGTGGTCGGCGAGTGGGACACCGTCGTGTTGTCGGAACGCTGTCGATGAGCCTCCCATCAAAGCGTGCGGTGGCACCGAGGGCGCTCAGTGACCGCACACGCCTGCTGGGGCTGGATGGGCTTCGGGGGGTCGCGGCATCGTTGATCGTGGTGCACCACGCGGCCAACGTGTCCGGACCACAGCGAACCGCACCGTTTACGGAAGTGGCGTGGGTGGCCGACGTGGGCGTCGCCGTGTTCTTCGTGCTGTCGGGGTTTGTCATCTACCGACCCTTCGCCGCAGCCCACCTGTCGGGCAGATCGGTTCCTGCCACCGTGCCCTTCTGGTGGCGTCGTGCGCTGCGCCTGCTGCCTGCGTACTGGTTTGCCCTGTTCGGCCTGTGGGCCCTCGGGCTCAACACCTTCAACTCGGTTGGGGAGATGCTCAGCCAGGCCACGCTGACCCACGTGTTCGGGCCCGGTCTGGCGTTTCAGGGCATCTCGCAGAGCTGGTCGCTGTCGGTGGAACTCAGCTTTTACGCCGTCGTCCCTTTGATCTCATGGGTGGTACGTCGCCGTCGGGTGTCCGGCGGTGCCGTCTCGGACCGACGGGAGTGGGGAATGGTCGGAGCCTTGTTCCTCACGGGCTACCTGGTCCGGTTCGTTTTGTCGCTCGGCGAGGTTTCCTGGGGCGACTCCACCCTGCGTGGCATGTCGTTTCTTTGGCTGCCAACCAACATCGACCTGTTCGCCATCGGCATGGCGATTGCCGTGTTCCACACCCGCAACCTGGTCGGCACAAGCGTCGCCGAACACCTGCGACCCCGAGTCGCGCAGGCCACTCGGCGCCTCCAGCAGGCCTCGCGCCTTGCTGGGCCGTGGTGGCTGGCGGCGGCGGCACTCCTGGTGCTGTACGCCTATGCGGTCGGCCCCGCCGACTTCAACGTGGGCTACACCGGCTGGTTCTGGGAGCGCCGCCAGTTGGTCTACGGGCTGATCGGCCTGGCGTTGGTGTTCCCGCTGAGCCGGCCCGGCGGCGCAGGCATCACCCGGCGGGTGTTGGCCTCCAGCATCGGGGTGTGGTTTGGTGCGTTCTCCTATGGCCTCTACCTGTGGCACAACGCCTGGATCGAGCGCCTGGGCGCCGAGCTGGCCCAACCCAACCCGGGTCTGCCGGCATTTCTCGGCACGGGGTTCGGCAACGTCTGGTTTCCCGCCACCCTGGCCGTGGGTTTTGTTCTGGGATTGATTTGCGGCGCCATCGGCTGGTTCGTCGTCGAGGAACCTCTGCAACGGTTCAGGTCGTTGTTTCGGACATGACGCACGCCGCCGACCTCTCGAGGGCCGGGTGGCCCGTCGTGGCCTCCGACCTGGATGGCACCCTGCTGGGTTCCGACCACGCCGTGGCCGACCGCACCGTGAGCGCCATCGATCGGGTACGAGCGCACGGCGGAAGGTTTCTCATGGTCACGGGGCGACCCGTGCGCTGGATCGTCGAACTGGCCGAGCGGCTCGGCACCACCGACCCGGTCATTGCCCTGAACGGTGCCGTCGTGTGGGATCCCGGCAGCGGCGAGGTGATGCGTTCGGCTCCGCTCGACGTCGACCTGATCGGCGGGCTCATCGAACGGCTGGCGGGCGAGGACCCCGATTTGCTCTGGGCCGTGGAGCGCCCGATGCGGCACGCCCGAACCCCCGATTTCGCTCCACATTTGAGTGCCGACGGCGCCGAGGTGGGCCCGCTCGACGAACTGCTGTCGGGCACCATCACCAAGGTGCTGTGCCGGGCCGAACGGTTTCATCCCGATCGTTTCGAGCGCATCCGCACCCAGGTGGGTGATGCGGCGAAGGTGACGCACTCGGGGAACGAGGCGCTGATCGAGATCAGTGCTCCCGGCGTGCACAAGGCGGCGACGCTGGCTGCGCTGGTTGATGAGTGGTCGCTTCGACCCGACGACGTGCTGGCATTCGGCGATCAGGTCAACGACGAGGAGATGCTCGGCTGGGCGGGTTGGGGCGTGGCGATGGCCAACGGCGCACCGCACGTGCGTCGCATGGCCGACGAGGTCACCGGCACCAACGACGAGGGCGGCGTGGCCCACATCCTCGAACGCGAATTTCCCGAGCTCGGCTGAGCGGCGCCCAGGCGTGGGGTCGGCGACGCCGCAGCCGATGGCGGCGTGAGCCACCTCAGTAGGCGCCGCCCAGCTTGTGGTGGTCCCAGGTGACCACCTTGTCGGCGTGAACCACCACGGCGGCCCGCTTGTTGGACATCGCCTCGGCCACGGCCCGCCGCTCCTGGGCGCTGGAGGTCTCGATATACCGGCCAACCACCGACTCGGCGATATCGATCACCCGGGGGTCGCCCTCCTCGATCAGCTCGGCGCGCCCCACGATCTGCACACCGCGCAGCGTCTCGTAGCTGTCGCCGTCCTCCACCAGAACCGTGATGTTGGCGTCGCGGCGCAGGTTGGCCACCTTCTGGCTCCGGGCAAAGGTCTCGAAGGCCGGGCGACCTTCCTCGAACCCGTACCACATCGCCACCAGATGGATGGTGCCGTCCTTGCCATGGGTGGCAACCTGCATGGAGCGACGGCCACCAAGAAACTCGGCCTGCTCATCATCGGACATGCGGATCTGGTCTCGACGGTTACTTGCCATGGGTCCCCCACGTGTTGGTCGAATCGGACACCTCGAACACGACGATGCCGGTGGTCGGCGCCGAGGCTATGGCGTTGCCGTGCCACACGTCGTTACAGGTCGCGCTCGGCCAACACCACGCCCAAATGCTCCAGCTCGGGCACCCGGGGAAAGTTTGGCGTCGTCGGGATGGGTGGCGCGGCCAGGAGGCCCGCCTCGCACGCCACGCGGTCCACCAAGGCCACGTCGAGGCGCTCCTCATTCCGTAAGCGAGGCTCGGTCGGGTCCCGGCCCACATCGGCGGGTTCGGGCTCGACGCGGCCATCGGGCTCGGCCTGCCAGCGTGCGATGGCAACGTCATAGAGGGCCTGCGGCACCCGGTACCCGACACCGGCCACCAGCCACACCGGCACGCCCAGGTGGCGCGCCACTGCCGCCGCCGGCACCGAGCCGGTGACGCACAGCGCCTCGCCGGGACCTGCGATGGACGCCTCCACCAGCACCGCATCGCTGGCAGCCACCGCAGCCGCCACGGCCTCGGGAGCCACCCGGGTGGCAACGATGCCACGCAGGCCCAGCTGCCGAGCCAACTCGGCGCCCTCCCCCAGCGCGTCGAGCGCCAACACACTGACATCGCCCCGACGCAGGAGGCCCTGAGCGGCCTGGATCGACCATCCCACGACGGTCACGGTGGCTCCGTGAGGCAACGCCGCCTCCAACTCCACCGCCGTTCGGTCGGCGGCCAGCTCCCTCAGCAGCTCGGCGACCTCGCGGCGCACGTCCGCTGCGGTCACCACCCGGGCAGCCATCCACCACAGCGGCCCACTGACCGGACGGCGGCTGAGAATACGCCGACATGCCACCAACAGCTCCGCGGAATCGACCTGGCCGAACCGCGACGACAGGCCCAGAACGGCCTCGGCGGTCTCCTCCACCAGCATGGCGGCGGGGACACCACCCGACCGGGCGACGTAGCGGAGGTGCTCGATGGGATGCAGGTCCGTCAACCTACAACGTGGGCACAGTGCGAAAAGGGGCGCTTTGACAGCTCGGCGGGCTAGATTTGCGGCTGTGGATCAGCTCTCACCCGACCTGGAACTGCACCCGTTGCAGGGCAAGCCCCTCACCCTCGCCGATCAGGTGGTGATGTTCCATCTGGTGGTCGTCGTGGTCGACCCCTACACGGTGGAGAGTTCATGGCTGCTCGACACCGCCGGTGAGATGCTGACGCAGTTCTTTGGCGCCGACTGCCGGGTGGCGTTCGTTGCCACCGCCGACGAGTACGACACCAGGGCCTTCCTTGGGCCGTGGGCCGAGCGGTTGCTCACCTACGCCGACCCCGACCGCACCCTGGCCAAGGCCGCCGAGGTCACCGAACTGCCCGCCATTTTGCATATCGACAACGACTGCAACATCGTCGGTCGCGCCGAGGGATGGCAACCCGACGAGTGGCGTGAGCTGGCCCATCGTCTGGCCAAGGACATGTCGTGGTCGGCGCCTCCCATCCCCAAGGTGGGCGATCCCGTGGCATTCGCCGGGTCGCCGGCCACCTAACGCACGCTCGTTCACCGAGTTGAGCCGGGTGGCTGGGCCTCCCTACCCACAGGTGACGCCTGGGGGCGGATCGCCGACGGCCACACCCACCGGATCTGCCGGCGGTGCCGGGGCGCTTGCGGGCGCTGCGGAACCGGGCGCAGCCTCGTCGTCGGCGGCCTCGTCAGGCGACGGGTCCCCTGCATCCGACCCGGCGGCCTGGGCCTTGGGCCAATCAAAGCGGTTGAAGTCGGTGCCGATCACCAACTGCACGTCGCCGGGACCGAGGCTGTCGTCCTCCACCAGGTCCACCGGGGTGACGAAGTAGGACGCCGCCAACTCGGCCAACGGCTTTGAGTCGGGCCCGTGGCGGATCTCCGATTGATCAACCTTGCCACCGGCCGGGTTGCCGACACCGGTGGAAACGAACCCAAAGCGTTCGAACTCGGTGGCCAGGCTTGCAGCCAGGCCGTCACGGCCGGTGCCGTTGAGCAGCTCGAAGCTGACCTGCTCCGGCTGCGGTCCGGCATCGACATGCGCCTGCTGGGGTGCCTCCCCCCGGAACGGCGCAAGCACCGCCGGGGCCGCGGCCTCGTCCAACCGCTGCACCTGCGCACCGGAGGACAACGTGTCGTCGGTGGTGGGCACCACCGAGGTTTGAAGGTCGTCGGGTGAGAAACTGCGGAACCGCCTGCCCAGCGCCAACAGGGTGCGCAACGACAGATCCTGGTCGAGGGTGACGGTCTTGGTGAGGGTGGAGCCCAGCGTGTCGAAGGCCCCGACGTTGGTGACGCTCAGCTTGGACACCCTGCTCAAGGCCCGGCGAAGAAAGATCTGTTGGCGGGTCACGCGGCCGAGGTCGCCGGTGGGATCGGTGCTCCAGGTACCGTCCGGCTCTTGATATTGCAGGTGTCGGGCCCGCGAAAACGCAAGCGCCTGGTAGGGGTCCAACATGACGCAACCCTTGGCCCCGATGTTCAGGCCGGAGTTTCGGTCCCGAACCGGTGCGGGCACGTAGACGGGCACGCCGCCGACCGCTTCCACCAGACGCTGAAAGGCGACGAAGTCGACCTCGACGTAGTGGTTGACGGGCACACCGAGGTTTTCCTGAACCGCATCGATCACCGCCTGTGGGCCATCGTTGTACGCGGCGTTGATGCGGTGACCCTCGCCGTCGATCTGCACCCACAGATCGCGGGGAACCGAAAGTACCGACACCGCCTTTTTGGACGGGTCGACCCGCACCACCATCAAGGTGTCGGAGCGGTGGCCGGATTGTTGCTCGGCAGTATCGAGAAAGGCGCCAGACCCGGCAGCGTCGGAGGTAATGCCCTCCCGGGTGTCCGAGCCGACCACCAGGTAGTTGCTGGGCCCCTGCTTGGAGACGGCCTCCAGGTCGACATCCACCCGGTCCACGTTGGCGTATCGCCCCCACGCCCAGGTGCCGGCCGCAGCAACCACCAACACCATCGCCAGCCCTGCGCCGCACAGGGCCATGAGGCGGCGTTGCCGAGGGTTGCGGGATCTGAGAACAACTTTGGACATACGTCGCCAAACTCGGGGGGTTGGGCCACCGGGAGGCGACAGCGAAACGGGGTGGTCGCCACGGCCCGGTCCGACCACGATATCGGTGGGAGGCCGCCGGACGGTGGCAGTAAGATTTGCGCCCATGGTTGACACCGCACCCGAAGCCGCTCCCACGTCTGGCGTGCCGGCCAAGCCACCCCGCTGGACCTACCAGTGGCAGGAACTGAAGGCCGAGGTCATCGACACCGGCCTGTGCACCGGCTGTGCCGGATGCGTCATCGCCTGCCCCCATGACGTGATCGGTTACGACCACGCCCAGGGCGGTTACCGGCCGTTCCACCTGGAGGACGAACTGGGGCCCGACGACTGCATCCACGGCCAGAAGGGATGCACCTCCTGCACCAGGGCGTGCCCACGATTCCGTGCCTGGGAACCCCAGGCCAACGAGCACCTGTTTGCACGCGAACGCACCGACGACGAGGTCGCCGGCATCTACCAGGACATCCTGTTGACCCGGGCGTCGGACAAGATGGTGCACGAAATGGGCCAGGACGGCGGGCTGGTGTCGGCGATCCTGATCTGGGCGATGGAGCACGACTACATCGACGCCGCACTGGTGAGCTTTCTGGAGGGTGACGCCAACTCGTGGGTGGCCAAGCCGGGAGTCGCCGCCAACCGCGAGGAGATCCTGGCCGCAGCGGGCAGCCGCTACACCTATTCGGCCAACACCCTGGCCATGGACGAGGCCCTCGAAGCCGGCCACAAGAATCTGGCGTTGGTCGGCATGAGCTGCCAGAGTTCGGTGCCGCCGGTGATGTGGAGCCGCAAGGTGGGCAAGATCTCCAAGCCGGTGAAGTTCAACCTGGGCCTGCTGTGCTCCAAAACGTTTGACGACGCCATCTTCGAGGAACTCTTCTGGCCAAAGTACGGCTTGAAGCGCTCCGAGATCGCCAAGATGAACATCAAAGGCGTCTTCCAGATTTGGACGACCGACGGCACCTACCGTGAGGTGCCGCTCAAGGAGTGCCACGCCTGGACCCGCGAAGGCTGCAAGATGTGCCCCGACTTCGCCGCCGAGCACGCCGACATCAGCTGTGGCGGCATCGGAGCAAACGCCGACTGGACGCTCACGATCGTGCGCACCGATCTCGGCCGGGAGATCATGTCGCGGATGATCGCCGACGGGTCACTCGAGACCCGACCTGGCGACTCCGACCCCGGAGCGATCGCCCTCATGCGGCGCCTCGCCGAGAACAGCCGGGCCCGCTGGCCAACGACGGCCGCACCCGAGATACGCCTGGGCCTGCCGGTCAAGAAATAGCGGACACACCCGCCGGGTCTCAACCGGGGATCAACCGAGGTTGGGCGACTACCCGGGCTTGGTGGTCGAGGTTTGCGCCTCGGTCGTGGTGGGTGATGCGTCCGAACCACCCTCCTTGCACTTGTCGATCGCCGCCTGGATACCGGCCGGAATCACGATCTTGCGGTTTTCCTCTTCGGCGGTCGACTGCGACTTGTCGAACTTGTTGAACTCTTTCCAGGGCACGGTCTTCTTCAGTTGCGCCCAGACGCACCGGCAGTACTCAGCCGAGGAGCCGTCCTTGCAGCCCACCATGAAGTTGGCTTCCGCCCGCTCGTTGTAATTGGTGGGCAGATCGGAGCAGCCGCCCAGCACCAGGATGCCAACGATCAGGGCCGAGGCATACCTGCCCCGCCGCGCGCCGCTGAAGGCCTTCGGCTGAGATGCGGGCTGAGGGGAGCGGCTGGCCAAACGGTTGAACACGGCTGCGGAGCGTACCAGTGGCCCTCACCCAAGGCAGTTCGAAGCGCGTGTTCGGCTCAACCACGTGCCCGATTGTCGTGCGCCGCAAGGCCGGCGATGGCCCGGGCTCGGGCAAACGTGTCATCCAACATGTTCTCGGTCAGGCGCCCGGTGAAGGTGTTCTGCTGGCTGACGTGGTAGCAGCCCAGGATGGTGGGGCCGGCCGCCGTGGCCACCTCCACGCCGTGGCCAAACCGGGGCCGGGGTGACACGTCAAAGAGGCGGGCAAGCACCGAGAACCCAAACCCGCCCAGCGACACCACCACCGACACGTTGCTCAGCGCCGCCAACTCCCGCTCCAGATAGCCCACGCAGTTGTCACGTTCGGTGATGGTCGGCTTGTTGTCCGGAGGGGCACAATGCACCGGTGAGGTGATCCAGACGTCGGACAGAACCATGTCGTCGTCGCGCGACTCGGTGTGGCCCTGGCTGGCAAACCCGGCCCGCCACAACGCCCGGTACAGCCACTCACCGGATCGGTCCCCGCAGAACATCCGGCCGGTGCGGTTGGCCCCATGTGCCGCCGGGGCCAAGCCCACCACCGCCACCGACGCCTGCGGGTCCCCCCAGCCAGGCACCCCGCGCCCCCAATAGTCCCAGTCGGCGAAGGCCGCACGCTTTTCCCGGGCCACGCGCTCTCGCCACTCGACCAGGCGCGGACAGGCCCGGCACGCAACGATCTCCGTTTCAATCTGTGCGAGTACCTCCGCAGACGAGGGATCTGAGCCGGTGCTGGTCACGCTGTCAGCCTGCCACGCGCCCCTGCCGAGGAGGGGAGCGGGCCTGGCGGCCGGGTCGCCGAGTCGGCCGAGGGCCGCCTGCTCGGTATCCTCGTGGGGGAATGACCACCCCCTCGCACGACCATCACCCGACCGACCAGCCCAACCCGACCGACCCGGCAAACCCGACCGACCCGGCAAACACAGCGAGCCACACGCTGGTGCTGTTGGTCCGTCACGGGCTGACGGAGCTGACCGGCAGCGTCCTCTATGGCCGCACCCCCGGCAACCACCTGTCCGAACAGGGCGTCACCCAGGCCGAGGCCGTGGCCAAACGCATCGCCCCACTCGGCGACCGTGTGCGGGCGGTGGTGGCCTCCAACATCGAACGCACTCAGGAGACCGCAGCACCGATCGCCGCAGCGCTCAACCTCACCGTCGACACCGACGATGCACTCCTGGAGGCCGACTTCGGCGAGTGGACCAACCAGCCACTCGATCGGCTCCGCACCAGGCCCGAGTGGCACAGTGTGCAGAACCATCCGTCCACGTTTCGATTTCCCGGTGGCGAGTCGTTCATGGAGATGCAACAGCGCATGGTGGGCGCCGTGCACCACTGGGCCGACCGCTGTGTTGGGGGCACGGTGGTGTTGGTCTCCCACGCCGACCTGATCAAGACCTACGTGGCCTTTGCGGCGGGCACACACCTGGACCAGTTCCAGCGGCTGGTGATCAGCCCCACCTCGGTCACTCCGATCCTGCTGGGGGCCGGGGCGCCCATCGTGTTGGCCGTGAACTCGACCGGTGGCGACCTCGCCGCCCTGGCTCCGGCATGATCCCCCCAATGAGTTCAGGCGGTCAGCAGCCATCGACGGGAGCGTGAGCGTTCATGTCTGAGATGTTCGACCATCCCGATGACTTTCTTCCCGGCGCCGTGGGCGATCCGGGTGCCCGCGTGTTCTACCTGCAGGCACGGGACGGTCACCGGATCACCACGCTGCGTTGCGAGAAGGAGCAGGTGCTGGCACTGGCCCAGTTTCTGATGCGGCTGGTGGGCGACGAGGGTGCCATCGAACCGCTGGGTGAGCTCATCGAACCGGTCATCGAAGGCTTCACGGTGGGAAACCTTCTGGTTTCAGCCGAGGACGCCGACGGGTCGGTGCTGGTGGTCGCCGAGGAACTGGTGCCGGAATCCGACGATGCGCCCGCCTCCGGGGAACCCCGGGAGTTGCAGGTGCGCATGACCGCGGCCACCGCCCGAGGGTTTGCGCAGCGGGCCGGACGGCTGTTGGCAGGCAGCCGACCCATCTGCGAACTGTGCGGGCGGCCGATGGACCCCCATGGGCACGCCTGCCCACGGTTGAACTAGTGACGGCCTAGCCCGTGCCCGAACTCGACCTCGGCTCCACGCTGGAACCGGACGACCCAACCGTCGAGGCGGCGTTGGCTGCCGGCGACATCGAGGTGCTCGGCCGCATCCCGTGGAGTTCCAATGCCACGTTCGTCGTGCGGGTGTGCCGGTTGGGACAGCGGTTGACCGCCATCTACAAGCCCGAGCGCGGTGAACGCCCGTTGTGGGATTTTCCGGCCGGGCTGTGGCGGCGCGAACGGGCCGCCAAGCTGCTCGATCTTCAACTCGGCTGGACGTTCGTACCGCCAACCGTGGTGCGCCACGACGCTCCACTGGGGGTGGGCACCGTCCAATACTTCATCCCCAGCGACGTGAACGTCACCGCGTTCGACCTGGTGACACAACCGCGATGGGCAACCGACCTGGCTCGACTGGCCGCGTTCGACATCGTCGCCAACAACACCGACCGCAAGGCCGGTCACTGTCTGTTGGGCGCAGACGATCGGCTCTATGCCATCGACCACGGCCTGTGCTTTCACACCGAGGAGAAGGTGCGCACGGTTTTGTGGGACTTTGCCGGCGAGCCGATCGACGCCGAGCTGCGCTCGTTGCTGGGCGCATGGTCGACCGAGTCAATCGACCCGGAGTTTGCCGACCTGCTGGACCGCGACGAGGTGAGCGCAATGGTGGAACGGGCGCACCGGCTGGCCGAGGCGGGCATACTGCCCAGCGACCCGACCGGCCGGCGCTACCCCTGGCCACTCGTCTAGCAACCGACCCGACTCAGCGGGCCTGGATCGCCTCGATCAACTTGGGCAGCACCTTGTGCACGTCGCCGACGATGCCCAGGTCGGCCACCGAAAAGATCGGCGCCTCCGCATCCTTGTTGATGGCGATGATGTGCTTGGAGCCCTTCATGCCGACCAGGTGCTGGGTGGCACCCGAGATACCGGCGGCGATATAGACGTCGGGCTTCACCACCTTGCCGGTCTGACCGACCTGATAGCTGTAGGGCACCCAACCGGCATCGACGATGGCCCGCGAGGCACCGGGTGCGGCGCCCAGCAACTTGGCCAGATCCTCCACCGCCTGGTACTTCTCGGCGTCGCCCATGCCACGACCGCCGGCGACGACGACGGTGGCGTCGTCCAGCGACGGGCCCTCGGTCTCCTCGACGTGCACGTTGGTCACCTTGGCGCCACCGGACTGACCCACATCGGGCACAGGCAGCGCCTCGACGGTGGCCGCGTCGCCCGAAGGCGCCTCCGCGGGAGCGAACGACTTGGGTCGCACGAGGAAGATTCCAGGCTGATCGCCGGTGAACCTGGTGGTCACGTTGGTGGCGCCACCGAAGATGGGCTCGACGCCCACCAGGGCACCGTCCGACTCGATGAGGTCCACCACGTTGGTGATCACTGGTGCGTCGAGCTTGACCGACAGCCGGGCCGCAACGTCGCGACCGTCGTAGCTGGTGCCAAAGAGGATGGCGGCCGGCGCATCGGAGGCGATGGCGTCGGCCAGGGCGGCTGCCAGCGGCGGGCCGGGGAGGCGACCGGTGAGGTCGCCGGTGGCCAGCACCTTGGAGGCGCCGTGGGCGCCCAGGGTGGCCGCAACGGCGTCGCCGTCACCACCGACCACGGCCACCACCGTGTCGGCCAGTTCGGAGGCCTTGGCCAGCAACTCCAGCGTGGTGGAGGTGGGCTCGCCGTGGCCCTCTTCCGGCTGGGTGAGGTCGGTATAGACCCAGATGGTTGAAACAGACATGTCCGACTCCTCAGATGATCTTCAGGTTGGCGAGATAGTCCACAACGGACTGGAAGGCTTCGCCCTCGTCCTCGATGATTTCTCCGGCCTCGCGCTCGGGGGCCTTGGCGATGTCGATGATCTCCTGGCCGGCACCGGCCCAACCCACCTGGGAGGCGTCGAAGCCGAGATCGGCCGCCGTGAGGTTTTCGACCGGCTTGGACTTGGCCGCCATGATGCCCTTGAAGGACGGGTACCTGGGCTCGACCACGCCTGCGGTCACCGACACGACGGCGGGCAGCGAGCACTCGACGTCGTTGTAGCCGGCTTCGGTCTGGCGGCGAACCTTGACGGTGCCGTCGGCGATCTCGACCTCTTTGGCAAACGTGACCGACGGCAGATCGAGCACGGCGGCGAGCTGCTCGGGCACGGTGCCCGTGTAGCCGTCGGAGCTCTCGGTGGCGGTCAGGATCAGGTCGGCGCCCTCCACCTTCTTGGCGGCGGCGGCCAGCACCTTGGCGGTGGTCAGCGCATCGCTGCCCGCCAACGCAGGGTCGCTCACCAGGATCGCCTTGGCGGCGCCCATGGCCAGCGCGGTGCGCAGGCCGGACACCTCCTCGTTGGGGGCCATGGAGATCAGCGTGACCTCGCCCTCACCGGCGGTGTCCACCAGCTGCAGCGCCATTTCAACGCCATAGCTGTCGGACTCATCCAGGATGAGCTTGCCCTCACGCTTGAGGGTCTTGGTTTCGGGATCCAGGTCACCGGGCTCGGCCGGGTCCGGGATCTGCTTGACACAGACGACGACGTTCATGGGGGACAGTGTGCCTCCGGGTCGGCGTCCAAACAAAACCGCGCCGTCTCCCGGTGACTCCTCGCTCCCCGCCTCGCCCCCTCCGAGGGCGGTATCGTCGGCCGCCTTGAGAATTCTGCTGATCGCCAACTGCACCGCCTCGTCGGTGACCGCCCGCAAGCGAGTGGTCATCACCAGGCTGCTCTCGGGTGCCCACGAGGTTGACGTGGCCTTGACCCAGCATCGTGGGCACGCCACCGAGTTGGCGGCGGCCGCGTCCACCTCCGGGATCGAGGTGGTGGTGGCACTCGGCGGCGATGGCACCCTCAACGAGGTGGCCAACGGCCTGGCGGGCACCGACTGCGCCCTCGCGGTGCTGCCGGGCGGGTCCACCAATGTGCTGGCCAGAACGCTTGGGCTGGCCGACGACCCGATCCAGGCGACCTTGCAGCTGCTCGACGCCCTGGACCTCGGGCTGATCCGTCGAGTGTCGTTGGGTCGGGTCAGCTCGCTGACGCCGTTGGACGACAGCGTGCCCTTGGCGAACGAAGCCGCACCGGGGAATCGCGCCCCATCGCGCCGGCGCGGCCCGGCCTCCCCGCCGAGCGAGGCGCCACGATGGTTCACCTTTCATGTGGGCATCGGTTGGGACGCCGCCACCGTCGCCGAGGTGGAGCGACGCGGCAGCCTCAAGCGTTACCTCAACCACCTGCTGTTCATCTATGCCGGCCTGAAGGCGTTCTTTCGCGACACCGACCGCACGTCACCGTGGATGCGCGTCGAGGTGGACGGTGAGGTCGTCGAGGGTTGGCAGTGCCTCGTGCTCAACTCAAACCCGTACACCTTCGTTGGCAGCCGCGCCTTTGATGTCGACCCGAGGGCAACCCTCGACGCCCGCCCGACACTGGTGGTGGCCACCCGGTTTGGGGCGCTCGACTTTCTCAGCCTGACCACGGCGGCCCTTCGAGGCGGAGGCGTCGCCGAACATCGCACCGTGCGAATGTTCCGCGGCTTCGAAAACGCCAGGATCGAGGCGTTGCGCCCGTTGCCGTGGCAGGTCGACGGCGACTACCTCGGCGAGGTGGCCGGGCTGACGATCGATGCCCGACCCGCCAACCTCTCGCTGGTCACGCCGGGGCCCCCTCGTCCCCGTCGGCCGGGGCCGGGGCAACGAAGCCGGCGGCGGCGAGGTGTGCCCGCATGGCTCCGGGGTGGTCGGTGATCAACGCGGTCACGCCCAGCTTCGCCAGGTCGACGGCATGGTCGAAGTCGTTGACCGTCCAGGTCCACACCTCCAAGCCACGGGCCTGCGCAGCGGCGACCAGCGCCTCATCCACCTCGGGATACCACGGGTTGTAGGCGCTACAGCCCAGCGAGGCGGCCACGTCGAGGGCCAGCGCCGGCTTGGGTACCCCCATGGTCAGATACCCGGTGGGATGGGCACAATCCATGCCCTGGAGCAGGGCCAGGATGTCGAGATCAAAAGACGACAACACAAATCGTTGCGATCCGGGCCGGTCGTCCAACTGCGCCAGCACCAGGTCGAGCACCAACATGCGGCGGGCCAAATGCTCGGCGGACTCATCGGATTTCACCTCGACGTTGACGATGCCGGGTGCCACCCCGAGCGCGTCGGGCAACGACTCCAACGTCTGGCGCAGACGCAGTTCCGCCGCCGTGGTGCGATCGATCACCGTGCCATCGCTCAGCCGCCGATCGTGAGACAACACCAGTTGGTCGTCTGCGGTGAGTCGAACGTCAAGCTCCACACCGTCGGCGCCCTGCCGGGCCGCCTCCTCGAACGCCGCCAGCGAGTTCTCGGGTCGTTCGGCGGAGGCCCCTCGATGGGCGATCACCAACGGCATCGTGGGTCTCGGCGGGCTGGAGGAAGTGGATTCGTTCACCGTGACAGGGTTCCACGCACAAGCACGAGACGCATGTCACATCGTACTTTGTGAAACTTTTCCTTTACAGCTCTGCCACTTCTGGATAGGTTCTGACCGCTCACCCAGCACGCCGTGCGTCGAACCAGGAACCCCGCTCGACGTTTTCCCCCCTGGAACCGTGCTGCAACGTAACCCATGGCGCGTTCAGCAACGCGCTCGAATCCCTTGGAGGATCACAGTGGCACTGACGCTCAAGCCCGGCAGCTTCACCGATACCGATGATTGGCGTTCAACAGCTGCGTGTCGGGACACCGACCCGGACCTGTTCTTCCCCATCGGCACCACCGGGCCGGCGATCGAGCAAATCGACAGTGCCAAGGAGGTGTGCGATGCGTGCGACTCGAAGGCCCAGTGCCTGGAGTTCGCCCTCGCCACCAACCAGGACTCCGGTATCTGGGGCGGCACCTCCGAGGAGGAGCGCCGCAAGCTGCGCCGCCAGTGGGTGGCAGCCCGCCGCAAGGCCAGCTGAACCCACACCGCCGGGTTTGAACCCGGCCCAACGGCCGCGCCCCACCCCGGGCGGCCTTCCGGTCGTTACCCGCCGAGGCGGAGGATGGGCAGTTCCTGCGTCGGGTCGTTCTTCCCACCGGGCGCAACGTCGGCCACCTCAACCTCCACCTGTGCCCGGGTGCCAGACAGGCCTGCGCCCTCGCCCTGCCGGGGCCCAATCTCGATCGTTCCGGCCAACTCCTCGGTGACCAACGAGGAGACGATCGTCAGGCCCAACCCTCCACCGGCCGGGTCGAGCGCCTCGGGCACCCCGATGCCGTTGTCCACCACCTCGACCCGCAGTGATGAGGCCTCCCGATCAAGGGTGACCCACACCATCGGCTGAGGGAGATCGTCCTCCCCCAGCTGCGGAAACGCGTGGTCGAGCGCGTTTTGGATCAGCTCGTTGACCACGATGGCCAGCGCGGTGGCAGCGTCGGATGGCACCCGACCCGCCGTGCCCGAGAGGCGGATCAGCACGTGCGCGCCGGTGACCTGGTCCATGGTGCGCACGATCGCCGCCACGATCTCGCGCAGCTCCACGTCGTCGCGATGCTCACGGCTGAGCAGCTCGTACACCACTGCGATCGCCTGGATGCGCTGTACCGACTCGTTCACGGCCCGATCGGCCTCTGGGTGAGCAATCCGGCGTCCCTGCAGCCGCAGTAGGGACGAGATGGTCTGCAGGTTGTTCTTGACCCGGTGATGGATCTCTCGGATCGTGGCGTCCTTGCTGAGAAGCAACAGGTCGAGCTGGCGGATCTCCGACACATCCCGAAGAAACACCACTGCACCGTTGACCGCCTGCCGCTCCAGCAGTGGGAGCACCTCGAGGTCGATCACCACCGAGCCGGCCGCCACCTCCTCGGACGTGGGGCGACGCGTGCGAAAGGCCAGGCGCGTGGCCAGTTGGTCCAAACCCGCCTCGGCCAGGTGCGTGTTCATCACCGAACCTTCGACGCCCGCCCGGTTCAACGCCGACACGGCATTGGGCGACGCAAAAACCACCCGGCCGTCACCATCCAACAAGAGGATGCCGTCGCCCACCCGGGGCGGCTCGCTCAGCACCCGGTCCTCGGGGCCGGGCGCATAGGGAAACTCGCCGGCGGCGATCATGGAAACGAAACGCTCGAAGATCGCCTGGTAGGTGCGCTCCAATTCGCCCGGTTGACGATGGGTGGGCGCCTGCTCGCTGGTCATCACCGCAACCACGCGATTCCGCCAACGAACCGGAATGGCCTGAACCGTCACGCTGACACCCAACTCCTCGACAAACAGGTCACCCCCTTCGATCGCACCAGAGCGCCATGCCCGCTCGACATGGGGCCGATCGGCCCCGGCCGCCCACGAGCCCACCCGGTCCGACTTGTAGAGCGTCTGGCCCGTCGCCGGCCGCACCTGGCTGCGCACCATGTAGCCACGACCGGCCGGCACGTACAACAGCAGGTCACCAAACGACAGATCCGACAGCACACCCCACATGGTCACCAGGCGACGGAGGTGATCCTCCTGTGGGTCCTCCGGCACCACCACCTGAGCGTTGGGTGCCTCGGGCAGTTCGTTCACCTCTCGGAGTCGTCCCAGAGTTGCCGACCCAGGCGAACAAGGCCCGCAATGTCGGTGATGTCCTCGGCGAAGTAGGGCACGCTCGCCACCACGGCGGCATCGGCCGTCAAGCGGTCTCGCTCCTCGGCCTCGCGTCCGGCCACCAGCTGAAAGCGGAGGAAGTTCTCCCCCAGTTCGGGAAGCATGCGACCCAGCGGCACCCGGCCGTCCTCGCCCACCCCCAGGCGTTCCGCCAGCACCTCGGCGCGGGCGGCGCCGTGTTCGGCCAGGTCGTGGGCGGTGACGGTGGCGGCCCTGTCGGTCAATCCCGCCGGCAGCGTCTTGTTGAGCACCAGCGCGCCGACGTCGTAGTTGCGCTTGTCCAGCTCGGCGATGAAAAGCCGCGCCTCGCGCGCCGCGGCCGCCTCCAGGGTGGACACCACCACAAAGCTGGTGTCGGCGGAGGCCAGCAACCGACTGACCGCCTGGGAACGCTCGACGAAACCGTCGTACATCGACTGGAACAACATGAAGAACTCGGCGATGTCGGACAGAAACTGGCTGCCCAGGATGCGGTCGGCGACCGTGTAGAACGGTTTGGAGGCCAGGTTGATCACCCGCGAGCGGCTTGGGGCGATCAACCAGCGCAGCAGGCGGCTGGAGAAGAAGTCCGCCATGCGCTCTGGAGCATCAAGAAAGTCGAGTGCGTTGCGGGTGGGTGGGGTGTCCACCACGATCAGGTCGAAGCGTCCAGACGAGTGCAGCTCGTAGAGCCGCTCCATGGCGACGTAGTCGTGGCTCTGCACGAACTTCGAGGAGATGTTGGTGTAGAGCGGGTTGGCCAGGATGGCGTCGCGGGTGGCGGCGTCGGGCGCATGGCTGCGCACCAGGTCGTCCCAGCTCTCCTTGGTGTCCAACATGGCCGCCCACAGCTCGCCCGTCGGGCGAATGCCCACCGAGGTGAACGCCTCGTCGGGCACCCGAACCTCGACGTTGCCGAAGCGTTCCAGGCCCATGGCGTTGGCCAACCGACGAGCCGGGTCGACGGTGACCACCAACACCTTCAACCCCAACGTCGACGCCGCCATCGTGGCCACGGCTGCGGCGGTGGTGGTCTTGCCCACACCACCGGAGCCGGCCGTCACCAGCACCTCCCGGGCCGATGCCAGGTTTCGCAGGCTTGCGCCGCTCATCGCAGCCACCCGCCCGGGGTCGGACTCCTCAGAGAGATCGAACCCATCAGACCAGCTCCTCTTCCAGAAGATCGGCGATGGCGTGCGTCACCCGTGTGCCGTGTGTGCGGATGAACAGCATCGGCAGGTTGACCAATGGCACGCCCTCCGGGAGCCCCGCTCGAAGCCGTTGCAGATGCGGCACGCGTGAGCGGCGCAACCCCACCGCCAACTCGGCCGCCTCGACCACGCCCTGGAGGCCGGCGCCGGTGGTGGCACCCAGGGAGTCGTCGACCCCGGTCAACGCATCCCCGTCGGAACGGACCGACTCGGCCAACTCGTCGAACAACTCCTCCTCCGTCCGGCTGAACAGCTCGGGCAGTACCCGGTTGGCCACCACTCCGGCCAGGTCGATTTCGGTTTCGGTGCCCAGGCGTCCCACCAGCTCGAGGGTCTCGTTCACCGGCATCTCCTCCGGCGTGGCCACAACCACCACCCCGGTCGTCGCAGGATCCTTCAGCAGATCGATCATCCAGGCGGTCTGCGCCTGCACCACGCCGACACCGATCAGCTCGCCCAGCGCCACCGGCGACGCCAGCTGACCCACCACGTGCCCGGAGGCGGACGCATCGACCACCACCAGGTCGTAGTTGCGTTCCCGAACCTCGTAGGCGATCTTGCCGACGGTCAGAATCTCCTTCACGCCGGGGGCCGCTGTGGCCACAAAATCAAATACTCGGGCGATGGGGCCCAACCGGGCCAGCAGTGGCAACTTGAGCTGCAACTTGAGGTACTCCCGCAGGGACTCCTCGGTGTTCATCGCCATGGCGAACAGGTTGTGCTGCACCTCGGTGGGCTGAAACGCCAGGGGCCCCACACCGTAGAAGTCGGCCAGGTTGCCCTTGGCGTCCACCTCGCACACCAAGGTGCGCTTGCCCGCCCGTGCACCCATCAGGGCCAACGCCGACGCCACCGACGTCTTGCCGACGCCACCTTTGCCGGTGACGAACAGCAGTCTGCGATCCAGAAGCGAAGACATCAGCGGGTCGGGTTGCTAGCTGGAGAACCCGATGGAGCGCCCACCGGTGTCGCGACCCATCTCGAGGTACGCGATCTTGGCCACCGGCACCGCCACCTCGCGCCCCGACGTGTCGGTCAGCCACAGCACCCCGTCACCGGCGGACACCGCCTCGTCGATGCGGTCGTGCAATTCGTCGCGCAGGTCGTCGTCCACGGTCAGATCCAGCTCACGTGGTGCCTGGGTCACTCCGATGCGTATGTCCACTGCATGCTCCTGAAGGTGGTGGGCGGCGCCGGTTGCGGCGCACGCACATGCTACGCGGCCCTGCCCGCTCGGCCGATTCGCGGCCCGACGGCCGGACCGGTGCCTCACCGCGTCACCAACCGCGTCACCAACCGCAGCGCTCGCCGAAGGACCAAATATCGAGGCGGGCGACCGGCACCCCGTTCCTGCCTGCGAAGATGGGGGGATGGCTCAAGACCCAGCCCAGACCGACCCGGCCCAGACCGACCCGGCCCGGACCGACCCGGCCCAGACCGACAACGAGCCGCCCACAGCGGCCCAGGTCATCGCCGACACCCAGGCACTGCTCGACCCGTACCCGCGTCGGCACCTGGCCACACTGCCCACGCCGCTGCAGCCGTGCGAGCGGCTGTCCGAGGCCCTCGGAGGGCCGGAGATCTGGGTGAAGCGCGACGATTGCACCGGCCTGGCGCTGGGCGGCAACAAGGTTCGCAAGCTGGAGTACCTGATGGGCCAGGCGATCGCCGAGGGCGCCTCCCGCGTGGGTACCTTCGGTGCGTTGCAGTCCAACCACGCACGGCAGACCGCAGCCGCCGCCAACGCGCTTGGGCTTGGCTGCGAGCTTGTCCTCACCGAGATGGTGCCCCGCGACGACCACGACTACGTCGACAACGGCAACCAGACACTGTTTCGCATCCTTGGTGTGCCGACCCATCGCGTGACCGACGACGTGTCCTCGGCGGCGGCCATCAGCGCCGTCGAGGAGGCGGCGGCCGAAGCGGGCGAGATCGTCAGCTGGATCCCCACCGGCGGGTCGTCGCCCGTGGGTGCCCTCGGCTACGTCAACGCCGCCATCGAACTGGTGCATCAGGCGGTGGAGGCCGAGGTGGGATTCCACCGCATCGTCCTGGCCACTTCCACCGGCGGTACCTATGCCGGGCTGCTGGCGGGCATGGATGCCCTGGGTGCAGGCACCGCGGTCACCGGGTTCGACACCTACGAGGGCGCCGCCCGCTCAAGGGCCGCCGCCCGCACGCTGCTCGATGCGCTGGGACCCATGTTGGGCCGAAACCCGGTGGCCGAGGGCTCGGTGGACATTCTCGACGGCTACTGCGGGGATGGTTACGGCATACCGACCAGGGAGGCGACCGAGGCCATCGAGTTGTTCGCCCGCACCGAGGGCCTGCTGCTGGATCCGGTCTACAGCGGCAAGGCCGCCGCCGGGCTGATCGACGTGGTGCGCCGGGGCCTCATCGGCGACGATGAACGGGTGGTCTTCCTGCACACCGGCGGGGCACCCGGGCTGTTTGCCTACTCCGGCGAGTTTCGCTGACCGCGGACGCCAAGCACGGCCCGTCGGGGTCTCCGGACACATCGCTGGCTCGAACGGCGGGGCGATGCGATGCTCGTGGCATGGAACGACTCAGCGGATCCGACGCGTGGTACCTCTCCCTGGAAACGCCGTCTGCGCCCATGGTGGTCACCGGGGTCATCGGCCTCGACCCGTCAACCGCCCCGGACGGCTTCGATCCGGCCTCGTTGCGGACACACATGGCGGACCGGGTGCCGCTGATTCCAGCCTTCCGCCGGCGACTGGCAACCGTGCCCCTCAGCGCCGACAGGCCCCGCTGGGTCGACGACCCCGACTTCGACCTCGACCATCACCTTTCGCTCCACAGGTTCGACGAGCCCGCATCCCACGATGACCTGGCCGCCTACATCGGCGAGCTGATGAGTCGGCGTCTGCCCCGGGATCGGCCGCTTTGGGAGATGACGCTGCTCGAAGGCCTCACCGGCGGTGCCGCCGCCGTGGTGCTTCGGATGCATCACGCCATCGTCGACGGCATCTCCGGCGTTGCCCTGATGGCCGACCTGTTCGACCTCACGCCCGACAGCCCTCGCCGCACCGAGGACGATCCAGGTTGGGATCCCGAAGCAATGCCGTCGGCCACGCGCCTGCTGGGCGACGGCCTCGGTGCCCGCATCGCCGAGCCGCTGCGACCCCTGCAGATCCTCTCGCGGACCACTCGGGCACTGGCCGACGCGGGCTTGGCCACCGCCGCCCAGCGCCGCCGCGGTTCCACCGCCGCGGGCCAGCCGATGAACGCGCCCCGCACTCCGTTCAACCGGTCCCTCACGCCAGAACGCTCGGTTGCGTTCACCAGCCGCCCGTTCGAGGAGTTTCGGCGGTTGCGCCATCACTTCGGCGTCACGATCAACGACGTGGTGATGTGTGCCACCGGCATCGGGCTGCGCAACCATCTGAGCGACCTCGGTGAAGCGGTGGACCGACCGTTGGTGGTGTCGGTGCCGGTCTCGGTGCACGGCGCCGCCGACGACGCCTCCTCCAACCAGGTATCGGCCATGTTCGTGGAGTTGCCGATGGGCCTCGACGATCCGGCGACCATGCTCGCCGCCGTGTCACGCAGTTCCACCGCATCCAAAGAGGTCAATGCGGCGATGGGGTCCGACCTCATCGGCGATGTCGCCGAACTGATTCCAGGCCCGGTGTTCAGCGTGGGGGTCGACCTCTACAAGCGGTTGGGCCTGGCCGACCGGCTGCCACCTGTCCACAACCTGGTGATCTCCAACGTGGCCGGTGCACCCGTGCCGGTGTTCATGGCCGGTGCCAAAGTCACCGGGATGTGGCCGTTTGGGCCGCTCCTCGAGGGCGCCGGACTGAACGTCACGGTGTTCTCGGCAGACGGCGAGATGATGCTGGGTGTGGTGACGTGCCCCGAGCTGATCCCTGACGTTCGCAAGGTGTTGGACGCCATCGGTCAGGGTTTGGACGCACTCACCGCCGCCGCCGACCGCGGCGACCAGCTGCCCCCAACTACAGAATCTTGAGTTCGGGGTGACTGCGCCTGGTGGGCGCCAACTCGGTGTCGATGCGAGAGGCCATGACCTCGAACACCTTTGACGCTTCCGCATCGGGGTCCACCGACATGATCGGGTTGCCGTGGTCACCACCCTCGCGCAGCGCCGAAACCAGTGGGATCTGCCCCAACAAGGGCACCTCCAGGCGATCGGCCAACTCCTGGCCGCCGCCGGCGCCGAACAGCTCGTACCGCTTGCCGTCGTCCCCGGTGAACCAGGACATGTTCTCGATCACGCCCTTCACCTCGAGGTTCACCTTGTGGCTCATGAACGCGCTGCGCTGAGCCACCCGCTGAGCGGCCGGGTTGGGTGTGGTCACCACGTACACCTCGGCCCGAGGCAGAAACTGGGCCAGTGACAGCGAGATGTCGCCGGTGCCCGGCGGCAGGTCCACCACCAGATAGTCAGGGTCGTCCCAGTACACGTCGGTGAGGAACTGCTCCAGGGCCTTGTGCAGCATCGGGCCGCGCCAGATCACCGCCTGATCCTCCTGAGCGAAGAACCCCATCGAGATGCAGGTGACCCCGTTGGCCTCGGGCGGCACGATCATCGAGTCGATCACCGTGGGCGGTTGCTCGATGCCCAGCATGCGTGGGATGGAGAAGCCCCACACGTCGGCATCGACGATCGACACCTTCTTGCCCTGACGGGCCAGGGCGATGCCCAGGTTGGTGGTGACCGAGCTTTTACCCACGCCTCCCTTGCCCGAGGCGATCAGCAGCACCCGGGTTTTGTTGCCGGGTTGGGCGAAGGGGATCTGGCGACCCTCGGCGTGCCCGTGCCCCTGGTGGCTGCCCGCCGTGGCGGCAGGGTCGCCGTGCAGTTGTTCGCGCAGCGCCGCACGCTCGGCATCGGTCATCGAGGTGAAGTTCAACTTCAGCTGATCGACGCCCTCCAGCGAGGTGACCGCCTCGGACACCCGCCGCGTGATCTCGTCCTTCAACGGACACCCGGAAATGGTGAGGGCGATCAGCACCGTCACCACCGGAAGGTCAATATCGATGTCGCGCACCATGTTGAGGTCGACGATCGATCGATGCAGTTCGGGGTCCTCCACCGGTCGGAGCGCCTCGATGATGTCGTCGCGGGTGGGGACGGAGGAGGATGCCATAGACGGCCAGTCTCCCGCGGCACGAGCGTTCCGCCAAGAGGGCCGACCGACGTCACGTCGGAATACGAGACACCAGGGGAACTACACGACGAAGTGCCCATAGGATTCGCCTCCCATGGGCACCTCAACGACCCGGGCGTACCTCGACGGCGCCTCCACCCAGCCCCTCCGCCCCGAGGCCCGGGCCGCGCTCCTCGAAGCCTGGACCGGGCCGCTGGGCGACCCCGGCCGCATCCACACCGAGGGCACCGAGGCACGGGCTCGGCTGGAATGGGCCCGTGAACACGTCGCCGCTGCGGTGGGTGCCCGACCGAGATCGGTCGTGTTCACCTCCGGCGGGTCCGAGGCGATCGCCGCCGCCTGCTTCGGCGCCGCCCGGCGCGGCCCGCACAGCGTCGCCGCGCCCATCGAGCACTCGGCGGTGCGTGCCTGGGCCGAGCGAGGTCCGGTGACCTGGGCGGCCGTCGACCACACCGGGAGGGTGGACCTCGACTCGCTCATCGCCGCGATCCAGGCCGACGACCGGGCCACAGCCACGACAACCGGTCTGGTTCACCTGCAGTGGGCCAACCACGAGGTGGGCACCCGTCAACGCGTCACCGACGCGGTGGCCGCCTGTCGGGAGCTGGGCGTGTTGTGCCACGTCGACGCCTGCGGCGCGCTCGGCCACGAGCCCATCGCGTTCGACGAGCTTGGCGCCGACCTGATGTCGCTGTCCGCCCACAAGCTGGGCGGTCCACCCGGCATCGGGGCACTCCTCGTGAGGCGGGGACTGCGGCTGGATCCCCTGATCGTCGGCGGCGATCAGGAACGGGCCCGGCGGGCCGGCATGGAACCGGTGGCCCTCGCCCTCGGCTTCGCCGCGGCGTTGGACGCCGCAGTCGCTGGGCGAGAACATCACGCAGCATTCGCCCGCATCCAGACCGACCGGGTCGCCACCTGGGCCGACGCCACCGACGGAGTGCGGGTGCTTGGCGACCCCGTTGACCGGCTGGACCATCTGATCTGCCTCGGCTTCGACGAGATCGAACCGCAGCCCCTCCTCATCGGGCTGGATCAGGCGGGTGTGTCGGTGCATTCGGGCTCGTCGTGTGCCTCCGAGGGTCTTGAGCCCTCCCCCGTGCTGGCCGCAATGGGTGTCGACGACCAACGCTCGATGAGGGTTTCGCTCAGCTGGTCGACCACCGCGGCCGACATCGACCGTTTTCTCCAGGCAGCCCCCGAGGTGCTCGACCGGCTCCAAGCGCTCCGATAGTCCGACCGGCTACAACTGCCGATCGCGAGCTGGTCGGCAGAGGATCAGAGCCCGGAGGGCAGCTTTCCTGTGGGCCGGGGCACCAACGCCAGCTGACGGCCCTGTGCCACCAGGTGACCCTCCGAGTCCCAGATCTCGCCGTCCTCCTCGATCACGCCGTCGGTGACGAACCGGGTAGTGAACACGCACGCCAACCAACCCGGCGCTGGTGGAGACGGCGCTACGCGACCCCACGCCACGTTCCAGCGAGCTCGTCGGAGGTGTCCAGAATGTGACCAAAGGCCCGGCAGGGACGGCCCAGTTCGGGTAGTAGCGTTTCGGCCGTGACGCTCTACCTCGTCCGCCACGGGAAAGCCGGAACCCGCGACAACAGCGACCCGCTGGACACTCAACGGCACCTGGATCGGAAGGGGTTGCGCCAGGCGGTCTGGATGGCCGACCAATTGGGGGGCCGCCCGATCGGCGCCCTGTGGTCTAGCCCGCTGCCCCGCTGCCTTGAGACCGTCGAGCCGATTGCGGCCCGGCTCGGCCTCGACGTGGAGCCCACCGAGGCGCTCGCCGAAGGCACGGATCTCGAGATCACGTGGCGGGTCGTCGAGCAGGCGCTGCTACGAGGCACCGACACCGTGCTGTGCTCGCACGGCGACCTCATCCCGGCATTGATCCACCGGGCCGAGGGCAGAGGCATGACCGTGGAGGGTCCGGCAGGGTTCGTGAAAGGGTCCATCTGGATTCTGACCGTCGATGGCGACCGTATCAGCGGAGGTACCTACGTCGCCCCTCCCGCCACCTCGGAGCTGCCCAATTCGTAGGGGCCCCGGCAGACATTTGCCACCCGCAGTGAACCATCCGCAACGGGTGGTGTCGACTTGTTCGATCCGGTCGAGAAAACCTTCGAAAACCCTGTAAATCAGAGGGTTTTGGGTGGTCGAGACCGGCTCATTGAGGTACACTACGAACATGGGTTCGATAGTCCTCTTGGCGGAGGCGGCTGAAGCAATCGACACGATTGGCAACGGGCTGGACGCCTTGTTTGCCACCGGGATGAGCCCGGCCGACGACCGTGATGCGATTCAGTGGATCACCGAACTCGAAACATTGAGTCGTCGCGTGGCGGCCGCCCAAACCGGGCTGGTAGCTGTGATCGACCGCGACAACCTCCACGCGGCTGATGGTCACGCGTCGGCGAAGGTGATGGTCCGACATCACGCCAAACTCTCTGAAGGCGACGCCAAGGCTCGAACCCAGGTGGCGGCCGCGTGCCGTGACCTCCCGGATGTTGCTGAGGCATGGCAGGCCGGACAGGTGGGTGCCAGCCAGATGCGGGTCATCGGTGAAGTGCACGCCAACCCGCGTGTCCGCCCAGAGATGGAAGCCCGCCAGCTTCGGTTGTTGGACGACGCGAAGCTGATGAGCGCGCGACGGTTCGCCCAAACAACCCGCAGCTGGGCCCGCCTTGTCGACCAAGACGGCCCCCAGCCGGCCGGCGAACGCAACCACGAAGGGCGCGACTTCAAACTGATCCCGGATCCAATCGACGCGTCGTGGACCCTGTCAGGATCGTTTGGGACGATGCAAGGCGCTGAGATGCGCGAGATCTTCGATCATTTCATCGACGCAGAATTCAAGGCCGACTGGGCCGCCGCGAAAGTGCTGGTGGGCGACCGGGTCACCAAAGCCGACTTGGAACGCACTGACGCCCAACGTCGCGCGGACGCACTCCACCGGTTGTTCCGTGATGCTGCAGCGGCCCCTGAAGGTGCTGTGCCGCCTGGGTTCATACACAACATTCATTGGTCGGCCGAAACCTACGAAGAACTCCTGGCGTCCCTGAGCGACAATCGTGCACCGCGCCCCGGCCCGGACACCCACATGTGTCGCACCCCCGACGGGTTCGATATCGACCCCACCGAAGCAGCCACCAACTCGCTGCTGTTCTCGTTCCGGCGGATGGTCGTCGACGCCAAAGGCGTCGTGATTGATCTCGGGCGTGCCCGCCGGTTCACCGGATCGGCCCGCACCGCAGCCTCCGGCCCCCACCAACGATGTGTGTGGCCCGGCTGCTGGGTCCAAGTCTCAGCCTGTGAGATCGACCATCTCCACGAACACGCCAAAGGCGGCGGCACCAACCCAACCAACGGAATACCGTTGTGTGGCCGTCACAACCGATGGAAACAAAAAGGGTTCACCGTGCATCGAGAACCCGACGGCACCTGGCGCCTCACCCGACCAGACGGAACCCAAGCCGCCTGAATGACCGGGTCGAACGCGGCCGCGGGACACTCCGAATACTTCCGCCGATGCGGCTACCAGGCTTTCGCCAAGCTCGCCGAACGGGTCAGCCGCCGGTTTGGGTGGTGGTCGTCGTCGCGCCGGCCGGCGGTTCGCCCGGCGACGTCGAGCCGGTTGTCGAGGTCGAGTTCGCTGCAAGCTGTTCCTCGGCCACGCCCCGGATCGCCTCCGCAGTCACGTCGGGGGGCAGCAGGCCGCTGGGCCGCTCCCCCAGCTTGTCGAAACGATCCAGCAGCTCCAGCGCCAGCTTCGGGTTTTCGCGGGCGTTGGCGATCCCGGCCGACAGCAGCAGCGCGGTCGGCTCCTCCGGGTCAACCTTCAGCGCCTCGTCCAGGCGCTTCACCGCCTGGTCGTAGAACACACCCTGGCCAAGAGCCGTGAAGACCAGACCCTGGGTGGTGAGCGCCACGACGTTGTCCGGCTCGGCCTCGATCAGGTCGTCGAAGCACTTCAGCCCGTCGGTCAGGCCGAGCGCCCCTTCGGCGTCGGGGAGCGGTTGGCCTGCGGTCGTTGTGGTCGCAGCGGCCGACGCCGCATCGGACACTGTGCGCCAGCACTCCCGCACGTCGGCGGGCAGGTTGGCCTCGGCCACCGCCGACTCGAGGCCCTGCTGGCGCAGGATCGTCACCATGCCCGGCGGCGGATCGGAGGCCCAGAACGCATCGATCTCGGCCTGTGCCGCCTTGGCGTCACCCGCGCGCAGGTCGACCGAGGCCCGAAACACGCGCACGTCCGGGTAGCTGGGATCGGCCTTGACCACGCGGTCGAACCGCTTCCTGGCCTCATCGGTCCGACCGGCCCGGGCCAGCGCCCAACCGCTGTAGGTGAGCGCCTCGTTGTCGTCGGGTCGTTCGTCGAGCAGCGCCTCGTAGCAGGCGATTTCGGCGTCGGGATCGCCCCGCTCGGTGCGACACGCATCGAGACGTTCGTTGAATCCGGTGACGCCGGAGATGGCCCCGCCCGGGGCCCGGGTACCCGCAGATTGAGCGACCAATACGCCGCCGATGACCGCGATCACCAACAGCGTGCCGAGCACGGCCAGGTTGCCCTTCCGGCGCCAAAGCGGCGTCGAGGAACGGCCGTTCGATTCGCCGTCGGAC
This sequence comes from Candidatus Microthrix parvicella Bio17-1, assembly GCF_000299415.1. Taxonomy (NCBI): domain Bacteria; kingdom Bacillati; phylum Actinomycetota; class Acidimicrobiia; order Acidimicrobiales; family Microthrixaceae; genus Candidatus Neomicrothrix; species Candidatus Neomicrothrix parvicella. The sequence goes on from NZ_AMPG01000001.1 coordinate 765,425, forward strand.
CCGTCGGAGCCATCGGAGCCATCGGAGCCATCGGAGCCATCGGAGCCATCGGAGCCATCGGAGCCATCGGACGAGCGTCGGGCTCCTTGGGCGCCAGGGGCCCGGCGACTTCGTTGGGCGGTGGGAGCAGGCTTTGGGTCCAGCCGCCGCAGCACCGACGCCAACCGAAGCGTCAGGTCGTCGCGTACCCCGTCGGCCTCTTCAGCATCGAGGTCGCCGGCCGCGGCGTCCTCCTCCAGGCGGGCCAGTGCGCCCAGCAGTTCGTCACGTTCGGCTTCCGACGCAAGCCGCTGCGCGGGATCCAGGTGGGGGTCCTCCGCTCGGCCGCCTGCTCGGTCGCCCTCGATGGGCTCAGCCATGATCGGCGCGTTCGTGGTGGTCGTCCCCGGTGCGCAGCCACTCGTCGAGGGCCGTCTCAACCAGGCGTCGGTCCTCGGCGCTTGGACGGGCGCCGCGTTCGTTACGTTGACGCAGGCTGACGCCGGCCCCGGCCACCGCGGCGCCGAACACCACCACCGGCAGCACCCACACCAAGGCGCTCAGGCCCGATGAGGACGGGTTGAGGAGCACGTCGTCGTAACGCGACGAGAAGTAGCCGAAGATCTCGTCATCGGTCGCACCGGCGGCCACCCGCTTGCGGATGTCCTCCCGGGCCTCGACGGCGAAATCGGTCTGGGAGCCTGCCACCGACTCGCCCGAGCACTGCACACACCTGATCTGGGCGGCCAGCGCCATCACCCGGTCCTCGCCGTCGGCACTGCGACGTCCCAGGGCCCCGATAACGAGCGCCACCAACACGACGACGCCCAACAGTCCCCAGGCCAGCCGCCGCGTCGACAACGGAGCACGACGCTCAGCTCCCATCGCCACCCCGGCCCTCCTGAGCGGAGCCGCCCACCTCGGAGATCACCCGATCGAGATCGTCGGCGCGCACCCCACCCGCAACCTTGGCGGCGATCACGCCGTTGGGCGCCACCAGGTAACTCTCGGGCAGTTTCACGACGCCGAAGTCCAGCGCAATCGGGGCGGTGTCACCCACCGCCACCGGCCAGTCGCCCCCGTTCTTCTCAAAGAACGCCTTCAGGTCCTCGGGCTGGTCCTGAAATGCCACCGAGATCACCGAGGCATCGCCGGAGGCGGCGTGCTGCTCGGCGAACCGCACCAACTCGGGGTGCTCCTGCTGACACGGCACGCACCAGGTGGCGAAGAAGTTCACCAATACCCACTGACCCCGATAGTCGCGCAGATCGACGCTGCCGCCGGAGAGCGTCGTGGTGGCCAAGGGCGGGGCGGGCTTACCCACCAGCGGCGAGGAGGCCGGGTCCTTCGGATCATCGCTGTCCTTGGTGGCCACGACGAGCACGCCAAAGAGCAGCACCATGACCCCCGCAACCACGAGGGCGGTCCGACGCACGTTGGAGCGCGGCCCCTCATCGGGCACGGGCCTCGTGACCTCGGGGGCCTCGGCCCGCGATGGGGCCGGACGTTCCACGTCAGGACCGGCTGTGTCGGTCACGACGTCGACGCCCCCGTCAACTCGCCGTTCGACTGCCCATCCACACCGGCGACATCGGGTGCGGCACCATCGTCGGTGGGGTCGGGGGTCGGGCGGGTTGCGGCGGGCGACGGGTCGGCGGCGAGCCCGCCGCGACGGCGACGACCCGCCTCCGGGACAGCGGCCATGGCCGTGCCCAGAACCATCACCAGGCCACCAACCCACAGCCACGAGATGCCGGGTTGGATGATGGCCCGCAACGTGATGCGTGGCTCCGACTCAGTGGGAGGCGCCGATACCGCAAGGTAGATGTCCCGAGCCGGACCGGTCTTCACCGAGGGCGTGCCGATCACCTGGCCGGTCGAGGCATACCGGGTGACCGTCGGCTCGTACACCTGGTCGTCGATGCGCACCGCCATGACGTACTCCATGCCCTGGGGCAGGTCGCGCTGGGTCACGCCCTCGTATGTCAGCGTGTGACCCGACAGCTTCACGGTGTCACCCTTCGACATCGTGAACTGCCCATTGCTGGAGTAGGCGGCACTCACGGTGAACGCAAGCGCCACGATCACGAGGCCCAGGTGCACCACCATGCCCCCCGATGCCCGACCGAAAAGACCCCGCACGCCGTGACGTCGCACCGCAAGGATCAGGTGACGGATGGCGGTACCGCCGGCGAACCCGGCCAGGCCGATCGCCACCAGGGGTTGCACCCCGCGGGCGCCCAGCAGCAGCGCCAACACCAGCGCCGCAGCGCCGCACCAGGCGGGCCACAACAGGCGCTTTGACAGCAGCTCCGGGTTGGCGCTCCGCCACGGCAGGACCGGCGCGATCGCCATCAACCCCAGCAGCCCCAGGCCGATGGGGCCCGACATGCGCTCGAAGTAGGGCTCGCCGATGGACAGGGTGCCACGGTTGAGCGCCTCGACCACCAGGGGGAACGTGGTGCCCAACAGCATCACGAAGGTGAACGCGGCAAACAAGATGTTGTTCGCCAGCAGCGCCCCCTCCTTGGACATGGCCCGGTCGATGCGGCCCTCGCCACGCAGCAGATCGCCACGCCAGGCGATCAGACCGATCGAGAGCGCGACCACCAGGCCGAAGCCGCCCAACAGCACCGGGCCGACCGTGCCGTTGGAGAAGGCGTGCACCGAGTTGACCACGCCCGATCGGGTGAGGAACGTGCCGAAGATGGTGAGCGCAAACGTGGAACACAGGAGCGCCAGGTTCCACACCCGCAGCATGCCCCGCCGTTCCTGCACCAGCACCGAGTGCAGGAAGGCCGTGGCGGTCAGCCATGGCATGAACGAGGCGATCTCCACCGGATCCCAGCCCCAATAGCCGCCCCAGCCAAGCACCTCGTAGCTCCACCAGGCCCCCAACACGATGCCGCCGGTGAGGGCGCCCCACGCCAGCAGGGTCCAACGACGGGTCTCGATCAGCCAGCCCTCCCCCAGGCGGCCGGTGACCAACGCACCGACTGCAAACGCAAACGGCACGGAAAACCCGACGTAGCCCAAGTAGAGCAGCGGCGGGTGAAAGGCCACCAGGATGTGGTTCTGCAGCAGCGGGTTGGGGCCGGGGCCGTCGAAGCCGGGCGGCACCTGGGTGGCCACGAACGGGTTCGCAGGGCCCATCAACAGCAGGAAGAAGAAGGTGGCGATGCCGAACATCGTGACCAGGGCCCAGCCCACCAGGTGGTCGTCGACGCGCTTGCGGAATCGCCAGGCCACCGAGGCCAGGTACCCCGACAGCAGGATCACCCACAGCAGGATCGATCCCTCAAGGGCCGACCACATCGTGGCCACGTTGAACAACGGTGGGGTCTTCGAGGACCCGTGCTCGGCCACGTACTTCACGGTGAAGTCGCGGGTGATCAGCGCACGTTCCATGGCAATGACCGCCGTGACCGCGCCGGCGAACACCGCCCAGGCGTAGGTGCGCGACGATTGCACCATGGCCGGGCGGTTCCGGATCATGCCGATGGCGGTGCCGAGGGCACCCATGACGGCAGCCACCAGGCCGATGGTGATGCCCAAACGACCGAGCCCGACGTTGCTCACCGGCGGGCGGCCACGCGCGTCATCGGCCCTGGTTCTTTGCGGCGTCGATACGGTCGGGGTTGTCCTCGTCGTAGCTCTCGTCGTGCTTGATCACCAGGCGTTCGCTCTCAAAAACGTCGCCCTTCCACTGTCCCTCGGCCACCACGGGGATATCGGTGTTCTCAAACAGTGCAGGCTCGCTGCCCGAGTGTTCCACGGTGGCCGTGGCGCCGTTGTAGGTGAGGTCGAAGGTGACCCCGTTGGGGGTCTTGGTCACGCTGTCCGGGACCACCGATCCCTGCATACGAAACGCCTGGTCGCCCAGTTCGCTGCGCTGGGCCACCGCCTCGTCCACGTTGCGGAAAAACACGGTGGCGTCCGACAGGCCCATCACCACGGCCACCACCAGCGCAGCCAGCACCGCGACGCCCACCAGCATCCAGGCACGGCGACTTGAACGGCTGCGAGGCGCAACGGCGTCAGCGGGGCCGGTGCGGGGCGAAAGGTCGAGCGGTGATTCAGCCATGGGTGCCTCCATCTTGGCCATCGCCGATCAGGAAGCGGCGTCGCTCACCCGGCACCTGCCGACTGAGGCGGCGGCCGCGCCGCACCAGCACGAAGGCATACACCGCGAAGGTGCCAAAGGTCACCACCCAGGCGACCCAGATCAGCGGCCAGGGGTCGTCAGCGGTGATCTGAGGAGTGGCCAGAACGGCTCTGAGTTGTTGCACCGCCACCATCGCGCTCACGCGTCCATCCCCTTGGTTGCGACCGGCTCGACGGCCGTGCCGTCTGAAGCACCGGCGGCCTCAGCCCGTCGGGCATCGATGGCCTCGGACAGGCCACCCTCCTCCACCTGCAACTCCAGCCAGCCCACCCGGAATCGGTGGATCAGGAGCCAGGCGGCCAGGGCCGTGCCCACGGTGAGCCCAAGAAACAAGGTGAAGAGCTGGAGCCCACCCATCGCCGGGTCGAGCTCGCCAAACAGGGTGCTTCCCTGATGGTAGGAACGCCACCAGTCGACCGACTTGTGCACCAGGGGTATCAACAGCGCCGAGCCGAGGCCCAGCACCGCCGCACGGGTGGCGCGGGTGGTCGGGTCGAGGATCGAACCCCGCAAGGCCACGTAGCCCAGATAGGCCAGGAACATCACCAGCGTCGAGGTGAGGCGTGCATCCCAGTCCCAGTAGACGCCCCAGGTGATCCGACCCCAGAATGCGCCCGTGAGCAGCGTCAGGCCCAGAAACACCAGGCCGACCTCGGCGGCGGCGGCGGCCAGTTGATCCCAGAATCGAGACTTGCGCCACAGCCACATGGCCGAGCCGACGGCGTTGACGACAAACAACAGATACGCCGCCGAGACGGTGGGCACGTGCACGTAGATGGGCCGCATGCGCTCACCCAGTTGCACGTCCGGCTTGGTAATCGCCAGGCCAAGCACCGCCAACAGCACGCCGCCCAGCACCACGATGGTGCCCAGCACCAACGTGGCCTTTGAGCCGGTTCCGGTGGGCCAGCCACCGGTTGGGGCTTGGGCAGCATCGGCCCGAGTATCCGTCGGCGGGCCTGCGACGCTTGAATGTCCAGGCTGGGTCGTGGTCATGATTCCTCCATCAGCGACCGGTAGGCCAGTGCGCCGAGTAACACATAGCTGAGCGCAAACACCCCGAGCAGCGCCACCCAGGGCCATCCCCCGGTGCCGTCCGAGCCGCCCAGCGCCACGTCGGTGGCACGGGTGGCACCGATGAGCACCGGGGCCAGCACTGGCAGCATCAACAGGGGGATGAGGCTTTCTCGTCCCCCGGTGGAGGAGGCCAGCGCAGCCAGCAGCGTACCGACCGCGGCCATGCCTGCCGTGGCGGCCACCATGGTGGCCAGCCCCAGGGCCGGGCCCGAGAGGGGCGTGCGGTACAACACCGCCATCGTGGCCGCCAGGGTCACCTCCAGAACCAGTAGTTGGGCGGCCACCGCCGCCGCCTTGCCCAGGAACACCGCCGACGGAGCCATGCCCGACAGGCGCAGCGCGTCGCCAACCCCCGCCTCGGTCTCCAGCCCGGACGAGCGGGTCACCATCAACACGGCGGCAAAGGTGACCGTGACCCAGAACAATCCCGGGGACACCTCGACCAGCAGCCGACTCTCCGCGTCGAGGGCAAAAGCCATCACCACCAACACCAACACCCCGAAGGGCAGCACCTGCGTCAACCCCACGCGGGCCTTGAATTCCAAACGGAGGTCTTTGGCGGCCATCAGCAACGCATCGCCGATCATTCGCCTCATGCCGTCAGCCATCGGACACCCCCGGCCCGGTCGGGTCGGTGGCCGCCGGCGCCGAAGGGTCGTTCGCCACGAGACTGATGGGGTCGGGGCTGATCATGTCGGGGCTGATCGTGTCGTTGGTGATGACGCCGCCCGCCACGGTGACCATGCGTCGTGCCACCGAGCGGGCCCGATCCAACTCGTGGCTGGACATGATCACCGTCGCACCCGCCGCGGCGGCGTCTCCGATCAGTTGGTCGGTCAGGTCCCGTCCCGCCCGGTCCAACCCGGCATGGGGCTCGTCCAGCAGCCACAGCTCGGGCCGCCTCAGCACCAGGACGGCCAGGGCGGCACGCTTTCGCTGGCCCTCCGACAGTCGGGCAACGGCCAGGTCCTTCAATCTCCCGTCCAGGCCGAGGCGAACGGTCACCTCGGTGAGTTCGGAGTCGGCTCGTCCGTCGGCCCGTCCCAGGTCGATGCCGGCGGCCCGGGTCCAGAACCGAAGGTTCTCCGCAATCGTCAGGTCCGGGTAGAGCCCCGAGCCATGGCCCAGGTAGCCAACCCGTCGCCTGACGGTGGTGGGATCGACCACCAGGTCGCTGCCCAACACCACGGCTGTGCCCTCGACCACGGGAACCAAGCCGGCGCACACCCGCAGCAGCGTGGTCTTGCCGGCGCCGTTGGGGCCCTGCAACAGCACCACTTCGCCCGCATCGACGGTGAGATCCACGCCCGCCAACGCCGGAAAGCGCCCCAGGAGGGCAACCGCCGACGAGAGCTGGACGACGGGGGCCATGGGCTGACCACCCTAGTGCCGACACGTTGCGGGCCGTCCCCTCTAGAGTTCCACGCGATGTTTGCGCGGCTGCTGTCCGGTTTGGGTAAGACGATGATCGCCCTGGGCGTGATCACCTTTCTCTTCGTGGCGTTCCAGCTGTGGGGGACCGAGCTGGAAGAGTCCCGAGCCCAGAACGACCTCACCGCCGACCTGGTGGACAGCCTGCCCGCCGATACCCCCAAGGTTTCCGACGATGCCGAGGAACTCGACAAGGTGGCAGCGTCGCTGGGCGCGATCGACCCGGCCGACGTCAAGAAGCTGCCGAAACCCGCTGAGGGCGACAGCCTGGGCATCATCCAGTTCAAGCCCGACCTCAACAAGGCGGGCATCGACATGCGCAAGGTCTTCGTCGAGGGCACCAACAAGGACGACCTCAAGAAGGGCCCCGGCCACTACCTGGGCTCGCCCTTCCCCGGGCAAAAGGGCAATGCCGCCATCGCCGGTCACCGGGTGACCTACGGCGCCCCGTTTCACCGCATCGACGAGTTGGTGCCCGGCGACCTCATCAGCGTGTACACCCGTCAGGGCCAGTTCACCTACCGGGTTTTGCCACCGCCCGCCGACGCCAAGGGCCGGAAGGGCCCCGCCTACTGGATCGTCGATCCTTCGGACGTGTCGGTACTGGAGGACTTCGACGACAACCGGCTGACCCTGACCGCGTGCCACCCGAAGTACTCCGCCGCCGAACGCATCATCGTGGCGGCCGAGTTGACCGGTAACCCTGCCGCCACGACGAGGGGCAACAAGGCCGACACCACCACCGAAGTGGCGGGCGAGGAGCTGGAGGTGGCCGCCGGGCCGGACGAGGCATTCGATGATCTGGGCTGGCACTCGGAGCATCTGCCCAATGCGTTGGCCTGGTCGGCGGCAACATTCGGTGTGTGGCTGGTTGCCTTCGGCGTGGGTCAGTTCCTCGGACCCAAGCGTTGGATCGCCTATTTGGTGGCGCTGCCCGTCTTCACCTACTGCCTGTGGTTCGCCTTTACCTGGATCAATCGCTGGATTCCCAGCCTCTGAGTTGTCGAACCTTCCGTTGGATCACCCGGTGACACACCAGCCTGGTTCACGGCGTCGCAGGGCGGCCTTCGCCTCGTTGGTCACCGTGGTGGCGGCGGCGGTCGTGATCGTTGGGTGCGGCGGCAACGACGCCCCGGTGCCGCCGACCACCGCGCCGACCTCCACGACCGAGGCCTCCCGCACCGACCGCGACCTGTCTCAACCGGCCGACAACGCCGTGCCAGACGGGGTCGAGAACCTTCGGGTGGGCGACTGCTACGACCCGGCGCCCGATCCCAGCCAGCGCAACGTGATGGTGCTGATCGTCCCCTGCGACCAGCCCCACCAGTATGAGGTGTACGAGGTGGCCGCCTTTACGGAGGGCACCGATGCCGATTTCCCCGGCGACGACGCGGTTCGAAACTACGCGGAGGAGTACTGCTTCCAAGGTTTCGAAGGCTTCGTTGGGCAGGTTTGGAGGGACAGCGAGCTGGACATCGAGACCTGGTTTCCTACGAGGGTCTCGTGGACCAAGGGCGCCGACCGAAAGCTGAGCTGTGTGCTCTACCACCGCAAGAAGGCCGACCTCACCGGTTCGATGCAGGGCTCGGGGTACTGACGCCGGCCGAATCCGACCGGTGACGGCGTGTGCCGAACACCGCCGCGCCGCAGCGGGTCAGCGGCCGCGGAATGTGGGCGAGCGCCTTTCGGCGAATGCGGCGCGACCTTCGGCCAGGTCATCTGACGCCCAGGCCCGCAGGAATGCCTCGCGATAGCGCGGATCGTCGGCCACCGGCTCCTCCAGCAGATCAAGCCCCAGCTTCGCTCCGGCCTGGGAGAGCGGCGCCAGCTTGGCGATGTCCTCGGCCCACTCCAGCGCCGTGTTCACTCCCCCTCGACGCTGCACCAGGCCCAGCCGCCAGGCGTCGTCGAAGTTCAACACATCACCGGCGAGCACCATCGAGCGGGCCATGCCCCATCCAACCGCCAGGGCCAGTCGTTGCAGGGTTCGATGATCGGTCAACAGGCCCAAGCGGGCCACCGGCACGGCAAATCGGACATCCTCGGCGGCCACCCGCAGGTCGACCGACAGGGCCAGTTGCACACCCAACCCCATGCAGGACCCCTCGATGGCGGCAATCGTTGGAAAGGCGAGACCGGCGAGTGCATCCAGCATGGCCCGCAGCCCGATCGTGTAGTCGGGATCCTCGGTGGTGGTGATATCGGCACCGGCGCAGAAGTGGCCATCGGCTCCGGTGAGCACCAGGACCCGGGGGGCCCCCGACGCCGCGTCGGAGATCGCCTGGTGCAGCGCAGCAACGGTGGCACCGTCCAAGGCGTTGCGCCGCCGAGGCCGATTGATGGTGATCACCGCAACGTCGACGAGACGCTCGCTGAGCACGGTTGGGGCATCGGTGGGCTCGACCGGGCTGATCATGATCCGCTCCAATTCGGTTGACGCTTTTCAAGGAACGCCGTGGTGCCCTCGGCGGCGTCGTCCAACGATGATCCCAGGCTCAGCATGGCCTGCAGGTGAGACAGTGCGTCGGCGGCCGTCGCGTCGACCGCCCGGTAGAACGAGTCGCGACCCAAGGCCATCACCCCGCTCGGCGCCCGTGACAGGCCGGCCGCCAACTCGTCGGTCGTCGCCTCCAACTCCTCGACCGGCACCGTGCGGGCCAAGAAGCCAAACCGGTCGGCCTCGGCGGCGTCGATACGACGGCCGGTCATCATCAACTCCAGGGCCCGCTTCGGCGGCATCGACCGGAGCAGCGGCACCGTGATGACATAGGGCCACAGACCCACATTGATCTCGGGCGTGCCGAACACGGCGTCGTCGGCCGCCACCACCAGGTCGCACGCCAAGGCCAGGCCCATGCCCCCGGCAAGGCAGTATCCCCGCACCGACGCCACCGTCGGCGTTCCGGCGGCCCACATGGCCTCAAACAGCGCCGGAAGTTGGCCCCGCGCCTCATGCATGGCCAGGGCCGAGCCCCCCGTCATGCCCGACAGGTCCGCGCCGGCGCTGAAGGCCCGGTCACCGGCCCCGGTCAGCACCACTGCTCCCACCCGATCATCACCTCGCACCTCGACGAAGATCCGACGCAGCCCATCGATCATCGCCCAGGTCAGGGAGTTGCGCTGATCGGGACGGTTCAACGTGACCCGCAGCACCCGGCCCGACAACGCCACGGCCAGGCCGTCCACCCCTTCGCCCGGCAGGGCCCTGATCGGCGCCGCCGGCACGTCACCGTCGGGCGGCCGGCCACCGGAGGTTGCCGCTTGAGGCGGGGACGCGGGGACGGTGCTCGACGAGTGGGGCGATTCGGTCACGGTTGCCACGGTACCGCCATGGCGCCGCCCTGTGCCGGGGTCCACTAGCGTCGTTCACATGAGCGCGCTCCTGGCACTAATTCCCGTGCTGGTCGCCATTGCCATCGGTATCGGCATCGGATTGCTGGGTGGCGGCAACCTCGGCAACCTCCTCCAGTGGCGTCCTGCCGCGTGGGAGGTGGCAGCCGGCGCGATCGCAGTGCAGGTGCTGGCCGACGCCTTCAGTTGGTCCGGGGTGGTGCCCTTCATCCTCGGGCTCGCCTCGGTGGCCGCGCTGGTCTACGTCGCCTGGATGAACCGTCGCGTCGGCGGCATGGTGGTGGTTGCGATCGGCCTGGCGATGAACCTCGTGCCGATGTTGATCAACGGCGGCACCCCGGTGTCCGCCGAGGCGCTGGTGTCCTCCGGTGCCGTCGAACAGGCCCAGGTGGCGTCGGTGCAGCTCACAGGTCCCCGCCATCTGGCCGACGCCGACGACCTGTTACGCCCGCTTGGAGCGGTGGTGCCACTGCCGATCGGGTTGGTCATCTCCTTCGGCGACCTGGTGGCGCTGCTCGGGGTGACCCTGGTGACCCAGGCGGTCCTGCGCCGCAGACAGGTGCGTGCCGGCGGTCCCGCCCCACCTGCCCGCAACCCGCGGGTCACGCTGGCCACCTACCAGGAAGCTCTGGAGACCTTGGGGCAGGGCCCCGCCGACAACCGGAACGGCGTCGAGGTCGAGCACGTCACACTGGGCAGTTCGGGCAACGTCCGCCCAGTTCCGATGCGCAACGCCGACGCGTCCGCTCCCCTCGACGTGTTGGGTCCCCGCCTGGAGGGCTTCGACGACGAGCACTCGGTGGGCGACCTGAACGATGCCGGCGTCACCGTTTCACCGGTGTCGCGCAGCGATCGGGGCGAGGGTGTGATCCGCCCCGACGCCTACGCCGACGACCACCGCCCCCGACGCCGCGTGGTGCCGCCCCACGGTGACATCCGACCCGCCCCGTCCGGACTCGACCCGGACACCGGGGAGTCGTCCGTGGTCGCCCTGACCTCACTGCCGCCCCGCACGACGCCCGATGAATCCGGCCGCCCAACGGACTCCGGCGGCCCGGCCGACCTGCCGCCCGGCTGGTCTCGGGCGGCCAACCAGACGCGAGATCAGCAACGGTCCCACGCGGCCGCCCCCTACGTTGCGTCACCCACGCCACGGGTCGAACCAACCAACCAACCGATCGGTGACGACAACGCCGCCGCCGAGCCGAGCGATGCCACCGCCGCGGTGCCCGTCACCGGTCCAGCCGGACAGCACTCCGCCCGGTCATACGACCCAGCCCACAACCGGCACAACCGGCACAACCGGCACAACCGGCACAACCGGCACAACCGGCACAACCGGCACAACCGGCACAACCGGCACAACCGGCACAGGCAGGACCGCCGGCACCGCCACCGCCGGATCCACCCAGGCCAGAGGCCGGCACCCGGCCCGGAGGAGTCCGACGGCGCGGGGCACCCCCACCCACCTTCGAAACGCCGCCCCCTCCGCCACCGGACGCTCAAGGGGTCCAGCCGGTCGAGCACGCAAACGTCGGCACCCCCGACCAGAACGAGCAGGTCGACTTCGACGAGCATGCCGACCTCGACGTCAGCGACTTCATCATCGACGACGTCGGCATCGATGAGGGATCATTGACGGCCGAGCACGAGGCGTTCAGCCAAACTCAGTCGACCCCGGCGGTCGCTCCCGAGGAGCCGACTCCCGGTCGCTGGCGGGTGCCGGCATCTGCCCGTGGCCGTCGCCCCCGACGCGACCTCGACCCACCCGACGGCACTCCCGGCACGGGCGCAGAGATGCCCGGGGCCTCGGACTGAGCGACCGGCAACCGGATGACCGACCTCCTCCTTCAGCGCGGGCTGCGGCTCAACTTTGACGACGGGCCCCTGATCATGGGGGTTGTCAACGCCAATACCGACTCCTTCTCCGATCCCCGCTCGGACAGCTCCCCGCAGTTGGTGATCGATCACGCTGCGTCCTTGGTGTCAGGTGGCGCCGACCTGCTGGACGTCGGCGGGCAGACCGCCTCACCGGCGGTACCCGAGATCGGTGTCGACGAGGAACTGGAGCGGGTGATACCGGTCATCGAGGCACTGGCCGAAGCGCTCCCCCACGTGCCGCTGTCGGTCGATTCCTATCGGGTGGAGGTTGCCGAGGCCGCGTTGAGGGCAGGCGCCTCGGTCCTCAACAACATCATCGGGGCACAACATGTGGCCTTCGCCACTCTGGCGGTCCGGTACGGCGCCGCACACGTGATCACTCACAATCCAGGTGCGCCCAAGACCAAGCTGCTGGAAAACGAACGTTACGACGACGTCGTCACCGATGTGGGCGACTACTTCCGACTCCAACTCGCCGAGCTGAGCCAGGTAGCGGGAGCGGTGGACGCCACCATCGTCGATCCGGGTGTCGACCTGGCCAAGACCCCCGCACAGAGCCTCGAGTTGCTGCGGCGGGCCGAGGAGTTTGACGAGCTGGGCGTACCCGTGCTGATGGCCATCTCCCGCAAGGACGTCATCGGCGTGATGACCCAATCGCCACCCGACGAGCGTCTGGCCGGCACGTTGGCGGCACTCGGCCACCTCCGTCGAGGTGGTCGGCGAATCTTCCGGCTGCATGACGTGGCCGAGGCGCGGCGTTACCTCATGGTTACGAGGCACCTCGACGGGTTCGAGTCGTTGGCCCCCGACGCACGGCTGGCCGCCGAGCTGAGACGACGACGGGCCTGACGCCTCCCCGCCGTCCGTCCCACGGACGCGTCAGGCGTTCCGCTCCTCACGGTTGGCGGCGCTGACCCCGTAACCGACGATGACCGCCGGCACCAGGAACACGGCCGACAGCACCATGCACGTGGTCACCACCACCGCCATCCACTCCTCGAATCGGGTGATCGCGCCGAAGGCGAACACCACGATGGCGATTCCAATCACCGAGTAGCCCAGCCGCTTACCCAGGTTGGCCAGCTCGGAGGCCCTGGCGCGCTTGGCCAGAACCGGGTCGATGGGGGTGTTGGGGTCGGTCATGTTCGCTCCTTCGTGTTCGCGATGGTCTGTGGCCCAATCCGGCCGCGCCGCGAACGGACGGCGTCCGCGGGCGTGGGGCCTCTCCAACGTTGCTTCAACGATCCCAGCCCTGCGGTCGACGACACGGGCAGATGCCGCCGCTCGGCCCAGGCCTGCGGCCCGCACACGTCGCCGGAGGCACTCAAGGAAATCGGGTTGGCCCCACCGGCGACGGCCAGCGCCTCCATCTCGTCGATGCGTTCCAGCAACGGGGGTGCGGCGTCGGCCAACAGCGCGCCGACCCGGCTCCACATGTTGCGACGCCCGGCCCACAGCAGGGGCGACAGCACGGCGGGCACGTCCGGGATCCGGAAGCGCTCCTCGCCGGGATCGAAATCGTAGGGGTGGCAGTACACGAAGGCGAGTCCCTGCTCGGCCCACTGATCGAACCCCTCCCGCACCATCCACCATGGCGTGGCGCGAAGAAAGGTGCCGCCGCCGAAGTAGTAGACGAAGCCCGCCACACGGGCGAACTGGCCCGAGGTCTCCAACAACCCGGAGGGCCATCTGAACGGGTGTGGTGGCACGCCCGGGTACCACCACAGCGGGTTGCGCTGCGACGAGACCCCGGAGGAGTACCGGTACCCCTCCTCGGCCAGCAGCTCGGTCGCCCACACCGACTCCTTCACCAGCGAGTAGGTGGGTGCACGAAAACCCGCCACCTCGGTACCGCTCAGATCCTCCAGCACGCCCTTGGCCCGACGCGCGTCATCGCGGAACCGTGCGGGTGTCAACTCCGGCAGGGGCGTGTGGGTCCAGCCGTGGACACCAACCTCGTGGCCTGCCGCCCCCACCGCAGCGACGAGGTCCGGGTGGCGGCTGCCCAGCTCGCCCACGAAGTACCAGCTGCCCCGAACACCAAGGGAGTCCAGCCAGCCCAAGACCTCCCAGGCCAGTTGCTCGTAGCGCAACTCGCCGGACGGGTCGGCCCAGTGGTCTTCAAAGTCGAGGGTGAAGGTGATGCCGCCGGCCACGCGGGCATGGTAGCCGGCAACGCCGCGTCAACCGCCGCCGGGTCGTGGTTGCGAGCGGGTTACCCGCAGGCTCCGACCGCGCTCCTACACTCCTGGCATGCGTCTTCCCGCCGCCAAACGTCGCCTCCAGCTTCTGGCTGTGGCACTGGACGTGTTTGCCGAACGGGGCTTCTATTCCACGTCGATGAACGACGTGGCCGACGCCGCCGGTGTCACCAAGCCGGTGCTGTATCAGCACTTCGGATCCAAGCGGGAGCTGTTCGTCGAGCTGCTGGGCGAGATCGGTGCCGGTCTCTCGGAGGTCATCGGCAAGGCCACCGTCGACGCACCCTCCCCCCGCCAACAACTCGAGGCGGGGTTTGACGCCTACTTCGGTTGGGTCAACGACAACCGCGGCGCGTTCAACCTGTTGTTCTCGGCGGGCACCCAACGCGACCCCGATTTTCTGGCCGCGGCACACCAGGTGGAGGACGCCATCGCCGACGTCGTTGCCAACAACATCGTGATCAGCGGCCTCACGCGGGAGCGTCGGGGCTTGTTGGCCCACGGCATCGTCGGCATGGCGGAGGCCACGTGTCGGCGTTGGATGGCCGACCCGGGCACCATCGACCACGCCGAACTGGCTGCGCAGTTGGGTGAGCTGGCCTGGTTCGGCCTGAGAGGCATCCGCACGGCCTGAGCCGGCTCGGGCTCAGCCAGGTAGGTTGCTGGGTCATGGCTGAAGACTGGTTCGAAGTGGTGGTTGAGATCCCCAGGGGATCCCGCAACAAGTACGAAATCGATCACGACACCGGCGACGTCTGGCTGGACCGCCACCTGTTTCAGGCCACCGTCTACCCGATGGAGTACGGCTTCTTTCCCGAGACGCTGGCCGACGATGACGATCCGCTCGATGCGCTGGTGCTGCTCGGCGAGCCGACCTACCCGGGCGTTCACCTGCGGGTGCGGGTGGTGGGCATGCTGATGATGCACGACGAGAAGGGCAGGGACGAGAAGATCCTGTGCGTACTGCACGGCGACCATCGCCAGGAGCAGTACCGGGACATCGACGACCTCCCGGAGCACCTGTTGGCCGAGATCAGCCACTTCTTCGAGGTCTACAAGGACCTGGAGCCGGGCAAGTACGTGAAGGTGGGGGGTTGGCACACCCGCGAGGAAGCCCTCAAGGTCGTCGCCGCCGCCAAGGCCAACTACCCGACCTGAAAGGCGCGTGGTGGCGCCGAGAACGCGTTACCAGTACCTGATGTTGTAGCTGCGCAGCCAGCGCCGGCCGTCCTCCAAGAGCACAAACTCCGACACCGACGCGTTGTCGGCACCTTTGAAGGCAAAGTTGGAGGCGCCGGTCAGGTCGGCCAACATCCGGGCGATCACGCCGCCGTGCACCACCAGGGCCACCCGCTGGTCAACCCGCCCCTCAACCGCGACTGCCAGCCCACGGGCCAGCCGTTCGGAGAACGCCTCCTCGGACTCGGCGCCCGGGATGGTGTCCCAGCGCTCGGCCCTCATCGTCTGCTCAAAGATCGGGTCGCCGGTGGCAACCGCCTCCCGCAACAGTCCGCCTTCCAGGTCCCCCAGGTACACCTCTCGAAGGTCGGCCAGCACCACCGGCGTGAGGCCGGTGCGTTGCGCCAACGGCTCGGCGGTCTGCTGGGTGCGCACCATCGTCGAGCAATAGATGGCCTCGAACGGATGCCGGTCGGGCCGACACAGTGCCTCGGCGGTGCGTTCGGCCTGCTCCACCCCGATGGGGTCGAGCGGCGGGTTGCCCTGACCGTCCAACATCGGCTGTCGCCGCCCAGGCACCACGGGGGCGGAGGCCCCATGACGGATCAGCGTCACGGTCACCGAGCCCGGGGGCGGCTCGTAGGGGCGTTGATGCAGCGGGGCGTCGGAGGCCATCGGCTCAGTGTTCCAGCGACCCCGCCGCCGTGTCGAACGCCACACGACCCGGTGAGGTGGGCGCACGGGAAGGCCAGGGGCCTAGACTAGAACGCGTTCTAGTTTTGTCGTCGAACGACACCCGGCGCCATCCACCCGGCGTCGACGTCCCAAAGAGGAGACACCATGGTCACCGGCCCCCTAGGCACCATCAGATCACCGTTCCCCGTACCGTTCGGCTGGTTCGTCGTTGCGTATTCCGCCGACCTCGCCGTCGGCGATGTCGAGCCCCTGGAGTACTTCGGCCGCCACCTGGTGCTGTGGCGCGACAACGACGGTGAGGCCCATGTTCAGGATGCGTTCTGCCCCCACATGGGCGCCCACCTGGGGCACGGCGGCGTGGTCGAGAACTGCGAGATCGTGTGCCCCTTCCACGGCTGGCGCTTCGACAGCGAGGGCAAGAACACCAACATTCCGTATTCGACCCGCGTGAACAAGCGCGAGGTGGTGCAGCCCTACCCCACGGTCGAACGCAACAGCGTGATCATGGCGTGGTATCACCCCACCGATGCGCCCCCCAGCTTCGAGGTGCCCGAACTGGCGGAGTTCGGTGAGGACAGCGACCAATGGACCGACCCAATCCATCGGGAGTACGTCATCGAGGCCCCGTGGCAGGAGATCGCCGAGAACGGCGTGGACGCCGCCCACTTCCGGTACGTGCACAACACCGACATGGTGCCCGAGCTCGAGCGCTACGACACCGACGGCGAGCGCTCGTTCATGCGCAGCGTCCAAAAGTTTCCGACCCCGCGTGGGGTGGTCGACGGGCGCATCGACTCCGACAGTTGGGGCCCCGGGCTCTCGGTCATTCACTTCTCGGGCATCGTCGACACGTTTCTGATGGGGTGCAACACCCCGATCAGCGCCAACAAGTGCGTGCTGCGCTTCACCTTCCGCGTCAAGAAGCTGGGTGACGCCGACACCGAATCCACGGTGGGCAAGGCGTTCGCCGACGAGGTGGGCAACCAGGTGCTGGAGGACATGCCGATCTGGCAGAACAAGGCGCACCTGGTGCGTCCGGCGCTGGCCGACAACGACGGACCGTTCATGAAGTTCCGCAAGTGGGCCAGCCAGTTCTACGCCGAGCCGGTGGACGGCGAGGCCATGGTGTACCCGCCCAACGGCTCGTACCCGGCCGAGAACGATCGGGAGTTGACCGCATCCAAGAAGTTCGGTACCCCCGACCCGGCGTTCAAGCTGTAGGCGTCCCAACTCTGGCCTGAGCGACGATCGCGGCAATACCCGACCAAGTTGGTAGGGTATTGCGGTGCGCTCACTCTTCTCCTTTCCCAACCCGGTCAACGAGGTGGCGGCCCGCAGTGTCGCCACCGGAGTGGTGCTGTTGACCGGGCTCATCCTGGCGGCCACCGCCGCCGGAATCGACGGCGCCCGCTGGCTTGTCGTGCCCTTGGCATTGGGGTTCTGGGCCCGGGTGCTGACCGGCCCGACGCTCAGCCCCCTTGGACAATTGGCCACCCGTGTGGTGGCACCACGGCTTGCCCATGCCGAGCGCCTGGTACCGGGCGCCCCCAAGCGATTCGCCCAGGGCATCGGCACGGCATTGTCCACCGCCGCCGCAGTGGCCTGGCTCGCCTTCGGCCTGACCGGCCCGGGTGTCACGCTGGTGGCGGCGATCATGGTGGCCGCATCACTGGAGGCGGCGTTCGGGCTGTGCCTGGGATGCGTCATGTACGGCTACCTGGCAAAGGCGGGCGTGTTCTCCGCGGCAGACTGCCCGGAATGCGCCGACATCTCCCTGCGCCTTCGAGGCAACGACACCCTGGCCCCACGCACCTGAACCAGCTACAGCAGTGAACGATCACGGAGTGGTCTGGTTCCGCAAGGACCTCAGGCTGATCGACAACCCGGCCTGGGACACCGCGGTGGGGGCATGTCGCCGGGTGACGGCGCTGTTCGTGGTGGACCCCGCGGTGATGGACCTGGCCGGCCCGCACCGGCGCACCCAACTTGCCGCCCACCTTCGGGCGCTGGACGAGGATCTGCAGGCGCTCGGCGGGCGTCTGAGGCTGCGCAGCGGCGACCCTGCCACGGTGGTGCCCCAGGTGATGGAGGAAGCGGGCGCCGATGCGCTGTACGCCAACGCCGACGCCGCACCGGGCAGCCGCAGGCGGGACCAACGGGTGTTTCGCGCCCTGGATTCCCTCGCCGCCCGAACTCATGGTGATCAACCGGTGCCGTTCCACACCTTCTGGGGCACGTTGGTAGTGCCCCCCAGGTCGGTGACGACGGCAAAGGGCGACGTGTCCCAGGTGTTCACCCCGTTCTACAAGCGCTGGCGGGACACCCCCTGGGATCCTTGGGTGGATCACAGGACCGATCCCGACCGTTCGGTTGCCGAGGTCACCCGGCCACCGGCCTCGGCCGCCTGGGGTACCGGCACCACCACCACGCTTGGCGACCTGCCCGGGTCGGGCGACGACCCACATCACTCCGGTGGCTCACGGGCCGCGCTGGGCCGACTCGATGCCGCCGTGCAGCGGGCGGCCCGCTACAGCGACGAGCGGGATCGACCCGATCTGGCCTCAACCTCGGAGCTGTCGGTTGACCTGCACTTCGGCACCCTGTCGCCACGACGGGCCGCAGTCGCACTCCGCGACGTTCCCGGAGGCGCTGCGATCGTTCGACAGTTGGCGTGGCGCGACTGGTACGCCCACCTGCTCTGGGAGCACCCACGGCTCACCCGGCACCCCATGCGGCCCGCCTACGAGGCGTTGCAGTGGCAGAACGACAACGAGGAGTTTGAGGCGTGGTGTGCCGGCACCACCGGCTATCCAATCGTCGACGCCGGCATGCGTCAGTTGGCCGCCACCGGCTGGATGCACAACCGCGTGCGCATGATCGTCGCCTCCTTTCTGGTGAAGGACCTGCTGGTGGACTGGCGTTGGGGGGAAGCCCACTTTCGTCGCCTGCTGGTGGACGGCGACACCACCCAGAACGTCGGCAACTGGCAGTGGGTCGCTGGCACCGGTCCCGACGCCGCGCCGTACTTTCGGATCTTCAACCCGACGACACAGGCCAAAAAGTTCGACCCCGACGGTGACTTCGTGCGCAGTTGGGTACCGGAACTCGTCAACCTCCCGCGCGCCTGGATCCACGAGCCGGGGGCCGCACCCGACCGGGTGCTTGCCGAAGCGGGCGTCGAGTTGGGCACTCACTATCCTCGCCCGATCGTCGACCATGGCGATGCTCGACAGCGCACGCTGGCCGTGTATCAGCACGCCCGTGAACGAGGGTAAGGACCGGTATCGTCGCGACGATGACCGCCGGACCTCAACTCCACACCCTCCATGTCGGTGACGCGGCGTCAGCTTGGAGTCGCGCCGGTTTCGCTGTCGCTGAACCCACGGGCGCTGCGCCCCACTCGGTGCTGCTGGGCGCAGTGCGCGTGCTGCTTCATGGCGACGGCGGGCCGCGCGGCCTGCTGCGATGGGACCTGGTGTCCCATGCCGAGGGTCTGCCAACGCAAGGCACAATCAACGCGGCAGACATTGACGGGCTGCCGACCGCCTGGGTGCCGGACGAGCCGACCGACGAGGTTGCCGAAGTTGCCGAAGATGCCCGGACATCCGTCCCCGGCCATCACAACGGAGTGACCGGGCTGGATCACCTCGTCATCGGCTCACCACACGTGCAGCGAACGACCGCTGCGCTCCTCGGCGCCGGCTTCGAGGCCCGTCGCACCCGGGACACCGACGGCGACGGCGAAGCGATGCGGCAGGTTTTTTTCTGGGCCGGACCCGTGATCGTGGAGCTGGTGGGACCCGCCGACGTCGGCGCCGCGGCGGCCTCCCCCGACGCGCCGGCCGCCTTCTTCGGACTTGCGCTGAACTCCGGCGATCTCGACGACACCGCGGCCCGTCTCGGCGAACTCCTGGGGCCGCCCCGCCCGGCGGTGCAGCCGGGACGGCGCATCGCCACCCTGCGATTCAAGGCGGTCGGCGGCTCGGTCCCCACCGTGGTGATGAGCCCCCACCTCACGTCCAGCGGCTGACATCGCCAGGAGCGTGACAGTAGGGTCGCCGACCATGCTCGACCATGTCTTCACCGACGCCATCGGAGCGCTGCGCGACGCCATGGAACGGGCCATGTTGGAACGTCAGGCCTTCGAGGAGCGCTTCCAGACCGACATTCTGCTGGGAGACGTCACCTGGGAAACCTCCTACGGGCTGCCCGGCGAAGGCACACCCCCACGGATACGGGCCGATCTCACCCTGGAGTGGCCCACCTGGAGCCAGACCGCGTACCGCTCCTGGTACATCGACGAGGATCTCGCCGAGGCTCCCAGCATCGAGATCGAGGTGTCGTTTCGCATCCAGCGTCTGTCCGAACAGCCCGACCTGTCCGGGTTGTTGGCCGCCCTCCCCGCGGACAGTCCGGCGGTGGGCCCGGAGCGACTGCACCGGGAGGGGCTGACCACCGAAGCCCTGCACAACGCAGAGTTGACCAGCACCGAGTGGTCGGCCGAGGTGTCCTACGAGGGAACCTACGAGTTGGACGAGTCCACGCTGGCGGACGGCTCGGTGCTCGACGACCATTTTGGGGCGATGGGTGGTTGGGTGGCCTCCACCCTGGTCAAGCTGGGTGACCTGACCTTCCAGTTCCTGCCGTCCAGCGACGACGAGTCCTAGCCACCATCGGGCTCCTGGTGGTGGGCTGCGGTTGTGCGCCCGCCCCGCCGTCCAAGGTGGACGACCTCGGCTACTCGGTCAACGTGGCCAGGGCCGACGCCTACACCCCGCCGCGCACCGGCCGTGATGTTGGGCCCGGGCACCGAGGTGGTTCGCCGGCCCGAGGGCGTGAACGGTTGATCACGCCCGGCTGAAACCCCGGTGGAATCGGGCTACCCGGCCAGCACCGCGTCGACGAATTCCGCGATTGACTCCACCGTCAGATCAGGCGGCTCAAGACCCGTCGGCCACGGGTCGGGTCCTCGCATCCAGGCACCCGACAGACCAACGGCCCGGCCACCCGCCACGTCGAAGTGCGGATGGTCTCCCACCATCCAGCCCTCCAGCGGCCGGCCGCACATCTCGGCGGCCAGCTCAAAGATGGCCGGGTCGGGCTTGCGGGTGCCGACCACCTCCGACACGACCACGGCGTCGAAATGCACTCCCAACCCGGTCGCGTTGATCTTGTCCCACTGGGTTGACGGGCCGTTGGTCACCATGCCCAGGGTCCACCCGGCATCACTCAGTCGCTCCAAGGCCGGCCCGACGTTTGGGTCGACCTGAATCGACGCCACCCAGTGGGTCGTCCGGTCTGCTGCGATCGCCTCTTCGGGTACGTCGAACCGTTTGGCGGCCTGCGGCATCCAGCGGGCCTTGTCGCCATAGCCGTTGCCGTCCACCTCGATCAGCCAGGCCAGGCCGTCGGCCTCGCCGATTCCAAGGCGTTCCAGCATGCCCGAGGCCCAGCGTGCAAACATCGCACGCCGGTCGATCAACGTGTTGTCCAGGTCGAAAAGGCCGAGCGTCACGTCAGCGGGCTCCGGGGAGTGGCGGCAGCCCCTCGAACACGGGCGCACGCTTTTCGCCTTTGGCGGTGAAGGCCTCCATCATGTCGCCAGGCTGGAACATGCCCGACTGCCACCCGGCCATCTGATGCAGGGCGTCGGCAGTGGAGTGGTCCCGGGCATAGCTGATGGCCTCTTTGGTGCCCCAGATCGCCAGCGGCGACTGGGTGGCGATACGCCGTGCGATTTCGAGCACGCCGGCGACGAGCGCTTCATGGTCGGCAAAGGTCTCGTTGAAAAACCCAACCTCACGGACGCGTCCGGCCGGGATTCGGTCGCCGGTGTAGGCCCACTCGCGGGCCACGCCCTCGGGCACCAGCCTGCCCAGGCGCTGCAGCGTGCCGACGTCGGCCGTCATGGCGATGTTGATCTCCTGAATGCAGACGAAGCTGTCCTCGGTGCCATAGCGGCAATCGGCCGCCGCGACCATGTCGACCGCGCCCCCGATACAGCCGCCCTGCACCGCTGCGAGCACGGGAAACCGGGCGTTCGCCAGGGCGGTGAAGCTGCGCTGGAGGTGCTGCACCATGAGCCACAGGCCTGCGTTGCGGCGCCCCTGCTCGGACACGCCCGACGCACCACCAAGGCCGCCCTCGGTGAACACCGCCAGGTCCATTCCGGCCGAGAAGTGCTTGCCGGTCGACGACAGCACCATCACGCGGGTGGTGCCTGCGGCATCGAGCCCCTCCACGATGGCGGGGAGCTCGGTCCAGAACGCCGGGACCATCGAGTTGTAGGCCTCCGGACGGTTCAACCGGACGTGGGCGACCCCGTCGCTCAGATCGACGTCGAAGCACTCCCAGGTCGAGTCGGCCGGGGACACCGGGCTCTGGGGCGAATTCTCCGCGACATCGGGGCTCATGGCTTACTCCTGTGATCGAAGGCATCGGCGAACGGGTGCTCGCCGCCACGGTACCCGGGCGACGGCTGACAGAATGGACCGGTGATCCTGCGATTGACCCTGCGAAGCACCCGAGCGCACCTCCTCCGCTTTCTGCTCACCACGTTCGCCGTGTTCATCGGCGTCACGTTCATCACGACGGCCTACGGATTGGCCGATCAGCTGCGGGGCATCCTCGACGACCAAACCTCGACTGCCTTGCCGGGTTCCGATACCGGCGTGCCGGGCACCGATCGCTTGCTGTTCGTCTCCCCCAAACTCACTGCTTTTGGTTTCAGCGGCACCCTCGACGCCTCGTTGGCCGACGAGTTGAAGGGTGTGGACGGCGTAGCGACCACCGTGGGGCAGACCCAACGGGGGGTGGCCTTCGAGGTGCCGGACCGAACCGAGGGCACCCTGGGTCAGATCCAAAGCTCGGCCACCACCTCGGCCTACGACCCGGCCCAGTGGAACCTCGTCTCCGGCACAGCGCCGAAGGGCCCCGACCAGTTGGCGGTCAACGAGGGCGGCACGACCGCAGCCAACGCACAGGTGGGTGACACCGTTGTGGTGTTCCTCCCCACCGGCCGTCGACAGATGACGATGACGGCCATCGTGTCGCCGGTGGTGCCCGACACCAACTCCATGTTCCAGTTCACCGATGCCGTAGCGGTGTTTGACCCGGTGGTGAACGCCGAGCTGTTCGGCGGCGACGATCGGGTCGACACGATCCTGGTGGCGGTCGCTCCAGACGCCGACGTCGGTGCGGTCAAGGCCGCAATCGAAGACCGGCTGCCCAGCGGGGTCACCGTCGGGAGCGCAGACGATCTCACCGCCCAGGTGGTCGGCATCATCAACACGATCGTGGACGGCATAGAGACCGGCATGCTGGTGTTCGCCGGCATCACCCTGTTTGTGGGCACGTTCCTGGTGGCCAACACGTTTTCCATCGTGGTCGCCCAACGCACCAAGGAACTTGCGGTACTGCGTGCCGTCGGCGCCGGCAGACGCCAGGTGTTCGCATCGGTCCTCGGAGAGGCCGCCGTGATCGGGGTACTGGCATCGATCCTCGGTTTGGCGACGGGGCTGGCATTGTCCACGCTCGCCGGCTGGGCCATCGACACCGAGCGCGGGGCGCACCTGGTGATCTCGACCCGCACGGTGGCCGTCGGCCTGGGCATCGGCATGGGCGTCACGCTCGCCTCGGCCCTCTTCCCCGCGCTGCGGGCCATGCGGGTGGCGCCGGTGGCGGCAATGCGCCAACACGAGGCCACCCCGGCCGGCCGTGGCCTTCGCGGCCTGTTGATTGCACCGATCGCCTTGGTGATCGGCATTGCCGGCATCGTCGTCGGCCTGGGCGACGGCCGTTCGATCAGCTCCAGGATCGGCCTGATCGGTGGCGGCGCAGTGGTGATGTTCCTGGCCCTGGCCGGCCTCTCACGGCTGATCGCCGCTCCGGCCGTGCGGCTGATCGGCGCACCCTTGGGACGAGGCCCCATTGCGACGCTGGCGCGCACGAACGCGGCGCGCAACCCACGCCGCACCGCCACCACCGCCGGGGCGCTCATGATCGGCCTCGCACTCATCGCACTGGTGGCCACGGTGGGGTTGTCGGTGAAGCAGAGCCTTGAGAACCAACTGAGGAACAACACCACCGCCGCCTGGTTCGTGGTCCCAAACCAGCTGGTCCCACCCGACCCCACCTCCATCACCGACGCACTAGCCAAGGCGCAGGGTGTTGCCGCCGTGGTGCCGACGGCGTTCTCCAACGCCACCGTCGCCGGCCCTCGGGGTGAGGCATCGGGTGTTGCGGTGGCCGGCCTGGCCGAGGTGCCCAAGGTGTATGACCTGGGTGTCACCGAAGGTCCCACCCGCCAAGCCAACACCGATGACGGCCAGGTCTGGTTGTCCGCCGATGCGGCGAAGAGGCAGGGCGTCAAGCTGGGCGACCGGATCACGGTGTCCACCGGCACCGGGGCCACCGCCACCACCACGGTTGGTGCCATCTACACCCGCACGGCCGCGCTGTCGGACGTGATCATCGACCAGTCGATCGCCGACCAGGTGGGCGCCCAGACGTTCGTCCAGGCGATCGCCGTCAAAGGCACACCGGGCACCAGCGACACGGCGCTCAAGGCGGCCATCGAGCCGGTGGCGGGCGAATTTGCCAACGCCGAGGTGATCACACCCAGAGAATTCGAGAAAAGCCAGACCGGGCCGCTGGACATCGCGGTCAAGGCGGTGTCGATGCTGTTGCTGGTGTCGGTGCTGGTGGCCGGCCTCGGGGTGGCCAACACGCTGGCGCTTTCGGTCTACGAACGCACGCGGGAGATCGGCCTGCTGCGCGCGGTGGGCACCACCCGCAGGCAGATCCGCAAGATCGTTCGTCGGGAGGCGGTGATCACGTCGGTGTTCGGCGGGCTACTTGGCGTGGCCGTGGGCACGACCCTTGGCATCGCTGCGGTCAAGGTCCTTCCGGACGCGTTGTCGGGCACCCTCGTCATCCCGTGGAGCTGGATCATTCTGTGCATCTTCGTCACGGTGATCATGGGCCTGTTCGCCGCCCTGTGGCCCGCATGGCGAGCGTCGAGAATGAACGTGCTGGATGCCATCTCGCAGGAGTAGTTCGCACACCCGGCGCTTCGAGTGCGGTCCACAAGGGGCGGCATCAATGGTGACCGCAAGGTTCGGTGTGGTGTACTGAGCGCGATGGACTCGGGTGACAACACCATCGGAGCGACGCCAATGCCAAGCGGCAGGACACAGGCCACCACCAGGCGAACCTTTCTCGGAGGTACTGCGCTGGTTGGCGTCGGCGCGTTGTCGGCGTGCGGTTCCGACGACTCCCCCACCGGCACGGCGATCCCACCCACCGAGACCTCCACCAGCCTGCCACCGGTGCCCAAACTCAACGGCGATCCGTTTGCGCTTGGCGTGGCCTCGGGCGACCCCAACGACACCTCCGTGATCCTCTGGACACGCGTGATAACCAACCCCTCCAAGGCGGACGGAGGCATCGGTTCGGTACCCGTGCCCGTGAGCTGGGAAGTGGCCACCGACGCCAAGTTCGACAGTGTGGTCGCATCCGGGGCCGAGGTGGCCACCGCCGACTTCGCGCATTCGGTGCACGCCACCGTCGACGGACTCAAGCCCGATGGCACCTACTGGTATCGATTCTCCATCGGCGCTGCCGTGTCACCCGTAGGCCGGACCCGCACCATGCCCACCGATGACTCCCAGCCGTCCTCGGGCCAATTCCGGTTTGCCATGGCCACGTGCCAGGACTTCCAGGGAGGCCGCTACGGGGCGTGGGGTGATGCGGCCAAGCTGGACGACTTGGACGCAATCGTGTTCCTCGGCGACTACATCTACGAACTGCCAAACATCCTCACCGGCCCGAACGGCGACACCAGCCGTCACTACACCTCCGAGGTGCCCACCGACCTCCCCGGATTTCGAGCCCGCTACGCCCAGGTCAAAGGCGACAAGCAGTTGCAGGCGGCGCACGAAACGGCACCGTTCTTCGCCACGTGGGACGACCACGAGGTGCAGAACAACTACACCAAGGACGTCGACCCCGAACTGCGCCAGGCCGGCTACCAGGCCTGGTGGGAGCACATGCCGGTGCGGCTCCCGCCGCCGCAGAACGGCGAGCTGGTCGTGTACCGCACCCTCGACGTGGGCGGCCTGATCCAGCTGTTCATCCTGGACACCCGCCAGTACACCGACCCGGGCGCCTGCCCGGGCGACAACCCGGTGGGAACGGTTCCGGACTGCGAGGCCCGGTCCGACAAGGACCGCACCCTCCTGGGCGACACCCAGAAGGCCTGGCTGTTGGAGGGCCTGGAGCAGTCGACCACGACCTGGACGGCGCTGGCCAACCCCGTGCTGTTCGCCGGGCTGGTGACCGGCACCGTGGAGGATCCAGCAACGAAGGCGCAGGTCCCCACCTTCTTCCAGGACACCTGGGACGGCTTTCCCGCCGAGCGGGCCACCATCCGCTCGGCGCTGGCCAAGGTGGACAACCCGGTGGTGCTCACCGGCGATTACCACGCCGGCTTCGTGTTCGATGTGAACGACACCGACGCCATCCCCCCGGCGGAGGGCCCGGCGGTCTGCCCCGAGTTCCTCGTCACCGCCATCAGTTCCTTCCTGTTCTCTGAGGACTACACCAAGTTCAACCCGCAGGTGCGGTACTTCGAGGCCAAGCACGGCTACGCGGTGTGCACCGTCACCCAGGAAGACTTCAGCTGCGAGTTCCGGTACGTCGACGACGTCTGGGATGCCGACAGCCCGATCACGGTGGGCCCCACCTGGGCGGTCGCCAAAGGCGAGCACACGGCCACCGAGGTCACGCAAGGATGACCCCCAGGCCGTTGTCAGCCGTGCATCCCGCCACGATCTCGCCTTGCTGACCCCGACGCCGATCTCGGCCGACCCGGCGGCGGGCCACGGCCCCTTCGAGACGGCCCGGTTGGCGGCCGCACAGCTGACCGAGGCCCTGGGACGAAACGACCACCGCCTGGCCGTTTGGCTGGGTTCGGGCTGGCAGCGGGCGGTCGACCGGCTCGGCGTCACGGCCACGGTGTCCACCGCCGACCTGGCCGGGTTTCATCGCGCCGGTGCCATGGGGCACGGCTCCGACGTCCACAGCGTCCGGATCGAAACACCGGACGGTATCGGCGTCCAAGCGCTGGTTTTCACCGGGCGCACCCACCTCTATGAGGGCCACGGCCCGGCTGCCGTCGCCCACGGCGTTCGCACCGCCGCTGCGGCGGGATGCCGGGTGGTGGTGCTGACCAACGCCGCAGGGTGCATGCGGGAGGGCTGGGGGGTGGGTCGCCCCGCGTTGGTCACCGACCAGCTCAACCTCACCGGGGCCTCCCCGCTGACCGGCCCGCTGCCCCCACCGCCGAACGACTCGCGCCACGTCGACCTCACCGACGCGTATCACCCCCGCCTGCGTGACCTGGCCCGCAACGCGGCACCCGACCTGCCCGAGGGCGTGTACGCAGGGTTCCACGGGCCCGAGTTTGAGACACCGGCCGAGATCGTTGCCGCCCGTCGCCTGGGTGCCGACCTGGTGGGCCAGTCGATGGTGCTCGAAACCATCGCGGCCCGGCAGGTGGGGCTGGAGGTGCTCGGCATCAGCCTGATCACCAACGCCGCCGCCGGGTTGGGCGGCAAGCTGTCGGCCCAGGAGGTGGTGGACGTGGCCCACGCAGCGGCCCCGGAGCTGGCCGTCCTGCTGGCTGATGTGCTCGCCGCGCTGGCCGCCCACCACGACCTCTGGCAGGACCCACCATCATGAGCAGCGAGCGCGTGGTACTCACCGGAGGCACGGTGATCACCTGCGACCCAACCGATCGCGTGATCAACCACGGCGCCATCGCCATCGAGGGTGAGCGGATCGTCGCCGTCGGCTCCGGCGCCGAGGTGGCCGCCCTCCTGCCCGGAGCCGTCCACCGGCCGTTGGGCGGCGCCATCGTCATGCCGGGCCTGATCAACGCCCACACGCATTTGGCCATGACGCTCTTTCGGGGGCTGGCCGACGACGTGAACCTTGAGGGCTTCCTCGCACTCGTCATGCCCGCCGAGGCAGCAGTGCTGTCGAGCGCTGCCGTGCGCGACGGGGTGGCGCTGGCCGTCGCCGAGTCGCTGCTGGGTGGCGTGACCTCCGCCCTCGACATGTACTTCTGGGATGAGGTGGCCTCCGAGGTGGCCCACGACGCCGGGCTGCGCCTGGCGGGAGGGCCTGCGTTTCTGGGCGGCACCGGGCCGGAGGGCAACAGCTTCGACGCACAGGTCCAACGGGCCCGGCGCCTGTGGACCCGGGAACCCGCCGAGGGGTGGCACACGGCCATCGGCCGCTGGGCCCACCCCCACGCCACCTACACCCTCGCTCCCGACCAGCTCAGCGCCGTGGCCGCCGCCGCCCGGGAGGTTGGGGCCCGCATCCACACCCACGCGGCCGAGTCCGAAGGTGAGGTGGCCATGGTCAGCGAAGCTCACGGTCTCCGTCCCGTCGAACTGCTCGACACGCTTGGCCTGCTCGGTGCCGACGTGGTGCTGGCCCACGCCGTCCACCTCGACGACGACGAAATCGCCGCCATCGCCAGGTCGGGCACATCGGTGGCCCACTGCCCCGGCTCCAACCTGAAGTTGGGATCGGGCGTCGCCCGCATCCCCGAGCTGCTCGACGCCGGAGTCACCGTGGGCCTTGGTACCGACGGACCGGCATCCAGCAACGACCTGGACCTGTTCGCCACCATGCGCCTGGCGGCCCTCATCCACAAGGGTGTCTCTGGCGACGCCTCGGTGATGACCGCTCACCAGGTGTTGCGGGCCGCGACCATCGGTGGGGCCACGCTGTTGGGCGCCGGCGACGAGTTGGGGTCGATCGAGCCGGGCAAGCTGGCCGACCTGGTCGTGCTCGACCCCGGTGCGCCACACCTCACCCCGACCTACGACCCCGTGGGCACGGTGGTGTACGCCGCTGGGCGTGGCGACGTCACCGACGTGTGGGTCGGCGGCCGCCGGGTGGTCGCCGACCGCGCACTGCTCACCATGGATGTCGCCGCCGCCCGGGCGGCCGTCTCGGCGCGACGTCCCGAAGTGCTGGCCGCAATTCGGTGAGCAAATCCACACAGGGGCTACCGCTCTGGACCATATTCACGTTTGCGGCCGGTTTTCGCCTCGCCACCCTGTATCTTGCACGCACGCGTCGAAGCGAGGTCCGGCGGTCGCTCGTGTGGATCGCCGGAGCGGGGGCCGCGATCGGTCTGCTGGTCCTCCTTGGCCGGATCACCCCGGCGCGGCCACTGGAGGGCGTGATCACTGCGGCGGTCGGTGGTGCGGTCGCCATCATCGGCACCGCGCTGAGCCGCACCCTCACGCGGCTCATATCGAGGGCGCCACCCGACGGGGAGCCCGAAGCCGAGCAAGCTTCACAAGCCACGGACACGTTGCGAGATCTGCTGACGCAGTTCCAGCGGGACTATGGCGGCTGGGCCGACTCTCTGAACGAGCCTGCACCAGCTCCTGGCATCGGCCAGGCGGAGCACCTCCCCATGCAAACCGTAGGTGTCGATCCTTATCGGGTGCTCGGCGTCGGCCGGACCGCCGATGATCAAGCCGTCCGCGGGCGTTACCTCGCACTTGTGGAACGGGATCGGCCGGCCAACTATCCCGACTCGGCCGACTTCACACCCCAGCGAACTCGTGCCGCAGCAACCGTGAGCATTCTCAACGAGGCCTACCGCCTGATCCGCAACGAGCGCGGCTGGAGCTGACGGACCGACGCGGTCGACGCTGCGCCAACCGCCTCAGCGAGAATCGGCGAGACGCAGGGAAGCACCCTGCGGGGTGGTGCGTTCAGCGTTGGTGGTCTGCACCCAGGCCGGACCATCCGGGGTGACCAGCGTGACCACGTTGGTGTTGGTACACCCACCGTCGCCAACCGCCTGGTAGTTGACCCTGGCCGAGGTCGCACGGTGCTCCTGCCCCCGCTCATCGATGCCGACCGGCTCGGCCCACGCCACGCGGACGCTGTCGGCATCGCATCGCGCGAACACCTCCGACCAAACCATCGGTGACACCAGCAGGTCACCGGGCGCCCAGAGGTCGCGGATTACCTGCGGTTGCTGTGATTGCGGCTCGGACAGCTCATTGAGCTCATCGCGCGAACCCTCCAACGGCGTGATCGTCGCCCGCCATGCCGTGAATCCGGTCGGCGCCGCGGCGCCGCTGAGATGCTTCGAGCCGGCACGGTAGCCATCCCAGTCGTCCGGGTAACCACCCGGAGCTTGACCATCGTCGGCGGCCCCGGTGCTCACCGGGGCACGCGAGACGGTCAGCCGGTAGGGCACGCCGACCCGCCACCGATAGTCGATCGAGTTGGCGTTGCCGGCCGCGGACGGCAGCCAACCAGGCCCGCCGTCCAACTCGCCGCGGGCTCCGTATCCGCCCCAGTTCACAGCGCCGTGCCCCGGGTGCTGGGACGCCCATTGCGGGCCGGTGTGAGCGGCGCCCTCACGGCGGCCGGTCGCCGCGTCCTCAAAGCTCACCTGCAGCGCCCAGAAATACAGATCGTGTGTCGGTGGCTCGTCGAGGATCGTGACGGTCACCGCAACTTCGACGAATCGTCCGGGCAGGTCCCAGAACAGGTGCATCGACGATGCCCGGTTGCCCGACGTTGGGTACCCCCGGGTCCGTTCCACGCCACGGGTGCCGTCAAGACCGTCGCTACCGCCACCGAAAAGCCGCCGCCACCAACTCACCAACGGCCCCGGCTGTTCACCCAAGATCGGCTTCGACCTCGTCCAACTCGGCCATCAGGCCCTCCCACTCGGCCATGGTGGCTGCGGCCTTGTCCTTGGCCTCGGACAGTTCGGCAACCAACACCTTCACCTTGTCGCCGTCGTCGTACACGGCGGGGTCACCCATCTTGGCCTGGATCTCCAGGACCCTGCCCTCGGTGCGCCCCACCCGCTTCTCGGCCGCCTGAACCCGCTTGCGAAGCTCCCGGGTTGCGTTGGAGTGACGCTGTCGTTCCTCGGCGGAGGCCTTACGCCGATCGGCGGGGTTGCCGCCACGGCCGGCTGTGCTCGACGACGCGCCTGTGGCCATGGCGCCGGAGGCGGGAGGCGACGCGCCCCCAGCCGAGGCGGAAGTAGTGCCTGCGCCCCGAGGCGTGCGTTGCTTGGCCGCCTGACTCTGAGCCCTTTTTGGGCCCCTGGCAGAGCCGCTGCCGCTGCCGGTCGACCTACTCGACCCGGATTTACCCGACCCGGATTGACCCGACCCCGATTTGTTCGACCCTGCCTTGCCCCCGCCCGAGCCCGAAACCGAGCCGGTCAGCGGGTGTGGATGCAGCACGGCGTCGTCAACCTCGGTGTGCACCGTCACCGTGCCGTTGCGCACCTCGATCAGCCCTTCGGCCACCGACCGGATCAGGTGCCGATCGTGGGTCACCAGCAACACCGTGCCCGGATAGGCATCCAGCGCATCCTCCAGCACGTCGCAACTGGGCAGGTCGAGGTGGTTGGTCGGCTCGTCGAGCACCAGCAGGTTCACCGGGTTCACCATGATCGAAGCGAGCGCCAGCCGGGTGCGCTCACCGCCGGAGATGTCGCCCACCAGCCGATCGACGGCATCGCCGCGAAACCCGAAACTGCCCAGGATCGACCGCAGGTTGCGACCCGCAGGGTCGGCGCCAACCGCCCCCCGAAAGGTGTCCTCCACGGTGGCGTCAAGATCGAGCTCGTCCACCTGCTGCTGGGCGAAGTACGCCACGTCGACGTTGGCCCCCAGCTGGGCATGGCCCGCCGAGGCCTGGAGCTGTCCCAGCAAGAGCTTCACCAGTGTGGACTTGCCTGCACCATTGGGCCCCACCAGCGCCCACTTTTCGCCCCGTTCGACCACCAGGTTCACCCCGGTCAGGATCGGTGCATCGTCGTCGTAACCCACCGAGATGTCTTCGAGCTCGGCCACGACACGGGCGGACCGCTGCGGCTTGGGGAATCCAAACTTCGCCACCAGTTGGCGGTGGTCGGGCAGTTCGATGCGGTCGAGCTTTTCCAGGGTCTTGAGGCGGCTCTGCACCTGGCGGGCCTTGGTGGCCTTGTATCGGAATCGGTCGATGAACTTTTCGGTGGCCGCCACCGACTTGGCCTGGCTGGCCGCCTGGGCCTGCAGGTTGGCCAGCCGTTCCTCGCGTTGCACGATGAACTCGGCAAACCCGCCGACGTATTCGGTGGCGCCGCCACCGACCACCTCGATGACCCGCTCGGCCACAGCATCGATGAAATCGCGGTCGTGGGACACAAACAGGATCGATCCGGGCCAGGCGGCCAGCTGCTCCTCCAGCCAGGTCACCGAGTCGACGTCGAGGTGGTTGGTGGGCTCATCGAGCACCAGCACCTCCGGCTTGGACAGCAGCAGCTGGGCCAGCGTTGCCCGCATCCGCCAGCCCCCGGACAGCTCGGACACGCTGCGGTTGGCGTCGGTCGCCTTGAATCCCAACCCGGCGAGCACCCGCTGGGCCTCGGCCTCCAGTTGATAGCCGCCGGCGGCCTCAAAGCGGGTGCTGATCTCGCCGTACGCGTCGAGTGCCGCTTCTGCTTTGGTCGCGTCCGGCGAGGCCATTTCGGCCTCGAGCGAGCGCAGTTCGTTCTCCATGCCCGCCAGGTCGCCTGCGCCCGCCATCACGTGAGCCAGCACGGTGTCGTGCACCTCATCGGTCAGGTCCTGGGGCAGGTAGCCGACGCTCAGGTCCTTGGTGCGGTGCACGTCGCCCGCATCAGCCTGCTGGTGACCAACGACGATCTCAAGGATCGTGGTCTTGCCAACACCGTTGCCGCCCACCAGGGCGATACGTCGGCCTGGCAGCAGCCGAAAGGTGACGTTGCGAAACAACGTACGGCCGCCGTGGGCCTTTTCGAGCGAGGAGACCGAAATCATGAGCAGCCGAGGCTACCGAGCGGGACCCTCCGCTCGGTCATCGTGCCCCGCCACACCGGCGGGCGGTGCGCGCTCACAGCGCCGGCCGGTGCAAACCGTCGCCTCAGAGGGCGCTCGCCGCTCCCGGGCCCGGGGTCGGAGCGGACGGGTCGAGCGAGCCGAGGCCGGCCGCCAGGGCCGAGCCGACCACCAGCGCACCGCCCACGATGGCGGGCGCACCGGGGCGTTCCCCCGCCACCGCCACCGCCATCACGGTGGCCACCACCGGTTCGGCGGTGGCGATCACCGAGGCCCGGGTGGACGAGATGCGGGTCAGCCCCGCCCCAAGCAACAGGTAGGCCAGCAGCGTTGACGCCAACGACAGCAAAGCGAGCAGACCGGCAACATCCCAGGAGGGCCATGCCAGATCGGCAAAAGGCACCAGCACCAGCCCGCCGATCAGCATGGCGATGGCGTAGGTGCGAATCGGGCCCAGCAGCTCCACCAGGGTGCGTCCAACCAGGTAGTAGCTCGCGTAGCTCAACCCTGCGGTCAGCCCCCAGGCGACCGACGCTGCGCTCACGGTCACGCCTTCGCCTCCGGCCGCTGCGGTAAGGGCCACCCCGCCAGATGCCACCAGCACCAGCGTGACGGAGCGAGGCGTCGGCCGCATCCAGCCCAGCATGACCGAACCGATCAACACCCACACCGGTGCGGTGTACAACAGCACCCACGCCAGCGTGATGCCGCCCCGCTCGATGGCTGCGGGCAGCGCCGTGTAGAAGACCGACACGCCGATGAGCCCAAGCGTCACCAGCCGAACCCACACCATGGGTCGACGCAACGGCGATGCCGAAGCACCGGTCGTGCCACCGGAGCCCCGCAACCGTGCCCGCAGCGCCTGCACCAGCCAGATCATCGAGAACCCCACGCCCGCCACCAGTGCCCGCCACGTGGCCATCGTGACCGGGCTCAGACCACGGTCGGCCAACCCGTTGGCCACCGGGCCGATCGTGCCCCACAGCACCGCTGCACCAAGGACCGCCAGCGCACCGATCGTCCCCGGGCTGTGCCCACTACCGCCGTGCCCATCACCGCTGTGCCCACTACCGCCGTGCCCACTACCGCCGTGCCCACTACCGCTGTGCCCACTACCGCCGTGCCCACTACCGCCGTGCCCACTACCGCCGTGCCCACTACCGCCGTGCCCACTACCGCCGTGCCCATCACTGCCGTGCGAGCGTTGGTTCACGCCTCCGAGGATGCCCGCTCCTTGGCCCACGGGTAGTCGGCCTTGCCGGTCGGCGAGCGCACCACCTCGTCAACCAGCACCAGCTTGCGAGGGGCCTTGTACCCGGCGATCGTGCCTTTCACGTGTGCTTTCAGGTCGTCAAGGGTCAGCTCGGTGCCCTCCCTGGGCGCAACGACGGCGGCTACCGTCTCGCCCCAGCGTTCGTCGGGCACGCCCACCACCACGGTGTCGAAAACGCCCGGGTGGGTTTTCAGCGCCGCCTCGACCTCCTCGGGAAACACCTTTTCCCCGCCGGTGTTGATGCTGACCGAGCCACGGCCCAGCACGGTGATGGTGCCGTCGGTGTCGACGGTGGCCTGATCGCCGGTGACCGCCCAACGGACGCCGCCGACCTCGACAAACGTCTCTGCGGTCTTCTTGGGGTCGCCGTAGTACCTCAGCGGCATTCGCCCGGTGCGGGCAACCCTGCCCATGTTGCCCGACCCCGGCTCGACCGGCTGCAGGTTCTCGTCGAGCACGCAGGTCACCGCCGGGTCCATCGCAAAACGAGTGCCCTTGCTGGCATCCTCGCCCGGCATGAGCCGCTGGGTGGCGTGTGATCCGGTCTCGGAACTGCCGTAGCCGTCGGCCAGGATCAGGTTGGGGAGAATCTCCTGAAGACGGGTCTTGTTAGTGGGGTGAAGCGGCGCCCCACCGGAGGAAATCGTGTACAGCGAGGGCACCTCGAAGGGCCCCTCGGCCTCCCACGCGTCCAGCAGCGGGCGGGCCATCGCATCACCGATGAGGATCAGGATGTTGACCCCTTCGGCGGCAACCTGCCGCCACACCTCGGCACCGTCGAAGCTGCCGGGCAGCAGCACCATCCGTCCGCCGCACAGCCACCAGGACATCGAGGTCCACTGGGCTGCGGCGTGGATCAGCGGCGCGCAGGCCATCGTCACCACGGCGTCATCAAGGATTCGCTCGGTCAGTTCCTCGGCCGTGGACACCGGGCCCACGAGCCGCATCGGGTCGCCTCCACCGACACAGGCGAAGAAGGCATCCTCCATGCGCCACTCGACGCCCTTGGGCATACCGGTGGTGCCGCCGGTGTACATCAGGTAGACGTCGTCGCCGCTTCGAGCCGGGAAGTCCCGATCGGTCGAGGCCGCCCCCACCGCGTCGTCGTAGTCGAGCGCCCCGAACGTGGTCGGGTCGGTGGTGGGCACGTCCGCCCGGGGGTCGATGTCGTCAACCACCAGGCTGATGCGAAGGTCGTCGAGTTCGGGTGCCACCTCGGCCAGGGAATCGCTGAAGCGCCGGTGGAAGACAACCGCCACCGCGTCGCCATCCCGAAGCAGATGCGACAGCTCGGCAGCCACATAGCGGTAGTTGACGTTGAGCGGAACTGCACGGATCTTGAACGCGGCCAGCATCGTCTCGACATACTCCGCGCAGTTCTGCAGGTAGCAGGCCACGTGGTCGCCCGGCCCCACCCCCGCGTCGGTCAGGACGTGTGCCAGCGCATTGGCCCGCTCCTCAATCTGCCGGTAGGAGACCCGCTGCTCCCCCACCACGAGCGCTTCGCGGTCTGGATACTGATCGGTGGTCAGCTCCCAAAGATCGGCCAGGTTCCAAGGAACCGGTGAGGTCGCTGCGGTCGTGCTCTGTTCGTTCATGTTCCCCCTGTGTGTGGCAATGCTGCTCGTGCCCGCTTGCGCCGACCCTTGAAACTGCAACGTGTTCTAGTCTGAGCCGATGGGTATGCCATCGGATCTTGGAATCATCGACACCATGGTCGGGTTTCCGTCCCCAGACCGTAGCCAGGTGTACAAGTTCATACAGCCTCATCTGCGAGATGAGGAGTCGAAGAGCTTCACGATGCCGGCCGCGTACATGTTCAAGGACATCCCCCCGGAGATCGATCCCGAGGCCGACCCGGTGGCGGTGGTGCTGATGAACATGGATGCCCACGGCGTCGAGCGCGCCATGGTGAACGTCGCCAAGGACGACCGCGAGGCACCCCGCCGGGCACTGCGTGACTTTCCCGACCGGTTCATCCCCTGCGCCGAGTTGGACCCCAACGGCGGCATGGACACCGTCCGCCTGTTGGAGCGACTCGTCACCGAGTTCGGCGTGCGTGCGGTGACCACCACCCCGTTCGCCTACCGGGTGGCCATCAACGATGCCCGCTACTACCCGCTGTACGCCAAGTGCGTCGAGTTGGACCTGCCCATCTTCGTCACCGCCGGCGTGCCCGGCCCGCGGGTGCCGATGGCCGACCAGAAGGTTGAGCTGATCGACGAGGTGTGCTGGTTCTTTCCCGAGCTGAAGTTTGTGATGCGCCATGG
This sequence comes from Candidatus Microthrix parvicella Bio17-1, assembly GCF_000299415.1. Taxonomy (NCBI): domain Bacteria; kingdom Bacillati; phylum Actinomycetota; class Acidimicrobiia; order Acidimicrobiales; family Microthrixaceae; genus Candidatus Neomicrothrix; species Candidatus Neomicrothrix parvicella. The sequence goes on from NZ_AMPG01000001.1 coordinate 801,838, forward strand.
TGCCGAGCCCTGGGAGGCGCTGGCGGTCAAGCTGATGATCAAGTGGCCCAACCTGTATTACTCCACCTCGGCCTTCGCCCCGAAGTACTACCCGCAGGCCATTATCGACTACGCCAACAGCCGGGGCGGCGAAAAGATCATCTACGCCGGATACTTCCCCGCCGGGCTGACCTACGAGCGCATCTTCTCCGAGCTGCCCAACGTGGGGTTCAACGACGACGTGTGGCCCAGGTTTCTGCGCACCAACGCCGAGCGGATTTTGGGCCTGAACGCGTGAACGCCTGAGCGACGCGGCCATCGAACGATATTGGACACCGGCGAGGCTCCGGGAACCTGTGCCACCGCCGATCGGGTGGTTCTGACCCGCGTCGCCGTGAATCCCCAACAGGGAGGTACCCGAGGCCTTGGCGCACCCTTGGGTACCCTCGAAGGACCCGGCGACCGGCCCGTCTGCCGAGGCCAGGCCGGGCTCTCACAGGCGCTGCGCCAGGCCGGCATGGCGCCGTTGGAATGACCGACGATCGCCACCTTGCCGATCGTCACCGTCAGTGCGGGAGACCTCGTGGTCGACGCGAACTGCGAACCGCTCCCGATACCGCCGTGAAGGCCAATCACCAAGGTCACCGAACCGGCACGTGCCTGCTGCGCCGATTGCGGCATGGTCAGCTGATAGCTGCGCTGCGTTCCCCCGACTTCAGTGTCTGGCTGGTCGTGCCCGTCGGCAACGGCGGCGGCGCCGTCGAACATCCACAACCCGCAGCCAACAAGGTTGTGGCGGCCACGAAAGCGCCGGTTCGAAACCTGCTCCTCGTCACCAGTCAGGACCCAGGTGGCCCAAACCCCATGCGGCCTGGCATCAGTCCGACTCGACCAACCGAAGATCGACCGGCTCGGTGGTGTCAGCCGACGATGGGGCGCTGATTCGTTTGGCCGTGTGGAGGCACGCCTCGGTGAGCTTGGGGCCGAAGCTCACCATGGCCGGGGCCAGGTGCCCCTCGTCGTAGCGCACAAACTCGGCGGTGGGGATCAGCAGCGCGGTGCGGGCCTGCTCGAGGGGGGACACGGCGCGGTCGCGCGTCGTGACCAGCACGGTGGTCGGCACGTCGCAGTGCCTGATCCAGCGCCGGGAGTCGAAGGTGGCGACCGCCATGCCCGCCTCGGTGACCATGCGCCAGTCATGGCGTCGCATCTCCTCGGAGGCCCACCGTTGCATCGTGGAGGGCCTCGACCCGCTCGGGGCGATCGGGATCCGCTTTCGCACCGACTTGGGCAGCCCCCAGGTGAGGCGCAGCGGCCCGGCGACCGCCGAGACGGCTCCGACCAGTACGATCTGCTGACGCAGGCCGGGCACCAACCAGCTGCCGGTGGCGGCGAGTACCAGCCCTGACACCAGCTCGGGGTGCCGCTTCCACAGTAGCTGCGCGACCGGCCCGCCCATCGAGTACCCGACGGCGATCACCGGGCCGCAGCCCAGGTGCTCGATCAGCGCGGCGGCATCGTCGGCACAGTCGGTCAGGCGGAAGCGGCGCCACGAGCGAATGCCCCGGCCATGGCCCCGCATGTCGGGGGCCACGATGTTGAAGTGTTTCGACAGGTCGTCGAAGGCGTTGAAGTAGTTCATGCCGCCGCTGGCGACCCAGCCGTGAAGCAACAGAACGGTCGGTGCCCCGGGCGGACCCTCGACCCGCCGGAAAAACGTCTTGCCCCGGCCGGGCAGCTCGATCCGCTCGCCCCAGGGCAACCCAAGCACGTTGTGCTCCTCGGCCTCGTCGATCGGCCGATCATCGTCGACACCTCCCGCCCGGCTCACCGTGTTCCCTGCGCCGTGGGACCGGCCGTTGAGCTGCTCAACCATGAAAATGCCCCCGGGACACCGAACCTCACGGGCATCTGGGGGTTCCGGATGCCGGGTCGGATGTAGCCGTCAGCTTATGACACGCCCAACAGCTGCCTCACGGTGCGAGCCAACTTTCGCTGCACCTCGTCGCCCTCGGTCATCCCCGAGATCCAGCCCACCAGCGCGGCCAGCCAGACGTCGAAGAGGGTGTCGGCCATATCGATCGACTCGGGGGTCGGCTCCGCGCCCATCGCGGTCACGATCAGGGCGCGCATGGCATCGGTGACGCTCTGCACCACCTCGGCCAGCTCGGCGTTGCCAGAGACCAGCGCACGGATCTGGGCGGTGGACACGTCGGGCCGGGCCAGAAGGGCACGATTGGCACGGCCGAGCACGTTGAGCACCCGCTCGGCCGCAGTGACGCCCACGGCCGGCCGGTTCTCCAGGTGATCGGCCAGCGCGCGCACCTCAGACTCCATCACCGAGGCCAGCAGGTACTCCTTTGATGGGAAGTACCTGTAGAGCGTGCCGATCGCCACCTCGGCGCGAGCGGCCACGTCCCGCATCTGCACGCCGTCGAACCCACCCTCCGACGCCAGCGCCGTGCACTCGCGCAGCATGCGCGTTCGGCGTGCGTCCTGGGCGACGGTCAGGCCTGATCGGATCGTGTCGTTCACGTACCCGTCGCCCACGCCACCGGGGCACCCGCAACCTCGACGATGGCATCGAGATCGTCGACGGCGACGGCCACCTGACGAACCGCCGAGCCGGTAGCGGCAGCACCAACCCTGCGGTAGTCCTCTTCGGTGGCCCGCGCGTGGTCGTCAGCGCTCAGCCGAGGCGCGTCCGGTGACCAAGCCTGAACCGCAACGCCAACCCCAAGCCGCTCGGCCAGCGCCAGCGTCGCCGCCTCCAGCTCGCCGGAGGCCGAACCGGCGCGCACTCCCACTGCGGGCCGACCGGCCAAGCGGGCCATCAGCGCACCGGCAGCAGCAAAGCCGGGCAGCGGTGTGGTGGGAATCACCACCGATCCTGCGGTGGCGGTCGGGAAGGCACGTCCAACCCAGAACCCAACCAGATCGGCTTCAGCGACCGCCACGGCATGGTCGGGCGCGGCTCCCGACAGGTGCAGCGCCGCCCGGGGGGCCGACAGCGGCGACCCTTCGCTTTCGTAGGCCGGACCGATGATCGCGGCCAGCGCGTCGTACAGCGGTGGACGGGCGGCGGGCCCACCATCGGGGGCGGTCCAGCCCTCGGCCGCAAGCGACAACTGGCGAGGATCTAGCTCCACCACATTGCCTGTTGGGCGGGATGGCAGTTCGTCCTCACCAACCCCGGTGAGGATCACCACCTGTGCCGAGTTCAGCCCACCCAGCTCGGGGTCACGTGCCTGCAGACCACAGGTTCCGGCATGGTAGGGACTGTTCCAGCGGAACACGCCCTTGGCCATCGGGGTGTTCAGCACCGGCACCCCGAGGCGCTCCGCAAAACCTGCCAGCGCAAACGTTGCATCGGCCCGCACCACGCCGACACCGGCGACCACCGCCAACCTGGCACCCTGCATCGACGGGCTCAGCTGGAAGGCCATCTGCCGCTCGGGCTCACCGGTGACCGACAGGTCGGAGGGAACGTCCTGGCCGAGGTCGAGGTCCAGGTGCAGCGCCGTCGTGGCGGGCATCATCGGATCGATGGCGGCCAGGGTGTCCAGGAGTTCCTCCGCCGAGCCGACCGTGTCGGGGTACGCGGTACCGCCGGGCAGCGAGGACAGGTGTAGCAGTTGCCCGGCCAGCACCGCCGCACCGAGACCGCCGTTGACCGTCCCGTCGGCGTCGGCCAGCAGCACGGCCAGGTCGGGATCCTCCACGTCGATGTGGGGCAGGCCTTCCCCGGTCAGCCCGAGGTCGAGCCCAACCGTCCGGCGAACACCCAATGCCGCCAGTGCGCCGGCCAACGCTGCGCGCAGCGTGCGCTCGGTCATGTCAGGTCGATCAACGCGTCGAGCGCCGACTCCACGGCGCCAACCAGGGTCGGATCAAGGTCCGAGAAGCTGTCCACCGAGGCGAGGATACGACGCCAACCGTCCTGGGGTGTCCCCCAGCCCAGGCGTCGACAGATCCCGGTCTTCCAGTCCTCGCCCTTGGGCACCTCGGGCCATGACGTGATGCCCACCGCACCCGGTCGTACGCACTGCCACACGTCAACGAACGGATGCCCCACGACGGTGACGTCAGGAGATGCGCCGCTGCGCTGGTTCTCGGTCAGACGCCACTCCTTCGTTCCGGGCACCAGATGGTCCACCAGGACGGCCAACCGGGCCTGTGGGCCGGGCCCAAAGCGCGCGACCGCCGCATCCAGATCATCGATTCCACCCAGCGGCTCCACCACGATGGCGGCGTCTCGCAGATCGTCGCCCCAGACGCGCTCGATCAGCCGGGCATCGTGGTCGCCCTCCACCCACAGACGGCTCGCACGGGCCACCTTGGCCCCACTGTCCGGCGCAGCGATCGACCCGGAGGCGGTTCGCCGCACCGCCGTTGACGTTGGGGTCCGGGAGACCCCGGTCAGCGAGAAGGTTTCGCCGTGCATCGAGAACCCGCCCGCCAGATTGTTCACCCGCCGAGTGCTTCCGCCGCGCAGCCGAAGCACCACCCAGTCGCGGTGCCACTTCTCGACCGTGCCACGCGCGCCTGTAGCACGATGCACCACCTCGTCGGTGGGCGTCACGCTCCGCTGCGGTGGCCCCGCGGCGATGACGTCGTTGCGCGGGTCCAACACGTCACCGGGTACCGGTGCGGATTCGGGGCGGGATCGACGGGCCATGGTCGCCAAGGTAGAAGAAGGGACGACCCGACTGGCGCATACGCGCTGCCGGTCGGGCCGAACGCAACCGGCCGACCTCAGTAACGCAGGCCCGGGGCCCGCGTGCCAAAGATGTCGATACCAAGTTGGGCGCCCAACTTGGAGGCGTCCCAACGCCTGCCCTTGTTGTTCAGCGTCGGTCCGTCGGCCCAGCCCTTCATCCAGATGATGTTCTCGGCCACGGCCCTGATCACCTGCCCGTTGACATGGGCCGCCTCGTCAGAGGCCAGCCAGACCACCAGCGGTGACGACACCGACGGATCCATCGGGTTCCACTCGCCCTCGTCAACGTCGTTGGCCTCGATGACGGCGGGTGCGCCGGGCATGGTGGCGGTGATGCGGGTGGCTGCCGCCGGACCCACGCAGTTGACGGTGACGCCCATCTTGGCCAGTTCCAGGCTGAGGGTCTGGGTCATGCCTGCGATGCCCGCCTTGGCGGTGGCGTAGTTGGTTTGGCCAAAGTTGCCCACCAGGCCCGCACCCGACGTGGTGTTGATGATGCGGCCGCCCACCGGGGCACCGTTGGCCTTGTTGCGCTCCCGCCAGTGGACGGCGGCGTGCTTGGACGGAGCCCACGCACCCTTGAGGTGCACGGCGATCACCGAGTCGAAGTCGGCCTCATCCATGTTCCAGATGGCACTGTCCCGCACGATGCCTGCGTTGTTCACCAGGATGTCGAGCTGCCCGAAGGTGTCAACCGCCTGGGCAACCATCTCGCCGGCAGCGGCGTAGTCGGCCACGTTGGCATAGTTGGCGGCGGCCTCACCGCCACGCTCGACGATCAACGCCACCGTGTCGTCGGCCGCCCGGCCGGTGCCTTCGCCGTGCACCGAACTGCCCAGGTCGTTGACCAGCACTTTGGCGCCGTGCTTGGCCAACTCCAACGCATGGCCGCGGCCGATGCCCTGGCCGGCCCCCGTCACCACTGCCACTTTGCCTTCCAACAACCTGCTCATGCGTGTGCTCCTCATCGACGAAATCTGACGGACCGTCAGATTCTAGGGTGAGGGGCTCCAGGCGCTACAGACGAGGCGGGGTCACAGCCGCCGGAGGCGGGGTCACAGCCGCCGGAGGCGGGGTCACAGCCGCCGGAGGCGGGGTCACAGCCGCCGGAGGCGGACCCGTTCGACGCGGTGGGCAGGCCCCTTCTCCAAAATCACGTCGGCGCGCTCCCTGGTGGGCAGAATGTTTTCGGCCAGGTTGGCACCGTTGACGGTGCGCCAGATCCGCCGGGCAGTCGCCTCGGCGTCGGCATCGTCAAGCGTGGCGTAGGTGGTGAAGTAGCTGTCCGAGGTCTGGAACACGGTCTCGCGCAGCTTGAAGAACCGTTCGACGTACCACTGCTCCACCAACTCCTCCGGCGCGTCGACGTAGAGCGACGAGTCGAAGAAGTCCGAGACGAACACCACCGGGGTCCCCCGCTCAACCATGGGGGCCTGCAAAACGTTCAGCCCCTCAACAATCACGATGTCCGGATCGTGGATCGCTTGCACCTCATCCGGCACGATGTCGTAGCTGACGTGGCTGTAGGTGGGTGTGGTGACCTGGGTATCGCCACTCTTCAGGCGGCTGAGCAAGTCGATGAGCGCCGCTCGATCGTAACTCTCCGGAAAGCCCTTGCGGTCCATAAGACCGCGCTCGGCCAGCACGGCGTTGGGGTGCAGAAAGTTGTCGGTGGTGATCAGCGCCACGTTGGGGTGGAGCGGCCACCGGCTGAGTAGGGCCGCCAGCACACGGGCCGTCGTCGACTTGCCGACCGCCACCGAGCCGGCGACGCCCAAAAGGTAGGGCACCTTGACCGCCGGCGAACCCAGAAAGGTGTCGGTTGCACGAAAAAGCTCCTGCGAGGCGCTGACCCTCAGGCTCAGCAGCCTCGACAGCGGCAGATATACCTCCTCCACCTCGTGCAGGTCGAGCCGATCGTTGATGCCGCGCAGATCCGCAACGTCAGCCTCGCTCAGGGTCAGCGGGGTGGCGGCACGCAACCCCGCCCAGGTGTTGCGGTCGAAGCTGCGATAGCGGGACGGAGCGTTCACGCGGCGTTTCGACTGATTGTCAGGTCGGACCGGTCAGGCCTGTGCAAGCCAGGCGTCACCGGCGGCGAATTCGGCGTTGAGCTGCTTCTCCAGCTCGCCTTTGGACGCCTTGGCGATCTTGTCGCCGATCAGCGGCACCTTCACCGAAACGTCGATTTCCACCTCGTAGTGCGTGGTGCCGTCGTCGTTGGCGGTCAGGCTGGTGGTGCCCTTGGTCCGCTGGGGCACGCCGTCCATCTGGACCGCGAAATGTCCGCCGTAGGTGCCGTCGCCGTGGTCCTTCCACACGTCGTCGGTGGTCACGGTTGGGCTGGAGGGCAGCACCTTCTTGGCGATCGAGGGGACGTCAAGGTCGGTGACCCGCTTGATCACCATGCGCAGCCCATCATCGGAGGACTCCTCTTCGATCACCTCGATGTCGCGGTGTCCCATCGCCTCAAATTTCGCCACGTGGGCGGCCGGGTCTGAGAACATCGCCCAGACCTCGTCGATGGGATGGTCGAAGTCGTGGGTCATGGTCATCTTCACGGTGCTGTGGCTCCTGACCCCACCGAGGTGGGTGTGGTGTCGTGCGACACCCGAGAGCGTAGGTCACAGGCCCACCCCCTCAGCGATTGAGCCCTGACCAATCGCGTGATCGGGATTGAACCTCCCCGAACCTGGGTATGTCGCTGACATGACCACCACCTCGTCCAACCCGGCATCCTCCACACAGACCCCAATCGGAACGCGGGCCGAGAACGTCGCCAAGCACGACGACGTCATCGCCTCCACCAAAGCGTCCGAGCACAGCCTCGAGCGCTCGCCGCAGGACGTGGCGGTGAACACCTACCGAACCGACGGCGCCTACGTGATCGTGGCGCCTGTGCCCGGGGTCAGCCCTGAGGACGTCAACGTCGAGCTTCGGGACGGCACGGTGCGATTCTGGACTCACGTGCGTTCCGAACCCACCCGCACCTACGACCTGCACGAATGGCACTATGGCGGCTACGAGCGCACCGTCGACGTACCCAACGGGTTCGGTGCGTCGGTGTCCGCCAGCCTCGGCCACGGGCAACTGGCCATCCGTGTGACCACCGGTGAGTTCGGGGGCGAGGCCGTCGTCGTCGCCACGGCCGGCGCACCCTCCAACGACTAGCGCTACCTGAGGGCCACCGGCGCAACCGGGGTGGAGGTGGCACCCACCAACGGCTCGGGCACGGCGGTCAGCTGGGCGGTCGCCGGGCGATCGGGATGCGCATCGCAGTGGTCGGCAAGTTCCTCAAGGTTCCAGTTTTGTCCCTGCATCAGCCCGAGGTCGCGCAGGCACAGCAGGTGGACGGCCAGCAGATCGTCCCAGTTACCGGTCTCTGGGGGAAACACCTCGTGGCTGTAGGTGTCGGTGAACACCCCGGCCACGTCGTGGGACGCAAACCAGTCCACGCAGCTCACCCCGATACCCGGCAGCTTCCAGTCCTTGCCCACGGCATACCGGCGACGGTCGCCGTTCAGATAGTGGCGCACATCACCGGTGCGCACCAGCAACACGTCGCCGGGCTCGGGGGTGACACGAGCTCGCTCCATGGCGGCATCGAGCACGGCGCCGGTGACCGGCTGCCCCGGATCCATGAACTCGATCTCCAAGGTGCGGGGCACATCGACGAGAATCGCCCGGGTGCTGATCGGTCGCAGTTGCTCGGCGCCACACCAGGTAGCACCGGAGGCGGCGCCGATCGTGTCGGTCGACCGGCCGTTGTAGAGCAGCCCGTCGTAGGCCACGTGCGACAGTGCGTCCATGTGGGTTCCGGCCGAGGTCGACATGGTCAGCTGATCGTCGCATCCGGTCCAGATGCCGGGTGCCATCGGGTCTCGTTCGTTCATCGTCGTGAACGTCAGCACGGCGTTCAGACGCCCTGCCGGTTGGCCGATCTGCACACCTTTGCCCTCACCCAACAGGGGCAGCGCCAGCGGGATTGCCGTGCCGTCCACCACGCTCTCGGCGCCTCGCCGGGCCGCTTCGGGTGTCAACAGGTTGCCGGTTCCCCTCTGGTCGTCATCGCCCCAACGACCCCAGTTGGAGATCCTCTGGGCCAGTTCGCGCAGCTCCTCGGAGAACGCCATCAGGTCACACTCCCTTGGCCCACAGCCCCGGGGGCGGAGGGCCGTCGTCGCCGGTGCACTTGGTTCAACCCGACACCGACAACACGCCACGGGCCAACTTGCCCTCGTGCAGTTCGTCGAGCGCCTTGTTGAAGTCCTCCAGCGGATACGTGGCGCTGACCAGCTCGTCCAGCTTCAGGCGACCCGCCTGGTAGAGGCGAATCAGCATGGGGATGTCGTAGGCGGGACGGGACGAGCCGTAACGGCAGCCGGTGATCGACTTGTCGTTGTACATGGTGTTCACTACAAAGCTCGCTTCGGCACCCATCTTGGGCACACCCACCATCACCACGGTTCCGCCGAAGTCCAACATGTCGGTGGATTGACGGATCAACGCGGTCGAGCCCACGCATTCGAACACGTAATTGACGCCGTTGGGGCGGATCTCCCTGATGGCCTCGACCAGGTCGACGCCCTCACCCGCGCAGATGAAGTGGGTGGCGCCGAACTCGCGGGCCAACTGTTCCTTGGCGGGGTTGGTGTCCACCGCAATGATCGGCAGCGCATCGGACAGCGCCAGACCCTGCACCACGTTGAGGCCGATGCCACCGACGCCGATGACAACCGCCGACTCGCCGTGGCTGACCTTGGCCCGGTTGATCACGGCACCCACACCGGTGATCACGCCACAGCCAACCAGCGACGCAGAGGTCAGCGGCATCTCCTTCGGGATGGCGATGGCCGACGTGGCCTTCACCACCGTCTCCTCGACGAAGGCCGACGTGTTGGCGAATTGAAATGCCTTCTGACCTCCGACCGTGAACGGTCGACCGAGTCGACCGGCGTTGGCCCGGCAAAACGTCGGCTTGCCCCGGGCGCATTCCGCGCATGTGCCGCAGTTGCCAAGCGTGCTCAGCACCACGTGATCGCCCTCGGCCAGGTTGGTGACGTCAGGGGCAACGCCCACGACGACACCGGCACCCTCGTGCCCCAGCACCACCGGCGGTGGAAACTGGATCGTTCCGTCGATCACCGACACGTCGCTGTGACACAACCCGGCCGCTTCGATTCGCACCCGAACCTCACCGGCGCGCAGGTCGCGAAGTTCGATGTCATCGCGAACCGACGCCTTGGCACCGTCGAACACGATGCCTCTCAACTGACCGCTGCCGTTCATATCCCCACTGCCCTTCATCTGCGATGGTCGCTTCGGGGCGTCGACGCCCCGAAGCGTTCCTGACGATGCGTCAGAAACTAACCGATCATCTGCCCATGGCGTTCAACGACCAAGACGGGGCGCCACCAGCACCTCGGCGTACAACGCCGCCTTCAAGGCCTTCAAAACGGCGGGTGCCTTTCCGACTCCCTCACCAGCCAGTTCGCAAGCTCGACGCTCCGTCTCTTCGAGTTCGGCCACCTCCTCGACGATGCCTGCGGCCACCGCTTCGGCAGCGCCGAACCGGTGCCCGGTGGTGATGGCCCGATGGGCCGCCTGAGGTGTCATCCGGGCCCGAACCAGCGCCAACTGGAACGGCTGGAACTCGAGCCCCAGGTCCACCTCCGGCAGACAGAACCAGCCGCGGTCGGCGCGCATCACACGCTGATCGTGGGCCAGGGCCAGCATGGCCCCGTAACCAAAGGCGTGGCCCGATATCGCAGCAACGGTGGCTCCGGGGTAGGTCAGGACCCGAGCCAGGAGGTCCAACGACCGCTCGACCTCAAACTCCATCGCGTGTTGCTCGAGCCCTGCCAGGAATTCAAGGTCATAGCCCGTGCAGTAGGCCCGCTGAGAACCGACCGTGACCAGAGCCGGTGGCACCTCGGCCGCCTCCAACCGATCGAGTAGGGCCAACACGGCATCCAACACCGAGCCGTCAACCGTGTTCAGGCCATCCCCCAGGCGGAGCACCGCGACGCCGTCCGACTCCGACAGCGTCACCGAACCCCAGGGTTGTTCCGACTGCTTCTGGAGGTCCGACCCGCCGGCGTGTTGGTTCATCACCTCAGTGTGACGCACAGCAAATCAGTCCGGGGGCACAGGGCCTGCCGACGTTTCATCATGTGCGCCGCGTCACACAGCGGTACGGTGTCGATGGAATCATGCTCCCATCGGGAGAGGTCGGAGGGACCGTGTCGCATCGCAAGCTTGTACGCCACCGGGTAACGGCGGCGCTCGCCGCCGCTGCGATCTTCATTCCGTTGGCGTCCACCAACGTCGGCGCCTCCCCATCCCAAGACCCGTCCGCCCCTTCGACGCCGCCCACTCAGGACGATCTGAAGCTCAACCAGTTGCAGTTTCTGGGCACTCACAACAGCTACCACCTGCCCCCCGACAAAGGCCTGTACGACTTCGCCAAGACGGTGGCGCCCGACGGTCTGAACCCGAATGAACTGCTGTACGAACACGCGCCGCTTCCTGACCAGTTCTCAAACGAGGGCATCCGCCAGATCGAGCTTGACGTGTCGGCCGACCCCGACGGCGGCCGATTCGCCAATCCGGCAGCAAACATCCTCCAGGGGGTTCCGCCGTACAACGCCGACTACACCGTCTGGGATCCGCCCGAGCTGATGGAGCCCGGCACCAAGGTGCTGCACATTCCCGACTTCGATATGCGCACCACCTGCGTGCTCCTGACCCAGTGCCTCGAACAGATCAAGACCTGGTCCAAGGGTCACCCCGGTCACTTCCCAATCGCCGTGCTGATGGAACTGAAGGACGAAGAAATCTCGGGTGACTTCCCCATCGACCTGGTGACACCGCTCCCCTACACCGCCGAGCGCCTCAACGACCTGGACGCCGAGATTCGTTCGGTGTTCAACGACGACGAGATCTTCACCCCGGACGACCTGCGCGGTGACGCCGCCACGCTGCCCGAGGTGGTCACCGGTTCTGGCTGGCCCGACATGGCTGCCATGCGGGGTCAAACCATGTTCCTCATGGACAACGGCGGCGCCATCGCCGAGCGCTACAAGGAGGGTCATCCCGCGCTTGAAGGACGGGTGATGTTCACGTCCGGCACACCCGGCCAGCCCGATGCGGCGTTTGTGAAGCTCAACGACCCATTCAGCGACGCCCAGGCCATCACTGACGCAGTCGAGGCCGGTTACGTGGTTCGAACCCGGGCCGACACGCCGATCAGTCAGGCCCAGTCGGGCGACACGGCCATGCAGCGGGCGGCATTCGCCTCCGGCGCGCAATGGGTGTCCACCGACTATCCGGTGCCGGGCCTCACCGAACTGCTCGGCACGTACGGTCTGCCGTTCGCCGATTACGTGTCGCCGCTGCCGCCCAACGAGTCCCCGCCGGGTGAATCTTCCGCGGCACTTCGTTCGCCGCTCTCGTTCAACGCCAAGGCCGCTGGGCCCGACCGGGTCGCCCGCTGCAATCCGGTGAGCGCACCAGCGTTCTGTTACGACGTGGCGCTGACCGAGCCGGAGCCACCTGCGCCGCCCCCGACCCCCACTCCGCCCACGGAATCGCCGTCGACCCCCAACGGCCCGTCCAGCAACAACGGCCCGTCCAGCAACAACGGCCCCGCGGGTACAGGCAACGGCCCAGGCGCCAGCGGCCCGGGTAGCGCCGGCAACGGGCCCGGCAGCGCCGGCAATGGTCCGGGTGGTGGCGGCAACGGTCCGGGTGGTGGGCCGGGGTCCGGCGGACGCGCCCCTGGAGTCACCCCCCTGGCCCCTTCGTTCACCGGCTAAGGGTTCAGCCTCGGGGTCAGGCCGACGGCTGGATCACCGCAAAGCTCCCGGTTGCGCTCGCAATCAGATGGCCCGATTCGTCGAAGGTCTTGGCCTCAAGATGCACGACGCGACGCCCAGCGGTCAGCACGGTCGCGACCGACGTGATCAGCCCGCTCGAGACGGGACGATGAAAGCGTGTTTGGATCTCGATGGTGGCGCACGTGGCACCTTCGTCGATCACGCTCATCACCGCAGCCCCCATGGCGGTGTCCATCAACGCAAATGCCACTGAACCATGTGCGACGTCATGGGGGTTCATGTGGCGCTCGTCGAGTTGCAGCGTGGCCGTGCCGGTGGCTTCACCATCGTGAATGGTGAAGCCAAGGTGCTCCTTCAGCGGGAACGACGTCTTCTCAGGTCGAGCGGTCATCCAACCACGATACGTTCCGTGGTCTACAGCCAGGCCATCAGCACCCAGCGCACGACCATGCCCACCACCACCGCCACGATCAGGTTGCGGGTTCGCCACGCTGCCAGGCCGGCTGCCACCACCCCGACCATTTCAGGGGTGCCCACCGCAGGCGCGTTGGTGCCCCACAGGTCGGTGGCGACCAGGGCCGACAACACGGCGGGCCCCACGTTGCGCAGCGCCTTGGACACGACCGGAGGCGGGGTCCGGTCCGACAGCGCCAAAATGAACACGCTGCGAAAGAGGTAGCTGCCGACTCCCACGAGCACAATGATCAGCAGCGTCACTGCTCAAGCCCTTCCGCCGGACCGTCAGGTGGACCACCAGGTGAGCCGTCTGCCGGACCTGCGCTCGGCCGATCGGTCGAGCCGCCCACCGCACCATCTACCGGGTGTTCCTGGTGAGCGAACTCATCGGCGATGTCCTCTGCCGCTTCAAGCGCCACCCGCTCGGCGGCCTTGTCGCCGTCGCCGGCATCCCCCCGGTCGGCCAACGTGCCGATCACCACGCCAACCACGCCACCGGAGAGCAGCCCCAGGTTGTTCGGCATCCCGGCGAACAGCCAGGCGGCGACCCCACCGCTGACCGCCGCCACCACTGCCGGCATGCGATTCAGGGCCACAACCACCAAGCCGAGGAACATCAGCGGCACGGCAAAATCCAGCCCCCACGACGCCGGAACGAGGGGTCCCAGCAGGATTCCGAGTGCCACGGTGGTCTGCCAAAACGTCCAGAACACCGCTCCAGAGGTCAGATAGAAGCGGCGCCAGTCATCGGCGTCGTACTCCAGCCGTTCGGTGAGAGCGAACTGCTGGTCGATCAGCACGTACGGCGCCAACCATCGGAACCATCGCGGCTGGTCTGTGAACCGGGACGAGATCGCTGCTGAGTACATGAGGTGACGCGAGTTGACCGCCAGTGCGGCGCCCAGGGCGGAGAGCGGTGCGCCCCCGGCGGCCAGGATGGTGATCAGGGTCAGCTGGCTGGCACCTCCAAAGATGATCCACGAACTCGACCAGCCCACCAGGTTGTTGATCGACGACTCACCGATCGCCACCCCAAGCACCATGGCGAACGGGATCGCCGGCACGAACAGCGACACGGAACCCGTGATCGCCCGCCGAGTTGGCGAAGGCGGCAGTGGGGATGCCCCCGCTTCAGTCGACACAGCGGCGCACTCTAGAACGCCACGCCCGGTCGAGCAGCGCCGATTCCCGGTCGCTCACCGTCAAGCCCTCACCGAGCCGTCTTCAGGTGGAGGCGAGACGGTCAGGAAACAGAGATCGCACCGGACGTGCCGGTGACCCTCCAACCTCCGCCCGCACCTCGTGCCAGGGTGAACGTGGCGGACTGACCGCACACATTTCCGCAGTACAAGTCGGCCTCGATGTTCACACCGCGGGCGGTCTGGACAACTGCGCCGACCCGAATCGCCGCCTCACCATCGCGAATCTTGGCGGTCGATACCTCGATGCGGCCCAGGTCCCGCAACTGGGCGTTGATGGCAGCCTTGGTCGACGAGCTCAAGTTGGTACCATTGAGCCGCTTGGGTGCGATCACCACACGGCTGAACGGGTTGCCTCCCCCACCGAACGTGTTGGCCTCGGCGACGACGTGTCGAATCACCGCAACGGTGGGATCGGAGTGCACCGGAGGTGGCGTTGCCGAACAACCGCACCCGGTCACCATCGAGAGCACCGCAACCAGGCCAACCAGCGAGGCCAGCGAGCGACGCCGCAGGCCGTTGTTTTGGACTTCAGTTCTCGTCGTCATATTCACCCCTTCGACATGCAGGGTACACGACGTGCATACCCTTCGATTCGGGGCGTCCCGAGGCTGCACCTCACCGTTGAACTGTCACAACAAATCCGGTCTCCGACATCGAGCCCTCCGACGCTCCAGATGAAGTGAGATGCGTGTACGGCCGATGTGGGAGTTGCTGACCCACAGGAGCATCGACAGCAGCACCCGCCTGGCTCGGTTCCCACGGACAGCTCAGGGGATGGTTTCGCTCTCGTCGTCGCCTGGTTGTGAGGGGATGGTTTCGCTGTGGCGTTGTGAGTGGAGGGTTTGTCCGGAGGGGGTGGTCCAGTGGAAGGTGCCGTTGGGTTGGCCGTTGGGGTGGTGGTTGGGTGACATCTGCCAGTGGTGGCGGTGGGTGATGTCGTGGTGGGTGGTGCAGAGCAGTGCCATTGAGTCGAGGTTGGTGGGGCCGCCTTTGGACCAGTGGATGGTGTGGTGGGCTTGGGTCCAGCCAATGGGGGTGTCGCAGCCGGGGAACACGCAGCCGCCATCGCGGACCCGGAGGGCGCGTTGTTGTGCGGGGGTGGCGGTGCGGACTGCTCGGCCCATTTGGAGGATTTCGTGGGCGGAGGTGGTGACGAAGGTGTGGATGGTGGGGTTGCAGAGGAGCCGCCAGAGGTTGTTGTCGGCGAGTTTGGCGGTTCCGGCGAGGACGTCGCCGCGTTGGCCGAGGATCCGTCGGAACCAGTCACGGGAGGTTTCTCCTCCTGGTGGGGCCTGCGACACCACCAACGGATCGGCAGGGTTGGCAGGGTTGTTGTTTCCCTCGTCGTTGCGACCGTTCGTGGGAACGTCACGGTCGTTCGGTGTGGGAGCCTGCCCACGACCGGCAGCGGTACCCCCGGCAGCGGTACCCCCGGCAGCGGGATCGTCGGCGCGGTGATCCCCGGCAGCGGGAACCTCGGCAGCGGGATCGTCGGGGGGCGGATCCCCGGCGGCGGGAACCTCGGCAGCGGGAACCTCGGCAGCGGGAACCTCGGGGGGCGGATCCCCGACGGCGGGATGTTGGGCGTTGCGGTCTGCGGGGTTGGTGGTGTTGGTGTTGGTGGCGGGGATGGGTGCGGCTTCGATGTCGAGGTTGATGTGGGTGACGGGACCGCCGGTGGACTGCTCGGAGGAACCCCGGCGTAACAGGTCCAGCAATGCTCGTGCTCGGAGGACCGCCCGGGTTGGGACTCTCAGGTCGGGGGTAAGGTTCGTGTCTCGGCGGGCCTGGCGGTACAACCGGTCGGTGTGGGCCTCGACCAACTGTCGGATCTCCTCCGCGGTCGACCCGGTGAAGGTGCCCTTCAGATCAACGAGACCGTCAAGGGTTTCGGACAGAAACACCTTGTCGTCGTGTTCGACCGCAGGTTCGGGGCCCTCAGTGTCCAACAGGGCACACACCGCAGACAGTTCGCGTCGCCACGAACCGAACCGGCGTCCCGTCACACGGCCCAACAGTTCGTCCTGGAGATCAACCAACGCTGTTTCGGTGCGGTCGTTGGAGGCACGCACCAGCGCCGCACAATAGGAGTGATCGATCTCACCTGCGGCCAAGGCTGCTGCGAACCGGTGGAACGTGGAATCGAGTTTGGCGGCGACCCGGGTGGTCTCAGCAGCCTGGGGGCCTGGGACCTCCTGGGTGCGGCTCAGCCAGGACGTGGTGCGTTCACCGAGTTGTTTGAGTGACGCGTTGGTGTCTTCAAGGCGGGCGATCATCTGGGCTTCGGCCGATGCCAGGAACCGGCGGCACAAGCCGATCGCCTCGACCGCGACCATCAAATCAGCCACATCCACCCCACCCCCAGCACCAGCACCAGCACCAGCACCAGCACCAGCACCAGCACCAGCACCAGCACCAGCACCAGCAGCACCGTCGGCGGCGGCACCGTCGGCACCGTCGGCGGCGGCACCAGCGGACCCGGCATCTGCCGTGCCTGCAGCAGCGGCTACACCCGGGTTGGCGGTGCCGGACTCGGCAACGTCGGCAACCACAGCCGAACCCCACAACGGTTGGCGGGGCTGTGCTTTGCCGACTCCTCGCTCGACCAACAGGCGTGCCGCGTCGGCCACCGAACCCGCCAACACGCTGACCGGCACCGAGGACCCCCAATCGGGATGCCACCGTGCGTCGACCTCGGCGAAATACACCGAAAAGTCTTTCGCCTCAGTCGTGTCGAAAACGTCGAGCATGAGGCCAGTATGACGATGGCCTGTGACAACGAAGCCGCCACAAACCCTGTTTGAGAACAATCCGCAGGTCAGCTCAGGCCGAGCGGCTAGCGGCTAGCGGCTAGCCGCTAGCGGCTGCGCAGAGCGACTTACTTGTCGAAATCGAGGCCCAGCATTTCGATGGCGTTGCCGCGCATCAGTTTGTAGATCACGTCCTCGGGGAGGTGACCCATCAGCTTCTCGGCCGTCTCCTTGGAATGCGGCCAGGTCGAGTCAGAGTGGGGATAATCGGTCTCGAAGCAGATGTTGTTGACCCCGACCTTCTCCAGGTTGTCGAGGCCGTACACGTCATCGAAGAAGCAACCGTAGATCTGGCGGTAGTAGTAGGTGGACGGCGGCTCGGGCACCTTGTCGCCGAACCCGCCCCACGCCCGGTTCTCCTCCCAAACGTTGTCGGCCCGCTCGAGGATGTAGGGAATCCAGCCGATCTGACCCTCGGAGTAGGCCAGCTTCAGCGTGGGCAGCCGGTCGAGCCAGCCCGAGAACAGCCAGTCGGCCATCGACGACATCGCATTGCCAAAGGTGAGCGTGGAACCGACGGCAGCAGGCGCATCGGTCGACGTCGACGGCATCTTCGAGCTCGACCCGATGTGCATGTTGATGACCGTCCCGGTCTCCTCACACGCTCGGAAGAACGGCTCCCAGTAGTCGGTGTGGATCGAGGGCAGGTTGAGGTACGGGGGAATCTCCGAGAAGCACACCGCACGCACGCCTCGCTCGGCGTTGCGATGGATCTCGGCGGCGGCCAACTCGGCGTCCCACAGTTGGACGATCGTCAGCGGAATCAGGCGGCCGTCGGAGCCGGCGCACCACTCCTCGACCATCCAGTCGTTGTAGGCCTTCACGCACAGGTCGGACAGCTCCTTGTCCTCGGCCTCCATGAAGGTCTGGCCACAGAAGCGGGGGAACGACGGGAAGCTCATCTGCGCTTCGGTGTGGTTCATGTCCATGTCGGCCAGGCGTGCGACCGGGTCGTAGCAACCGTCGCGCATCTCCTCGTAGGTGATGCCGGTGACCTTCACCTCTTCGCGGCTGAAGCCCGCTGCGGCCGACAGGCGGGTCTGCGGCACCCGCTTGTCCTCATAAAGCCACCAGTCACACAGCTCGCCCTCGTCGGAGGGTTCGTAGCTGAACACGCCCCCAACGAACTGCATCTTGCCCCGCTCCTGGATGACGCGGGGCCCTACATCGCGGTACTTGGCCGGAAGACGGCTCTGCCAAACATCGGCCGGTTCAATCACGTGGTCGTCGATCGAGATGATCTTCGGGAGGTCCATGGTGACAGCCTAACCCCCAAATCTGACGGTGTGTCAGAAACGGCCGCGTCAAGCCCTGGGCAGCGCTATCCGCCACCTGAAAGGTGGAGCCCGGCAGTAGATCGGGTGCCGCCACGCTCGACCTTGGCCCCCGCAGCGTGCTGGCTGGATCGCGCTGCAGCCGCGAAAATCCCTTTGGACATCAGCGAAAGCTCCCGGTCACGCCGCCCCAGGTAGAGCTCGGCCCGCACCTCGTGGACGTCGGCATCATCGGGAAGCGCCCGTGAAACCAGTTCCACCAACTCGCAGGCCAGACGGAAGTCGCCCTCACCTGCCAATGCCTTGGCACGCTCCACGACGGGGGCGGCGCCACCGGCCAGCGCGAGCAGCTCGACACCGACCGCAGCCCGCGTCGGCGGCTTCAACGAGGCGGCATTGCCATCCCACCAGCCGCCGAACCGACGCCAGATGTTGCGCACCACGAACTCGGGCTCGTCGTAGGTCGGAGTCAGGTACGGCTTCTCCAAAACCTCGGCCGGTACCTTCACCTCCTCGACGATCTGCTCCAATTCCAGGCCTGCATTCATACGATCCAGTACGGCGCCCACCAGGTACTCCAGCACCGTGGCGGCTTCGTCGAGCACCATCGCGATGCGGTCAGCACCGGCGATCGGAAGGCCATGGGCCGGTAGGAACAACTCGGGGCGCAACGCCGCCATCTTGCGCAGCGCCACGGCCCACTCGTCGGCGTAGCGCTGTACCTTCTGCGGGTTGCCGGCGTTCGGGAAGACCCAGATGAACAGATCGCCGGGGAGCAGCATGCGCTCCTCGGGGAACCAGGCCCAGCTGTGGTCGTCGGTCTCGCCCCGGTCATGGTGCAGCTCGAAGCTGCGGTCCCCCACCCGCACCGTGGTTGCCTCGGCGTAGGTCAGCGTGGGCCATGCGACATCCTCGGGCAGAAACCGGGCATTGCCGCCAACACCCAACCCGGCCTTGGGGCCGATGCCCCCGAACTGGCGGGCGTTGATGGCCAGGTTCCACCCATTGGTGCGTTCGTAACGGGCCATACGTTGAGGAACCGCCTCGTGTCCGATCACCGTCGGAGTGCGATGGCCCCGCGCCCGGCCATCGGCCAGCAGGGCACCAGAGCCACCCACGTGGTCGGCGTGCCCGTGGGTGTAGACGATGGTGTCCACCGGGTCGGTCGACCAGGCGCGCAAGGCCTCGGTGACCGCCTGCCCGGTGAACACCCCAGAGGTATCGAACACCGCAAGGCCGTCGCCCGAGTCGACTGCGATCGAGTGGCTGAATGACTCGACCAGGGCCACTCCGTCGACCAACTCGGACAGCTCGTTGGTGACCCGGTTGGGCGCATCGGTGGCGCCGGTGTCGATGATGCGGGTGGACAGCTCGATCGGATGCTCGGACATGTGTTTCCCCCGTCGATCAGACCCTCACAGATTCGGAAGCGACTGCGCTCGATCTTGCCGGCCGACCCGCCGGTATGCGTTGGCGGTGCCTCCTCAGCCGGCGATTCCTCCGGCAGCCTTCCAATCGTCCATCCAAGCCTCGGGCGCCGAGCCGTCCAGCAGGCTGCCCTCGGGCAGCACCGGCCAGAGTTCGTCGTACCGGACGCTCTCGGTCTGGGAGATCCGACGCATGAACTGGTCCGGTCGAACGTCGCACGCCGACGTGTGGCCCAGTACTCCCAGGATCGTGTTGAAGTTGTTGACCGTCGACCGCTGGTAGGTGCAGACCCGCTGGGCCTTGTCCTCAACGTCGATGCCGCGAGTGACCATCGGGTTGTGGCTGGTGACCCCGGAGGGGCACTTGTTGGTGTGGCACTCCTGGGCCTGGATGCAGCCCAGCGCAAACATCATGGTGCGGGCCGAGTTGGTGTAGTCGGCCCCCTGGGCGAGGCGACGGGCGATATCGAAGCCGCTGCCCACCTTGCCCGATGCGCCGATGCGAATCCGCCCGCGGATCCCGGCACCGACCAGCGCGCTGTGGACGGTGGCGAGGCCGTCGTCGAGGGGCACGCCGGCGTGGTCCTCAAACTCGAGCGGCGCCGCGCCGGTGCCGCCCTCGGAGCCGTCCACGATAATGAAGTCGGGATAGACGTCGGCGGAGATCATCGCCCGGATCGCCGACAGAAACTCGGTACGCTGGCCCACACACAGCTTGAAGCCGGTGGGGCGATTGCCCGAGATCTCTCGCAGGCGGGCCACGAACTCCACCAGGCCGTCCGGCCCGTCGAAGGCCGAGTGGTGCCCCGGCGACACGACGGTCTCCCCGACCGGCACCCCGCGGGTGTCGGCGATCTCCTGGGTGACCTTCGAGCCGGGCAGCACCCCGCCCAGACCCGGCTTGGCCCCCTGCGACAACTTGATCGAGATCATCTTGATGGCATCGGTCTGTCGGCACTCATCGACGAACTGGTCGGCGTCGAACTTGCCGTCGGGGGTGCGGCAGCCGAAGTAGGCGGTACCGATCTCCCACACGAGGTCGCCGCCCTGGCGATGGTACGGCGATACCGCACCCTCGCCGGTGTCGTGGGCGAAGCCACCCCGCCGGGCACCCTCGTTCAGCGCGGTGATCGCCGGGCCCGACAGCGAGCCAAAGCTCATCGCCGAGATGTTCATCAGCGCCATGTCATACGGGATGGCTCCACTGGCCTCGCCGATGCGCACCCGGTGTTGTCCTTCGGCCGGCACCTTGGGGTAGATCGAGTGCAGGAACCACTCGTATCCCTGGGCATAGACGTCGAGTTCGGTGCCGAAGGACTCGATGCCCTCGCCGCCCTTGGCCCGGTCGTACACGTCGGCCCGGGTGTCCAGGGTGTACGGAGCACCGTCGGTGTCCGATTCGACGAAGTATTGACGGATCTTGGGGCGCAGGTCCTCTGCGAGCCATCGCATTCGCCCAATGACCGGGTAGATCCGGCGAATGGAGTGGTGAGGCTGGAGATAGTCGATCACTCCGATGACCCACAGCACCGTGGCCGGCACGGCCAGGAACAGCCACCACCAGCTGAGCAAGACGACCAGCACGATTCCGGCCAGCATGCCCACCAGGCAGGTGGCCCACGGACCAAACCGTGACGGAGCGCTCCGGTGAAACTGAAAACTCATCATCCAAGCCTTTCACTGATTGCAGCCTTCATGGTCCCCGAGGCCGACTCCCACAACTCCCGGGCCGATTGCAGCACCACCTGGGCAGCATCGGGGTCACCCTTGGCGAGCGCCTCGATGTAGTTGGTCGCCTCGCCGATGGTGAGGTGCCCGGGCACGGTGGGCACGTTGGGATCACACATCACCTCGAGCACGGCGGGGCGATCGGCGGCAAGCACGGTGTCCCATGCTGCGCCCACCGCATCGGGCTCCTCCACCCGGACCCCCACCAGGCCCAGCAGTTCGGCGTAGTCCGCAAACGGAAACTCCGGCAGCGCCTGGCTGCCTTCGAAGCGGGGGTTGCCGGCCATGGCCCGCATCTCCCAGGTGACCTGGTTGAGGTCGCCGTTGTTCAGCACGCACAGCACCATGCGGGGATCGTCCCAGGTGTCGTAGTAATGCTTGGCGGTAATCAGGGCGTTGATGCCCAACATCTGCATGGCGCCGTCGCCGACGAAGCCGACCGACAGGCGATCGGGGCACGCGAACTTGGCGGCCAGGGCATACGCGGCACCGGGCACCATCGAGCCGAGGTTGCCCGACACCGAGGTCTTCTGGGTACCCCGAGGGTGGATGTAGCGCGCAAACCAGTTGGCCGAGGTCCCCGAGTCGGCTGAAATGACCGCATCGTCGGGCAGTCGCAGGTTGGCCTCCCAGAACGGGCGCTGCGGCGTGATCGGCGTGTGGTCCGACAGTGCCCGCTGCTCGTGGATCGCATCGTCGCGACGCCGCCACGTGGCAACCTCATCGACGAAACTGCGGTCGTCGGTTCGCTGGAGCCGCGGGAGCAACGCCGCCAACGTACGCCCGGTGTCGCCCACGAGCCCCACATCGGCCGGATAGTGCAGCCCGATCTGGGCGGCGTCGATGTCGACCTGCACGGTACGCACCGCCCCATCGGGCGGCAGCCAATCGGCATAGGGAAACGAGGTACCGATCATGAACAGCGTGTCGCAGCCCTGCATCAGCTCGAAGCTGGCTCGGGTGCCCAGCAGCCCAAGGTGGCCCGTGACGTTGGGGTGGTCGTCGCTCACCACCGCCTTGCCCAGCAGCGCCTTCACCACCCCGGCACCCAGCCGATCGGCCACCTCCAACACAGCGTCGCCTTCGCCGAGGGCACCGGCGCCCACGAGCAACGCCACCTTCCTTCCGGTGTTCAGGATCTCGGCTGCGGCATCGAGTTGCTCGTCGGACGGCAACGGCGCGCTGCGCTGATAGCTGGTGCCGGTGTAAATCGCGCCCCTGCTTCGTTCTGGCGTGGGTACGGCGTCGGCCTCCTGCACGTCGCTGGGCAGGATCACCACCGCGACGGTGCGGTCGGCCAGTGCGGTCCGGAAGGCCCGGTCGACACTTTGGCGAACCTGTGCCGGCGTCGACACCTCCACCACGTAGTCAGCCACCCCGGCGAACATCGTGAGGAGGTCGAGTTCCTGGTGGTAGGAACCGCCGATCGACCTGCGGGCCACCTGCCCAACGATGGCCACGACGGGCTGATGGTCGGCCTTGGCGTCGTAGAGCCCCACCATCAGGTGCGCCGCACCCGGCCCGCCGGTGGACAGGCACACGCCAACCGCATCCGGGTCATCGTGATACTTGGCGTACGCGCAGGCCCCGAACGAGCCCAGTTCTTCATGAGCCACCTGCACGAAGCGCACCGCGCCGTCCGAGCGGTCGATGGCGCCGACCACCCCGTTGATGCCGTCACCCGGGTAGCCGAAAACGAGATCGACCCCCCACTCTTGAATTCGCTGCACGATGTAGTCGGAAACGTTCGCCATGCCGGAGCAGTACCCAGGGGGCTCACGGTTCACTCCATCGGTTCGGCTCCACCTCCGATTTTGAGAAGATCGCTCTCAGGCGAGGCCGGAGGCAGCCTCCGACTCGACCGCGCTTCGCGAACCGAGCAGTGGGCCCAGCACCGGGTCAACCTGGGAGTTCGGCAGCAGGCTGCCGCCGTCGACCACCAGGTTTTGGCCGGTGATATACGAGGCGGCCTCGGAGAGCAGGAAGGCGATCACCCGGGCCACCTCGTCGGCAGTGCCCACGCGACCCAACGGGGTCGCTGCCGCCAAGGTGTCCTCGATGTCGGGCAGATCCAACAGCATCCGGTTGAGTGGCGTGGCGACGAAGCCGGGCGACACACAGTTCACCCGCACCTCGGGCGCCGCCTCCATCGCCGCGGACTGAGTGAGGCTGATCAGGCCCGCCTTGGCCGCCGAATACGGGGCCTCCCCCAGCGTCGGTCTCACCCCCGATGCAGAGGCCACGTTCACCACCGAGCTGCGGTGTTGTGGCGTCGCTCCGGCGCCGGGCAGGGCTGCCGGTGGCTCCCGGAGATGCCCCAGCGCGGCGGCCAGAACCCGGTAGGCGCCGGTGAGGTTCACGGCGATCAGCCGGTCGAGGTCTCGATCCGAGTACCGCTCGATGCGACCGAGCGAACCCGTCCCCGCGTTGTTCACCAGGTGATCCAACCCGCCGAGCGCCGCTGCAGCGGATTCGACCCCCGAACGAACCGCATCGGCATCGGCCACGTTGGCGACGATCGCCTCGGCACCCAGTTCTTCGGACACTCGGGTCAGCTCCACGCCATCGCGATCCAGCAGCGCCAGTCGGGCGCCGCCGGCGGCGAGCAGCCGGGCTGTCGCCTCGCCGATGCCCGACGCTGCGCCGGTGATCAACACACGGGCCCCGTCGAAGTCCCCCACCTCAGGCACCGGCGACATCGCCACCAACCCCACCGGTCGACGTCCCGTCCCCAATCACCACGGTCGGCTCGCCCGTGATCACCCACACCAACCGCTGGAGGTCCAACAGCGCCGCCTCGTCGGGAGCGATCAATTCGGCGTAGGCGGGCTCGGCGGTGAACGCCCACAGGTCATCGGCCGAGTCGAAGTGCTGCACGGTGACGCCATCGCAGTGCTCGCTCCCCGACATCGGGCCGGCTTCCGCCCGGGGGTGCTGCTCGTAGCGCCGGATGTGCCGTGCCAGCTCGGGTGTGCCGGCGATCAGCGGGCCATGAACATTCAGCCAGTGATCCAGGAACTCCTCGTGGCTCAGTTCTGAACGACGGGTAAGAAATGCGAAGAGCCGAACCATGGGTCCGAGCTTGCCAGACCCATGGGCCACAATGCCGCCTGCGCATTTCGCAGCGTAGGTACCCTGGGCTCATGTCCAACCACACAGTGCCCCGAGATTTCCTCCGCAAGATCAAGTTGTTCGAGGGCTGTTCGCCAAAGGAACTGGATCGAATCGACCAACTGAGCGACACGCTGGACGTGACCACAGGCACCGTCCTGGCCCAAGAGGGCAAAGTGGGCAAGGAGTTCGCTGTGATCATGTCGGGCTCGGCCACCATCAGCCGGGACGGTCGGGAGTTGGCCACCATCGGTGCCGGTGACTACTTCGGTGAGATCGCCTTGCTGGACGATGTGGTACGCACGGCCACGGTGACCGCTGCCGAGGACTCCACGCTGGAGGTACTCGACCGGCGATCGTTCCGCAGCCTGTTGGATGAGTTTCCAACCATGTCTCGCACCCTGCTGACCGGGATCACCCACCGCCTCGTCGAATTGTCCGACGAGAACCAGCAGTTGCGAGCTCAACTCCAGCACCCCACCGGGTAGCCCGACCGTCCGATGTCAGTGGAGCGGGTTGGCAGGACAGGCGTGACCGCATAACAATACGGAACCGTTCCGTAATCAGCCTGTCCCCGCACGACGAAGGAAACCCCCGTGAGAGACCAAGTCAACAAACCCGACGAGGTCTACCGCGACCGATGGATCACGCTGGTCGTGCTGTGCGTCAGCCTGCTGGTGATCGTGTTGGACAACACGATCCTCAACGTGGCGCTGCCTCGGCTCTCCAAGCTGCCGGTCGAGGGGGGCCTCGGCGCGTCACAGAGCCAGTTGCAATGGATCGTCGACAGCTACACCATCGTGTTTGCGGGATTGCTCCTGACGACCGGAACCATCGGCGACCGGTTTGGCCGCTACCGGTTCCTCACCGTTGGTCTCATCGTCTTCGGTATCGGCTCCGCGCTCTCCGCCATGGCGACCGACGCCAACCTGCTGATCGGAACCCGGGCGCTGATGGGAGTCGGCGGCGCGTTCATCATGCCCGCCACCCTCTCCATACTCACCAACGTCTTCACCGAACCCAGGGAGCGCGCCAAGGCCATCGGAATCTGGGCGGGGGTGTCCGCACTTGGTCTGGGCGTGGGGCCTGTCACCGGTGGCTTTCTTCTGGCGCACTTCTGGTGGGGCTCGATCTTCCTGGTCAACATCCCCGTCGTGATCGCCGGGCTGATCTTCGGCTACCGCTACATCCCCGAGTCCAAGGATCCCAACCCGTCAAAGGCCGACCCGTTGGGCGCGCTGCTGTCGATCGCCGCCCTGGGCGTGCTGTTGGCCGCGGTGATCGAGGCACCGGCACACGGCTGGACCTCGCCCGAGATCCTCGCCGGGTTTGCCACCGGGATCGCGTTGTTCGTCGGCTTCATGGTGTGGGAGATGCGTTGTGATCACCCGATGCTCAACCTGGAGTTCTTCAAGAACCCCCGCTTCTCTGCCGCCAGCGGGGCCATCACGCTGACGTTCCTCGGCCTGTTCGGCATGATCTTCCTGCTCACCCAATACCTGCAGTCGGTGCTGGGCTACTCGACGATCAAGGCCGGGGCCGTGCTGTTGCCTCAGGCCGTGGTGATCATGATCGCCGCGCCGCTCAGCAGCATCTGGGTAAACCGGCTGGGCAACAAGGTGGTGGTCGCCGGCGGGCTCACCGTGTGTGGGCTGGCATTCCTCACGTTCACCCAGTTGACGGTGACCACCCCGATGGTTCCGGTGATCCTGCTGACGTGCCTGCTCGGGCTCGGCATGGGCAACGTCATGGCCCCCGCCACCGACTCAATCATGGGTTCGCTGCCTCGTGCCAAGGCCGGCGTCGGCTCGGCGATGAACGACACCACCCGCCAAACGGGCGGTGCCGTCGGCGTGGCCGTGCTGGGCTCGTTGTTGTCGTCTCGCTATGCACCGGAGATGACGGCGAAGCTCACCGGCAAGGTGCCCGAGCAGTTCATCCAGCCGCTGACCGACTCAATCGGCAAGACGTTGGGCATCGCCGAAAAGGCGCCCTCAGCGGTCCGACCGCTGATCGAATCCGCGGCCCGGGAGAGCTTCGTGTCCGGCATGCACCTGGCCTCCATCGTGGCCGCCGGCATCCTGTTCGTCGCGGCGTTGTCGGTTGTGAAGTGGCTCCCGGCCCGGGCCCTCGACGACGAGCGATCCACCATGGCACCTCCGGGTGAGCCCATCGGCACCGGTGCCGGCTTGCGAGTACCCGCCGTCGAGCCGTGAGCGGGCCGGTCGTGCGCTCTCCGGGCCGACCCCGGTCGGCGGAAACCGAACGGGCCATCCTCGACGCGGCGATCGACCTGCTGGTGGACGTTGGCTTTGGCGGCATGTCGATGGAGGCGGTCGCCACCCGGGCGGGCGTGGGGAAGGCGGCAATCTACCGCCGGTTTTCCAGCAAGGAACAACTGGTGGTGGAGGCGCTTCGCAGCCACAGCTCGGCGTTGGTCCCGCTGGTGGACACCGGCGACCTTCGGGCCGACCTGCTGGCGATGTTGCAGGGTGCGCAGCGGGCGATGGCAGGCGACGACGGTCCGGTGATGTGCGCGTTCGTCTCCGAGAAGGCGCGGTATCCCGAACTTCACGACGAGTACCAGCGTGCGTTCGTGGCCGAGAGAAGGGCCCACGTCCAGGCCCTGATCGCCTCAGCGGTCAAACGGGGCGAGCTGCCCCCAAGCACCGATGTGGAACTGTTCGCCGAATTCGGCCCGGCTGTGCTGGCCCACCGCCTGATGGTGGGGGGCACCGAGCCGGACGCCGACCTGCCCCGACGAATCGTCGCTCAGCTGTTGGGCCCGAGCTCCTGACCGTCGGTACCCGGTGACAGGCTCAGGCGTCGACGGTTCCGGTGACGGCAGCCTGCAGCAGCCGGGCCACCGAGTCGATCAGGTCGTCGGCAGGGATTTTCGACGCTTCGAACATCTCCCGTTGGATGGCCACGTTCACCAACATCGTCACCGCCACCGAGGCCATGGCCCAGGGGCTGGTCGCACCCGAGCGGTTGCCGTCGGACCGAACCCGGTCGGCAAGACCCGTGGAGAATGTGGCCAGTAGGTCCGCACGCGTCGCCCGAACCTGCCCCTCCCCCTCGGCCGCCAACAGGTCGATCACCGACATCAATGGACGATTGGCCTCCCAGAACTGAAGGAACCCGATGACGAGGCCCCGCACCGAATCACCCGCCTCCTCGCCGGCCCAGGTGGTGTTGGCCAACAACTCGCTCAGCCGGGTGGCGCCCTCGGTGGCCATCTCGCCCGCCAACTCGGCGATGGCCGCGTCAACGTCGGTGAAGTACTGATAGAAGGTGGCGGGCGATGTGCCCGCCTCGCGTGCAATGTCCACCACCTTCAAGTCCCGGTAGGAGGTCGAGCCCAGCATGGTTCGGGTGCACTCGAGGAGCCGTCGGCGGGTGGCCAGGCCTCGCCGGCCCGGCACGCGGCCGTCGACGGCCCGCGCGCTCACGAGTGGTCGCCCAGCGTCTCCGCCGCTCGATCCCGCAACTGGAACTTCATCACCTTGCCACCAGCGTTGAACGGCAACTCGTCGATCGACTCCACATACCGGGGCACTTTGAAGTTGGCCAGGTGTTCGCGGCACCAGGCGATGATGGCGGCGCCGTCGATCGACACGCCGGCAGTCGGCACCACAAAGGCGTATCCGACCTCACCCAGCCGGCCGTCGGGCACCCCGATCACCGCGGCCTGGGCCACGTCCGGGTGCAACAGCAGTTGGCGTTCGATCTCGGCGGGGTACGCGTTGAACCCACCCACGATGAACATGTCCTTCAACCGGTCGGTGATGGCCAGGTTGCCGTCAGCATCGAGCACCCCGATGTCGCCGGTGGCCAGCCATCCATCGGCGTCGATGGTCTCGGCAGTCGCCTCCGGGTCGTCCAGGTACCCGACCATGACGTTGTAGCCACGTATGCGCACCTCACCCGGCACACCCGCTGCGGTCGGGTTGCCTGCCTCGTCGAACGTGACCACCTCCACGCCGGGGATCGCGCGTCCCGAGGTGGTGGCGATGGTCATCGGATCGTCGCCGTCGCGACACATCGTGGCGATGCCGCAGGCCTCGGTCAGCCCGTACCCGGTGATCACCGTCTCGAAGCCGAGCGTGTCACCCATCGCCTCGATCAGCTCGACGGGCACCGACGCGGCACCCGTGACCGCCAGGCGCAGGCCGGCCAGCGCCTCTGTATCCAGATCCGGATGGTTCAGCATGCTCTGGTACAGCGTCGGCGGGCCGGGCAGCATCGAGATCTGTTCGGCCGCAACCCGCTCCATCACCTTGTTCACGTCGAACACCGGCTCGGGGTAGATGGGCGAACCCACCGTCATGGCGGCGATGATGCCCGCCTTGTAGCCAAAGGCGTGAAAGAACGGGCTGACCACCAGGTAGCGGTCGTCATGGGTCAACCCGACCACGTTGGCCCAGGCGGCATAGGCCCGCACCACCTGGCCGTGCGTGCAGACCGCCCCCTTCGGCTGCCCGGTGGTGCCGGAGGTGAAGAGGATGTCCGAGGGACTGTCGCCGTCAAGCGCTGCAATGCGAGCGTCGATCTCCGCGTCGGCCACCTCCCCGGCTCGACCCAGGAACGTCGCCAGGTCGAGCACGGCGCCGCCCTGAGTCTCACCGGTCGTGAGATCGTTCGTGTCGGCATCGCTGCGAAGCACCACCACCGTGTCGGTCACCGCCGGGCGACGGTCGCCCAACAACGCCAGATAGTCGGTGCCCAAAAACTCGCCCACCGTAAAAAGCAACCGTGCCTGCGAACGCTCGAGCAGATGGGCCGCCTCCTCCCCCCGATACCTCGTGTTGATCGGCACCAGCACCGCACCGGCCGAGTGCAGACCCAGGACGGCCACCACCCACTCCCAACAGTTCGGCGCCCAGATGGCCACCCGGTCGCCCGCCTCGATGCCGTGTGCTGCCACCGCCCTCGCCAACTCTGCGGCGCGGCCGGCCAGCTGCGCCCAGGTGAGGGCGACGTCGCCGTCGACCACCCCCGGGTCGTCGCCATAGCGCGACGCCACCTGGGCGAGCAGCGCCGGGGTGGTCTGCGGAGCGGTTACATCGCCTGCAAGCGGGTCATTTGTTGGGTGCTCTGACACAGCGTTGGATGGTAGTGCCGACCAAGCGCGTTGCTCAGAAGATGGCTTCGCCCAGCCGCACCATCAACCACAACCCGAGCGCAGCGGCCGCCACCGTCGCCGCGGTGAGAACCAACACCACGCCAACCGAGATGGCCATCACGGCCAGCGACGATCTTCGCGTCCGCTGCGGATCGGCAAGGTCGGCTTTGAGGAGTCGCACGTTCTTGGCGTTCGACTTCCATGCAAAGTCGAACGCATCGCCCATGAACGGCACCACACCCAGCATCGAGTCGAAGAGGACGTTGCCGACCATGCGTATCACCGTGGGCGCCGAAACGCCCTGGCCGACCGCGCTGACGATGACGATGGCCGAGGTCACCAGGCCGGCGCCGTCGCCAACAACGGGCACCATGCCGATGGCCCCATCGATGCCCACCCGCTTGTTGGTCAACGGGATACGAAACCAGTCGTCGAGGATCCACGCCAGCATCTCCACGTAGGGCGGCACGGCAGGTCCACCCTCGGTTCCGCCGGCCTCCGAGTCGTCCCCGGGGGGAATGACCTCGTCGGGCTCGATCACCTCGTCTTCACCTGCGGACACCCCATCATTGTTGTACACGTGGCGTGGACGGCACGCCCCCTCGCCTCAGCCCGGGCACGAGTGACGGCCACGGGCCGCGAGGGACGGCCACAGGCTGCGACGGACGACGACCGTCAGCGACCGATCAGCCGCATGGCGAAGAACAACAGCCCCACGCCACCGATCACCCGGCGCCAAGGATTGACACCCCGAATCACCTCATCGGCCGCCCACCAGGCCAGCGCCCCGGTCGAGACCCACCAGAAGAGGTCGGCCCACGGTCCGGCGTCCGAGACGAACCACCGTCCCAGCGTTGCGGCCAGGAAGATCCACAACGGCGGGTTGGGCGCCTGGGCGATCGTGATCCGGCCGGTCTCCCGGCTGCGAAACCACCAGCCGGGCGAGGTTGGTGACGATTCGATCGGTGCGGAGGCCATGCCGGCAGCTTCACGCGGCCGCCCGCACACGCCCGGTCGCAGTGCCCTTCCCATCGGCGCACCGCCGGAGCCACAGCAAAGCCACCCAAGCCCGAACTGGGTGTGATCACTGCGGACCGGGCCACAGCGATCACACCCAGATGGACCACGGGTGCGATTACTGCGGGGCGCCCAGCGCACCCGCCTGGCGCAGCGCTGCGACCTTGGCTTCGTCGTAGCCCAGCACCTCGGCAAGGATCTCGTCGTTGTGCTGACCGACCGTCGGTGCACGGGTGGGCACCGGCAGCTCCTCGCCCACCAGGTGGATGGCCGAGCCGATCATGTCGGCGCCGTGCTCCTCGTGACCGAGCAGCGGGAAGCGGTCCTGAAACTGCGGGTCGTCCGCCACGGTCTTGGGCGTGTTCACCGGGCAGATCGGGGTGTTCACCTCATCGGCGAACTCCACCCATTCCTCGGTGGTCTTGGAGGCGAAGATCGCCACCAGCTCGCGCTGCAGTTCCCGGTTGCCCCGGGCATGGTCGCCGTACTGGCTGCCCGGCCACTTCTCGAACAGGTCCATGCGATCCACGCCACCACAGAAGTTCTTCCAGAACTCCTGCTCGGAGGACATGAACAGCACCATGCCGTCGGAGGAATCGTAGAACTGGTAGCGGACCCCACCGAGCATGCCGGCGGTACCCGGCTCGCGCCGCTCGTAGTCGTCGGCAGGGTTGCCGGTCACCACATCCTCCGGCCGCTCGTAGGCCAGGTAGGTCTCGATGCGCAGCCAGTCCATCGCCACCGAGGCGTCGCTCTGGGCGATGTCGAGGTAGGTGGGCTCGCCGGTGCTGCGGGCACGAATGATGCCGGCGAGGATGCCGTAGGCGGCGAACAGCGGGCCGGAGTGCATGCCCACCGAGGCGTGCTCGTCGATGCGGGGGAAGCCCTCCTCGTCCCGACCCGGGCTGATCAGCCCGCCCCAGGCGTCGTAGGCGATGCCGTGGCTGGGCAGGTCCTTGTACGGGCCGGTCATGCCGTAGCCCGAGATCGTGCAGAACACGATCGACGGGTTGACCTCCTTGAGGTCGTCGAAGCCCAGGCCACGCCGGGCCAGGGCGCCGGGACGCATGGCCTCCACCACGGCGTCGGCGCCCCGCACCAGGTCCTTGTACACCTCGACGCCTTCGGGCGTGCGCAGGTCGAGGGTGATCGACCGCTTGCCGCGGCTGATGTGGTGGTGCAGCAGCGAGTCGCCCTCGATGATCGGCCAGGTCATGCGCCGGATGTAGTCACCGGCCGGACTCTCCACCTTGATCACCTCGGCACCCAAATCGGCCAGGTGGGTGCCGACGGCGCCCGGGCCCAGCAGCGAGCTTTCGATGATGCGGACGCCGGCCAGGGGCTTGGCGGTTTCGGCCACGGGGTACTCCTTGAGCTGTGTCGGTACAGGGTCGGTCGAGCAGCGGATCGCTCGACCTGACGGATCGTCAGAAACTAGCTGGCTATCGGGGTACCCCACCCAAGTCTCGCCACCGCAACTCGATTGCCCCGCAGCTCGAGGGGCACAAGACTGGGGTGATGGCCGGGCGCCCGTACCAATCCGAGCGCGACCTGGCAGCCGTCACCCGCATCTGGCGGGAGGCGGGGTGGATCGACAACTCCGAGGCACGAGCATCGGCGCTGGGCGAGATCCTCGACGGCGGCCGAACCGTGGTGGCCGATCTCAACGGTTCGGCCGAGTGCGTCGTGCAAACGGTGCCAGGATCGATGCGCTACGGCGTTGGACCTTCGGCGCTCGACCTCGACCTTGCGGTGATCACCTTCGTCGCCGCCGGCCACGTGGCGCGGCATCAAGGGCTGGCCGGCGGGCTCGTGGCCCGTTCGCTGGCCGAAGCGGCCGACGACGGCGCCGCAATGGCCAGCCTGGGCATCTTCGATCAGGGCTACTACGACCGGTTCGGCTTCGGCACCGGAGCCGAGGACCATGTCGTGTCGTTCGATCCGGCCACGTTGGACGTTGCCGTCCCCAATCGCCCACCGGTCAGGATCGGCGTCGAGGACCATCGCGAGATCTACGACCTGTTGCTACGTCGACATCGAGGTCACGGGTCGGTCATGGTCGAGCTTCCGGCATTGGTCCCCGAGGCCCTGGCCGAGCTGGAGCGACCGGTCGGTCTGGGTTTCCGTTCCGATGACGGTCGCCTCACCCACTGCCTGCTGGGTTCGATGGCTGGCCACCACGGTCCGCTGACCGTCGAGTGGCTGATCTACGAGGAGCCCCACCAGCTACGCGACCTGTTGGGCCTGCTGCGGGCGCTCGGCGACCAGGTGCGGTCGGTGACGATCAGCCGCGAGCCGTCCGGTGTGCAGTTGCAGGCGCTCCTCGCCGAGCCGATGCGCCAGCTATCCCAGGCCAACTTCGGAGCCTCAGCCCGCCCGCTGCACACCGCCTGGTCCAAGGTGCAGTGGCGCCTGCTCGATCTGGCCAGCTGTATTGAGGCCTGCGCTCTGCCCGGGATCAACCTCACGTTCGGCCTGCGGCTGCACGACCCGCTGGTCGAGCGGTCCGGCGCCACCTGGCCGGGCATCGGCGGCGACTACACGGTGCACCTCGGTGAGGAGTCGGGGGTGACCGACGGGCTGCCCACCGGTTCGGCACCTGTGCTCGATGCTTCGGTCGGCGCCTTCACCCGGCTGTGGCTGGGTGTCCGGCCCGCCACGGGCCTCACGATCACCGACCAGCTCGCCGGGCCGCCCGAGATACTCACTGCGCTCGACGTGGCCTTTCGCCTACCGCCGCCCCTCTCCGATTGGCCGTACTGAGGGTTCGAGGCCCTCACGCAACACAACAGGATGAAAGGGAGCGAGATCTATGGTTGGCGCATGTTCACCGAAACTGCCGGCGAAGTAGCGCTCTGGTGGGAGTTGCTGGGAACGGGACCGACGGTCTTCCTGGTTCCAGGCAGGGGCGACTCCAGCGACCTGTTCCCTGCCCGGTTTCGGATCGCCTGATCGCCGGAGGTTGCAGCGTGGTCCGCTACGACCCACGCGACACGGGCTTGTCGGGCCCGGGCGGAGGCCGCTACACGCTGAGCGACCTCACCGATGATGCCGACGCCGTGATCGCTGCGACCGGCGCCGGCCCCGTGCACCTCGTCGGCGTGTCGATGGGCGGAATGACGCTGGTGGACCTGGCGGATCGTCGCAGCGACCTGGTGGCATCGCTCACCTTCATCGCCGCCATGAGCCCGGACCCTGAGGCTGGCATGGGAGAGGACTTCTTTGCCGCGCTCGAGGCCGACCCCGTCGACGGCATGCTTCGAGCCATGGCCACGACCGAGGCCTCCGACCGCGCCTGGGTGGAGGCGGAGTTCGCACGCGCCGCCGAACGGGCAGAACCCCGGCCCGACGCCGTGGCCATTCATCAGGACGCGGCGTTTCGTGGCAGCCGGCCGTCCGTCGACTGTCTGGCTCGGATCGAGGTGTCGGCATTGGTGGTGCACGGCGACTTGGACCGGGTGCTGCCGTTACGTCATGCCGAGTCGTTGGCCGCCGGCATCGCCGACGCCGAATTGGTCGTGGTGTCCGGCATGGGCCACCTCCCGCAACCGTCGGTGTGGGACGAGCTAGCCGACCGGACGCTTGCCCACGTTCTCAACGCCGGATAGGTCCTCAAGCCAACCTCACCTTCGGAGCGCATTGGCTACCACGGGTGATCGTGGCCGTCCCAACGAACGAAACGGCCCGAATCTGCGATGGTGAGCGACCCCAGCGTCTCGATGATGGCGTCGACCGACTCGTCGATGCTCATCGGGGCAGCGGGCCCTCCCATGTCGGTCTGCACCCACCCGGGGTGCAACATGACGACTCCGATGCCCTCGCCTCGAAGCGCCGCAGCCGTCTTCACGCTCAACATGTTGAGCGCCGCTTTCGACACGCAGTAGGCGCTGTCACGCCCCTTCCGCGCGGCCACCTGCATCGAGCCCAACTGCGAGCTGACGTTGACGATCATCGGGTCGGCTCCGGCCCGCAGCAGCGGCATCGCCTCGCGGGTCACCACCATCGGCCCCGTGACGTTGACGTTCAAGAGCGCGTTGAACGTGGCCGCATCGAAGTCGAACGGGCCGCTGTCACCCTTGGGCTGACCGAACGCCCGTGCGTCCGCACCGGCGCAGTTGATCAGCAGGTCGATGGAGGCCACCCGTCCCGCGAGGTCGGCGATTCCGGCGGCGATGCTCGCCTCGTCTCTCAGGTCCAGGGCCACGCTTCCGGCCGGCCCAAGGTCGCACTCACCCGACCTGGTCGACCCCCACACGTCGTCGCCCTGTGCCATGAGGCCGGCAGCGATCGCCCGCCCCAACCCCCGGCCAACCCCGGTGATGAACACCCGTCGTCCCACCGGGACAGTCTGCCAGGCTCCCCAGCGGTGCCATTAGGCATCCCAGCGGTAGACACGCGTTCCGCCACTCCCCATTCCCAGATCGGCTCCGGTGCCACACCCGTCCAGGCACCCAGCCGGTTCGGCCAGAAGGCCTTCGGCGTCCACCAGCTTGAACGCGTCGTCCGAGCGAAGGGCGTTCCACTCGTGCACGTCCGTGCATCAACACGGCCCGCTCGTCGTCGTGAGCCTCCAGTCGTCGTTGGGCGCAAGCGATCGCATGGTCGACCGCAGCCTCGGAGCACGGGCGGTCGAGCTCCGCCCATAGCCGGGGGATCATCTCGATCAATGTTGCGGCCTGATCCCGTCCGGTGCGCAGCCCGCTGTCCGGCGCCGGGCGCCACAGCCGGGCGGCAGCCTCACACCGTCGCCTTGGCGACCACTGCTGCAGGCAGCCGTGACCCCCACGGATTCACGCCATCCTCGGGGATCACCGGAGTGGTCATCTAGGCTTCGTCGTCGAGCCGGCGTCGAAACTGGCGGACGCCGCTGTCGAGCACCCAGTCGTGACCGAAGCGAGCCACGGGTCGGGCGCCCAGCGTGACCAGCCGCAGCACGCGATTCTGTGGCGACAGCGCTGAGCGCAGCCGCAACTCGCAACCTTGCCGATCGCCGGCGCGCTCGGCTGATCCGTGGTAATCGACCGAGCCAGCGCTCCCGGCTGTTCCCTCACCATGGGTCACTCGTTCGCCGCGCCGCACCTTGGCTGGCGCATCGGTGGCGCTCAGCTCGGCCCAGCCACCAATATCGCCGCCGATGCGGGCCCGCACGAACTTCTCGGGGACCACGTCGGTCAGTGTGACCGAGAAGTTCAGGCGGTAGGGCAACGGAGGACTTACCTCGCAGAACCACTGCTCCCCCTGCCCGAACGCCGTTCCATCGAAGCCGGCCAGCCATGGCCACCATCGTTGATACTCGCCAACGCTGGTGAAGGCATCCCACATTTCCGCCCGCGGCTGCGAGAAACGAAACGAGCTATCCGAGCGAAGCTCCATGCGCCCATCGTGTCAGGCTGAGCACAGGAGCTGGCGCCAGGCGATTTTCTGTTTGGGTAGATTCGGACTCGGTTTCCGAGTTGGATTCCACCCAAAGTCCACAACTGGCCCGCTGGGTGGAATCGGGCTCGGGTGCAGCGACGGTGGCCAGGCGAGGGTGGCTGGGCGGGTGGGGCGCGGCCAGCGGGGCCAGCGGGGCCAGGCGCGGAGACGCTGTCGATGTTGCGGCCCGGCTACAACAGCCAGGCCCCGTCGGATCGCCGGCGCTTCCACCCGGAGGCGGCGTACGTGCCACCATCGAGGTGAATGGTGGAGCCGGTGATGAACCGGGACATGTCTGAGGCCAGAAAAATCACGGCACCGGCGGCGTCATCGGGCGTGCCCGTCTCGGGCCATGGTTGCGAATCGTAGGTGTCGTCGACCAACGCACCGGCCGCTTCCGCCAAGGCATCGTCGCCGGGTGTGGGGATCATGTCGGGGGCCACGGCGTTCACCCGGATGCGCCGATCGGCCAGCTCGAGTGCCAGAGTGCGGGTGAGATTCTCGACCGCCGCCTTCATCGCCGAATAGATCGCGAAACCGGGGCCCGCCCGATGCCCCTCGATGGAGGTGACCGACACGATCGATCCGCCCTCCACCAGGTATGGCACGCAGCTACGAATCATGTGGGTGACCTGGGTGAAGTTCTCGGCGATGAGCGCCGCCTCCCCCCTGGCCGTCACGTCAAGAAACGGAGCCCAGAAGCCGCCACCCGCGTTGTTCACCAGAACATCAAGCCCGTCGATACGCGCCATCGTGTCGGCCAACACCTCGTCGACCGCATCTGAATCGCGAACGTCACAGACGCCGGTCAGGCAGGTGGCCCCTAGCGATTCGATGACGCCCCGCAGACTGATGACACCAACCTCGTCACGGTCGATCGCCACGATGTTGGCCCCAAACCGTGCGGCACCGAGCGCTATGGCCCGGCCGAGGCCGCGGGCGGCGCCGGTGACGAGCACCCAACGATCGTCCAGGCGGGCCCAGTCCGGCCCGAAGGCCTCATCGGGAGTGTCTGCGACGGCGGTCATCGGCCGCCCCCGACGGTCATCGGCCGCCCCCGGCGGTGGCTCGTGGGCGCCTAGTCATCATCGCCCTCGGGCACCGCCAGCAGTCCGGATGCCGCGGCGAGGGCCTCGGCCATGCCTGAGGCCCGTTCTGCCACTGCCGCCAGGTAGTGCTCGGCGACGCTGTGCTGCCCCGGGAGCGGCGGGTTGCCGAGCGACCGCACCAACGTGGTGGGATCACCCTGCACCGAGATCGGCCGCGGGTCGGGCAGCATGGGCACGGGCCGCCAGAGGTCGACCGACTTCTTACGCTTGTTGCGGCGTCGGTTGTTTTTCGATCGGTTGACCATCAGGCCCCGGCCTTCCGTTCACAGTTCATCGACATCGTCCTCGGTCAACATTGCATCGGGTTCGAGACCAAGCGCCGTGCGCAGCTGGTCGCCGTTGAGGTCGGAAAGCGACGACGATTTGGGCAACACCAGGTTGGCGATGTGGCGCTTGCCCGAAACCACCTCCTCCACCCGTTCGTCGACGGTGCCCGGGCACACCAGGCGGTGCGAGATCACGGTCTTGGTTTGGCCAATGCGCCAGGCGCGGTCGCGTGCCTGGTCCTCCACCGCCGGGTTCCACCAGCGGTCGTAGAGCACCACGTGGTTGGCCGCGGTGAGGTTGAGGCCGGTGCCACCCGCCTTCAGTGACAGCACCAACGCGCCCGGGCCTTCGCCCTCCTGAAACTGCTTGACCAACCGGTCGCGGGCACCCCGTGCCAGCGACCCGTCGTAGGAGGAGATCTTCACCCCGGTCTTCTCGGTGAGGTACTCGGCCAGCCGCCGGCCCCACGAGGCGAAGTGGGTGAAGATCAGCACGCGCTCGCCGGAGGCGAACACCGTGTCGATGATCTCTTCCAGCCGGGCCAGCTTGCCCGACCGACCATCGAGGGGCAGGTCGTCGTGTTGGTAGGCGGCCGGGTGGTTGCAGATCTGCTTGAGCGCGGTGATCGCCGCCAGCACCGCACCCTTCTTTGGGTCGCCCCCCACCTCGGAGCTGTCGGCGACCAGCGAGTCGAGCACCGCCTGGTACAGGCCGATCTGCTCCTTGGTCATCGCGCAGTGATCGAGCTCGTCGATGCGGTCGGGAAGCTCCTTGGCCACCTCGGGTTCGGACTTGGTGCGACGGAACACCAACAGGCCGTTGAGCGCCCGCAGCGCCGCCTCGGCCTCGCCGGAAAGACCGGCGATGAACTCGGGTCGGGAACCGACCAACCCGGGATTACAGAAGTCGAGGATGGCCCACAGATCGCCCAGCCCATTTTCAATGGGGGTGCCGGTGAGGGCGATTCGGCTGCGGGCGGTGAGGCGACGCAGCTGTTGTGAGGTCTCATTGGCCGGGTTCTTGATGGCCTGGGCCTCGTCGAGCACCACCCTGTCCCAGTTGTGATCCTCCAGCAGACCCACGTCGCGCACCGCCGTGCCGTACGTGGTGAGAATCACATCGTTGTTGCGCACCGCCCGCTTGAATGCCGCTCCCTGAGCGCGGTTTGCGCCGTGGTGCACCACCACCGACAGCCCTGGCGTAAACCGGCGGGCCTCGGCGGCCCAGTTGCCAACCACCGCCGGCGGGGCGATCACCAACGACGGACCCTCTGAACCGGGGGCGGCCAGGTGAGCGAGCACCGTGGGGGTTTTGCCCAGGCCCATGTCGAGCGCCAGGCAGCCGCCCAGGTCGACGGCATCGAGGAAACCGAGCCACGCCAACGCCTCGGCCTGGTAGGCGCGCAGTTCGCCGTGGAAGCCTTCCGGCTTGGCGTCGGGCACGGGCAGGTTGCGGGCTTGGGCCAGCAACTGGCCCGCCCAGCTTTCGCCCTCAACCGACACGCCACCGGAGAGCGCCACGCGGTCGAGCCCGACGGAGGCCCGCAGGATCTCGGCGCCGGTCATCTGGCTACGCACCGAGCGCTCGGCCAGCGCCGCCGCCGCCTCCTTCAGGTCCACCTTGTCGAGCTCCACCCACTTGCCATGGCTCTGCACCAGCGGGCGGGCCTGGGTGGCCAGGCGGGCGATCTCCTCGGCGCTCAGCTCGACGTCATCAAACAGCGCCGACCATGACACGTTGGACAGCTGGTTGGCGCCCACCACCGAGTCTCCGGTGGGCTCGGTGAACAACCGCAGCGACGGCGACGGCTTCCGGCGCGACAACGCCGGCAGCCGCAGGTCGTAACCCGCAGCAGCAAGGCTGGGCCCGCCCCTACTCATCAGCTCCCAGGCCTCCTCGGTGGAGAGGTAGACCTGGCCCCTTCGCATCGCACCCGGACGTAACAGGGCGGGCAGAATGCGCTCCAGGCGATTCAGCTCGTCACCCAGAACCTTCGTCCCGGGGCGATCGGTCAGCGCCAACTCGATGGGCATGAGGTTGCCCTCCGCCCCGGGGCCCAGCACCGACAGGAACCATGCGTCGGAGGAATCCGGCGGGTCGAGTTGCACCACCAGCCTGGTGCGACCAGATCCGGTGACCGACTTCGACCAGCGGTCGAGACGCTTGGACACTTCGGCCCCGGCCGAAATCGGCGCTTCGAAGGCCGATCCGTCCAGCCGGGTGAGGAACGCTTCGGCCACCCCTGAGGCGTTGCGAACCTGAGGCGGTGGGGCGGGCAGTTCGATGCGCGACGACGCCTCCCGCACGATGGCGTCGGTGACGGCACGCAGCACCGACAAGGTGACCGAGCGGGCGTCGGCGCGGGCCAGCAGGATGACGGCCTCGGGCATGGCCGAGGACATCTCCTCCAGGTCGATCTGGTCGAGCAGCGCAGGGACCCAGCGCACCGACATGTCCATCACGCCACCGCGATCACGCTTCTCGCCGTGCAGCATGGGGACGATGGCCCCCGTTGCAACCTGGCGCACGGCGGCGACGGCAACCCGGCCCAGCCAGGCGACGCTTCCACCCACTCCGTCGCGCCCCAGGCCTCCACCGACGGCAACCAGCCACCCCAGTGACTCCTCCACAGGAATCGACAACGCCGCTGCGGTGGCACCGTTGGGAAGCGACACATCCCGGTGAACGCTCCAACCCACCGCAGGCCCACCGATGCGTTCCAGAATGTCGGCCAGACCGTCGTTGTCGGCCGGAAGCGTGCTCGGACCCGCAGCCCAAACGACGATCTGACCGCCGGCCCACGAGGCCTGCAAACGAACCTCGCCGGGCGGATCCGCCTCGACCAACACTTCGCTCAGGTCACCCGGCGCCAGCATGCGGTCATAGGCGCTCTCCAGGCGTGCGAGTTCGGCCTCGATATCAGCCACCACCCGACCCCGCTCAGGTCCACGCAACTTGCGCACGTGGTCGAGCGAGTCCTCGGTGTCGTCGATCAACACTTCAAGCTGGCGACGCCACAGCAGCGGATCGCGTTCGAGCAGCGCTACGTCGGTTTCGGTGGCGACACCGTCGGCAGCGGCCCAGGCTGCGGCTTCAAGGGCAGGGCTCAGGTGGTTCATCCCTGTGCGGGTTCTCCTTCGAACTACTGACCGTCACGCCCGCTGGTGCGGGGCACGACCGCCAAGACATCGGACACCCCAAGGTTCGGATGGTGCAGGCCGTTCCCTTGGCCGCGCCGTCCGGGTGGAGTTCCGGAAGTCGTAGCGTAGCGGGTGGCCGCCTCACCCGCTACAGCAGGCGGCCGACCCGATGCCCGTCGGCGATGGCCTGGTCCGCCCAACGCGGCGCCAGGGCGTCGCCCACGGTGTGCACCTCAAGGCCTGGGCGGGCCTCGGCCAGTTGGGCCGCCAGGCCGTCGACCGAACGGGCGGGCGCTCTGACGATCACGGTGCTGACGCAATCGATCGACAGGCCGGCCTGGCCAAGGTTGTCCCGTCCCCTCACTCGCAGCGCGCACCACCCCGTCCCAGGGTCGGGCTCAGCCGCCGGATCGGCCGGCTCGATCGCCTCCACCAGGTGGTGCGGCAGATGCGCCACACCCGCCCGTCGAGCGCGTCGCAGCAACTCCAGCCGGGTCTCCGGGTCGGTGGCGGTCGGCTCGGCAAACGGCGACACCAGCGTGGTCTCCACCTCGCCGTCCGCCAGCAACCCGGCCAGACCGAACGCCTCGACGAACCCCACCAGGTCGACGACCACCACGCGGTCCCCCAAGGCCCGCGGTCCGGCGGCCAGCACGACACGGAGCGCAGCCTCATGGTCGAGCACGCCGGGACGATCCACCCCGATGATCGGCGGGTGCCAGGCGACCTCGGACGACGCGTCGCCGACCGCGCCGGTGGCCACCACCACGGCGTCGGGCTCCAGGGTCAGCACCGAGTCGGCCGTGGCGGTCTCGCCGGTTCGCAGCGTCACTCCACGCCGCTCGCATTCGGCGGCACGCCACGTCACAAACCCGGTCAGCTCACCCCGCCCGGGCAACCGGCTTGCAAGGTTGATACGCCCGCCGGTGAGCGCCTCGCGTTCCAGCAGGGTGACCCGATGGCCGCGAGCGGCCGCCACCCACGCTGCCTCCAGCCCCGCCGGACCCGCCCCCACGACCACCACGCTGCGCCCCACCCGCGTCTTGAACATGGTGTCTCGGCCCAGGGTTGCTTCCCGCCCAACCACCGGGTTGGTGGCGCAGGTGACCGGCTCGCCTCGCACAGCATTGCCGTGACAGCTCTCGTTACAACCCGTGCAGACTCGAATGCGGCCACCCTCGCCGTCGTGATCACGGGACACCCATGCGGGGTCGGCGATCAGGGCCCGCACCATGCACACCCCGTCGGCGGCCCCCACAGCCAGCACGTTGGCTG
The DNA here is from genome assembly GCF_000299415.1 of Candidatus Microthrix parvicella Bio17-1. Lineage (NCBI taxonomy): Bacteria > Bacillati > Actinomycetota > Acidimicrobiia > Acidimicrobiales > Microthrixaceae > Candidatus Neomicrothrix > Candidatus Neomicrothrix parvicella. Next base: position 843,731 of record NZ_AMPG01000001.1, read on the forward strand.
CTTCGGCGGGGGTGATCAACCGGCCGCCGACCAGTACGGGCACCGGTCGACGCTCATCGCCGACGTTGCGCACCCGGGCCCGGATCGCGGCGCCCGCCTCCATCCCGTATCCGTGGTCGCGATACAGCGACGGCGACCCACCCTGGACTCCCCAGCCAGAAGATGCCGTCGGATCCACGGCCACATTGAGGAAGTCGACCAGGCCATCGACCACCAGGGCTGAGGCAACCTCAGCCGGGTCACCGGCGCCCGATCCAACCGTGCCCGACGGATCGCCGGTCGGGCCGGAGCGCACCCCGGCGTCGACGCCGACGCCGACGCCGAGTCTCAGCCCGACCGCCATCCCGTCTCCCGCCCGTTCCCGCACCGCCACCAGCACCTCCCGCAGCAATCGCAGCCGACCGTCGGCGCCCCGCCCGTACCGGTCCTGCCGGCCGTTCAAGACCGGAGACAGAAACCCATGCAGCAGGCCACCGTGCGCAGCATCCACCTCGATGCCGTCCAATCCAGCCGATCGGGCATGCCGTGCCGCACGCCCGTAGTGGGTCACCAGGTCGGACAGGTCGTCAAGGCTCAGCGACCGGGGGGCCTCGAAGCGATAGCCGACGCCACCGGCCGACACCGCAGCCCGTTTGGTCCAGCCACTCCCAGCCGTTGGACCGTCGTGTCCCAACTGGATCATGGCCAGCGCTCCGTGGGCCTGAAGCGTGCGGGCGAGCAACGACCACCCGGCGATGACCCGCCGGTCCCAGGCGATGGGCAGGTTCGGCGCAGCAGCGACGGCGTCGGGGTGAACCGCTGTTGGGCCGCAGATCACCGTGCCGACGCCACCCGCAGCACGCTCGGCCAGGTACGTCACCAGTCGGTCCCCCACCAGGCCGGGCTCGCCATAGGTCGGCGATGGTTCGGCGAACAACGTGTGGTGGGCACCGAACAACACCCGGTTGCGAGCGGTCTTCGGCCCAAGGGTCAGCGATTGGTGCAATTCGGGGTGCGGACCGGAGGATGAGGCGACCATTCCACCAGCGTGTCAAACGCAGCGGCGTGGTGGTGGCCACCGACGCCGGCACCACAGCCGGTACGATTCACTGGTGATCCATCATCGGCGCTCCTCCCTCGGTGCCGGCGGGGTCGGGCTGCGGCGCCGACGCGTCGGTACGGCCATCGCCCTGCTGGGCGCCACCTCGCTCATCGGGGCATGCGCAGGCACCACGTCGTCGGACGTCACCGCAGTGGGCGTTCAGGACCCGGTATCGACCAACAGCGCGCCGAGCACCACCTCATCGGGCGGCACCGACGCTGCGAGCATCGACCTTGATCCGCTCAAGCCGTGCCTCGACACCTTGAGCGTCGAGGAAAAAGCCGGGCAGGTGTTGTGGGTGATGACCGCAACCCCGGCCAACGTCGCCGATTCCGCCAAAGCCGGAAAGATCGGTGGGGTCGGGGCGCTGGAGGACCAGGGCGGCGACATTGCGGGCCAGATCACCGCCGTCACGGCCGACACCAAGGTCCCCATGACCGTCGCGTCCGACGAGGAGGGTGGCACGGTGCAACGGCTGGACAAGGTGATCGAGCCGCTGCCGTCGGCCCGTGACACCACGGGTACGCTGTCGACCGCCCAAACCAAGGCGATGTGGACCAAGTACTCCACGTCGATGGCGGGGTTGGGGTTTACGGCCAACTTCGCTCCGGTGCTCGACGTCGGCTTCGGCGTCGCGTTGAAGAGTCGCTCGTACGCCCTCGACCCGCAGGTGGTGGTCGACTTCGCGCTGGCGGCCGCCGATGGCATGACCGAGGGTGGGATCAAGCCAATCGCCAAGCACTTTCCCGGAATCGGCTACGCCACCGCCGACCCGCACGGCGAGTTGGTGCGGGTCAGCAGCCTCAACGAACTGAAGCAACGGGAGTTTCTTCCGTTCAAAGCAGCCATCGACGCCGGCATTCCCGCCATCATGACCACCCATGCGGTGATCCCCGACGTCACCAACGGCGAGCCGGTGACGATGTCGCCGGAAGGCATCGCGCTGTTGCGCGACGACCTGGGTTTCAAGGGTCTGATCGTCACCGACTCGTTGATCATGGGCGCCATCGCCGACCAGAGGACACAGAGCCAGGCCGCCGTGCAGGCGTTGGTTGCCGGCAACGACGTGGCATTGATCGCAGGAGCCCAGAACGTTGACGAGGTGCACACGGCGCTGGTGGCGGCCGTTGCGGACGGCACCATCTCGGAGAAGCGGCTGAACGAGTCGGTCAAGCGGGTGCTGGACTTCAAGGGTGTGAAGGGACCTTGTTCCAAGGGTGGCGCGCAGCCGACCACGTCGGGCGACGCCCAAACGAGCACCAGCGCCGCTTCGGGCACCACCGTGCTGGAACGCGACCCGGTGGGTGGCGGCCAGCCGGCCGACCAGGGGTAACCCGTCCGCCGAGCAGCGGCTGATCAGGCCGGCCTCGGCTCAGTTCACCTGACGGTCGAGGCCCTCCCAGTAGGGCGCACGCAGCTTGAACTTCTGCAGCTTGCCGGTGGCGGTCCGCACCAACTCCTCACGAAACTCGATCGTCTTGGGGCACTTGTAACCCGCCAGCCGCTGCCGGGTGTGGGCGATCAGTGCCTCCTCGGTGAGGGTGGAGCCGTCCGTGCGCACCACCAGGGCCATCACCGTTTCGCCCCACTTGTCCGACGGCACCCCGATCACCGCCACTTCGGCCACCTCGGGATGGCTGAACACCGCGTCCTCCACCTCGATCGACGAGACGTTCTCGCCGCCCGAGATGATCACGTCCTTCTTGCGATCCGAGATGGTGACCACGCCACCCTCGACCGTGCCGCCGTCGCCGGTGTGGAACCAACCGTCGACGATGGCCGCGGCGGTGGCCTCCGGCTGAGCCCAGTACCCCTCGAGCACGTGGTTGCCCCGGGCGAGCACCTCCCCGTAGGCGTCCACGCTCACCCGCATGCCGATCGTTGGTGATCCGGCGGCCGCCAGGTTGGACGCCCGCTCCGATGGTGCGAGGTCGTCCCATTCGCTCCGGCAGCGGTTCATCGTCATCAGCGGGGCGGTCTCGGTCAGCCCGTAGATCTGGATGAACTCCCAACCAAGCTCGGCCTCCACCCGTTCGATGGTCTGCGTTGGTGGGGGCGCACCGGCCACGATCACCCGCATGCGGTCACGGCCGGGCACCGGGTCGAACTCGGGCGCAGCTTCGAGGGCGGCCGCGACGACCGCCGGGGCGGCGCAGGCAAACGTGACACCGTGGCGGTCGATCCGTCGCAGGATCTCGGCACCGTCCACCTTGCGCAGCACCACCTGTTTCACGCCCATGCCCAGCGAGGCGTACACCATGCCCCACCCGTTGCAGTGAAACATCGGCAGCGTGTGCAGGTAGACGTCCCGCTCGTTCACCCCGGCGTGCCAGCCAAAGGTGGAGGCGTTGAGCCACAGCGAGCGGTGGGTCTGCTCCACCCCCTTGGGGCGGGCGGTGGTGCCCGACGTGTAGTTGATGGTGGCGGTGGCGTCCTCGTCGGGCTCCCAGGGTGCGGGCTCGCCGTCGGTGAAAAACCATTCGACATCGCTGTCGGTGCCCAGCATCACCTTGTGGGCGACGTCAAGGTCGGCAACGGTGTCGGCCAGTTCCGGGTCGTACAACAACACCGTGGCCCCGCAGTGGTCGACGATGTAGGCGACCTCGGCCGGGCTGAGGCGGAAGTTGACCGGCACGTAGACGCGTCCCCAGCCCGACACCCCGAAGAATCCACAGGCCAGGCGGGCCGAGTTCTGCGAGATGATCGCCACCCGTTCCCCCACCCCGATGCCAAGCGCGTCCAGGTGAGCGGCCTGGTTGCGGGCCCGACGGGCGAACTCGGCGCCGGTCACCTCGCCCCACGACTCGGCGATTTGATCGGGTTCGTCCACGAACACCACCCGGTCCGGAAACACGGTCTCGGCCCGATCGAGGAAATCGATGACGCTCAGGTCAACCTTCATGTGCTTGCTCTCCCCCGGTGACGTGCCGGGACCCCTCCGCGGCACGGTGTCACGGTACCGCCCGACCGGATGCCGACGCAGCCCCTCGCCACCTGACGATCCGTCAGATCAGCCGGGTAGGGTGACGCGGTGAGCGACTACCAGACCTTGCTGTTGGACATCTCCGACGGGGTGGCCACCCTGACGCTGAACCGCCCCGACCGCTACAACGCGTTCGACGCCACCATGTTGGAGGAGTTGCCGCAGGCGTGGGCCCGCCTGCGCGACGACGGCGAGGTGCGTGCGGTCGTCCTGACCGGCGCCGGCGATGCGGCGTTCTGCACCGGTATCGACCGGGATGCCGTGCCCACCACCGAGGGCGACTACAGCTTCGACCCCTACACCTACCAGGATCCGGGCGAGGCGCTGGGGCCCAAAACCCACGGCATGTGGAAGCCGGTGATCGCAGCGGTCAACGGCATGGCCTGTGGCGGCGCGTTCTATCTGCTGGGCGAGGTGGAGTTTCTGATCGCCGCCGAGGGCGCCACCTTCTTCGATCCCCACGTCACCTACGGCATGGCGGCGGTGCTCGAACCCACGCTGTTGGCACCCCGCATGCCCTTCGGCGACCTGATGCGGATGATGCTGTTGGGTGCCCACGAGCGGCTCTCGGCGGCCCGCGCGCTGGAGGTGGGGCTGGTCAGCGAAGTGACCCCTGCCGATCGGTTGGCCGAGCGGGCCCGTTGGGCGGCCGAGGCGATCGCCTCCCAGCCGGCTGATGCCGTTGTTGCGACGGTCCGCAACCTGTGGATGGCCCAGGAGCTGTCGCGCCGTCAGGCCCTCGACCTCGGCAGCTTTCTGCTGGCTGCCGGCAACTCGGTGGAGGCGCTGGCCGAGGGCCAGGCGTTCTTCGCCTCCGGCAAACGCGTGAAGCCCAACGTTCGATAACCGGTGGTAGTCACCCAAACCCTGGGCCCGGCGGTCAGCCTGGCAGCCACGCTGGCCGAGGCCGCAGTTCGCTTTGGCGACGCGCCGGCGGTGGTCCGCTGGGATGACGAGCCGCTGGGTTACGCAGGCTGGTGGCAACAGGCGCTGGCGGTCGCCCGGTGGATGGCCCGGCGGGGTGTCAGCGAGGGCGACCGGGTGGCATTGATCCTGCCATCGGGCCTGGAGTATCTGGTGGCCTACGCTGCCGCGTCGGCGCTGGGCGCCGTCACGGCGGGGGTCAACCCGTCGCTCGCCCCGGCCGAACGCGCCGCGCTGGTGGAGCTGGTCGATCCCGTCCTGGTGGTCTCCGATCCGACCCTGACCGACGGCCTTCCGGCCGACCGCAACGTGGAGCTGGTCACGCCCTGCGAGCCGGGTCGTGCGCCGTGGGCGGCACAGCTGGAGGCGGACCGATGTGCGTTCCAGGGTGGCGGCGTGGCAGGCCCTCCGCCGCTCGACGGCGCCCCTCAACCGTTACCCGGCCGCGCTGCGGCGCTGGTGTTCACCTCGGGTACCACCGGCCTGCCCAAGGCCGCGCGGTTCACCGAGGGTGCGCTCTCGGCGGTGGCCGCCCTCGATCTCGGCGCCATCGCCCACCGGTGGGGCGGCGGTGGGCCGATGTTCGTGTCCACCCAGTTTGCCCATGTGGGTCTGATGACCAAGCTTCCGTGGTACCTCCGAACCGGTACCAGGCTTCACCTGGTCAACCGTTGGCGGGCCGACGACGTGCTCGAGCTGGTCGCACGGGAGCGCATGGGCGTGATCGGTGCGGTGGCGCCGCAAGTGGCGCTGATGTTGCGTTCCGCGCAGATGGACGCCCTCGACCTCTCGGCGGTGAACCTGCTGATCGTGGGAGGCGCCGCCAGCCCGACCCCCCTGGTGAGGGAGGCCCGCGAGCGCTTCGCCGCCGGGTACACCATTCGCTACTCGTCCACTGAGACCGGCGGCTGCGGGTTGGCCACACCGCCGTGGCCGGAGCACCCGGGCGACGATCGCACCATCGGGCGGCCACGTCCGGGCATCGAAGCCTCGATTCGAGACGACGACGGCGCCGAGGTACCGGACGACTCGCTCGGCGAACTCTGGATCCGAACACCGAGTGCCATGTCCGGGTACTGGGAGGCGCCGGAGGCCACCGCCGTCGCCCTCTCCGACGGCTGGGTTCGCACCGGTGACCTGGCCGTTCGGGAGCCGGCAACCCCGGAACGACCTGGCCGTTACCGGTTGGCGGGACGGCGAGGCGACATGTACATCCGCGGCGGGTACAACGTGTTTCCCGCCGAGGTGGAGGCAGTTCTTGCCGATCACCCCGCCGTCGCACAGGTGGCGGTCGTGCCGAGGGTCGACGAGGTGATGGGCGAGGTGGGGGTGGCCGTCGTGGTGCCACGACCGGGGCTCGCTGCACCAACGCTCGAATCGCTGCGACGGCACGGCGAAGCCTTGATCGCCCGATACAAACTGCCCGAGGCGATGATCATGCTGGAGGCACTTCCGCTGGGGACCACCGGCAAGGTCGACCGGCGGCTCCTCATCGAGCTTGGCGGGCGACCGGACCGCCGGGAAGGCTCCGGGGCATGACCCTCTCCAACGACCCGCAGCTGGACGGCATCGAACGCGTGCTTGCGGTGTTCGCCCACCCCGACGACATCGATTTCGGGGCGGCCGGCACCGTGGCCCGCTGGACCGCCGCCGGCGTGGAGGTGACCTACTGCGTGGTCACCGACGGCGAGGCCGGGGGGCTCGACGACGAGCCCGACCGCGAGGCGGTGGCCCAACTCCGCCGCCAGGAGCAGACGCAGGCGGCGGCCGTCGTGGGCGTGACCAGGCTGGAGTTTCTGGGCTATCCGGATTGTGCGGTGGAGCCGACCCTGGCGCTGCGCCGGGACATCACCCGGGTCATCCGCACCCACCGGCCCCACCGCCTGATCACCATGAGTCCAGAGCGACAGTGGGTCCGAATCGGGCGCTCCCACCCCGACCATCTCGCCACCGGGGAGGCCGCGATGCGGGCCGTGTTTCCCGACGCCCGAACAAAGTTTGCACATCGGGAGCTGGCCGAGGCGGGGTTGGCCCCCTGGGCGGTTCCCCAGGTGTGGCTGATGGTGGGCCGAGACCCCAACACACACGTCGACATCACCGACACGCTCGACGCCAAGCTGGCCGCCCTGTCGTGTCATCGCAGCCAGCACCCCGAGCAGAGCGAACTTCATCGCATGGTGCGGGACATGATGGCCGCCAACGCCGTCGAGTGCGCACTGCCCGAGGGCCGCTTCGCCGAGACGTTTCAGCGCATCGACACCGCTTGAGGTCGGGGGTCGAGCGACCCTGAAAATCCGGATGCCCCTGCCGATGGGCTTGGGGTGATGGCCGGCGTGATCCTCGTGGTGTTGCTGTGCTCACTGCTCGTCGGATGGGTCGTCGCCGTGCCGGTGCACCGCTTCGCAGAAGACGCCGACGGCGAGGGCTTCGCCGTTGCGTGCCCGGCCGCATGCGACGCCTGCGGCACCGAGGTCACCACCGGCGACATCGTTCCGGTGAGATCCTGGTTCGGAGCGGGACGCAGCTGCACCACATGCCGCACCCGGCGTGGCTGGAGTTGGATCGCGCCGCAGCTGGCCACTCCGGTGTTGGCGCTCATCACCACGGTCGCCCTCGGCCCGGTCTCGTCCCTTCCCGCCTACCTGCTGCTGGTGGTGATCCTGGTGATGACGTCGGTCATCGACCTTCGCACCATGCTGATCCCTCGCCGGCTGGTCTGGGGTGGCCTGGCGGGCGGGTTGGTGGCCATGGCGGCCACCTCGCTGTGGATCGGCGGCTGGGGCAACCTGATCGGCGCGCTGATCGGCGCCGCCGCCTACTTCGTGTTCCTGCTCATCTCGTGGTTCATCCTGCCCAGCGGTCTGGGCTTTGGCGACGTCCGGCTCGGTGCACTGCTGGGGCTGTTCCTCGGTTGGATCTCGTGGCCGCTGGTCCTCCCCGCCATGATCCTCGGGTCGGCCCTCACCGTGGTGCAGGGTTTGGCCGTCAACGGGATCTCAGGACGCTCGACTCCCATTCCGTTTGGCCCTGCCCTGGGCCTGGGCGCGTTGGTCACCATCTGGGTGCACGGTCCCATCCTCAACCTGCTCTGAGCTACTCCGTCGCCTCGGCAGAAGGCCGACCGTTGACCCGAAGGGCCGCTATCCGTCAGTGGATGCGGCCGGATCCGTTGGTGGCGCCGCGGCGCCCTGAGGTCCGGAGGCATCCTTGCCGTCGGTCGGGTCCAGTGGGGTGCCGGCGGGCGCAGCGGTTTCGCCGATGGCCCACGTCTTGGCAATCTCATCGACGGTGGCGTCGCTCACCAATTGGGTGCAGCCGACGGTGAGGTGCACACCATCGCCATGGCGGCAGCTGATCTGCTTGCCGTCGGGCAACGTGACGAAGTCGGCATACCCGCCGTCCGGTCCGGCGGTCAGCGCCGGCCCATCGATCAGGGTCACCCAGGGCCGATCGGCGGCGGATTCTCTCACCTGGGTGTTCATTGCCACCACCGAGGCCTGGTGCTTGGCCGAGGCCACATTCGGTTGCAACACCCAGAAGAGCCGCCGGTTGTCGGCCCGAAGCCCGTCGAACACCTGATCAACCCGGTGCCGGTACTCGACGCTCCACCCGGGGGTTCCGGGGCGTGCCACGACGTTGCCACCGGGATCGGTGAGCTCCTGTGCGTCGTTGCCTCCGATCATCATCACCAGGGCCTCCGGCTTGACCTCGGAGGCGACGTCGGCCAGTCGGGCCGGCCAGTTGTAGTAGTCCGGCCTCGCCAGGCCAGAGGAGATCTTGTACTCGTAGGTCACGTCCAAGGTGGGGTCCTTCACCGCAGCCGACTCCATCAACTGGCCCAACGGCTGGCCCATCGAGTCGCCCACCACGTGCACCTCCAGGGGAACGTTGGCCGTCACCTCGCGCAGCGGCGGCGTGGCGTCCTCCGGGGTGGTCTTCGACGCCTTGAAATCAACCTGTTGTTCGGGCGGATCATGCACCTCACGCCCAAGCGCCGCACCCAGCGCGTCGGCCGGGCGGTTGATCGACAGCAGGTTGGACACCCGATCGATCCCCTGGGCGACCGGCAGCGTGACAGCGCGAACCGGCCCAATGTCCATGGCGCGCACCGTGCGGACCAGGTCGCCGGAGGTCAACATCAGAAACAGCAGAAGCGCAATCACGTAGCTCAGCCAGACCGACTGGTAGGGCACGCCAAGGCGCACCCGACCCCCGGATTGTCCGTCCGCCAAACGAACTCTTTTCAGGCCGCGATGTGTTCCCCCACCAGCTTGTCGAGGTGGCTGCTCAGGCCGGCGGCCTCGTACCAGAGTTTCGGCCGGCTCCGCCGGTTCCCAGGCCTCTTCCAGGTGAACGGGCCCGTGGTGCCGACGTCCATCCCCGTGGCGGTCAACCGGCCTACCGTCGGAGCGACGCCCGGCGGTTCGTCGTGGTCGGGTTGGGATTGCCATGGAGTCCTCCGCAGTCGGCAGTGCCGCTCGCGTGATGGGGTCAACCGCCCGCCGCTGCGGGGGTCATCCGAACTCCGATGGTGATGTTAGGGCCGACCAGGCACCGCGCGGGGGATGCCCCCGTCGAGCAGGTCGCCCACCCGTGACCTCGCGGTCAGACGTGGTCGCGCAGGTAACGAATCAAGTCGGTGGAGGTGACAATTCCAGCCAGGTGCCCAACGGCGTCGATCACCACCACCGAGTGATAGTCGCCGCCCGACAGGCGGTCGGCCGCGTCGCGGACGGTGGCGTCCACCGTCAGCGTGTCCAGATCAGCGGTCATCGCATCATCGATGTTGAACTGGTGGTCCAGCATCGACCGCATCATCCGGTCGGTCGGATCCTCGATGTCGTAGACCAACCGCAATACGTCGCTGGCCGACACCATGCCCACCGGCTTCTGGCCATCCATCACCGGTAGGTGGTGGATGTTCCGGGACTCAAACAGGTCGTAGACCTCCGACAACGCCTGAGACCGGTCGGCGGTGATCACCTCTGTGGTCATCACCTCGGAAATGGACGGTGCAGCCTTGTCGCTCATGCCCCCCAGCGTACGCTGAACAGCCGACCCGGCCAGTTCCAAGGATGGGAGTCACCCGATGAGCCGAACACTCTCCACCATGATGCCCCTCGGCACCAGGCTGCCGGCGTTCGAGCTGCCGGAAGCCGACGGCACCACCTGGAGCACGTCGGCGGCGCCGGGCACCCCCGGTGTGCTGGTGATGTTCATCTGCAATCACTGCCCGTTCGTGGTGCATATCGGGCGCGAGTTGGGCCTGCTGACCCAACGTTGGTCGGCCCGTGGGCTCACCGTCGTCGCCGTCAACTCGAACGACACCGATGCGTATCCCGATGACGCCCCGGAACGGATGGCACCCACGGCTCGCTCCTTCGGGTGGGATTTTCCGTACCTGGTGGATACCGGTGCCAAGGTGGCCGAGGCGTTCCGTGCTGCCTGCACCCCCGACTTTTTCCTTTTCGACGGCACCGGAACCTTGACGTACCGGGGGCGTTTCGATGCCGCCCGGCCGGGCAACGACATTCCCGTCACCGGCTCGGACCTTCGGGCCGCCGTCAATGCCGTGTTTGACGGAGCTCCCCCTCCGGCGGAACAGCTTCCGTCGATGGGCTGCAACATCAAGTGGCCTGTGGGCCGCGAGCCCAACTGGCTTGGCTAGGGTCGCAGGCAAGACGCACACCGCGTCGACCACGGTCCAAGGGGGATATGTGAGCAACAGCGCCGACGTCAACGACAGCACCGCCACGCTCGAGGTGGTGAATCGACCGGAGGATGGTCGATACGAACTGCTTCGAGACGGCTCGGTCATTGGCCACGCCGCCTATTCGCTGAATGGCGACGAGATCACCATCCCGCATGTGGAAACCGATCCCGCCCTTCGCAACCAGGGTTTGGGGTCGGCGCTGATGGCCGGCGTGATCGCCGACGTGGTGGAGCGCAACCTGTCGGTCGTGCCCGTGTGCCCGTTCGCCGCCGCCTACCTGCACGACAACCCAGACCTGGCCTACCTCATCAAGCGGTAGATCGCTGCGGCTGGTCGGCGTCCGGTCGGTTCGACGCGCCGACGCCGGCGAGGGCCAACCCTGCAGCGGCCAGCACAGCCGCCGTGCTGGCCTTCGACCCCATGCCAACGATCAGCCCGTCAGCCCGGAACGTCAGCATCAACAGGGCGGCGACACCAACGACCGCCCACCCGGCGGGCACCAGCACCGACTCATCCAGTCGGGGCGCCAGCAACGCCATCGCCAGGCCGAGTGCGATGAGGACCAGTCCCAGCAGGATCGATCCTGGGAACACGTTCCGGGCAAAGTCGCCGGGCACCTGATTCGGTTCGGCGAACGGGCCCCACCAGGTGCCGTTGCCGTCGCCGGCAACTGGACCGCTGAGGTGGCCGATGGACACCAGGGCGCCGTACCCCACCAGGATCCAACCGAAGGCGGCCCTACCGACCGGACGGGTTCGGGGTGCCAGCACCAGGATGGCCACGTGCAGCGCCATCATCAGCAGGTAGCTCCAGTACCACTCGCCGTCGGCATTGGCGACGGACAATCCAATGCCGAACGCCTGCACAAACCCGAGCACCGCCGCAAAGCGCAGGTAGCGGCCCGAGAGCAACAGGGCCACCAGCGTGGCCTCGACAAACAAGGTGATCCACCCGAAAACCGACAGGTTGGGGGCAACGAGGTTTTCGAAGACCCATGGGCTTCCGGGGAGCACCCGAAACTCGATGCCCTTGTTCACGTAGGCGCAGAGGCTGCCGCACCCGTCGGCGGTGCGACCGAAGGCGGTCGGCACCTTCCAGGACAGGTTGGACAGCCACAACAATGCTGCCGTCCACCGGAGCACTGCGGGCGCCCATCGACGGGACAACTCATCGGTGCGCTCGGTGAGGGCGGCAATCCGGTCTGATGGTTTCTGGATGGTCTTGGACATGAGCGAATGCTCCTCAGTTGTCGACCGGTTGAAGGTTCATGATGGGGCCGACCGACCGGTCGGCGTGTTCGTTTACGCTCAACGGATGCCGATGCTGGCATCGGCACCGGGCGGGCGCCCCTCCACCAGGCCCAGCAGCGCCAGGGCGGGCACCTCCAGCGGCAGGGTGGTTCGGGTGATCAGCAGATGCGTGTCCGTACGCCCCTTGTGCACGGTCGGCCCAAACGCCGACCAGAAGGCGCCGTGGTCGGAGATCGTAAGTTCGGGTGGAAGCTGGTCGCGGGCGAAGCGTTCACCCATGCCGGAGTCTTCGGCACGGCCGCTGGTGATGATCGGGCGCACCAGGTGGTCGTCATCGGTGATGCCCCAGCTGCGGTGCAGGGCGCACAGCCTGACCTGGTCATCGGGCATCATGGCGCCCTCATCCACGGTGGTGGCGATCCGCACGGTGTGACCGCGCCCCACCATGCGGGGCACAGCGTCCACCACCTTGGCGTAGTTCAACGGACCGCGCATCGCGTCGTTGGGCTCCGGGTCGGGCGAGTCCAACGAAATCTGGAAGCGCACCGGCCGATCCACCAACACATCGAGTGCATCCAGGCGGTCGCCGCCAAACAGCGTGCCGTTGGTCAGCACGGTCACCGGAAGGTGTTCCGACATGGCCACGATGATGTCGGGCAGGTCGCGCCGCAGGAAGGGTTCGCCGCCGGTGACGCCCACCTCTTTGAAGCCAAGCGCTGCGGCCTGTTCTGCGATGGCCACCATCTGCTCGGGGCCGATGATGCGACGGGTCGATCTGGGCGCCGACTCGGTCAGGCAGTAGGCGCACTCCAGGTTGCAGTGATAATTGGAGTACACCCAGACCCGGCCCGGCAGCAGGCCCGACTCGATCGCCGCTGCGATGGGCCCGACGGTTTCGTTCACGGTCGCTTCGGGATCCGTTGGTGCTTCGACGCTCACAGGTCCACCTCAAATCCGCCGGAGGCAAGCCTCGCCAGCGTGTCGTCTCCCACAGGCAATTTCAACGCGGAGCAGAACCTGTTCAACAACATCGTCACCCCAATGGTGTTGGTCAGCTCCACCAGTTCGTAGTCCTCAAAGTGTGCTTTGGCCGCCTCGGTCACCGCAGCGCTCACGGCACCCCGGCCTCCGGCCACCTCGTCGATCCACGCCAGCAACGCCAGCTCGGCCGGATCGTCAAACTCGTCGGCCCACTGCACCTCGCCCCGAAGGCCCCGTACCTCGGCATCGGTCAGTCCCACGTCCAACGCCACCGTCGTGTGGGCGGCCACGCAGTAGCGGCAGGCCAACACCGCCGAGGTGCGCAGGATGGCCAGTTCCTTCACGCGGGCACCGGTGCTTCCAGCACCCAAGGACGCCCCCAAAAACGGCAAGGCCACCAACGCCAGCTCGGGCACCTGGGCGAAGGCTGCTGCAATCGGGCCGGGGTCCCCACCGGCGAAGAGATCCTCCACCAACAGCGGCGCCGTGGTTGGGTCGAGCAGTTCCACTTGAGTCACGGGCTTGTTTCTCATTCCATTGTCGGTTGAACCCCACCCGGCCGTGAGCGTTGCTCGTCACGCCGGCTACGGCTGTGACCCTACCGACCCGCCGCCGGAATGGGGGTGAGGGTCACTCAACCGCTGACGGTGGGAGAAATCGGTTCGGTGGTCGGTGCCGCAGAGCCATCTGCCCCGCTGCCAACCAAGCCCTTCACTCATTCCCGGCGCAGGCCGTTGCGGACGATTCTGGTTCGCTTGGCGGGGTCCTGACGGTAGAAGCCCGCCAGCAGTTCGTAGAGATCGGCACGATCCTCTCGCAGCTCCGACCCTCGGGTGAAAAACACCTCGGTCACCACGGCAAAGAACTCGCCCGGGTTCACCGAGGCGTACGCCCGCAGCAGTGGCGAACCCTCGCCCCGCCCCACCGCCTCATACTCCCGGGTGAACACCTCCACCCAGCGGTCCACCAACGCCGGGTCGCTCAGCGGCGGGGTGCCGTCCACCACCCCGTCCAGCAGGTCCAGCTTGTGGGCGAACTCGTGGAACACCACGTTGTGTCCATGCTCCGGGTGGCGGGCCTCCCGGGTGACCGAGTTCCACGTGATCATCACCGGACCCCGCTCGCTGGTCTCGCCCGAGAGCGTCACCGGCCCGTCGGTCAGCAGGCCCGGCACAAACGAGAACTCCCTGCCCGACACCCGCACTTCGTGGGGCGCCACCAGAATCGACCCCACCTTTCCGTACGCTTCGATGCCCAGTTCCAGCACCAACAGGGCGGCATTCCCGGCGATCACCACCTTCATTTCGTCGGTGATGGCCATGCCGGCGGTGGCCTCCCACCGCTTGTTGACGATCAGTTGCAGCACCAGTTGTTCCATGCGCTCACGTTCGTCCGCCGACAAGGTGTCCCACGGCGCCACGCACGCTTCCAGCATGCGGCGCCACTCGTCAGGAAATTCAAACGGTTCGCGGCGGTTCCGCCACCAGTCGCCCAGGGCCGTCATCGAGGGAAGCACCCTGCTGGGCCACTGGGACTGAGGCGTTCAAGCATGAACCCATCCTCGCAGCATCAGGCGAAACCGTCGATGTTCGAGCAAGCCACCGGCGAGATCACCCTCATCGGACGAAGCGATTCGTTCCGCAGAGTCCCGATTTCGGTGCCTACATCCCAGGCCTTGTCAGGGCCCGTCATCTCGACCGTTGACAATCGATTCGCCATGATCAGCTGGCCACGATCCGCCGCCTTGAAGCCGTCGATCACGTCGGCGACAGCGGCCTCCTGGTGAGGGCGAAGAATCAGTGGCCGGTGCCACGCTCTCGGGCCACCAAATCGACCCCGGTGTCAGGCTGACCATCCCGGCCGGGCCGATCCATCCACAACCACACCGCGTCGAACCGCTCCACCCACAGCGGGTCGGTCTGGAAATAGGCCTCACAGAACTTCTCGAACCGGTTGCCCTTCGCAGCGGTCGTTTTCGCCGAATCGTCGAACTTCTCCAGCAACTGGCGGAACGTCGTAGGCGGGGCCTGTACCCCGGGGGTCAGAACTGGAAGTAGATTGAACCCCAGTCGATTTACCCAAAGGCTCGGTTGTGACGGTGCCTGGGTGGACTTGCTCAAGGTTCCTGCGGCGTCATGAGAGGCTGCCGGAAGTGGCGATCCGACTGCGGATCGTGAATGCTCACCCCAAGGAGGTCGACTCATGCGTTGGTGAGTACCTGGCCGACCAAGAACTCGCCGGGCTTCGCCCTGTGACCCGCTACCAGCACAACACGCTGCTGGGTCGATTGTCTCGACACATCAGCCCCACGCAGCTCCGAGATGCCACCTCCGACCAGCTCCGTGACTTCTTGCTTCGTTCAAAGGCCAACGGTCAGCCGCTCAGCCAAGGCACACGCGCTGGGGAGGCATCCTGGCTCCGCTCCTATTTCGGGTGGCTCCACCGAACCGGTCGACGCGCCGACAACCCCACCGAATACCTCCCGAGACCGAAACACCCACGACGACTCCCCCGTCCAATCGGAGAACCAGACCTCGAAATGGCCATCGCTCTCGCAGACGCACGAATGCGCGCATGGCTCCGCCTCGCCGCCTACACCGGGCTCAGAGCCGCCGAAATCTCGATGCTCCGAGGCGAGAACGTGCTGTTGTCCCAACACCTGATCGTGATCGCTGAAGGCAAGGGCGGACGACCGGGCGTAGTCCCCGCCCACCCGTCGGTCCTCCAATCGCTCACCGACTGGGGACTCCCCCAAGCAGGATGGGTGTTCCCCCACACCTACAAACACGACGAGCCCATCAAGGCATGGTCCGTCTCCCACAAGGCCGCCGACTACCTCCGCTCATGCGGGATCGACGCCACCATCCACCAACTCCGACACCGTTTCGCAACCGCCGTCTACCAAACCTCCGGCCGAGACCTCCGCACCACCCAAGAACTCCTCCGCCACGCCACACCCCTCAGCACCGCCATCTACACCTGGGTCGACCCAGCCGACGCATCCCAAGCCGTCAACGCGCTCTAACAGGGTGCTGAAAATGGGGGTGTCGGCCGGAACTGGGGTCCGGGCGGTGTCGGTTGTGTTGTCAGGTGCCGGTTTCGTCGTCTGATCCGGGCTGGCGGACCGGCCGGTGTGGTCTCGCTGGGGCCAGCGGGGGGGGTGGCGCTGGCAGCGGCGATAGTCGATGGCGTTCAGGCTGCGGTCAGTCGCAAGGCCGATTGGATCGGCCGACTCGGGCCGGACGTCGCGACCTCCCTGATCTGTTTCGTAGTTCTGGTTTGGGGGTGGCGACTCTGGTGCTATGTCCGTTCAGCGCTTCCTTGACGCATCAGGATTCCACGACCGAATGGGCTCGCACGACCGACTGTCCCACCCTCGACCGGCGGAAGGTAGCTGCGACAGAAAACTGTATAGCGCACGTCGCAGCGGTGTCCGCAGTGTTGGGGGATGGGTGGCGAGACCGTGTCGTGGCCTGCGTGTTGGCGGAGAAGGCGGTAACGGACGGGAGCGAGCGTCGGTCGACAGGCCCTACGCCGTCATCGACGGCGGAAAGTGCTCGGCCAGAGCGCTGAAGAACGCTGTGCGTTCGATGCCGACGATGAGCTTGTCCCAGTACACTCCATCGTGGAAGTAGAAGTCCTTCAGTCGACCCTCAACCCGGCAAATGTCGGGAGGCAGCCCCTCGATGACGTTCTCGTTGTACCCGGGTATCTCTAGGTAGATCTTCCGAAGGGGCCAACGCGTGAACCCGTAGGCCATTGCCAGAACTACACCGTGAACTCGGCGCAACGCCACTCCGGATCCAGTACTTCCCAGTCCTAGAACTCCGAAATAGGCGATGTTGACGAACGAGTCGTATCCGTACAGCACGTTGAGGAACAGGGGCGCTTTGGATACCAGCTCTTCTGCGATGAACTGAACCAGGACATCCTCTCCGAATGTGGAGGCGAACTGTTCGGCGGAGGGGATCTGGCCACGGTAGCGCCAGCGGTTTGCCACGGCGGGGTCTGAAACCTCGCTATAAATCCGCTCCAGGTCATCGCCCCGGACAGCTCGGATCCTGACCAGACTCGTCGTCCCAGTTGCGAGGTCCACCGGGATAATTCGCCGACTCTTGGCGCCCCGGATATCCAGCCACTCTGCAACCTCGCGCAGTGTCCTGATGGACTCCAACAGGCCGTCGTTCGAAGGCTCTACGCCCTCGGTCAACAGAGCCAAGACTCTTGTCCGGTCGTACTTGCTCAGCTCATCCAACCCGACGTCGAGGTCGAGGTCATCAGGATCCTTGGCCATACGGGCCGCAATCGCGTTGAGCGATGCCCCGTTGTAGGTGTCGTCGGTTCCAGATGCCACGCTCAGCCCGTAAATGAGGGCTGCAGGGTATTCCCTGGTTGCGTGGTTGTAGTCGGACTTGTTGTGACGGGAGCGGCATCTGCCAGCCCGCAAGTGGAGTCAATCGTGATCACGTAGGTCGTGCCTTCCCCTGCACCCCGACCTTCGACGGTCATCCCGTTCGTGATGGGAGGCTCGATCACGTTGTCCGGGTCGCTGTCGGGTTCGGGCAACGGATCGCCTGGCTCCAACGCGACTGCCCCAGGGGCCCACGGAGCAATGATCGGGTGGTCAATGGTGTCTTTACCCTCATCGTCGGTGCCCTGTGTGCAAATCAGATAGGACGTGGGTGGGACCGGATCGGCGGCACTTGGCGGATCGTCTGCCAGCCCGCAAGTGGAGTCAATCGTGATCAGGTAGGTCGTGCCTTCCCCTGCACCCCGACCTTCGACGATCATCCCGTTCGTGATGGGGGGCTCGATCACGTTGTCCGGGTCGCTGTCGGGTTCGGGCAACGGATCGCCTGGCTCCAACGCGACTGCCCCAGGGGCCCACGGAGCAATGATCGGGTGGTCAATGGTGTCTTTACCCTCATCGTCGGTGCCCTGTGTGCAAATCAGATAGGACGTGGGTGGGACCGGATCGGCGGCACTTGGCGGATCGTCTGCCAGCCCGCAAGTGGAGTCAATCGTGATCAGGTAGGTCGTGCCTTCCCCTGCACCCCGACCTTCGACGATCATCCCGTTCGTGATGGGGGGCTCGATCACGTTGTCCGGGTCGTCGTCGGGTTCGGGCAACGGATCGCCTGGCTCCAACGCGACTGCCCCAGGGGCCCACGGAGCAGCAACTGCGTGGTCAATGGTGTCTTTGCCCTCATCGTCGGTGCCCCTTGTGCAGATCACATACGGCTCAGGCTCCTCCTGAGATGGCACGGCAGCAGCTGTCGGGCTGCCTACGATGCCGGACGCTCCCGTCATGAACGCAACCCCGCCGATCAAAGCACCGATCGCGAAGACGCCGATCGAGGTTGACCTGAAGATGGACCTACTCATTGCGGTTCTCCCTGCCTGTCGTGTGAACATTTGCAACGTCTGGACCGCAGCTGCTCAGCCTGTCAAGACGAGAGCGCCCATGAACGCGCTGTCGTCGTTGATCGACGTGCCGCAACCGTTTGACCCCTGGTAGCCCCAGAGGATACCACGGGCCGACGCCCGGTCATTGGAGAGCTTCTTGTACATGCCGGAGCCGGAGTCACCTCCAAGAGGCTTCGCTCCGCCCAGGCAGAACCCGTCGAATGTGCGTCCGCCCACGTTGAAGTTGGAGAAATAGCTGACCCCACCGCATTTCTCAGATGCGGATGTTGCGCCCCGGTAGCAGATATTGGTCTCCAGCCATACGGGATTCGCCTGGCCGACAACGGTCCGCTTGTAGTTCGAGTTGATGTAGACGTGCGGGCTTGCGTTCGGGGACGAGTGCAGCATCACGTCGAGCTGGTTCGCACCGGTTGGGGACCAGACGGTCCCTGATCCGTAGTAGCTCGCAATGTTCCCTGAGACGTTGGCGTCGCCGTGGGATGCGTTGACCGCTTTGCCAGCACCGGTCGCGCAATGCGCTGCCGTGAACTGCACTTTGGCTCCGCCGTTGACCGCCCCGGAGAACCCTGCGGTACAAGCGCCGTAGTACCCGGGAGATGTCTCGTGGAACTCGCGCACTCCGGAAGCTGATGGGTCCGGGTAGGTCATCCCGATTTCCTGCCGGCCCTCGTACACCACCCAGTCAGCTTCCCAGGTGTCCTGGACGGATGCGAGATCCTCATCGTTGACGTTCGAGCCAACGCTGAGGTAGATCAGGCCGGTCTTGAAGTCGTAGCGGACTGCGGACGCGTCGATGCCCGCCTCCAACAGCCTCTCATTGATGCTCCCCGCTTCCTCTCGAAGAGAAGCGGCTGACCTCGTCGACTCGACGACGCTCACGTCGACAGGGAGGTCCAGCGCCTCCAGTACTTCACGATCGCGCGACGTCGGCCCCACGATCCCGACCGTCACGCCGGTCTCGTCGCCTTCAGCTGTCAGCCAGAGCCCTCCGAAGCGAGCAGAGTCGACCGCTCCGAGGATCGACTCCTCGACCTTCCCGAGTTCCTCGTTGGCAGCCTCATCCAAGTACCGCTCCGCTGTGATGGTGTAGCTGACCTGCGGGTCATCGATCGACGGATCGGGCTCAGGTGACGGGCCTGCCGGGCTAGCGCCAGCAGTGCTGACACCCGATAGGGCCAACGGAGCGAGGAGCGCAGATGCTCCGAGTGCACGGGCGAGTGCCTTGGCTTGAGGGTTACGGTTCAATCCCATGAATGAAGAACGTACAATGCGACCGAGGCCAGCACAAGAAGATGTTTCAACTCTGTTCGATTTGGCAGAACCGATGGGGTCCACCATCGTCGTCCCGGCCCGCGACAGTTGGAGAGCTGCGACCATGCGGGTCAATAGGTGAACGTCGCATGACGTTGGAGCCCGGCCAAGCACCCACACCCCGGACGCTCACGGTATCCAAGTACTCCAGCAAGCACACCTCGACAACGCCAACGACCTCACGGGCTGGAACATCACCGACCTTGGGCACGGCCGCCACCTCGTCGAAGCACCCGACCTCACGCCCTAATGGGTGTGCTGGGTTCGTGAGATCCTGGTTTCGGGCCGCTGGTCGGTGAGCACTGTTACGCCCTGGAGCCCTTCGGGGATTCCTAGCGCTAGAGCGTGCCCCGGTCGGCAGGTTCGGGTTGCCCATCAAGCGCTCATGGGGTGTCGTGCCGTAGAGCACTGATCCATTAGGTCGCCGCTCGGGAAGCCCGCAGGCTCACACATCTGAACCAACCAAACCGAGGGGGGCATGCGATGACCATTTTCGTGGGCGATGACTGGGCCGAGACCCCATCACGACGTCCATCTGATGAACGACACCGGCGAAAAGCTTGCCGCGAAACGGTTCCCTGAAGGGCTCGAGGGGATCGCGGGTCTCCACGCGTTGATCGCGGAGCACACCACCGACCCTGGCGAGGTGATTGTCGGGATCGAGACCGAGCGGGGCATGTGGGTCCAAGCGCTGATCGCCGGCGGGTATCGGGTGTATGCGATCAACCCGTTGTCGGTGTCTCGCTACCGGGACCGACACAACGTCGCCGGCGCTAAGTCCGACCCTGGTGACGCCAAGCTGTTGGCTGATCTGGTTCGCACCGACCGGCACAACCACCGGCCCGTCGCCGGCGACTCCGACGAGGCCGCCGGGTTGAAGGTGCTGGCACGGTCACATCAGAACCTGATCTGGGACCGGACCCGTCACACCAACCGGTTGCGCAACGATCTCCGCGAGTTCTTCCCCGCCGCACTCGTCGCATTCGAGAGCCTTGCCGATCGTGACGCGGTCGCGGTGCTGGGCAAAGCCCCGCATCCTGAGCTGGCCCGCCGTCTGTCGGTCGCCCAGATCCGCTCAGCACTCCGCAAAGGCGGACGGCAACGGAACCTCGACGACCGGGCCACCCAGATCCAAGCCGCGTTGCGCACACCACAACTGACCGCACCACCAGATGTCGCGGCCGCGTTTGCTGCGACCACGAAAGCGCTGGTCGAGGTGATCGCCGGGCTGAACGACGCCATTGGCGAACTCGAAACCGAGCTGGCCACCCATTTTGATGAACACCCGGACGCCGACATCTACCTCTCCCTGCCAGGACTCGGTGTTGTGCTCGGCGCCCGGGTGCTCGCAGAGTTCGGGGACGACCCCGACCGCTACGACACCGCCAAGTCTCGCAGGAACTACGCCGGCACGTCACCGCTCACCATCGCCTCCGGCAAAAAACACGCAGTCCTCGCCCGACACGTCCGCAACCGGCGCCTCTACGACGCCATCGACCAATGGGCATTCTGTGCGATCACGACAAGCCCCGGCTGCCGCCAGTTCTACGACCACCGACGAACCACAGGTGACCTCCACCACCAAGCCCTCAGAGCCCTCGGCAACCGGCTCGTCGGCTACCTCCACGGCTGCCTACGAACCCGCAGCACCTACAACGAACACACCGCCTGGGCCCACCGCCAACCAGCCCCAACCCAGACCGCTGCTTGACCCCTTCCACACCTGGGGTGTCTAGTGTGCTGTCAGGCTAATTCGTAAAGAAAATGGTGGAAGCGGGAATTTTCGCGGTTCGGGCGCGTTGGTCGGGGTGTAACCGACCAACATGTGGAGGAATCGCTATGGCCCGACGTGGACGACCAACCGTGCAGATCACTCTGTCCGGCAACGAACGAAAAACGCTTGAACGGTGGGCGCGACGGCATTCGTCGTCCCAAGCGTTGGCGTTGCGTTGCCGGATCGTGTTGGCGTGCGCGGACAGCGTCAAGACCAACACCGCAATCGCGGCCGAGCAGGGCTGCAACCCGGCGACGGTGTCGAAGTGGCGTCACCGTTTCGCTCAGGACCGTCTAATGATGCTCACCCTCCCAGGTCATGCCCGTCGGTGCAGCCGCTGAGGGAAGACCAGGAATGAATCAAAATCTGGGGTTCGTGCTCGAAGCAACACTCCCCGGTCCTTCGGGCCTCGCACCAGACTTACAACGGGCTAACAGCTCCAAGGGGGAACGGCGACCACACCCCAGCGGCCACCCGCCCATCATTTCATCCCTACCACGGTGGCGCACCCGCCATAGGGACTTACACAAATCGTTTTACAGGACCTCTCCATGGCCACAAGACCGCAGCCCGGAGCTTTGACGGATACAAGGGCCACATCGCCGAAGATCCTGACTCCGAGATCATCACCGCCACGATCGTCACCCCGGGCAACGTCGGTGATGCTGCGGTCGCCAACGACCTCATCGACGACATCCTCCCCACCGACACCGACACCCACGACGGCGACGGCGACGGCGACGGCGAGGTGCCGGTTGTTTATGGGGACTCCGCGTATGGGACCGGCGGGATGCAACAGGCCCTCACCGATGCGGGTGTCGAGTCGAGATGCCGGACCCAGCAGCCCGTCAACCGGAACGGCCGGTTCTCGAAAGCCAAGTTCAACATCGATCTCGACGCTGACACGGTCACCTGCCCGAACAACGTGACCGTCACGATCCGTCGCAGCACCGACGCCACCACAGGCACCGCCGCCTTCGGAGACGCGTGTGGCGAGTGTCCGCTTCGCGAGGCGTGCACCACCTCGAAGGCGGGGCGGACGATCAGCGTCGGACAATTCGAAGCAGCGTTAGCTGCCGCCCGGCAACGACAGACCAACAGCGATTGGCAGGCCGACTACCGGGCAACCCGGTCCAAGGTCGAACGGAAACTCGCGCACCTGATGTTCCGCAAACACGGCGGACGGCGGGCCAGAGTCCGAGGCCAAACGAAAGTCGCCGCCGACTTCGCGCTGCTCGCAGCAGCACGGAACGTCGCCAGACTCGGCGCGCTCGAGATGAGATCAACCCCCACCGGATGGGCCACGGCAACCTAAAAGACCAAGAGAAGCCCTCCTCGGGCGCCACCGCCGGCCCCACCACAGCACCACGACCGGCCCGACCCAGTTCCCACCCATCCCACACACCCTCCAGCCAGCCCAACCCAGCACCGTCACAGCCAGCCCCACCATCCGGTCCGGCCCGGCCCTCAGGTCACCCCGAAAGACACCAGCCACCTAGTACTCAACCGAACTCCCCGACGCCGATGTCCTCACCCAAGCCAGAGCCGACTTCGGCCCCAGGATCCTCACCAAGGAACTCATCGCCAACAACCCACCACCTCGGGTGGCTGAGACGCCCGATCAGGTTCGACCTCAATTGCATGCTACGTTAGCCAGTGCTTTGTTCTAGTTTTTCCTAGAATTGAAAATAGATGAAGGGCGCCACACCCTGGGGACCGAGGATGTCGATCCCGGCGAGCAGGATGCCGAATGCCAGCGCCTGAGCAAGTGGCGCCCAACGGGAGAACCCCACCTCCAGGGTGTCGCCCACCTTGGAGGGCAGGTACTGAGCAGCGATCGCGCCGGCGACCACCACGAGTATCAGCGGCGTGACCAGCGATTGCCCGCCTGTCCAGCCGGTGAACAACCGGCCGAGCACGGCGAACGCGTCACCCAGCGACGGTGCCCGGAAGAACACCCATCCGACGCACACAAAGGCAAACACCAACGCCCGTTTCACCGGCAGTGGCCACCCGCTGCGGGGCGGGCGGTCGTCTTCCAGCTCCGCCCGAAGCCGGCTCCACTCCTCGTCGAAGGGGATCTCATCGGTGCGGCGGCGACGGCGCCACCGGCCTCCTGCACCAGCCTGAGCCACCCCCATGTCGTTCGAACTTTCGTCGTCGTACCCGACTCCCTGGCCGGCATCCCGCACCTCAACGGCGTCGAGGCGCAGCCCCGCAGTGTCGTAGGTGGCCCGGGCCCTGCCGGAGCCCCCAAAGCTCCATTGATCGTGCGAGACGGGCACCGTAGGCGCCTGCCCCGTGGCCTCGAACGCGGCGTTCTCCTGCGCAAGCGCCTTCACCGCCTGACGGCGCTGAACCCACGCGGCTCGCACCCCTGCCGACAGCGGTCGACCCTCTTGGCGGCGGTCCCTCATCCACCGCTCGCCCGCCAGGCCAAGCCCCTGGTAGAGGCCCCACACGATGAACGTGCCGCTGGCGCCATGCCAGAGTCCTCCGAGCGCCATGGTCAAGATGAGGTTGCGGTACTGGCGTGCCCGGCCGCCCTGGTTGCCCCCCAGCGGAATATAGAGATAGTCGAGCAACCAACGCGACAGCGTCATGTGCCAACGACGCCAAAAGTCTTGAATACTGCTCGACGCATAAGGACGGTCGAAGTTGTCTGGGAAGTGAAAGCCCAGCAACAACGCCACGCCAATGGCAATGTCGGTGTAGCCGGAGAAATCGGCGTAGATCTGGACGGCGTAGGCCAGGACCGCCACAAACACCGTGAATGCCGTGTAGCCGCCTGGTGCGGCAAACACCGGATCGACCAGTTGTGCCATCAACGATGCGATCACCACCTTTTTGATCAGGCCTCGACCAATCAGACGCACCGCGCGGGCCACATCCACCCCGTCGGGGTTGCGACGGCTGTGCAGTTCGGGCATGAACTCGCTGGTGCGCACGATGGGCCCGGCCACCAATTGCGGGAAGAACGCCAGAAAGAGGCTGACGTCCAGCAGGGAGTACGTCCGCTCATCACCCCGGTACACGTCGATGAGGTAGCTGAGACCCTGAAAGGTGAAAAAGCTGATGGCAATCGGTAACGCCACGGTTTTCACCAGGCCGTGCGGCTCCAGCCCGAACGGAGACAGCAATCTCACCAGCGACTCGGTAAAGAACTCGTAGTACTTGAAGTAGCCCAGCGTGCCCAGGTTGGCGAGCAGGCCGACAACCAGCCAGGCACGACGCGCTGCGCCTGCACGGGGTTCCATTGCCTTGGTCACCAGATGGTTGACCACGCTCGCCCCGATGATGAGCGCCAAAAACCGCCAGTTCCAGGCCCCGTAAAACACGTAGCTGGCTGCAAGCATGAAGAGTTTCCATGCCTGAGGCCGTTCGTTGAGCCTCCAGGAGACCCCAAGCACCACCACAAAGAAGAGGGCGAAACTCATGGTGGGGAAGAGCATGGTGGCGCGCCTCTTTCAGGTGCGGCTCCGCCCGCGTGCCCAACGCCCGGTCAGTCAACCACACGCCGGCCGCCGATTCGTGGATGTTCAGCGCCTTCGGGTGGGCGCCAGGCGGCAATAGCCAGTCGGTTTGATGTGCCGCTCCAGGCGGCCCCGTGATGCAGCCCCTGAGATCAAACCCCACAAGGTGCCGGGTGATTCACCCTATGGACCCAGAGCGTTCATAGGGTAGCCAACACGGTTCGAGCGATACGGATGACGTTCAAAGTGCAAAGTTCATTTCTGAGGCCTATGGTGGCTTCATGGCATCAAGCACACGAACCCAAGACACAACCAATCCGGAAGCCGCAGTCCGCCGGTACCTCAACTACCTCAGTGATCCAACTTCTGTGATCGACCACGATCGAGTTGAGGAGGTACAGGCAGAACTGAGTGCTACTGACGACCAGATCGAGCGTCTGCGTTTGGAGTCAGAGCTCGATCGTGTGCGCAGCACCGATGGCGAATCCGTGGTCCGAGAGTTCATTTCCGTGGCCAAGCAGTTTGCCGAAGAAGAGGACATCACCGCTGACGCATTTCGTCGTCAAGGTGTGCCCACCGAGGTGCTTGCCCAGGCCGGGTTTGGCACGAAGGGTGGAAAGGCCACTTCGGCTCGCTCGCAGCGGGTCAACGCCGCCACCGTCGCCGCCCACGTTCAAGGTCGCAGCGGCACGTGGACCTACAACGACATCGAATCCGGCACCGGTGCCAGCATCGGCACCGTGCGCAAGGTGGTTGACGATCTGGTGGCCGCCAAGAAGGTGAAGTCGCTGGGGCCCGACCCCGACCACGCCAGCAGGGGCCGCGCACCCAACCTGTTCACCGCCGCCTGACACACCCGAAAGGGCAACTCAGCCCGTGCATGGAGAAGCCCCCGAACCACTGGTTCGGGGGCTTCTGCGTTTACGTCTGCATCACATGGGTGGAGGTGATGGGAATCGAACCCACGACCTCATCGTTGCGAACGATGCGCTCTAGCCAACTGAGCTACACCCCCATGTTGGGATCACGACACACTACCGGCTCAACCGGAGTGCGTTACCAGCCCACTGAACGACGGAGGGGCTGCTGGGCCCACTCGTCGTAGTACTCGCTCTGGGAGTCGTCGACCTCGTACCCGGCGTAGGCGGCATCTTGGCCGTCCACGTCGGAGTAGTAGGTCTCGGCGTCGACGTAGGAGTCGTCGTAGTACGCCGCAGGTTCGGCTGCGGGTTGCGCCGCGTAGCCTGCAACGGCGTTGCCGGGCCTGACATCATCGAGGTAGTAGACCTCGCCGACAGCACCGGCCGGCTGCGGCGACGGGGCCTGGTGCTGCAGGTAGGAGGGGCGGGGCCGTGCGGCACCACGCCGGGCAGCACGCTCGGAGCGGTGGGCCTTTGAGGCACGTGCGTTCTGGGCGCGGGTGGCCAGCATGTAGACGTAGCCGGCCAGCAGCACGTCGACGCCGAGGTGTACGGCCCACACCGAACCACCCTTGAGCACCCCGCCGATCAGAGTGACGGCGCAGAGCACCATCAAGGCGAATAACACCATGGCCCGGCGCTGCTGTGCCTGCGTTCTGCTCATGGCGGCGTTCGACACTGCCGTCGGAGCACCAAGAGCGCTCACCGCGCCCGAGCCGCTGCGCCGTGCAACGGGTTGTGTGACGTTTCGAAGGCCTGTGGGACGGCGCGACGTGGTTTGGCGATACATCCGCACCAAATCGGGTGTGAGCACAAGTGCCCACACCACAGCCAATCCCAACAACACCAGCACCGTAGGGTTCCTCACGTGGTCCTGTACTCCCTGGACTCTGCCCACGGTACGAACCGAGGGACGCTGGATGGTGGATACCGGCGCCAATCGGGGGGCGTCGGGGGGTGAAACCACTCAGCTCGACAGCTGAATGTTCTCGTTACAACGACGAACTGTAACACGTACGCCATACGATTGCTACGAACGAACGACACCAACTCGCCAACGAGCCAGTCGCAGAATCCGCCCATCGCCGGCCGCCCACTTACCGTTGCCCACAAGGGATTCAGCGGCTATACCTCATTCAAAATAGGCTACAAGCCCGGGATTTCAAGGCACTGCAAGGCTTCGAGCCGGTTTCTCGAGCACGAGGATTGATGGCCGTCCGGCGGGGCGCCTTGCCCAATCATGACATTCGCGTGACAAACTTCACGTCTGAATTTCTCAGCGGTTGAAGGGTCTCAAGGACTCGGAATCGTCGTCACGGTCATTGCCACTCTCAGCCACTGCCTCACGACGGTACGTGCCCGACCGGCCGCCGGTCTTCTCCCACAGGGTGATCTCCCCCAACATCATCGAGCGATCGACCGACTTGCACATGTCGTAAATGGTGAGACATGACACCGAGACGGCGGTCAGCGCCTCCATCTCCACACCGGTGCGATCCACCGTTTCCACCTGAGCCTCCACCTCCACCCACTCATCATCGATGCGAAAGTTGATGAAGATGCCGCCGATGCCCACCGGGTGACACAGCGGGATGAGATCGCTGGTGCGCTTGGCCGCCTGGATACCCGCAACCCGGGCAACTGCCAGGACATCGCCCTTCGAGACCTCGCCCCTGGCGATCAACGCCGTGGTCTCCGCCGTCATCAAGACCCGTCCCCTCGCCAGCGCACGGCGGGCCGTGACCTCCTTCTGAGTGACATCCACCATGCGGGCACGCCCCAGCGGATCGAGGTGAGTGAGGGGTTGGTTGGCCATGAGCGGCGAGGTTATCCCTACCCGCCGAGTTGGCTCATCGAACGGGAAGGACGGATGAAGTTCACCTGGTCGATGCGGTGACCGGCCCACTTGCCGTGCACACAGCCCTCGATCGCGGCTGCCAACGCTTCATCGTCGGCACCCGCGCGGATCAGGCCCCGGAGGTCGGTCTCGGTCATGGCGAACAGACAACTGCGAAGTTTGCCGTCGGCGGTTAAACGAACCCGATCACAGCTGCCGCAGAACGGCTCGGTGACCGATGCGATCACACCGACGTGGCTGCTGCCCGGCGCACCTCCGCCGTCGACGTAGGCGAATCGGTCGGCCGGTGCGTGCCCGCGACGCTCGGCGACCAGCGGAAACCTCTCGCTGATGCGCTCGACAATGTCCGCCTGGGTCAGCACCGAGGAGCGCTTCCAAGCCTGGTCGGCATCGAGGGGCATGAACTCGATGAAACGCACCTCGACGCCTTCGGCCCGACCGAAGGCGGCAAAGTCGATCAATTCGTCCTCGTTGACCCCTGCCATGGCAACCACGTTGACCTTCACGGGATCGAGCCCGGCCGCCTTGGCCGCACGAACCCCGTCGATGACCGCCGCAAGCGAGTCGCGGCGAGTCATCTCAACGAACCTGGCGGGGTGCAAGGTGTCGAGCGAAACGTTGATGCGGTCAAGCCCGGCATCGGCGAGCGCCGGGGCCACCAGTGCCAGCGTGGCGCCATTGGTGGTGAGCGCCAGGTCAACGTCCAGGCGGGCCAATTTGGCGACCAGTTGGGGCAGGTGCGCCCGAACGGTGGGCTCGCCGCCCGTGAGCCGGATGGAATCGAAGCCGTAGCGATCCACCAACAAGGAGGCGATCCGCTCGATCTCTTCAAAACTCAGCACCTCGTCCCGAGGCAGCCAGTCCATGCCCTCCGCCGGCATGCAGTAGGTACAGCGAAAATTGCAACGATCGGTCACCGAGATACGCAGGTCTCGATGGACTCTGCCAAAGGTGTCGGTGAGCTCTTGCATCCGACTCAGACTAGGGCAGCAACAACACCGTCGCCGTGGCGCCCGCCGGGACCTCCACCCCGCCAGGCTGCACCGCCAGACCATTGGCCAGCGCCATCGTGGACAGTTGGTGGCTGCCCTGAGCGCCTGCGGATCGAACCGTCCACTCACCGTTCGCATCGCACGACGTTTGAACCCGGGTGAAATGGGTCTTCTCGTCACCACCACCGGCAGCGTGACCTGGCAGACCGCCGGAGACCAGCGCCCGAACCCGAACGATGGGGTCGTCGCGACGTCCGGCCAACCGGGCGATCAGCGGGGCACCAAACAACAGCAGCGACACGTGCGACGACACCGGGTTACCGGGAAGGCCCACCACCGGGGTAGATCCGACCACTCCGGCGGCAAGCGGCTTGGCGGGCTTGATGGCCACCTGCATCCACCGCATCTCGCCCAGGCGGGCAAGGATCACCTTCACCAGGTCGGCGTCGCCCATCGAGACACCACCCGAGCTGAGCACCAGGTCGCAGCTCTCGGCTCCGCGCAACAGCACCTCGGAGATGCGCGCCTCGTCGTCGGGAACCCAGCCCAGATCCACCGGTTCGGCGCCCAACCGGGCAACGGCGGCCAGCAGCCCCGGACGATTGGAGTCGCGAAGCTCCCCGCTGCGAAGCGGCCGATCGCCGCTCACCAGTTCGTCACCGGTGGACACCACACCAACTCGGGGTCGGCGCGTCACGGTCACCCGGGCGGCGCCGACCGACGTGGCCACCCCGACGCCGGCCGGCGTCAGCAGGGTGCCGATCGGCAGCACACGTTGACCGGCGACCGCATCCTCGCCGGCTCGTCGAATGAACTGTGCAGCGGGTACCGGGAGGTGCAGCGTGACCGAGTCGCCGTCCACATCGGCGCGCTCGACCATCTCGACCGCGTCGACTCCGGCTGGGATCGTGGCGCCGGTCATGATCCGCACCGCCTCCCCGGGCCCAACGCGAAGGGCCTCGTCGGCGACACCCGCCATCTGCGCACCGACCACACGCAACGTGGTGCCGGGTTCGGTCGCATCGGCAGCACGCAGGCCCCAGCCGTCCATCGCCGAATTGTCGTCGCCCGGTACCGCGTCCGCCGCCACGACATCGGCGGCCAACACCAGCCCCGCCGCCTCACCCACCGGCATCTCGACGGATTCCAGGGGCGTGCCCAGCCCCAGGACGTAGGAGCGGGCCTCCTCCAGTGGAATCACACCAGACCCCGGTCGACCACCAGCTTGGCCAAGAACTTCGAGAACTCCGGCGCCAGGTCCTCCCGCTCGAGGGTCAGCTCCACGGTGGCACGCAGGAAGTCGAGCTTTTGCCCGATGTCGTAGCGACCCGAATCGAACACCAGGCCGTGCATCGGCTCCACCTTGAGCAGTTGATCCATGGCATCGGTCAGTTGGATCTCGCCACCCACACCCGGCTCGGCGTTCTCCAGAAACTCGAAGATTCGGGGGGTAAACAGATATCTGCCCACCACCGCCAGGTCGGACGGGGCGTCCTCTGGAGCCGGCTTCTCGACCACCCCTCGGAACTCCACCACGTTGCCGTCGCGGGCGCCGGGCTCGGCGCAGCCATACAACGAGATGTCGCTGTGGGGCACCTCCTTGAGGGCGATGACCGACCCGCCGGTTTCGGAGTGGAGATCCATCATCTCGGAGATCAACGGCGGCCTGTGGGTCATGATGTCGTCGCCGAGCATGACCACGAACGGATTGTCCCCAATGTGCTTGCGGGCCACCGAGACCGCATGCCCCAGACCCAGCGGTTCGCCCTGACGCACGAAGTGAATGTCGGCCAGGTCGGCGAGGTTGACCACCTCACCCAGCTCGTCCATCTTGCCCTTGGCCTCCAGCAGGTACTCCAGCTCGAAGTTGCGATCGAAGTGGTCCTCCAAGCTGCGTTTGTTACGGCCCGTGATGATGAGGATGTCATCGATTCCGGCGGCGACCGCCTCCTCAACCACATACTGGATGGCCGGTCGATCGACCACCGGCAACATCTCCTTGGGCTGCGCCTTGGTGGCCGGCAGGAAGCGGGTACCCAATCCGGCGGCTGGGATCACGGCCTTGGTCACACGCGATGAAACAGCTGTACTCATAGCCAACAGCCTACGACCAGAACCCAAGGAAACGACCTTCCGCTTTGGGGATCTCACCAGCGCCCGGTATCGTTGGCACTCGACAGGTGAGAGTGCCAGCGCCCCCTTGGAGTTGTGATGCCGATCTACGAATACCGATGCAGGGACTGCGGAGAGTCGTTGGAGGTGCGCCAGGCGTTCACCGACGACGCGCTCACCGAGTGCCCCAACTGCTCGGGCAGCCTGCGCAAGCTGTTCTCCACCCCCGGCATCTCCTTCAAAGGCTCGGGCTTCTACAAGACCGACAGCCGCAGCGGCGGTTCTGGTTCGTCCTCAAGCGCCCCATCGACCGCCAAGACCGGCGCCGATGGCGCGTCCTCCTCCGACTCCAAACCCTCCTCCGGCTCCGACAAGCCGAGCAGCTCGGAATCCTCCTCGACCTCGTCCGAATCCAAGAAGTCAGACTCAAAGCCCACCGGGTCCGCGGCGAAATCCACCGCCGGTGCATCGTCGCCCGCCGACTGAACAACGCGGCAGGCGTGACAGACTGCCGCTATGGCAAAACGCAAGCGGCGTCGCACCCGGCGCGTCTCCAGTCCCCCGCCCTCACCGCCCGTTGAGGCTGGCCTGATCAGCCCGCGCCGTCCGGTACCCGGCGGCATCGGACGACCTGAGTATGCAACCGACGGCGAGCCGTCGCGACGAGCGGCTCAAGCGGTGCGCACCCCCGATGAGATCGAACGCATGCGGGTGGCCGGCCGGCTGGCCGCCGAGGTGCTCAACGAGGTGTGCGCCGCAGTTGAGGTTGGCATCACCACCGACGAGCTCGACCGCATCGGCCACGAGGCCTCGATCACCCGCAACTGTTACCCCAGCCCGCTCAACTATCGCGGGTTCCCCAAGTCGCTGTGCACGTCGGTCAATGAAGTGATCTGTCACGGCATTCCCGACAGTCGGCGACTGGCCGACGGCGACATCATCAACGTGGACGTCACCGTGTACCACAACGGCGTTCACGGCGACACCAGTTGCACCGTGTTGGTGGGCCACGTCGACGAGGAGAGCAGGCGGCTGGTGCAGGTCACCCGCGCCGCCATGCACGCGGGAATCGATGCTGTGAAACCCGGCGGTCGTGTCCACGACATCGGTCGGGCCATCGAGGCCGAGGTCGACCGCCACGGCGGTCGATTCGGTATCGTGCGCGAGTTCATCGGGCATGGCATTGGCGATCAGTTCCACACCAGCCTGCAGATCCCGCACTACTTCGACCCTCGGGCCGGCACGGTGTTCGAGCAGGGCATGACCTTCACGATCGAGCCGATGATCACCGTTGGCCCTGCCGACATGTGGATGTGGGACGACGACTGGACTGCGCTCACCGTCACCGGGCAACGCACCGCTCAGTTTGAACACACCATGGTGGTCACCGATGCCGGTGTTGACCTGTTGACCCTGCCGAGCGACGGCGAGCCCGCCGAGGAGCGTTTTGCGGTGACCGAGGTCGACGCAACCGCCTAAGCGGGGTCAAGGCCGCTCGGCTACGAGCCGGTCGTCGACCAGTGCCAGGGCTCTCCCGGGAGGTTGTGGAAGCCATACCGGGAGGCGTTGGCCTTCAACCAGCTGTAACCGGAACCGCCGGAGCTCAGCGCCGAACCACCCGAGGTGAAGTCGATGGCCAGGCCACGCTCGTGCTGCGAAGTCCCGGGGATGGCCGTCGGCGGCCGACACGATGAGGACGGCGCCTGATAGATGGAGTAGCTGGACGAACCACAGTTGCTCCGCCGCACCCGAACCTGGTCGGCCGGGTCACGAAACCCTCCGCCACCAAGGTTGATCCCGGATGCCCGGGCCGCGCCCAACATCTGAGACAGGTTGCCGGCGATCGACTGATGCACGCGGATTCCGCCCACGCTGACGATGCTCCCGCTACCCGTGATACCCACGGGCGCTCCACCGCCACCTCCACCGCCACCGCCACCGCCACCTGAGGGTGCCGAGGAACCACCGCCACCGGACCTTTGGGCTTCACCGGCGGCCTTCAACTGGGCCGCCTGTTGCAGCTTGGCCGCCTGCAACGCCGCGATCTTGGCCTTGCGCTGCTCCTCGGCCTGCTTCAGTTGCGCGGTCAGCGCCAACTGCTGCTTCACCAACTCGGTCGACAGCTTCTCGTCAGCCTTTTCCAGCCCCGCCGCCTCGGCCGAGGCGGACGCAATCCGGTCGGCCACAGCCTCTTGAAAGTCCAGTTGCTCGGCTTGGGCCGCCTGCAGCTTGGCCAGGCGTGAGGAGACCTCGGCACGGCGCGCCTGGGCCCGTTCGGAGGCCGACTTGGCGCTCGCCTTGGCCGTGGTCAGGTCCTGCTCGGTGGCTCGAAGGTCTTCCACCTGGGTTCGGTCGTTACCCGCCACGAGGTTGAGGTAGGTACGCCGGGTCATCAACTGGTTCGGGCTGGAATCCTCCGACGCTGCACCAAAGCTGTGAGATGGCATCGTGACGAAGGCCTGGGCGGCACGGTCGGCCAGGCCGTCGCGCAGCGACCCAAGCTTGGTCCCGGCCTCCTTTGCCCGCTGCTCCGCCTCTTTCGCCTGTCGTTCCGAGTCGCGCACACCGTTCTGCGCCTCCAACAACAGGTCCTGCTGGGAGGACACGTTCTTACTCAGGTCGGAGAGCGCAGCCGACACCTTGTCGTCATCGGCCCGGAGGGCGTTGATCTGCGTCGCCTTCGAGGCTCGCTGAGCACGAACCTGTTCACGCTCGGAGCCCAGACGCTTCGCCTCGCTGGCCGGATCGACCTTGACCGGCGCGGCGCCGGCGGGAACCGACGACATCGTCACGCTGGCCAACACGGTGACAAGGCCAACGATCAGGGGAGAGCGGGGCTTGAGTGAGCGCATCACACCTCGGGGGTTCGGGGGACGGACAACGGGCTGAGGATCACGTTGCGAGGGCCGGTCGGGACATCAAAGACTTCCGGCCGAGACGCGCATGACAAAACTCTCAATTGGGTTACGGTTCTGTAACGATAGCGCGCCGATGAGGTACGAACTGGTCATTCGTCAAAACATTCGCTCAGTGTGACGCCTTGCACGCCTCGCCGCGCCGATGACCTGCGAGCCTCGCAACCCGGTGCCGGCGACCCGATGAAACGGTGGCGTCCCATCCGTACGGTGACCCCGTGAGCTGGCACCGTTTCCTCCCAACCACCCTGCCCGAACACCCACTGGGCGATCTGGCGCACCTGCTGCGTCGCCAACGGGCACCTCAGGTACTGGCGGCCATCGTGTTGGCCGCGATCAGCACCGGTCTGGTGGCACGAGCCGAGTCACGCGCAACAGCAGCCGATCACCGCTGGGGAACGCTGAACGCGGTGGTGGTGGCCAACAGCAACCTGGCCGCCGGCACAACCCTTGATGCCGAGCAGGTCAGCATCAAGCGCCTTCCCGCCGTGGCCTTGGCCGTTGACGCCCTCAACGAAGACTCCTGGACCGATCTGAATCGAAAGGGCGTCCCCCCGGTGCTCGACCGCAGTGTCGGAAAGGGCGAGCCCATCCGATCCGGCATGCTGGTCGGTGACGGCACCCCGGGTGCGGGAACCCGGTCGGTGGTGGCGTTCCCCGAGGGCACGCTGGCACCTCGGTTGGAGCCGGGCGACCGCGTGCGGGTGGTGGCCGGGGCGTCCATCGGGGTCGATACCGAACGCACGCAATTCCCGATTGCCTCCGCAGGCGTGGTGGTGGGTCCGCCACCCGCAGGCAGTTCAGAGCACGTACCCGCCGACGAGACGCAGGGTGCCGGCGCCGACACCACCGGCTGGGTGGCCTGGGTGGCCGTGTCGCCGGGGGATGCCGATGAGGTGGCACGCATCGCACTCTCAGGCTCGGTTGCCCTCGTGCTGGACGCTCCCGGATAACCGCCGGCCGTCAGCTGCCGCCGATGGACACGTCGTCGATCACGACCCACGGCATCGACGAGCCCGAAGGAAGACGCTCGAGCTCACCGCCGATGGCGATCACCCCGCTCATCAGCCGCTGAATGGTCGAGGCAAGCGTCAGCTCACGCACCGGCTCTGCAAGCTCGCCGTTGCGGATCATCAGCCCATCGCCTCCCACCGAGAAGTCGCCCGAGGTGGGGTTCACCCCCGAGTGCAAACCCGTGAAGCTGTTCACCAGCAGGGCCTCCCCCAACGGCGCCCGCAGCTGCTCGGGAGTGCCGGAGCCCGGCATCATGGCCAACGCCACGGCACCTGCGCCCGGTAACGATCGGCTGCCGCGCACCGCGCATGCGTTGGAGGCGACTCCCATCCGATGGGCCGTCGTGCTGTTGTGCAGGTATCCGCTGAGGGTTCCACCGTCGATCAGCACGTTGCGGCGACACGCCAGGCCCTCGCCATCGAATTCCTCGGCGCCCAGGCCTGCCGGGTCGGTGGGGTCGTCCAACAGCGTGAAGCCGGATGCAGCCACGATCTCACCCACGCGATCGGCAAAAGGTGACCGACCTTTCACGATCGCCTCCCCCGACAACATGCCGGCGACGATGCCCCACAGCGTGGCGGCCAGGCGGGGCTCCAACATGATGGGCAGCCGGCCACTCGACGGTTGCACGGCACCCAGCAGACGGGTGGCACGCTCCACCCCATCGGCGGCGATCTCGGCCAGGTCGAGCAGTTCCGGGTCACGCGTCGCATCCCAACCGACACCGATCTGGGTTTGACCGTCGGCCACCACCAGCGGCTGGGTGGCCGCCGCGCAGTGCGAGCCGGACGAGGCAACCTCGATGTCGTTGGTGGAACACAGCGCACTCGAGCCCCAGCCATCGGAGTAGCTCGCAACCCGCACACCGGTGACCCGAGGATCGAGGTCGAGGGTACGGCGCTCAAGCTCGAGGGCCCGGTCCACCTTGGAGTCCACTGCAATGGCCGCCACCAGGTTGTTGCGGAGCGCCGGCTGAGCCACCACCTCCACCCCGTCAGGAGTGGCCAGAGTCAGAAAGGGGTCAACCTCGGCGAAGGCCACGTTCTCCCGGGCCTGGGCCAGGGTCTCGGCCACCACGTCGTCGGCAAGGGAACCGGCATGGGCAAAGCCCGCCCGGCCATCGACGACCACGCGGATGCCCAGTGAAGCGGTGACCGACGCGGTCAGCGACTCCACCTCACCGCCGTGCACCTTGACGGACGTGCCTTCATTGCGGGCAGCCACCACCTCGACATACTCGCCCGGTGAGGCCTGGTCCCGAACCCGCCGGCACAGCGCCAGGAGCTCGGCCTCGGTGGCCTGCGCCACGGCGCCGCCGTCACCACCCCCGGGGGGGTGTCCCCGATCAGCCCCAGCCGGAGGAACGCCGGCGGCAACCGCTGCGGCCGAGCCACTCATGCGCCCGCCAGGCTGAGGCCCTCGATGGCCAGCGTGACGCCCGAAGCATCCACCGGAAACCAGGTCTCGTCGTTACCGACCGCCAGCACGTCGGTCAGCATCCGCTGCAGCGTGGACGCCACGATGGCCTCCCGGATCGGCTCGGCCACGCAGCCATTGCGGATGAGGAGCCCCTCCACGCCGCAACTGAAGTCGCCCGATGTGGGGTTGACCCCCGAGTGCAGCCCGGACACCTCGGTCACCAGCACACCGTCGCCGACC
Source organism: Candidatus Microthrix parvicella Bio17-1 (assembly GCF_000299415.1). Taxonomy (NCBI): domain Bacteria; kingdom Bacillati; phylum Actinomycetota; class Acidimicrobiia; order Acidimicrobiales; family Microthrixaceae; genus Candidatus Neomicrothrix; species Candidatus Neomicrothrix parvicella. The sequence goes on from NZ_AMPG01000001.1 coordinate 880,118, forward strand.
GCCGCCAGCACGTCCGGCCGGGGGGTCTGACCCGGCATGAGACGCACGGCGCGGGGGCCGACGCTGAGCGACGAGCCGGAGCGAATCGCAGAGCCGGTGGAACCACCCCCGAGCACCCCGCCGGTCACCGAATTGTGCAGGTAGCCGACCAGCGTGCCGCCATCGATCAGGTTGACCCGGCGGCAGGCAAGGCCCTCGTCATCGGTGAGCGATGCGCCCGGTGCCCTCGGATCGGTCGGGTCGTCCAGCAACGTCACCAGGTTCGAGGCCACCGCCTGACCCAGCCGGTCGGCGAATGGGGTGCGCCTCTTACGCACCTCCTCGCCGGACAACATCTCGGCGATCACGCCGATGAACTGGGCGGTGACCCAAGGATCGAGCACCACGTTCATTTTGCCACTGGGCGGTTTGGTGGCACCGAGCAGCTGAACCGTACGGGCGACGGCCTCGGCGGCAGTGGTCTCGACCGACAACTCCTGGGCGCTGCGGCCGACCGCAAAACCGAACCCGGTCTGGGTCTCGCCACGCTCCGTCGCCATCGCGTACACCGACAGCCCGGCGCCGCTTTCGCGCTGCGCCGCCCGGATCCCGGCCGTGTTCGCCACCGCCGAGACCACCACGGAGTCGCCGTAGTCGGCACCCTCAACCCCGCTCATCCTGGGGTCACCGGACATGACGGCAGCCTCCAAGGCGAGGGCCAGGTCGACCTTGTCGTCGACGCTCAACAGCTCGAACCTGGGGTCGTACAGTTCGAGGTCCGGTTGCGCCACACCGTCCGGACGGGCCACCGCCGCCACCGGATCAACGCCGGCATCCGCAGCGTTGGTGCGGGCCTCGACCAACAGGCCGGCCAGCGTCTCGGGGTCGGTCAGCGTGGTGGTTGCCACCCCGCTGCGGCCACCGACGATCACCCGAACCAACGCGCCGACGGAACGCGCAGAGGACAACGACTCGACGGCACCGCCGTAGGCGCGGATCTCGGTATCGATCGACTCGCCCAGGCTGACCTCCACCTGCTCTCCGGGCCGGGCGGCCGCGATGACGGCATCGGCCCGCTGGAGGAGTGCCTCGGGATCGTCCAACCCGACCGCGTTCTTCGATGCGGCGCTCACCCCGCCACTCACGCGGCGGTGCCGCCGACGGTGAGCCCACCGACGCGAAGCGTTGGCACCCCGTCACCGACCGGCACACCCTGACCGTCCTTACCGCAGGTACCGGGTGAGCCCATGGCAAAGTCGTTGCCCACCGCGTCGATCGACGCCAACGCAGCCGGACCATTGCCGATCAGGTTGCCGTCACGAAGCGGCTCGGTGATCTTGCCGTCCTCGATCAGGTAGGCCTCGGTCATACCGAACACGAAGTCGCCGGTGGCGGTGTTCACCTGGCCGCCTCCCAGGTGCGCGATGTAGACACCGTTGGGGGTGTCGGCCACGATGTCGTCGGGTTCGCTTTCCCCGCCCAGCAGATAGGTGTTGGTCATGCGCACCATCGGCAGGTGCTGGTAGCTCTGGCGGCGACCGTTGCCGGAGCTGGCACGGCCTTCCTTCCTGGCCCGCAGCAGATCCCACATGAAATCGGTCAACACGCCGTCTTCGATCAGCACGTTGCGTTGGGCGGGGCGGCCCTCATCGTCGATGGCGAAGGCACCCCATTCGCCGCCCATCGTGCCGTCGTCAACCAGCGTCACCAGCGGCGAGGCCACCTGCTCACCCACACGCCCGGCAAAGACCGACGCCGCCTTCCCAACCAAATCGGCCTCCAAGCCGTGGCCGCACGCCTCGTGGAACATCACGCCACCACCCCCCGGACCGATCACCACGGTGCGGGTGCCCGATGGCGCCGGACGGGCGTCCAGCTTGACGATCGCCCGGCGGGCGGCACGCTCGGCCAACTCCTCCACGCTGTGGTCGTCAAACAGCTCAAATCCGACCGTGTGGCCGATGCTCTCGCGTCCGGTCTGCATGCCGGTGTCGCCGTTGGCCACCGCCGACACCGAAAACAACGTGCGTACCTGGTCGTCGGACGCCAGCACACCATCGGAGTTGGCCACCTGAATACGGCGCCTGCTGTCCCCGTAGCGGGCCGACACCTGGCTGATCGACGATCCGGCCGCCCTGGCAGCGCGATCGGCCCGACCGAGCAGTTCCACCTTGGCGCTGGTGGCCACGTCGCCCGGGAACAGGCGCACCACCGACGGGTTGGCCGCCTCCACCGACGTGAGCTCCACCATGGTGGCGCCGCCCTTGCCGTCGCGGGCAGCGGCCGCGGCAGTGCGGGCTGCTGCATTCAGGCCCTCGGGGCTCAGGTCGGTGGTGTGGGCGAAACCCGTGGATTCCCCCACCACCACCCGAATTCCGGCGCCCCGGTCGCGACCGGTGGCCACATCCTCCACCCGGCCGTCGTCGAGGACCGCCGAGGTGGAACGTCGATCCTCCACGAACACCTCGGCAAACTCGGCACCGCCGGACAGGCCGGTGGCCAGAACCTCGGACAGGGTGGACTCTTCAATCACGGGCGCTGCTCTCGATCGGGTGCGGAACAAGGTGAACAGAGCAATCTACCGCTCGCAACACCGGGCCCCCCGGCACTGGGCGCCCGATCCGGCGCGGTCGCAGGGCTCGTGCCGGCCGGGGGCTTCGGCCACATCCCTGGGACCGCAGGGTGACTAGCCTTGCCTGCTCTGACGGACGCGGGGCGGCTCTGCCCCTCAAGGGGCACCCATGGGAATCTCACCCGGACTTCGCGGCGAAGTCGAGTTCACGGTCGCCGACGCCGACACCGCGCGCTCGTTGGGCTCCGGTTCCGTTGAGGTTCTGGGCACGCCCCGGGTGCTGGCGTGGTGCGAGGCGGCCTCAATATCGGCGTTGGCGGACACGTTGCCCGCAGGCATGACCACGGTGGGCATGCGTGTCCAACTGGAGCACATCGCCCCCTCGGCCATCGGCGCCGTGATCCGAGTCGACTCCAGCCTGGACAAGGTGGAGGGCCGCCGGCTGACCTTCACCGTGTCGGCCCACGAGGACGGCCGGTTGGTGGCCGCGGGCAAAGTCACCCGCGTGGTCGTGAACACCGACGAGTTCCTGTCCAAGCTGGACTGATCACACCACCTCAACCCGCCTGGGAGACCCGACCGATGGCCCGTTCCATCCACGACCTGACCACCCCGGCGCTGTTGATCGACACCACCGCGTTCGAGGCCAACCTGGCCGCCATGGACGCGGTGCTGCCCGGCGAGGCGCTGCGCCCGCACGTCAAGGCCACCAAGAGCACCGCGCTGGCTCGCCACCTCGCTGCCGGTGGGCACCACGGGTTCTGCGCTGCGACGCCCCGCGAGATCGAGGGGCTCGTGGCGGCCGGGCTGACCGACGACCTGCTGCTGGCCAACGAAACCCTGGACACCGCCCGCCTCGGTGCCTTGGCCGACCGGGCCAACATCACCGTCGCAGTCGACAGTGACGAGACGATTGCGGCTGCGTCGACCGGAGGGGTGCGCTCGGTGCTCATCGACGTCAACGTCGGGCTCCCCCGATGTGGCTGCGATCCGGCCGACGCACCACGTCTTGGGGAGGCCGCCCGCTCGGCGGGGCTCGAAGTGCGCGGGGTGATGGGCTACGAGGGCCACCTGATGATGGTGGCCGACCGCACCGAACGCGTCGAACGCACCGCCGAGGCGATGAACCTGCTGCTTGCCGCCGCAGCCGAGGTTGGGGGAGATGTCGTCTCGGGCGGCGGCACCGGCACGTTCGACGTCAACACCCACTGCACCGAGATCCAGGCCGGGTCCTATGCGCTGATGGACACCGACTACGCCAAGCTGGACCTGCCGTTTTCCAAGGCGCTGTCGGTGCTGGCCACCGTGGTGTCGGTCAGCGCCAAGGGGTGGATCATCGCCGATGCGGGCCTGAAGGCCTTCGGTATGGACCACGGCAACCCGTCGTGGGATGACGGCGAGGTGTTCTTCTGCTCCGACGAACACATCACGCTGCTGCCCAACACATTTGAGAGCTGGCGGGTGGGCGACCGCGTTCGGCTCTGGTCCGCCCACGTCGACCCAACCGTGGCCCGTCACGAGCGGTTCCAACTGGTGAACGGCGACCAGGTGGTGGACACCTGGGAGATCGACCTGCGCCACTGGTGAGGTTCTGGGTTTCTGGGGTTCTGGGGACCTGCGGTTCTGCGGGTTGGAGCGGCAGTACCCTCGACCAGATCGCCAACCACCACCCAGCGGACAAGGATCCGTCGAGCACCCTTCGCCGGGCACTGGGCAGCACCTGGCTGCGGATGGTGCTGAGCGCCGCCATCCTCGGTCTGCTCATCTGGCAACTGCCCGACGTGGCGGCCGCCGACCTGGTCCCCACCTGGACCGCCGCCACGCCATGGTGGATCGCGTTGGCGCTCGGGCTGCAGGCCGGTGCGCTCTCGCTGCAGGCGGTGCGCTGGGAACGGGTACTCATGCTGTTCGATCAACCGCTGCCGATCCGTCGGCTGTTGTCGATGACCTGGGCCGGCCAGTTCGTCTCCAACGTGCTGCCCACCGCCTTTGGGGGCGACGTGGTGCGAATCGCCCGCTCCACCCCCGACCTCGACAACGTGGGCACGGCATTCGCCTCGATCACCCTGGAGCGCCTCACCGGTTGGGTGGTGTTACCGGTGATCAGCCTGGTGGCGCTGGCGGTACATCCGTCGCTGCTGTCGGCCGGTACGCCCACGACGTTGGCGGTGGCGATCAACGTGGGGACACTTGTGGCGCTGATGTCGCTGCTCGCCGCTGCGGGTCACGCCGCCGTCGGCCGGGTGGCGGTGTCGCGGGTGATCGACGGCGCCGCGCCCACCGGCTGGCGTGGCCTGCTGTTTGGCATCCACCGAGGGGTGGCCGCGGCCCGTCACCATCCCGCCCGAGCCGCCACCGTGCTGGCGGCCGGGCTGGCCTTTCAACTGGTGCTGTGCGCCTCGGTGTGGGCCGAGGGCCAAATCATCGGCATCAACGGACTGACCCCGCTTGTGGTGTTGGCGCTGTTCCCACCGGTGGCCATCGCCCAGAATCTTCCCGTCGGACTGGGAGGTCTGGGCGTGCGCGAAGGAGCGTTCGTGGTGCTCCTCGGCGCCATCGGAACACCGGACGGCCAGGCGATCGCCCTTGGCCTGTTGCATTACCTGACGACGGTGGCGGTCTCGGCGCTGGGAGCCCCCGCGTTCGCCACCGGCTACCGGCCCAGCCTGTCGGGCCCGACCTCGCACGAACCCTTCTCTGAGTAGGCTCATCACCTTGTCGAGCGAACGCCCCGGCATCGAAGCGTTCGCAATGTGGAGGTGACCAGCGTGCTGCTGGAGGAGATCAAGGGCCCGAAGGATGTTCGCAAACTGGACGGTGACCAGCTTGCAGAACTGGCCGAGGAGATCCGTACCTTCATCGTCGATTCGGTGAACGCCAGCCCCAGCGGCGGCCACCTGGGCTCCAACCTGGGCGCCGTCGAACTGACCCTGGCACTCCACCGCAGCTTCCACTCCCCCCACGACCTGATCCTGTGGGACACCGGCCACCAGGCCTACGTTCACAAGTTGCTCACCGGCCGGCACGCCGAGTTCACCACCCTGCGCGAGGCAGGGGGCATGTCGGGTTACCCCAGCCGTGCCGAGTCCGAACACGACTTCATCGAGAACTCACACGCGTCCACCGTGTTGTCCTATGCCCACGGCATGGCCACCGCGCTCGAGCTGGGCGACGGCCCGAAACGCCACGTGGTTGCAGTGATCGGCGACGGTGCGTTGACCGGCGGCATGGCGTTTGAAGGCCTTAACAACATCGGCAACAGCGGCCGGAGGGTGATCACCATCCTCAACGACAACGGCCGCAGCTACGCCCCCACGGCCTCCCGGCTGGGCGACAGCCTGGTGAAGCTGCGGGCTCACCCCATGTACCGACGAAACACCGCACGGATCGAGCGGCTGGTGCGCGACCTGCCCGGGGGTGAGGTGCTCGAACGAGGCTGGGATTCGGCCACCCACGCGCTGCGGGAGATGTTTGAACCGCCGGCGTTCTTCGAAGACCTCGGGGTGTCATACCTGGGCCCCCTCGACGGCCACGACATCGACGCGCTGGAAACAGCGCTGACCACGGCCAAGGAGATGGACCGCCCGGTGGTGGTTCACGTTCTGACCCAAAAGGGTCGGGGCTACGCACCCGCCGAGAACGACCCGGTGAAGCACCTGCACGACATGGGCTCGGTGAAGGAAGGCAGTTACACCGACGCGTTCTCCAAAGCGATCGTCGCCGAAGCCGCAGCCCGCCCGGAGGTGGTGGCCCTGACCGCCGCCATGCCCGACTCCATTGGGTTGCTGCCCATGATGGAGCGGTTCCCCGATCGGGTCTTCGATGTGGGCATCGCCGAGCAGCATGCCGTGACCTCGGCCGCCGGCATGGCCATGATGGGGCTGCGGCCGGTCTTCGCCGTGTACTCCACCTTCCTCACCCGGGCGTTCGACCAGGTGAACCTGGACGTGGGCCTGCACCACCTGCCGGTGCTCTTTTGCCTCGATCGTGCGGGCGTGACCGGCAACGATGGCGCCTCCCACCATGGCCTGTTGGACATGGTGTTGTTGACCAAGGTTCCAGACATGGTGGTGTTCGCCCCCTCGTCGTATCAGGAGTTGCCGCAGATGATGGGCGACGCACTCGACCTCTGCGACGGCCCGGCTGCCATCCGTTGGACCAAGACCGCCGCCCCACACGTCGGACCCGACGAGGTGGGGTCGGGCCTGTCGGCTCGATGCACCCGCGCCGACGAGGCCGCCGACGTGTGCCTGATCGGGGTGGGCAAGATGCTGGCCGCCGCCCAGGATGCCGCCGATCGGCTTGCCGACGAGGGCATCGCCTGCACCGTGTGGGACCCACGGGTGGTCAAGCCCTTGGACGCCGAGTTGCTGACCGACGCCGCCCGGCACCATCTGGTGGTCACCATCGAGGATGGGCTCAGAGAAGGCGGCGTGGGCTCGGCGATCGCCGACTCTCTGCGCGACCTGGCGCCGGTTGGTGGCCCGGACGTGCGTGTCCTGGGCGTTCCAGTCGCCTACCTTCCGCACGGCAACGTGGACGTCATCCTCGCCGATCTCGGGCTCGACGCCGACGGGGTCGTGGCCGAGGTCACCGCCTGGCGGCGGACCACCTCAAACCAGACCGGGTAACCGCCGGCGGGTTTTCGGCAATCGCCTCGGCCGCCGCTCCAGCACGCGCTGCCGCTCCACCACGCGCTGCCGCTAGGTCACGTCGGCGTGGTCGCTCGGCGCCACCTCACCGATGGCATCGATCACCAGCTGAGCGGTGGTCGTTTGCCGCAATCGTCCGATCTGCCCGACGGCCACCGGAACCGGCCGGGCGCGATCAACCACCACCAGCAGGCTCCAGCCCTCGCCGGACAACCTGACCGCCGGACGAGGCTGGGTGCAGACCGCACCCGCCACGGCCACCACCGCCTGCCACAGCACCGTCGCATCCCCCATCGTCACCCGAATCCGACCGTCCTCAACCACCAGTTCACCATCGCCGTGGCAGCGACCAGAGGCGTCCATCAGCCTGGCACCCACGTGAAGGCTGGCCCGCTGGTCGATATGGACCACGCCGATCGGCTGGCGAGCCCACCACATGAGGGCGAATCTGGCGGCGACCGCTCCGGCGGCCACTGCCATGGACACCAGGAGAAGGAGAAACACGACGATGAAGCTACCCGAGCGGAAACCGAATTTGGCGATGATGCACCACCGCATGCGTCCAAGGAACCCATGGACTTAGAGCGCGCTCCTCCGTACCCTGCGTTGGCGCACCGCCATCGGTGGCTGTGCGCCATTCACGAGACGACGGTTTGAGGCCCCTTGGGGCCATGGCGATGAGCCGAAGCACGGGCATATCCAAGGCCGACGCAACAAGGGCGGGCAATGGTTCACAAGCCAAATTCGATGACCCGGGCGCGGACCGAGGCATCCACACCAGGGGCGACATTCCACGCGGAGCCCGCCGTATGGTTCGTGCCACTTCCGAACGCGGATCCGGACGAGGTGAGGCCACCCGCCCGGCCGACCGCACCCGGTGGTGCAGGCTGGCCCTTGGAGTCATCACCGCCAACCAACCCCGGCGACGCCTGGCACCTGCCGTTGGCGATTCGAATCGCAGGACCGATGCTGGTCGTGGTCGTGCTGGCGGCACTGGCCGCCTTCTCTGCCGGCAGCAGAAACGAACATACCGGTCAGATGGCCCGACATCTGAGCCTGACCCACGGGCAGTATCAAGCGGTTTCCGACGCCGAGGTGTCTGTGGCCTTGGCCCGGTCCGTAGCGGTTCAGGGCCTCACCAGTGGCAACGAGGCCGACCTGGCCGAGACGGCCAAACAGGTGACCGGGCAATCGGACGCCCTCGACAAGATCATCGCCAGAACCACGGCTCTGAACATCGACAACTCGTTGAGCGAACCCGTTGCCGGACTCCTTGCCTCCGACCGGTCGTACATGGACCTCATCCAACGACTGGTGACCCAGGCTCAGGACGACCCCAAGACGGCCCAGGGGCCGCGCAACTCACACCTGGAGTTCTTCCAGCAGCGTCGGTCCGCCCACGACCAACTCGAAAGCGACCTGGCCGGCGCGATGCCATCGGTGACGACGATGCTCGAAGCGAACCGAGCACGTGGTGGCCTCGACTTTCCCGTCATCCCCATCTTGTTGCTCCTGGCAGGAGTTGCGCTCACATGGCGGGCATGGCGACCGATCATCGGGCAACTGCGCGCTGTCGTTCAGACGCTGGACTGGATCGCCCAGGGCCAGTTCCAAGTGCGCACCAACCTCGTCGGTAACGACGACTTCGGACGTCTGGGGGAGGCCGTCGATCGGCTGGCGGAGCAGCTGGGCGAGCGATTCTCCAGGCTGTCCGAGGACGCACGACGAGGCACCCAGAATCGGGTGATCGCCGAGGCACTCGAGATCGCCGACTCCGAAGCCGCCATGTTTGCGGTGGTCGAGCAGGCCCTGGGACTCGTCGCGCCGGCGCTGCCGGGCGAGTTGTTGCTGGCCAACCCGATCTCGGGTGAGCTGAGCGAGGTTGCAGCCGGTCCCACGGCCGGGTCACCGGGCTGCCCGGTAACCGATCAGGCCGGCTGCTTTGCCTTACGCCGCGGCCACACCGTGGTGTTCGACAGTTCGGAGTCGATGAACAGTTGCCCGATGTTGCGGGGACGGCCGAGCGGACCTGTTTCGGCGGTGTGCGTGCCCATGACCTTCAACTCGAAGGGCCTGGGCGTGGTCCACGTGGCCGCCCCCAACCGTCTCCCTCCCGACAGCCGCACCCGGGACCAACTCATCGATTTGGCCAATCAGGCTGCCACCCACATCGGCACGCTTCGAACGCTGGAGGTCACCAGACAACAGGCGAGTACCGATGGCCTCACCGGGCTGGTCAACCGACGGGTGGTCGAGATGCAGGTTGGCCAGTTGCTCAGCCAAGGGGTGCCGTTCGTCATGGTCCTGGCGGACCTGGATCGATTCAAGTCGATCAATGATCGGTTTGGCCACGAGGTTGGCGATCGTGCCCTGCAATCGTTCGCCGCCATGCTGGTGGCCAACGTGCGCGACGCCGACGTGGTGGCACGGCTGGGTGGAGAGGAGTTTCTCATCATCTGCCCGGAGCTGTCGGTTTCGGCCTCGATGGAGGCTCTCGAGCGCCTCCAACTCGCCCTCGCCAAAATCGTCGGAACCGACGACATCCCATTGTTCACCGCCAGCTTCGGCGTCACTCACTCCTCGGTGGGCGATGCCTTCCCGGACATCGTGCGGATTGCCGACGCAGGGTTGTTGATGGCCAAACAACGAGGCCGAAACCAGGCGGTCTATGCCACCCCCGCCCTTGCCGAGGAGGTGTTCGGCGGAGAGCGATCGACCCGGGCCTGATCGATATCGTCCCCCGGCAAGGCCATCATCGTTGGCAACGCACACACCACGTTGTGGTTCGAGCATCCAGGGTGATGCTTCGCAACGCCGTGCCACATCGAACGCAGGGCCGGCCATTACGGCCATACACCTCAAGTCGCTGCTGGTAATTTCCCGTGGCCCCATCGAGGGTGCGGTAGTCGCGGAGCGTCGTGCCGCCGCGTCCGATGGCATCGCCAAGCACGTCGACGATGGCCCCGTGCAACGCCTCCGCCCGTCGTGCCCCCAGGCCCCCGCGACGTCGGGGATCGATGCCGGCCCGCCACAGCGCCTCGTCGGCATAGATGTTGCCGAGACCGGCCACGATCCGCTGTGACAACAACGCCGTCTTGATCGCACGGGTCGTGGCGTTGATACCCCTTCTCAGCACCGTCGGCGTGAACCCGGGATCGAAGGGTTCGGGTCCCAGCGCTGCCAACGTGGCCAGGGATGAATGACCCCCACGTGGAACGACGGCCACTCGTCCAAAGCGCCGCACGTCGTTGAACACCAGCGACCGACCATCGTCGAGCGCCCACCAGGCGCGCACATGCGCACTCGGATCCACCGTTGTGGCGTGCTGCAGGCTCAGCACCCCCGTCATTCCCAGATGCACCACCAATTCGGTGCCAGACAACCTGGAACCTGACGATTCGGCGCTGGACGTCCGGAGGTGACCCGGCACTGGCTCGGCCTCGTCCAAGCCCGACAAGCCCGCCAAGCCCATCAGCAGGTACTTGCCCCGACGGCCGACCTCGGTGAACGTGCCACCGATGGCCCCGGGAGCCTGGACGAACTTGGCCGACGGGTGCCCCCACGCCTCCAGAACGGTTCGACCGGTGAGTTCAGGCGCCAGGGCCGCTCGAATCGTCTCGACCTCAGGCAGTTCGGGCACCGCAACACTCTGCCACCGCAACGCCCCGCCCTTGACAGTGGCAGCCACCGGATGGCCGGCCGGTACTCAAACAGACTTCTGCCTCCGACGCGAAGGGTGTTTCGTTGAACTATTGTGAAGAACCGACAATTTTACTTCCGTGAGGGACGACCATGACCGATTCAGCCCCCAGACCACGCGGGCGCCCAGGAACATCGGCCGACACACGCGCCCGCCTCATCGCTGCCGCAATCGAGGTGTTTCTTGAGCGTGGCTACGCCGACACCCGCGTTCAGGACATCACCAACGCCGCCGGGTTCACGACGGGGGCGCTGTACGCCCACTTCGGCAGCCGCATGGAGATCCTGGCCGAGGCACTGCTGACCGAGGGCCGGCGTCTGGTCGCCGACATGACCGATCAGGCCGCCCATGCGGACATCGAGGATTCCAACGTCTCAAGACGCGTCGCCGAACGTCTCACCGGCGAGACCCGAGACATCGACCGCTTGATGCTGGAGGCCATCACCATGGCCACCCGCGACGAAGACGCGCGCGAAGCGATCGTTCCCGATCTGGTTCAGATCGGCGAACAGCTCTCCGATCTGGCGGTGTTGGCCCGGGACCTCGGCGTGGTCTCTGACTCGACGGACCCGCACGCCATATCGCTGCTGTACCTCTCCATCATCCTGGGGAGCACCATCATCCGGGCACTGGACCTTCCCAGGGCCGACACCGACCGTGTCGATGACCTCCTCCTGCGGATGCGGGGCACCACCACTTGACGCCCCCACCACCCATCACCGAGTTGGACAACCCGGGTGGCTAGCGTTGCAAACGTGACGAGAGTGGCAGTAGTGAATCAGAAGGGCGGCGTGGGCAAGACCACCGTCACCCTTGGTCTGGCCGCAACCGCCGCCATGCGCGGTGCCCGGGTGTTGGTGGTGGACCTTGACCCACAGGCAAACGCCACCTCCGGCCTTGGTGTCGCGGGTGCGCCCAGAAGCGTCGACGACGCACTGGCTGGCGCTCAACCCGGCTCGATGGCGCAATCGATCGAGTTCTCCTCCTGGGAGCGACCGCCCCTGCGCTCGATCCCACGTGTTGCACCTAGCTCGCCGCTCCTGGCCCAGCGCGAGATGCAGTTGGCCACCGATCCGGTGGGCGCACAAGATCGGCTCGCGTCCGCGTTGCAGGGCATCGATGCAGACCTCACCCTCATCGACTGTCCGCCCTCGTTGGGCCTCCTCACCATCAACGCCTTGTTCGCTGCGACCCATACGTTGATCGTCACCGAGCCGGGGGCCTGGGCCTCCGACGGGGTCGATCAGATCCTGGCCAACCTCGAGCGTGTGCAGGCCCGTCGCAACGGCCTGCCCGAACTGGTGGGCATTGCAGTCAACCGGGTTGGCCGCACACGTGATGCCCAGTACTGGCACAACGAGTTGATGGCCACCCACGGCGACGCGATCCTTCCGGCGGTGCATCAACGGGCGGCGCTGACCGAGGCCGCTGCGCAATCGCTGCCCATCCATGCGCTGACCCGGCCGGGCGCCGAGGAGGCATCCATCGAGTTTGCCGACCTGTACGACGCCATGTGGGACCGCATGGGCCACGAGCTCAGCATCTCGGGCGTGGCTTGATGGCGGGATACGACCCCAAGGGGAAGCGAGCCCGCTCGACCGATCCCGGTCGTGGGGGCGCCGTGCCCATGGACGCCATGCTGAACGCCACCGGCGAGCATGCAGCAGTGAAGGTGGACCCCACGCCCACTCCGCCCGAAGGCGTCGACGTGTCAGACCTCGAATCGGCGTCGCTGCCTCCCAAAGCCTCCCGGGAGGGCAAGCGCAACACCGAATCCACCGAGACCGTGCAGGTGAGCCCGACCGACGTCGAGCCGGTGGATCAGGCAGCAGCCGCAGACCCGACCGACCCCACCCCGCCCGAGGCACCACTGCTCGGCGCCGCCGGCCCGGTCGAACCCGACGTCGACGCAATCGATCTGCCCAGCGCGCCTGCTCGCCGCGAGCCGCTCGTGCCGGCGGCGCCGCCGCCCGACGAGCAGGACCGCCGGTTGCTCATCGCTTCACTGGTGGCGCTGATCCTTGCGCTGCTCGGTGGCGGGATGATCGCCTGGAGACGGCGCACCAACTAACCCGCAGCGTTGCGGGCTCAGCCTGCAACGCTGAACTCGGCCAGATCCTCTGCCAACTCCTCGGCCAGCCGGGCGGCCAATGCCCCCCTGATGTTGGTCCGGGTCAGGCGAAACGACCCCTGGTGCACCCGCTCGGCAAGGCCGGTCGCCACCGCGATGGCCCGCCCCTCCACGTCGTCAAGCGCCGCCAGCTCGTCGAGGTAGCCGGCGGCCAACGCCTGAGCCGGGTCGAGTACCTCTCCATGCTGGGCGGAACGGGTGAACCATGCCGGGGCCAGGCGGTCACGAACCAATTCCACCGCGAAGCGCGGCACCGGCATACCGATACCCACCTCGTTGAGGCCCAGCTTGAAGGGGCCCTCGGCGCCCACCCGGTAGTCGGCCACCGAGGCGAGAATGGCGCCCATCGCCAACGCGTGGCCGGTCACGCCGAACACCACCGGAACCGGGCTGAGGTACGCCTTCATCGCCAGGTTCGCGCCCGCCTCCAAGAGGTCTCGGGCCTGCTGGGGTCCGCTGGTCATCACCGACAGATCGAACCCGGCCGAGAACTTTCCCTCACGACCGATGAGGACCATCGCCTTGGCAAGTGCGGCATCGTCGAGCGCCGCCGCCACGGCATCGATGATGCCGTGGCTCAGCGCGTTGGCCTTGCCGTCATCAAGACGGACCACCACCACGTCGCCCTCCGTGCTCACCTGGACCGCCTGGTCGGTCGCGTGCTCGCTCATCTTGGTCTCCTGTTGGTCGGGATGATCTTCGTCAACGATGTGGTTCGGCCACCTCGTCGGACGGTCTCGGCACGGTACTTGAGCAGCTCTCGGCGATCGAGGCAACAACACCACGCATCGATGCGGTCCTATGCTGAACGACAGGCGCATCTACCACCTCGAGGGGAGTAACCGATGGGTTTCATGGACAAGGCCAAGGCCATGGCCGATCAGGCGATCAGCAGCATGGATTCGACGTTCGCACCCGACGGCGAGAACGAGCGGCGTGGCGAGCAGTTGTTCCGCGACCTGGGGGCACTCACGTGGGCGCAACACCGAGGATCCGCCACGCAGGCGACCGCCGATGAGATCCAGACGATTCTCGAAGAGCTGGCCAAGATCGATCCACAACGATCACTCAACGTGGTTCGAAAGCATGTGCACTCGGGCGGAACCTCAGCAGCCCCACCACCTCCGCCAGGTCAGGCCACCCACACCGCCGCGGGGGTGGCCACAGCACCACCTCCCCCGGGTGGGGCTCCCCCGCCTCCCGGGGCAGGCGCACCCCCGGCACCCACTGCAGCGCCGCCGCCGGGTCCCTCCTCCCCGCCACCACCACCGCCGCCACCGAGTTCGTGAGCGCGCACGCCCATTTCACACCCTGACCTGGCGGTGATGAACCGTTGAGCGGCCAGGTGGTGGTCGACCTCGTCGGCGTTGGCATGTCGCGCCCCGGCAGGGAACTGCTCGACAACGTTGACCTCACCATCCACCAAGGCGACCGGGTGGGCATCGTGGGCATCAACGGCACGGGCAAATCCACCTTGATGGGTGTCATCTCGGGCCGCATCCAACCCGAACGGGGAACCGTTCGGCGAGGCAAGGACCTGGTCACCGCCGAAATGACACAACGTCCCGACCTGGGCTCGGGCACCGTGGCCGAGGCCATGGGCGGAGGCTGGGAAACCCAGGCGGTCGCCGACCGTCTGGGTATGAGCGAACTACTGGACGCCCCGGTGGATCGCCTGTCGGGCGGGCAGTTGAAACGTGCGGCGCTGGCCCGGGCTCTGGCGGTGCCCTCCGACCTGCTGCTGTTGGACGAACCGACCAACCACCTGGACCTCGACGCGATCGCCTGGCTGGAGGAACGCCTGGCCGGCTACCAAGGCGCCCTCATGTTGATCACCCACGATCGACACGTGCTCGATGCGGTCAGCAACTCGGTGGTGGAGTTGGAACGGGGCACCGCACATCGGCACCAGGGCGGCTACGGCGGTTACCTGGAGGGCAAGGCCAGACGCGAGAGTGAGGCGGTCCAGGCCGAGACGGTGCGACGCAACCTGGCCAAGAGCGAGCTGGCCTGGCTGCGACGTGGAGCGCCCGCTCGAACCTCGAAGCCCAAAGCACGGATCGCCACCGCCGAGGCCATCACCAGCACGAAACGCCCAACCGCAACCCGCGGCGAGGCACTTGCACTGCACGGAGACACCCCACGTCTTGGCGACGTCGTTGTCGAACTCGAGGGTGTCGGCCATCGATACCAAACCTCGCCGGCGCACTCGAACGACCATCCGATGGGCCACTCAAACGACCGGGCCGGAAACGCGAACCGCGACGACGGTTGGCTCTTCCGCAACGTCGAACTTCGCCTCGACCCTCGTGAGCGCCTGGGCATCGTTGGGCCGAACGGCGCCGGCAAGACCACCCTGATGAGCATCCTGTCGGGTCGTCTCGAACCGGCCGAGGGCACCCGGCGCAAGGGCCACACCGCGGTGACGGCCCTGCTCGACCAGACCGGCGACCGTCTCAACCCCAAGCACCGCGTGTGGGAAGCCATCTGCGGTGTTGACGGCCGGCCGGACTGGCGCGACAAGGCCCTGATGGAGTCGTTCTGGTTCGACACCGATGCGCAATGGGCCCCGGTCGGGACGCTTTCGGGTGGCGAGCAGCGCCGCCTGCAGTTGGTGCTGACGCTTGCCAAGCGGCCCAATGTTTTGTTCTTGGACGAACCCACCAACGACCTGGACCTCGACACGTTGCGTGCCTTGGAGGACTTTCTCGACGAGTGGCCCGGCGCCCTGGTGGTGGTCAGCCACGACCGGGCGTTTCTTGAGCGCACCGTGGCCGACGTGATCGTCATGGACGGTGACGGGTTCGCCGGACGACGCCCAGGCGGCTTCGGTGCATGGGAGGCCGAACGCAGGCTGCGCCGCCGCCGGGGCCACGCAACGTCAGCCGTCACCACCTCGACACCCGCCACCCCCCAAGGCGACCCCACCGACGAAGCGAGCCGAAACCCGCCCGGCGCAGGTGCAACGCCGCACAGCAGCAAAGCGACCAAACGAGCCGCTGCCGCCAAGCAGGGCTCGAATACTCCACCCACGCCTGGTGCTGACAGCGCCAAGCAGCCCAGCCCCAACACCTTGCGCTTCCGTATGCGCGAATTGGAGCGATCGATGAACTCGATCCGCGCCAAACGGGACCGCCTGACCGACGAGCTTCACCGGATCGGCGACGATCACCAACGGCTGGCCGAGGCCGGCGCCAACCTTGCTGCGGTGGAAGCCGAGTTGGAGTCTGCCGAGGAACGCTGGCTGGAAATGGCCGACGACCTGGAGCGCCGGGGCCTGACCGCTTAGCCCGGCGCCGGGCCAACCGGCGAGTAGCAACGCCCGGCGCGGCTGGGGGCAGCGCCGCCTCGGCCGGTAAAGTTGTTTCGTAACCACCCCGAATTGGAGGCCAAGTGTCCGTCGACACCGACCCAACCCCAACCAGTGACAGCGATCAGGGATCGGCGGTCGCCACCGCCGAACGCCCAGGTCCCGCAGTCAGCGAGGTTGGCGCGGACGGGGCGACCGAACAGGCCGTGGTACTCACCGTCACCCCGGCCGCCATGGAGGTCGTGCAGGGCGTGCTGAACACCGAGCCGGACCCGGAGCAACTGGGTCTGCGGGTGGAGATCACCGGCACCAACGGCGCCGAGTACAGCTACGACCTCAGCTTTGAGAACCTGTCTGATGCGGCCGACGACGATCTGAGGGTCCTCCAGGACGGCCTCACCGTCATGATCCCCGCAGCCACGGTTCCAGACCTCACCGGTGCAGTCCTGGACACGCCTGCGGCGGGTTCGGCAGGCCTGGTGATCCGCAACCCCAACCGCCCCGATCCGCTGGCCGGCGTCGAGCTGGACCGCTCCGGGGACATGGCCTCCCAGGTGCAGCAACTTCTGGAGCAGGTGATCAACCCGGGCCTCGCCTCACACGGCGGCTTCGCCACACTGGTGGGGGTTGACGACGACAACCAGGTGTACATCACCCTGGGGGGTGGCTGTCAGGGCTGCTCCATGACCCAGATGACGCTCACCCAGGGCATCCAGGTGCAGTTGAACGCCGCCATCCCCGAGATCGGCAACGTCATCGACGTCACCGACCACGCTTCCGGAGACAACCCCTTCTACTGAGTTTGGGGCGTGAGCGGAACGGGTGAGATTGTCACACCTCATCAGCATGATGGGGCCATGACCTCCACCGATCTCCCTCCCGACCTTCGCAACCTGCGTGTGGCGGCGGCCCGCTGGGCCTTGGCCAACGGGCGCCCGCTCAACCGCACCGCCATCACCATCATCCTGGGCACCTCGCGCGCCGACGCGCGAGCCGCCCGTCGCCCCGAACGGCGCTTCCGCATCAACGACTTTCCTGTGTTCCTCCACGAGATGGTGCCCAGGTACTGCCGCACCACGGGCCTCGACGCACCGCCGCACCTGGCCGAGTCGTTGTGGACCTACCTGGCGTTCTTGGCCGACCCGGCCACCGAGCCGGGTCTGGCCGCCCGCTCGTCACACCCGGTTCGTCTCTTCGAGGCTCTCGCCGAGGTGGGCTTCCTCGATCGTGACGGCCGAGAGACCCGGCCCCGCCATGATCGCAAGCCACCGGTGCGACGGGTTGGCGGTCGCGCTGGGGCCGGTCATCCCGCAGGTACTGCCCGGGTTGGTGCGGGCGGCTCAGGCGGCTCGGTCACGTCACTCCGCAGGGCGCGCGCCCAGGCGGGCATCTCGTAGCGGCGCTCCCCGAAACGAGGTCTCAGTTCCGCCCGGCCGGGGAGCCGAGGCCCAACCACCACACCATCAACTCGGTCACCCTGCCGTCGTAGTTGTGACCAAGCTGGGGCCAGTAGGCGGTGTCCAGTCGGGCATCGTCGGCGCAGGTCCTCGTGGTGAACGTTCCAGGGAACGGTGCCTCACCGGGCCGTGCCTTGCCGCAGCCCCTCGACTCGGACATGAGCCGGACCGAGTCATCCAAGGAGGGAAACGGCCCCGACACGTCCTGGCGGGCGAGGGTGCCAAATCCACCGTCGGGCGGCACGATGGGATCGGAGGACGACGTGATCAACATCACGTCGGGAGGCAGCTCCGGTGTACAACCCGCCGTGGGCAACGAGCCGGAGGTGGCCACCGAAACCAGGCCGTCCGGTGGGTTGCACGCAACCGCCAGCGCCAGCATGCCCCCGTTTGAGAATCCAGCCAACGAGATGCGGTTGGGATCAACGTTGGGCTGCTGCCTGGCCCACGCCACAAGATCGTTGATGAAGGTCACATCGGCGACGCCGTTGCGCATGCTTGCGCCGCAACAGACGCCGGCATTCCAAGAGTCATTGAAGCCATCGGGGAACGCCAACATGAACCGTTCCTGCTCGGCCGGTGCACCCCAGGCGCCGATGAAGGCGATCCCCTCGCCTTCCATGCCCAGGCTGTGCAGCACGATCACCAACGGATGCCGACCGCCTTCCAGCGCAATCGACTCCGGTGTGAACCAGGCGAAGTTCCGCTTGACGCCCGCCGACGAGATGCTGCGGCGTTCCATGGACGACGAGGATCGACCGTTCAGCCACCAACCCAGCGCGCCGCCGGCGACGATCATGATCAGCAGCAGCCATGGCCAGCGCCGCCGTCGACCTCGCTTCACGTCGCCTTCTCCACCGCACCAGTGTGGCGGGTCCGAATCAGCAAGCCTGAACCCGTGCCGTGATCAGGCTCCGGGGCCGCCGATATGGCAGTATCCGCCCGGTAGGTCACCCCCCCCCGTACCGCCGAGGAGACGTAACCATGGACTTCGGGCGCTCCGCCGAGGAGCACAGCTTTCGTGACGAGGTGCGCACGTGGATGCACCAGCATCTGACCGACGAGTTTGCCGTGCTCAAGGGCCGTGGAGGCCCCGGCGACGAGCACGCCTTCATTGCGGAGCGCATGGCGTGGGAGCGTGAGCTCGCCTCGGGTGGTTGGACGTGTGTGGGCTGGCCCACCGAGCACGGCGGCCGGGGCCTGCCGTTGCACCTGGAGGTGATCTTCCACGAGGAATATGCACGGGCCGGAGGCCCGGGTCGAGCCGGGCTGATCGGTGAGGGCCTCCTTGGCCCCACGCTGATCCACTTCGGCAGCCCCGAACAACAGCAACGCTTCCTCCCCGGCATCGTCGACGGCACCGAGTACTGGTGCCAGGGCTATTCCGAACCCAACGCCGGCTCCGACCTGGCCAACGTCTCCACCAAGGCTCGCCTTGAAGGCGACCAGTGGGTGATCGACGGACAGAAGGTCTGGACCTCGCTGGCCCAATGGTCGGATTGGTGCTTCGTCGTGGCCCGCACCGAGGCCGACAGCACCCGACACCACGGTCTCAGCTATCTGCTGGTGCCGATGGATGCCGATGGGGTGGAGACCAGGCCAATCCGCCAGATCACCGGCACCGCCGAGTTCAACGAGGTGTTTTTCGATGGGGCCCGCACCGACGCCGACCTGGTGGTCGGCCAACCGGGAGAAGGCTGGAAAGTGGCCATGGGCACCCTCGCGTTCGAGCGGGGTGCACTGACGCTGGGCCAGCAGGCCGCCTTCGAGCGGGAGTTCGCCGACATCGTCGCCGACGCCAAACGGACGGGCCGCTGGGACGACCCGGCGCTGCGCCAGCAGTTGGCGGCGCTCTCGGTGCGACTTCGGATCATGCGATGGAACTCGGTGCGCAGCCTGGGTGTGAGCGACTCAGGCGAGTTGATGCCCGAGGCGATGATCCACAAGCTGTACTGGGCGTCGCTGCACCGCGACATGGGCGAGGCCGCCATGTCCGCACTGGGGCCCGAGGCAACGCTCACGCCGTATGGCCGTGCGGACAACTCCCATGATGGCGACGAGATGGCGGCGCCGCACCGGTTGTTCTTCTTCACCCGTTCCGACACCCTCTACGGCGGTTCCAACCAGATCCAACGCAACGTCATCGGCGAGCGTGCACTTGGGCTGCCCCGTGAGCCCCGACCCGCCGCCAAGTAGCACACCACGGGCAACGTCCACCCACAACCCGAGCAACGACAGGCAGCCACCATGACCGAAAACCACGCCGCCCCAACCGCACCAACTCCACCCCCGGGGCGGAACCTGTTGGCCGACCAGGGCGTGGTCATCACCGCCGCTGCCGGCACCGGTATCGGATCCGCTCTGGCCGAACGCTGCCAGCTGGAGGGTGCCCGACTGGTGATCTCCGACCTCCACGAGCGACGCCTGAACGAGACCGCCGATCGGCTGGCCGAGCTGGGCGACCGGCCCACCACCATCCTGTGCAACGTCACCGACGAGGCCCAGGTCCAAAACCTGGTCGCGGGTTCCATCGAGGCGCTCGGCGGCATCGACGTGTGGATGAACAACGCGGGCCTGGGCGGCAACGCCCCGATCGTCGATATGACCGACGAGCAGTGGTCGGTGGTGCTGGACGTCACCCTCACCGGCACCTTCCGTTGCCTGCGGGCCGTTCTGCCCCACATGTACGAACGGAGTCGAGGCGCCATCGTCAACAACGCCTCGGTGCTCGGCTGGCGCGCCCAGGAGTTGCAGGCCCACTACGCGGCAGCCAAGGCCGGCGTCATGGCTTTGACGCGCTCGGCGGCCATGGAGGCGGCCGAGCACGGCGTGCGCATCAACGCTGTGGCACCAAGCCTGGCAATGCACGCCTTCCTCGAGAAGGTCACCCCCGACGGGCTCCTCGACCAGCTACGTGGCCAAGAGGCCTTCGGGCGGGGCGCCGAACCGTGGGAGGTGGCCAACGTGATGGTGTTCCTCGCCTCGGACCTGGCCAGCTACCTGACCGGCGAGGTCATCTCGGTCTCCAGCCAGCACGCCTGAACCGGCCCCGCCCGATCGTATAGACAGCCCTCAAGCAACCCCGCCCCTCAAGCAACCCCGCCCCTCAAGCGATCAGGACCCAGTGATGAGCGACGCATCCAGCCCCACGCCCAACCCTCAGCCGGTCAACCCCCAGCCGGTCAACCCCCAGCCGGTCACGACCGTGGCCCTGGGTGACCTGGCCTCACTGGTCGGCACCACGCTGGGCCCCAGCGAAGGTGTGGAGGTCACCCAGGAGCGGGTCAACACGTTCGCCACCGCCACCGGCGATCATCAGTGGATCCACGTCGACGTCGAGCGGGCCAACGCCGAGAGCCCCTTCGGCGGGCCGATCGCCCACGGCTACCTCACGCTGTCGCTCGTCAACGACCTGCTGCCAAAGATGCTGGAGGTCACCGGCACCTCGATGGGCGTCAACGTCGGCGTCAACAAGGTGCGGTTCCCGTCGCCCGTGCCGGTTGGCTCGCTCGTTCGGGGCACCGCCGAGGTGATGTCGGTCGATGAGGTGGGCGGGGGCACCCAGGCCGTCGTGCGGGTGAGCCTCACCGTCGACGGCGCCCCCAAGCCCAGCTGCGTCGTCGACACGGTCAGCCGCTTTTTTCCCTGAAGCACCCGGACCGTCAGTCGGGTTCGGGATTGCGCGCACGGTCCAGGTAGTCGGTGACGAAGCCGCCAAAGTGCCGCCGCAATTCGGCGAGCACCACCTCACCCACAGCCGACGACAACGCCTCGGCACTGTGCGCCAACCGTTCGAGTTCGGCGTCGATCTGGAGTGAGACGGCGCCACCGCCATGGCGCCCCGGCGGCACTCCCTGGCGCTCGACGGCATGGTGCGAACACAGGTACGTTGAATGCCCTCGGGTTCGGCACGTTGGCCTCGCATCGCTTGCCGAGCTCCCCTTCGTCGACCCACACCAAGGAGCGACCGCCATGTCGATCTTCCACCTCGGCAAGCCGGCGACCGATGTGCTGGCCCGGCTGGCGGCGTCGGCGGCGACAGAGGCACCAACCGCACCGGCGGGCATGCTGCACTCCCCCGTTCCGAGCGGCTTTCGGCGGGACCGCTGGACACGCCTGGTCGAACACGACGACTTCGACCTCGCCCGTCGGGCCATCACCGACTGGGCCGCGCAACGATCGGCCGGCGTCACGCTCTCGCCCCCGTCGCCCGACATCGCGATCGGCACCACGCTGGCCTTCGCCTACCCCGTCGGACCCGGTTCGGTCACCGGCACCTGCCGCATCGTCGAGGTGATCGACGAGCCCGACCGGTTTGGCTTCGTGTACGCCACGCTCCCACACCACCCGGAGGTGGGCGAAGAGCTGTTTCTCGTCGAGCGGGACGACGGTGGCGCACTCACCGCCGCGATCGACGCGGTATGGCGTCCCGCCAACCTGATCACCCGCATTGGCCTGCCGGTGACGCGGTTCTTCCAGCGTCGCGCCACCGACAGCTACCTCGTCGGTCTCACCACCGTTCCCGCCGTCACGGCACACCGCTGAACGCGTCGGCTCGCGCCGTGAGCCCAGCGGTTGTTACCATGCGGTAACCACGATCGGCTGAGCGCTCGATCCAGCCGTCGACCGCTCCTGGTCGATCGGCGTCGCCGGCATTCAGCCGACCCACTACCGGAGGAAACATGCCCGAAGCAGTCATCGTCGCCACCGCCCGCAGCCCCATCGGTCGGGCCATGAAGGGCTCCCTGAAGGACATGCGCCCGGACGACCTGTCCGCCCAGGTGCTGACCGACCTGATGAGCAAGGTCCCGCAGATCACCCCCGACCACATCGACGACCTGATCATGGGCTGTGGTCAGCCGGCCGGCGAGTCCGGTCACAACATCGGTCGGGCCACCGCCGTGCTCATGGGCTGGAACCAGGTCCCCGGTGTCACCGTCAACCGCTACTGCTCCTCGTCCCTGATGACGATCCGCATGGCCGCACACGCCATCAAGGCCGGCGAGGGCGACTGCTTTGTCGCAGCCGGGGTCGAGACGGTCAGCCGGTTCATCTACGGCATGGCCGATGGTCCCCACAACCCGCTCTTCGCCGACGCCGAGGCACGCACCGCCACGCTGGCCGAAGGCAACGAAGCCGACTGGGCGCCCCACGACAACCTGCCCGACGTGTACATCGCCATGGGCCAGACCGCCGAGAACGTGGCCGAGTACAAGCAGGTCAGCCGCGAGGCGCAGGACGAGTTCGCCGCCCGCAGCCAGAACCTGTCCGAGCAAAGCCTGGACGAGGGCTACTGGGCGGACGAGATCACCCCGATCACGCTGCCAGACGGCACCGTCGTCAAGGACGATGACGGCATCCGTCGTGGCACCACCGCCGAGAAGCTGTCCGGCCTTCAGCCCGTGTTCCGCCCAGGCGGCACCGTGACGGCCGGCAATGCCTGCCCGCTCAACGATGGCGCTGCCGGCGTCGTCGTCATGTCGGACACCCTGGCCAAGGAGTTGGGGCTGACCCCGCTGGCCCGCATCGTGTCTTCCGGCGTGTCCGGCCTGAACCCCGAGATCATGGGCCTCGGCCCGGTCGAGGCGATCAAGCAGGCGCTCGGGCGAGCCAACATGTCGATCGACGATATCGACCTGGTCGAGATCAACGAGGCGTTCGCCGCACAGGTGCTGCCGTCCGCCGACGAGTTGGGCATCCCGATGGACAAGCTGAACACCCGCGGCGGCTCAATCGCACTGGGCCACCCGTTCGGCATGACCGGCGCCCGCATCATGACCACCCTCATCCACAACCTCCAGACCGCAGACAAGACCTTCGGTGTGGAAAGCATGTGCGTCGGCGGCGGTCAGGGCATGGCCATGGTGGTCGAGCGTCTGAGCTGACAACACCCACACCAATGGAGGAGCTCCTCAGAGCGACCTCCGCAGCGAGCCCCACCTCATCGCCCAAGCGGCGACCACGGTGGGGCTCGCTTGCATTCCAGGCCCGTGTGCGCCTCGGCGGCTTATGGCGCCGCGGCCGTGGCCGTGGCCGTGGCCGTGGTCGTGACCCGTGGGCCGTGACCCGTGGTCACAGGCGTTGGGCGCGACGGCTGGACGGTGCCACCATGGTGTCCGGGAGGCATACGTGAAGGTTCTGGTCACTGGTGGTACAGGTTTGGTCGGGTCGCATACCGCCGCGGCGCTCTTGCGGGACGGCCATGAGGTGAGGCTGTTGGTTCGTCGACCGGAACGGATCGCCCGGACCTTCCGCCCGTTCGCCACCGAGCCAACCGAGGTGATGGTGGGGGACGCCACCGACCGGGAAGCGGTACACCGGGCGATCGACGGCTGTGACGCCGTGCTGCACGCCGCCGCCACCGTTGCGCTCAAGCGCAGCGATGCCGAGCGGGTTAACCGCCTCAACACACAGGCGGCAGAAACCGTGCTGGAACTGGCCTCCGCAGCCCGGTTGGATCCGATCATCTCGGTGTCGTCGGTGTCGGTGTTCGACCTGGACGAATCGGTCGTCACCGTCAACTCGCCGTTGAGTTCCGTCGCTCACGGCTACTCCCGTGCCAAATGCGATGCCGAGCGATTTGCTCGGGGGATGCAGGTCGCCGGCGCCCCGGTGACCATCACCTACCCGGGCGGTGTTTTCGGTCCAATCGTGCCGGGCGCCACGTTGCCTGCCATGCACCAGGCGGCCATCTCTTGGATTCGCGACCGTTGGGTGCTGCCCAGCGGCCTCAACCTGGTGGATGTACGCGACGTTGCCGCCGCCCACGTTGCGATGATGCGCCCCGGCCGCGGACCCCGCCGATTCATGCTGGGTGGACACTTTGTGCGCTGGGGCGAACTGGCCGACATTCTCGACGAAATGACCGGACGGGCTCCAAGGCGTCGAAGGGTGCCGGGCGCCGTCATGCGCGGATTGGGGCGCGTCGCCGAAGCCGCCCCGGTGCGTGCCCCCGTGGACTTCGAACTAACTCGTGAGGCCATGGAGAACGCCACCCGGATGGTCCCGGTGGACTCAACCCCGACGCTCGACACCCTGGGCATCGTGTTTCGAGATCGATGGAGCACCATCGCCGACACCTACCGATGGCTCGTCGCCGAGGGGCACGTCGATCCCCAATGGGCGGGCCGTCTGAACGTCACCACCCCGGAAGGTTCGATCACGAGATGAGCAACGCCCACAGCTCCTCGGCTCACCCTTCGCCCGAAGGCGCATCACCCGAAGGCGCATCACCCGAAGGCGCATCACCCGAAGGCGCAACGCCCGAAGCCATCGGCGCTTCGTCGACAGACACGCCGGAGCGAACCGCCCCAGGCAACTCTGCCCTCAGCACCTCTGCCCCGGGCACCAAGGCCCGGAGGCCATTGCTCTCGACCCACCATCCGCTGGCCGACGTTGGCACCACGATCTTCGCAGAGATGGGCGCGCTGGCCACTGCCCACGGCGCCATCAACCTCGGTCAAGGAGCACCCGACGCAGACGGTCCCATCGAGATGATCGAGGCAGCCGCCGCAGCACTTCGGTCCGGTCCCAACCAGTACGCCCCCGCCACCGGCATTCCCGAGTTGCGTCAGGCCATCGCACACCACCAGCGGCACTACTACGACCTCGAGGTCGACCCCGACGCCGGCGTGTTGGTGACCGTCGGCTGCACGGAAGGCATCGCTGCATCGGTGCTCGGCATCTGTGCCCCGGGGGACGAGGTGATCGTGCTTGAGCCCAGCTACGACAGCTACGGAGCGGTCGCAGCGCTGGCGGGTGCACGCCTGGTACCGGTGACGCTCCGTCCGCCGAAGTGGCGGCTCGACGGCGATGCGCTCGAGGCCGCCGTCACCGACCGCACCCGGGCCCTGCTGATCAACTCGCCCCACAACCCCACCGGGCGGGTGCTCGACGACGAAGAGCGCAACGCCATCGCCAAGGTGGCCATCGATGCAGACCTGGTGGTGATCACGGACGAGGTCTACGAACACCTGTGCTTCGACGGTCACCGCCACGTACCTCTGGCCACCATGCCGGGCATGTTCGAGCGCACCATCACCCTGTCATCGGCGGGCAAGACCTTTGCGCTGACGGGATGGAAGGTGGGCTGGGCATCCGGTCCACCAGAACTGATCAAAGCGGTGCGGCGCACTCAGCAGTTCCTCACCTACACCTCTCCCGGCGCGCTTCAGAGGGGTGTCGTCGCCGGATTGGCGATGGGTGAGGCACCGATCGACGCGGTACGGGCCGGACTCGACCAGCAGCGAGGTCTGCTGTTGGATGTCCTCGCCGGGGTGGGATTCGACGTGACCCCGCCCGAGGCCGGCTACTTCATTACCGCAGATGCCTCGTGGACCGGCGTGGCTGACGGCCGTGACTTCTGCCTGCGACTCCCCGAGGCTGTGGGCGTGGGTGCCATCCCGTTGGGCGCGTTCTACGTCGACCCAGACCGCGGCGGGGCAATGGTGCGGTTTGCCTTCTGCAAACAACCCGATCAGATTGCCGAGGCCGGCCGCCGCCTCTCCGCGCTGACCCAAGGACCGTTGCGTTCATCCTCGTAGGCCTCAGCGACGGCGCCGATCACCACCGCTCAGCATCCCACAACAATCCCTGGACTTACGAACACATGTTCGGTATCATGGTTGTTGTCATCACAGCTCGTTTCGGCACCTCATCCGAGGTTTATCAACCGGGTGAGGTTTCGGAGGCGGACGAGTTCTTCGAGTTTCAACGGGAGGTGAGTTCTATGAATTGCTTGTGCAGAGGACTCTCTGCCGGTCGAGCCGTATCCGGATTGGACCTGGCAGCCTTGGATGCCGAGCTGACCGCGTTGGCCAAGGTCGACTCGGCGGTCGCCGCCCGCCGATCGCTGGTGGCCGCCGAGGTGAAGCGCCGTCGAAGTGATCCAGCGGATCGACTCACCAAAGCCGGGGGAATGTCGTCCCGGGAGGCGAACCGGGCAGCCAAAACCGCCGAAGGGTTGGAAAAGTTGTCCAAAACCCGTGAGGCGCTCGCGGCTGGCGAGATGAGCAAGGGCCAGGCCGAGCAACTCGCGTCACGCATGAACAAACCGGCGCTCGCCAAGCACGTGCGCGCCAACGAAGAAGCGTTGTTGGAGCGAGCAAGAGGCGAAAGCACCGACGAGTTCGCCCGCACCATGCGTAAGGACGACCTCGACGGTTCACCCGACGGCGGCAACACCCAGGCCCGGTGTCAGCGACGGGCCCGCATGGCCTCCATGTGGATCGATCCTGACACCGGCATGCATCACCTGTTCGCCAAGTTTGATCCGGTCACCGGCGCCCGGGTCTCAACCCGCTTCAGGCCATGGTCGACAAACTTTGGAGGGCCGAGAACCTGGCTGGAGGCGTCCGAAACAAGCGTCAGGTCGATCAACGCCGCGCCGATGCCCTCGAAACCCTCATCTGCCAGTCCGCCGGCACAAGCACAAGCACCGGCACGGGCACCAGCACCAGCACCAGCACCAGCACGAGCAAGGGCGATCAGGTCGACCCGCACAGCGGCAGCACCCCCAACGACAGCACCCCCACCAACGACACCGCTGCCGTGCCGACTCCTGACCACACCTTGCCCACCGCCCAAGCTCCGCTGCCACCCCCTCCAAACCACACGCAACTGCTCGTCATCGCCAACCTCGACCTTCTCAGCCAACAACTCGGCGCCGGCACGCTCGAAGACGGCACTCCGCTGCCCATCGACACGATCGCTCGGCTGGCCTGCGATGCCGAGATCATCCCTGCCATCTTCGGGGCAAAGGGCCAACCGTTGTGGCTCGGCCGCCGAACACGCCTCGCCACATCGGCTCAAAGGCTGGCAGTCACCGCTCGCGATCTCGGCTGCATCGTCTGCCACGCCTCCCCCGAGTTCTGCCAGGTTCACCACATCACCTGGTGGTCAGCGGGCGGCGGCACCGATCTCGATAACCTTTGCATCGTCTGTTCAAGGCACCACACCATGATCCACGAACAAGGCCTCACCATCGCCAAGACCTCCGACGGCATGAAGGTTCAACCACCCCCTGCCAGGGCGTTCCGAATGGTCACCCAACCGCCCGACGGCACCGGCGACCCACCATTGGATACCCAGCAACCGAACAGGTCACAGCAACCAGACACTCGGCAACCAGACACCCGGCAGCGGCCAGGCCCACCCCAACGGCTATCCCGCCAATCTCCCGGCGGGCCACCCCGGGATGCCACAGCAGCGTAGGTGGAAGAGGCAGGCGAGGCCGCTCCCTGATTGCCCGAATGCCTGAACGCCCGTGTGCGTCGCCGCAGAAGTCAGCCAAGTGCCCCTGCGCCCTGATCGGCCGGGTGCATCGCCGCAGAAGTCGGCCAAGTACCCCTGCGCCCTGATCGGCCGAGTGGCTGAACGGCCGGGTGCTCCCGATGAACTGTGCGGTCGAGTCGATCGAGCGGCACACTTGGAGCATGCTGATCGCCGCCGTTCAACACGACATCGTCTGGGAGGATGCCCCCGCCACTCGGGCTGCGTTGGAGCCCCGCCTGGCGGCTGCAGCCGCCGCAGGTGCCCGTCTCATCGTGCTGGCCGAGATGTTCGCCACCGGATTCAGTCTCGATGGCGATGCGGTCGCCGAGGCGCCCGACGGCCCAAGCGTCACGTGGATGGCCGACCAGGCACGCTCGCTGGGCTGCTGGATTGCTGGATCACTCGCAATTGACACGGGTTCCGGCCGGCCGGTCAATCGCCTGGTGGCGGCCGAGCCTGAAGGGGAATTGACCACTTACGACAAGCGCCATCCGTTCAGCTTCGGTAAGGAGCCCGAGGTGTACGACGCCGGCGAGGACCTGGCCACCGTTGAGATCGACGGCATGATCTGGGGCCTCACCGTGTGTTACGACCTTCGCTTCAGCTACGACTACTGGAGTCGAGCCAACGACTTGGACGGCTACCTGGTGGTTGCCAACTGGCCACGGCCTCGACGCGAGCACTGGCAGGCATTGCTGCGGGCTCGAGCGGTCGAGAACCTGGCATATGTGATTGGAGTGAACCGCGTGGGGACCGACGGCGCGGGCCTGAACTATGCGGGGGACTCGGCCGTCATCAGCCCCAACGGTGAGGTGCTGGCCCAAGCGTCCGAACGCGAGGCACTGCTGCTCGTCGACATCGACCCTCAAGCAACAGCAGCCACCCGGGAACGCTTTGGGTTCCTGGCCGATCGGCGAGCCTGAGCTCACCGATCGGCCGCTCCCGAGAACGCTGCGTCAATGCGTGTGGCCCTTAGGCGTTGGGCGGGTACACGCCAGAGGCCTTGGACTTCTCGGTCTTCCAGAAGATCTCGGCGATCTCGTTGATGAGGTCGACCAGGGTCTGGCTGACGGCCGGGTCCATGGACTTCTTCGCCTCACCACCCTGATGGATGGCCCGCCACACGAGATCGTCCAGGTTGGCGAACTCCTTACGGTGATCGGCGGTGAAGAAGTCGGCCCACAACACCATGATGTGCTGCTTCACCAACTCGGCCCGCTCCTCCTTCAAGATGATGCAGCGGGCACGAAAGACCTCGTCGTCGGAATCGGCATACTTCTTGGCGATCTTCAGGCAGGACATCGCCTCGATCATGGCCTGAGCCGGGTCGTACACGCCGCAGTAGAGGTCGCAGTGGGCGTGGGCCAGGGGTGCATCGGTAAACATCGTGAAGACTCTCCTCGGGTCGTGAACTCTGAACTCCCAACATATACCCGTCAACCGAACTGCCAAACTGGCATGCTCGTCACGTGAAGCACCATCTCGGGATCGGAACCACCGCGGTGCTGGCACGTTTGGGCATCACGCCCTACCGGGTGGCGGAGGACTCGATGACTCCGGCCCTGCGCCCGGACGACGGGCTGTTGACCATGCGGCTACATCGACCCCGACGCGGAACGATCGTGGTGCTGGAGCACCCCGAGCGCCCCGGGTTCATCCTGGTGAAACGCATCGTGGGGCTGCCGGGCGAGACGGTGGCGATCGAGGATGGGCAGGTGCTGATCGACAACGCACCCCTCACCGAACCTTGGGCACAAGGGCATTCTGGGCGAAACGGACGCTGGGACGTATCCACATCGTCGATGTTTGTGGCATCGGACGCCCGCGAACTGACGCGATCGGACTCACGCAGCTTCGGCCCCCTACCGATCGCCGGCACGCGCAGGGTGATTCACGTCGTCCACCGTGGAAAGACCTCAGCCGTTCCGACGTGAGAGACCACCTACTGGTCTCATGAGAGAACGATGTACTTGCGCTATCCTGCCGACCAGGGAGGGACCTATGAATTTGGGTTACCAAGGGGGCAACTCATCGGCAGTGCCCAACAAGCCGGTGCGAGTGATTGCGGTTGACGACCATCCGCTCACCCGACGGGGCGTGGCCGAGGAGTTACGAGATGACGCCAGGCTGGAGGTCCTGGGGGCTTTCCCGTCCTTCGGTGCCGTACCGCTGCCACTGCGAACGCCTTCACAGGTGCAGGTGGCCGTGATCGACCTGGCCGTGCGCCACGAGACGCGAGGTGTCGAAAGCGTGGCGCTCGTGGCCGGATGGGGCATACCGTCAGTCGTCTACACGATGCACGGATCGGCCATCATTCGCGACGAGGCGCTGAAGGCCGGTGCGCTGGGGTTCGTCTCCAAATCGGCCGCCGGCGGCGAATTGGTCACGGCCGTACTGGAGGCCGCCGCCGGTCGAACCTACGAGGCAGGCGTGGAGTATCTGCCCGGTGGCGAGGAGTTGACCGACCTGGAACGCCGTGTCCTCCACGAAATCCCCAGCGGTGCAACCAGCAAGGAAATCGCCGAACGGGTGGGGTTGGCCGGAGGCACGGTGGACAATGTGATCAGTTCGATCATCACCAAGCTGAACCTGAAGGGCAAGAAGCGCTCGGCCCTTGCATCCTGGGCGGTGGAACACGGCCTCGGCCCCAGCGAGTCGTAGTTTTCCGGTGCGAGGCCCCGAGAGCGCCCCGAATGAACCCTCCGCACCAACACCGGCTTCATCCTCCATGGAACACCTGGTGGTCAAGGCGCTGTGGGAGGGCTACCTCCTGCTGAGGGCAAGCCAGGTGGTAAACGCCGCGGCGGTCACCATGGACCCGACCCGAGGCCCGCGAAGCAGACCGCTGGGATGGCTGGCAACCGGCATCGCCGGAGGGGCCACGGTGTGGGAGTGGCGCCGTCGGCGAGGCCGGGACCTCACCGTCAACGATCCGGCGACGGCGATCGAGGTCATCGGCACCTCGCTGGCGCTGCTGGCCCTCTCCCCCGCCATCGTGCGCGACGCCGACCGCGGACGCGGCGACGACTGGTTTGGGCTCTGGGGATGGTGGGGCCAGTCGGCCATCGCACTGGCGATGCCCCATCGCCCCGAACCGGCGATGCTGGCCCATCTACTCCCGCAGGTGGACGCGTTCACCTACCGGCGACCCTGGTTGCCCCATGAGACCGCCAGCCGAAACATGCTGAACGCCGTCGGGGTCGCAGCAGGGTCGAGGTGGGCCGTCTCCGCAGTCGCCAAGGTTGGCGCTGAGGCCGACCGGGCCAGCGCACGCCTGGTTGAGGAGCAGGCCCGGGTGGTCACGGATCAAACCCGTCGAGAGGTCCAGGAACGGCACCTGCAACGCACCGTCGACTCGTTGCGCGAGATCCGGGAGCACTTGACAGCAGGACGTGTGGATACCGCGCTCACCCAATCGGCCGCCACCTACGAGCCGCTTCGGGCGTGGCTCGCCGGATCCGAAGACACCGGGGCAGCATCGCTCACCAGCGCGGCCCGGGGACACATCGACCAGATGACACGGCTGGTGAACCGCACCGAACGGGGGCTGTCCGTCGGCGATATCGCCGTGGCCGCCACGGCCGCGCTCAACACGGTGAGCGTGACCGTGTCGCGTTTCAACCGACAGCGGCGTCGCGGCTGGGTGGTTGCCGGGCTGACGTCAACGGTGATCTACACCGCCTCGGTCGCCTGGGGCCGATTCGGGCTCCGGCAGCGTCCGGGAGCTTCGAAGGAACCTCCCGCCGCTCTTGATCGAACGCTGAGCCCTTGGTCCGACACGCTCTTCGCCATCCTTCTGGTGGCCTTCGAATGCGCCTCGAGTGATCGACACGTTGCCAGCACCTGGTCGGCCGGACAAACCCAGGTGCACGTCGCATTGGCGGCAACCAGGATTCCCGACCGGGCGCACCTGGTCACGACCTGGAGCCTCATGGGGGCGGCCATGTTCCTCGCGGATCGGTACTACGCCCCGGAGGTGCGAACCCACCGATTTCGTTGGCAGGCCGACTGGGTGAACGGCATGGTGGCAGGGTTGGCCCTTCGGCGTTCACACACCGCCATCTGGGCCGCACTGGACAAGCTGGAGCGCAGCGCCAACTACACGATCGAGGCGGTCGCCAAACAGGTCGCGGAGGCCGAACTGGCGGCGGCTCAAGACGCTGTCCACGACACAGCCTGTCAGTCGTTGCGATACCTGCTCACCCACCCCGATGATGCACCCGAGCGCCTGGCAGGGATCATCGGCGCCACCATTTCGAGCCTTGAGACCGAGCTGAGCGGCGCCGAAGCTGACGAGTCCGAGGCGCTGACCGACGCGCTGGGGGCCTGCGCAGCCGGATATGAACTCTTGGGGCTCGCCGCGCGGGTCTCGGTGCATGGCGACCGTCCGGTGGGTGGTGAGGCCGTGGAGGTGCTGGTGCAGGTTGCCAATCAGGGCCTGAGCAACGCGCTCGCACATTCGAGCGACCCGACGCCTGAGATCAGCCTGGTACTGGATGAGGACGGTGCCCTCCTGACGGTGGCCAACCAGGCCACCAATCCGTACCGCGGGCCCTCGATGGACGAAGCAGCAGTTGCGCTGGGCACCGATGAACAGCCCGAGGACCATCCGTCCGGGGGGTTCGGGCTCGCCTCGGCCCGCCGAGCCGTCGACGCGCTGGGCGGCAGTTTGGAGTGGGGCGATCACCCGACGCTCACCCAGTTGGTCCTCCGGCTGCCGCTCTCGGCCGATGGTTCTCCGGCGAGCACGCCCCGATGGTGAACCGCCGAAGGTTCAGGTGTTGTCGAACACCATCAAGGCCCCCACGTAGCACGCCACCCACACGCGACGGGTGGCCTTGTCGTAGGTGATGCCAATGGGGTGATGCCGAGTGGGCAACTCCTGCAACTCGGTCATGTCGGAGGTGCGAACCATCGATACCGTGTCGTCGGCATAGTTCA
This sequence comes from Candidatus Microthrix parvicella Bio17-1, assembly GCF_000299415.1. Taxonomy (NCBI): domain Bacteria; kingdom Bacillati; phylum Actinomycetota; class Acidimicrobiia; order Acidimicrobiales; family Microthrixaceae; genus Candidatus Neomicrothrix; species Candidatus Neomicrothrix parvicella. Next base: position 913,132 of record NZ_AMPG01000001.1, read on the forward strand.
CGACGTACAGGGCCGTGCCGTCGTCGGAGAGCACCATCGAGCGGGGCTGATTGCCGGTCACCACCTCGCCGGTCACCTGGCGCGTCGCCGTGTCGATGCGCTTCACCTCGGCTTCGCCATTCAGCGTGACGTACAGCGTTTTGCCATCGGGGGACAGCGCAACGCTTCTGGGCGCCTCGCCCACACCCTTGATCCACGAGACATCGAAGGTTTTCAGGTCGACCACGGCGATGTCGGACGTACCCATGGCGGTCACGTACGCCACCGAGTCGTCGGGGGCCACCGCGATGCCACGCGGGAACCGACCGATGTCCACCCGCCGGGTCTCCTTTCCGGTGGCCGTATCGACGATCGACAGGTCGTAGCCGCACCAATTGGAAACCAGCACCATGGCGTCATCGTGTGTGATCGCCACGAACTTGGGGACCGGCCCAACCGGAATCACCTGATCGATCGTCAGCGTGTCGGTGGCGATTCGGTACAGGAAACTGTCGTCCCAGGTTCCCTTGGCGCATGTATCGGTGCCCGGATTGTCCTTCCCGGGGCCATACAGCTTGTATTGAGACACGTACGCCTCAGACCCGTCCGAGGTGAACACCGCCTCCACCGGAGCGCCCTCCAACGACGCGCTGCCCTCGAGCCCGAAGAGGGAGGGGACCACCTCATCGTCGATCACCTTCACCTGCTTGAGGTCGCGGTCGTACACGGCCACGTTGTGGGCGTACATCATGTTCTGTGCAAAGAACAGGCCGTTCCCCGAGGCAACCACCGACTTGGGCCGCAGCGCGGGGTCGGTGATCGTGCCCGCCAGGCTCAGGGTGCGCTGATCGGCGGTCTTGCCATCGTCGGGTGCGGTGTTGGGCACCGCCGTCGAAGTCGGTTCCGGTGTGCCGCCTTGTGCGACGGTTTTGGCCGGGGCAAGGTCACGAGACGTCGTGTCGGACGCGCTGACCTGCTGCGTTGGCCCCGGGTCGCCCAGAATGCCCGCGGCCAGAACCGCCACAATCGTGAGCACCAACGCGCCCGCAAACACTGGAGTGCCAGGTGCCGCACGGGCCATCACAGGACTGTAGTAAATCCGGCCGACCGTGACTGGGTTAGCGTCGGAGCCCGATGAGCCTCACCCCAGTCGTTCCCAATCCGCCGATGCCGCGGGAACGTCGATTCCACCATCCACCGACCATGAGGGCGGCACTCATCCTGGTGTTGATGCTGGGAACCCTGACAATTGCCGGCACCTTCGTCACGTCACGGGTGGGCGCCTCGTCCGGGTCGCCGATCGGTGCGACCACCGCTGGGGCCACCAACGGCACGGCCGACGTCCCTGGTACTGACGGAGGCGCGTCCCCGACCGACGAGATCCCACCCGACACTGCCGCAGCCCGAGAGCAGATGAACCCGGCCAAGGCCGTGGTGCTTGGCGTGGTGGAGGGGGTCACTGAGTACCTGCCCATCTCGTCCACCGGTCACCTGTATGTCACCCAGCGTCTTCTCGGGGTAGGTGACACCCGGGCGACGGAGGCGCCTGCCGACAGCTTTGCCATCGTCATTCAGGCGGGCGCCATCCTGGCGGTGCTGGTGTTGTATCGCAGACGGATTGCCACCGTGTTTCAAGGGCTGATCGGCCGCTCCGAGGAAGGCCGCAACCTGCTGATCGCACTCGTGGTGGCGTTTCTTCCAGCGGCCGTCATCGGGTTTCTCTTCGAGGGCCCCATCAAGTCACGGCTGTTCGCCGGGTGGCCCATCGTGGCCGCATGGGCGGTCGGCGGCGTGGCCATCCTGTTGATCAGCGACCGGATCGCCAAGAAGCAGGCCGCCGAGGCCGCTGCGGGTGGAAGTGGAAGTGGAGGTGGGAAGGGGGCCGACACCGCTGGGTCGATAGGCACCACCCCCGGTCAGGACGCCCGACCGCCGGGGAGAGTGGGCCGGTCACTCGATGCCATCACTCCCCGCCATGCGTTGATCATTGGAGTGGCCCAGGCTTTTGCCATGTGGCCAGGCACCAGCCGGTCGTTGGTCACCATCGTGGCCGCCGTACTGGTCGGGCTCAGCGTGTCGGCCGCAGTGGAGTTCAGCTTCCTTCTGGGGTTGCTGACACTGGGGGCGGCCACCGCGTACGAGGCTCTGAGCAACGGGTCGCTGCTCGTCGAGGCGTACGGAGGAATCGAGATCACCCTCGGTCTCGTGGTGGCCTTCGTAACAGCCGCCGCCGCAATCACCTGGATGGTCAGATGGTTGGAGCAGCGTTCATTGGCCATCTTCGGCTGGTACCGCCTGGTCGCCGCCGGCGTCGGTGCGCTGTTGTTGATCACCGGAACCATCGGTTGACCAAGTTCGCGCGCCCACCGTCCGGCGCCGAGGTTTCGCCCTCTGTAACCAGGACCTCACCGACGGGGACCTCACCGACGGGGACCTCCGTGAGGTTGCACAACATCATCCGCCGCTTCGACGGGGTGGAGGTGCTCGGCGGCATCGACCTCGACATCGAACCGGGCGAACTGCTGGCGCTCCTGGGTCCTTCGGGTTCAGGCAAGACCACACTTTTGCGACTGATCGCCGGTCTGGATCGTCCCGACGGGGGAACCATCGACTTGGGCAACCGTCGCGTGGCGGGAGGAACCGGATTCGTACCGGCCGAGCGTCGTGGCGTCGGCATGGTGTTTCAGGACTGGGCACTGTTCCCGCACCTTTCCGTGGCATCCAACGTGGGGTTTGGACTGCCCAAGGGCGAGCGCCGACGTTCGCCACGCATCGACGAGGCATTGCGGCAGGTGGACCTGACCGGTTTTGGCGACCGAAGAATCGACACCCTGTCGGGTGGCCAACAACAACGGGTGGCGCTGGCCCGAGCGCTCGCCCCACGCCCCAGGGTGGTCTTGTTGGACGAACCTTTCTCCAACCTCGACGCGGGTCTCCGCGCCGCGGTTCGAGGGGAGGTCCGGCACACCCTGCGTGCGATCGGGGTCACCGGAGTGTTCGTCACGCATGACCGTGATGAGGCATTCGCCCTCGGCGACCGGGTGGCGGTGATTCGGGATGGCCGCATCGCTCAGGTGGGTCGACCCGCCGACGTGTACGCGTGCCCGGCCGATCCGTGGGTGGCCTCGTTCCTGGGCGATGCCAACCTGTTGCCGGGAACCGTCCCCGCAGGCACCGTCGAAGGGGGCACCGTCGCTTCGGGCACCGGCGAAGGGCGACGAACGCACGTGACAACCGCCTTGGGTGACCTGCCACTGGATACCGGGTCGCTGCACGACCGAACCGAACCCGCCGACCGACCCGAGCCCGCCGACACAACCGAGCCATCGGACAGGACCGCGGGCGCCGGACCGGTGCCCGTAACCGTGCTGATCCGCCCGGAGTCGCTGACACATCGGGCTTCGCCAACCGGGGCGTGGATCGTGACTCAGGTGGAGTTTCTGGGTCACTCCACCTTGACCCGCCTGCAATCCGACGACGTCATCATCACCAGCAGAACGCTCGGCCCACCGACACTGATCGAGGGTGATCGGGCCGTGGTGTCACCAAGCGGGCCAGTCACCGCCGCCTGGCAGGAGACCAACGGCGAAGGCGGGCCTCCGCTGCAGGTAGCCCGAGGTCAAACTCTGGGCCCGAGCCCTACCCCCGGACCAAACCCGTGACCGCCGGGAGGCGGATCCGCCCCATAAGGTGAGCCTCCATGGAGCATCGTTTTTTGGGAAATTCGGGCATGCGGGTGTCGGCCATCAGCTACGGCAACTGGCTGACCCACGGATCACAGGTGGAGGACGATGCAGCCATCGAGGCGGTTCACGCCGCACTCGATGCAGGCATCACCACCTTCGACACCGCCGACGTTTACGCAGGCACCAAGGCCGAGACCGTGCTGGGAGAGGCACTTCGGGGTGTCCAGCGCGAGTCAATCGAGTTGTTTACCAAAGTGTTCTGGCCCACCGGGCCGGGCCTGAACCAACAGGGCCTCTCACGTAAGCACATCATGGAGTCAATCGATGGGTCGCTCAAGCGGCTTGGCACCGACCACATCGACCTGTATCAGGCTCACCGCTACGACCATTGCACTCCGCTGGAGGTCACCATGTCGGCATTCGCCGACCTGGTCCATCAGGGGAAGGTGGCCTACCTGGGAGTCTCCGAGTGGACGGCTGAGCAGATTCGCGATGCGAAGGTGTTGGCCGATGATCTGAAGGTGCCACTGGTATCCAGCCAGCCCCAGTACTCGCTGTTGTGGCGGGTGATCGAAGAGGAGGTGGTGCCCACCTGCGAGGAGTTGGGTATCAGCCAGATCGTCTGGTCGCCTCTGGCCCAAGGGGTCCTCACCGGTAAGTATCAGCCCGGCGAGGAACCACCCGATGGCAGTCGCGCCACCGACGAGGCCGGAGGTAAGAACATGATCTCCCGCTGGATGAACGACGACGTGCTCACCGCCGTTCAGCAGGTGTCTGCGTTGGCCGACGAAGCCGGGTTGACGATGGCCAACATGGCCCTGGCCTGGGTGCTGCGCAATCCCAACGTTGCCTCGGCGATCGTCGGGGCATCAAGGGCCGATCAGGTCACCCGAAACGTCGAAGCGGTGGACATCACCCTCGACGACGACCTGGTCGCCCAGGTGGAGGCGATCCTTGAACCCGTATCGATCTCTGATGCCAAGCGAACCCTCAAGGATCAGCCCAAGCAGCGGTTGTAGACCGCACCATGATTGGCGGTCAGGCACTTCGACCGGTGAGGAATCCGTGAGCATCACCACATCAAACCCGCCGCCATGGACGGTCGCCGGCAGCACGCCTGCAACTGTGCAGACCCCTCCCCCGGCCCAGCGGGCGGTCAGCGTGGTGGGCGACTACCTGCGTTTTTGGGCTGGGCGTGGCAACTACCGCCTCCGCGACCAACCCGCCGCCAGGTGGTTTCTGCCGTTGTGGGGCCTCTCGTTGGCGGTCGCCTACGCATCATCGGTAATGGTCACCATGGTGGTCGTCGGTCTCGGAGGCAAGCAACCCGACAATGCCGTCGGTGACCTGGTGGAGAACGGCTCGGCCATCGTCCTCGTGATCACGGCGGTGCTACTCGCTCCGCTGCTGGAGGAGGTGGCCTTCCGGCTGCCGATGTCACTTCGCCCCTGGCACGTCGCCGGCGGGGTCGGCGTGCTGTCGGTGATGTTTGTTCCCGGACTGTTCGGTGTGTCGCTGGGAACTGCGATCGTGGGCGATCGTCAGGAGGCGTTGGCCTCGCTCGTCGAGGTTGGCATGACGGTGGCCATCATCGTGGTGCTCGGCCTCGTGCTGCGGCTGTTGCTTCCCAAGGGTCCCGAGCGGGGCGCCGTGTTGATCCCAACCCGGGCGCGGTTCGTCGTCATCGTGATACTGACCGCCGTGTTCGCCGCAGCACATCTGGGCAACTTCTCGGAGTTCACCTGGTTTCTGCCGGCCTTCATCCTGCCTCAGCTACTGGTGGGCATGGTGCTGGCCTACGTGCGGGTCACCAGGTCGTGGTGGATGGGAGTGGGCATCCACGCACTGAACAATGCCGTGGCCGTGGGCTTCGGACTGCTGCCCCGGTATGCCAAGAGCGACTTGGCCCAGGGCATGGCGGGATTGGCGATTCTGGGGGCGATCACCCTGCTGGGGCTGGCATCGATCACGGCATTGGGTATGGATCTTTACGGCACCTGGCGCATCAACCAGGCCGCCTCACTCCGCACGTACCCCGACCAATTTCAGCACCCGGTATCAGCCCAGCAGCCACCGTTGGGACGCTTGGATGCAACCGCCCAATGGCCCCACGGCCGGCCCCCGCCATGGCCCCCGGGCCAGATGCGCTAACGGGCCGCATCCACCAACGCCGATCTCCCGAAGGCCAGACTCGACCCCATGTCGACCACGCTCACCCTCATCGACGCGTTCGCCTCCCGACCGTTCACTGGCAATCAGGCGGCCGTCGCCGTCATGGCACAGGCACCGTCGGACTCCTGGATGCAGTCGGTCGCCAACGAACTGCGCCTGTCTGAGACCGCGTTCTGCTGGCCCGAGGGCAGCGGCCACCGGCTGCGCTGGTTTACGCCAACGGTCGAGGTGAACCTGTGCGGTCATGCCACCGTGGCTGCGGCTGCGACGCTGTGGGCCGACGGGCACCTCCACCGTGACGAGGTGGCCGAATTCTTCACCAGGTCCGGCACGTTGTGCTGTCGCCGTAGTGCCGGTGGCGAAATCGACATGGACCTTCCGGCCCTGACGGCTGAGCCGACCACGGTGTCGTTGGATTGGCCGAGCCTGGGCCTGACGCAACCGCCCGTGGAAGTGCTCGGTGGCCCCGGCGCCATCGATGCAGGCTTCCTCATGGCCGTGTTGAGCGACGCCGAGCAGGTTCGTTCGGCCCGGCTCGACCTGTCGGTCCTGGCCGCCCACGAAGCTCGCCCGCTGATCCTCACCGCCGAGGGCGACGGCGCGTTCGATGTGGTCAGCCGGGTGTTTGCGCCCACGCTCGGCGTACCCGAGGATCCGGTGACCGGGTCGGCCCACGCCCTCCTCGCGCCGTACTGGTGCTCCCGGCTGGGCCGAGACACCCTGGCATGTGACCAGGCGTCGGAGCGGGGTGGCAACCTCCGAGCATCGCTGGATGGCGACCGCGTGATCCTCACGGCCAGGGCGGTGGTGATGGGTCACCTGATCCTCACCCAGGCGGCCGCCCTGGAGGGATAGCGCCAGAGCAGCAGCGCCAGAGCAGTACCCCGGCGCGGCGACCTAGATGCCCTTTGGTTTCAGGAAGTACTGGGCCAGGGCCGCCAACCAGTCGATCAGCAGCGCCAGTAGGCCAACGAGTGCGGCGCCCACAAACAACGCGGTGTTGCGCTGCAGTTTCAGGCCTGAGTTGATCGTCTCGCCCAACGCACCACCGCCGATGAAAGTGGCCAACGCAGCAGTGCCGACATTGATCACCAAAGCCGTACGAACCCCGGCCAGGATGATGGGCACCGCCAACGGCAACTCGATGCGGGACAGCACATGGAACCGGGAATAGCCCATGCCCTTGCCGGCTTCCATATACGAGCGGTCCACCTGATCGAGACCCACCATGGTGTTGCGCAGCACCGGCAAAATGCCGAACACGATCAGTGCAAAAATCACCGTTCGAGCTCCAGTGCCCAGCCACGCTGCGAACAACACCAGCAGCCCAAAGGCGGGTATTGCCTGACCCGAGTTGGCCACGGCCAAGATCGGGCCGGAGAACTTACGAAAGCCCTCCCGGGTCACAAAGACCCCCAGCGGTATGGCGATCAGGATCACCAACAGCGTGGACCAGAACGTGATCTGAAGGTGTTGCAGCGTCTGGATGCGGAGGTTGGCCGGTGCCAGGATGCGTTGAGTGGTTCTGTCCATGTCGGCAAACGTCCACACCGTGACCAAGAGGATCAACAGCATCAACATGGCGATGGGGGTGACGATCAGATCGAAGTTCCAGGACCGTCCCGGCGCGTCCGACTCGACCTCGGCGGGTGCGGCCGCCTTGGCATTGGCGACGGACCAGGCGTTTGGATCGCTCACGATGGATCCGCCGTGGTCCCGATGTCCCGAGCAGACGCCTGATCACCCGTCGGTGGCTGAGCATCGCCGGGTGGGGCGCTCACCGTGGACTGATCCGGCGTCCCCCTCGCCTCCGCCCGGCGAACGGCCTGTTCGTTCCGTGCTCCGGCCTCGGTGTGACGGGTGATTTCGGCCAGCGCCTCCAGCGTCAGCACACCCTGATATCGGCCGGCGGCATCCACCACCAACGCAGAGCCTGCCGTCGACCGGATCATGGCCTCCAACGCATCTCGCAGGGTGTCCTCCTGCTCGACCGTCACCCGCACGACGGAGCCCGACCGTTCGATGGCGCTGTCCCCTCGCTCGATGCCGGCCTCGTTCAACCAGCGCAGTGGCTTATCGTCCGGCGAGAGCAGTACCGCCCAATCGGAATCGGCGTTGGCGAGCGCGGCAAGCACGGCCGGTCGATCGGTGGGCATCCTGACCACCGGGTACTCCGGCAATTCGATATCGCGGACCCTCGCCAGGGTCAGGCCCTTCAGCAATGCGCCCGAGCCCAGGAACTCCTCGACGAACGGGTTGGCGGGACTGGCCAAAATGTTGGTCGGTGTGTCCAACTGGGCCACCACGGACTGCTCGCGCAGGATGGCGATCTTGTCACCCATCTTCACCGCCTCGTCGATGTCGTGGGTGACGAACACGATCGTCTTCTGCATCTCCTCCTGCAGGCGGAGAAACTCGTTCTGCAAGCGGTCGCGGGTAATGGGGTCGATGGCGCCGAAGGGCTCATCCATCAACAACACGTCCGGATCGGCGGCCAACGCCCGAGCCACACCCACCCGCTGTGCCTGGCCACCGGACAACTCCTTGGGGTACCGCCCCAGGTACTGATCGGGGTCCATGCCCACCATGGTCAGCAGGTAGCGGGCGCGCTCCAAAATGTCGGAGTTGTTCCAACCGAGCAGGCGAGGCACCGTCGCGATGTTCTGATAGATGTTGCGGTGCGGGAACAGCCCGATCTGCTGAATGACGTAACCCATTTGGCGTCGAAGCTGATCGGGGTTGACGTTGGTCACGTCGTTGCCCTCGAAGATGATCCGGCCGGTCGTCGGCTCGATCATGCGGTTGATCAACCGCAGCGTGGTGCTCTTGCCGCAGCCGGACGGGCCGACCAGAACCAGGATCTCGCCCCGCTTGATCTCAAGGTCGAGGTCGGCGACCGCTGCGACATCGCTGCCGGGATAGGTCTTGCCGACCCCCTGAAGTTGGATGAGCGTTTCGGTCACGGTTGACTCCCCTGAAGTGCGTGTCCTGGGATCACGCGAAGGTTTGTTCGTCGATGGTTGTTCGTGGACGGCTGTGGTTCGGAACGTTTGTGCATCAGGTCGCCGTGTTCAGCGGATGCCACGAGGTGTCGTGAAACGCCGAACCATCACGAAGATCAGGTCAAACGTCAGGGCGAGGGCGATGGTGCCCAGGGTGCCCAGCCAGATCGCCTCCAGGCTGTTCGGCAGGCCCAGGCGGCTGAGGCCCTTCTTGATGAAATCGCCGAAGCCGCCGCCCGCAATCAGCGTGGCGATGGCTGCAATGCCTGTGGTCAGCAGCGCCGAAACACGGATTCCGGTGATGATCACCGGCCAGGCCAGGGGCAGTTCAACCTTGAACAATCGTTCAGTGCTGGACATGCCCATGCCCTTGGCCGACTCCAGGACCTCGGGGCTCACGCTGTTCAGCCCGGTGACGGTGTTGCGCATGATCGGCAACAGGGCGTACAGCAACAAGGCGACGAAACTGGGGGCGAACCCCAGGCCCAGCACCGGGATGAACAGGGTGAACAGGGCCAGGGAGGGAATGGTGATGAAGACGCTGGTGGTTCCCAGCGCCACCTCCCTGGCCACCGGACGGCGCCTGACGAGCACCCCCACCGCCACCGCAATGATGGTGGCGGTGATGGTGACCGTGACGACGTAGGTGGCGTGACGAATCAACGCCTCCATGAAATCGTCTGAGTTCTTTGAGAAGAACTCGAGAAAACTGTTGAGGCTTTCACCCATCCGGCGCTGCTCTCCCTCGAGGTTGGTGGGGCGGAGAGCCCCAGCGGGCTAACCCTTGATCAGGCCTTGATCAACCAGGTACTGCTCGGCCACGTCGGCGGGATCCTCACCCTCGGTGGACACGCTGTTGTTGAGCGCGGTCATGGTCTTCTGGTCCAGCGGAGCGAGCACGGCCTCGGCGATCGTGTCGAACGCCTCGGGGGCCTCTTCGTAGACGTCCTTACGCACGTTGATCGAGATGTTGTAGATGATCATCACGCCGGGGTCCTCCACCAGGGTCAGACCCAGCCCGGAGATGCGACCGTCGGTCGTGTATGACTCGCCAAAGTCGCAGTTGCCATCCTTGGTTTCGGTGTAGATGAGGCCGGTGTCCAAAATCTCCTGCTGGCTCTTGGGGATCTTGTAGCCGGTGGCCTCCTCCCACAGGACCAGCCCATCCGAGCGGCTGGGGAACTCCGCCTCCATGCACACCTTGGCGTCGGGGTTTTCCTTCAGGTATTTGGCCATCGAGTCAAACGTGAAGGGCCCACCGTTCTTCTTGGTCAAATCCGGCCCGGTGACGAAGCCGTAGGTGTTGTTGAACGGTGCACGGCCAACCCAGACAATGTCGTTCTCCTCAAGATCCATCTTTCGAACCTTCTCGGTCAGTTCCTCACCATTATCGGAGGGATCCTCCTGCTTCAGGTGCTCGGCCCAGCCGGTGCCGTTGTATTCGGCGTAGCTGTCGATGTCGCCGGACAACAGCGCCTTGCGCACCACGTTGGTGCCTCCGAGGTCGATCTTGCGGTCCACCTTGGCGCCGGCCGCCTCGTAGGCATCCGCCAAAATATTGCCCAGGACCTTCTGTTCGTCGAAGTCCTTCGAGCCGACGGTGATCGACACGCCGCTGAGGTCGGCATCGGCCAGTGCCCCCTCGGCGGTTCCACCACTCGATCCGCCGCTGTCGCCATCGCCGCCGCAAGCGGCCATTGGCAGCATCACCAAGGCCGCCGCAGCGATGGCGAACCTTCCAAATCGTCGGTTCTGACCCGGATATTGCAGCCGGGTAGCGGGTTGTTGGTGGTTTGACGCGGCAGGTGCCCCTGCTGGCTGGAAGAATGGAGAGTACGAACAGCTCTATTCGACTAGCGAGAGGAGCACCTGCCAGGTGAATGCTACAGGCGCGTTGTTTGATGCCGGGGAACTGATCGGACAGCCCCGCCGCCGGAGTGCTTCGGTGAAGGTCAAGGTGAGCGATGACAAGGTGACCGGGGTGGGCGGGGTGGCGTTGTGGGGACCGATGTTGGACAACCTGAACCTGGTCGGTGTCGCCGATGGGCGCCGGTTGCGGCCGATCGGGCCTGGCGGCTACACCGGCGGGGAGTGCTATCGGGCGTTGGTCGAGATCCTGTTGGCCGGAGGCGATTTCTTGTCGGACCGGTCCCTGTTGGATGGGCCGACCCAACAGTTGCGGGGCGCTCACGTGTTGCCCTCACACGCGACGATGTTCCGGTTTTGTGGCGGAGCCGATTTTGGTCGGGTCCAGAAAGCCGCGGCGGTGAACCGGACGATGTTGGCTCGGGCGTGGGCGTCGGGTGCGGGACCTTCTGGTGGGATGGTCACGGTTGATCCCGATGCCACGCTGGTCGACACCTACGGGCCGGACAAGGAAGGTTCGAAGTTCTCCTACCGGGGCGAGGTTGGCTTGTCACCGCTGATCGGGGTGTGTGGTGAGACCGGTGACGTGCTCGCGATCCGTGCCCGGTCTGGGAATGCCCATCCGGGCCGGGACAACGCCGGGTTCATTCGAGAGTGTGTGTCGGCGATCCCCGGCCCGGTCCGGGAAACAACGAACCTGTGGGTCCGTGTCGATTCCGCCGGCTACCAACACGCCGTGTTCGACACCGTCGAGGCGCTGGGTGGGGTGTTCTCCGTGACCGCGCCACAACGGTCCAACGTGAAAGCGAAAGTCCGGGCGTTGGCCACCAACCCTGACACGCAATGGGTGCCAGCGTTGGCCGGCGAGGCCAAGCGGGGTTCCGAGGTCGCAGAAACACCTTTCGTGATGGGGCAAGGCAAGACCCGGCGCATGTTGCGGATGATCGTGCGCCGTCAACGCACCAGCGCCGGTGACCAGTTGTCCTTTGATGATCTTGACGGTTGGAGGTTCCATGCGATTGTCACGAACCTTCCCGCCCTGTTCGCACCCCCAGCAGAGGTCGAGGCCCACCATCGGCTTCGTGGCGGGATCCCCGAGGACACCATCCGGCAACTCAAGGAAGACTTTGGGCTGATCCACGCGCCGGTGAAGAACTTCTTCGGGAACTGGTTGTGGTGGCACGCCTCTGTGCTTGCTCACAACACCGCCCGCTGGGTCCGTCACCTCGGGCTGCCCCCGACGTTCAAACGGTGCCGTGGGAAACGGCTCCGCCTCGCGTTCTTCAATGTCGCAGCACGAGTTGTCAACCACGCCGGCGGCCTCGAGTTGCGGCTCCCACGATCCCACGCCTGGGCCGACGCGTTCATCGAAGCCCTCACACGCATCCGGGCCCTGCCCGCGTTCGCCTGACCCGGCCAGGCACCCACACACCCAGACTCAGCCCGGACAACCCGACCACACCACAACCTTCTGCCTCACCGCGCCCCAAAACCAGACAAACACCATTCAACCTCACACCAGAGGCAGCACCCACCCAAACCAGTGGCCTACACGCCGTTCAAGAACCGGGCTGCAATATCCGGTTCTGACTCATGAACTGATCCTCTCGGTTGGTTGCTGATACGGGGGGTCAACCCCAAGACCAGAGGGGACTGCCTGTGGGCACTCCGGGGCCACACGCGCTCCGTTGCGCCGGGCACCTTCCGGACCACGATTCCCTCACCTGGCCACAACGCCTCACCGCAAGGTGCGGTTCAACGACGTTGAACGACCGTAGCGCGACCGCGTCGCGTTGACTACTGAACTATGTCCATTAATGACGTTTCGGTTACGCCGGACCCGTTTGGTGAAGGGCGCCGAGGCAGGGCCCAACCGGCGACCAGCTCATCGACTCCGACAGGCGACGTTGAGTGATGTCAGCCCACGCAGGGTGAAGCTGGACCGAAAGCTGGGCGCCTCGAGCAGCTCCAGCGAGGCGAACCGGTCCAAGAGCCCGCCGAACACGATCTCACCCTCGGCTCGGGCCAACGCCGCGCCCAGACAATGGTGCGGGCCCCATCCGAAGCTGAGCGGAGGCGGGGTGGACCGGTCGACAAATCGGCCAACATCCAAACCGTCGGCAACGGGGTACGCCGCCTCATCCCGGTTGCCGCTTCCCTGAAGCACCGTGTAAATCTGGCCATATCCGACCGATTCCCCGAGTATCTCGACGTCGCGCAGGGCGGCCCGCACGTTGAGCTGCACCGGCGAGTCCCAGCGCAGCAACTCCCAGATCGCCGACGGCATCAGCGACGAGTCCGCGCGAAGCCGCTGGAGTTCGTCCGGGTGGCTCAGGAGGGCAAACAACCCGTTGCCGATCAGGTTGGTGGTGGTCTCGAACCCGGCCGCGTACATCAGCCCTGTGTTTGCCAGCAGTTCGTCATGGCTCAACCGGTCGCCTGCCTCCTCCACCTGAATCAGCGCGCTCATGAGACCGTCGTCGGGTGCGCGGCGCTTATCGGCGATGAGTTGCTCAAACACCTCCCCCATCACCGCCACGCCGGCCTCGGCGGTGGCGATGGCCTCATCGTCGGCCGCGGCATCGATGAACGCCGTACTGGCGCGCACGTGCGGGGCCAGGGTCTCGTGCAGCTCGGGTGGCACACCAAGCAACTCCGAAATCACCGCTGCCGGAAGACGGGCCCCCAACACCTCCAGCACATCCAAGGTGCCAAGGTCGGCCATCTCGTCGAGGATCGGGGCCAACAGCGTCTCGATCCGCGGCCGCATCGCCTCGATCCTTCTGGGCGTGAACGTACGGCTGACCAAGCTGCGAAGCCGGGTGTGATCCGGAGGGTTGGCGAACAGCATCGAGCCTCGACGCTCCTCGTCGCGGCGCTCACGCCCACTCAATCCGGGCGACAGCTCCATGTCGGGCTCCGGTCGACCCAACGCCGGGTTGCGCAGAACCTCGAGGCACCCCTCGTAATCGGCCACGATGATCGATCCAAGGGCCGACCGATAGTGCCCCAGCTGTTCCCGGATGAGGCGATACGCGTCGTACGGGTTCTGGCGGCCCTCATCGGTGAGGATGGCCGCACCCAGCAGTGCGTCGGCCTCAGCCGGTTGGAGGCGCCGAGGCGCCGCGACGTCCGGGTCGGTGACATTCACGCGCTGAAGTGTAACCATCAGGTTTACTCCTCCTCGTTTGACGTCACACGCAAGCGGCCACGACCACCTGCGGACCCGCGCAGTGAAGCGTGTCGCTGATCACGGGCCAAGAACCAACGCCCAGAGCGGCACCGTCGCCAAGGCGAGCACCAGGCCGATGCCCACCATGGATACGACGGTGTCGTCGTCCAGGCCGGAGGCGGTTGCCACAATGCCGGCGGTGACCATCGGAGGCATGCCCGCCTCCAGCACCGAGGCATCCCAGGCCGGACCCGAGCCGTTGAACAACGCGGCCGCCGCCAGCACGAGCGCCGGCATGAACGCCAGGCGAACCGCCAGCCCGAAGGCAACCGGCGCCGTCGGTGTTTGGAGTCGTCGACCTGCCAGCCGCAGGCCGATCGACACCATGGCCAGCGGGGTGAGGGTGACCGACAGCAACTCCAACGAGCCGACGATCGCCTCCGGCAACATCACCCCTCGAAGCCCAAAGCCCACCATGAGCGCCACGAACGGCGGGAAGACGAGCACCCGCCGCAGGACCACACCGGGTCCGTCGGCGCTGCCTGCGCCATATCGGGCGGCCACAACCGCGCCGTAGGTGGTCAACGCCAGGAAGGTCCCCAGTTGGTCGTAAAGCACGGCGGTCGGTAGCGCATCGGTGCCCAGCAGCGCCTCCACGGCAGGAAATCCAAGAAAGCTGGTATTGCCCAACGGCACCACCAACAACAACGCGCCGGTGACCTCCCGCGACCACCCGGCCCGCCGTGCCACCACCCACACCGCCGCGGCGCCGACGAACACCATGCACCACGCCGTGACCACGGGCACCACTGCATCGGTGGTGAGCTGCAACTGCGGGATCGTGTGTAACACCACCGCCGGCAACGCCAGGTTGATGATCACCCAGTCGACCGCCGCCACGGTGGACTCCGGGGGACGCAACCAGCGACCGGCGGCCACCGCGAAAGCCAGGATCAGGCCCACCGTCACCACGTACCGGCCACTCCAAACAGCCCGACGATCGGCCCCAACACCTACTCGATTCCGGCGCCGGCACGGCGCAACTGCGCCAGTACCGACAGCACCTCCACCACGTCGGCGGGCGATGCAACCCGATGCGACGCGGCCGTCTCACCGGCGCCGACCTTGATACCAAGATCACCTTCGCCGAGCACGGCAAAGCCATCCTCATCGGTTACGTCATCGCCCACGAACACGGTGGCATCGGGCCCGGTCTGGCCGATGAGCCGCAGCAGCGCCTGCCCCTTGTCCGCCCCGTCCACGGCAAACTCCGCCACCATCTTTCCCACCCGAACGTGAACCCCCGGGCGGGCCGAGAGCCGTTCGATCAAGGCGTCGGCGGTTTTCGCTGCAACGCTCTGGTCGGCCTGGCGATAGTGGAACGCCACCCCCACCGGTTTGGGTTCCAGCCGACTGCCCGGCAGACGCGACACCTCATCGGCAACATCGGCGATCAGCGCCTCCAGCAACGCTGCGGATTCGGCGTCATGGTGACCGCTGACGCCCGGATCACCAGAGGCCACCGCTGGATCCGACCCGACTCGTCCGTCCGAACCAAGCGGCGCCAGATGTTCGGCGCCGTGGCTGCCCACCAGTCCAACGGTCGCCGGCGGGCCGGACAGCTCGATGAGCTGCTGCAAGGACCGGCCCGACACCAGGCTGGCCCAGGTCCCGGCGGTGCCGGCCAACTCACCGAGCACCTCCATGGCCCGAGGCTGCGGGCGGGCCTCGGCCGGATCGTCCACGATCGGTGCCAGGGTGCCGTCGTAGTCGCAGGCGACCAGCAAGGTTTCCACCGAGGCGACCCGGACGAGCGCCCTCCTCAAGGAGGGCTCCAGGCCCCGCCCGAGCTCAGCGATGTTCATCGGCGCGTGTTGCTCGCTCAACGTGCCACGCCGAGCGCGTCCAACCAGGCATCGGCCCAGCGATGGACGTCGCTGGCCACGACGGCCTCGCGCAGCGCCGACATGCGACGGGCCTGCGCGTCGGGCCCCATCGTGACCGCCTGCTCGATCGCCAGTTTCAACCCGTCGATGTCGTAGGGATTCACCAGCAGCGCATCCACCATCGTCTCGGCGGCACCGGCAAACTCCGACAGGACCAGGACGCCGGAGTCATCGGTCCGGGTGGCCACATACTCCTTGCACACCAGGTTCATGCCGTCGCGCACCGCCGTCACCAACATCACGTCGGCGGCCAGGTACAACGCCACCAACTCCTCCAGGTCGTGGTGCCGGTGCAGATAGTGCATCGGCACGGCGCCCACCTCGCCGTAATCACCGTTGATCTCCCCCACCATGCGGTCGATTCGGTCGCGGAAATCGGCGTAATCCCGGACGTTCTCCCGCGTTGGCTCGGCCACCTGAACGAGCACGTGTCGGCCCACGGTGAGGCGGCCCTCCTCCAACAGCTCCCGAAAGGCGCGAAGCCGGCGAGCCAGTCCCTTGGTGTAATCCAGACGGTCCACCCCCAACAGCACGCGCTCCGGATTGCCCAGGCTCTCCCTGACCTCCTTCGCACGGGCCTGCATCTGCGGGTCGGCCGCCATGGACTCCAGCGTCTTGGTATCCACGCCGATACCAAAGGTCTCCACACGCACGGACCGGCCCCGCATGGTCACCTCGTGGTCGTTCACCTCTGCTTCGGTCACCAGCCCGGCCAGGCGACGAAAGTTGGCCGCACCGCCCTCGGTCTGAAACCCAACCACGTCGGCGCCCAGCAGGCCCTCGGTGATCGTGCGCCTCCAGGGGAGCTGCAGAAACAACTCGACGGGTGGAAACGGGATGTGCAGAAAGAACCCGATGCGAAGATCGGGCCGGAGCTCCCGCAGCATGCCAGGAACGAGCTGCAGGTGGTAGTCGTGCACCCACACCGCTGCCCCCGGTGCCGCCCACATTGCGGCCGCCTTGGCGAAACGACGGTTGACGGTGCGGTAGGCATCCCACCAGGTGCGGTGGTACTCCGAACGCACGATGGAGTCGTGGTACAACGGCCACAACGTGCGGTTGGCAAAGCCCTCGTAGAAGAGCTCCACCTCGCCCCGCGACAACGGCACCGGCACCAGGGAGATGCCGTCAACCTCGATCGAGCCGTCCTCGTCGGTGCCCGTGGTGCCGGACCATCCCAACCATTGGGCGTCGGTGCGCCCGGCCAGCAACGGGGCCAACGCGGTGACCAATCCACCCGGACTGGTTTCCCAACCGGTGCCGTCGACGCCGGTCACCCGCCGGACCGGCAATCGGTTGGCCAACACCAGAAAACTTGCAGTGCCCGCTCTGGGTCCGTCGCCTGTCTCGCCGCTCTCTGGTGTGATCTCGGGTGACGCCATGGCCCCAAGTTAGAAGCTGACGGGCGCAGTTGGGTTGTGGGACCTCGTGGCAGGCACCATCACGTCGATCTCCACCGCACCAGATCCGCTTCCATTCAGGTCGGAAACCTCAGCGTGTTTCGTGTCCTTCGGCGGGCCCGAGGTTGGCGAGTTGGGCCGCAATGCGTGACAACTGGAAGGTCCCGGTGCCACAGCACCCCCCGATCAGCCGCGCACCAAGATCGAGCCACGCCTCCAGGGGCCGGTGACCGGCCGATGAACTCCCGTCTGAAACAGCACCAACAAATGCACCGGCGACGTGATCCCACGTGCCGCCCAGGTTTGGTTTGGCCACCAATGACAGATCGGTGGACATGGCCAGGCGGTCGAGCGCCGGAGCCACATCCTGGGGCGCACAGCAGTTGACCCCCAACGCCACAGGCCGTGCCGGGTCGGTTGGGTCGAGCCGCAGCATCGGCGCCAAGGCCTCATCGATGGGCGCGCCGGTGGGCACCCGCCCATCACGCCCCACCGTCATGGTCACGATCACCTCCGGCACCGGCAGACGGGCAACATCCAGTTCGGCCAACACCGGCGCCAGCCCCGCAACCAGCGCCGCCACCTCGTCCGGATCAGGCACGGTCTCGAACCACCACACGTCGACCGAGGTCGGCGGGCTCGCCTGAGCGGCGGCGAGTACGTCCAAACGCTCCCGATGGAACGCGGTCAGCGCCGCCACCGTGAGCCCGTACTCACCCTGATACTCCGAACCGTCGGCCAGCGCCGCACCGAACGGTCCGATGGAGGCAGCGACCCAGGCTCGACCGGCGCACCCCGCCGAGACAGACGCCGTCGAGGCGGCCGGGACAGATGCCGTCGCAGTGGCCGAGATAGGCGCCGGCGAGGCTGCCGATGACGTTTCAGCATTGGCCGCCCAACCATCCCGGGCCTCGCGCACCAGCCGGTTCGCCTCAACGAGCAACCGATCGGCGGTCGCTGCGGACCGTCCTGACAGCAGCGCGGTGCGACCGCTCACCTGATACCCGGAGGCCAGTATCACCTGCGCCCCGGCGTCCAACATGGCCCGATGGGCCCGTCGCACCTGGTCGGGCCGGGAGGCCAGCACCTCACCGGTCCACAACGGCCCGGACGCCGGGGTCCCGAGTTGGTCCAAGACGGTGGACAGCCCACCGTCGGCAACGATCGGGCCGCGGTCCAGCGCCGCTGCAAGGGTCGGGTTCGGGTTCGGGTATGCCACGGAATCAACCCTCACGTCGGCCTGTGCCACCTGTCTCGGCCTCCGGTGCATGCGTCCTGGCACGCCCGAGCGCGTAGGCCGCAACGGCAGCGGCTGCACCGACGTTGAGCGAGTCGACCCCGCCAGACACCGGGATGCGAACCCGTCGCTGGGCCGCCGCCAGCGACGCAGCGCTCAACCCGGGGCCCTCCGAGCCCACCAACAACGCCACGGGGGCATCCGGGCCCACCTGCAGGTGCGCGATATCGACGGCGTCACGCTCCGGCGTCAACGCCCACACTTCAAAGCCGGCCGCGGTCAGCGGCTCGAGACCACCCGGCAGCTGCTCCACCCGCGCGTGGGGCACGGCGAACACCTCGCCCATCGACACCCGGGAGGACCGACGATACAGCGGATCAGCGCTGCTCGGATCCAACAGCAGAGCCTCCGCCCCCATCGCAACCGCGCTGCGGGCGATCAGACCCAGGTTGACCGGGTTGGCGACACCCTCGGTCACCACAACGCTCCGGCGATCGACCACCACGTCGGCGGGATCGGCGGGCGCCGGGCGGGCAAACAGGCCCAGGCACCCGCTGTGCGTCGCCGAGCCGGTAATGGCCAGCACCAGGCCCGGACCCGCACCGATCACCTGCGCTCCGGCGGCTCGGGCCGCTGCCACGCCGTCGGGCAGGGGCCGGCGTCGACCCTGCTCGATCAGCAGGCTCAACAACCGGTGGCCCGCTGCAAGCGCCCGCGCCACCACGACGTCGCCCTCGACCAGAAACCGACCATGTGGCCAATCGGCGCCGCCGCGCTCGCGCAGGGGTCGATCACGCAGGCCAACGAACGGCGCCACCACGGCACTCTGCGCATCGTTCACGACCAGGTCCACCACCGGCCACGCCGACGTATCAACCTCCACATTGGCTCGTGGTTCATCACCGCGTCGCGTCACACCGACACGCTAGGGCTGCGATGGGTCGGTCGGCACTCCCTCCCGACCACCGAAGCAAGCCCGCCAGCCTGTACCGTCGGACCACGTGTGGAGATTCCTGCCCTCGACCCCCGATCCGGAGGAGCTGAAGGAACTCGGACGCGCCACCCGCGAGGTACTTCTGGTGTCGGCGCTGGTCGGCGCCCTGGCAGGTCTGGCCGCAGTCGTCTTCGACTGGAGCGTTTTCACGCTGCTGGAACTCTTTCGAGATTTCCCGCTGTGGACCGCGGCGATCATCCCCCCAGCCGGGATGCTCGCAGCTCACGTGATCATGCGAACGATCGGAGGCGGAGCGTCGCCTTCGACGTCGGACGAGTACTTCAAGCGCTTTCACCAGGAAGGCGGTGTCCTGGGCGGCAAACCCTTTCGTGGGCGCGTCATTGCCAGCATCGTTGCCCTGGGCACTGGCAACATGCTGGGATTGGAGGGTCCGGCGATCTATCTGGGGGCGTCGGCCGGCTCCACCGTGCAACGCCGTCTGCCCAGGCTCTTCGGACGGATCGATCATCGCCTGTTGCTGGTGGCGGGGGCGGCCGGCGGCGTTGCCGCAGTGTTCCGCGCGCCGGCCACAGGCGCCATCTTCGCCATCGAATCCCCGTACCAGGGTGACCTTGCCCACAGTTCCCTGCTGCCGGCTCTGATCGGTGCGTCGACGGGCTACGTGACCTTCTCGATCATCCTCGGAAACGAACCGCTGTTTCCCGTCACCGGTCCGGCCGATGTGATGGTGCCGCAGTTGGCCATCGCGCTGCTGGTGGGCGCCTTGGCCGGGCTGGTCGCCCGATGGGGTGCTTCCGCTATCGCGCTTGCCAAGCGATTGTCGACCCGGGGACCCGACTGGCGGCGCCTGCTGCTGGCCGGCGTGGTCATCTCGGGCACCAGCGTCGCGGTGCGTATGGCCGCCGACACGTCCGGCGTGCTCGGCCCCGGCTACGGCCTGGTGAATTGGGCGCTGGAGGACAACCGTGCGATTTGGGCCTTGGTGGTGATCCTGGTGGCCAGAAACCTGGGAACGGCGGCGGCGGTCGCAGGGGGGATCCCAGGTGGCCTGTTCGTACCACTCGTCGTGGCAGGCGCGCTGCTGGGCCGCCTGACGGGCGAGTTGATCGGGTCAAACAACAGCACCTTGTTTCCGGTGATCGGCATCGCCGCCGTGCTCGGCGCCGGATACCGGGTGCCGCTGGCTTCGGTGATGTTCGTGGCCGAGACCACCGGACGACCCGGCTTTGTGGTTCCAGGCCTGCTCGCCGCGGTGGCGGCCGAGTTGATGATGGGTAACCACAGCTTTACCGCCTACCAGAAGAAGGCGCAGTTGATCGCCGGGCAGCGTGGCGGCCTTGGTGCCCAGCGGGCGATCGAACCATTGAGCAGCGACGGTTCGGACGTGCCACCGCCCGGAGGTGCCCCTCCAGCCCGGCGACCGCGACGCACCGGAGACACACCGATTTCCGAGGTACCGGCACGTCCGGCCGCCGGCGAAACGTCGCGCCCCAAGCTGGTGGACCAGCGCAACGACACCTCCGAGATCCAACAACTGGCCACCGGCGGGGTCCGCCAGTCCACCGGCGAGGTGCGTCACCTCACCGGTGAGATGAAGACCATCACCGGGCAGGGTCAGGTGGAGGGTCCAGCTCCGGTCGAGGCCACCGAACTGCCCGCCGTTGAATCACCGCTTCCGCCCGCCGCGCCACCGCCGACGCTGCCCGGCGAGGTTTCACGCCGGGGCACCCGTCCATGGATCGCACACGACGAGGGCGCAGCCACCGCCGACGACGAGCCCAACGATCCGTTCCCCGAAGACTTCGACCACACCTGACATCCGAAGCAGCCGCCGGGGCCCGCATCGCAGGTGACCGCCGCTTGCGATCAACTCGTCCAGCCATGGCCCTGGCTCACCAGGATCAGCCGCCGAGCAACTCGCGGATGCGCTCCTTGGGACGACCGATGATGGCGGTGTCGCCAACGACCACCACGGGTCGTTGCATGATCATCTTGTTGGCCAGAATCGTCTCGACGATCTGATCGACGGTCGACACGTCGGCGTCGGTCAACTCCAGCTTCTTGAAGAGCGCGTCGCGCCGCACCAAAGCGGTCGGCTCGTCCTCCAGCTTGCCGAGAATGTCGCGAAGGGTCGCCTCATCAGGCGGCTCCTTTCGGTAGTTCACCGCGACGTAGTCCACTCCAAGTTCCTCAGCAATGCTCACGGCATTGTTGGAGGAGCCTCAATTGGGGTTGTGATAGATGGTGACGTTGGCCATGAAGCCAGGTTACGCGACGCCCCGGCACCCGCCGAACCCCGTCACCGGTGCCCGGCGAGGAGGGTCAGCCACCAGACCCATCCGTGGCGGAGCCCTTCCCGGCGTCCGCATCATCGCCTGACTTCTCCGGCCGTTCGGGCCGCTGGGCTTTGAGATCCTCGGCCTTGGAGCGGACGGCGTCGGCCTCCTTCTGATCGATCGTCCCGGCGTCAACCGCGGCGCTCAGCGTCTCATCCAGCGCCTTGGTGCGTGCGGCCTCACGCGCCTCCCTGGCCTTGGTGCGCTCGGCCTCCGTCGGCCGGTCGCCGGCCGCAGGTCGGTCAGCTTCGGCTGGACGCTCCGGGCGATGCTCGACGAACAGCTTTCGCAACGCCGTCGCCTGATCATCGGTGAGCGTGCCGTCGTCCACCAGTGCCTTCAAGAAGCCACCCCTACCATCGCGGCCGCCCGGACCTCGATCGGCACCCGGACCCCGACCGTGTGGGCCACCGCGATCGCCCTCGCACCGACCCGGACCCCCCGCATCGGCGTCCCCATCGGCATCACCGGGGTGGTCTGCGGTTGCGTCGGCATCGCTCTTTTCGTCCGACCCCGCCTTGGCGCTGGTGGTTGGCGACGAGGCCGCCGACGGTTCGGTACCACCGGTCAGTGCGCCCGCCACCGGACCGCCCAACACGGCGCCCAACGCCAACAAGCTCGCTCCTCCCACCATGCCGACGGCCATCCGCCCCTTGGTAAATCCGCGCCGACCCGTCTCGGGACCCGCACCGGATGCGGGCTCATCAAGGTCGTGGTCGTGGCTGTCTGAACCGGGTTGCATGGATGCTCCTCCTGGACTGTTGGGCGCTGCGGACGATCGATCTCGACCTGGACCCCTGGCAACTTCCAGTGTGGCCGTCCAAGATGAGAACGAGATGAGAAGCACATGGGAATCCCATGGGACACAGCGATGCAGCCCCATGATCGCCCGTCGATCGGTGAGACTGGGCCGATGCCCGACCAACCGACCCACAACTCGACCGTCTCGGTGCTGGTGGTCGAGGACGACCGGGCCGCGCGCGAAGCCCTCGACCGTGCCCTTCGGCTGGAGGGATACGACGTGTCGACCGTCGCCGACGGCCGAGCCGCGCTCGAGGCCCAGACGCACCGCAGGGCCGACGTGGTGGTGCTCGACCTGATGTTGCCGCACCTGGACGGCGTCGGTGTAGCCACCGCACTCCGTCAACGCGGCGACGCCACGCCGATCCTGATGTTGACCGCCCGGGACGGCGTGGGCGACCGGGTTCGGGGGCTGGACGCAGGCGCGGATGACTACCTGCCCAAGCCCTACGCCCTCGACGAGCTGCTCGCCCGACTACGGGCGCTGCTTCGTCGCCGATCAGCCGACGAGCCCGAAAGCAGCCAGGACGAACTGGAGGTGGCGGACCTCCGGCTGAACGAATCCGCCCGGCGGGCGTGGCGGGGCGACCGCGAGCTTGAGTTGTCACGCACCGAGTTCGACCTGCTGGCCATGCTGGCCCGCAACACCGAGATCGTGCTGGGACACGGCGCCCTCTACGAACAGGTGTGGGGCTACGACTACGGCGACTCCAACAACCTGGCCGTCTACGTGCGTTACCTTCGCCGCAAGACCGAGGCCCACGGCGAATCCCGGCTGATCCACACCGTGCGCGGCGTGGGTTACGTGCTGTCGCCACAGGCCCGATGAACCCACGATGAGCCTGCGCCTGAAGTTGGCCTTGCTCTCGGCAGCGCTGGTGGCGTTGGCCGTGAGCGTGGTGACCTTCACCTCGTCGACGTTGATCGGCAACCGCCTGGACCAGGAGGTGGATCGTTCGTTGGTCGACGCGGCCACCAGGGCGGAGACGCTCGTCCCCGGTCGCGGTCGACCGTCACGACCCCGACCGGCTCCGCCGCAGGGGCTTCAGCTGGGTCCCGTGGGTGTGGCGCTGCTGTCGGATCGGGGCGAGGTTTCGTCGTCGTTCGGTTTCGAGGTCAACTCGATCACCGACGGCGACCGCGCACTCGCACGGCTGGAGGGCGCTGGGGACCCCCGCCGTCCGGGCCGAGCCACCACCGGGGTGTTCAGCACCCGGAGCGTTGAATCCGGCGAAGTTCGAGCGCTCACCGTGCCGCTCCCCGGCACGGGAGCCATCGTGGCGGAGCGATCGCTCGACGAGGTGCGATCGGTCACCGGTGACCTCCGACGTCGGTCGGCGCTGGTCGGCGCACTGGTGGTGGCGGCCGCCGCTGCGCTGGGGTGGTGGCTGACCCGCCGGGCGACCGGCTCGCTCGATCGGCTGAGGCTGGCCACCAGGGAACTCGCCGCCACCGGCCAGCTGTCGGAGCCGCTTCCCGCCGCCGGGTCGGACGAGGTCGGTCAGCTCGCCGGCAGCTTTTCGACGATGGTGACCGAGCTCGAGGCCAGCCGTGCCCAGCAGCGGGCGCTGGTGGAGGACGCCGGGCACGAGCTACGAACTCCCCTGACCAGCCTTCGGCTCAACCTGGAGGTGCTGGCCAGGTACCCCGAGTTGCCCGAGGCCGAGCGCGCTCCGCTGCTGGCCGACCTTGACGCCGAGGTCACCGAGCTGTCGAAGCTGACCAACGAAATCGTCGAGCTGGCAACCGACCGTCACGACGCCACCATCCCGGCGGAGCTCGACCTGGCCCGACTGGCCGAACGGGTGGCGCGGCGCGCACGACGTCGCACCGGGCGCGAGGTGCTGGTCGAAGCCGACGCGGTCACCGCGTGGGGATCCCCGGCCCAGGTGGAACGGGCCATGGCCAACCTGGTGGACAACGCCTTGAAGTTCAGCAACGCCGGGTCGGCTTCTCCAACGCTGACGGTTCGATCGGCGCCAGTCGACGGGGGCGGCCCGGACGAATCGGCTCACGGCACGGTGTTGATCGAGGTCACCGACCACGGACCCGGCATACCGCCCGAGGACCTGCCCTTTGTCTTCGAACGATTCCACCGTTCGAAAGCCGCTCGGGCGGCACCCGGATCAGGCCTGGGCCTGGCCATCGTGGCGTCGGTGGCCGCCGGCCTGGGTGGCACCACCTGGGCCCGCAACAACCCCAACAGCGGATCAACCGGCGGATCAACCGGCGGATCAACTGTGGGGTTCAGTATTCGGAACCATTGAGCTGTCCCGTCGGCCATCAGACCGTGACAGGCTCGGGTGATGGGTGAGCCCGACGCCAATTCCGATTCCGACGCCCGGGCCGGGAGCGATTCCGGCGCTCGCGTCGACCGTTCGATGATCACCTCGCCGGTCCAGGGCCGGGTGCTGGAGGTGCGGGTCGGACCCGGCGACCGGGTGGCAAAGGGCATGGTGCTTGCGGTCATCGAGTCGATGAAGATGCACCACGACCTGGTGGCTCCGGCCGCCGCCATGGTGATGTCGGTGTCGATCGATGTGGGCGCCCAGATCTCCGCCGGCACCAACGTGATGGAGCTTCGGTTCGTCGCTTCGATCGACGAACCGGAGGTGACGCCGACGCACGTGGACCTCGCCCTCATCCGGGACGACCTCGATCGGGTGTTGTCTCGGCACCGCGCCGGGTTGGATGCGGGGAGGCCCGACGCGGTGAGGAAGGTTCACAGCAGGGGTCGGCGAACCGCCAGGGAAAACGTCGAGGACCTCATCGACGACGGGTCGTTCATCGAGTACGGCCCGCTGGTGATTGCCGCCCAGCGTCGACGCCGCAGCGAGGACGACCTGATCGCCCACACCCCGGCGGACGGCCTGATCGGCGGCATCGCAACGATCGGCGTCGACCGGGTTGGGCCGGAGCGGGCACGCGTGGTGGTGATGTCGTACGACTACACGGTGCTCGCCGGCACGCAGGGCCACCAGAACCACCGGAAAAAGGACCGGCTCTTCGAGCTGGCCGAGCGCCAACGGCTGCCGGTGGTGCTGTTCGCCGAGGGTGGCGGGGGACGGCCCGGCGATACCGACACCACCGTGGTGTCGGGTCTCGACACGATGGCGTTTTATCTGTTCGGACGCCTGTCCGGCACCGTTCCGCTGGTAGGCATCGCCTCGGGCCGATGCTTCGCCGGAAACGCCGCACTGCTCGGCTGCTGCGACGTGATCATCGCCACCGAGGACGCCAACATCGGCATGGGCGGACCCGCCATGATCTCCGGCGGCGGCCTGGGCGAGTTCGCTCCCGAGGACATCGGTCCCATCGACACCCAGCATGCCAATGGGGTGGTGGACATTCGGGTGGGCGACGACGCCGAGGCGGTGGATGTCGCCAGGCGCTACCTGACGTACTTCCAGGACGCCGACGCAACCGCCCGCGGCTCAGCCGGTACAACAACCGACAGTGCAACAACCGACAGTGCAACAACCGACAGTGCAACAACCGACGGGGCCGCCAACTCGGCGGCCGACCAGCGGGACCTCCGCCACCTGATCCCGGAGAACCGCCTTCAGGTCTACAACGTCCGCGCCGTGGTGGAAACCCTGGTGGACACCGACAGCCACCTGGAACTCAGAGCTGGTTTCGCTCCCGGCATGATCACCTCGCTGGCCCGTATCGACGGCCGCCCAGTGGCGATCCTGGCCAACGATCCGGCACACCTCGGCGGCGCCATCGACACCGAGGGGGCCGACAAGGCGGCGCGATTCCTCCAGATGTGCGACGCCCACGGCCTGCCGGTGCTGTTTTTGTGCGATACCCCCGGGTTCATGGTTGGTCCCGCCTCGGAGGCCGCCGCCGCGGTCCGCCACATGAGCCGCCTGTTCGTGACCGGCGCCAACCTGTCGGTGCCGTGCGCCACCGTCATCCTGCGAAAGGCCTATGGCCTTGGCGCGCAGGCCATGGCGGCCGGCAGCTTCAAAGCACCGGAGTTCGTCGTGGCCTGGCCAACCGGCGAGCTGGGCGGCATGGGCCTGGAAGGTGCGGTGCGTCTGGGGTTCAGGGCCGAACTCGATGCCGAGCGCGATGCCGAAGCCAGACAGCGTCTGTTCGATTCGATGGTGGAGCTGGCCTACACAAACGGGAGGGCGGCCAACGTGGCGGCACAGTTTGAGATCGACGATGTGATCGACCCGGCGGACACCCGGCGCTGGATCATCACAGCGCTGCTCGGTACTTCGACCGGCCGAACAGCCGCCTCTCGTCGACGACCCAACATCGACACCTGGTAGCTCCGCCGAGCAGATGTGATGGCCGCTACACACGCCTGAGATGTGACCTCCCGGCGCCGACCGAGGTCAGAACCCCGATGACCACGTCTCAACCACACACCCGGGGCCCCGGCAGCAACGGCGACATCGACCGGCCCTCGGTCACCATCGATGGCCCAGCCCTCGACCAGACTGATTCCCACCCGAACGCCGACACATGCGAGGAAGCAGTGCCCGAGGAAGACCAGCCGATGGAGGCTCAGCCGACCAACACCGTGCCGACCAACACCGTGCCGACCAACACCGTGCCGACCAACACCGTGCCGACCAACACCGTGCCCGGCGAGAAACCGGACGACATCCCAGACCGCCGACCAGGCCGATTTCGAGAGCGGCTGGAAGAAGCCTGGGGCGAGGCCCGGGAGCGACGACAACCGGAGGAGGAACCGGGCGGAGGCGAACACGGCGACGACCCCGAGGCATGGGCCCGCGCGCTCCTGCAGGCGGAGGACCCGAAGGAGTACTTCGACACCGTTTCGGGTCTGGCCAGAGTGGATCAGAGTTCGGTGTTGAGCCCCCTGGAATTCGATCCGGACGTGCCGTTCCACCATCCGCAGGCGACGTATGTCGATCCGGAGCCGCAGGGCATCGAGACGGTGAAGCTTTACGCCCGCACCGCATCACCAATTTTCGACACGCAGATCGCCGCCCCGTTTGCCAACCCGATGCGCGCCGACATGATCGCCGACATCTACCAGCGCCTGATGCTGGACGGGCGCAACCTGGCGCTGATCACCAACCACGGCGACATCGTGGACATTGCCGTGGTACTTGCCGGATTGACCACGGCAATGTGCGACGGACGCACCTACGGCGTCCTCGAGGAGGAACTGGCACAGGAGGACCTTGCAGAGCATTTCAACATCATGGTGAGCCGCATGGTCACCACCCGGCAGGCATTCGGCATCCCCGCACTCAGCGTGGTGGCCAACATGGCACGCACCTTTCTCTCGCTGCCGCAAACCCACTCTCGACGGCGCGCACGGATCGACCCCGAACTGGTGCGGGCCTCCAACATGCTGATGCGAGCCGACCTCAGCCGTTACCTGGCACAGGGCGGACAGTTGCTGGCCATGGCCGCCAGCGGTTCACAGGATCTGTCCTTGGCTGCCAACTTCGCCGCACGCGTGCGCAACGCCTGGCAGGGCTTCCGAGGCGAGGACCACGAAGGTCCCAGCATGCACCTCCAGCCGCTCTACCCCGGCACGATGAAGATCATGTTGGAATGTCAGGACGTACTGCCCCTGGCGGTGTGCATGGACCCCAAGAACCCCACCACCCAGTTGGGTTCGATCACCCGGGTGCGCACCGAGGACGACTGCCACCGCGTGATGGATTGGATCGCCGCAGCCCATCAGCGGGGCACCGGCATCACCACCGTGTACCACGACGCCGAGGACGACCTCCTCACCAACATTCGGGCTGCAATCTCGCGCTAGAACCGCAAGCGCTTTTACAGCAAACGGGCAACGACCAGTGCCACGTCGTCGCGGTGCCCCAACCCGTGCGAGGTTTCGGCCAACAGCCGGTCGGCCTGTTGCTCCGGGGGCAGATGAGACAGTCGCCCAAACCGTGCCGACAGTGCCAGCAGGTCGGTGTCCACATCGCCGTCGCGGGTTTCGGCGAGACCGTCGGTGTAGGCGAGCAGCACTGAGCCCGGGGAATAGGACACGGTCTCCGGCCTGCTGAGGGACGATCCGACGCCCAGCGGCGGGCGTAGGCTGGCTGCGAGCACGTCAACCGATCCATCCGGGGAGGCCAACAAGGGTGTCGGATGGCCGGCCAGCGTCGAGGTCAGGGTGCGTTGGGCCGTGTTGACCACCACCACCGCCACGGTTGCCATCGTCGACTGAGACCGGGGTGCCAGCACCTTGTCGCAACCTGCGAACAGCTCCGAGATGGGCATGCCGGTCTGGGCCAGGGTCGCGATCACGGTGCGCACCTGCGACATGCGGGCGGCCGCCGCGGCATTGTGACCGACCACGTCCCCCACGATCACCGCCACACGGTGCCCATCGAGCGGGACGACGTCGTACCAGTCGCCACCGAACCCCAGCGAGTCGAGGGCCGGCACGTATCGCACGGCAAGGTCCACCCCTGCCACCGGGGGCGGCGGACTGAGCAGTGCCGTCTGGAGCGACGCCACCAGTGCCCGTCGGTCGTCGGCCAGACGTGCACGAGCAATGCTCTGGGCACACACCTCGGCCATCACCTCCAACTGCGAGAGGGGCATCACGCCCGGTGACATCTCATCGCTCCAACACGCGATCAACACCCCCAGGATGCTGCCTTCCGATGTGCGCAACGGCACCGTGGCCGTGGCCTCGGCGCCCAACGAATCGGCGAGCATCACCCCATCGGGGTATTCGTCGACCCGTTGCGCGCTACTCCCGACCGCAACCGTTTTTCCCGACCTCAGCGCCAACGCAAATGGGGCTGAGCCCGCCTGCGTTGGGTCGAGCCGCTCGCCGCCCCGGCCAGCGTCGTGTCCGACCAAAACGATCAGACCCGACTCGGCCTCCAGATGGCCAACCACCAACCGGTCGGCCCCCACCACGGCAGCACCGTTGGAATCGATGGCCTCGGCCACCTCGTCAACCGACTTGGCGCCGCTCAGCCGCCGGGTGAGGTGAGCCAACACGTCGAGCCAGCCACGCGACCGTACGTGTTCGGCCACGTCGATCAGTGCCGCTCTGGCCTGACTGGCATCTTCGTGAGCGCGCCGGGCAGCCAGGAGTTCCGTGGTCAGGGCGGACAACTCGTCGAGCAGGCGGGCATCATCGTCGTTCCAACGGCGAACGTCGGTGTCCACCACGCACACCGTGCCCAGCACCTCGCCCTCTGGAGAACGCAACGGCACTCCGGCCCAGGCCGCCACCCCCATCGATTCGATGGACGGGTTGTGCATCGTGCGTTCGTCCAGACGGACGTCGTCCACCAACAACGCTTCGCCCAGCCCGATGACGTATTGGCAGAACGATTCCGACACGGAGCTCTGCCGCCCGGCCGGATCGGCGACGTCCACACCAGCGCAGGCCTTCCAAAACGAACGCTGCTCGTCGACGAAGGTCACAAACCCGAAGGGAGCCTCGAGAAGTCGGGATGCCATCAGGGCGATTCGATCGAACGCCGCCTCGGTTTGAGAGTCGAGCATGCCGGTCGCACGAACCGCAGCGGTGCGGCCCGGGTCGGCCACCCGTTCGGCCATCCGCGCAACGAACTCCTCCAACGGCTCGGAGCCGACACCTCTCACCCGCCTCAGCGTAGGTGAAACCGCTCAGGCGACCGGCAACCACGGTCGGCGGTCAACGTGCCCGAGTGGCCGCCGTCCATACCGCCCGCCAGCCCAGCATGCCAACTCCCAACACCACGCAGGTCACCACCACAAAGCTTGCAGCGGTGCCGTCTCCAAAGACCAGGTTGCGAAGCACCAGACCACCGACCGCCGTCGTGACCCACAATGCGATGCCTGCGGGCCACAGCCGTTGCACCGAGAGGGTTCGGCCGGTCGTTGCAACCGTGCGGCGTGTCGCCAGGAGCATCACAACCCACGCCGCGCACAGCGCGATCAGAAACGGTGCCGCCACACCGAGGACGGAGGCCGGAGTAAGGCCTTCGTCGTGATTGTTTCGTCCCATCAGCACAAAGGCCACCACGACGGCGGCGTCGGCCGCGATCGACGTTGCCGTCGATCCGAGGGATCGCGAGGTCGGCGCCGGTGACGCGGTGACGTCGGGCTGAGACGCACCGGATGCGGTCGAGCTGTCGAGGGCCATGACAAGCAGGCTAGAGGTGCGAACCTTGAGCGGTCCGGCGGGGCACGGCCCTTCACGCTCCGCCAGCCGGGCGACGGCCATTTCAGCAATGACGCCCGCTTCGGCGGACTTCCTCCGGCGGTAGGTTGCAACCACCATCCGACGAGGTCAGGAGACGGCCGCCATCGACACCGCACACCACCTTGATCAGCCCTCGGGCACCCGGTTGCCCGGCCTGCCTCGCCCTTCGCTGACGAGTTGACGGGACAGCTCCTGTGAGTGCGACGCACCGGCCTCCGACATCAAACGCCACGCCTCACTTCGTCGAGGTTGTCGCGGCGACCGTCGAACGGTTCGGCCATCGGCCCCTCCTTTCGGCCCACGGATCCGGCGCGGCGCTGACCTACGCCGACGTCTGGGGCTGGGCCGGAGCGAGCGCCCAACGGCTCGCCGGGGTGGGCGCCACCCCGGGCGAACGGGTGGTGGTTCGGGCGCCGAAGTCGGTCGAGATGCTCATCGCCTACCTTGCGGCGCTCCGCCTCGGCGCCGTCTGGACCCCTGTGGCACCAACGGCCACGACCACCGAGCTGAATCAGGTGATCGACGATGCCGAGCCGCGGGTGGTGATCGACGGCAACCGCGCACTCTGCGACATGGTGGGAGCGGCACCCGCTGGGGCACCAGAGCCCCAACCAGGCGATTGGCCCAACCCCACGCCAGGCCCAGACCAAATCGCCGCCATGCTCTACACCTCGGGCACCACCGGTCGCCCCAAGGGCGTGCCGATCACCGGCGCGGCGCTGAGCGCCAACGCCCATGCACTGGTGGACGCGTGGCGGTTCACCGAACACGATGTGCTGGTGCACGCTCTGCCCATCCATCATGCCCACGGCCTGTTCGTGGCCGTGGGCTGCGTGCTGGCGTCTGGCTCGTCGATGCGGTGGATCGACCGATTTGATGCCACCGAGGTGATCGACGGGCTTCGGAAGGCCACGATGTTCATGGGGGTACCCACCCACTTCGTGCGCCTCTTGGAGGACTCCGGCTTTGACCGCGCAACATGCGCATCCGTCAGATTGCTCATCTCCGGGTCGGCCCCACTTCCGGCGGTCACGTTTCAACACATCGCCGACCGCACCGGCCTTGAGGTCGTGGAGCGCTACGGCATGACCGAAACCCTGATGCTCGCCTCCAACCCAATCGACGGCATCCGCAAGCCCGGGTCGGTGGGACTGCCCCTGCCCGGGGTGGAGGTGCGTCTGGGGTCGTTTGACGATGCCGACCGGCCGGGGCGGGCGACGGAGGTCGGCATGGTGGAGGTGCGCGGGCCAAGCGTGTTTGAGCACTACTGGGGTCGCCCACCCGACCCGGCGGATCGAGCGTCGGCGGCCGATGACGACCATGCGGAAGGGCCGGCCCAACAGCCCTGGTTTCGCACCGGCGACCTGGGTCGCTTCGATGCTGACGGCTACCTCCACCTGGTTGGACGCTCCAAGGACCTGATCATCTCGGGAGGGCTCAACGTGTACCCCGCCGAGGTGGAAGCCGTCTTGGAAGGCCAACCCGGGGTGGCCGAGGTGGCGGTCATCGGCCTGCCAGACGACCACTGGGGCCAGCAGGTCACCGCCATCGTCGTGCCCGACACCGGCCCCGCCCCGTCCGACGAGTTCTGCGAACAGTTGGTGGCACCGGCCCGGGAACGGTTATCGGCCTACAAGCTCCCCCGGCAGGTTCACCTGACCGATGCCCTGCCGCGCAACACGATGGGCAAGGTGGACAAGGCAGCACTGCGGCGCAGCTTCGGCTGACCTGTCCGCCGCAGGCCCTTCGGTCCCACCCGGTCACAGGACTTGCCCACCGCAGCCCCGCCGACCTACACCCATGGCCGTGCGCAAACTCTCGATCCTCCTCCCCCACAGCCGCGGAACCACCGATGGGGGCACCGGACGGCCCTGGGCCCCAGGAGTTTCGGCCCTCGCCGACCTTGATGCCCGCCGGGCGCAGGTGGTGGCAGCCGCCGGCCTTGGCGACGCACCGACCCGCCGTGTGGTGGATCGATTCTCCGGCGTGTTGTTTCGAGAGCTGGACTATCCGACGCTGGACGAGACCGCCCGGCGGCGAGCCCGTGGCTCGGTGCTGGTCTTCAACGGCCTGTCCGGCGTCTCGGCGCTGGGCGACCCGATGCCCGATCACCGCCTCGGCCCCGGCGACGCCCTCGCTCCGATGGGCCGGCTGTCCACCTGGTGGCGGCCCCACCTCACCGCAGCGCTCGCCGACCACCTTCGTGGCGCCGTGATCTGGGATCTGCTGCCCGGTGAGCATTCGGCCGCATGGACCCCTGCGGAGGTGCCCAGCCATCGACGGATCACCGTGCGGTTCCTCGACGCCTCCGGACGCACCGTGTCGCACTGGAACAAGCTGCTCAAGGGCGCGCTGGTGCGCCACATCGTCAAGAATCGTTTGCTCGAACCCGCCGGTCTGATCGATTTCGAACATCCTGCCGGGTATCACCTGGACGAAACGGTCTCCATCCTGGACGGCGACCAGCCGCAGGTGATTCTGCGAGCGGGGTAGGCCAACCCGGCCAGGTCGGCGTGGCACACTTCCCAACGGGGAGGTGCCGATGAGAGCAGCACTGTTGGAGACAGCCGGCGAACCGGTGACGATGACCGACGATCTGGAGGTGGCGGGTCCCGGACCCGGCCAGGTGACCGTCGACGTCGAGTGGTGCGGATTGTGTCATAGCGACCTGTCGCTGCTGACCGGAGTGCATCCGGCACCGCTGCCGATCGTGCTGGGTCACGAAGCTGCAGGGCGGGTTGCCGAGCTGGGCTCCGGCGTCACCCGCCTGGCCGTCGGCGATGCGGTGGTACTCACGCCCATCCCCCCGTGCGGCACCTGCTACTGGTGCGTGCGCGATCAGGCGAGCCATTGCGTCAACTCGATTTCGTTGCTGACCAACGCCTTCCCCGACGGCTCTACGGCCCTCTCGCTCCATGGGGAGGTTGTCTACCGGGGCTTGGGCGTCGGGGGTTTCGCCCAACGGGTGTTGGCCGACCAAAACGCGGTGATCGTGGTGCCCGACGACGTTCCGCTGGACGTCGCCGCCGTCATCGGATGCGCCGTCCAAACCGGGCTGGGCGCCGTGTTCAACACCGCTCGGGTGCGCCCGGGCGACACGGTGGCGGTGCTGGGACTGGGTGGCGTCGGCATGTCGGTGGTGGCGGGCGCCCGCATCGCCGGGGCATCGCGCATCGTCGTCTCCGACCCGCAGCCTCACCGACTGGATCTGGCTTCCGATGTTGGCGCAACCGACCTGGTCGACCCTCGAAGCGCCGACGTGATCTCGACCGTGCAGCGGGTCACCAACAACATCGGAGTCGATTGTGCCTTTGAGGCCGTCGGGTCGGCGGCGGTGGTGGAGACCGCTCTGGCCGCCACGCGCAACGGCGGCACCACCGTGCTGGTGGGGGCAGGACCGATCGACGAGTCGATCCAGTTGTCGCCGACGTTCTTCGCCGTCTCCGGCAAACGGCTGATGGGCTGCCTACTCGGCGGGGTGAACTCACTTCGCGACGTCCCCATGATCATCGAACTGCATCGATCCGGCCGGCTCGACCTGGAGGCCCTCATCACCGCCAGGCGGCCGTTACAGGAACTGGGAGAAGCGGTTGCCGACATGGAGGCGGGAGTCGGCCTCCGCACGCTCCTTGCCATCTGAACCACATCCACCGATGTCGGTCGTGCGTCGGTGCAGCAGGCCTCATTCGTCACGCACGGCGGTCCGTCCCAGCCACAACCCGACGGCAGCGGCGGCGACCCCCAGCATCACGCTGAGCAGCCCATAGCCCAACGCAGTGGCCAGGTGAGTCTGGCCCAGCCGGGTGTCGAGCTCGACGGCGAAGGTGGAGTAGGTGGTGAAGCTGCCCAGTACGCCCACCCCTAGAAACGGCCGGAGATATTGATGGTCGGGGAACCGTGCGATTGCAACCGCGGTGAGCACACCCAGCAACAGGCTGCCGCCCACGTTGGCGATCAGCGTCGCCCAGGGGACACCCAGGCCGTCGGTCGCCACCGCCTGGGCCAGGCCGTATCTTCCCAATGCCCCCAAGGCCCCGCCCAGGCTCACCGCCACCATCACCTCGAGGCCGGGCCACACCTCCCGGCGCAGTACCTGATCCGGGCGCTCCAGCAGGTCCGGGTCGATCGCCGCGTCGACGACGGGCAGGCCGGGTGAAACTGCGGGCTCGTTCGGGGTCATCACCGACGAGCGTAGAACCGGGCATCGTCCTACGCTCGTAGGATGGTCTGGTTGGCGGTTGGGATTGGCGGAGCACTCGGCGCCCCCCTTCGCTTCGTCACCGACCGCTGGGTGCAGGAGCGACGCTTTGGCGACGACGAACTGACCGCCTGGCCGTTGGGCACGCTGGCGGT
Organism: Candidatus Microthrix parvicella Bio17-1; assembly: GCF_000299415.1. Classification (NCBI taxonomy): domain Bacteria; kingdom Bacillati; phylum Actinomycetota; class Acidimicrobiia; order Acidimicrobiales; family Microthrixaceae; genus Candidatus Neomicrothrix; species Candidatus Neomicrothrix parvicella. Next base: position 948,195 of record NZ_AMPG01000001.1, read on the forward strand.
CAACGTGATCGGTGGGTTGATGCTCGGGGTGATCGTGGGAGCAAGCCGCTACGGCACATTGGGAGCGGTCCCGGTCGCCGTCATGGGCACCGGGTTTTGCGGCGCGCTCACCACCTTCTCCACCGCGTCGGTCGAGACGATTCGGCTGGCCGAAGCCGATCGCTGGCCGGCGGCGCTGGCCGTGGCGGCATCCAACCTGCTGCTCACCATGACGGCCGCAGCATTGGGGCTGGGGCTGACCGCCGCCATCTGGTGACGATCCCCGTCTGGGCTCCAACCAGGGTCATCGACCACGGAGCCGCCGCCCACCTCGGATTCACACCTCGCCGATCTCGTGGCGCCATCGGTCGATCTGCCGCCTGTCCCGCTTGGTCGGACGCCCTGCGCCAGGATCGCGTTGAGCCCACGCGGCCGCCGTCCCGGCGGGCTCCGGCCGATCCTCGGCCAGCACCCGGTAGCTTGCCTCGGCCAGCGGGGCGCCCACGCGTTTGGAGCGCAGTTCGACCACCTCCACCTCCACCTCCAGACGCCAGGCGCCCCTGCGCACCTCCACCCGGTCGCCAACCGACACCTTGGTGGACGCCTTCACGGCAGCGCCGTCCAGGCGTACCCGCCCCGCCTTGACCGCGTCGGTTGCCGCGGTGCGGGTCTTGGCCATCCGCACCGCCCAGACCCACGCGTCCAACCGGACGGTTGCCCCGCTCATGAAGCATTCATCGTGCACTCGGCGGTGTCACGTTCGATCCGACCCGCCGGGTGGATCGCCATCGGTCACGATGACGGTCGAGGCGCGCTCAACCCGACCGGCGGGCACGGAGACGTCGCCCGTCACCAGCGAGTGCAGTGCCCGGGCCTTGGTGTGATCCTGTCCAGAGACAACCCACCACACCCGGGCCCTGGCCGCGTTCAGCACCGGATAGGTCAGGGTCAGGCGGCGGTGGCCCTGGTACGGCCCGGTCAGCGCCACAGGTCGATCGACGACGTCCAGCACCGGGTCACCCGGAACCAAGGAGGCGGTGTGTCCATCCGGGCCGAGCCCCAACTGGAGCACATCGAAGCGGGTCTCAGCCCCGGCGAGCTGCACGAGCCGACGACGGGCCTCGTCACGCCAACGCCCGCCCCCGACGGCGTCCGTCACCTCGACGTCCTCCACCGGCAGCAGCGCCACCGACGCCGGTCGAACCGGCAAGGCATCGACGAGACGGGTCAAGAGCACGGCTGCATTGCGATCGGGGTGCGCAGGGGCCACCACCCGCTCGTCCACCTGGCCCACCGACACGCGTTCCCAATCGACGTACAGGTCGGCGGTTGGCGGTTGGGTGGCCAGCGCCACCAACGCGTCGAACACCGGGCCCACCGTCGAACCACCCGAGAACCCCACGGACGCCCGACCTCGCTGGGAGACGGCACGGGACAACATCCTGGCGGTCGTCTCGGCTGCCAGGACGGCAAACCGTTCGGGACCGGCGGCCACCGCCTCCAAATCAGCCATCACCCGACACCAACATCACTCACACCACCGTCGGGCAGCAGGGGGTGATGCCAGCCACCGTCGGGCGTGGCCGCCATGAGACGCGTCAGGTCGTCGGGTCGCAGATCCTCATGCAGTTCAGGCCCCCAACTCCCCACCGCATAGGGCAGGGCGGCCGGGGCGGAGGCAACCACCGGGTCGACCACCCGCCAGGCCTCCTCCACCGACTGGGCCCGTGCGAACAGCGTTTGATCCCCACGCAGCGCATCCCCGATCAGCCGGGCGTAGGCCTCCTGATGCGGGCCATCACGCGTCGAGTCGTACTCGTAGCGCATGTCAACCGCCTGCGACACGATCGACTCGCCGGGGCCCTTCACCGACACCAGCAGCGACACACCCTCCCCCGGCTTCATGCGGAACCGCAGGTGGTTGGAGTGGGGACGTATGGCCTGTGGATCGGCGTAGAACATCTGAGCGGGGTTCTGGAACTCCACCACCACCTCGGTGGCGGTGACCGCCATGGCCTTACCGGCTCGGATGTAGAACGGCACCCCCGCCCAGCGCCACGAATCCACCCAGGCGCGCAGCGCTACATAGGTCTCCACCTGGGAATCCCCCGCCACGCCGTCCTCGCCCCGGTAGCCGTCGTACTGACCCCGCACCACGTCGTTGGGATCAACGGTCCGCATCGCCCGCATCACCTTCATCTTCTCTTCGGCCAACTCCCGGGCGCTGGTGTCGATCGGTGGCTCCATCGCAACCAGGGCCAGAACCTGAAGCAGGTGATTCTGCACTACATCGCGGATGGTGCCCACCTCCTCATAGAACCGTCCCCGGCCCTCGACACCGAAGTCCTCGGCCATCGTGATCTGCACGCTGGCGATGTGGTGGCGGTCCCATGCGGGATGGAACATGGCGTTGGCCATGCGAAACACCAGCAGATCCAACGTGGGCTCCTTGCCCAGAAAATGGTCGATGCGGAAGATCTGCTCGTCGTCGTAGGACGAGTTCAGCGTGGCATTGAGCTCCCGGGCGCTCGCCAGGTCTCGGCCGAACGGCTTCTCGACAACCACCCGTCCCGCCTGGTTGGCCCCGATGTCGTCCAGGCCTTTCACGACGGTTTCAAAGAGGCTGGGGGGGATGGCCAGGTAGGCCAACGGGGCGGTTGCACCGTCCAACGCTGCGGAGACCCGGCCGAACGTGTCGGCATCGCCGTAGTTCCCCGACACATAGCTCAGCCGGTCGACGATGCAACCCACCGCGTCGTGGTCGAGCGCGCCGTCCACCTCCTCCTCCAGTGAGGACCGCACCCGATCGCACAACTGCTCCAGCGTCCAGTCGCTGCTGGCCACCCCGACGATCGGCACGTTGAGTCGGCCCGCCAACGCCAGGTCGTACAACGCCGGAAACAGCTTCTTGCGGGCCAGGTCGCCCGTGGGGCCAAACAGGATGATGGCGTCGGAATGCTCGGCTGTGCCACACGCCGTGAGCCCGGCGGCCGCCGGACCCCGCCCGCCTGGGGCTTCGGTCACGTTCACGCCCCTACCCCCGTGCCGTCATCGGTCTTCTCGTGGTGACCACCGAACTGATATCGCATGGCGGAGAGCACCTTGTTGGCAAAGTCGTCCCGGCCCCGGCTGGCGAAGCGCTCATAAAGCGCCGCCGACAGCACCGGCGTGGGCACACCGGTCTCCACCGCGGACAGCACCGTCCAGCGGCCCTCACCCGAGTCGGACACGCGCCCGGCAAAGCCGTCCAGCGTGGGGGCCTCAACCAGGGACGCGGCGGTCAGGTCCAGCAGCCACGACGGGATCACGCTGCCCCGACGCCACAGTTCGGCGATCTCGGGTACGTCGAGGTCGAACCGATAGGCGTCGGGTTCACGCAGCGGCGTGGTCTCGGCGTCCAGGTCCACCTCCTGGGCGCCGATGTTGGCGTGATGCAACAGGTTGAAACCTTCGGCGTAGGCCGCCATCAGCCCGTACTCGATGCCGTTGTGCACCATCTTCACAAAGTGTCCGGCTCCCGGGGGGCCGCAGTGCAGGTAGCCGCGTTCGGCCTGGCTGGGCTCTCCTGTGCGTCCCGGTGTCCGGTCGACCCCCTCCACCCCGGGGGCCAGGTCGGCCAGGATCGGCTCGATATGGCCCACGGCATCGTCGGTGCCGCCGACCATGAGGCAATAGCCACGCTGTTCACCAAAGACTCCCCCCGACGTGCCGGCATCGACGTACGCAATGCCCTGATCGGCCAGGTCGGCCGCCCGAGCCATATCGTCCCGGTAATAGCTGTTGCCGCCGTCGATCACGATGTCGTCGGCTTCAAGCAGCGAGGTCAGCTCGTCGACGACTCCGGACACCGCTCCCGCAGGCACCATCACCCACACCACCCGCCGGGGCTTCAGCAGCGACACGAACTCGCCGAGGGAGGACGACGGGGTGGCCCCCTCCGCCGCCAACGCCTCCACCGGTTCAGGATCCAGGTTGTACACAACGCACTCGTGACCGGCGCTCATCAGTCGCCGCACCATGGCGGCCCCCATCCGGCCCAGTCCGATCATTCCCAGTTGCATGCCTACCCCTTGGTGGTGTCGGCCCGACGGGCCTCGGCACTGTTCTACCCCCTGTGCGCTACTGGGGCGCGTCGTCGCCACCGGCCTCGGGTGGCGGACGGCCGCCGTACACCACCAGACCCGCCTCGCGAGGTGTCACCCGCTGATCGAAGCTGATCACCCAATAGCTGCCGATGTGCACCTCCTCTGCAATCGGCGTGCCACTGAAATAGGCCCAGCCCTGCAGCCGCTTGGCGTTCTTCAACCCCCCGTCCTCCAGCACGAAGGTGGTTTCGGGCACTGCCAATGCCAACTGCTCGAACTCCACCACCCGAGGTGCACCAAAGGACGAGGCAATGATCTTGCCGCCGGAGAGAAAGTGGATCTGCATGCCGGCGGTGTCGGTGGTGACGACCGTGTGGCCACGCTTCTCCAAGTACCGCACCACCCGCTCGATGCCTGGTGATGCGATGAAGCTGTTGGGCACGTCGTACTTCGCCAACGACTCCATACCTTGCAGGCCCCACACCGTCGTCGACGCAAGCAACGCCACCACCCCCACGGCCCACAACGCGTCGCCACCGCGCCGCCGATGAGGCACCAGCACGGCGATCACCACGGCCAGCGTCGGGACCAACGGGTACAGGTACCGAGGGGCACCCGGGCTGAGTGCCAGGACCAGGTTGAGTGGGGCTGTCAGCCCGCTCACGATCACAATTCCCGGCAGAAACCATCCGACCGCATGACGGGTTCGCCGCCACGCCACCGCCAGCGCGAGGCCCAGCAGCGCTGCACCCAACCACCACGGCAACAGGTTGCGGTCCAGGTCCCATGGAGTGGCGGTTCCGCTCAGCAGGCCGAGGCTGCGGAGCCATGCCGAGGCGCCATCCAACCAATCGAGGCCCTTCAGTCGACCGCCGGTCAGCGATTCCCAGCGGTTGGTGACGTTCCACACCAGCCACGGGGCGGCCCCGACCACGGTCGAGCTGATCAGGATTGGGAGCCGACGGCGCGCCGGCTTCGACCGTGCGATCACCCATCCGCCCGCGGCCAGCGCTACCGGTGCCAACAGCGGCGTGGTCCACCAGCCGACCCCGGCCACCAGCCCCAGCGCCATGACGTCGACCGGCCCGGCGTCCTCCTGGTCGATACGCAGTGCCAGCAGCATCGTGAGCGCAGCCAACACGATGGCAATTCCGTAGAAGCCACGCTCTTTGGTGGAATTCCACACCATCCCGGCCGGAAAGACCCAGGCGATGCAGGGCGCCAGGAGGCGGGCCAGGCGGTCTTCGGTGATCCTGCGGGCCACCCTCCAGCACAGCACCACCGCCACCACGTGCAGCACCAACGGCACCAGCTTGAGCATGAACACGTTGGAGCCGCCGATGGCGAAGGCACCGGCCACCAGGGCCACTTCGGGCGTGCCGCCGTAGGGCTGGTTCAAGAAGAACACACCCAGGCGGCCGTCCAGAAACTGATTGGCCTGGGTTGCCACGGTGGCCGCATCCAGATCGGGAATGCCCATCGGCCCGTCGATCACCCAGGCCCTCGCCGCCACGCCAAACACAGCGGCCGCCAAACCGACCCAAAACAGGGGATCGCCGGCCCACGTGACGAGGCGCGATCTCAGCGCGGCCATGCGGCCACTTCCACCGCGCCCACCGTCATCGGTGGTCGGCACCATGGCCCGGCCGGCCAACTCCGCCCCGCGTGCGTCGGCACTTCTCTGCTCAGTCGGCACGATGGCCACCTCCGCAACCCGCACAAGGCATGATACTCAGCCCATGACCAGCCCCTCCGACCCGGGCTCGTTGCTGAGTGCCCCTCCCCCAGGTGCACTCGACGAGTCCTCCGACCTCGACGTCACCCGGACCCAGCTCCACGCCACGCTGGTGGACCGGCCGGATGCGATTGCACACCGCCGCAACATTTTGGTCTTCATCGACGAACATCCCGATGCTGCCCACCGCAGCTGCGCCGAGGCGCACCTCACCGGTTCGGCCGTCATCGTCAGCGCCGACGGCACCCGGGCGCTGATGATGCTGCACGCCAAGGTGGGCCGCTGGCTCCAGATGGGCGGTCACGCCGACGGCAACACCAACCTGGCCTCGGTGGCGCTCCGGGAGGCCAGCGAGGAGTCGGGCATCGACGGCCTGAGAATCCTGCTCCCAGCCATCGACGTCGACGCCCACACGATCAGTCACCCACAGGACGGCTGCCACGATCACCTCGACCTGAGGTTCCTGGTGCTCGCCCCCGAGGGTGCGGTCGAGCGACGCAATGCCGAGAGCCACGAGCTGCGCTGGGTCGCGGCCGATGAGGTGGGCCTGCTCGAGCCCGCAGTCGACGAGGTCACCGCCTGGCTGATTCGACGGGCGCTCACCTCTGCGCCCACCTCCGAAGGTGGCTCCTCAGCCGCCGCCCGCTGACGGGTCGTCGTCGCCGACGATCACGTCCTCGTCAATCGGGTCCTCGCCAGCAAACAGGTGGGCCCAGCACGGCGCGTCGCCGCCCTCGTCGGCGGGGTCGTTTTCAGACGCCGGCTCGCGGAGATCGTCGGCCCTCATCTCGTTCAGGCTACGACCACATCTACGATCAGCCCATGGCTTCCACCCAACCCGACCCCGGTTCGGGCGACATCGGCGCCGCGGCCTCCGCCGTCGCCTCCTCCGCCCAACGCCCAACGATGACCGTGGGCCTGGCGCTGCCCACCATGGCGACGGGCTGGGACCGATCCACGCTGGTCAACTGGTGCGACCTGATCGATGACGGCCCTTTCAGCTCGGTCAGCTGTGGTGAACGCATGACCTTCCACAACCCTGAGATGATCACGACGCTGGGCGCGGCAGCCGGCCGGTGCGACCGCGCCACGATCTTCCTCAACCTGGCGGTGGCCCCGTGGCACGCCACCGCGTTGCTCGCCAAGCAGGTGGCCACCCTGGACGTCCTGACCGACGGGCGGGTGGAGCTCGGGCTTGGCGTTGGTGGGCGCCGGGAGGACTACGACGCCCTGGGCGCGCCCTGGGCCGGACGCCATCAGCGCCTCGACGACCAGGTTGCCGAGCTGCGGCGGTGGTGGGCGGGCGAGACCGTACTGGAAGGCGCTCCCCCGCTGGGCCCACCGGTGTTCCAACCCGGTGGGCCGCGGCTGTTCGCAAGCGCAAGCGGCCCCAAGGCGCTGGCCCGTGCGGCCCGGTGGGCCGACGGCAACAGCTGGTTCGACTTCAACCTCGACGTCGACGCGGTGCTCGACGGCGCGAGGCGCACGGCCGACGCCTGGACGACCGCCGGAACGGCCGTCCGTCCGAAGTTCAAGGTGGCGTGCTTTGCATCGCTCGGCCACGATGCCGCCGCCACGCTCGCCTCGTTCACCGCCGCGTACCTGGCCGTGTTCGGCCGCCGCTTCTCCTCGGCGACCGCAGAGGCCACGCAGTTGCACGACGACAGCGTGCTGAGGGAGCGCATCGAGGCGCTGGCAGCCACCGGCGCCGTCGACGAGGTCATCCTGGTTCCCGCCACCACCGACATCGGATGTGCCACGTCGATGGCCGAGCTGGTCGACGCCGCCAACCTCACCATGCCCGCGAAGGCTGTACCGTCTGACCCATGATGCGGGCGGGACAACGGGCTCAGCGTTGACGAACCACGGCGACCCGGGTTCCGTCGTGCCGCTGGACAAGTCATCCAGGCGACACCGCAATCGACTGGTGGTGGCGTTCGGGCTGTCGGCGGTCTTCCTGGTGGCCGAGGTGGTCGCCGCCATCCTCACCGACTCGCTGGCCCTGTGGGCCGGCGCGGGCCACATGCTCGCCGACGTGGTCGGCATGGGCATGGCCCTCTCAGCGATCGGCCTCGTCGAACGTCAGCGACGACGCCATCGGATCGATCCCTCGGCCACCTCGCGCGTCTTGGGGCCGTACCGCTTGGAGATGGCGGCGGCGTTCATCACGTCGGTGGCCCTCGCCGCCGTGGCCGTCTACGTCGTGGTCGACGGCATCGGACGGCTCTTTGGCGAGTCCGGCGTTCGAGGGTTGGGCATGCTTGTGGTGGCGACCGCCGGGCTGCTGGTCAACCTCGCCACCTTCGTGTTGCTCCGGGAGGGCGACCGGGTGTCGCTCAACCTCTCCGGCGACTCCCTGGAGGTGCTGGCCGACACGCTCGACACGATGGGCGTCATCGTCGCTGCGCTCATGCTCGACGTGCTGGGATGGGCATGGGCCGACTCCGTGGTCGGCGTGGCCCTGGCCCTGTGGCTGGTCCCGCGGGCCCACCGGCTTGGCCGCCACGCCATGCGAATCCTGCTGAGGGACACCCCACCCGATCTCGACGTGGGCGAGTTGGAGCAAACGCTTCGCCGCTTCGAGGGCGTGGTCGACGTGCGCGACCTACGTGTCTGGACGCTCAGCTCCGAGCTGGATGCCGCCTCGGTTCATCTGGTGGTGGTCGACGCCGAGGCCCAGCACTCGATCTCGGAACACGTCCGCGAACTTTTCGAGCACCACTGCGACATCTCCCATGGCACGGTCACGCTCAGCGTCGAAAACCAGTCTGAGGGCGGTCAGCCCCAGTCCGGGCAGTCCGGGTCCGGGCAGCCCCAGTCCGAGCAGTCCCGGTCCGAGGTGCGCTGGTAAGCACCAACGGTCGTGGTGTCAGGTGCTCTGCCGAGGCCGGGGCCCAACACGCTGATTCGCCGTCACCGACCACCCGGTTCGTCAACACCTCGCTATCTCCCGCGCGCACGTAGTACTCCCACGCCAGCCCGTCGGGGCCGTCCACCCAGGTCTCGGTCGTGGCGGCGTAGCAGCACTCGGTGTCGTCAACGGCCTCGAACAGCACCAGCTTGAGCGACGGGTACCCGATGACGAAGTTGGCGTAGCCCGGCCGAACCCGAGCCGGTTCGGCGTCAAACATGCGGCCGTAGAAGCCGATGGCCGCGTCCAGGTCAGTGACGTCGAGTGCGAGTTGCAGACGCATGGGAACTGCCCAGATTCCTAGAGATGTTGATCGGCTCCGGGGGGCGAGGATTGTGCCTGCGACCTCACCGAGCCCTTGGGGCGTTCCCAGCCGACGGTCAGCCATCACCAGCCAGTTGGTGGCGGGCGGCATCCTCGAGCGCGAGCAGCGGGGCCGTCGGGCCTGGTTCCGGCTGCGACCCCAGCGGCTCCTCGCCCTGGCAGACGCACTCTCGGGCCACCGCCCGGGCCCGTAGGATCATCCGATGATCAAGCGATTCCTCCCCGTCATCGCAGCTCTTGCACTGATCGCCTCCGGGTGCGCCGGCGACGACTCGGCGAACGAGACCGCGAACTCAACCGCCACAACCGCCACAACCGCCACAACCGCCACAACCGCCACAACCGCCACAACCGATGGCAGCGTCGACGCGGGCACGTTGAAGCGGTACTCCAAGTACACGCCTCAGCAGTATGCGGGCACCAACAACTGGCTGTGCCATCCAGACGCCGACGACCTGTGCGACGACGACATGGACGCCACCCAGGTCAACGCCGACGGGTCAACCAAGGTGATCCCCTGGACTCCGGCGAAGAACGCGCCGGTCGACTGCTTCTACGTCTACCCCACCATCAGCGCCGACCCGGGCTCCAACAGCGACCTCAACCCTTCGCCCGAGCAGGAGGGCTACGCAGCCCGCAATCAGGTCGCCCGTTTGGGCGAGCAATGCCGGGTCTTTGCGCCCGTCTACCGCCAGGTCACCTTGGCAGGGCTGACCGGCAAGGCGTCGCCCGATGCTTGGGACATCGCATACGACGACATATTGGACGCCTGGAAGAGCTACATGGCGCAGGCCAACGACGGCCGGGGCGTGGTGCTGATCGGCCACTCCCAGGGCGCAGGCATGCTCAAGCGTCTGATTGAGGAGGAGGTCGACCCCAACGACGACGTGCGCTCACACCTGGTGTCGGCCTACCTCGCCGGAGGCTCCGTTGCGGTCCCGAAGGGCAAGCTCGTCGGGGGCGACTTCAAGCACATCGCGCTGTGCTCCAAGGCCGACGAGGCCGGCTGTGTCGTGACGTGGTCCACCTTCCGTTCCACCGCCCCACCACCCGACGATGCCATCTTCGGCCGAACGACCGAGGCGGGCATGCGGGCCGGATGCGTCAGCCCGGCCAAGCTGGCGAGCGGATCAACCAACCTGCACGGCTTCTTTCCCGCCGATCGGAGCGCCACCATCCTGGCCGGCGGTCAGGCCGGACCGCCCGCAACTCCCACTGTGGAGAACTCATGGGTGGATCCCAAGGTGGGCGTGGTCGACACCCCGTTCGTCACGCTGCCCGGCCTCACCAGCGGCGCCTGCGCCTCCAACGACTCCGCCGACTGGCTGGAGATCACCGTCAACGGCGACCCTGCCGACCCGCGGGCCGACAACATCGGTGGCGACCTGTCGCCCCAGTGGGGCCTGCACCTGGTGGACATCAGCCTGGTGATGGGCGATATTCAGACCGCGGTGGACTCCCAGACCTCCGCCTACACGGGCTGAGCCGTGCACCTGATCGTGGTCGAGCACGAGGCAGCGGCCTCGGTCGGGCGTCTGGCCCCCCACCTGGTCGAGCACCGGGTGACCACCGTCCGGCCCGCGAATGGTGACCCGTTCCCCGTCGTCGCAGACCGTGATGATGCCGGCGGCGAAGCCGACAACCAGGTGGACGGCGTGATCGTGCTCGGTGGCTCGATGGGCGCCTACGAGGAGTTCGCCCACCCGTGGCTGATCGATGAGAAGTGTTGGATCGCACAGGTGGTTGGCGCCCAGGTGCCGCTGTTGGGCATCTGCCTCGGCTCGCAACTGTTGGCCGACGCCACCGGTGGGCGGGCATACCGGGCCGAGGGCCGGTTGGAGGCCGGGGTCCTCAACCTGCACCTGACCGACGCCGGACAGGTCGACCCGGTGGTTGCCAAGGCAGGACCCCGGGTGTTCGCCGTGCACGGCGACACCTTCGAACTGCCTCCGGACGCCACCCTGATGGCGCGAACCGACGACTACCAGCAGGCATTTCGCATCGGTTCGGCACTTGGCGTGCAATTTCACCCCGAAACCGACGCCGACACGGCCATCGACTGGGCACAGTCACTCGTCGGCCCGGTGCTCGACCGGGCCGGGGTCACCCAGTCCGAGTTCGCCACGCAACTTCGCGACGCCGAAGACGAACTCGCGTCCGCCGCACACAACCTCTTCGCCGCCTGGCTCGACGAGGTGGACCGCAGGATCACGACCCCCGGGTGGGTGCAGGCCGCTCGGGCAAGGCACACTTCACAGGCACTGACCGTTGTTCCCATTCCCGAAGGACTCCCCGTGAAGATCGATTTCTGGTTTGACCCCGCCTGCCCCTGGTGCTGGCTCACGTCGCGCTGGGTGGAGACCGTGGTCCCCAAGCGCGACCTGGAGATCACGTGGCGCTCGATCAGCCTGTTCTTCAAGAACAACCCCGACCCCGACCACAGGCTGTACGAGCCCACCCTGTGGAGCCGCAACCTGCTCCGGGTGGTCGAAGCCGTGCGAGAGGCCGGGCACGAGGATCGCGTCGGCGAGCTCTACACCCGCTTCGGCACCCACATCCATCACGAGGAGAGCATCGACTTCCACGTGGCCGACGATCTGGAAGCGCTGGGGCTCGACCCAGCCTTGGCGGCGGCTCTTGACGACGAGACCTACGACGACGCCATCCGAGCGTCAATGGACGCGGCGTTGGACCTCACCGGGGAGGACGTCGGCACACCCCTGATCGCCTTTGACGACACCGACGGCGAGCGGGTTGGACTCTTCGGTCCGGTGATGTCCAACGTGCCCACCGGCGACGCGGCCGTCGAGGCCTGGGACGCCTTCGTCACGTTGGCCCGGACGCCCGGCTTTTGGGAGACCAAGCGCTCCCGCAGCGAGAACCCAAACCTTGACAGCGTGCCCCCCGGCGTCCGCTGCGAACCCCCGACAGCGGGGTCGAACTAGCTCAGCGCGGCGGCGACCAAGCCCAGATAATCGATGTGGGCCTCGGTGGAATCCAACCCGAGCCCCATGGTGACGATACCGGCGTGGGTCCCGCCCGAGGCACGCCACTGCTGCACCTTGGCAGCCACGTCTCCTGGGCCCTTGTTCGACAGGATCAGGTACTCGGCACCAAACCCGTCCAGCGGTCGCCCGGCCTCATGGAGCAGGTCCTTCAACCGCTCCCACGACCGCTGCACACCGATGCGTGGCCCACCGAAGATGAACCCGTCACCAAGCGCCACCGCTCGACGCAGCGACGCGTCTCCGAAGCCGCCGATCCACACCGGCACCGGCTGAAGCGGGCGGGGCAGGATGCCGGCACGGTCCACCCGGTCGAAACGCCCCGCAAAACTGACGGTGCGCTCGCTCCAGTAGCGACGCAGCAGGCCGATCTGCTCGTCGGCCCGCCTGCCCCGGGTGGAGAAGTCCTCGCCGAGCGCGTCGTACTCCACCGGGTTCCAACCAACGCCCACGCCCATGCGAAATCGATCACCCGAGAGCACCGCCAGGTCGGCGGCCTGCTTGGCCACCAGGGCCGTTTGACGTTGGGGCAGGATCAGGATGCCGGACGCAAACTCCAGCGTCTCGCTGCGACCGGCCAGATAGGCAAACAACACGAACGGATCGTGAAATGGATCATCCTCGTCGTAGGGGCCGGTGAGCTCTGGCTCTCGGTTCGCGTGATCGGCGCCCAGCACGTGGTCATAGGCCACCAGGTGCCGGTAACCCTGGGCCTCAACAGCGTCGGCGAGCGACCGCACCGCTTCGGGGTCGCCGTTCAATTCAATCTGCGGGTAGACGACGCCCACCTGGATGCCGGCGTCAATGCTCACCGCGATGCTCCGCCCGTCGCTCCTCCGGTGGCATCCGCCGAGTACACCGGCAGATCGAGCATGGTCACCAAACCGGGCTCGGCGGCCACCACGGCCGGGACGGCGTTCAGCACGTGCATGGCGGTGGCCAGGCATCCGGCAAAGTTGTGGTCGCCGTTGGGCGAGCTCAACCCCAACTCGAGGGTGACGTTGGGGTCGCCGGTGATCTCGATGCGATAGCCCGAGCCCTGGGGCCAGTCGGGCCGGTCCTCGTCTCGCAGCCGGGTGACGTGCTCCAACACGATGCGCTCGACACCGTCGATCATGCCGACCACCTCGAAGCGCATGCCGGAGATGCCTCCGACGGGCACGGAGCCCGACGCGATCTCGATGGGCTCGTCCGCGTGGATCACCTCGTGGCGCTCGACGATCTCATCGAAGCTCAGGCCGACCGCCTGGGCCACCAGCTCGATCACCGGGCCCCATGCGATCGACGTGGTGCCCTGGGCCAGCAGCAGCGACTCGGCCTCGTCGGCCTTACCGAACCCCATGATCTCAAACATGGTGAACGGGTTGTTCCAGGTGGCGTAGTTGACGATTTCAACCATTCGCACCGTGTCCACCTGCTTGCATAACGCCAGAGCGCCAATGGTGACGCCCACGTTGCCAAACCCCGGGTCGATGCCCGAGGTGTACAGGGTGGCGCCACCCTCGATGGCGGCGGCCCGCAGCCTGTCGGCCACGCCGGGCCCGGCCGACTCGGGGAACAGCAGCGGCACGTGCGACGTGTTGACCACGTTCTTGCCCAGGCGCAGCATGCGTTCCAGGTCGTCGATGACCCCGTCGGGGCGAAGATCACTGTTGGCGGTGTAACAGACCACCTCGGCGTCGGAGGCCAGCAGCTCGTCGGCATCGCGGGTGGCGATCACGCCGGTGGGTTCGATGCCCACCAGCCCACCGGCGTCGATGCCCTCTTTGGATTCCGAGTGCACCCACAGCCCTGCCAGCTCCAGCTGTGGATGGGCGACGATGCCCCGAACGGCATGCTCGCCCACCGTGCCGGTTGCCCACTGGATCACCTTGATCGTCATTGGACACGCTCCAAGAGCACCAGCGGAATCACCCGGTCGGTCGAGGCCTGATAGTCGTCGTAGGCCGGCCACACGTCGGTGGCCCGTTTCCACCAGGTGGCCTTCTCCTTCCCACCGCTCTCCCGGGCAACCAACTCGTGCACCTCGGCTCCGTCCTGGATGGTCGCCTCGGCCTCATCGGCCAGGTTGTGGTACCACTCGGGATGGTTCGGCGCCCCACCCATCGAGGCGACGACCGCGTAGCTGCCGTCGTGTTCCACCCGAATCAAGGGCGTCTTGCGCAGGTTGCCCGACTTGTGGCCACGCGTGGTGAGGATCACGCATGGCGCCCCCTCCATCTCGCCGCCCTCCTCACCTCCGCTGGACTCATACTGGGCCACCTGGGTGGCGATCGGTTCCCAGGGGCTGGGCACGTACATTCCGATGAGCGGCATCTCCCTACGGTACCCGTAACATTGCTCCATGGAGACCGCGCCACCCACCGACTCCGGCGGAGCGACCGCCGGGCCGGTCCACTCAATGGTGCCTCCGGCTTCGGCCCTACCCGACGTCCTTCCCACCGACCGGCTGGCAGCGTCGGGCAAAGCCAAGCCTCCGCTGCGCGACGACCTCCGCCGAGTCGCTTCCTACCGCAACATCGGCACCGTCATGGGCCTGTGGGCCGTCATCGTCGGCGCCTGGGTAGCGGCGTTCTGGTGGGACGCTCCCGTGGGTTTCGCAGCGCTCTTCGTGTTCATGGGCCCGATGTTCGCCCGGTTGGCGATCCTGGCCCACGAGGCCGCTCATCGGCTGTTGTTTCGCAACCGCCAAGCCAATGACGTCGTCGGCAACTGGCTGCTGGCCTGCCCCGGGTTCGTGCCGTTCTCCCTGTATCGCCGCAGCCACTTCGCTCACCACCGGGACGAGTTCGGTCCCGACGAGCCCGACATCGCGCTGTACGCCGGCTACCCGATCAGCCGGGCGTCATTGCGGCGCAAGCTGACCCGCGATGCGCTGGGCAGTTCGGGCTGGAAGAACCTGAAGCCCCTCCTACGGTCGATGCGCAGCGCAGAGGGCCGCCGCATCGGCGGCTCGATCCTGGGTGTTCAGGCTGCGATCTGGGTGGTCACCGCGCTTGCCACCGGCGCATGGTGGGCGTACCCGGTGTTGTGGCTGGGGCCATGGATGACGCTGTGGCGGGTGCTGAATCGGCTCCGGGCCATCGCCGAGCACGGCGGCATGGAGCGGTCGAAGGACCGACGTCGCACCACCCACCACATCCACCAGAGTCGAACTGCCGACTGCTGGATCACGCCCTACAACACCGGCTGGCACCTGGCCCATCACACCGACATGGGCGTGCCGTGGCGCAACCTGCCGCGCTACCACGCCGAGCTTGAGGCAGCCGGGTGGATCACCCCCGAGATCACCTACCCCAGCTACCGGGCGTTCTGGAAGGCGGCCTCGACCGGGTAGCCCCCACAGAGCCGACCCACGGAACCGGACCCGCAGGTCTTCTGGGTAGCGTTGGGCCATGCCCGCCACGCAACCCCCCTCCCAGCCGTCCGCCCAGGCCCAGATCACCTTTCCTGGATCGTCCCGGTCGTGCGCCCCCCTCGGCGTCGGCACCTGGGCGTGGGGCGACATGAGCACCTGGGGCATGGGCGGCTACGACACCAACCTGACCGAGCAGACGATCTCCGAAGCATTCGATGCGTCAATGGAGGCGGGCGTCACCTTGTTTGACACCGCCGAGGTGTACGGCGGTGGGGAGAGCGAGCGCATCATCGGCCGCCTGCTGGCCAACGACCAGGCCCGGCGCGAACGGGCAATCCTGGCCACCAAGTTCATGCCGTCCCCCTGGAAACTCAACGTGCGCACCGCCCTGCGCACTGCGCTGGAGGGTTCACTCGAGCGCCTCGGCGTCGACCGGGTGGACCTGTACCAACTGCACGGGCCGGTCAGCCTCCGCTCGCACTCGGCGCTGGCCGACGCGCTGGCCGAGGTGGTGGAGGCCAAGCTGTGCGACGCCGTCGGCGTCTCCAACTACTCGGTGGGGGAGATGGGCTCGATGCACGCCCAGTTGGCCGCCCGCGGTGTGCCGCTGGCCTCCAACCAGATCGAATTTTCGCTGCTGCGGCGCCGCCCGGAAACCACCGGGCTGATCGAAGCCTGCCGACGCCTTGGCGTCGTGCCGCTGGCCTACTCCCCCATTGGGCAGGGTCGCCTCACCGGCAAATACTCAGCGTCCAACCCGCCACCGAAGTCGCGCACGTTCTCCGCCCACCCGATGGAACAGGTCGACCGGATCACCGCCGAACTGGCCCGCATCGGCGAACCCCACGATCGCTCCCCGGCCCAGGTGTCGCTCGCCTGGCTGATCGCCAAGGGCGCCGTGCCCATCCCCGGCGCCAAGAACGCTGAGCAGGCCACCCAGAACGCAGGCGCGCTCGGATGGAGCCTGACGCCCGAAGAGATCGACGTGCTCGACAACCTGGCGCTGCCAGGCCAGCGCACGATCAAACAGCGCATCTGGCAGCACGGCTAACCGGGCCACACAAGGCTGGGATGACGGAATACCGCGTGAGCAGTCCCTCCGTTTCGCCGATTTTGAGCTCAGCTCACCGACTGGAACTTGTAGCCGACGCCACGCACGGTGACGATGCGCTCCGGGGTCGACGGGTTGGGTTCCACCCGGCTGCGTAGACGTTTGATGTGCACATCGAGGGTCTTGGTGTCACCCACGTAGTCCCCGCCCCACACCCGATCGATCAGGGTCGCCCTCGACAGCACCCGGCCCGGGTTCTCAAGCAGCACGGTCAGCAGGTCGAACTCCTTCAGCGGCAGGTTCACCGGCTCTCCCCGCACGGTCACCTCATGACGGTCGAGGTCGACGGTGACGTCCCCGCCGACCAGACGGTCGGCCAGAGGATCATGCATCGCGCCGTCCGTGTCACGCTCGCCATCGACCGGGGTCGGCGAACGTCGACGCATCACCGCACCGATGCGGGCCACCAACTCCCGAAGACGGTAGGGCTTGGTCACGTAGTCGTCGGCACCCACCTCCAACCCGACCACCGTGTCGATCTCCGAACTCTTGGCCGTCACCATGATGATCGGCACGTTCGAGGACGCCCGGATCTCCCTGCACACGTCCAGACCCGACACGTTGGGCAACATCACGTCGAGCAGAACCAGGTCGGGGTTGACCTCGGAAAAACGCGTCAGGGCCTCAGCACCGGTTCGGGCAACCACCACCTCAAAGCCCTCACGTCCCAACCCAACGGTCAGCGCGTCGACGTAGGACTCCTCGTCCTCCACAACCAGGATCACCGCCTGGCTCGCGCGCTCCGCTCTGCTCATGGGCGCTCCGCTCGGACCGCCGGCAACCTCACGGTAAAGGTGGTGCCAACACCCTCGGTGGAGGTCACCTCCACCGAACCGCCGTGGTTCTGGGTGACGTGGCGCACGATGGCCAGGCCCAGCCCGGTGCCTCCGGTGTCCCGTCCGCGCGAGCGGTCCACCCGGTAGAAACGCTCGAAGATCCGCTCGAGGTCGACGCCCGGAATGCCGATGCCCGAGTCGGACACCTCGACGACGATGTCGCCGGGGTGGCTTCGGTAAACGTCGACCGCCACATCCCCACCGTCGGCCGAGTACTTCACCGCGTTGTCCACCAGGTTGAACAGCGCCGAGCCCAACTGGCGATGGTCGCCCCGCACCAACAGCCCCGACCGCTCGGCCGGACCGCAAACCGAAAGCTCGCGTTCCTCTGCCACCGAGGCGATGCGGGCGAGCACCTCGTCGATCACCTCATCGAGTGCGACGACAACCGAGCCGTCGGGTAGCCCGAACTCAATTTGCGTGAGCTCCAGCAGGTCGTCGACCGAACTACCCAGTCGTGTCACCTCGGCCTCGATTCGAGCGGCGAAGCGGCGGGCGGTGGCCGGGTCGGGCTCGTCGGCCATCATCTCGGCCAGCAAAGCGACCGCCCCGACCGGCGTCTTCAACTCGTGGGAGATGTTGGCCACAAAATCGCGCCGCACCGCCTCGGTGCGGGCCACGTCGGAGTCGTCCTGCACCACGGCCATCGCGCCGCCACCATCAAGGGGAACCGCCGTGATGAGGTAGCGCTCAAGTGGTGGTCCGATCAGTTCCTCGGTGCGTCTCACCCGGCGCCCCTCCGTTGCCTCCGCCAAGGCCCCCCGCACCGCCCGCCCAACAAACGCGGACTCGATACGCGGCGCCAGCAGGTGTTCACCAGCGGCGTTGCTCACGCGAACAATGCCCGAGGCATCAACGATGATCGCCGCCACCGGCAGCGCATCGATCACCCGTTGAAGACCCAACCGTTCGTCTGTGGTCCCCGGCTGCGACTCGTTCGTCGGCAGCAATGCTCGCTGCTGCGACGCCGCAAGCAGCGATCTGGTGCGCAGCAACGCACCCACCAGGTATGCACACACCACCGCCAGGATGGCCAACGCCACCCAGCAGCCCGGGTTCACGGCCCGTCGACCGCGCCCGCAGATCGCTGAGCGGCTCGTGCAGCGCCCTTCTGCTCGGGCATCCAACCGGTCACCATGTAACGGACCCGTTCACCGATATTGACCGCATGGTCACCGATACGTTCGTAATAGCGGCCGATCAGCGCCAACTGCACGCCCTCCTGCAAGGTCAGGCATTCCTCGTCATGGGCGGCGAAAATCTCGGCGATGTAGTCGCGATGCAAAGAATCGAGCCGGTCGTCGAGGTCGTCCAGCGCCGCCGCCATCGGCGCGTCGGCCTCGGCGTAGGCCTGGATGGCCAGCCTGTAGAGCCGTGTGGCCTCCTCGCCCATCGAGGCGATCAAGCCGCGCAACCGAGGGGTGATCGTGATGCCGTACAGACGCCGGGTGGCCTTGGCGATGTTGACGGCCAGATCGCCCGACCGCTCGATCTCCGACACCATGCGGATGGCCGCCACGATGGCCCGCATGTCGCCGGCCATCGGCTGTTGCAGCGCCAGTACCCGGTAGCAGGCCTCCTCCAACTCCAACATCAGGCTGTCGAGGATGTCGTCGTCGTCGATGATGGCCTGCGCCTCGGCCAGGTCGATGGCCAGCAGAGTTTCGGTGGCCCGGGGGATCGTCTCGGTCACCACCGCAGCCATGCCCACCAACCGGGTGGTGATGTCGTCCAGGTCATCGTGAAACGACTTGCGAATATCGTGCGGTTCCACCACACCCGCAAGTATCCCACCTGCGCCCGGCTCATCCATCCGGCCACTCATCCGAACCTACCCGTGATGTAGTTCTCGGTGCGTTCGTCGGACGGATTGGAGAAGATCTTCTCCGTATCGCCGAACTCCACCTGGATGCCGGTGCGGCGATCGCCCACGTCGGTCGGTTCTGTGGAGAAGAACGCGGTCTTGTCGCTGACGCGCGCGGCCTGGGCCATGTTGTGGGTGACGATGACGATCGTGTACTCGCTCTGAAGCTCACGCATGAGTTCCTCGATGCGTGCGGTGGCGATGGGGTCGAGAGCGGAGCACGGCTCGTCCATCAACACCACCTCCGGTCCCGATGCGATGGCCCGAGCGATACAGAGGCGCTGTTGCTGGCCTCCCGACAGCCCGAGGGCCAAATCGCCCAAGCGGTCCTTCACCTCATCCCACAGCGCGGCCTTGGTCAGGCTGGTCTCCACGATCTCGTCGAGGTCGGCCTTCCTGGCGCCGCCCACCTTGGGCCCGTATGCCACGTTGGCGTAGATCGACTTGGGAAACGGGTTGGGTTTCTGAAACACCATGCCCACCCGACGGCGAACCTCCACCGGGTTGACCGCCGGGTCGTACAGGTCGACACCGCGGAAATTGACGGCGCCGGTGACCCGTGCCCCTTCGATCAGGTCGTTCATGCGGTTGAAGCAGCGCAGCACGGTGCTCTTCCCGCAGCCCGACGGTCCGATGAACGCAGTGATCTCACCGCTTCTGATGGTCATCGACACGTCGCTGACCGCCCGGAACACGCCGTAGTACACCGACAACTCCGACACCTCGAAGACCGGGGAGGTGAGCAGATCCGGCAGGTGGTCGAGCTCCCCAGGACGTGCGGCGGCGTCGACGGCGTCGGCTACGGCACGGTCGGGAACTGAGGTGTCGGTTGCGGGCCCGACAGGGTTCGGGGAGACCCCCGGATTGGGGCCTTTGGTGGGGCGCGGAGTTGTGAAGATCATTGACGCTTCCTCTCGAAATGATTGCGGGCCAGAATCGACCCTGCGTTGGCAATGAGCAGCACCACCATGAGCACCACGATCACCGTGGCGGTCACAGCGGGCCAACCCTGCGATTCGGGTCGTTTCAGGGTGCCGTAGATCAACATCGGAAGGGCCGTGAAGTTGCCGGTGAGCTGATCCGGGACGTTGTCGTAGGTGGGCAACAGCCCGGTGATGGCACCCACCATCAGTAGCGGTGCAGCCTCGCCGATCGCCCGCGAGAACGAGAGGACGGTACCGGTCAGAATCCCGGGCGCCGCGTAGGGCAGGACGTGGCTGCGGATCACTTCGGAGTGGGTTGCACCCACACCAAAGCCGGCCTCGCGGAGGCTCTTGGGCACCGCCCGGATGGCCTCCGCCGAGGTGATGATGACGATGGGCATCACCAGGATGGCCATCGTCAGCCCGGCGCTGATCAGCGTGGGTCCGCCCGTGAACTGCCACCACGCGGCGTCGGACGAACCGGCGCCGCCCAGCAGTTCCTTGAACACAGCCAGTCCGAGGATGCCGTAGACCACCGACGGCACGCCGGCGAGGTTGCGGATGATCAGGTTGACCATCCGGGTAAAGCGGGTGTCCCGGGCGTACTCCTCCAGGTAGATCCCCGCTGCCACGCCAACGGGGAAGGTCAGGAGTGCGACGAAAATGAGGATCCAGACCGAGCCGATGATGCCCTGCGACACCCCATAGGTGGCCGGTTCGCTGGACAGGGTTCCGCCGAGGAACCCCAAGAAGCCCCGGTTGGACACGTACGGCTTGGATTCGATGGCCACGTCGGCGAACAGCCAGATCAGCAGGCCCATGATGATGAGCAGGCATCCGGTCACCAGGCCCTTGAACACCAGCCCGGCGGTGTCGACCTTGCCTCGGGTGATGGCCTGGCGCACGGCATCCACCGTGGCCTCGCGTTGGCGGCGGCGTGAGAACGCGATCGTCATGACGTCTGCCCCTAGTAGCTCTGGCGAAACCGGCGCACGAGCCGGTCGCCGACGAAGTTGAGGCCCAACGTGACCAGGAACAACACCAGACCAACGACGTAGAGCGAGTTGACCGGGTTGAGGGTCACCCCGGTTCCCACCGCCACCGAGTCCGACCCGGCCGCCAGGTTTGCCATGGCCGACGTCATGGTGATGCCGCCCGATGCGGACGCCGGGCCCAGCGCCCTGGCAGACCCGTTGGCGCCCCCGGCCACCAACGTGACCAACATGGTTTCGCCCAGCGCCCGGCTGGCGCCGACGATGAGCGCCGCAGTGACCCCCGAAACGGCGGCCGGCAGCACCACCCGCACGGTGGTGCCCGCCTTCCGGGCGCCCAAGCCCACGCTGGCCTCCCTCAGCGAGTTGGGCACCGCGGAAAGTGCGTCCTCGGTGACCGAGGCGATGATCGGGATGGTGAGGATGCCCACACCCACCCCTGCGGCGAACAGTGTGTACTTGCTGTCAAGCACACCTTCGAGCGCGGTCTGGTAGATCACCTGGAGGATGAAGTAGGCCACAACCACCGACGGCAGGCCGGCCAGGATCTCCACCGAGGGCTTCAGCCACCGACGCACCCGCGCCGAGCAGTACTCCGCGAGGTAGACGGCGGCGCCGACCCCGATCGGTGTGGCCACCATCAGCGCAATCCCGGTCACCCAGAGCGAACCCAACAGCAGCGTGACCAGGTCAAAGCGGTTGCTGCGCGGAAACCAGCCCAACGAACTCGCCAGCGACGACCAGTTCACGTGGGCCAGGAAGCCAACCGAGCGCACGACCAGCACGGCCAGGATCGCCAGGCTGATCACGATGCTGAGCGAGGCCGCCGAGCCGACGACCGCCTTCACCGCCGCTTCAACCCGGTTGCGGCGCCTGGACCCCGCCAGGTCGTCGAGAGAGAACTGGACGCTCACGGCGTGTCGGTCGCGGTCTTGGCAACCCTATCCTTGGCAACCCCATCCTTGGCCGGCGCATCCTTGGCAATCCCGGCTTTGGCGTCCTGCCACACAGCTCGGGTCGCTTGCAGATCCGCTGGTGCCAGGGGCACATAACCCACCTCGGAGACAGCGCTCATACCCTGGTCAGACAGGTAGAAGTCGACGAAGTCGGCCAGGTCGGGGGCGTCGGCCAGCTTC
Organism: Candidatus Microthrix parvicella Bio17-1; assembly: GCF_000299415.1. Taxonomy (NCBI): domain Bacteria; kingdom Bacillati; phylum Actinomycetota; class Acidimicrobiia; order Acidimicrobiales; family Microthrixaceae; genus Candidatus Neomicrothrix; species Candidatus Neomicrothrix parvicella. Next base: position 970,454 of record NZ_AMPG01000001.1, read on the forward strand.
TCGTTGTTGATGTAGATGAACAGCGGCCTGGCCAGCGGGTACGTGCCGTCGGCGACGGTCGCAGCCGACGGGGCGACGCATCCCTCACCACCGTCGACCTTCAATTCCCGCGCGCCGGACGACGCTTCGGCAAAGGCGAAGCCCACCCAACCGAATCCGGAGTCGACCGACTGGAGCCCGGAGATGATCTCGTTGTCATTGGGCAGTCCGCCGTAGTCGGGACGGATCTGCTCGTTCTCCGGTACACCTTTGGCCTCGGCGATGTCCTTGATGGCCAGTTCGTAGAAGGAGTCGTAGGTACCCGACTCGGTTCCGGGGGCAAAGATGTCCAGCGGAATGTTGGGAAGCTTCGAGGTGGCGCCCTTGGCCTTGGCGTCGGACCACGTCTTCACGCCCTCGGCTTGTGGCCCCACCAGCCCGTAGAGGTCCTCGAAGGTGAGGCATGCGACCGAGTCGTTCTTCTCGTTGGTCAGCACCGTGATGGCATCGTTGGCGATCCGCAGTTCGGTGAAGGTGATCCCGGCCTTGGCGCAGGCAGCCTGCTCCTCGTCTTTGATCGCCCGTGAGGCGTCCGAAATGTCCGTCTCACCGGCGCAGAACTTCTTAAAGCCGTCGCCCGTCCCCGGGCCTTCCACCGACGGAAGCACCCCACCGCTCTTGGCGAACATCTCACCGACTCGCACTGAAATTGGTTCCACCGTGGACGACCCCGAGATGGTGATCTCACCTCCGGCGACGCCCGCACCCGTTCCGCTGTTGCTTGGGCTGCAGGCACTCACCACCAGGCCGCCGGTGAGCGCCAAGGCCGCAAGTCGGAGGGTTGTCGGACCGATTCCTTGCTTCAATTCGTCGCCTCTGTAGTCGTTCCGCCGGATGTTGGGCGGGGATCTTCTGGACGAGACGAACGGTACGGAGGCGAGTTAACAGTTGGGTTCCCCCCAGGTAAACACGAGCTGAACACAGGATAAATCTTGGGAGAGCCCGACATCGCACCGGCGCGAATCGCGACCTACCCGCCGGCGAAAGGCACGCATCGGTCTGACACACACCACCCGTCCGCCAGATGCCACCAGCAGTTGGCAGAACGAGAATCCTTCCCCGCTTCCAACGGTGGTGTTTGCCGCATTATGCCGAATGCGGCATAAGCCACACAGCGGAGCACTGTTCCCGGGGTTGGTGGGGCCATCACGGGAGTGTTCAGTGAGGTGGCCGACCTCACACGCCGAGAGCGGGAGGCGACGTCCGGGGAGGTTCAACCCACCCAACCGGTGGGACCCAGCGGTACCGTTGGTCCGTGACCTTCACCGGCATTCCCAACCCGACCGACTTTGCGGCGCTCCCATCCGAGGCCACCGAGAAGTGGGGAACATTCCCCGGCCACATGGGGGGCGCCAACTTCGCCCAGTTGGTCGGCCTCCAACTGGAGGAGGTACGAGCCGACTATGCCCGCATGCGGGTGCCGTGGAGGCCCGAGATACGCCAACCTGCGGGCATGATGCACGGCGGCGCGCTCGCGACGCTGGTGGACACCGTGGTGGTGCCTGCGATCGCCTGCGCCTACGAGAAGGTGCCGGTCATGCTGACCCTCAACCTGAGCCTTTCCTACCTCGGCGGCATCCTCGGCAGCGATGCCATCGCCCACGGGTGGGTCACACGACGAGGCCGGTCGATCGTGTTCTGCGAAGCCGTGGTGGCCGACGAGTCCGGCAACCTCGCCGTGCGCGGCACGCTCACCTACAAGGTGTCGACACCACGACCAACCAACTGAAATCACTGCCCAAGCACGGGCTCATCAACTCACCTTTCGGCGCACCCACTCAGGAGATGGCCGGTGAAGCCTCAGAGGAGCGCCGAGGTTACGCGGCGTCGGTGACCGCCGGTGCCACCATGGGCCAAGGACGCTCCCGCTCGACGGCGAGGGCCACGTCGAAGAGCAGCGGGTCCTCATGGTGGCGGGCCAGAACCTGCATGCCCACCGGCAGCCCGCCCACCGTCCCGGCCGGGATCGACACAGCGGGGTTGCCGTAGATGTTGGCGATGATGGTGAGCGCGCCCATGTTGACCATCTCGGGGAACTTCTCCGAGACCCGGCCCAACAGGTTGCTCGGCAGCTTGGGGGCAAACGTGGACGCCAGCTTGGTGCCAAACAGGGCGGTGCGAAGCGCCCCCTTGGCCGCGGTGCTGGACTTGGCCTTCTCGATCAGGTTGTTCTCGGTGCTGCTCATCGACGACTCGGCCGGGAACGCCGGGCCGGGGTTGGACGCTGCGATGATCAGGTCGACCTGCTCGAAGGCCCGAGCCATCGCCTGGTTGGCCTCGACCCGCATCTCCTCAGCGACCGCCGCGGTGCGCAGGTTGTACATCGACTGGCTGAGGTACAGGCCGATCGCCACCTCATCGGTGAGGTCCTTGGCACACTTGGGCCACATGTCCCCCAGTTCGACCAGCAGGGTGGACAGGTTGCCCATCATCCATTGGGCAGCCAGGTTGGGCGGACGAACGTCGACGTTCACCTGCACCATGTTGTTGTCGGCGATGAGAGCTGCCGCCTCGTCGCGGATGCGCTGCTCCACTCCGTCCTCGAGGGTGACGCCGCCCAGGTTGGGAACCACGGCCACGCGGAGACCTGCCAGATCATGGGTGCCCAGGTTGGCCTCCCAGTCGCCCGCCGACGGCAGGCTGGTGGGATCGTAGGGGTCGACGCCCGCGCAGACGTCGTAGAAGCGAGCCGCGTCGCGAACCGATCTGGACAGGTTGCCCTGCACCACGGTGTTGGGACGGCTGAACGCCACCGGGCCGCGGGTGATGCGGCCAAAAGTGCCTTTCATCCCCAGCAGGCCGGTGTAGCCGGCGGGGATACGAATGGACCCGCCGCCATCGCCACCGGTAGCCAGGCTGACCAGCCCACCGGCCACCGAGGCCGCTGCGCCGCCGGACGAGCCACCCACCGTGCGACCGTGACGCCACGGGTTGTGTGTCACGCCGTTCAGCTTGGTGATGCTGACGTTGAGGCCGCCGAACTCGCTGGCGGTGGTCAGCCCCACCGGGACCACGCCACCGCGATTGAACAGCAGTTTGTTCGAGTTGCTGTTCACCGTGGCCACCCGGTTGGCGAACGCCAACGAGGCACCGGTGTCAGGCCACCCCTTCACCTGTTCCAGTTCCTTGATGCCGGTCGGCACGCCACCGAAGGGCAGGCTGACGTCGGCCGACTTGGCAGCCTCCAGCGCGCGCTCAGGGTCAACAAAGGAAAAGCTGTTCAGCTTGGAGTTGCCGATGGCCGCCAGCGTCGCCTCGGTTTCCTCGACGGGCGAGCGCTCGCCCGCTCGGAACGCGTCCACGAGCGAGGAGGCATCGCCCTGCCAGGGTGTATCGGTCATGGGCCTATCTTCTCCTGCCTGGCCGAGTGAACCCAACACTGCGCCCCGGCGGGCGGCCGGGTGGGTGACCGGCTGGGTGACCGGGCATCCGATTGGCCAGCGCGATCAAGCGGTTGATCGCCGACATCGGCACCCGCCCCTGGCTCATCACCGCCAGGTTGCGGAGCGGCAGTTCGCCCAACGACCGGTCGATCATCGCCCCCAGGCCACCCTCATCATGAGCGCCACCAGTGGTGTGGGCAACGATCGCCCGGACAAGGGCCAGCAACGGGCGACCAAGGCGGGTCTCCCCCAGCTCGCCCAGGGTGGTGTTGCGGGTGAACGGCCGCACCGGGGTGGGCTCGGGTACCGACCGGCCAAGCAACGCTTCGAACGCCGCAACACCCGGGTCCCAGTCGTCGGGTCGAGGGTTTCGGTATGGATCGAGGGCGGGGTCGGGCTCGGGGGCCGACCACGACGAGGCCACCTCAACCATCAGACCATGGGGAAGGTTGCCGGAGGAGCACCCCACCGCCACACCCCAGGTGCCTGCCGAGACCGCCCAGCCCCTGTCGGCAGGGTGCCAATGGCACAGCGCCCGGGCGTGCACATCCACCGTCGCCTCCCTGGTCGAGTTTGGTTCGAGGTTCACCTTGGCGAACCCCACAAGGTGGCGGTGCGCGGCGGGGCGACCGGTATCCGGCGATTCCAGATACACCTGCACCACCTCGCTCCCCGCCCGATCGCCGGCGTTGGTGAGCGGGACCGTCACCGTGAATGCAACCGGCCCGGCGCCCGGAGGCGGCACCTCTGCGGGAGCCACTACGTCGGTGCCACCAAGTAGCACGCCGGCATCAACGTGCTGGGCACTCAGGGTCGGCACTCCAAGAGTGATCTCGGCGTAGCTGAGACCATGGCCGAAGGGGAACAACGGTGTGGCGCCGGAGGCGTCGAACCAGCGGTAGCCGATGTAGGGACCCTCCCGATAGGTCACCTGATGCGGCTCCCCCGGAAACCACCGGTCGGATGCCACGTCAGCCGAGCGCACCGGGAAGGTTTCGGCGAGGCGCCCGCCCGGTTCGGCGGCGCCCACCAGCACGTCGGCCAATGCACCACCGGCCGCCTGACCTCCGAGGTAACCGTGGATGATGGCCGCCGGTTGATCGACCCAGTCCATCGTCACCGGCGACCCCGCCACCACGATCACCACCGTGTTGGGGTTGGCCGCGCACACGGCCCGAACCAGGATGTTGTGGGATTCGGGAAGGTGGAGATGATCGCGGTCAAAGCCCTCGGACTCGACGGCGTCGGGCAGCCCGACCACCACGACCGCCACCTCGGCACCCCGGGCGATCGACACGGCCTCGTCGACCCGTCGGGCGGGCTCTCCCGGGCGGTCGTCACGGGCACGCAGCACATAGCCGGGCGCGTACTGCACCCGACCTCCAGCCGCGTCGACATGCGTGCGTAGTTCGGCGTGCAGGTTGTCGCTGCGGGTGGCCTTCACCTGCGAGCTGCCCCCACCCTGAAACCGGGGATGCGCCGCGAACTCCCCGATCAGCGCCACGTGCCCCGAGGGTGCCAGCGGCAATGTGCCGTCGTTGGTCAACAGCACCGTTCCCGCCGCTGCCGCCCGGCGAGCCAGTTGGTGATGTTCGCGGTGAAGGGCGTCGGGATCCGCGCCCGGCCGGGGCGATGCCATGGCACTGCCCGGTCGACCTGACCGTGCGCCGTCAGCGCGCTCCAGCAGGGCAAGTACCCGGCGCACGCACCCGTCGAGGTCGGCTCGATGGAGTGATCCATCGGCCAGCGCCGCCAGTACCGCCGCGTCGTGGGTGCCGTGGCCGCCGGGCATCTCCAGGTCTTGACCGGCGCGGATACCGGCCACCCGATCGTCGTTGGCTCCCCAGTCGGTCACCACCAGCCCGTCGAAGCCCCACTGATCTCGAAGCAACTCGCTGAGCAACCATGGGTCTTCCGAGCAGTACACGCCGTTCAGCAGGTTGTAGGCCGACATGACCGTCCAGGGTCGGCTGCGACGAACAGCCGCCTCGAACGCGCCCAAGTACAACTCTCGCAACGTCGCCGGGTCGACGACGGCGTCGACCACCATGCGGTTGGCCTCCTGGTTGTTGACGGCGAAGTGCTTCAGCGAGGCCCCCACCCCTTCCCCCTGCACGCCGTCGATCCAGGCCACCGCCAACTCCCCGGCCAGGAACGGGTCCTCGGAGAAGTACTCAAAGTTCCGGCCTGCTGCCGGATGACGTTTCAGGTTCACGGCCGGGCCAAGCACCACACCGACTCCCTCGGCCACAGCCTCCCGGCCGATCGCCCGCCCCACGTCGCCCGCCAGGACGCGATCCCAGGTGGCGGCGAGCGCGCTTCCGGTCGGGAAACAGGTCGCCGGTTCGCTGGCCTGGAGGTCGGCCAGCGACGCGCTCATCACCTTGCGCAGGCCGTGTGGGCCGTCGGCCATCATCACCGCTTCCAAGCCGAGCTCAGGGACGGCTTCGGTGTGCCAGTCGTCCGCTCCAGACAGCAGCGCCACCTTGCGCTGGTCACTCAGCTCCGTCTTCGAGTTGGCCCCGTCGTCTTCCATGTCCGCATCGTAGGCAGCGAGCCGGCCGGCGGCCGCCGATGCACCAGGACCTGTGCACGACCGCTGCTGCACGACCGCCGATACACGACTCCATGTCGACGCCCATGGGAGAATGCGCGGATGCGCATCGTGGAGCTGTGGCGGTACCCCATCAAGTCGCTGGGCGGCGAGCGCCTGCAAACCTCAGCGGTCACCGAACTTGGTCTGGTGGGTGATCGTTCCTGGGGCATCGAGGACGTGGCAACCGGCAGGGTGCTCACAGCCCGCCGGGAAGCAACGCTGCTGTTGGCAGCGGGTCGACTCGCCGAGGACGGCAGCGCCGAGGTGCACCTTGGCGACGACGTGCTGCGGAGCGACGATGAACTGTCGGACTGGCTTGGACGCCGGGTTCGTTTGCGCGCCGCCGACCACAACTCCGGCGGGACCTTCGAGGCACCACTCGACGACCTTGACGAGTCGAGCTGCAACTGGATGCAATGGACCGGCCCTCCGGGGGCGTTCCACGACAGCAAACGCACCCGGGTGTCGCTCATCAGTACAACCACGCTGGCCGGACAGGACCCACGGAGGTTCCGCGCCAACGTGGTGCTCGACCAGGACGGCACCGTGGGCGAGAGCACCGAGAGCACCGAGGACGGCTGGGTGGGGCAATCGCTCGTGATCGGTGGTGTCACCTTGGACGTGCGTCGACACATCGGCCGCTGCGTCATGGTGACGCGACCGCAGCCGGGGCTTGCTCGTGACCTCGATGTGCTACAGCGGCTCAATGCTGAACGTGCCGGACTGGCAGCGATCGGGGCGCTGGTCACGCAGCCGGGTGAGATTTCCGTTGGCGACACCGTGATGCCCAGAGTCGATTCGACCGTCAGCCGCCTGCTTCGGCCGACGGTATCCAAGACAGTCCGCCGAGCCGCTCGACAACTGCCGAAACTCGACCGACTGCGCCGAAGCACCAGCCGCCGGGCCTGACCGCGGACATCAAGCCGCAGCCCCACATCCACGTGGGGTCGCTCGCTGCCCACCACGCCTGATAGGTGGAAGGCGGAACCGCTGGGAGCCGGCGCACCGGGTCAGGCGGACCCGCAACTGAATGCGGAACAGCGGGCGACGTTCAACGTCCCGCTGCAACCAACCGACCAGACGCCCACTCGATAGCGTGGGCGTTGATGCCAACCATGTCTGCTTTGCCCACAAGGTCGTCCGGCCCAGCGGCGCCAACGCTTGTACCGGTCGAGACCGAGGCGCCACGCACCGACGTCACCCCCTCCACCGACGACGGTGACCACGACCGCTACGCCCATATCGTGTCCAAGGCCGACGCCAGCCGGGCCTACGTCACCGGCGAACCCATCACGGCGCTCTGCGGCAAGAAGTGGACGCCCAGCCGCGACCCCGATCGCTACCCGGTGTGCCCCAGTTGCAAGGAAGTACTGGCGTCGCTGAACGCTGAGGAGTAGCAACCACCCGGGAACCCGGTTTCAGGCGTCGGCACCCGGTGCCGCCAGGAGCAGGCTCATCATCTCGCGGGCCACCATCGGCCCGGCATTTTGGTTCTGGCCGGTCACCAGGTTGCCGTCGACCACCCAATGGTTGGACAACGGGTCCCGAAATCGGGTCTCAGATTCGAATCGGGCTCCCACGCGTCGCAGCTCGGTCTCAGGATGATGCGGGGTCGAGGTGATGCCAAGCTCGGACACCTGCTTGTCGGTCACCGACGAGACCCGGCGGCCTGTCACCAACGGCGTACCGTCGGCCGCCTTGGCGTTGATCAACCCCAGCGGACCGTGGCACACGCCCCCGATCACCTTGCCCAGCGCGTTGGCCGTGGTCATCGCCTCGGCGAGCGGCTTGGAGAAGCCGAAGTCGAACGCCGCTCCCCAGCCGCCGGCGAGGAACACCAGGTCGAAGTCGGCCACGTCGAGGTCACCGATGGCCAGTGAGTCGTTGACCTGAGCCCGCAGCTCGTCGTCGGCCAGGAACCGGTCGTCGGACTCGCTGCGAAGCACAGGCTTGAGCGACAGCGGGTCGACGGGGATCAGGCCGCCCTTGGGGCTGGCGAGGTCGACGTTCATGCCGGCGTCCTGGAACGCGTAGTAGGGCACGGTCATCTCGCTGGCGAACAGGCCGGTGGGCTTGCCGACGTCCAGCCAACCGTGGTTGGTGCACACGATCAAGGCCTTGCGCCCGAGCAACTCGACTCCGCCGTCGATCGGGCCTGCCGGATCGACGGGATGCATCCCCAGGCGTTGCACCACCCGACGCAGCAGGCGCGCCGGGGGCGGTGGCTGCTTCGCAGCGGGAACCGTCGGCTGCCGCTCGGCGTAGGGCCACGGCTCGTTGCGTTCCGGCACCGAGGCGGCTCGCTGGGCCTTCAGTACCTGACGCAGATGGGCAAACACGGCCGCATCCTCAGCTGCCGGCCGGCGGTCGGTGCCGCCCGGCCTGGGGGCCCGGTTGTTTGCCTCGATCGGATCGGCCGTCAGGTCGTACAGCTCCCACTGATCGGCCAGCGGCTCGGTGCGATACCGGGGGCCACCTGCGCCGTTTGCCGCCAGGTGGCGCTTTCCCGGCTCGGTCCAGGTGGCGGGGTCGTCGAAGGAGCGCACCAGCTTCCACAGGTGGCCCTTCCCACCCTCGGCGTCGGTGTCCCCGACCCGGGCCACCACCCCCTCAAAGTTGGACGCCACATGGGCGGGTACCTCGATCCGCAACGGCGCCGGAACCTTGGTGCGGCCAAGCCGACGGGCCAACCCCGACAGCTCGCTGTCACCCTCCAACACGTTGTCTCGGGTCATCAGGTACACGCAACGCTGCGGATCGGGTTCGGCGGTGCCGTCGACGATCCCCATCAGATCGCGCCCCGGCAGCTCGTGGACCTCAGAGAAGTCTGCAGCCAACCGAGCAGCCGTCGACACCGGATCGATGCCCGCCGCCGCCAGCAACGTGGGCACGAGGTCGACGTGCGACGTGGGCATGTCATCGACCGTGCGGCCCGTCGTGGCGTCCACACCAATGCGGGCAATGGCCATCGGCACCCTGGTGGCCTCGTCGTACAGGTTGAACCACTTCTGATGCAGGCCACCGTGCGAGCCGAGCAGGTCGCCGTGGTCGGAGGTTCGCACCAGCACGGTGCCACCCGATGCGTCGGCGGCTGCTTCGTTGCTGCCCGAGCCGTCGGTCACCGCCCGACGCACCCGATCGAGTGGCCCGTCCACCTCGGCGTGCAGGCGGTAGTACAAGTCCCGGTACTGCTGCGCGTTGGCGCTGTAGGTCCGCTCGATCAGGGCCGGGGGTCCGTACGCGGTCGGGTAGCTCGCCCGATAGGCAATTTGGGCGGCAGGCTTCGTGGACAGGTCCTCATCGGCGGTTGGTGACGGAGGTACCGATGGCGGGTCCAGCGGCGACGGCTCCATCGGGTTGCGCCGCACCCAGGCGGGAAACAGCACAATGTCGTGCGGGTTGACGAAACTTGCCACCAGGAGGAACGGCCGCTGCGCTGCAGGGTCGCCCGCAGACCTTCGGGCATAGCGGTCCTCCAGCCAGGCAACCACCCGGTTGGCGATCAGCGCATCCCGCCGGATGCCCGCGTTGGCCAGGGGCGCGCCGTGGGGCTCGGGCCCAACCCAACCGGAGAACCCAAACGGTTCAAGCGGGTCGGCGTCCAGGTATGCCTGAACAGCCACCGGGTCCACCTGCCCGTCGGCATCGTTGGTGGCCAGCGGCCTGCCGGTATCCGGGCTGATCAGGTCGGCGTGGCTGATGTGCCACTTGCCGTCGTAGTGGGTGTCGTAGCCGGCGGCCCGAAACCAGTTGCCCAGCGTGGGCACCTCCCCCTGATGCAGCCAGCGGAGCCGGGAGTCGTCGGCGGTCTTTCCCAGACCGTCGGTCTGGGTGACCCCGTGAAGGTCCGGGTACTGCCCGGTGAACAGCGTGGGTCTACTGGGCACGCAGGCCAACGAGCCGGTGTAGTGCCGGGCGAAGCCAACCCCATGGGCATCAAACCAGGCCCTTCCGGGCAGCGTGTCCCGCCGCCAGGTCCGCAACTCGTCGCTTTCGTAAGGCGGGATGGCCCGCTCCTCGTCGGTCATGATGATGACCACGTCGGGGCGCCCCGACGTCTGATCCGGATCAGGCATGTGACGACTCCTTCATCGAGTGGGCCAGCCCAGACAGCATCGTGTCGGAGTCGCCTGCCATGCGGCGGGCGATCAGCCGCGCAACCAGCTTCTGGGGCGGACGGGGCCCGCATTCAACCGTCGTGGCCAACGTGACCCGGGTGTGATGCGCCCCGGCACCGCCCGCGCCGGCACCGCAGGCGCCGGCAGCGACCGACTGGAGGCGCCACTCGTTCTGCAGGCTCGTCACCACCGGCGGCAGGCCCTCGATCTGATAGGCCAAGCGTTGAGGCTCGTCCCACACCACCACCCGCTCCACCAGGGTGCGGCGGCCAACCTGCACCCGCCGGGTTGCTCCCACCCCCACCGGCGAAACCTCCCCGCCGGGATGCAGCAGGCATGAGTGATCGACATTGTCCGCCCACGCACTGATCGCCTCGAAATCAGCCAAACGATCCCACACCTGCTGAGGCGGATGGGGAACGTCGAGTCGTCGCTCGATGGTGATCACAGCCGAACCGTCACGGTGTCGCAGCGATGAAGTCGTTGATCACCTGTGCCAACCGTGGGCCTCGATCCTCTTGAAGGAAGTGGCCGCCACCCTCGACGGTGGTGTGCGGCTGCCCCTGCGCCCCTGCCACCTTGGCCTGGAATGGTGCCTCTCCGCCTCCGGTGATCGGATCGCCATCGCTGAAGGCCGTCAGGAACGGTCGATCAAAGGCCGTCAGCACCTCCCAGGCAGCGATGTTGTCGGCGCTGGCGGGGTCGTCGAGGCTGGTCGGCACGAGCGCAGGCAGGGCGCGGGCACCCGCTGTGAACGTGTCGTCGGGGAACGGTGCGTCGTAGGCGGCGACAACCTCGCTGCTCAGGTCGGTGGTGCAGCCGCTGTTGATGATGAAGCCCACCGGAAACTCTTCGGTGGTCTGGCTGAACTCCTGCCAGGCGAGGAACGCCTCGGTGGGCTTCCCGTGCCCGGTGGGCAGCCCCGTGTTGCCCACCACCACCCGGGTAAAGCGATCGGGCCGGGCGGCGACGAGGCGCAGGCCGATCAGGCCACCCCAGTCCTGTCCAAAGAAGGTGATGTGCCGCAGGTCGAGGTGGCCAAAGAGCAACTCGCTCATCCAGCCGACATGGCGTGCGTAGGTGTGGTCGCCCTGCTCGGTTGGTTTGTCGCTGCGACCGAAACCCACCAGGTCGGGGGCGATCACCCGATGCCCGGCCGCAACGAGCACGGGGATCATGTGGCGGTAGAGGTAGCTCCAGGTGGGCTCACCGTGCATCAGCAGTACCGGGGCGGCATCGGCCGGGCCCTCGTCGAGGTAGTGCACCCGCATGGTGCCACGGTCCGTTTCATCGGCCTGAACCTGGGCGTAGTTCGGGGCAAACGGGTAGCCGACCAGGTCGGCGAACCGGTCGTCGGGTGTGCGCACGGTCTGCATGGTCGGCTCCTCAAATCGGGTGGCACCAGGGCGGGGACAAGTGAGAGTAACACTGTCAAAAGGTTCTGGGAGTCCGCATCGCACAACGACCAATCCGCCCTACGATGGTTTAATGTCCGATGCGATCCCAACCGCCGACGTTCCCGGTGAAGCCAACACCGTCGACGGCCGTCGCGCCCGTCGCGCCAGGGGCCGCACCGCCGTGGTGGACGCACTCTTCGCCCTTCTTCAGGAACAGGGTGTGCAGCCCGCCGTCGAGGAGATCGCCGCGCGCGCCGGAGTGTCGGTCTCGTCCATTTTTCGCTACTTCGACGGCCTGGACGACCTGCGTGAGCTCGCCATCGGACGGTACTTCGAACGGTTCGCCCCGCTCTTCGAGATCCCCAACCTCGGCGAAGGCCAGCTCCCCCGTCGCCTTTCGGCCATGGTCGATTCCCGCCTTGCGCTCTACCATGCCATCGCGCCCATCGCCCACATCGCCCGGCTTCGGGCGCTGGAAACACCACGGTTCGCCACCACCCTCGCAACAACCCGGGCGGGCTCGGCCAACCAGGTCCGCACCCACTTCGCCGCCGAACTCGGAACCCGCACTCCGGCCCGGGGCGACGACCTGGTGGGGGTGATCGACTCGATCACATCGTTCGAGTCGTGGGAACTTCTGCGCGACACCCACGGCCGTTCCCAATCACAGATCCGTCGCGCCTGGACCGAGTGCCTCCAGGTGCTGCTCGCGTCCTGATCACCCACACGGCGTCTCACCGACGGTGCCGCCGCCCACCGACCACGCGTGCCGCCCCTTCAGGTTGCGACCCGATACGACTCGACCACCGGGGCCAGTTCCGCCGGGGTGGAGCCGTGCATGATGACGGCGTCCGCCCCCTGGCCCAGTTGACCCCGCACCGTCGCACAACAGTGGGACCGTTCTAGCTGTGAGGTCGTCTCCGTTAAGGGTGGAGCGCTGGCGCCACTCGCAACGCTGGCGTGGCCCGAGCTTCGACCGCTTGGGTTACATATTTGGATGGCGATGATCTGATCCACCCGATGGCGATGGCGATGGCGATGGCGATGGCCAACGCTGCGGCTGCGGCCGAACTAGCGGACGTGTACACGACCGGCATGTGGTACATCGACGACCATGGTGGAACAGCGGCCGTACCCGACTCGTTGTCGTACATCCCCACTCCAAGACTGCTTCTTGATGACCCTGACATCAGCGGAGCGAAGCCGCACCTGCATCAGCTCGTGGTCTTTCGAAAAGCTGTCCGGGAGTGGTACCCGTACTATGAGGGAGCGCCAGGCGAGGACTTGGACTTCATGCTGCATCAGCTCGCGCTCAATAGGGTTCGGAAGATTCCCACTGCGCTTTACGGCCACCGTCGAACTCTCGACGGCTTCTCGAGACGGGGCAGTCGGGCAAGGGGCGTCGAGTGTGACTGTCCGCGCTCGCGACGGTACAGCCGTGGCTCTTGCAACGCTCTATTGCGATCGGCGCGGGATGTGGCGGCGGCCAACTTCACAGAAGAGTTCATCTGCGAGATCGAGTGGTAAGCACTACGGAGGTTTTCAGAAATCCCTTCTGGGCCGTCCACGCTGTCCCTCACGGGCTGGACACCTACTACGTTGTCAAGCAAGGTGATTCGGTACCAGTGATCGCTCGGATGCCCGACGAGCGCACCGTCCTGGTCGACACATGGAGGATCGCTCATCAGAAGACGTTCACAGAATTCCCCGGAGGAGCGATTGATGAGGGCGAGACTCCTCGGGAAGCTGCCGTGCGGGAACTTGAGGAGGAGACAGGCATACGCGGTACCTCCTGTGAAGTCATCGGACAGGTCACCCCGTCGACGGCCCTTACAACGGAGACGTGTCACGTTTGCATGGTGCGAGACATCCTCGAGGTCGGAACCCCGAGCACTGACGAGGTCGATCGTGTCCGACTCGTCAATGCCGACCGGGTGGTCGACGAGCTCGTGACGGGTGGGTGTGATGCGGTCGCCGCAGCGGCGTGGGCACTAGCCGGATGGCGCCTACCTCGATGATCGACCAACTTGTGGGGAGCGGGCTCACCCGCGCCATGGTCATTCTCGCTCACCCGGATGACGAGGCGCTTTTGTGTGGTGGGACGATTGCGGAGCTGACAAGAATCGATGTCGAGACCACCGTCGTCTGCTTCTCAGACGGAGCTCAAGGGCGCGACGAGGCGTTTAAACAGGTATGCACCCTCTTGGGGGCACAGAGCCGACTCTTGAAGTTCGAGACAGGGTCGATGCGGGTCGACGCCGAGCTCGTAGGTGCAACCGACGACCTCATCAGAGAAAGCGAGCCGCAGCTTGTCATCACTCATGCACGCAGCGGCATCCAGAACCAGGACCACATCGCACTACATGACGCTGTTCGTTTGAGTACGCGTCGTTGGCCAAGTCCTGCGATCGTGCTTGGGGTTGAGCCACCGATCTCTTCCTCCGACTTCGACGGCAATGTCTTCTGTGAAGTTGGGCAGTCATGGGCCTCCAAGGTTGCGGCCGTGACGGCATACCAAAACCTGTTGGACCGGCCATACATGTGTGAGGAGTACCTGCAAACGAGGGCGAGCTGGTGGGCGCAGGTCGCCGGGCAACCGGGCGCCTTGATGGAAGCGTTCGAGCTTGCAGTATGGCGGCCGGCCGGGGCGTGCGGTGTGCACGGCTGAGGAAGACACCGCTTTCGTCGTCGGCGACCATCTAGATGAGTAGTTCCGAGGGGTAGCGGGCTGGGCCTGTGTTGGTGGGGCTGTTTCGCGTCTGAGAGTGACCTTGCGCGCTCCGCGCGAAGATCCACCACTTAGCGAGAGCGTCCAGGATCAGCGGTGATCACACGCACCGGCCCTGGAGGACCTGCGAATGAACGCCAACCTGGACACCCTCGCGACCACACGCTACGTGAGGATTGACGACGCCTTGAAGGATCATCCCGCATGGGCACCCGAACGGCCCGCGATCGGGATCCCCCCGAAACTGACCGACGCCGAGCTGATCACCCTCGCGATCATCCAAGCTCTCCTCGGGTTCGCCTCCGAGGCACAGTTCCTCCGCCATGCCCGGGCCCACCTCCGCCCATGGTTCCCCTGCCTCCCCCAACGGTCCGGCTACAACAAACGGCTCAGGAACCCGGTGGTCCTGATGCAACACCTCATGGCCGTGTTCCGCCGCGATTGTGAGACCTACCACGAAGACCTCTGGCTTGTGGACTCCACACCGGTCGAGTGCGGACGGTCCCGCGAAACAGCGAAACGCTCCGACCTTGCCGGGTGGGCCAGCTACGGGTACTGCGCGTCGCGCTCCCGGTTCTTCGGGGGCCTCCGCCTGCATCTGATCTGCACGCCCTCCGGGCTCCCCATCGCCGCAGCGCTCACCGGCGACCAAGGCGACGAACGAGCCGCCGCGATCGCGATGTTGGACACCGATCCGGCCATGTATCGGCCCGGCCAGAAGCTCAAGACCGACAAGGGCTACCGGTCAGCAGCGTTCGAAGCCGAGCTGAACGCCCAGGGCATCACCCTGATCCGACCCACTCGCAAAGGCGAGAAACAACGACCAGGCAGACGGTTCCTGCAGCCGTTCCGTCAGATCATCGAGTCGGTCAACCAGACCCTCAAAGCACAACTCGACCTCGAACGACACGGCGGACGTAAGGCCGAAGGGGTCTGCGCCCGGGTCCTCCAGCGGCTTCTCGCGCTCACCACAGCAATCTGGCACAACGGAACCACCAGCCGACCAGGACCAGCCCGCCACCTCACCCCATACGACCACCAACCGCGGTCAACACCCCTTGGAACTACTCATCCAGGTTCCCGGCCACCGGCTAGGGCGGCGACAACGCTGCTCAGAATGGCAGTTTGTCGGCTTGGAGGTGTCGCAACTCATCGAACATCGCCCGGCACGAAGCCTCGTCCGGCGGCGAGCACGGATCCTCGCGGACCGCTTTGAACGCCAGGTCGGCATCCCCGGCAAGCGCGGCCTCCACCACCAACTCCTGAAGCTCCACCTGAGTCTTCACCCATCCCGCCAATGGTTCGCCCAGTGGGTCCATGTGCTCGGGGTGGATCCCGTCACCGTCGACCACGGCGCCAACCTCGACGATCGCCCCTTCGGCCACGTCCGGAAGGTAGCCGTCGTTGGGCACGTTGACCGCCAGGATCCTCGCCGGCTCGTCGTTCCACATGGCATCGATGATGGCCGCCACCTCCTCGCCCGACATGCCCGCAATCTGCATCGGCAGCGGCACTCTGGTGTCGGCCGCCCACGCGGCCGCCCGCTCGGCCAGCTCTGAGAACGGCTGATGAAAGTCCATCGGGACGGGCATCCAGTCGGCGACATCCAGCGCGAAGGGCAGATACTCGCCGATGTGACTGTCCACCGAACACGGCACCAGGCCGTGCTCGCGCACCACGTGGGTCACCAAGGGCATGTAGTTGAACTCCACCAGACCGGCACCTCCCAGGGATCGGTCCAGCCGCCGCGCCACGCGCTGGGTCCTCGGTGAGTAGTCGAAGACCGGCTTCTCGAACCAGGCCCGGATCGTTGGCAGCAGGTCTTCACCGGTCCGCTTGTTTCGAAACTCGGTGAAGAACGTGAAGTGGTTGATGCCAGACGCCCGAGCCTCGATGTCGCTGCGTTTCACGCGCAGGCGTCGCGCCAGACGATTGATGCCCATCGGCATCTCGTGACACATTCCAACGTTGCGCACCTTGGTGGCCCGGTTGATCGCCAAGGTCACGCGGCTCATCGGATTGGTCAGGTTGATGAGGAACGCGTCGGGACAGTACCGCTCGATGTCGGCGCAGATTCCCAGCGTGTTGGTGATGGATCGCAGCGAGTGGAACACCGCTCCCGGACCTCCGTTCTCGCCGGTGATCTGCCGTGCGCCGTGCCGGTTGGGGATCTCGTAGTCCTGGCGCCAGTGCTCGAACCGACCGAACTCGGCACTGGAAAGCACGAAGTCGGCTCCAGTGAGTGCCTCGGCGGGGTCGGTGGTGCGGTCAAGGATCACCGGGGCACCGCTGGACGCGTTGAGCTTCGCAGCAAAGCGGTAGGCCCGGTCGAGGCGCTCGCGGTTCACGTCGTGCAGCACCAGCCGGGCGCCGCTCAGGCCGGCGGTGTGCACCACGTCGTTGACCATGGTCGGCCCAAACGACATGCCGCCGGCACCGACCATGGTGATCTTGGGTGCCTCGGCCGTGATACGAGTCGATGACATCAGTGGAGTCCCCCGTCGATCTGAAGCGTTGCTTTGATGCGCCTCACGATACGGCCGGCCCCCTTCAAATGCGTCCTCGAGCCCCTCTGGCGGCGCCAGGACCCAGTTGAAAATGCGCTGTGTATTCTCCAGCTCAGGCCAGGTGATCCAGGATCATCGGGGCGATCGTGTCGGCGGCCACGTCGGGGATCCAATGGTTGACGCCGTCGAGCACCTCGTAGGTGTAGGGGCCGCTGACGTAGCTCCCGGTCAGGTCGGCGGCCTTGCCGCCCAGCGCCACGTCGTCGGTGCTGTAGATGTAAAGCGTCGGCACCCGAATCTTCCCACCGGCGGGCTTGCCGGCAAACGGAAGCGCCCGGTACCAGCCCAGGGCACCGCGGGCGGCGCCGCCGCGCAACATGTCCAGGCGGGACTCGGCCTCAGCGGGCGCCATGCCGGCATCGATGAGCGCCTGACGCACCCGGGTGCCGCCACGCTTCGAGGAGATCGCCGCCTCCGGCAGCCACGGCAGTTGGAACGCCAACATGTACCAGCTCTTCAGCGCCTGGTTGCTGCGCACCATGGCGGCGACCATCGCCCGTGGGTGGGGCGTCGACAGCGACGTCATCGACAGCAACCGTTCGGGATGACGCTCGGCGAGCGCCCAGGCGGCCCCGCCTCCCCAGTCGTGGCCGACCACGTGAAACCGTCGGGCACCCGCGTTGTCGGCCAGAGCAACGATGTCGGCGACCAGCAGGTCGATCGCGTAATCGCGGCGACGTTTCGGGCGCGCACCCGGCGAGTAGCCCCGCTGGTCGGGGGCGAGCACGCGGTAGCCGGCTTGCACCAGATGCGGCGTCAGCTTCGACCAGCTGGTGCGTGACTGCGGGAAGCCGTGCAACAGCACCACCACCTCGCCGTCCCCACCGCTGTCGTCGACCTCGAAGGTCAACCCGTCGTTGCGATACGAAGTCAGCGCCATCACCGGATGCTACGCAACGCTCCGGTTCTGACGAGGCGCTGCTACGAACCCGCGAGCCCGTCCAGAGCGGCCGTGACCGTCTCGCAGATGTAGGCGACGGCGTCGTCGTCGATCGCATGATTGCAGGGCAGCACCAGGCCGGTCTCCATCACCCGGTCGGCATTGGGTAGGCCACCGGACGGCTGCTTGAAGGTGATGTCAGCGAAGGCCGGTTGGCGGGTGGCGTTGCCGGTCCACACCATGCGGGTGTCGACGCCGGCCCGCTCCATGTGCAGCTGAAAGTCGCCCCGATCGATTGGTGACTCCGGTCGGATCTGGATGGGAAACATGTGCCAGGCCGTATCGACGTCGGGGGTGAGCTGCGGCGTCACGAAGTGCTCGGGGTGTTGATCGAAGAACTCGGTCAGCAACAACGCGTTGCGCTTGCGGCGCTCGAGGAAACCATCCAACCGGTCCATCTGCACAACACCGAACGCAGCCGACAGCTCGGACGGCTCGAAGTTCCAGCCCAGCTCGTCGAAGATGAACAGGTCGTCGTAGGTCTGGCCGTCGGGCAACTGCGAGAAGAACCGTCGTTCGCCCTCCTCCACAGGTGCGCCCCGTTTGGAGCCCCACAGCGCCACCTCGCTTCGGCGCCCCCAGCGGCGCAGCTTCAGCGCCCTGTCGATCCACTCATCGTCGTTCAAACAGATCATGCCGCCCGTGCCCGCCGCCGTGATGATGTGGGACAGCGCAAAACTGGTGAGGGACATATCGGACCGGGCTCCGGTGGGGGTACCCCGCAGCGTTGCACCCATGCAGTCGCAGCTGTCCTCGATGACCACCAGGTCGTGGCGGTCGGCCACGTCCCTGATCACGTCCCAGTCGGGACAGTTGCCGATCAGGTTGGGCACCAGGATGGCGGTGGTTCGGTCGGTGACCGCCGCCTCCAGCGACACGGTATCCAGCTGGTAGGTGTTGGGCGTCACGTCGACGAACACCGGGGTGACCCCGGCTCGGGCCATCGGCGCGATGTCGGTGGAGAACGTCACCGGCGAGGTGATGATCTCGTCGCCCGGCTGGGGTCGCAGCAACTCGACCGCCAGGTACAGCGCCGACGAGCCGCTGTTCACCATCACGCCGCGTTCCTTGGCGAAGGTGGCGGCCACCAGTTGTTCCAGCTTGCGCACGTTCTTGCCGATGCGAAGTGCGGTCGGCGACCCGCTCAGCACCTCGACGACGGCGGCGATCTCCGCCTCGTCGTGAACGCTGCCCGCATAATCAATCCGCTTCCTCGGTGTCTCGCCCATGGTTCCCCCTGTTACTCGCGGGTGTCCTTGCCGGGCCCCATGCTCTCCAGCACGGTGCCGTCGAGCCCCCGAACCTCGACCCCCCACTCATCGAGCAGGTCAAGGCTGACCATAGACGCACCCGTCACCTCGGCGGGACAGTCGCAGAGTGCCACAACGGCCTCCACCATCTGCTCCAAGGTCTCCATCTGATCGGGCCGAAGTTTCCCGCCCATCAACGCTTCGGCACCCTCGGTCAGCACCGCCCCACGAGGCTCGATGGTATTCACCCGGATGCCGGTGCCGTGCAGTTCGGCGGCGAGTCCATTGGTCATGCGGTTGAGTGCCGCCTTCGATGCCCCGTAGGCGGTGGTTGTCGCACCCTGTGTGCCAAGAGTGAACGGGGGTCCGGCCCACGGCCTGGCCGTCGCGCTCGACACGTTGACGATCCAGCCCTCCCGCTCCGCCCGCATCGCCGGAATCGCCGCCTGCGCCAGATCCAACGGTGCGTGCACGTTCAACTCGAACAACAACCGGCGCCGTTTCAGCGGCATGTCGGCGACCTCGCCATACATCGCCGCAGCCGCGTTGTTCACCAGGATGTCGATCGGTCCATCCAGCCGCTCGGACGCCTTCTCGATCACCTGCGCCCGAGCTTCGGGATCGGACAGATCCACCGGCACCAGCGCCACGCTCACGCTGTAGCCGGCCAAACGGTCGGCCGTCTCCTGCAAGCTGCCGCTCAGGCGATCATGCTGCTCGACGGTTCGAGCGACCAGCGCCACCGCCGCACCTTCTGCAGCCAACCGTTCCGCCACCCCGGCGCCGATCCCCCGGCTCGCCCCGGTCACGATTGCTCGCCGCCCCAAGAATCGTTGGTTCACCACGCGCACCTCACTACCACCACGGGTCCCACGGCTCTTCCGCGATCGAGGCGATCGAGGCGATCGAGGCGATCGAGGCGATAGCCAAGGCGTCCACCCGGATCAACGGCGCATCAGGCAGGTTGATGGTGATCTGTGGGCTCACGGGCCGAGCGTAGCCAGCCAGGGTGGTCATGGTCTCGCCTACCCTCACGTTGTGCACGAGGAACGCATCGAGAACGGCGGGGTCCCCGCCAGGCTGTGCCGGCCGGAGGGCGCAACCGGCTTGCTCCTGCTGGGGCACGGCGGCGGATACAGCAAGGATGGCACTCGTTTCGTTCGCCTGTGCAGGCGGTATGCCGAGGCAACCGGACTTGCCGTGGCGTGTATCGACGCCATCGCCCACGGGGAACGAAAGGCGAAGGATGCCGTTCCCGGATCGCTCCCTCGCCAGTGGCACTCAACGAACAGCCCACAGATGGTTCGTGATTGGCAGACGACTGCCCATGCCTTACACGAGATCGGGGCTCCCGTCGCCTACGTCGGCTTCTCGATGGGTGCCCTGTTCGGCTTCCCCACGGTGGCTGCCATGCCCTCGATCAGGGCCGCCGTGTTCGTCGTGTCTGGATACCCCGACGGGGGTGGCATCGACGACGAGCCGCTGAACGATCTGCTCACCGACAGCGCCTCACACCTCCAGCACGCGTCGGTGCTGATGCTGAACACGACCAACGATCACATCTTTCCGGTCCCCGGCGTGCATCGCCTTTTCCACGCAATTCACGCCGCCGGCAAGCAGCTAACGTTTTGGGAAGGGGAGCACAACGATTGGTCGGACGAGATGATCACCACCTCGGAGTCGTTCATCACCAACCGGGCGGCGGACGCCCAGCCTTGATGATCACAGCGCCTGATCGCACCAATGCTCGCCCACCGGGGAATCAACGGCCTCGCCGACGCCGCAGCGCTGATCGCCCACCGGGGAATCAACGGCCTCGCCGACGCCGCAGCGCTGATCGCGCTCCGGACGGCTTGAGACGAAGCGGCCGTTGGATACCCTGCCGCGCATGACCGCTGATGCGATGCGCCGCCTGTTGGACCATGTGGGAGAAGCGCTCGAGGAGATGGGGCCCTTCGACAGCGCGCAGGAGGAGGCCGACGCTCATCGACACCTGCTGCGGCTCTGCTCGGCTGGTCTTGAGCTGTACGTCGAGCGGGCCGACCCGGCCCGGCCGCTGCCGACCGTGTGGATGTCGCCCACCCGCAAGTTCCTTGGCGACAGCCCGGACACGATTTACACCACGGTCCCGGTGTCACCGGACCATACCTACGCCCTGACGATCCAGCCCGGCAATGCCGTCTACATCGGCGTGGTCGTCTATGCACGGGACGAGCCGGGCGGCCCGGTGAGAGCGGTGTCGAGCGTGATCGACACCAGGTTGGAGTCGGTCGACGGACGGTTCGAGATCAAGGTCGGGTCCGACGTCGACCCGGATGACCCCCAGGGCCTCCTTCTTGACGATCGGTCGTTCTGGATCATGGTGCGCGAGTACTTCTCCGACCCCCGCAACCATCGAGCGTCGACGATCACGATCGAACGAACCGACGGCGACATCACCGACGGACTCCCGAACCCAGACGATCTGACGGCCGGCATCGATGCCGCCGCCGACTGGATACTCAGCCAGGCCCGCGCCGATGCCGCCCTCTACGGGTTGATGGCCTTCCCGCAGGGATCGAGTGTTCAGGCAGAACAGGATGTCGAGGTTCCCGACGACCTGGTGTCGCTGTTCTACCCGACGCCTGACATCGCCTATCAGGGGTGTCGGTTCACGCTCGAAACCGACGACCAGCTTGAGATCACATTCAGGCCGCCGGCGTGCCGGTTCTGGTCGGTCGTGGTGTCCACCCCGTGGTTCGAGTCGTTGGAGCAGCGCTCCACCCCGGCGTCGATCAACAGCGCCACGGCCGAGGTCGACGAAGACGGCAAAGTGACCGTCGTCGTCTCGGAGAGCAACCCGGGCCTCGCCAACTGGATCCCGTTACGCGGGTATCGCAAGGGCCAGGTCGCGTATCGGGTACTGCTTGGCGAGTCGGAGCTCTCCGAGGCCACTTACGTCGTCGGCACAAACCGGAGGAGCGGGGACTCCGAACCTTTGGCAGTATTGGCAACGACCAAGCTCGACGGTAGGGACGACGGCGGGCGGTGAGGGCGAAATATTTGATCGCTCATGACCGCTCAAGCTGGGTACCGGCCACAGCCACAGCGCATTCGTCGACCTACACGACCTCGCGGGCGGCACCGGCGAACTGGGCGTTGTACAGCGTGGCATAGGCACCGCCGGCGGCCAGCAGCTCGTCGTGGTTGCCCTGCTCGACGATGTGGCCGTCATCCATCACCAGGATGATGTCCGCATCGCGGATCGTCGACAGGCGGTGCGCAATCACAAAGGAGGTGCGGTTCGTCCGCAGCGCCGCCATCGCATGCTGAATCAGCACCTCGGTGCGGGTATCGACCGACGACGTCGCCTCATCCAAAATCAGAATCGCCGGTTTCGCGAGGAACGCACGGGCAATGGTCAGCAACTGCTTCTCGCCCGCCGAAACGTTGCCGCCCTCGTCGTCGATCACCGTGTCGTACCCGTCGGGCAGGGTGCGGACGAACCGGTCGACGTAGGTGGCCTTCGCGGCCGACATGATCTCCTCCTCGGACGCCTCGAGGTTGCCGTAGGCGATGTTCTCGCGGATGGTGCCGCCAAACAGCCACGTGTCCTGGAGCACCATGCCCATCGACGCCCGCAGGTGATGACGGGTCATCTCCGAAACGTCGACCCCGTCGATCGTGATCGTGCCCGAATCAATGTCGTAGAACCGCATCAACAGGTTGACCAGCGTGGTCTTGCCGGCACCCGTCGGCCCCACAATCGCCACCGTCTCGCCCGGCTCGGCAACCAGCGAGAGGTCCCGGATCAGAGGACGGTCCGGATCGTACGAGAACGACACGTCGGCGAACTCCACCCGGCCCTCTACCGTGCCCTCGATCTCGGCAGGCACGACCGCGTCGGGAGACTCCTCGTCCACGTCGAGCAACGCGAACACCCGCTCGATCGATGCCACACCCGACTGGAACACGTTCGCCATCGCCGCAACCTGGGTGAGCGGCTGAGTGAACTGCCGCGAGTACTGGATGAATGCCTGCACGTCACCCAGCGACAACGCACCCGACGCCACCCGCAACCCGCCGATCACCGCGATGGCCACAAAGTTGAGGTTGCCGAGGAACATCATCGCCGGCTGGATGATCCCCGAGATGAACTGGGCACCGAAGCTGGCCTCATACAGCTCCTCGTTGACCTCGTTGAATTTCTCCTCGGCTTCAGCCTGGCGGCCGAACACCTTCACCAATGCGTGACCGGTGAAGGACTCCTCCACCTGAGCATTCAACGTGCCCGTGTGCTTCCACTGGGCGATGAACTTGGTCTTCGACCGTGACGCAATGAACTTGGTGAGAAAGAGTGCGCTGGGGATCGTGATCAACGCAACCAGCGCCAGAAGCGGGGAGATGATGAACATCATCACCATCACGCCGACGATGGTGAACAGCGAGGTCAGCATCTGGCCCAGGGTCTGCTGAAGGCTCTGGGCCACGTTGTCGATGTCGTTGGTGACCCGGCTGAGTAGGTCACCGCGGGGCTGCCGGTCGACATAGCTCAGGGGCAATCGGTTGATCTTCTCCTCAACATCGGTGCGGATACGCGACATCGTCCGTTGCACCACTCCGGCGAGCAGGTAGTTCTGCCCGTACGAGAGGATCCACGCCACCAGATACAACCCAACGGCCAACAACAGGGTGTTGTGCAGTCGCGTGTAGTCGATCCCGCCCTTGGAGCCGATGCCCGAGAAGATCACGTCGGTGGCCCGCCCCAACACCTTCGGGCCGATCACCGTCAGCGTGACGCTGACGATCGCCAGTAGCACCACCATGATTGCGCCGATTCGTTCCGGGCCCATCAGCCCGGCCAGCCGCTTCACCGACCCGGCCAGATCCTGGGGCTTCTCCGCCGGCATGCCCGCTGCAGCCGCCCGATTGGGGCCCTGGGTCGCAGACGCTCGGGCGTCGGCAGCCACCTTTTTCGCGTCGGCGGCCGAACCCGTTTCGGCGTCGCTCTCCAAATCCGCCAGATGCGCGTTGGGGTTCCTGCCGTTGGTTGGCCGGTCGTTGGTTGGCCGGTCGTTGCTGGTTGGGTCGCTCATGCCGGCTCCTCCACCCGCTGGGATTCGACGATCTCCAGGTAGGTGGGACACGTTTCGATCAGTTGCTCGTGGGTGCCCAGTCCCACTTGATGGCCGTCCTCCAGCACCAGGATCTGATCGGCCGATCGGATGGACGACACCCGCTGACCGACCACGATCACCGTGGCATCCCGAGTCCAGGGCACCAGCGCCGCACGAAGGTGGGCGTCGGTGGCCAGGTCGAGCGCAGAGAACGAGTCGTCAAACAGGTAGATGCCGGGCTTGCGCACCAGGGCACGGGCGATGGCCAGACGTTGACGCTGACCGCCCGACACGTTGGAGCCTCCCTGGGCGATGCGGGCGTCGAGTCCGCCGTCCATCTCGGACACGAAGTCCTTTGCCTGGGCCACCTCGAGGGCCTCCCACAACTGGTCGTCGGTGGCGTCGGCATCGCCGAAGCGAAGGTTGGAGGCGACGGTTCCCGAGAACAGATAGGGCTTCTGGGGCACCATGCCGATGCGGCTCCACAACAGCTCGGGGACGATCTCGCGGACGTTCTCACCATCGACGAGCACCTCGCCCTCGGTGGCATCGTAGAAGCGGGGGATCAGGTTGAGCAGCGTGGTCTTGCCCGACCCGGTGCTGCCGATGATGGCGGTGGTCTGGCCCGGTGAGGCGTTGAGGGTGATGCCCTCGAGAACCGGCGAGTCGGCGCCGGGGTAGCCGAATCCGACGTTGCGCAGTTCGAGAGAGCCCCGGCGACCGAGCGCTTCAACCGGCTGGTCGGGTATGGCGATCGACGACGGGGTGTCGAGCACCTCCTGGATGCGATCCGCGCTCACCGCCGCCCGGGGCACCATGACCGCCATAAACGTGGCCATCATCACCGACATGAGGATCTGGATCAGATATGACAGGAACGCGATCAGCTGTCCCACCTGCAGGTCGCCGGCACCGATGCGGCTTCCGCCCAGCCACACCGCCCCCACGCTGGACAGGTTGAGCACCACCATGACGAACGGGAACATGAAGGCCATGTACTGGCCGGCCTTCAGCGAGGTCTCGGTGAGATCTGCGTTGGCGCCACCGAAGCGCAGGCCCTCGAACGGCTCCCTCACGAACGCCCGCACCACCCGTATGCCCATCAACTGTTCCCGCAGCACTCCGTTGACCACGTCCAGGCGCTCCTGCATCGCCCGAAACTGGGGCACCAACCGGACGAGCACCAGTCCGACGCCGATCACCAGGGCGGGAACGCTCACCAACAACAAGGCGGAGAGGCCGGCGTCCTGTCGCAGCGCCAGGATGATGCCGCCGATGGCCATGATCGGCGCAGCCACCATCAGCGTGGCGGCCATCAGCAACACCATCTGCACCTGCTGCACGTCGTTGGTGACCCGTGTGATCAGCGACGGCGCACCAATCTGCCCTACCTCCTGGGTGGAAAAGCCGGTGACCTTCTGGAAGAGGTCGGCTCGCACGTCACGGCCGAAGCCCATGGACATCTTGGCGCTGAAGTACACGGCAACCGCCGCAAAACACACCTGAAACAAGGTGATGACCAGCATCACGCCGCCCATCCGCCAGATGTAAGGAGTGTCCTGGTTGGCAATGCCCTTATCGATGATGTCGGCGTTCAACGTGGGCAGAAACAGCGTGCCCAACGTCTGGAGGAACTGGAAGAAGACGATGCCCACCAGCAGCCACTTGAAGGGGCCCAGGTGGTTTCTCAGCAGTTTGATGAGCAAGGGAGCGTTACCTACATCTGGAGGGGGCGGGGGCGACTCGGACGAGCGGCTCGTGTCGGAGGCTTCAGGCTGGACGGGTCGGGGCGGTCGACGCCGCCGACCGCCCGAGGTGTCAACAACCGTCGGACGATTGTATTCCCAACTGACACAACTGCCACCTTGGGTTGATTGGGCTCGACCCCGCCGGCCCCGGTCCGGTCAGGCCTCGTGCATCGTTCGGTGGGCGTGCGACTCGACATAGGACGGCCACCCGGCCTCAGATCGGGCGGGCCACACAGGCGCGATCGACCAAGGATGAGCAGCCTCCACCTGTGCCGACACGGAAAACAACCGGTCCTCCCGCCCAAACGCCGCAGCAAGTTGCACACCGATGGGGATCCCGTTGGAACCGGTGGCCAGCGGCAGCGACACCGCCGGTTGGCCGGTGATGTTGAACGGGCTCGTCAACGCCGACGAGGTGGCGGCCCGCTCAAACATCGCCACGATATTGGTGGTGTCGAGGTAGCCCAACGGTGGCATTGGCTGTGGGAGCGTGGGGGTCAGGAGCAGGTCGTAGGTGGTGAGGAACTCACCCATGGCGCGGCCAAGTGCCTCCAGGCCGACCATCGCCGACACGATGTCCCTGGCCGAGGCATGAAGGGCCGAGTCATAGAGGAACCGGGTGAACGGCTCGAGATCGTCGTCGACGAGATCACGGCCCAGTTCGGCCAGGCGCGCATCGATCTCAACGGCCATCGGCGCGCCCATCAAGCCACTCAACACCTCCAAGATCAGGTCGCTGGTCCACGGCGGGTCCGCCTCCACCACCTCGTGGCCCAGATCGCCAAGCGCCGCCGCCGCCGACTCGACCGCCGCCACGCACTCAGGATGGGCTTCGGTGCCATCAGCAGGGCTGAGCGCCATGGCGATACGCAGCCGGCCAGGGTCGGCACCGACCGCGTCGATCCACGGTCGCTGCGGTGGCGCGATCTCATAGGCATCGCCGGGCATTGGTCCGGCGGTGAGGTCCAGCAGGGCGGCGGAGTCTCGAACCGAGCGGGAGAGCACGTGGTGGACACCCATCGGGTACGCCACCAGCGCGTAGTCCGGATGTCCGCTGACCCGGCCTCGGGACGGCTTCAAACCGAACAGCCCGCAGGCGGAGGCCGGGATGCGGATGGACCCACCCCCATCATTGCCGTGGCCCACCGGCACGATCCCGGATGCCACCGCTGCGGCGGTACCCCCCGACGACCCGCCGGTGGAATGGTCGAGCCCATGCGGGTTGCGGGTGGGTCCGTTGAGCAAGGGCTCGGTGGAGGCGTTGCGTCCCAGTTCGGGCGTGTTGGTGGTGCCGAGGATGATCAGGCCGGCCGCCCGGTACCGTCGCACCAACTCCGAGTCGGCGTCGGCAACGTCGTCGGCGAACAGCCGCGAGCCTCTGGTGTGCGGCAGCCCGGCCACTTGGACCGCAAGGTCCTTCACCACGAACGGCACCCCGGCGAACGGCGCAGCTCGATTCACAGCTTCGGCCTCATCGAGTGCCTGGTCGAAGCGGGTGGAGACGAACGCGTTGAGCGCCGGGTTCCGCTCCTGGGCACGGGAGATCGCCGCCACCACCACCTCGGTCGCATCGACCTCGCCAGAGCGAACGGCATTTGCCACCCCGGTGGCGTCATGCTCGTCCAGCAGCCGGTCGACGTCCGAGCTCATGGTGTTCCCCCTCTTGTGCCCACCGACGCGTGGGCGCCGGCACCACTGCTGACCATAGAACCACCGGGTGCAACCATGTCGCTCAGGTGACTCTTCGGGCGGCACCAACGAAATCCGAAGTGGCGCTGATCCATACTCACCCATTCACCCAGGTGATTTCCATCACTCCATGAGTCACCCTCAGAATCAGCCAACGAGCCACGCACGACGCTCGCTCACCGGGTTACAATCCGATTCAATCATGGAAGTTCAAAGCAGTTCACCTCCCCCCACATTGAACCCACTCGATCGTTTCCGGAGCTGGCTCTTCGTGCGCTCGGGCACGGCGCTTTTTCTTTTGACCGTGGCGTTCTTTTTCTTTCTTCGGGTCGGGTTTTCGGGCAACAATGCTGTCCCGGTAGGGGTGGTCAAAACCTTTCCCACCCCGACCACCGGTTCCTTCTCATGGTCAATCATCAGTCCGGCAATTGGTCGGGTGCTCGGGATAACAACAAAGGCTCAGTGGTTGGCCCTTCACGGCGTACTCCTCCTTCTGGTCTTTGCAGCGGTGGTCCTTCTTCTCCGGCAGAAGCTCACTCAACGGAGCTGGCGGGTGGCCCTGACATGGCTCTCGCTCTCGTCGGCGCCCGCCGCAAACCTTCAATGGATTGGGCTCTACGACCTGTGGATGCTGCTGGGTGGCGCGCTGCTGGGGCTGGGTTCAGGCCTCCCAACCGCAGTGGTCGGCGGCTTGGTGCTTGGCGCCTCCAATGCCGAACAAGGGGTGGTGGCGCTGCTCTCGCTTGGGTTCGTGCTCCTCGCCAAGCTTCGGGGTGAAGGTCGACAGTCCGAGTGGAAGATGATGGTCCTTCGACTATCCGCTGCCCTTTTTGGACTGGTTGTTGCCCGTATTGCAATCTCACTGTGGTTTACGGCCAGCGGCGTGGAAGTGACAACCAGGAGTGGGATCTTTCTTGGGTTCTCTCGGATTCGCTCAGAAATAACATCACAATGGGGACCACGGGCATTTTCGGCTGGTTCGGTTTGGCATGGATAGCCGTCATCCTGTGCCTATGGGGAATAAGCCAGGATCGGCTCGGTGTGGGCCTGGTCTCGATAGGACTCATTGGATTGCCCGCCCTGGTAACCATCACCACGCTCGACGGCACCCGGGTATTCGCATCCATCAGCTGGCCGGCACTGCTCGCAATGATCGTATGGCGGGTCACAGCAGAAGAAGCGCTGCCGCGAAACGAGCAGTTGCTTGACCAGACCGCATCAACAGCACTTCTGGCAAGCCCGATTGCGCCAAGTATCGTGACGCACCCTCGCAACTACCTCCAAACCCCATGGTCATATGTGACCGGTAGATTCTTTTCGTAGCCTGCTCGCCTACCTGGTGGTCAGATCAGCGAGCAGGTGGTCGAGCACCTGCTCCTCATGGATGGCGACGTTGTGGGCGGTCATCGCCTCAACAAGTCCTGGAGACCAAGGCGCGGCGACCCCAGTGGCGGGTGGACCCAGCGTCAAGGTGCCCGATGGCGCAGCGGCAAGGTAGTCGTCCACACCGAAGCGCCACGGATTGACGTCGTAACGATCGATGATGGCCTTGGCGATGCGCAGCCCGCCCCAGTCGAAGTCGCCGTGGTAGGCGAACACCGCCCCGTCGGCGGTCAGCAGATCCAACAACCTCAGCACGGCGGTGTTTGGCTGACCCTCGACGCACACCAAGGGCGCCGAGTCACCCTCCAGCGTGGTGGCGGCGTGTGCGACGACCGACGGGTTCTCGCAGATGCGAACCAGCGTTCCCTTCTTGATCCCCAGTTCGGCCTCTGCCAGCTGACGGAGCGTGAGCCGGACGGGCTCACCACACGACGCGTGGTCGCTGAGCACTGCAGCAATCAGGTCGGTACCCGAGGTCGGCAGGTTGAGAACGAGCGTGCTCACCGACAGGTCATCGCAGATCACACCTTGGCGGGCCCAACGCCGGCGCCAGTCGTTGGCCCCGCCGACGCTGGTCACCTCTCCCCGGGTCCCAGTATCAGACTCCTCGTCGGCCACCGCGGACATCGCCCGGAGCGCAGAATCGACCAGGCGGCCCAGAGCACGGTCCCGATCGAGCGCGTGGGCGTCACCGGTGAGCTGCGCCCCAAGTTGGGCCAGCGTGATGTGACTGGCTGGGAGGACCGCCACCACGTCGAGTACCCGGCTCGCCAGCTCGGCACCGGCGGAAACCGATCCGGCCATGCGGGTGGCCGCCCCACTCCGACGGACTTCGGCAATCCACGCCCGAAGCTCGCCCCGTTCGACCAGCATCGGGTGGGCCTCGGTCCTCGACCAGGACGTCTCCCGTTCGGCCTGTGCGCCGGCGCGTTCGGCCGGTCGATTGCGGATCGGGCCGTCGAGAGCCTCCAGCCATTCAACGAGGCCGACGGCGGCGGCGCCCCGACGCAGCCGACCATCGAGGTTCTCAAGCCGGACCGAGAGTGGCTTGTCGCCTGCCGCCGACGTGCCGAGTAGCCCGGCGATGGCCGGTCGCTGGGCGGGATTCAAACCATCGAGGCGCAGCGGGGTGCCCTCCAGACTGAGGCCGTTGCGTTCCAGCCGACGCCGGGCCTTGACCCACAGCGGCCCGAACTCGGCTCCCCGCAGTGCAGCCCGGGCGGCGACGCGACGTTCGTCGCTCACGTTCCGTCGGGATCGAATGCGAACAGGCCCTCGTCAGGTGCCACCTGCAACAGCGACTCGGTGGCGGTGCCCGCCAGCTCGTCGTCCTCGATCAGCTCGTGACCGTCCCAACGCAATGAAACGACGCTGACCCCCTCGGCGGGTGGGCGGCGCAGCAGGTCGTGCACCGCCACCGACGGAACCTCACCGTAGGCACCCCACAGCTCGTGGCCGGTGAGGATGACGTCCAGGTCAAAGGCCACCGTCAGCCCCATCAGCTTGCCCCGCATCTCCTCATCGATACCTGCGAAGGCCTCGTCGAGGGCGATCATGCGGGGAGCGGTGGGATCGGCACGGTCATAGTGGGCGGCCGCCGCCGCAAACAGCGGCTGGTGCAGCGCCATCGCCTGCTCGCCGCCGGAGAGCTGGCGGTACTGG
Source organism: Candidatus Microthrix parvicella Bio17-1 (assembly GCF_000299415.1). Taxonomy (NCBI): domain Bacteria; kingdom Bacillati; phylum Actinomycetota; class Acidimicrobiia; order Acidimicrobiales; family Microthrixaceae; genus Candidatus Neomicrothrix; species Candidatus Neomicrothrix parvicella. The sequence goes on from NZ_AMPG01000001.1 coordinate 1,001,050, forward strand.
TTGCGGGTCAGCTTCACCCGCTTGTTGTCGGCGGTTCGGAGATACGGCCGGAATTCGTGCCAGGCCCGGTAGTCGAGCGCCTTCTCCAGCGCCGCCCGGTACCCGGCGGTCGGGTCCTCCGCCCGTTGAGCGCGGATCACCCGCTCGAAGAACGACCGCAGCGCCTGGCGCTCATCCTCCCCCATCTGCTCGGTATCGTGACGCAACAACTTGACCGCCTGGCGGATACCGGGATCGTCGGTGTTGAGCTCCCAACCCAGGTCCACGCCAAGGCGACTGGTGGTGCGAACGTCCGCCAGTGCCTGGTTGACACCGGCCACGAACTCGTCGGCGTCGGTCAGCAGGCGTCGCAACTGGTGGGACACCTGGTTGAGCAGGAACCGTTCGAACACCTCCCGGTCGCCCTCGGTGAGGTAGCTCTGGAGGGCTGCGTCCTGACGGGCCAGTTCGGCGGTGAGATCAGCGAGCGACACCATGCCGGCGTCCGAGTTGATTTCGACGGTCACCAGGTCGTCGTCGTGTGGGAACGCGGCGTCGTAGCCGTGATGCAGCTCGTCGATCACCTTCTTCTGAGCCCGATCCAGCGCCGCGATGTTCTGCTCCCGCTGCTGCGGTGTCGGGGCGACACCGTCGAGGCGTCCGTTGAGCCACCGGGCGAACGCCACCGCGTCGACCGGCAGTTCTTCCGAGGGCACCACGTGGGCTTCCGGCCCCCGGGACGCGTCAACGCTGTGGTCGGGACGGGCGGAAGACCCGGCATCGGCCTCGATGGACGGCGCCGCGTCGCCGTCGCCCTGCCGGGTCTCCGAAGGATCGGGCGCCGGGGCGTCGGCCGGGAAGTGGTCCGGCAGCAACAGCGCCAACAGGTCGCGACGGCGAAGCACCGGCAGCCGCTCCGAACGCGCGGTCAGCGTGGCCTCGTGACGGGCGACCGCTGCCCGCGCCTGGTCGGCGGCCTCGCCGGCGCGCCCCCGCGAGGTCTGCAGCTCGCCAAGCGCCTCCCATAACACGTCGAAGCGCACCTCGATCTCGTCCAGGTCGGCCTGAGCCCGCTTCAGCGCCTCCAATGGCGCCTCGGCGTCGTCACCCAGGCGCTCGCGCAGGGTCGCTGCCCGGGAGGCCAGCGTCGAGTGTTCCTCCGCTGCCGCGGCCAGGTCCCGCTCGGCGTTGGACAGCAACTGTGTCGCCTCGGCCGCCCGTTCGGCATCCTGATCGGCCCGCTCGGCATCGCTCTCGGCGGTCCGGCGGATAGTGAGAGCGCTCCGGACGGCGCCCGCATATCGATCGACCAACTCGGTCACACGATCGAGCGAGGCGTCGTCACCCACCAGTCGGTGCCGGGCGGCCGTCGACTGAAGGTCGGACTCGGCCGCTGCGGCAGACCCGGCGGCAACCGACTCGGCCTCCTCTGCCCGCTCGGCCACCTCGCGGCGGGCCTCGGCGTGGGATCGGGCGCTGCGTTCGGCGTTCAACGACCTCAACAGTCCGTCCTCCGACGGCAGTGTTGAGGACGCCGCCCTCAGCGCGACCAGTGCGGCTTCCAGGGTCTGGAACACCGCAATCTCGACTTCGACCGCCTCGGCGGCGGCGACGATCAGGGCGTCGAGTTCGGCCAGGCGACGACGGCGACGCTCGGCTCGGGCGGTGGCCCCCACGTATTCGGGCTCGGGTTTGGTGGCCCGGCCCCGCAGCGGGCCCAGGGCGAACCGCCCGCCGGCGCTGACCCCTGATGCCCCGCGCCTTGGGCCGCTGTTGATGGCGCCGTGGTCGGTCAGTTCAATCGACGCCAACACCCGGGCGACGACCTGCTCGTCGAGGCCCGACCCCTCGGGCACCGACGGCACCAGAACCGAGGCCAGACCGGTGGGGTCTCCGGGTTCGGCGTCGCTGAGCGAGGCGAACCAGGAGTCGGCCGACCCTTCGGATGTCCTTGTGGCGGGCTCGTCCCCATCAGGCTCAATCCATGCGTCCAACAGCCCGGAGGCGTCCAGCGCCGCCTCCAATTGAGCCCGGTCGTGGTCGTCGACACCCGGTGCCCAATCACAGCATCGCCACAGTGGTGCGCCAGGACGCCCCGGCTCGCGTTCGGTGCGCCAGGTTGGTGGTGCCGGACCCGGGTCGGTCTCCGATGCCACCTCGTCTCGTTGGGTCTCCAGCGAACCGACGGCGGCCGTGAGGGTATCGATGTGGCCCTTGCTGGCGCTGCGGCGCTCGATGAGTCCAACGCGAGCCGGGTCGGTGGCTTCCCTGAAGGCAGCCGAGAGCGACGGTGCACCTGACTCCCCAACCGTACCGACGGCCGCGGCCAGTCGTTCGCGAACCTCCGCCGTGTCGACAGGTTGTGCGTCGACCGACGCCGGGTCACGTGCTTCCCGCTCCGCCGCCGCATCGACGACCTCGGCCAACCAGGGCGCACCTGCCACCCACCGCTCGACCGACTCGCTCAGCTCGGTGCGCCGCTGCCGGGTGGACGTCTCCGCCTCGGCTACGGCGACATCGGCCTCGTCGACGGCGCGCAACGCCTGGGAAGCGGCCTCCTCGGCTCGAGCGTGGTCCCGGGCCGCCTCGTTCCGCTGCACAAGCGCTGCGCGCACCACTTTGAGGTCGTCTCGGCGCGCCCGCTCGGCCACCCGCGCACCGGGCTCCAGGCGGTCGGGACGGCGGGCCTCGTCTCGGGTGAGCGTCCAGGCGATATCGGCGGCATCGGCAGCGTCCTCGACCTCGGTGAGCGCAGCCTCGGCTCCAGACAGCGACTCGGCGGCCCGCTCGGCGGCCGTCGACGCTGCGGATTGAGCCGCCTCCGCACGCCCGGCGCAGGCGTCGCGCTGCTCGGCGGCGTTGCGCTCGACCTTCGCAGCACGGCCCACCGATCCCTCCACCTCAACCAGGCTGCTGGCATCCCGGTAGGCGGGTGACTCCAGCACGGCGCTGCGGCGGCCGTCGGCAGCCGATCGCTCCAGTGCCGCGCCCCGGCGTTTGGACTCGTTCTCGGCGATCGCACCGTCGAGGCGCGTCGCCTCGGCCTCGGCGTCGACCACCGTGCGGTTGGCCCGGCGCAGCACCTGGGCGGCGTCGATCACCGCCGCCGATCGGCCCAGCGCCTCACCCCCGAGGTAGGCGACGTAGACGGGCACGAATGCGTCAACGATGGACCGGGTGACCTTCAGGTCGGCCAGGTCGCGCTGGGTGGCCTCGAGGTCGTCCAGGCTCTGGGCCACGTCATCGAGCACCCGATCGTCCAGCGACGGCAGGCCGCCGGAAAGCACCTCCGACAAGAGGCGAAGATCGAGCTTTCCGGCCAGCTGCGGACGGCGCAGCACTCGGATCAGGGTGGTGAGCTTCTGGTGGCGGTCCGCCCCCAGACCCAGCAGCGCACGATCGACCGCAGCCCGATAGGTCTCGGCGGTGTCGAATACGGCGGCGTTACCCAACTCGTCCCGCAGGCGGCCCCGGGTGAGGGGCGACCCGTCGGGCGCCAACTCGAAGTCGAGGCCGACCCGCTGGTCGGTTACGAAGAACCACGACGCGGTGTTGGTGGACGCCGCGGTGGCTCGGGCGCCGCAGCCGATGGTGAGGTGTTCGGGCGTCGCTCCATTGCCCGAGGCGGTCCGCTCGAACTCCATCCACACGTAGCCCAGCCGCTGCTCGTGACGGAACTTGCGCGACCCTGCATCGTCATCCCGCAGCACCCCCAACAGCAACGACCGCATCGAGCGACCGCCGGCGAATGGGTCCATGGCGTCGGCACTCATCACCCCCTCCACCAGGAAGGGAAAGAGCAGGGCGAGCGCATTGGACTTGCCCGAGCCGTTGGGGCCCCGGAGGATCAGGCGTCCGTCGGCAAAGCTGAACACCTGGTCGTCGTACTCCCACACGTTGCGGACGCCCGCCCGGTGTGGCCGCCACCGATCGGCCACCTCATCGGAGTTTGCCTGGTGGTCGGTGCCCGTCTCGCTCACGAGTGATCGTCTCCAAACAACTGTGACGTCAACGTGTTCTGCCTGGCGGCCACGCCGATCTCCGCCTCGGTGTCGGGGCGATAGCGGGCCAGCGCCGCGTGCACCCTCAGCCTGTCGTCCTCGACACCCAGCAGGCCAAAGCGGCCCAGCAACTCCCTCACCTCTCGTCGCAGCTTGTCGGGCGACTCGCGGTAGTCCGACGAGAACCTCGATCGGTACTCCTCGACGATGTCCTCCCAGGCCTGCTCGCCGGCAGCATCGCCCACCCATCGTTCGGCCGCCACGGCGGGCCGAACCTCCGGGTCCCGGACCATCTCGGCGGCGACCTCCTCGCCGGTTGCCGCCAGGTCGACCAACGCGGCACCCCACAACAACGCAGCCTGGGTGAGCGTTCCCCCGCCGGGGAAGCGGTGCTTCGACTCGGTGATCGGCTCGATCTGGGCGTCCACCAGGCTCATGCCCTCAGCCCGGGACTCGACGTGACAGCCGGTGAGCTGCTCCAGGTCGCGGACCAGACGGGTCCGTCGCTCGCGCACGTAAGCCAGCTCCTCCGGTCCGAGGTCGATGTACGACATCACCGGGCCCTCGACCAGTCGACGGGCCAGCCGGTGGCGCAGCGCCTGGGGCCGATCCTCCGTGCCGGGCGCGGTGGGTTCCACCAGAAAGTCGGCGGCCTCCCCAACGCCCCGCAGCACGCTCGGCGAGCTGACCAGCAGCCGGGACACACAGTCCCGGTCCACGTCATAGAGCGCATCACCCTCGGCATCGTGATCCAGCCACTGGTCGGCGCCTCCGTCGCGCAGGCCGAGCACGCCGCGGTCCTCCAGCCACGTGACCGCGTCGACGAACGCTCTCCGTTGTGTGTAGACGGTGAGGTCAACCGGCAACGCGTCGTCGCCCGAGCGCAACCGCAGCACGGCGTCGGCCAGGCGGGACGCAGTGGTCTGGTCGCCCAGCTCCTCCAGCGCCGCCAGCACCAGACACAGGAACGAACACGCGACGTGACCCAGCGGACGGAGGGTACGGGTGAAGGGCCCCCGGTGAACCGAGGTGGTGGCCGCCCGCCGATAGAGGCGGGCCGAGCTGCGACCGACATCGAGACGGAAGCCGAGCACCCGCGAGAACTCGTTGCGCAGCGGCACCTCCCAGCGGCGCACCGTCGTCAACGCCCTGGGGTTTGGCCAGGTTGGAGTGACCAACGGATGGCCGAGCAGCAGGCGGGCGGTGCGCTGGAAGTCCTCCAGTTCGCCGGCGTCGATCTGCACCGCCGCCCGCGGTCCGGCCGTCGTCCCGCCGAAGGGAGCGATCAGGCCCGTCGCATCGCTCACGGTGTCGCTCCGACCGACTCGATGTGCAGGCGATGCTCGCCGATGGTGAGGGATCCTCGGCGGGTCTGTATGACCATGCCGTCGGGGTCGCATCGAAATGTCGCCTGGGCGCCCTCGACACGCACCGGGTCGTCACTGCCCGGCTCGTCGCCGACCGAACGCAGGTGAGCGGCCCGGTCGAGCAGTTCGAACAAGATGGTCGCCTCGGCGTCAGACAACACCCGCCCTTCCACCGGTCGGGCGCACAGCCGCGCGGCCGCCTCGGCCCGGGCCGACTGGGCCGCCCGATGCTCGGCCATCAACTGCGCCTTGGTCAACGCGTAGTCGGTGGCCTGTGCCGGGCGACCGGGCGAGGGGCGGCGCCCGTGTTCGCGCAGCGTCACCGGCACGTTCACCGGCGGCGCATCCCACCACGAGTCCGATGCGGCGACGGACTCGTCGTCGGTCTCGCCATCGCTGAGATGCAGCGGCCGCCCCAGGCCGAAAGCGGCATCGAACAGTTCGGCGGCGGCCCGGTCGTCGATGCGCCGGAACCAGCGGGCCAGCACCAGCAGCTCGGATGCCCGAGTGATCGATCGCCGGGCGCTTTCGGTGACCTGCCGCAACAGGGCAAGCAGCTCGCGGATGGCGGTCGTGGTGGCCGCGGTCAGGTCATCAGCCCCGGAGGGTCGATCACCGACCGACACGAACCAGTCCGACAGGCCGGTCCAGCGATTACGCCACAGCGCGGCCCGGTCGCCGGTGTCAAACAATCCAGCAGAGTCGTCACCCGCCGCCGCCAACTCACCCAACCGTTCGATGCCCCGTTCGTTGACCGCCTCGACGCCCCGGGCCACCAAACCACGTTGGGTCATCAGGTGATCGAGGAACTGCTCGAGGTAGTCGATCAGCAGGTCCTTGTAGACCAGAAACCTGGCTGGGTCCACGTCGTGTTCCCGCCGCAGCTGGGCCACGGCAGCGTGGAAGTCGCGGGCGTTGGCGGCCAGTTCCCGAAGCGACCCGTCCAGGTCGCGCAGGCGCAGGTACACCTGCTCGGCATCGGCGCGGTCGATCGCGTCGGCCAGCAGGGCAAGGTTGTCGCGGATGTCCCGGAACAGTGTTCGCTGCAGCGAGCCGCCCTGGTCGGATGCCCCGAGCACGGCAAGCACCGCCTCGTGGGAGGCCTGACCGGCTGCGGTCAGCTGCCACAGTGACCGGCGCCGTCGGAAGTCCTCCAGGCGGGAGACCCGGACCGTGTCCTGGGTCAAGGTGAGGTTGCCCCAGTCGCGCAGCTGCTCCAGGGCCGGGTCCAGCCCTTCGACGTCGATACCCGCCCCGGTGAGTTCGGCCGCGATGCGCTCGGTGCGGATCTCGACCTCGTAGCGCTCCCGGGCGGCGACGAACACCGCCAGGATCGCCAGGTAGATCGGTGCGTTGGTCTCCGTGGCGGCTTTCAGCACCCTCAGCTTGTTACGTTCCTCACCATCGAGCACCCGAAGGTGCAGCGCACCGGGGCCTTGGTCCGGCATCGGCGATGCCTCGGCCTGCCGGTGATCAGCGCCGGTCGTGGCCTTGGCGGAGGGCTGCGCCTCCCCCGCCGACGGGACGCTGTCCAGAGGATTCATCGACGCGACGGTATCCCAGGCGCCGCACACCCTTCCCACCGGACCTGATGCAACCTTACCGGCGCCCCCAAGGCCGTCAACATGGTTGCAGGCGGCCTGACCGCCGACAGGATCGTCGACGAGCTTCCGTCGTTGGAGCTGGATGATGTTTCAGCTGCCTGACGATTCGCGGCTGAGGGCGTGCGGCGGCGCGGCGCCGCTCGGGCCAGGTGATCCGTCGCCCTCCACGTCGCCGAAGTTGAGCTTCGCCGAGTCGGCCGCCATGCGGCCATGTGCAGACGCCGCCGAGTCGTAGCCACCGCGAATCCTCGCCTTGGAGGAGTCGCCATAGTGCTCGGCCATGAACTCGTCGATGGTGTCCTCACGTGCCCGGAGCACCGGAAGAAACCCGCCGCCCTGAGTCTCGGCGACCTCGGACGCTACGGCTGCGTTGATCTCGGCGAGTCGTTCGCCGATGCGACCGGCGTAGGCCACCAGGAACGACGCTCGGTACGAGGTGCTCCGGGTTCGGGTGCCGGGCGGCGCCGACCTTCCCGCTTGGGCCAGCGAGGTCTGCGCCTGAATCAGCAAGGAGGTAAACAGCATCTCGACCGCCTCAAGGTCGGATGGATATCCGACGACGCGGGACATGTTAAGCCCGGTCATCATCAGCGCCCGGCAACGTGTCCGCTCGGCCACGATCTGCAGCATGAGGCCCTTCGCATCCCAATAGGGTGGATCGAGCGGAACCCTGATGATGCCCGGCTCCTCGCCGCCCGTGCCTCCAGCGTCGTCGAGCAGGGCGGAGTCGATGGCGTGGCGGGTGATCAGCTCTTGGGCCTTAGCGGTGAAGGCCATGGCCTCCTCCTCGAAGTCGGTCGACTCCGCCTTGGCCAGGAGCGCCCTGATGCGCTCCAACATCGGGTCGCGGTCAGCCGAAGCCGGGTCACGTATCGACCTGCCTGATGGAGCCGCACCCTTGGAACCGGGTGGTGGAATCAGCGTCTCCACCTTGGGCAAGTACATCACGGCCAGGACGTCGATGAGCAGATCACGCACCTCGGCGGCATCCAGGCCCTCCATCAGAGCAAACCTGCGGATCCACCCGGACTTCCCATCGGCGTCGGGCAGGCCCATCGCCTCGGTTTGGGCGATCCATCGCGAATCGAGCGTGGTCGCTCGCCGACGGACATCGTCGTTGGCGATGGCCTGGCCCACCAGCCGACCCGTGGTCGCACGTTTGCCGTTCAGCCGAGCCTGGCGAAGCAACTCTGCGGGTTGCCAACCACCGTCCCAGATCTGCCCAAGGCGACGGAGAATCGCACGCTCCCCCGCCTGGGCCAGCACCTCGACCGACACACTCCTCAGATCGTTGAGTATGGACGCCTGGTGCCCTTCGCTGTGGTCGATCCCGTTGGAGTTCTGATACCGAAGCCAGGCCGCCTCCTCCAACAGGTTGTGGGCCCAGCCCTCGGGGTCCTCCCGAAACGGCTCCCCGAACGGGTTAGGACCATCACCCGGCCTGGCGCCGCCTCGACCGCCGTGGCCCCCAGGTCGGCTACCGCCGCTGGGCCGGCTACCGCCGCTGGGCCGCTCGCGTCGTTTGGCCTTCTCTCGCGCCTTCGACTTCGCTTGGGTCTTTGACCTGGCTTTGGCCGCCCGCCTTGCCTTGCTGTTCTTTCCCATACGAGCACGGTAACGAACCCCTGTGACAGGCCTCGACGGTGGCCGCCGCGACGCGGGGATCCCGCCGCGCCACCAATCGAACAACTCCCCAACGATTTCGCTGACGTTCGGGAAACAGCGCGACCTCAGCCGACGAGTTCCGGGGTCTCGCCGCACTTCGACGCCTGAGTAGAGCCGTCGGCACCTGTGTCGTCGCGTGATTCGTCGTCGTCCAAGGCGCCCTCAACGTCGATGTTGGGCAGCAGTCGGTCGAGCCACTTTGGCAGCCACCAGTTCTTATCGCCAAGCAACTCCATGGTGGCGGGCACCAGCAACATGCGAACGACGGTGGCGTCCAGCAAAATGGCCGATGCCAGGCCGACCCCGAACAGTTTGATGATGCGGTCGTTCTCCAGCAGGAAGCTGCCAAACACGAACACCATGATGGCGGCGGCTGCGGTGATGACCTTGGCGGTGGCGGCCAGGCCGTCGGCCACCGAGGTGTGGCTGTCGCCGGTGCGGTGCCATTCCTCCCGCACCCGGGACAACAGGAACACTTCGTAGTCCATCGACAGGCCGAACACGATGGCGAAAAGCATCATCGGGATGAACGGCTCGATCGGTGCCGTCTCCACGCCGGTGATGCCGCTCAGCCAACCCCACTGGAACAACGCCACCACCAGGCCGTAGGCGGCGCCGATCGACAGCAGGTTCATGATCACCGCCTTCAGCGGAACCAGCAGCGATCGGAACACGGCCATCAGCAACAGGAACGACAGCGCAAGCACGGCCGCAAAGAAGTACGGCAACCGAGATGCCAGGTAGTCGGAGAAGTCGATCTGGATCGGCACCGAGCCGGTGAGTGCCACGTCCACGTTCGCGGCCTTCTCGACCTGAGGAAGCACCTCGGACCGCAGGCGCTTCACCGTGTTGGTGGTTGCCTCATCCTGCGGCGAACTGTTGGGAATGACGAACCATTGAACTGCCGTGGCCTTGGACGGGTCCTTGGTGTTGTTGGGCTGAGCCGGTGAGGCGAACACCACGCCCGGGTCGGCCTGAACCGCAGCCTGAATGGGCTCCAACATCTTTGGGTTATACCCATTGGGCAACTCGGCCACCATCAACATTGGACCGTTGAACCCGGGGCCAAACCCATCCGCCAAGAGGTCATAGGCCTTCCGGGTGGTGCTGGTCGCGGGGAAGTTGCCCTCGTCGGAAAACCCCAGCCGAAGGCCGGTCACGGGCAGCGCCATGACGATCAGCACGCCGGCGCCGATGAGCACCGACCACCACGGGTGACGCTGAACGATGCGGCTCCACTTGTAGGCGAATGTCTCCCGGATGGGCTTCTGGCGCCGCATGGGCACCTCGGCTTTGAGGGGCCCAACGAAGAACCCGGCGATCAGCACCACGGCTGCCAGTGGCAGGGTGAGATAGATCGGCACGATCTTGAGGCCCGCCAGAACGAGACCGATGGCGGCGATGCCGGCGGCGATCAGACCACGCCACCTGGTGAGCTCAATCCGGTTGCCGGCGAAGCCCAGCAGGGCGGGCAGCAGCGTGATCGATGCCACGATGGTGACGGTCACGACCGACGCCGCCCCGACGGCCAGGCCGGTCACGAAGCTGACGCCCATGATCAACATGCCCATCAGCGAGATGACCACGGTGGTGCCGGCGAACACGACGGCACGCCCCGCGGTGTCGATGGCGATGGCAATGGAGTCCCGCACGTCATGGCCCGCATGCAGCTGTTCCCGGTAGCGGGTGACGATGAACAGCGCGTAGTCGATGCCGACGCCCAACCCGATCATCACGCCGAGCACGGTGGCGAAGTCCGGAACGGAAAACAGGTTGCTCAGCAACGCCACCGCAATGCTGCCCACGCCAATGCCGAACAGCGAGACACCCACCGGCAGCCCCATGGCCAGCACCGAACCGAACGCAAGAATCAGAATCACGATGGCGAATGCCAAGCCCAGGATTTCCGACGAGGGGCTCTCAAACTCGGCAAACACCTGCCCGCCCAGCTCGACGTGCACGCCATCGATCTCCGGAATGGCCTTGTCGATCGCCTTGCTGACCTTCAGCCCGCTTGCCTGATCGATGTCGTCGGACAACTTCACATCGGCATAGGCGATCTTGCCCGCCTGATCGCCGAGGGGAGAGATCTGCCGCGCACCCGCTTCGCTGTAGGGGCTGACGACGGCTTCGACGTCGGGCAGTTTGGCCACCTGCTCAAACAGCTCCGTCATCGGCTCCTTCACTGCCGGGTCCGTCACCGGACGATCCGACTGGAACACGATCGTGCCGCCCTGTCCCCCAGCACCGTCGCCGAAGTCGTCCTGAAGGAGGTCGAGACCCCGGCGGCTCTCGACGTTGGGCAGGTTGAACTCGGAACGAAAGTCGGTGCCGACGGCGCCCGACAGGGCACCGCCTCCAACGAGGACGAGGAACCACAAACCGAGCACGAGGCGGCGTCGGTCGTGGCACCAGTTGGCGAGGCGTCGAAACATGCGTGGGGGCTCCCAGATCGGCTTCGTCCAAGCGGGCACGGCAAGAGGCGGCGCCGATCGGACAGTGTACGAAAACTAGCAATCAGCCCCGTAGATCACGAGCCGGCAACACCCAACGTGACCATTGACACCAAACCGGCGGCTCGCGCCTGCTTCATTGACGCCGGAGTTTGGTTGTCCCATTACGCCGGGTGGCGCTGGTCGATCCCCGTCATCAGACCTTGATACTCCTCGTCGGTGAGCGATCCGTCGCCGTACCCCTGCTCGATGGATGCGACCAGATCGACACGCTCCGATCGAGCGACCACCAGGGTGCACCCTCCGATGCGAGCCAGTGGGGTGTCGAGGAATGCGAAACGCAGGTAGGCGGGCGGGAGCTCTCCAGCGGTCAGCAGCAGCACACCGCGCAGGTCGTTGTCGCCGGTGTCCCGGTCCACCCGTAGCCGTTGTCGGAACGCATCGTGATCAAACAGTTCGCGGGTGATGAGGTCACCTGCCGGCGATCTGATCTCGGCCACGAGCGGGCATTCGAGCGTCCGAGCATCGAAGCCCGGGCGATCGTCGTCGAACATCACCTGCATGACCGTGTGGTCGGTACCCTCGATCCGCTTCGAGTCGACCGAGATACCCAACACCCCCCGCTCGTAGGGGTCCGACCCCGTTGCGGTTTCCGCCTGCGCAGCCACCCCTGACAACTCGACCCTCAGCAACTCCATCTCCCGGAGGCTATGAGTGCCGGCGCCGCCATGCCGAAGCCACATCTGGTGGGGCGGAACCAACCCGACTTCCACCTGACGGAGCGTCAGATGCTGGTAGGTTCCGACGGCGGTGCCACCAGCGGCGATTTCAGCAAGGCTTCGGGGGGAGCGAACCTATGGCACAACCTGCGGCTGCATCGGCCGACCAAGCGCCTGCAACCATCGAGCCGAACTACGTCGTCATCTCGGCCGATTGTCACGGCGGGGCCAACATTGTCGACTACCGGCCGTACCTGGAGCCCAGGTACCACGACGATTTCGATGCGTGGCGCACGTCCTTCGAAAACCCCTACCCCGACATCGAGGGTGACGACGCCGAACGCAACTGGAACTCGAACCGCCGCCTGGCCGAACTGGAGGCCGACGGGGTGGTGGCCGAGGTCGTGTTCCCCAACACCATTCCTCCATTTTTTCCCAAGACGTCGCTGATGCATCAGCCGCCGGGAGCGTCCGACGGCGATCTCGAGCGTCGTTGGGCCGGCCTTCGCGCCCACAATCGCTGGCTGGCCGACTTCTGCGGCGATGCCCCCGGGCGCCGGGCGGGCATCTGCCAGATCATGTTGCACGACGTCGAGGGATCGGTCAGCGAGATCCGCTGGGCGGCCGAAGCGGGCCTCACAGGTGGGGTGCTACTTCCCGGAGCCCCTCCCGGATCGGATGTGCCACCGCTCTATGCCCCGGAGTACGAACCGATCTGGTCGGTGTGTGAGGAGCTCGGCCTCCCGATCAACCATCACAGCGGCAGCGCCGCCCCCGACTACGGCGACTATCCGGCCGCACAGGCCATGTTTCTGCTCGAGGTGGTGTGGTGGGCGCACCGCACGCTGTGGCACCTCATCTTCTCCGGCGTGATGGAGCGGCACCCCAACCTGCAGTTCGTGTTCACCGAGCAGGGCACCGCCTGGCTACCGGAGGAGATTGGGCGGTTGGACTACTACCACCACCGTCTCAGCGGCGCCGGTGCCGCAGCGGGGTCGCAGGAGTCCAAGTTCGGCGGGGCGATGGGTGCGCTGTCGCTGAAGCCGTCGGAATACTGGGCCCGCCAGTGCCAGCTGGGTTCCAGCTTCATTCGGGCAGCAGAGGTGCCCCTACGCGACCAGGTAGGCGTCGGGCGCATCATGTGGGGCAGCGACTTTCCACATCTCGAGGGGTGTTGGCCGTACTCCCACCAACACCTCCGCCTGGCCTTTGCGGGCGTACCCACCGACGAGGTTCGGGCCATGGTGGGCGGCAACGCAGCCCGGGTCTACGGCTTCGACCTTGATGCACTGGCGCCGCTGGCGGCCAGATTTGGACCGACCGTCGCTGAGGTGGCCCAGCCCCTTGGCGTCGAGGACATTCCCGACGATTCGCTGCGCTGCCCGGCCTTCGCATCGGCCAGGTTTCTGGGCGGGTAGCCCGCCGGCCACATCCACACTTCGACTTCGACACTTCGACACGCTCCAGCATCCGGGGGGATCACATGAGTCAATTGAGATACGGGCCACGGCCGGTTGCCGACACCACCGACGGCAAGGTACCCAACCGGGAGGTTGCCGCCACCAAGATCGGGGCCTGGTCCACGTCGCTGACCGCCACCTTCCTCACCGATCCCGAGGTGATCGCCGCCGTCCTGCCCCCTCCGCTCGAGCCGCCCGCCGAACCAATGGTGAAGGTAAGCATCTCGAGGGTGGACCTGGGTGGAGGACGAGCTCCGTTTGGGGCAGGCACCTTCGCAGTGGCGGCCCGCCACCGGGACACCGAGGGCTACTACCCCTTGCTGATGCCGATGACCACCGAGCAGGCCGTCATCGGCGGCCGCGAAACCTTCGGAGAACCCAAGAAGCTTGCGGACATCACGCTGGAGACCGTGCCGGAGCAATCATCAGGGAGCGCCGTCCGCGGGCTGGTCACCAGGATGGGGGTGGGCATCATCGAGCTTGACGGCACGTTGGGCGACGAGTTGGACCCACCCCCGTCCGGGGAACGTTTGGACTACTACCTGAAGTTCCTCCGCGACCCGGGCGGCGCAGGCTTCGATGACGACCCGTGGCTGGTGTACTGCACCCGCGAGACCGAGACCCGCAGCCATCGGGCCGCCAACGTTGCCCTCACCCTGCGCGAGTCGCGCTTCGATCCGGTGGCCGACATCCCGATCCTCGGACCGGTGACCGCCACGCTGTCCGAGCGGCGGAGCCAACAGGCGGGCCGTCTGGTGGAGCGGGTGCCCGCGGCCGACGTCCTCCCCTACGCGCACCAACGTTATGACGACGTGTCCCCAGTGGACACCCGGAAGTAGGTCGGAGTGAAGCAGTTCACCGACCGGGTTGCCGTCATCACCGGTGGCGCAGGCGGCGTCGGGGCGGCCATGGCCGAGCGCTTCGCCACCGCGGGCATGTCGGTGGTGATCGCAGACCTGGCCGAGGATCGCGTCGCCACCACGGTCGCCAAGCTCGCCGGGCAGGGTGCCAGGGCCATCGGCCTGCCCACCGACGTTGGCGATCTCGCGTCGGTCGAGGCCCTACGCGACGCTGCCTACAGCCACTTCGGCGCCGTGCACGTGCTGTGCAACAACGCCGGCGTGGGCGCCGGGGCGGAGGGAAAGATGTGGGAGCACACGCTGAACGACTGGGGCTGGGGCCTCAACGTCAACCTGTGGGGCATGATCCATGGGGTCAAGGCGTTCGTGCCCGCCATGTTGGAGGGCGGCGAGCCGGGCCACATCGTCAACACCTCGTCGGGCAACGGCGGCATCGCCCCCCTCCCCAACACCGCCGTTTACGCCACGTCCAAGGCCGCGGTCACCGCCTTCACCGAGGTGCTCTACGGCCAGTTGCACTCAATCGACGCCAACATCGGCGTGTCGGTGCTGTACCCCGGTCCCAACGTGTTGAAGACCGGCCTGCTGGAGTCGTCGGGCCACCGACCCGACGCGTGGGCCAACGACACGCCCCGCACAACCCCCTACACCACCATTGCGTCGTTCGAGGCCGCCATGTTGGCGGCGGGCGTCGACCTCACGTACACGCCGGTGGAGTTCGTCGCCGAGGCCACCTTCGACGCCATCCGGGCAAACAGGTTCTGGATCCTCCCCGAGAGCGAGCGGATCGACCAACGCATCCGCACCCGGGCCGACTCGATGTTGGCCCGTTCCCAACCCACCTACATGGAGGCCTGACGTGACCCAACCCACCGACGATCCGTACCTGGTCATCTCGGCCGACTGCCACGCCGGACTGCCCAACGAGCAGTACCGGGAGTGGCTCGACCCGGACGTTCGTGAAGCCTTCGACGAGTCGATCATCGCCCGCACCCGGCAGCAGGAGATGGCCGCACAGGGGTTCCTCAACACCGACTTCGCCGAGGAGTGGAACGCCGAGAACGAAGAGGGCCTGCGGGGCGGCTGGGACGGCGAGCGGCGGGACAAGGAGCTTTCGGCCGACGGGGTGGTGGGTGAGGTCATCTTCCCCGACGCCGACTCGGTGACGTCGGGCGCCTCGGCACCGTTCGGTGCAGGCCTGGGATCCGGATCGGACACCCCACCCGAGTTGCTGCTGGCCGGGGCCACCGCACACAACCGTTGGCTGGCCGAACTGTGCGCCACCAGCCCCAAGCGTCGTGCCGGCATCGCGGTGGTGCCGATCATCGCCGGGGTGGACGAGTCGGTCGCCGAGATCCGTCGTGCCCACGCATCCGGCCTGTGGGGCGGCATCCTCATCCCGCCGATGTGGCAGCCTCACGATCCCTACCACCACGCAAAGTACGACCCGATCTGGGCGGTCTGTTCCGAGCTGGGGCTGCCGGTGCACGTGCATTCCGGCCCGGCAGACAAGGCCTCGTACGGGCCCCACATCGGGATCTACACCACCGAGGTGCGGTTCTGGTCTGGTCGACCCCTCTGGTTCCTCATCTGGTCGGGCGCGTTCGAGCGGTTCCCCGACCTGCGCTTCGGGGTCACCGAGTGCGGCGCCTTCTGGGTCAACGACCTGCTGTGGCGCATGGACCTGGTGTACGAGCGCGACCACGGCAGCCAGAAGCTGGGGGAGCAGCTCACCAGCGATATGTCGATGCGGCCGAGTGAGTACTTCGATCGCAACTGCTTCATCGGTGCCTCCAACACGCTGCGGGTGGAGATGGCCCGCCGCTACGAGATCGGCGTGGGCAACATCCTGTGGGGCAACGACTTCCCTCATCCCGAGGGCACCTGGCCCCACACCGCCGAGTTCCTCGCCGACGTGTTCCGGGACATCCCCGACGACGAGACCGCCGCAATGCTCGGTGGCAACGCCGCCGACATGTACGACTTCGACGTCGAGGCCCTCCGCCCGTTGGCCAACGAGTTTGGGCCGACCCCAACCCAGCTGGGCCAGCGCGGCCCGCAGAGCCAGGCCGACATCGAAGCCAAGTGGGCGGACGCCAAGCGGGCGGGCCGGCCGTGGCGGACCGGCATCGAGACGTGGCCCAGGGCGGCTCCGGCCTCATGACGGTCGCTGTGGCGCCACAGTTCAACCCGTTCGACCCGTCGTTCACCGAGTCGCCCTACGAGCTGTATGCCAACCTGCGCGACAACGACCCGGTGCAGTACTCCGATCTGCTGTGCGGCTGGGTCGTCACCCGCTACGACGACGTGGCCGCCCTGCTCCGCGATCCCACCATCTCGTCATCGGTCCACAGCGCCACGCCAACCTCGGTCACCAAGATCGAGATCGAGCGTCTCGCCGAGCAACCCCGTGCCGCCCGCACCATCGTGATGATGGACGACCCCGATCACGCCCGAACCCGCAAGCTGATGGCCAAACCGTTTCGTGTGGCCGCCATCGAGCGGTTGCGGGGACGGGTTCACGAGCGCATGCACACCGCGCTCGACGAGCTTGCAGACCGTGGCCGCACGTCCGGGGGAACCGCTGGGCCGGTCGACTTCGACCTGGTCGAGGACTTTGCGTACCCATTACCGGTCGAGATCTTCTCCGAGATGCTGGGCGTGCCCGGTGAGGATCAACCCAAGTTCCGTCGCTGGACACAATGCGTGGCCCGCTCGGTCGACCCGGTCCTCCCGGCCGACGAGCGCTACGAGTCAATCGTCGCACTCGACGAGATGTATGAGTACCTCGCCCACCAGGCCGCCCTGAAGCGCGCCGAACCGGCCAATGACCTGATGTCGCACCTGGTGCATGCCGAGATCGACGGGCAACGGCTGAACGATCTCGACCTGATGAGCCAGCTGGTCACCCTGTACATGGCAGGGCACGAGCCCACCTCGGTACTGATCGGCAACGGCACGCTGGCACTCACCCGCCACCCCGACCAGATGGAGATGCTTCGCAACGACCGCTCGCTGCTGCTCAACGCCATCTCAGAGCTGTTGCGCTACGACGGACCCAACCAGTTCACCCGCCGCATCACCACCCGGCCCACCACGCTCGGAGGGGTGGAGTTGCCCGCCGGAGCCGTCGCTTACGCAGGCCTGGCATCAGCCAACCGCGACCCCCGGTTCTGGGGCGACGACTCCGAGCAGGTTCGGGTCGACCGGGCCAACGCCTCCAAGCACCTTCAGTTTGGCGCCGGGCCCCACGCCTGTTTGGGCTCGCATTTGGCCAGGCTTCAGGCCGAGGTGGCCTTCACCGCCATCCTCGATCGGCTCGACGGTTTGGAGGTCACCGGCCAACCGGTGGCGGCCACCCGCATGTTTCTGCGCGGCCTCACTTCGCTGCCGGTTCGGGCCACCATCGCTCCACGCTGAACTCTGTACCGGGGAGGTCCCCGCCGTCACGTCGTCCCGCAGCGATGACACCCATGCCCCATCTGGGTGCGATCGCTGTGGGACGGGCCTCAGTGATCGCACCCAGTTCGACCGCGGGTGCGATCGCTGTGGGGTCAACCAGCGCTGAGGGCAGACCCGTCCGCGTTGCGTTCGGCGGTGAACCCATCCTCGGTGAAGCCGATCACCTTGCCCCGGTTGATGCTGACCCAATCGCGGGCCTCCAGGTAAGGCTTGAAGGTCTCGGCGATGCGCACCTCGTCGGCGGTGGTTTTGGGTTGTTGTAGCTCGAAGACGTCGGGAAACTCGCACCAGGCGGTCACGGCGTGCCACAGCCGCACGGCGGCCTCACCCGTGGGTGGGTTGATCAGTACCGGGCCAAACAGGCAGCGCTCGCCCAACCCGGCGTCGTCGAAAAACAGGGTTGGCACGCCGTATCCACCGGAACCAACCACCCGATCGTGGTCGGCCCGTACCTCGTCGTTGGTGGACGGATCGGCGAGCGCCTCATCGACCATGCCCGGCTCAAGTCCGAGCTCCGCCAGCAGGTGGCGGGCCACCGCCGGGTCGTGGGGACGTTGGCCCTCCTCATGAAGCGCTCGACCGGTTCGCTCGTACCAACGGTCAAGGTCGTCGTTGCTTCGTCGGCGCAGCAGCGCCCCGATGCGCATGATCGACCAGCCGTAACTCCACTCGCGCTCCCACGGGTGCTTCCTACCCTCCACCCGGTTGATCTCCTCCAGGCTGAAGAACCGCCAGTCGATCGTGATGCCCAGTTGGTCGCGCACCGAACGAATCCACTTGGACGTCTGGTAGGCGTAGGGGCACAGCACATCGAAGTGGAAGTCGACCCTCGTCGGGCTCGGCCCGCTCGACGTCTGAGTGCCCGCTGGAGCAGCGTTGGTTGGTATCCGGTTGGATGGCAGAGCTTCGGTCATGTGGTGGCCCCCTCTGCCGGTCAACCTACCGACGGCCAACTCGAAGGAACGCCACGCCTGCGGCGCGGTCCCGCATCGCTGCGAGAATGACGCCATGTCTCGGAAGCGCAAAGCCAACAAGAAGCGGCAGGGTGGTCGTGTCACCCCGTCAACGTCGAAAAAGCCGGTGACGCGACCCGGTGCGGGGTTCGCCCCGTTCGGGCTCGGTGACGAGGAGTTGAGTTCCGGTTGGCCGGCCAACGCCGCGGCTCCGGGCCCGCAGCCCGAGGTGCGCGACGTGTTCTCCGCCATGGCGGGCGCGATCGGGTCGCTGCGTGACGGCCACCCGGCCGACGTTGAGCAGTTGGCGTCGGAGTTCGTCGCCATCCTGGCCATCGCCGCATCCGAACAGGGCGACGAGCCCGCCGACGGTTCTCCGAGCGCCGCCAATCGGGCGCGCGCCCTCGAGATGCTCGGCGTGGCCGCCAGGTTGCTGGCCGAGGCTGAGGCCCAGCGGGCACGGCCTCATGCGGACTACCTCGACTGTCTGCGGGCACTCGACCCGTTCTTGGACGATGCGGCACGGGTGGCGGCTCGATCAGCGGCTGAACGGGCAGGCGACCGGGCACCCGTGCCGCAGTGGGCGGATGCCATCTGGAGTGGACAGCCGATCGGAGCGTGGCGGGCAGGCGACCTGCTGGGCGACAGCGTCAACCTGGGTGTCGAGTTGGACTGGCCCGGCGGCTGGGAGCGGCGCGTGCTGTGGGGCAGCCTCATCATCACCGAGGGTCCCTTCGTCAACGACCTGGTGGTGTCCACCCTTGACGAGTTCACCGAGGTGTACACGCCCGGAACCGGGCACCCGGCGGGACCCGACGGTCGGCCCTACCTGGCCGACGTCATCAGGTTCCTTGACGAGGCCGACCTGGCAGCAACACTGCGGGACTTGAAGCTGGGGCTCTTGGTTGCCTCTGAGCACGCGGACGTGCCGGTGCAGCCCGGCCACGACAGCCTGGCGCCACTCGCCGGCCTCCTACTCAACCGCCTCCCCGTGGCGGGACCCGAGGAACCATCGTCAACGTCGGAGGCCGAACGGGATGAGCTGGTGTCGTCGTTCCTGAACTCCCCTGAGCGGTCGGTGCTCAATGGCGTTGCGCCCGTCGAGGTGCGAGAGCGCTGCGAGCCGCTGTTCGACTACGTCGAGCAGCGGTCCGATGGCGACGTTCATCGCTGGAGTCCCGCCGTGGCCGCTGCGTTCCTCGACTGGTACCACCAACGCACGACGTCATCAGACGACGCTCCCGATGACGGGGCGGAGCATGACCGGTTCAGACAGGTGGTGGAGGCTTGGATCCGTTATTGCCACCGGCTGAAGGGATGGCCCGAATCGGTGACCGTGGAAGCCCTGGCCCGCCTCGATGCGCACGTTCAGCCGGGCATCGACCCGGCGAAGGTATGGGGGCAGGCGCTCAGCGATGGTCTGGAACACCTCGCCGAAGAGTTCGGGGGAAACCTTGGGTTCGGGGACGAAGTGGGTGATGCCAACGAGTCGGGAACTCGTCCGGCCGATGGGTCGTCTGAGTAATCATGCAGCGACAACCGATCGGCCGGAGGACCTCCGCCTCCGCCTGGCTCCTCATCACGCTCCTTCTCCCTTCCCTCGTCGCCTGCGGTTCTGGAATCAGCACCGCCGGGCTCTCCGGCCTCGATCCGGCGACCACCACGGTGACGCTTCGCTTTCGCGATTCGTCGGTGCCACCCGAGTACCACCGCAGTTACGTGCTGACGGTCAGCGAGGGGCAGGTGCACGTGGTGGTCGATTCGTATGGTGACGTGCTGCACGACGTGACCAAGCCGCTGCCAAGCGATGACTGGGCAAAGTTCGTCCACGGTCTGGGGGGCCAGTTGGCCCAGCTCCCGCAGCCTGAACGATCCAGCGAGGGATGCGCCGGCGGAACCGGGGTTGAGTTCACCATCAACGACGGCTCCAGCGACCGGGTTGACCTCGACGTGGACAATTGTCTGACCGGCAATGAGGCGGTAAGCGCTCAACTGCGCGACATCATGGAGCCCTTCGCCAGCCGGGTCGATCTGCAGGTGTTGGCGTCACGAGGGGCACGGGTGCCACAGACAACGTTGCCGAGCCCACCCACGACCCGTCTGCCGACCCCGGCCCCTACGCCTCCGCCAGAACCTGAAGGTTCCGACTAGACAACGATCTCCGTCAGGGCCGCTGTCAGCGACCGGGTCGGCTCGCGTGCCGAAGCCGTTCGGGTAGGCCCAGCACCACAGCGCCGTTCGCATTGCGGGCCAGCGATCGATAGTGCCGCTCGGCGAACCACCAACGCCCGTCGACCCGCAGGTAGTCGTCCTCGTACATTCCGTGAGTCTCCTCCCATGCGCCAGTCGAGCGATCGTGGCGGATCTCGCTGATGAACATGCGGCCCGTGGCCCGCTCGACCACCCCACTTTCGTCAACGTCCGCCTCAACCACACTGTTTCGGATCACCAACATGAAGTGATCGAAGCGCTCCAGCGCCGACCTCAGCATCCCGGCAAGCGCCTCTGGGCCAACCAGGTCTCGGGCCGGAGCGGACACCAGGTCCAGATGCACCACGCAGTCAGGCAGCAGCAGTTCGCCCAACTCGTTGAAGGCACGACGGGTGATCACATCGGCGTAGGCTGCGTTGAGTTGGCCGAGAGCCACCACGTCGTCGGTCGTCGAACGCCTCATCCCAGCACCCTACGGTGGCTCGGTCCCGACTCGACGCGACGCTGCGATCGAACCGTGGGAGCGTCGTTGAGGTTTCATCTGCTCGACAATGGGAATCTGCAGGGGCGGCCGCACGGTCGCACCAACCACCTTGGAGTCATCGATGAGGATCTCGATCGCCGGCGGACACGGAACCATTGCCCGGCAACTCACCCGACTCCTCACCGAGGATGGCCACCATGTGACGTCCCTGGTGCGCAAAGCCGATCAGTTCGGCGACATTGAGGCGGTCGGAGGCACACCGGTCCTGATCGACCTTGAGGGCACGACCGTCGAACAGCTGTCGGAGGCGATGGGTGATGCCGATGGTGTGGTGTTCGCCGCAGGTGCCGGACCGGGCAGCGGGGCTGACCGCAAGGAGGCCGTTGACCATCGGGCTGCCGTGTCACTGATCGATGCGGCCGAGCGCCGAAACGTCAATCACTACGTGATGGTGAGCTCGATGGGTGCCAACGCCGACCACGAGGGTGACGAGGTGTTCGATGCCTACCTTCGCGCCAAAGGCAGGGCGGATGCTGCACTGCGGTCCAGCGCTCTCGGATACAGCATCGTGCGACCCACGACGCTGACCGACGACGACCCCGTCGGCACGGTCACGCTCTCGCCCGATGCAGCCGGCGACGCCATCGCCCGGGCGGATGTGGCCGCCGTGATCAAGTCGCTCCTGGTCGATGCTCCCCCGCTGATGGCCACCGTTCAGTTGACCGCCGGGTCCATGCCCATCGTCGATGCGGTCCGCAGCGTCGGTGCATCGGTCCCCGAGATCCGGCGGCAGGTTTGACCCGGTAAAACCCTCCCCTACGCGCGTTTTGAATTGGTAGGGTCGAAATTGGTCGGCACCACCGACGGCCGCGACAGGGGGAGATGCGACATGGATTCAAGCAACATCGAGGCACTCAGCGATGCTGGCGCCCAACGGGCTCTGCTGGAATTTTGGGACCGGGCACCGGCGTCGCTGTGGGTGGGCGGACGCCCGTCCAATGCCGAGGCGGAGATGGTCGTGGGCGAGGTTGGGTTTGAGGCCGATGGCGACGTCGAACAGTTCAGGGCCGAGGTCGTCGACAACGCCAACGACCCGTTGCGAGGAGCCGCAGCCCGTGCAATTCTGATCGAGCTGGAAGCGATTCCCGAGTTGCAGGGCGTGGTTCACGACTCGGTGTCGGCGGCCGAAGAGGCGCACCTGGCCCCCATCCCCCTCATCATCGGGGCCATCGTGTTTCTGATGGCCAGCTATAAGAAGCTGGAGCTGAAGCGATCCACGGCCAAGGCGGCCGACGGCGCAACCTCAACGTCCACCGAGTTCAGCCTGGAAACCCGTGATCCCAAGGAGCTGATCGAAGGGGTCGAAGCCTTCGTCAAATCCAAGTTGACGGGCCTGCTGGGCTGAGTCTCGGCTCCCAGCAGGCCGGCTTCGATATGGACGCTGCGAACAAAGACTTCGGCGGGGCGAGCGCCCGCAGCGATGCATCCGATCAGGAGGCGTGGGACGTGGCCATCGAGGCCAATGAGCTCGTCGGCACCGACCTGCCCGGCGCCCTGGCCCTGTTCGACCGGGCCATCAAGTTGTCCGCCCGGTCGGGTGCTGCCGACCCCGGCCTGCAGCAACTCTGGGCCGAGGTGGCGATCGAGGTTGGGGTTCCCGACGCCCAAACCCGCCAGGTCATCGACTCCGTCATCGCCACCACCCCAGACGATGATCCCGGAGCCATGGCGTACGCGCTCGGAACGTTGGCCCGCCTCGAGCACCGGGCCCACAACTCCTGTCAGGCACAGACGCTGATGACCCGCGCCGTCGCCCTCCACGCCACAGCCGGTCAGCTTGAAAGCATGGTCAGCACGCTGGCGTTTCAGGCCTCTATGGCGATGACCGACGGCGACCGAAACACACAGGTCGAGCTGCTCACGCGGGCGCTGGCAACCACCGATCATCACAGCGATGAGCCTTGGGCAGATGGGTGGCGACAACAGCTGAACGCAACGCTGCACGAACAGCGCACCCCTTGGGACGAACTGACCGCCGCCACCGCCCCCACGATTCGCAGCGACGCTGCGCTGGCACGGGCCCGTCACCTGAGCAGTCTCGGCGACGTCGGCGGTGCCCAGGCGGCCTACCGGTTTGCGTTGTTGGCCATGGAACGCGACGGTGCCGTCACGGCCTCACGATGGAGGGTTCTGCTGGAGGTCGGACGGTTTCTCTCCGAGAACGCCGATGTGATCGAGGGCGGACACGAGCTGGCTGCGGCCAAGATGCTCGAAGCACTGGAGCTGGCCAGGCGGTCCGGCAGCAATGACTGGCAGACCGACGCCGCAGTCGACCTCGCGGCCTTGGCACCCAGCGTGTCGGGCGCACTCCGTGGACGCATCGATGCCGAAGTTGAGGAGACCACCCGGCATCTCAGCCAACAGGACCGGCCGGACACCCACGCTGCGCTCCTGGGGGCTCGGATCCTGGGGCTACTCACTGAAGGCCGGGCCGACGAGGCCCGTTTGTTGGTGGTCGACCTGACGAAGCTGGCGGCTACACCGATCGATCGCATGACGGCCGCCAACTACCGGGCGGCAGTGGAATCGGTGGACGAGGACCCGCGTGGTGCCCTTTTGGCACTTGAGGACTGCCGGGCTGCGCTGAGAGACATGGTCGCAGACGCCGATGCCGACGGATGGACCCTGCGATTCGACCAGGTCCAAACCCTCACGGAAGGAGCAGCCAACCAGGCGACACTGTTGAACGATGGGGATGTCACCCGGCGCTGGATTGAGATCGGCAAGGCGTATGCGACTGGCATCGGGAAGGCCGATGCGCTGGATGCCCTCGACGGCATCGACCTGAGCCGACAGCTCGCTGAACGGCTGCGGACCGATCAAGCCTCGATGATGACCTGCACCGACCTTGGCCATCGGCTGATCGTCACGCTGACCGACCCAAGTGGACGCTGTCGCTCCCACCGCGTCGAAACTCCAACGCCGATCAACAGCCTGATTCCGCAGTTGGCGGGAACCGCCGCCGCCATCGCAGCCAGGGCTCAGCTGTTCGCCTCGCTCGAAACCGTTGGGGCACTCCTCGGCGAGATCCTCACCGAGGCGGTGAGCGGGGCATCGCACCTGTACGTGATCGCCGACGGCTCGATGTGGTCGTTGCCTTGGGCAGCGCTGCCGTTGGCCGACGGCCGGATGCTGAGCGATGCCCTCAGCGTCAGCCTCGTGCCCAGTATCGGGTGGTTGGTGTCATCGCCCAGAGGCAGCGACCTGGCGGTGGACACTGCGCTGGCCATCGGGGTCGGTGAGGAGCAGGGGTTCGGGCCGTTGGCCGCATCTGCAGTGGAGGTCGCTGATCTGGGGTGGCTGCGGTCCACGCTGCTGATCGATGACGCAGCCAAACCGCACGTGGTACTCGACGCGCTCGGTGACCACGATGTGGCCTACCTCATCGCCCACGGCGAGGTGAGCGACAACGCCGACGTGCTGGCGGCGGCCTCGATCGAGTTGGCCGGGAAGGCTCGCCTGGACGGCCGCATGTTGGCGTCAACAGCGCATCCTGTGGCTCGGACGATGATGCTCAACGCCTGCTACTCGGGCGTGATGCCCCGAGGACGGACCGATCTCCCGGGAGGGTTCTGGACCGGGCTCCTACGCGGTGGAGCGATGTCGGCCTGCATCACCACCGCCGCGGTCGATCCGACCCCTGCACATGCGATCGCGCTCGGGTACCTGGCCCAACTTCGGGATCCGACGATTGGCCCGGGTGCGGCGTTGCGCAGCGCTCAGCTGGAGCTGCGCGAATCTGGAGCACCGCCCGAGGACTGGGCGTGTCACACACTGGTCGGCGTCGCGTAACCGCCTACGAGGCTGCGGCTCCCGCGGACACGCAAGCCGCGGAGAACGTCATCACCCCGTCGTCGATGGGCGCCGTCGCAATCAGCGCCTTGTCCTCGGAGTAACGCTGGGTGTTCAGCCACGGTTCCCGGTCGCCCTGCTTGGGTAGAAACGGGAGCATGCGCTGGATGTAGCCGGCCGAAAAGCCGTCGATCCAAGGACGGGCAGGCATGTCGGCGTCCGATGCCCGCAGGCGAGGCGTGGCGACCTCAGCGCCGGTATTGCGCAGGTGATTCAGCAAGCGGCATACATAGGCACACGTGAGGTCGGCCCGAAGGGTCCACGACGCGTTGACGTAGCCAAACGACGACACCAGGTTGGGCACGTCCGAGTAGGCCAGGCCCTTGTAGGTCCAGGTGTCGGCGAAATCGACCGGCTCGCCGTCGACCACGAAGTCGACCTCGCCCAGGGTCACCAGTTCCAGCCCGGTGGCGGTCACGATGACATCGGCGTCCAGGTGGCGGCCTGACTTCAGAAGAATGCCGAACTCGGTGAACGTGTCGATATGGTCGGTCACCACCTCCGCGGCACCAGAGCGGATCGCCCGAAACATGTCACTGTCGGGGATCAGGCACAGGCGCTGATCCCACGGGTCGTAGCTGGGCGTGAAATGGGTGTCGACGTCGTAGTCCGGCCCCAGTTCCTTGCGCACCAACTTGAGGAGCGTGGCTTTCACCTGCCCCGGATTGGTGCGGGTCCTGCGATACAGCAACTCCTGAAGGCGCGTGTTCTTCCAACGGGTGATGTCGTAGGCCATCCGTTCGGGTAGCCACTTGCGCAGGTTGTTGGCCAGCGCATCCTTGGCCGGTCGGCTGATGACGTAGGTGGGTGAGCGTTGCAACATCGTGACCTGCTCGGCAGTGCCGGCCATCGACGGCACCAGCGTGACTGCGGTGGCCCCCGAACCGATGATCACCACCCGCTTGCCCGAATAGTCAAGGTCCTCAGGCCAGAACTGCGGATGCACCACGTCGCCCTCGAAGCGGTCCCGCCCGGGGAACTCGGGTGTGTGGCCGATTTTGTAGCTGTAATAGCCCGAACACATGAAGAGGAAGCTGCAGGTGTAGGTGACCGCCTCGGTCGGACCGGGCCCATCGTCGCCGGGCACCTCGTTGCCCGGGTTCAGCCGGCGTCGTGTGGTGACTGTCCACCGGGCATCCTCGCTTGACCATTCGGCGCGCTCGACCAGCGTTCGGAACCTGATCTGACCACGAATCTGGTACTCGTCGACCGTCTCGTTGAGGTATTCGAGGATCGATGGGCCGTCCGCGATCGACCTCTCTGCCCTCCACGGCTTGAAGCTGTATCCGAGGGTGTGCATGTCGGAGTCGGAGCGCACCCCCGGGTAGCGAAACAGGTCCCACGTGCCGCCCAGGTCGTCGCGGCCCTCAAGGATCACGTAGCTACGGTCGGGGCTCATCGCTCCCAGGTGATGGGCGGCGCCGATGCCGGAGATGCCGGCGCCCACCACCACCACGTCGAAGTGCTCGGGTGTGGTCATCTGGTTGTCCCCCTCGTGCTCAAGCTGGCGGCCAGGCTACGCGCGGCCGGGCGCCTTCTCATTCTCGTCCGGGCCCGCCAGGCGAACCGCCACTTTGGCGCACGCTGACGACACGGTTCTGGGAGGATCGCCCCATGACATCTTCAGGTGCAACCTTCTCCACGCTCACCGTCGAGTTGTCCGGCGGCATCGGCCGGCTGACGCTCAACCAGCCTGACCAGCTGAACCCGCTGGGGTCCGACGCGCTGACCGAAATCGCCAAGGCCGCGCGCTGGTTCGACGATGAGGGCGCCCGGGTGGTCGTCATCACCTCTGCCGGTGATCGGGCGTTCTCGGCCGGTTTCGATCTGCGGGAACTCACCCGGGGTTCCGACGAGGCACCGGACGTCGACCTTGGTTACCTGATGGTCGACGCGGTCGAGGCCATGGATGCCATCACCATCGCAGCCATCCACGGGCACTGCGTCGGCGGAGGAATCCTGCTGGCGGTTGGTTGCGACCTGCGCATCGCCGCCGACAACACCCGGTTTGCCATCCCCGAGATCGATCTGGGCATTCCTCTGGCCTGGGGCGGCATCCCGCGTTTGGTCCGCGAGGTGGGCGCAGCGTCCACCAGGGAGTTGGTCATGACGTGCCGTCCGTTCGACGCAATCGAGGCGCAGCGCCTGGGGATGATCAACCGAGTGGTGCCACTCGATCGGCTGCGCGCTGAGACCGACGAGCTGGCGGCGTCATTGGCGGCCAAGCCGGTCTCGCTGCTGCGCATGACCAAACGTCAGGTTCACGAGGCGGCCGAGGACCTGCTGACCACCAGATCGGGGTGGGCGGCCTCTGCGCACCTGGCGGTGGCTCTCGCCGACCCGGAGGCACGCGGCGCGGCGGCCGGCTACCTGGCCTCGCGATCCAAGGACTGACAGCAAGCGGCTGACAAACGGTCTGCTGCCCAACTTTTTGGGCGCGATTCCATCCGATCGGTGGTACCTTGAGTTCCTGAGTACCCGCTCGGGGGAATTGGGGAACTCCAGCGATTTGGGACGCGCCTTTCGAAAGTTATGCCATGAACTTGCGATCTCGTCAGCTGCCCACTGTTTTGATTGGTCTGCTTGCCACCGTGTGCGTCGCTGCCTTCTTGGTGGTGGTGCGCCCAGCCGGTGCAGCCGAGGCTCCGGTTGGCCTTGGTACGGCCGAGAGCTACGCCGTTCTCGCCGGATCGGCGGTGACCAACACCGGCTCATCGGTCATCAACGGGGACGTCGGCGTCAGTCCTGGCTTCTCGATCACCGGGTTTCCGCCGGGAACCGTCAACGGCGTCCAGCACGCCGCTGGCGCTGAAGCCCTCCAGGCCCAGATCGATCTCGTCACCGCCTACAACGACGCCGCCGGACGAACGCCTGCCACCTCAGTGGCCGCAGAGCTCGGGGGCACCATCCTGCTACCGGGCGTGTACACCGGAGCGACGCTTGAAATCACCGGAACCGTCACCCTCGACGCCGAAGGCGACCCCGACGCCGTCTTCGTCATCCAGTCGGACAGCACAATGATTACCGCCACCAACAGCGCTGTCGCCTTCATCGGCGGCGCCAACCCCTGCAACGTGTTCTGGCAGGTCGGTTCCTCCGCCACGCTTGGTACCGGGACCTCGCTTCAGGGAACGATCCTGGCTCTCACCTCCATCACCGCCAACACGGGCGCCACCGTCGTGGGAAGTCTGCTCGCTCGCAACGGTGCCGTGACTCTTGACAACAACGTGATCACACGGCCCGATTGTGCCGATGTGACGCTGCCCACGACAACCACCAGTGCCACCACCACCACCGGCGCCACCACCACCACCACCGGCGCAACGACAACCACTGAGGTTGATGACACCACGACGTCCACGACGTCCACGACACCCACCGGAGGCACACCCACCGGAGGCACACCCACCGGAGGCACACCCACCGGAGGCACACCCACCGGAGGCACACCCACCGGAGGCACACCCACCGGAGCCTTCAGCGGCGGAGTGACGTCGGGGACATCGTCGTCGAGCCCTGGTTCCCCCTACGGCAGCCTGGGCACGGGACAGTCGGCCTCGACGCCACTCGCTCAGACCGGGACTTCAGCGCTGCCGGCCACAGTGGCGGGCACCATCTCGCTCCTCATGGGAGCCGCAATCATCGCCCTCTCCCGCCGTCGGGCCAGCAAGACCCACTAACAGAAGCCCTTCCGGTGCAGGAACCGACACAGCGGGGTCTCGTGTGACGGACCCAGCTACCAACAGTGCGCACGAGATTCGCAAGCCCGACGTTGAGCACCCGTGTGACGACGCCGAGGTGACACAATCCAAAGGTGAGTGAACGACCACAAAGGATCGACCGCACCGGCCTGGACCTGCCCCGTCCCATCGCCTTCGTGATGGGTGGCGGTGGCAGCCTGGGCGCATCCCAGGTAGGCATGCTGCAAGCGCTGAACGAGCACGGCGTGACACCGGACATGATCATCGGCACTTCGGCCGGCGCACTCAACGGCGCCTTCCTGGCCGCCGATCCGTTCGGTGGCGCCAACCAGCTGTCCCACCTGTGGCCGGGTTTCAGCCGCGAGACGTTCTTTCCCGGCTCAGCCTGGAAGTCGGTTCGCACGCTGCGCACCTCGAAGACCTACCTGTTTCCCAACGATGAGCTGAGCGAGTTCATCAACAAACACATTCCGGCCAACACGTTCGAGGAACTTGAAGTGCCGTTTGTGGCCATGGCGACCGATGTGGACACCCGCCTCAGCGTCGCCCTCGATACCGGTGATCTTCGTTCGGCCCTGCTGGCGAGCACGGCGATCCCGGTGATCTTTCCGCCAGTCGAACGCGACGGTCGGCTGTTGTACGACGGCGGGTTGGTCGCCAACCTGCCAATCCGCCAGGCCTTGAAGATGAACGCCGCTTCGCTGGTGTTGTTGGACTGCAACGCCCCCGGCCAACGCGACCCTTACCCCGACAGCATGTCGGGGGTGTTGGAATGGACCGTCCGGCTGATGCTGCGAAGCCAGACGACCGCCGACCTGCCCTACATCTCGGAGACGCTGCCGGTGCTGTCCCTCCCCGCCGCTCCCAAAGGCACCGTTTCACCACTCGACTTCGACTCGTCCGTCGAGCTGATGGCGGCCGCGTACCAGGCCTCCCGGACGTTCCTCACCAACGTTCACGTGGACGCACCCCGGCTCTACCGGGCCGACCCGATACCTCCGGATGTGGACGATCCCACGCTCTCCACCGATTCCGACCCATCCGAGGGTTCCACCAAGTTCGACAGAAGCTCACGCAGGTCCGGCAAGGGTCCCCGCAAAGCCGACAAGGGCACCGGAGCGCCCAACCGGGCGGGCGACGACCTGTGACCACCGACCCTCCGGGTGCAACGCTGCACCTCCCCGGCCCGGTCGCGTTTGTGATGGGCGGCGGCGCCAGCCTGGGTGCCACCCAGGTGGGCATGTTGCAGGCGCTCTCGGAGCACAGCATCTCGCCCGATCTCATCGTCGGCACCTCGGTCGGCGCGCTCAACGGAGCATTTCTCGCCAGCGATCCGACGGGTGGCGCCACCCGGCTGTCCCACATCTGGCCAACGATCACCAAGCAGCAGATCTTCCCCGGGTCGCCCTGGCAGTCACTTCGTACACTGCGCATCGACAAAACGCACCTGTACTCCAACGACGGGTTGGCCCAGTTCATCGACGAGCACCTTCCCGTCGACAACCTGGAGGACCTGGTGGTGCCGTTCACCGCCATGGCCACCGACGTCGACAGCGGCGCCGCAGTGGAGCTGACCACCGGGCCCGCAAAGTCTGCGTTGTTGGCGAGCGCCGCCCTCCCCGGGTTTCTTCCCGCCATCGAGCGGGACGGGCGACTGCTCTACGACGGCGGGCTGGTTGCCAAGCTGCCGATTGGGCAAGCTCTGAGGATGGGGGCCAAGAGCCTGGTGCTGCTCGATTGCACCTTCCCCGGACAACCGGCGCCCCGGCCAACCAATCTGCTTCAGATCATGGAGTGGTCCGTCTCCCTCACTCAGAACAGCCAGGCCCGCGCAGCGTTGCCCTTCATCCCCGCAGACGTCGCGGTGCTCTACCTACCCGGACCACCCCGGGCAAGGTTCTCCAGCCTGGAACTGGATCACACAACCGAGCTGATCAGCGGCGCCTACTCGGCATCCCGCGGCTACCTCCGCACCGTCCAAGACAAACCAAACCTGCTGCATCAACATCGTGTGCCGACGAGGCCCGACGGCTCCGACAGCGGAGTCGGTTCCGACAGCGAAGTCGGTTCCAGCGCAGTGCCGGAGGAGGGCGTAGTGCCCGATGGAGGCGCGGTAGCGGCGGAGCGCATCCGCAGCGATGACTGACGATCGCCCGGCCTCGGATTCTGCCCCCGATCAGGCTTCGCTTGGTCTCCTCCAGGGTCTGGCCACGACCCGGGCGATCCGCCGCTACACCGACGAGCCAGTGGCCGAGGAGGACCTGGCCACCATCGTGTGGCACGCCACCCGGGCACCGTCGGGAAGCAACCGCCAACCGTTCCGATTCCTGATCCTCCGCGATGGGCCGCTGGCCACCCAGGCCAAAGCGCTGCTGGGCAAGAGCTTTCGCGCCCTGTGGGCCGAGAAGCGGCGCCGGGACGGCTACGACGCCGGCAGCGGCGCCACAACCGACACCCCGAAGGCACGAATGGCCGACACGATGCAGCACTTCGTCGACCACTTCGAGTCCATCCCGGTGGTCATCCTGGCCTGCCTGGTGCGTCACCGCGATCCCACCCCCACGGAGGGAGCCTCGGTGTACCCGGCCTGCCAGAACCTGCTGCTGGCCGCCCGGGCCATGGGCTATGGCGGGGTGATGACGATGTGGCATGCCTACGTCGAGGACGAACTTCGTGAACTGCTCGGTATTCCGGCGGAGGTGGGGATCTCGGCCACGCTCACGCTGGGCCGCCCAGCCGGACGACACGGCCCGGTGCGGCGCCGTCCCATCGAGGAACTGGTCTTCGACGACGCCTGGGACCGGCCAGCACCCTGGGCCCACGACCCACCCAACACGCGGTTCACAGGTTCTGGTCCGCTTCGACCTTCAGCCGCGTCGATCAGCGAGGAAAAGGCTGACCCTCTGCGCTGTACCACACCACCTCTATAACCTGATCGTCCTTCGAATGCTTGCCGTTCGCCATCAGCGCGCAGCTCTGGTCCAGCACACCGAGCGGATTGTTCGCTTGCTTACCCGACGAGATGAGCGCACGAGCACCCCGCATCATCAGTTCGTTACCGTGCTTGTTTGCGAGCTGGTCGAAGACGGCCGGGCCGTAGTGGTTTCGAAGCGTCTGGAGGTATTCGGTGGCCACCGCGGCGGCTTCCTCGTGTCGCAGGCTGCGACGCTTGAGCACAACAAAGATCTTGTTGCCCGTCACGGTGACCGTGCCGCCCATTCCAGCGATCGAAACGACCTCCCAACCGATGGCGCCCCAGGTGTTCAGTTCAGTTTCAAGCTTGCCACCGAAGGTGGCGCTGATCACCTTGTATTCCCACAGCATCTGGTTTATCGAACTAGGCTCGACAGTCCCGGGGCTCTCAGGTAGCCAGGAGGATGCACCAGCAGGGGCGACGCCGTGTGAGGGCTGCCCTCCGACAGGTCCCTCCTGGGGGTCCTGCTGTTGAGGAGCGCGCTGAGGGGGCTGCCCGGCCCACACCGCCGGAGCCGGCTCCTGTTCCCATGGTGGTGCGGCCTCCTGATGTGTCCACGCGTTCGGATCCGTCATCTGGACAACCCCTCACATCCATTGGCGGTTGGTCCGCCGGGCAATACTGGGTCGACCGAACCATCTCCGTCGAATCTGCCATCGACATTCAAGATCAGGTCTGGGAGCGGAGGAAGTCCAGGGCGGCGTCGATGAACTCGAACGACTTGGGGGTGCGGGCGTGATCGGTGCGGGGCAGCGTCACCAGGCGTGAGTCGACCAGGGCGTCGATCAGCTGATCGGCCGATTGGACGAAGTCGTATTCGCCCAGCACCACCAGCACCGGGCAGGTCACCGCCGCCAGTTCGTCCGCACTCACGCGGCCCCCGCCATTGGCCATGCAGGCGGCCAGTGCCTCCCGGTCGTTGCCCGGTAGCTGCGCCAAACCTGAGAAGTACCCGAGGGCGGGGATGTCGCCGTCTTCACTCGTGCGGACCGCCCGCACGACGGCGGACATGTCGTCGAATCGAAACAGGTTGGCTCCCACGCCGGCCACGATCAGCGACCGAAAGCGGTCGGGATGGGCGGCCACCACTTTGAGCAGCGTCTTGGCGCCCAACGAAAAACCAATGGCGTCCACCTGCCCATCGGCGGGCAGTGCCTCGACCACTCGGGCGCCAAGGTCGTCGTACGCCGATTCGTCGTGGGGCCTCGGTGCGGTGCCGTGGCCCAACAGGTCCACTCCGATGACCTCCCGGCCTTCATCACCCAGCAGGTCGACCCAGCCGTTGGCCACCCAGGTGAGCTGGAACGATGTGCCGAAACCGTGGACGAGAACAACCGGAACAGACATGGCTGCATTCTGGCTGAGAGCCGCCCAAATGGTCGGGCCCAGTGGGTACGGTTGCGCAGAACAACGTCGGCAACGACTCGTCGACGTTACGCAATTGCGCCGCAACGGGCGACGCGGAGGGGACCCCATGACCATCGGATCGCAGTTGAAGAGCCGCCTCGATCAACGCTCCGACGAGGCACTCGCCAACCGGGCCGCAATGGAGGCATTGTGGCAGGAGGTGGCCGAGCAGTTGGCGTCGGTGCCCACGATCAGCGGCCGGCGCTACGTCGACCGACACCGCAAGCGCGGCAAGCTGCTGGTACGCGAACGCATCGAGGCGCTGTTGGACCCAACCACCCCGTTCCTTGAACTGAGCCCGCTGGCCGGGTGGGGCACCGACGATGCGGTCGGGGTGGGCGTGGCCACGGGCATCGGCGTGATTGAGGGCGTCCAGTGCGCCATCTTTGGCTCCGATATGACCTACAAGGGTGGCTCGGTCAATCCGACCACCCTGATCAAGTTGGAACGGCTCTTCGAGATCGCCCGGGCCAACCGCCTGCCGATGGTTTCGCTCAGCGAGTCCGCCGGCGCCGATCTTCCCCGTCAGGCCGACATCTTCATTCGGGGCGGCGGGCAGTTCCGTTCGCTCACCCGCCTCTCCGCCGAAGGCATCCCCACGATCACCGCCGCCTTCGGCCCCAACACCGCCGGTGGCGCCTATACGCCTGGCATGAGTGACTACACCGTGTTCGTCAAGGAGCGGGGCACCGCCTACCTGGGTGGCCCGCCCCTGGTGAAGATGGCAATCGACGAGGACGTCGACGAGGAAACGCTGGGCGGCGCCGAGATGCACAGCCGCACCAGCGGCCTCTCGGATTACCTGGCCGTCGACGAATTGGATGCGCTGCGCATCATCCGGTCGATCGTCGCTCACCTCAACTGGAGCCCCTTGGGCCCAGGCCCAACCGAACCGGCCGACGAGCCGCTCTATGACCCGGCCGGACTCATCGACTGCGCCCGCGCCGACGTGCGGATCCCGTTCGAGATGCGCGAGGTGTTTGCCCGCATACTCGACGGCAGCCGTTTCGAGGAGCACAAGGCAAGCTACGGGGACAAGCTGCTGTGTGGATGGGGTTCGATCCACGGGTTCCCAGTCGGGCTGTTGGGTAACAACGGCATCCTGTTCTCCGAAGAGGCGAAGAAGGGCGCTCAGTTCATCCAACTGTGTAACCGCACCAACACGCCGATCATCTTCTGTCACAACATCACCGGCTTCATGGTGGGCTCGGCCGCCGAGCAGGGCGGCATCATCGTCAACGGCGCCAAGCTGATCAATGCGGTGTCCAACTCGATGGTGCCCCACATCGACCTGATGGTGGGCGCCTCCTACGGCGCCGGCAACTACGGCATGGCCGGTCGGGCCTACGAGCCCCGGTTCATCTTCTCGTGGCCCAACCACCGCATTGCAGTGATGGGTCCCCAGCAACTGGCAGGAGTGATGGAAATCGTCGCCCGCAATTCGGCGGCGGGCAGGGGTATCGAGATCAAGGAGGAGGACATCGCTGCCGGGAAGGCATTCCTCGAAGCCCAGATCGAGAACGAGTCGACCGCGCTCTACGCCACCGGGCGGGTTTGGGACGACGGCATCATCCATCCGGCCGACAGCCGCACCGTGCTGGGGCTGGCCTTGGCAGCGGTGCACTCCACCGAAGTCACCGGCGCCACCGAATACGGAGTGTGGAGGCACTGATGAGTACCACGTCGAGTACACCCGTTACGGATCCTTCCAGGACAGCTCCACCATCCTCAGTCGCACAGATCGGCCGCCTCCTCATTGCCAACCGCGGCGAGATCGCCGTGCGCATCGCCCACACCGCCACCGCCATGGGCATCGACACTGTTGGTGTGTATTCCGATCCCGACGCAGACGCGATGCATTGCGACGCCGTTGATGTGGCCGTCGCCCTGGGTGGAGCCAGCCCCGCCGAGTCGTACCTGCGCGGCGACGCCATCATTCAGGGGGCGCTCGACACCGGCTGCGATGCCGTCCACCCCGGCTATGGATTTCTGGCCGAGAACGCCGACTTTGCCCGCCAGGTCGAGGCCGCCGGGCTGACCTGGGTGGGCCCCACGCCCGAACAGATCACTCTGCTGGGCGACAAGGTGGCCGCCAAGCGGGCCGCCGTCGAAGCCGGCGTTCCCACTACCGCCATCATCGAAGCGTCACCTGGCAAGGTACCGGGCGATGTCGCCATGCCGGTGCTGGTGAAGGCCGCTGCCGGCGGCGGCGGGCGCGGCATGCGCGTCGTGCGCAACGAATCCGAATTGGCCGATGCAATCGAGGCCGCCTCCCGGGAGGCCAAGTCGGCCTTTGGCGACGGCACGGTGTTCATCGAACCGTACATCGAGCACGGCCGCCACATCGAGGTGCAGATCCTGGGTGACGCCCACGGCAACGTGGTGCACCTGGGCGAGCGGGAGTGCTCCATCCAGCGTCGCAACCAGAAGGTGATCGAGGAGTCACCGTCCGCCGGCATCGACGGTGCCACCCGCGCTGCCGTGTGTGAGGGGGCGCTCGCCCTGGCCCGGCACGTGGGCTACCGGGGTGCGGGCACGGTTGAGTTCCTCGTCGGTGACGCTGCACACGAGACCGATGATCCAACGATCACGTTTCTGGAGGTCAATACCCGGCTCCAGGTGGAGCACCCGGTGACCGAGGCGGTCACCGGGCTGGACCTGGTGGAGTGGCAGTTGCGTGTGGCCACCGGCGAGCCGCTCAGCATCACCCAGGATGACGTCAGGTGTGACGGCCACGCCATCGAGGTGCGCGTGGTCGCCGAGGATCCCGCCGCCGGATGGTTGCCATCCACCGGCCTGGTCGACGGCTTTTCCATCGACGGCCCCTCAATCGAGGTCCGCTCGTCGACGCCCATGGTGCGCACCGACACCGGCATTCGAGCAGGCACCGAGGTGTCCGCCGACTACGACTCGCTGTTGGCCAAGGTGATCGCCCATGCACCCACCCGCAGCGAAGCGGCCCGGCAACTCGCCCGAGCCCTCCGCCGTTCGAACATAACCGGGGTACGCACGAACGTCGACACGCTGGTGGCCGTCCTGGGCGAACCCGACTTTCTGGCTGCCAGAACCCCCACCTCCTACCTCGACGGTCACCCCGAGGTCACCGAGGCACCCGGACCGTCGGGCGACGATCGCCTCGCCCTCCTCATCGCAGCCACGTTCGCCCTGGAGCAGCGCGACCGGGCGGCCAACCTCGCTACCGGATTTGCCCCGTCCGGGTTTCGCAACCTGCTCACTCAGGGCCAACGGGTGGCGCTGTTCGACGGGGACGCTCCCTGTGACCTGGAGTATGTGCTGACCGGCGACCGGGCCGACCTGCTGGTCGGACCTCTGCCCGAACCCGACGAGGACGGCGCGCTGCCGGCCGACGAACGGCGCCGGGTGAGCGTGCGACTGATCCGACGAGAGCCAAGCCGAACGGTGCTGGAGGTGGACGGCCGGCGACAGGTGATCCACGTGAGGCTTGACGGCGACATCATTAATGCCTCCGGGCCATTTGGTTCAGCCACGTTCACCGTGCCGGCCCGTTTCGTCGATCACGACATCGAGGCGATCGGCGCCGGGCCTGTCTCGCCCCTGCCGGGCACGGTGCTGGCCGTGCACGTCGAGGCCGGACAGCAGGTGAGCGACGGCGAACTGCTGATGGTGGTCGAAGCGATGAAGATGGAGCACCGCATCACCGCCTTTGGCGACGCCACCGTGGCAGAGGTGCACTTCGTCGCCGGCGACCGGGTGGACACCGGCGACCTGCTGGTGACCCTCGACGGCACCGACTGACACAAGTTCTGATCGTTCACTGGTTCGCCTAGATTGTGGGTGGCCGACGTCCACAACTCCATCGCAGATTGCCCACACTTGCACCACGCGACCCGAAACAAGGCCCGGCCCTCCCGAGCGCTGCTCGCGGTGGCAATCGGCGCCGCCGTGACGATCATTTCTGCGGCCTGTGGTGGTGGAGCGGAGGACCGCACCACACCGGCCACGACGACAGTGCCGGACATCCCAACCGATGCCCGCCTTCAATCACTCCAGGTGGACGGCGGAAGCCTTCAACCTGCGTTCAACGCTCAGGCGACCGACTACGCCATGGCGTGCAAGGATGGCCCCAACAAGTTCCACCTCAACGCCACGGCCACCCCGGGTGCGACGGTCAGCGTGGTTGGTGCCAAGTCGGGCGACGTGCAGGTGACACCCGACGAGCTGATTGAGATCATCGTTCAGAAGGGCGAAGGGCGGCATCGGTATTGGATCCGGTGCCTGCCGCCGGACTTTCCCAAACTTGTGGTCGATCGTCCTGGCAACCCGTCTCCGGGCTACTACCTGTTCAGCCCGTCGATTCATTTCGATTCGGAGCCCCCTGTTGGCTACGCCGTCATCCTCGACACCTTCGGTGCCCCAATCTGGTACCGCCGCACGGAAACACCCACGATCGATGTCGACATCGAGCCCAATGGGAACCTGTCGTGGGCGCCGGCCCTCGGATTTTCCTACGGCACCGATCCTGATGGTGCGTTCTCCGAATACTCACTCACCGGCACCAAGGTGAGGGATTGGGCAACGGTTGGAACACCGACCGATCACCATGAGTTGCTGATCCTCGACAACGGGAACGCGCTCATCGGCAGCTACCGGGAACGGGCGGGGGTCGACGTGTCGAAGTTGGGTGACGGGTTCGCACAGGATGCGACCGTGGCCGACGCTGTCATCCAAGAGGTGACCGCGGCCGGCAAGGTGGTGTGGGAGTGGGATTCCAAGGACCACATCGGTCTCGCCGAAACCACGGCTCAAACCCACGGCACCGACATTGTCGACGAGTTCGATGACGGACGGTCGGTCGTCGATCTGGTGCATCTGAACTCTCTCGAAATCGTGCCTGACACCGGAGATGTCATCGTCAGCACCAGGCACCTCGACGCAGTCTTCGCGATCCGGCGCGATCCGGGTGCCGACGACGACGGCGACGTCTTGTGGAAGCTTGGAGGGGCGCCACCAACCAACCCAGCCACCGCCGACATCAAGTTGAGCGACGATCCGCTGAACGGATTTATCCTGCAACACGATGCCCGGCTCACCCCCGAGGGCCAACTCACCGTGTTCGACAATCGTTCCGACGTCGTCGGTGGCCCTGCCCGAGCACTGAAATTCGATCTCGATCTCAACTCGTCGTCAGCCAAGCTGGTGTCGTCAATCAACAGTCCGGACGCCACGGCATCTCCGGCAATGGGCAGCTACCGGGTGCAGCCCGACGGCGCCGGTGTTGTCGGCTGGGGCGCATCGAAGACCGCCGTCTCCGAATTCGATAAATCTGGAGAACTACTCCTCCGGGTCACCACGCCAAACAGCGACTTCAGTTACCGGGCCATCAAAGTGGACAGCGCTGCCCTGAACCCCGCCGACTTGCGAGCCGCTGTCGGCGAATCCCAAAAGCCTCGTGGGCAGTAACGGCGTGACGGCCAGATGAACGGGTATCTCGACCTCAAGCCTGTCGAGCAGCACCTGGCGCCGTTCACCGCGCAATGGAGGGCACTGCGCGAGGAGGTCACGACCCTGAACAGCGGTTGGGTCGACCACCCGGATCGACACCTGACCGTCGGGGGCTGGAGCATCGTTCCCGTGCGATACTTCGGCGCGGACGACCGGCCGGCGTCGCTGTCGGCGCCGGTCTTGGCAGAACTCGTGCAGGCCTGCCCTGCGGTGATCACCGCTGCCTACATGCGTCTCGCCCCCGGGGTGACCCTGGCCGAGCACCAAGGCAACCCCATCGGTGTGGGACGGTTTCATCTTGGGTTGGTCACGCCTGCTGAAGCGTGGATCGAGGTGGGTGGCGACCGTCGCACGTGGCAGCCCGGCGAGTGGCTGGGGTTCGACGACACCACCACCCACGCCGCCGGAAACGACGCATTGACCGACCGGCTGGTTCTCTCGCTCGACCTGGAACATCCAGACGTCGAGGTGAGCCGTTGGGCCCGCCCCGTGCGCTTTGCGTCGCGCACCTACTACACGTCGGTGCGAAGATTCCCGCAACTCGAATTTCTGCTGGGCAGGCTTTCGCCACTCAGCACGTTCCTAAAGTTTGTGCATCGGAAGAGTCAGGTGGCAGGTCGGTTCTGCGCCGATACCCTCAAGTCGCCACGCGGCCGCAGTACCCGGTAGAAGTTCTCGACCGGTCCGAGAAACCCGGGCCAGCGCCGATCCGGCAGGTTCGCAACGCCGTAGTGATGGATGCCGGACGCCTCTGGTCGAAACGTGCCGAAGAGACGGTCCCACACGATCAGGATGCTCCCCAGGTTATGACCCCGGCGGTCATCGGCCAGATGATGAACCCGATGATGCGATGGGGTGTTGAACACCAACTCGAACCATCGAGGCAGGCGGTCAATGACCTCGGTGTGAAGAACGCCCATGTACAAACCATGGATCAAGAAGGCAATCGCAATCATCTCGGGCCCGACCCCGAACAGTGCCGCCAGCGGAAAGACCGCCAGTCCGACGACCGGAAAGACCTCCACCCGAAGGGCAACCCCATAATCAAAGTAGGGGGTTTCGTGATGGGTGATATGCGATGCCCACCCAAGTGTCGTCCGATGGGAGAGCCTGTGGAAGATGTACAGCAGCGCGTCGGCTACCAGCACGGCGTAGGCCACCCCGGCCGCGCCTGACGGCGCCGTGACCAGTGAGAGCGGGGCGAGCATCGCGCCAATCGCCAGGGTTGGAACGGCCAGCGCCAACCCAACCACCTTGGCGGCCACGCCGATACCTGCCGACCCGATCACATTCTGCGCCGAGTAGCCGGTGGCGGACACGCGCCGCCCGACCACCGACCCCAGCGGCCTGCGACGGATGGTTCGAAGCGCGTATGCCTCACCCACCACCAGCACCACTGCCATTGGAACAATGGCCAGTTTCGCAAGAGCGACCGGGTCGATATCAGCCAACACGAACCGCACGCTTCGCTCGTCTCAACGCATCGGCGACCCCGTTGATCACTCCGGTGAGCCGTGGTGCCGGCCGTACCAATGGCGTCAGAAACCCAAGCGGCTGATGAAGGGGGACCGCACCGGTCACGCCGTAGGTGATCGGTGCTGACCGAAGCGTCGCAAAGGTACCGAAGAGTCGATCCCAAACGATGAAGATGCTGCCGAAGTTGGCGCCCCGCGTCAGCTCTGCGTCGTGATGGGAACGGTGATGGGTGGGCGTGTTGAACACCGCTTCGACGTATCTGGGCAGCGGGCCAACCAACTCCGTGTGCAGCAGTCCCTGGTAGAGGCCGTTGGCGATGCTGGCTGCCGCCATGACCCCGAAGCTGAACCCGAAAAGTGCCTGCGTTGCAAAGATCGGAACCGTCAGCACCGGAAACCATTCGAGGCGCAAGGCCACCCCATAGTTGAAGTAGGGCGATTCGTGATGGGCCCGGTGTGACACCCAGCCGATCGAGGTGCGGTGAGCCGCTCGGTGAAAGCAGTAAAAGAGCATGTCCCACACCAGGATGGCCGCCGCCAGTTGGGCCACGCCCGCCCACACTCCATGATCGGGCCAGTGCACCAGCGCAAAGGGCTGGAGAAGAGCGGCAACACCGAACATCGCCCACCGGAAGAGGCCACCGCTGATCTGGCCCACCGCCCCGATCCCGGTCGAGGTCAAAGCATCGGAAGAACTCCAGCCCGCCACATCACCGTGGGTGTTGCGGCGTCGGGCCGCCAACCAGCCCTCGCCTCCAACCAACCCAACGACGATGGGGATGAGCAACAACTTGAGCCAGACGAGTTCCATACGAGCGCTCCGACTGCTCCTACGGCTGCCCGATGGAGAGGTGAAGGGCATGACTCACCCTCAAGATGCGGGACGCCGGGTGGCGACCCAGCACCCGGTTCACAGGAAAGTTGCTCACGTGCACGTCGAATTCGGCGTGGGCAAACGTGGGACTGATCGCAGCAAACTCCACCATGGCGGCGTACGCTCCACGTCCGAGCGATGCTCCCAGCCCACTGCCAAAGATGGACAGCCCGTGCTGCTTCTCTGCGGCATGATCCTTGCTCCATGAGATGAACCCCATGGGTTGTTCGTCGTGAACGGCCACCATCATGCCGTCGGCAGCGGATCCGCTGAACGCCCGCTCGCACCATTGCGCGTACCATTCGCCCGCCCGGTCGTCGTCAAACAACGGATCGGCATGAAACCGGCTGAGCACGTAGTGACGCCGCAGCACCTCGGTCATGGTCGCTCCTAGACGCGCGGGGAGCCGTTCGATCTCGGCACCATATGCCACCAGCACCTCAACCTTGCCCATATCCCGTCGGGGCAGGGCCGTCTGGGGATTTGTCGGGCTCAACAGGTGCGTCACCATGGTGTCGGCCACCAAGAATCCGTGTGATTGGAACGCGGTCAACATCTCGAAATCGTCGGCGGCGGCGCGAACGCTGAGATGTCGTTCACCCGATGCGCCAACGAGGTCGCGCATGGCCGCTGCGAGTACGCCGAGCACCCCTGCGGAAGGCTCGCTGCGGTCGACAGCAAAGGCGCGCACCGAGGCGCAACCAAAACCGAAGTGCTGCGACAACCGTTCGTCATGGGCCACCACCGCCACTCCGCGCAGGACTCCCCCATCAACAGCGCACAACACCGAGGCACCTTCGGTGTCCAGCGCCGACCGAAACCGGTCGCCTGCGTCGGCCGACCGATCCAGCCCCAAGTGGAGATAGTTGCGGAGCGGATCAAACGGATTGGACGATGCAAGGCCAACAGCGGCTTCTCGATCCGATGAGCCCAGACCGCGCTGCACGCTCACGGCCATACAATCCCCTTCGGCTCGGAGCGGCGTAAGGCCAGGCCCGGCCAGACCACTTCAGGCGTTCCACCGTCCCACTGCGTTGCGCTCCGACTCT
Source organism: Candidatus Microthrix parvicella Bio17-1 (assembly GCF_000299415.1). Lineage (NCBI taxonomy): Bacteria > Bacillati > Actinomycetota > Acidimicrobiia > Acidimicrobiales > Microthrixaceae > Candidatus Neomicrothrix > Candidatus Neomicrothrix parvicella. The sequence goes on from NZ_AMPG01000001.1 coordinate 1,043,144, forward strand.
ACTCCGCAGACTTCAAGATCACCCAGCGATCCGTTCGGCTAGCCTCACTCAGTGCGCTTTGGGGTAGTGGTACCGGCTTTCAACAGCGAAGCCTGGATCGAGGACACGTTGACCGCACTGTCCGACTCGATTCAACAGGCGGCCGAGTGCGGGTCGCCGCTTCATGACGCCCTCGATGGTCGGATCTTTGTCGTCGATGACGGCAGCGTTGATCGCACACCGATCTGTGCGCGCCGTGCAGCCACGGCCTGCGCCATCCCCATCGACGTTGAAGTTCTCCCCTCCAATGCCGGCCAACTGGCGGCGACCCGTCACGGGGTTGCAACCGCAAGACGTTGGGGAGCCGACTGGATCGCAACGCTCGACGACGACGCATTGGTCAGTAAGGAGTTCTTCACGGCCATCCTGAAGGCCCGGCGCCCCCAGTGGGCCGGCTACATCGTTTGGACCTCCTCGTCTCGCTGGAAGCGGTGGACGTCATCAGCCATTCGAGGCCTGACGCGCCCGCTCGCACCGGTTGCCGACGCTTCGGCCGCCAGGCTCTTTCCCGTGGGTCTCTTCGACGAGAGCGACCCGTCGATCGACGTGGCGCTGCTTCGAGCAGCAACGACCTCCGGGCGCCTCCCCATGACAATATCCAGGCACCCGGCAGCTTCCAGCAGGTACAGCCTGCGAACATCGGCAGCGCATCTCGGGGTCGTCGTTCGCTCTGCGTTGGCAGCGACCTAACACGTGATGTTCTCGGCATCGTGAGGTTGCTCGAACCTCAAACCAAACACGTGTTGCTCGGGTTGGGAGCTTCCGTCGCCGTTTGGAGTGTCGTCGCCTCTCTCACCGAACCACAATCGCTGTGGCGATTGGCGGTGTTGGTGGGCGGGCTCTTCGCACCGGCGGCTCTTGCATCCCACGAGGCCGGCCCGGCTCCTCGCGGCCGGAAGCGAGCGGTCTCCGGTTACACGTCGTTTCGACAGTGGCTGACCGACTGGACGCAATGCCCGCTCGCGATCGTCTCATTCACCGCGTACCTGCTGTGGTGCCCCCTTGCTTGGGGTGAGGCCGTCTACCTCACCGGTGACGCAGTGGTCTGGACCTCGCTGTTCGACACGATCGGGTCTGAGCTCGCCCGAACCCATCGCGTGTCCACCATCACGTCCTTCTTCCCGACGGGACCAATCCTTCAAAACGTGATCCCGGTGTCTGGCGGCACCGTGTTTGTGGCGCTCGGGGCCCTGACGTTGATCCCGGGTGTCACCGGTTCGCTCGTCTACATGCTTGTTGCGCTCGCTGCCATGGTCGGCATCGGCTTGACCGCCACCATCATCACCCGCGCGGTTGGGGTCGCTCCCCGGTTCCAATCCGTGGCGGGCTTCCTGGCGGTGGGCTCGGCCGGAACGCTCAACCTGGTATTCGGCCGCGGAGCCCTTCACGAACTCATCGGTGTCACCGGCATCATGGCGGTCACCGCCATCATCGCGCTCGCAGCCACTGGACATCCGGCCTCACGACAGACCTGGGTGGGGGGCCTGGTCGCGGGCCTCCTCTTCACCGCTCACCCGATCAGCTTCGTCATGGGTCTGATCTGGCTCACCGGCTTTCTGGCCGCCATGGCGCTGTCCAGATCGATACGGACGACCTGGCGGATCGCCATGACGCACGGCGCAGCAATCGGCCTTGGCATCGCACTCAATGCTTGGGGGCTCGTACCGTTCACGCTTCTTGGGCCTCAGACGGACGGAGCCGGCGACCTCGGCCGACTTGGCAGCAACGACTACTACTTCTACGACAACGCTGCGCAGCCGCCTCCAATCTCCTGGCTGGTCAACCCACTCAGATCCGCGTTGATTCGCCCTGAACTCCAGCCGTCGTTTGCGGCGGTTCCCGCGGCCTTGCTGCTGCTGACCCTGGGATGCTCCGTGGTGCTCGTCCGGCGACGAGCTGCATCGCCCCTGCTCATTGCGCTGCCGGTGCTCGGTCTTGCCTTACCGCTGCTGCTTCGGTCCAACCTGGCCTACGCCATCCCCATCATGCGCATCAATCAATACGTCAACCGCCCCTACATCTGGGCGTCCATGTTGGGGGCGCTCGCCATCCCCATCGTGCTCGACAGGTGGTGGAAGGCTGGACGAAACCTGACGCTCCTGACCCGCCTGCTGGCGACACTGCTGATACTCGAGTGCTGCGGCATGGCCTACCACTCGCTGCGAACGATCGCGATCGTACCGGTGGGCTTCAAGCTGGGGCCACGGCTGGTCGACGACCAGATCAACGACCGCTCACACGCCTCCGAGACATTCAACAAGGGTCTCTTCCAGGCACCCCTGCTCGATGCGGACGATTGCTCGCCGCTTCGAGATCCTGCGCTCATCGCGGCTGCGAAAGACCGGATCTCAATTCCCAAGGTGCAGACGTGCGCAACGGAGGTGCCCAGCACCGCCTTTACGGTTGCCGGTGACTACGAGTTCACCCTCGACGCGTCCAAGTTCCGATCGTCCGACGTGCTGGCGCTGCCAATCGCAACCTCAAGCGACGTAGTGTCGATCACCGGGGCCGACGTCCTCGGCACTATTTACGTTCAACGCGATGACACGCTGGAGGCTGCAATCTTTCGTGAGGCACTCTTCATCGTCAGGCCCACCGGAGGCAACATCGTGATTGCCCCAAGTGGACTGTCGGCAACCAGGATCGGAGCGTTTTTGACGTTCGTCGCGCTCATCGGGGCACTTGCCACCACGCTTGCCCCGGCCAAATCGTCGCTGGGTCGCGCACTCTTCGGATCGAGGAAACCAACGTGAACGGGAGACCAGGTCGCCGACACAGGTTCGGTCTTGTTGCGGTCGCAGCCTCAGTCACCGTCGCTGCCTCAGTCACCATCGGAGGATGCGCCGCCGAGCGCGTGACCGACACAGCGGTTGCAAACCCCGTCGAGCGCTCCGCTTCGGGACTCTACGAGCGATTCGTTGGTGGGGAGGGCATGACCGAGGTAAGCGATACAGCGTTCGAGGTCATGCCAACAGAAGAACAAACACGCGAAGCAGAAGAGCTGCGAGCCAGCGCCAAAAGGAGCGTGGAAGCCGGCGGGTTTACCGACTTTGCCAGCTTGAAGGCTGCTGGGTTCTCGCCGATCAGCGAAGGAAACAGCCACTGGGTGAACGAGAAGAACATTCTCGATGGGTACACCCTGAACGTTGAGAAGCCGGAGTTTCTCGTGGTACAGCCCCCCATGATCGATCCAACGGACGCCGGGCAGAAGGTGGACGTGCAGGGGGTCATGTTCCTTGCAGGGCGCATCGGCGCTCACGGACTCCAGCCGTTCGGCAACGCATTCATCTGGCATCGACACACCTACTCAGGCCCAAGGTGCTTCCAGTACGGCCAGATCATGCGGGTCGACTGGGATGCTCAAAAGTGTGATGACCCGGCCAACGAGTCGATGCTCTCTCGGGAAACACCGGAGATGCTGCACATGTGGCTCACCGACAATCCGAACGGACCATTTGCCAGCCAGATGGTGGTGCCGGACATCGGCGACGAACACAGCCATTAGCGAGTGCCTGGACCACAAGCAACCTGGGCAGAGCGGCTCGCCGAGCGCAGCGCCGAAAAACTCAGGTATACTGCAGGTCCAATCGGACGCCACCGCGGGTGACATCGCTTTTTGGATCCTCCAACCGATCTTCACTGACCGTCAACACCAAGAACGCCGCGTCGCCTGCCGGTAGACCGTCAAGTTCCTTGGCAGGAATTTTGAACTCGGCGATGCCGTTGGACTTCCCGTCCGGTTTCAGTAACTCAGCCCGCACGGAGAGGTTCTTGAGATCATCCTTGGTGGGATTGTCGATAATCACCAAGAGCGCCACATCGCCGTCCGCGTTGCGTTGCACCCAGAACGGATCGGCGCGAGGGGTCTCTCCGCGCTCATCGGTGGCGGCCGCCACCACCGTGCGAACCTGATTGCGGGCACGGTCTGAGAGCTTGGCGTCCACGCCGGCCGGGAAGAGCACCTCCATGGGTGTCTCCACATTGCCCTTCGAGCTCACGTCAACGAAAGCCTTCGCAGGCACGGCTCCACCGCGGAAGTTGACGGGACGAACACCATTGCCGAAGTCGATCAGGGAGTCCTCCGGCGAGGGCACGCTGGTGTTCTTTGGTGGCGGGGTTTTGCCGCCATCGGTCACTGAGGTGGATTTCCCGCTGGTCGTGGTCGGCGCCGCCTTCTCGTCGTTACCCGTGCACGACGTTGCAGCGAGGCAGCCCACAGCCACAAGTGCCGCAATTCGCAAGCGGGCACGACCAGTCCGACCCGGCACATGCAGCGACCGTTGGTTCACTGATCTCTCCTTCGCCCCGGGGCAGCATGGCGTGCGACAAGACGCCAAGGGCTTGGACGATACGACATCATCCAAGCCCCGAGTTTCGCGGCGTCAAGTGCTAGTTGCGATTGCGTCGACGGTTGCGGCCGATGACACCAAATGCCAGGCCGAACATGACCAGCCCGATGGCCAACCGCCAAAGCACCGATACCGATGCACCGGTGGTGGCCAACGACCCAGAGCCGGGGTTGGCCGAGCCACTGGCGAGCGAAGCACCCCTCGGGGTCTGAGTGGCCCCGGCGACCGCAGTGGCCGGTTTGCTGCTGGAGCTGTTACTGCCGGTGCCGGTGGGCGCCGTGGTTCCTGCCCCACCCGAAACACCGGTCGTGGTGCTCTGGGCGACCGTCGTGCTTGGCCCCGCAGCAGTCGTGCTCGGCCCCGCAGCAGTCGTGCTCGGCCCCGCAGCGGTCGTGCCCGGCCCCGTGGCGGTCGTGCTCGGCCCCGCAGCGGTCGTGCTCGGCCCCGCAGCGGTCGTGCTCGGCCCCGCAGCGGTCGTGCTCGGCCCCGCAGTAGTCGTGCTTGGCCCCGCAGTCGTGCTGGTGGGCTCTTCCCTCACTGCGAAGTCAAGGCTCTGAAGGCGTGGTTTCGAGTCTGGGCCGAGGCCCAGCGCAAACAGCACGTGGTCGCCCGGTGCAAGGTCTGCGGGAATCTCTCCGCCACCTTCGATGGCCCCGCTGGCCTGAGCTGCGCTATCACCAATTCTTACGGGCGATGAGCACACGTAGTAGGTGACCGTGCTCCCGGCGAGGAATCCGCCTCCGGAGACGGTCACTGTCTCGCCTGGCTGCAACGAGCCCGAGAGCAGGCTGAGGCCTCCTGCTGATGGCGGACACTCGGTGGGCACCGGGGGCATCGAGCCCTTGATCGTGACCTTCACCGTCGCCGTGGCTGTTCCACCGTGGCCGTCGTCCGCGGTGTACTTGAAGGACACCTCGGCCGTGTCACCGGCCCGCAGCGGATTGACGCCGCCGGGCTGATTCCACACGCCGCTCGGGTCGTAGGTCACCGTGTTTCCTGTCACCGACACGGCGCCGAGCAAGCCGGCGGTGTCAGTGCCCGAGACCGAGAGCACATCGGTGCTGTCCGGGTCGGTGTCATTGCTCAGCACCTCGACCTCGACCGGACTGCGGTCGTCGGTCTCGGCGGCGTCGTCGACAGCCTTCGGAGCATCGTTGACGCCCGTGATGGTGACGGTCACCGTGGCAGTATCCGAGCCGCCGTTGCCATCATCGATGGTGTAGGTGAACGTATCGGTCGCTGATTCGCCCACAGCCAGGTTCTGGAACACCTCACCGGGGTCGTAGGTGAGCGTGTTCCCGTCCTGGGTGACCGCGCCCTGCGTGCCGGTCGTGTCGAAGGCCGAGACGGTGAGCACGTCGTCGGTGTCCGGGTCGGAGTCATCGGTGCCCGTGGTGAGCACGTTGATGCCAACGGGCGAGTCCTCGTCGGTTGTGACCGCGTCGTCCACGGCGGTAGGAGCGGCGTTCAGGCCGGTGATGGTGACCGTCACCGTGGCAACCGCAGAACCGCCGTTGCCGTCGACCACCGTATAGGTGAACGTGTCGGTGGCCGTCTGGCCTGCACTGAGGTAACCGAACGACGTGCCGGGGTTGTAGGTCAGGGTGTTACCCGCAAGCGATACCCCCCCGAGGGTGCCGGTGGTGTCCACGGCCGACAACGTCAACACGTCGGAGGTGTCCGGGTCGGTGTCGTTGTCCAACGGGGTGATGTTTACCGGTGACACCTCGTCGGTGACCGCCGTGTCATCCACCGGGGTTGGATCGTCGTTCGCGCCGGTGACCGTGACGGTCACCATGGCCGAGTGGGTCAGGCCGGAGGAATCGGTGACGACGTAGCTGAAGGTGTCGGTGTCGGTTTCACCGACCGCCAGCGAGTTGAAGCTTGGACCCGGCAGGTAATCGAAGGTGGCGCCGCCGGCCCAAGCGACTTCGCCGCGTGCGGGTTGGGTCACCGATTGAACCGCCAACGTGTCTCCGGCGTCCGGATCGGAGTCGTTGTCCAGCGGGCTGACGGTGACCGCAGGGCCATCCTCGCTCACCGTTGCGGTGTCGTCCTGCGCTGAGGGCGCGTCGTTCACACCAAACACGGTGACGGTCACGGTGGCCTGTGCCGTACCGCCGTTGCCATCAGAGATCGTGTACGTAAACGTGGCCACTCCAGACCCACCGGCCGGGACGCCGACGAAGGCAAGGCCCGGGTCGTAGGTGACCGTGTTGCCAACCTGGGTGGCCGTGCCGGCAGATGCCGGACCGACTGCGGTCACGTTGAGAACGTCGTTCTGATCGGGGTCGCTGTCGTCGATGCCGGCCGTCAGTACGTCGATTGCCACTGGCGGACCGTCCGCCGAGACACTGGCCGTGTCGTCCACTGCGGTCGGATCGTCGTTCTCGCCAAAGACCGTGATCGTGATCGTTCCGATCACCTCGGCGTTCGAACCATCCTCGACCGTGTAGTCGATGCGGACGGTGGCCGTATCTCCCACGCTGAGGCGGTTGTAGGAGCCGGCCGGGTCGTAGGTGACGGTTGAGCCGGAGAAGGAGACGTTTCCGGTGCCGGAAACGAGGTCAACGCCGGTCAGCGTCAACGAATCGCCGACGTCGGGATCACTGTCGTTGGCCAATGGGGACACCGAGACCGCCGGGCCGTCCTCCTGAACTGAGCCGATGTCGTCAACCACCACGGGTGCGTCGTTCTCGCCAACGATGGTGACTGTCACGGTTGCCGTGTCGGTGCCGCCAAATCCATCGGTGATCGTGTAGGTGAACGTATCGGTGGCTGTATCACCCGCAGCGAGGCCGTTGTATCCGGCCGGGGTGTAGGTCAGTGAGGTGCCGGTGAAGGCCACCGTGCCCTGCGTGCCGGTGTCGTCGATGGAGGTCACGGTGAACGCATCACCCAGGTCGGCGTCGGAGTCGTTGCCACGCGGGTCGATGCTGACCGCCGGTCCATCCTCCCCGGTGGTCATCGTGTCGTTCGCGGCAACCGGAGCGTCGTTCACACCGTTGATCGTGACGGTCACCTGGGCCGTGTCGGTCAGGTTTGCGTTGTCCTTGATCGTGTACTTGAACGTGGTCGTGGCCGTCTGACCCTGCTTGAGGTAGTCAAAGGTTGTGCCCGGGTCGTACGTGATGCTCGTGCCGGTGAAGGTCACGCTGCCCTGGGTGCCCGCATCGTCCACGGCAGTGACGGTCAGCGGCCCCATCTCGGGATCGGAGTCATTGAGTCGGGGGTCGAACGTGACCGGCGGACCGTCCTCGGACACCGAGGTGACGTCATCGAGCGCCACTGGCGGGCCGGAGATGGAGAAGCTGACGGTGGCAGAGACAGCACCGTTACTCGGCACCTCATCGTCGGTTTCGGCTTGATTCCAAGAATACGTGCACGTATCGGTGCCGGTGACACCGTTGTTCACATAGAACACGTTGGGACCAGAGACCAGGCAGGTTCCCTTCGTCGCCGGAGAGCCGATGGTGATGCCCGTGCTGGTACCCGGGCGGCTTGCCGTGCCGATTGAGTCGTTGGTCAGGACAGGGACCGACACCGAGCCGTTCTGCGCCACACCGATGGGCCCGTCGTTCACGGCCACAGGGGGCGAATACACGTTCAGGTTGATGGGCTGACCGGGGGAGGTGCCGGTGGCATTGGACCAACCGGACGCCTCGCTGGATCCTCCCGCGTAGCCTGCCCCAACCCGGAAGTCGTAGCTCTTACCAGGGATCAGGAACGGCACCGAGGCCCCGACGCCGGCCGGCGCCGTGATGGTGTAGGTCTTGCACGGGTCCGGGTTGTAGTTGTTGCTGGTGGTCCCCTGCGTCATGCTCGTTCCGCCGTACGTGGTGCCGTCGAAGGTGAAGTCCTCGATCTTGGACTCGTAGCCCCCGTGTGAGCGCTGAATCTGCACGCCATCGATGCACCACTGGTAGGTGAAGGGCTGACCCGCACGCACAGCAGTCGGGTACTTCACGTTCATGAACGCCCACAGGTTGGACCCTGCGCCGCCCGCCACGCTGACCTCGATGACCTCGCCGAAGTCGTAGCTGCCACCCGGATAGCCATTGAAGTCAGTTCGGGTATCATTGACCGTGATGTCGGCCGCATCGAGCGTCGGGGCAACCGACCCCTGGGCTCCTGCCTTCACCTCACCGATGTTGCCGGGCCCCACCCCCACGACGACCCCCAGCGATAACGCCAAAACGGCCAACGCTGAGCGCCGTACCTTCGTCGAGAACATTCTCATAACCACCCCTCGGTGCCCGTGTAGACCTACCAACCTGAACAATATGTCATAACAGCCGCTCATCACGCAACGGGACGCACTCGATATCAGAAGTTCTAGGTGCGATCACTCAGACAGGACGAACTCAGCGCTCCCGCCTCGTTCGACAACCCCCACCTTCTTCGGGGCACGATCGCCAGGGCGTTGAGCCAGGACGGTGAGCTTGTCCGGCGCACCTGTGGGGAGCCCGAAATGGGCCACGGCGGACCGTTGCGCCGCGTACGAGTCGCCGGCGCGCAGGTCCCGGCGCCGACTCACTCCGGCGTCACGCAACCTGCCGTCGTCCAGCCACACCGTGGCCTCAACCACCGGCGCGCCCTGTGCATCCACAAGCTGCACCTCCGCCCAGTCATCACCGATTGGGAGTTCGTTGCGATACAGCTGCGGTCCATCGAGGTTGTCGACCTCCAGGACGTCCAGGTCGCCGTCGCGGTCAACGTCCACCGTCACCATCGCCCGCCCATCTCCGGCGCCGCCCAGCCCGACCGCTGCGGCGTCCTCCACCCAGGGGCCCTTTCCGTCGTTGAAGAACACCCGGTTGGTGTCGGTGACATACCGCTCCTGACCGGGCGGCGGTTTCGCCGGGCGGAAGCCGTTGGTGTGGAGCAGGTCCAGGTCGCCATCGTTGTCCAAATCCTCCATCGCCGCGCCCCAACCCCACTCCCCGTCCCGAACGCCGTACGCATCGGTTCCATCCGTAAATCGGCCGGCTCCGTCGTTGATGAACAACCGGTTGCCGGTGCAGCCCTTGACCTCGCCGCCGGCTGTGGGGTCGAGCGGCCCCTTGCACCCTGGAGCGCTGACCGACGTGACGAACCAATCGAGGTCGTCGTCACCATCGATGTCGGCGAGCACTGACCCCATACCGTTCTCATCGGTTCCCACTCCGGAGGTCTTCGTGGCGTCGACGAACGTTCCATCACCCTGGCCGGTCAGGAGCCGTGAGAGATTCCAATCCGCTGCGACGGCCAAGTCGAGGATACCGTCGCCATCAACATCGCCCGCTGCGGTCGTGAACGCCGCCAACCTGCCCACCTCTGGAATGGCGGTCGGCATCTCGGTGAATTTCGCGGCGCCGTCGTTGACGAACACGGCGGTCTGCCCATCCGCCGCCACCCGGTTGTATCGCCATCCCGACGCAACCAGGTCCAGGTCGCCGTCGGCATCGAGATCGGTCAGTGTGAGCCCAAAGACCAACTGGTCGCCAACGTCGGCGTTTGGCGGCAACACCAGACCAGAGTCGACAACTTCCGCCATGGTGCCGTCGTCGCGTTGAAGGTACAACACCGTCGAACCATCACCGATGCCGCCCACCACACCATCGATGTCCCCGTCACCATCGAGGTCACCCCAAGCGCTCGTTCCATGAGACTCCGAGGCCGAGCCCGGAAGCATGCCCGCAGGCGCCGCTTTGAAGCCGGCACCCGCCTGGTTCAGCATCCACACGTCGGACTGTCGAACCCGGGGGAAGAAAAGGTCCTCCCAACCATCGCCGTTCACGTCGACCACAGCCACGCCACCCGTCATGAGATCCGGCGGGCCCAACCGCCCAGCATCAACGGCGGACCGGTCCTGCTGGGTTAACCCTGCGAGTCCGAACTGCTTGGTGACGTCAACGAACTTCGGGCGAGGAGACGCAATGCCCGCAGCCAACTGAACGGGTGCGCTCGCTGTGTCAGCCGCTTCGGGGTCCCCGTCAGTCGCCGGACGGGTCAGCCACCACGCCGCTGACATGAGCACCACGCTCACCACAGCTGCGCTCAACCGCTTGACGCTCGTACTGCGAGTCACGGCACCATCTTTCCGGCAGTGCACCCAGGTCTCCCAACTCGGGCACCCAACGCACCAGCCCGATCGTGTCTCAGGAGGTCAAGATGCCGGCGCTGTGACCAGGGGCCGGCCCGGCACGCCCGGCTACCGCTGTGGCGAGCAGAGCTGTAGACCCGGCGGATGGGCGCAGAGACCGACTACGCAGACGAGACCGGCGCCTATCGGCGTAATTCCGACTACATCACCACCCGCGTCACCCGTGACGGCGCCGATGGGTGGCCGGTCGAGGCCGGCCGTTACCGCCTGGCCGCCGCCCGTGCATGTCCCTGGGCCAATCGGGCGCTGATTGCCCGCCGGCTCTACGGACTGGAGGACAGCATCTCGCTGGCGCTGGCCGGCCCCACCCACGGCGAGGAGTCGTGGACGTTCAACCTCGACGAGGGCGAGACCGACCCGGTGCTCGGCATCCATCTGCTGCGAGAGGCTTACGAGGCCCGAGGGGTCGAGAGCGGCAGCGGTGTGACCGTGCCGGCGTTGGTCGACGTCCCCAGCGGGAAGGTGGTGACCAACGACTTCCACCAGATGACGCTGGACCTCGGCCACGAATGGCGCGATCTGCACCGCCCGGGGGCCCACGATCTGTTTCCGCCCGAGCATCGCGACGAGATCATGGCGATGGTGGACGCCAACTTTCGTGACGTCAACAATGCCGTGTACGAGGCCGGGTTCGCCACCGACGCCGACGCCTACTCCGAGGCGTACCATCGGCTGTTCGCCCGGCTTGACGAACTCGAGGATCACCTCGACACTCACCGGTACCTCGTCGGCAACACGATCACCGAGGCCGACGTGAGGCTGTGGCCCACCCTGGTTCGTTTCGACGCGGTCTATCACAACCACTTTCGCTGCAACCGCAACAAACTGGTGGAGATGCCCGCACTGTGGGGATACGCCCGCGAATTGTTCCAAACGCCGGGTTTCGGCGACACGATCGACTTCCCGCAAACCAAGGCGCACTACTACCTGGTGCACCGGCAGCTGAACCCATCGGGGATCGTGCCGCTCGGCCCCGACCTGACCCCGTGGGCCACGCCGCACGACCGCGAGCGCCTCGGCGGCCGCCCGTTCGGCGACGGTACCGCCCCTGGGCCGCCGCCGATCGACGAACTGCCGGGAGCCGGCACCAACCCCTACTGGCCGCGCTGAGCCACCGGATGCCGACCGGTCGGTGAGGGGCGTCGAGACTCCGGCCTGGTCAGGTTGCAGGTGACCAGGTGGAGTGGGTGCCGCTCGAGATCCGCTCGGGCAGGCTGATGCGGGCCAGCGGACCGTCGCTCGGGCACGACGCGTCGAGCACCCAGCACTCCGATCGATCGTTGGGAACGTCCGAGACGAACGTCAGCAGGTAGCCGCCGTCCTCGGCGGTGCTGTGATCCCTGGGGGCCATCGGCGCCTCGGACAGGAACACGCCCTCTGGCGCCTCAAGCACCTCCTCGTCGCCGGTATCCAGGTCGTGCTTCACCAGGCCATTGAACGCAAACATGCCCGGCACGCCCAGCGCGTTGTAGCTGTAACGATGACGTCGCCCGGCGTGGAGGTGGTTCACCATCGGGAACTCGGCGCACCGCTCGCTCATCGGCGCCTCGCTGGTCTGGCCGGTCACCAGGTTGAACCGCCAGCGGTGCGCCCTGGCGTCCATCGCATCGAGGGCAAGGGCATCGAAGCCCGGGTACTTCGGGTTGGATGGCCCGCTCCCCCAGATGCCCGGGTTGTGCTCGAAGAACCCGTCGAGCACCACCTCGTCGCCGTCCTCGTAGGCGTTGGTCAGGTGCAGGATGAATGTTGGGTCGGCTTCGAACCAGCGAACCTCTTCGACGCTGCCGTGCCGGGGGATCAGTGCGAACCGCAGCGGCTCGTCCTCGTGAAACGTGTTGACGAAGTAGCCGGCGGCCCGGGCCTCGATATTCCAGTACAGCGACGGTGCGTTCAGGATGGTCCAGTTCTCGGTGAAGGCCATGTCGTGGGGTTGGCGGGGGCCGGGAAACGGCACCTCGACGTAGTTGGTGAGTTCGCCGGCGGCGTCGATCACGCCGTAGCCCAGGTTGGGGTCGTCGCGCATGTAGTTGAAGAACATCAGCTCGCCGGTGTGCGCATCCACCTTGGGGTGAGCGGCCACGCCACGGCCGGAGTACTGGCAGCCCCACTTGCTGACACCCCGGTCCTCGAGCGTGACCGGGTCGAGGCGGTACAGCTCACCGCACTGGTAGTAGCTGGCCAGCGCCTCGCCCCGGTGCACGATCACGTCGGTGGAGGCCGCATCCTTCAACATGCCCCGTGCGCCCCACCCGTGCTCGGCGATCGCGTTGGACGGATGTTCGGTGATGCCCGCCCACAACGACCGGCCGGCCTGCTGCTCGGCCAGAAACCCCTCGGTCTTGACGAATCGGTTCGCGTAGCGGGCCTCACCGCCGCCGAAGCTGATCGAGTGGAGCATCGCGTCGCCCTCGAAGGGGTGATAGCGCTTGATCGGTCGAAACACGGCCGTTTCGGTATTGCGCAGGTAGGTGCCGGTCAGGTCCTCGGGGATCTCGCCGACGACGTCCAGGTCCCAGGCGTCGTACTCGGTGTGCTGGGGTCGCCACGCACCGGTCCGATACGGATGGTCGTCGTTTTTCGGCAGGTCGGAGGCATAGCCGGCGATCTCTTGAACCTTCATAGGGCACCCACTTCTTCGACGACGAATGAGACCGTTGAGCAGCGCAGCCTGTCGGCCAGACGACTCACCGAGACACCGCCGATTCAACGACGAATGAGACCGTGGTGGCGGTCGATCCACCGATGTTGAGCGTCTGGGCCCGCTGCGCCCCGTCCACCTGCGGCTCACCGGCGGTACCGCTCACCTGCTTGGCGACGTCGAACAGCATGCGGACGCCGGTGGCACCCACCGGATGGCCACCACCGATCAAACCACCGCCCGGGTTGACCGGGATCGACCCACCTCGCCGGATGCGCCCGTCTTCGATCGCCTTCCAGCACTCACCGGGGCCGGTGATGCCCAGGTGGTCGATGGCCAGGTACTCCGACGGCGTCATGCAATCGTGGGTCTCGACGCAGTCGACGTCGTCGATACCCGCAATCCGGGCCCGCCGATGGGCGTCGGTGATCGCACGCCGAACGTGGCCCATCACGAAGGGGCTCGGATCGGCGCCGCCGTCGGCGCTGCGCCGCAGCTTGGCTTCGAGGCCGAGGCTGACCGTGGTGTGGCCCCACCCCGCGATGCGCCCGAGCGGACCGGAGGCACCGCCAGGTGTTGCAGCGCCCTGCCGGTCGGCAAGCCAGCGATCCGAGACCAACACCACCCCGGCGCCACCGTCGGTGATCTGGGTGCAGTCGTTGCGACGCAGCCGTCCGGCCACCGGAGGGTTGGATCGATCGTCGGTACCGAAGCTGCGCTCGTTCAAGCGCCAGTCCCGGGTTTGTGCCAGCGGGTTGTCCTTGGCGTTGGTCAGGTTCAGCTCGCCGATGGCCCGCAGGTGGGCATCGTCCAGGCCGAAGCGACGGTCGTACTCGTCCGCGATCCGGTCGAACGTCGCGGGCCAGATGAAGTCGACCCCGTCGGTCTCGTGGCCCACCCATGCCGCCGCCTGCTGGGTGCGGGCGGCGGCGGCGCCGGGCATGGTTCGCTCCACCTCGACGCCCAGCACGAGCACACAGTCATAGCGACCCGCCTCGATCTCGGCCATCGCCGCCAGCACCGCGATCGAGCTGGACGCGCATGCCGCCTCGTGGCTCATCGCCGGCACGCCCCACAGTTCGGGCACCACGCTGGCCGGCATGGCCCCCAGGTGACCCTGGCCGGTGTAGAGCTGCCCGAACGCGTTAGCGACGTGGACCGAGTCGACCTCGTCGGCGTCAACGCCCGCCGCCTCGAGGGTTCCCTCCACGATCTCCTGCGTGAGGTCGGAGATGCCCAGGCCCTCGCGACCCAACGAGCGGGCGAAGTCGCTCTGGTACCCGCCGAGAATCCACGTCGAACTCACGGCGGCCCCCTGCCGGTCGAGATCACCCCAGCGTAACGGCGCTCTGGCGAAGCGAGGCACGGATCAGCTACGCATGACGCAAATCATTCTGCACACCAGTTCGAACTCCGGGGGATCCATCATGGCCGACGCATTCATCATCGACGCGTGCCGCACGCCGAGGGGCATCGGCAAGCCCGGCAAGGGGGCGCTTGCCCACCTTCACCCCCAGCACCTGGGCGCCACCGTGCTGGCGGCGCTGCGCGACCGTAACGACCTCGACACCAGCGACGTCGACGACATCGTCTGGGGAACCAGCTCGCAGGTCTCGGAGCAGAGCGGCGACCTGGGCCGCATGGCCGCCCTCGACGCCGGCTACGACGTGAAGGCCAGCGGGGTCACGCTCGACCGGTTCTGCGGCTCGGGCATCACCAGCACCAACATCGCCGCCAACGCCATCATGGCGGGCATGGAAGACCTGGTGATCTCCGGTGGCACCGAGATGATGTCGCTACCGAAGACGGGCATGTTGCCCATCGGCGCCAACAACGCACATCTCCAGGAGCTCCATCCACAACCGCACCAGGGCGTGTGCGCCGACGCCATCGCCACGCTGGACGGCATCGGCCGCGACGCGCTCGACGCGCACGCCGCCACCTCCCAGGCCCGGGCCGGCCAGGCAATTGCGGAGGGTCGCTTCGACCGCAGCCTGGTGCCCGTCTACAACCTGGGCGGCAGCCTTGCGCTCGATCACGAGGAGTTTCCGCGGCCCGGCACCACCGCCGAGTCGCTCGCCAAGCTGCGGCCCTCGTTCGAGGTTGTCGCCGACTACCGCCACACCGAAGATTCCAAGACCTACCGCGAGCTGGTCGCACAGAAGTTCCCCGATCTCACGATCGAGCACGTTCACCACGCCGGCAACTCCTCCGGTGTGGTCGACGGCGCCGCCGCCATCCTGCTGGCAAGCGAGGCCTACGCCACGGCCCACACGCTCAAGCCTCGGGCCCGAGTGGTGGCCACCGCCAACATGGGCGACGACCCCACGCTGATGCTGAACGCACCCGTCCCCGCCGCCCGCAAGGTGCTCGCGCGAGCCGGCATGACGCTGGACGACATCGACCTGTTCGAGATCAACGAGGCATTCGCTGTGGTGTCCGAGAAGTTTCAGCGCGACCTCAACCTCGACCGCGACAAGGTGAACGTCAACGGTGGCGCCATGGCCCTCGGCCACCCAATCGGTGCAACCGGCTCGATCCTGATTGGCACGGTGCTCGATGAGCTGGAGCGGCGCGACCTCCAGACCGGCCTGGTCACCATGTGTGCGGGCGGAGGCATGGCACCCGCCATCATCATCGAACGCGTCTGACGCCAAGCCCCTGGCTCGCCCGGAGCTCAACGGTGCGCCGCAACCGGGCGGCGCACCCCTCCATGTCTGAGGTGAGCTGCTCGTGCATGAACCGCACGGTTTGGATGCCCACCTCAGCGGCCGCCAGGTCACGCTCCCGGTCCCGCACCATGGAGGCGCAGCGGCCGTGCCAGCGCCGCCCGTCGCCCTCGGCGATCAGCGCCCCACGCGGGATGAACCCGTCGACCAGCCCGCGCACGTCGCCGTTCGACGGCAAGGGATTCTGGCGGATCACCTCGCCCATCCCGGCCGCATCGAACAGCTCGCTCAGCAGGCGCTCCAACGCCGACTGCTCCAGCTCCCGGCCGCCGGTTCGTTCATCGAGCAACTCCCCGAGCAGCACGGAGCCCCGGCGCCCCGGTTCCCCCAGTCGAACCAGCGCTCTCCCGACGTTGAGGTAGCCGACCAGCTTGTCGTAATGGGCCTCCTCCAGCGCGGCGGTCAGCCGGGCCCTGCTGGTCTCACCCGACAGGTCCACCAGCGTGCGGGCCGGCGTCGTCACCGGCAACCCATCAACGGCGCCAACATCAGCCTTGTCGAGACTGCGGGTGCGGTGAACGATCATCTCGCTTCCCACCTTGGGTGTCCGACGGTGCGGCACCACCAGCGTTGGCCGGCACCGCACGATCGACTTCAGACCCCAGAGCCGAGCGGCCGAACCGTGGGAGATCAACGACTCGGGCCCCACCCTGAGGTGAGCGACCCACAGCCGCTGCTCCTCGCTGGTGGGAGATCCGGGCAATCGCATGACCCCCGGCATGATCGACTCGAGCCGACCGGTCTGCATCGCCCGTCGTAGCTGCCACTCGCTCAGCCCGATTTCGAGCAGTTGCCTCCGGGCGACCACGCCGCGCTGTGCGCTCGCCAGTCGGTCAATCCTCCCCGGAAGCGGTGCCATGCCGGCGACCGTACGACCAAGTACCCCCTGTGGCACCGGGTATCGCTCCCCGGGGTCGAGCGAACCGGCACGACCAGGACATGCCACAGCGATCGCACCCACGGCCGATCTGGGTGTGATCGCTGAGGCCCGTCCCTCAGTAATGCCACCCAGTTCAGGCACGGGTGCGATCGCTGTGGCGGCGGCGAGCAACCATCCCGGACACCGGTCGAGGTGACCGAACCGAACACACGACCCACTCCGGGTAGTTGCCCATGGCGATCCCCACCCGGTCGCCGGGCGCCACCCCGCCGCTCTGCGCCAGGGTGGTCTCCAGAGCACCCGCCACGGCGGTGACCCGGCCGAAGGACCAGCGTTCAGCCGAGGTTGGAGAAGTCGGGTTCGCGCTTCTCGGCGAAGGCGGTCATGGCCTCCAGGTTCTCCGGCGTGCCGAGCAGGCGTTGGAAGGCCTCGTCCTCGCGTTGGCGGGCGGCGGCGATCTGCGGTGCCATCGCCGCCAGGATCGCCGTCTTGGATTCCACCAGCGAGCTGATCGGCTTGGCGGCGAGAACCCGGGCGTGGTCCATCGTGACGGAAAGCAGATCGTCGGGCTCACACACACGAAACACCAGACCCATCCGTGCGCACTCCTCGGCGTCGAGCCACTCGGAGCTGAGCAAGGCCCACGAAGCCTGCTGGCGCCCGAGGAGCGCCGGAAACGTGTAGCTGCTCGCCAACTCGGGAGCCACGCCGAGACGGGTGAACGGGCATTTCACCCGGGCGGTCGACGACATGAACGCCAGGTCGGCGAAGCCCAGCACCGTGGCCCCAAAACCCACCCCAATGCCGTTGACCGCCACGATCAGCGGCTTGGCAAAGGTCGCCATCGTGTCGGCGAGACGGGGGAACGCATGGACATCGGCATCACCGGTGCCAAGGGCGATCTCGGCCATTTCGGCGAGGTCGACCCCGGCGCAGAACGCATCGCCGGTCCCGGTCAACAACACGACGGCGACCGCCGGGTTGTCCTGCGCATCCACCATTGCGTTGGCGAGGGCGTTCCACATGTCACCCCGCATTGCACCCTTGGCCTCCGGCCGATCGATCGTGACCGTACGGATCCGGTTGGCGTCGCTCACCTTGATATTGGGGCAGTCGTTCAGGTCATCAGCGCCGGCTGAGCCGGCTGGGGATGGTTGGGCGGGGTTGGTCACTGCTGGTCCCTGCTGTAGGAGTTGGGGTTGGTTGCGGTGCCACCATCATCGGCGGGGGCCTCGAAGATGCCCGGGTACATGGTGGTGGTGGCCGTGCTCATCAGGTTCACCCGCTCACGTCGGCCGATCGTGGCAGCGAACTCAAGTCCCTCATCTGCAAGCCAGCGACCGCCACCGTCGAGGGCATCAAGGGCGCCCTCGACAACAACCCGGGGGTCGACGGGAGGGGCGAAGGCCCGCTCCAGGTCGGCACCACCGGAGCGAAACATGGGGGTGTCCATCGTGGGGGCAACGACTGCGAGCGCGTCGACGCCGGTATCGGCCAACTCCCAGCCCAGCGCCTCAACCAGGTTGACCGAGAACGCCTTGGTGGCGCTGTACAGCGCCACTCCCCCGGTGCCGGCGAGTGCAGAACCAGAACTGGTGGCGACGAAAGCACCGCGTCCTCGATCGACCATGGCCGGAAGCGCCCACGACGCCAGGTCGGCGGTGGCGGCGCAGTTGACGTCGATGATGGCGCGGCGCCTTGCCGGGGCCATGTCCAGGTAGCGACCGACAAACGCCACACCGGCGTTGGCGATGGCGAGACCAACTTCCAGGCCTTGTGTCGCTGACCCGAGTGCCTCGATCCACGCCGGGTTCTTCAGGTCGGCGACGAGTGACCTGACGGTTGCCTCATCGCCGAGTTCGGCGGCAACGTTCTCCAACTGAGGAGCCACATCCACCATCACCACGCCGAGTCCACGCTCAATGAGTGCCTCGGTGAACGCCAGGCCCACGCCCTGGGCGGCGCCAGTGACCACGGCCCACCCCCCGTACCTCGCTGCGAAGCCTTCCATCACACCCCCTCGGCCGGCCGACGGTCCAAGCGGGAGATGCTACCCAGCCATGCGGGAAGCGACGGCGTACAGACGCTGGAGCCTCAGGGGCGACCTGCGGCCCAGGCCCAGCCCAGCTCTGCAATGGCGTTGACGTCGTTCGCCGTCGTGACCGGCTCGGATGGCTCGTCGGCCTCCAAGTACCAGCGCACCGCCCCTGCCAGCGCTGAAGCCCACATCGCCACCACCAGGCTTCGGTCGGCCTGTGGCGAGGTGCCCAGCTCGAGCAGCTGGTCATCGAAGTCCTCGACGAGTACCTCTGCGATTCGTGCGGTGAAGCGCCGCAACGGGGCGCCGTCCCCCTCGCCCCGAACAATGATGGTCAAGACATCGGGCCACTTTCCCGCATACTCGAGCAACACCCGCAGGCGACCGCCGTCCGATCCGATCGCATCGGAGGCCTCGAATGCCGCTGCGACGTTGCCGGCGAACTCGTCAACCACGTCGGTCAGCAGGTTGGCCTTGGTCCCAAAGTGCGTATAGAAGGTCGCCCGGGTCACGTCGGCTCGCTCTGCCAACGCATCGACGGAGACCGCGTCATACCCCTGTTCCAGCACCAGCCCCACCATGGCCGCCCGTAGAGCCGCCCTGGATCGTTTGACCCGCTTGTCCTTAGCCGTCTGGTCAAGCTCCATGGCCCCCGCCCTTCATGAGAGTTACTTGGCACTCTGTATGGTTCCGAACATCATGTTGATTTTTGGGGAGTGGTGTCAACCTTCCTCTCGCCTAGCTGGGAGCAACCACGTTGAAGACCATGGTGATCACCGGCGCCGGAGCCGGAATCGGCCTCGCTGCCTCACGGCGGCTGGCTCAACTCGGCTGGACGCTGTGCCTGACCGACGTCGACGAAGTGTCACTGGAAGCGCTGCGAACCGAGTTGGGTGACCGCCACAGTTATCAGGTGATGAACGTGGCCGACGCAGAAGCGGTCGCTGTGGTCTTCGCGGCTTTTGCCGCTACCCATGGGGGCTCGTTCGACGGGCTGCTCAACAACGCCGGGCTCCTCTCGATGGGCGCGTTCACCGAGTTCAGCCTCGCCCGGCACCAACTGATCACCAGGGTGAACGTCGAGGGCGTGCTCAACTGCACGCACCTGGCGCACCGCTACCTGTCGAAGGGACACAACCCGACGGTGATCAACATGTGCTCGGCCTCTGCCGACTACGGCGTGCCCGAGCTGGCCACCTACTCGGCCAGCAAATTTTGGGTGAAGGGGTTCACGGAGGCGATCAACCTCGAGTGGGAGGCACAGGGCATTCACGTGTGCGACATTGCGCCAGGGTTTGTCGGCACCTCCATGCTCGACGGAGCCGCCGGCGAGATCGTCGATGCCGTTGGCGTCAACCTCACCTCGGAAGACGTGGCCGATGTCATTGTCGCTGCCACCGAGGACCGAACTCGGGTTCATTGGGTGGTCGACAACGCCATGTCCAGGCTGCAGCGAGCCATCATCAACAAGGCACCGACCAGCCTGCACCGGAGGGCGATCAAGCAACGCTCGGGAATGTAGCCACTCGGGAGCGGCCGTCTCGATGGGTCTCGGCCATGGTCATGGCATCAACCGGACGGCCGTCTTCACTGGATCGACTACACCATGGCGGCGTTCAGACCGCTGCGAACGTGTCGGCCAGGTCCCGCAAGTCCTTCTTGGAGATCTTGCCCAGTTCAGCAGTCGGAAACTCGTCGAGGTAATAGACCGCCCGAGGCACCTTGAAGTCGGCCAAAGCGCCGGCGCAGGCGTCGATGATGGCGGCGGCCATCACCTCCTCCGACTCGGCGCCGGCGTTGCGGATCACGAACGCCACGGGCACCATGTCCAACATGTCGTGGCTCTTGGCCACGACCGCGATGTCGTCGATACCCGGCACCGTGCGGCACACGTCCTCCACCTCGCGGGCCGACACGTTTTCGCCGCCCACCTTCAGCGCATCCTTGTCGCGGTCGCAGTAGAAGATGTTGCCGTCGGCCTCCAGGCGAACCACATCCCCGGTGCGGCACCACCCGTCGTTCGAGAACATCTTGGCGTTGGCCTCGGGATTATTGAGGTACTCCTGAAACACCGAGATGCCCCGCACGCCGCGGATCCACAACTCGCCCATCTCGCCCACTTCGGCTGGGCGATTGGTCTCGTGATTGACGACCATCATCTCGTAACCGGGTGCAACCCGACCCATGGCCATGTCGGGGTAGGCCTCGTTGGGGACCGAGCGGACGCAATGGGTCACCAGCTCGGTCATGCCGTAGGCGGCCATGACCCGCATACCAAGCCACTCATCCAGGAACGGCATGATCAGGCCGAACACACCAACCCGAACCGTGTGCTCGGGGATCGGCTCGGCGCCGATTGCCTTGAAGACGAACGGGATCAACGAAATGTGCGTGACACGGTGGGCGGCGATGACCTGCCAGAAGCGGCTGGTGGAGAACTTCGGCTGCAACACCACGGTGCCGCCGGCGCCAAGCACCGTCCACATCGCCCAGCCCTGCGTGTTGATGTGGAAGAACGGCAGGTAACACAGGTAGGTGTCATCGGGGCCGAAGTCGATGTTGGGCGGGTTGACCTTGGCGCTCCACAGCACGTTGCCGTGCGTGTGCACCACCGCCTTGGGCTTGGAGGTGGTGCCCGACGTGAACATGATGCTCACCGGGCGCAACGGATCGGGGTGGAGCGCCGGCACGGTGTCGGCGTCGCCGAACAACGAGTCGAACGACTCACCTCCATGGGCCAACTGCTCATCGTCGGCAGGCTCGCCCACGTTGTCGTCGGTCACGACCACCCAGGCCAGGTCGGCACCCGCCTCTGCCACCACCGACGCCAACTTGGGTTGGGTGATTGCCCCGACAGCGCCCGAGTGCTCGATGAAGTAGCTGAGCTCGGCGGCCACGCTGCGGGTGTTGGTGGTGACCGCGATGCCGCCAAGGCGGGCCACCGCGTACCAGGCGATCGCCGCTTCGGGACAGTTCTCGGCATGGATCAGGACCGCGTCCCCCACGCCAACACCCCGTTCGGCCAGCCCGGCGGCGACCTTCCTGGTGGCGACGGCGAACTCGCCATAGGTCCAGGTTCGGCTCGGACCGTCCTTGGGCTCCCACACCAAAAACGGGTGATCGGCCCGGTTGGTCGCCCGCTGGTCGAGCAGCCACCCGACGTCCTGTCCATGAAATTGAAACCTGGCGACGGTCTCGGCGTCGAGCTCCACCGCCACGTCTTCGGCCGCCCCGCTCACGTCGACGTTGATTGGCTGCTGATCGTTGGTCGCAGTCATCGCGCTGTTGCCCCCAGGCTGTTGCATCGGGTCAGACTCACTCGATCTGACGGAGTGTCAGAGTAGCGATACCGGTCCATACCCGCGCCCGACCGTCGACCCATTGGTCGGGGGTTCCCCGTGCGGCCCACCGTGCGGCCGCCCCGATTCCCCACCGCCTGAGCCTCCACCCGTCATTGCCCTCCCCCGTCATCGCCCTCCACCCGTCATCGCCCTCCCCGGGGCGGGGGCCCTGGTGTGAGCGCCCTGGTGTGAGCGCCCTGGTGTGTCAGCCCTGGTGTGAGAGCGATGACTGGTGCCGTATCGTGCTCGACACGATGACGTACCCAACCGGCTCTTCGACTTCGACCTCACCCTGTTCGACCCCGACGGCGCCGAGGCCCATGCGTTTAACAGCACGGTCGCACAGCTGGGGATCGAGCGGGTCGCCGCCCACTACGACGCCTACCGGGACATCAACCAGGCGCTCTGGGACGCGGTCCATGCGGGCGAACTCACCCCCGGCGACGTGCACGTGTCGAGGTTCGAGCAATGGGTCGCCACCAATGCGCCGGCCGACGTCCAGCGACCCCGCATCGACCGCCTCGGCATCGAGGACCTGTTCGATGCCATCACCATCTCGACCGAGGCCGGGTCGGCCAAGCCCGACACGGGGATCTTCGACGTGACGTTCGAGGCGCTTGGGTGGCCCGACAAGTCGGGGGCCGTCATCGTCGGCGACAAGTGGTGGGAGGTGTTCCGCAGCCGTGAATGATGGACTGAACGACACCACCTCCAGTGGGTTGGGCAGCGACCGACTCCGCAAGGTTCGGGCGCTGCTGGCCAAGGCGGAGGAAACCAACTTCCCCGACGAGGCCACCACGTACCTGGAGAAGGCAGCAGCGCTCGTCGCCAAATGGGAGTTGGACGAGGCGATGGTGTGGGCGGACACGCCGGACGCTCAACGGTCGGCACCGACCTCCCGCACCATCGACGTTCTGGCTCCGTACGCCGCCCGCAAGAGCGTGCTGTTGGGGGTGATCGCCGAGGCCAACGGATGCCGGGCGATCCGGCTGGACACGGCATCGGACGGCCACCGGCTGGCGGTCGTCGGCTTCGCGCACGACATCGAGGTGACCGAACTGCTGTTTTCGTCGCTGCTGGTGCAAATGACCCGGGCAATGCTGGTCGACGAGTCCCGCCAACGCAGCGCCTCGGCAACTGCGTCGTGGCGTCGCAGCTTCATCGTGGCGTTCTCCAACCGGGTGGGCCAGCGGCTGCAGGCAGCACGTCGACGTGCGGGGGTCGACCACGACCAGGCCTCGCCGGCCGGCGAATCCACCGCTGCGATCGTGCTGGCCGACCGTTCTCACCGGGTGGACGAGGAAACCAGGCGGCAGTTCCCTCGGCTGCGCAGCAGCTACGTCACCTCCGGCGGCTCCGCGTCCGGAGCCAGGGCCGGCGTGCGCGCCGGCAACCAGGCCGAGTTGGGTGGTCGCCTCAAACCGGCACCCAAAACGTTGTCGAGATGACACGTCGCTCCTCGTCGGCACACTCGGTCATCGACGAGGAGACCGCTCGGGTTTACGCCGCAGAAGATGAGGCCGCGGCGTCGTTTCCGCCACGGGGCTACCGAAGCTTCGCCGACCTTCGGGCCCACGTCGACGCCATCGTCAGTTCGGACTGGTGGGCCGACACGTTCCCCTCGGCACCCATCGAGATGCACGTCGAACGCCGATCCCGCACAGCCACGTTCTCGGCCGCCTGCCGTGCCGATGGCGCCGGGATCGTGTGGATCGTCGACGGCGAGCACTGGAATGCAGGGGTCGTCTGTCACGAACTGGCACACGTTGCCTCCGGATCCGGGCACGACGCCGGGTTCCGCACAGCATTGCTGGCGCTGTGGCGCCGGGAGTGCGGCTTCCCCGCCGCCACCGAGCTGTCGGCACAGCTCAACCTGAGGATGACGGGCAACCGGCCCGGCCAACCGTTCACGAGCAACTGAAGTGGTGTACGGAACCCAGGTTCATAGCCCTCGATGATTCACCGCAAGATCTGCTCATCGTCATCGTCGGCCGGCTGAGCTTCGATCACCTCCCGGATCATCTGGCCGCGAGACCCCCCGACGACCTGGGAGGTCCACGCCCCGCTGCCGGCGGGCGACCACGGGCTTGATTATCGTGAACGGCACACGGTCAGGGCCCCCGCCTCTGTCGTGTCCGGAGGAAACATGACCCGCGCAACCGTCACCGGAGCGTATGGGCTCGTCGGAGCCAACCTCGTCCGAGCATTGCTCGACCAGGGGGTGGTGGTACGAGCCGCAGACGTGCGGCGCACCGACTCGCTCGACGGCCTCGACGTTGAGCATGTCGAGGCCGACGTCCTCGACCCCGAGGCACTTGGCGCCGCCTTCGCCGACGCCGACGTCGTATTTCACCTGGCCGCCATGATCTCGATCGTCGGGGACCCCACCGGCAAGGTTCGGCAGGTAAACGTCCAGGGGCCTCGCAACGCCGGCACCGCCGCCCGAGCAGCGGGGGTCGGACGTTTTGTGCACTGCTCCTCGGTGCACGCATTCGACCTGCACAGCTGCGGGCCGTCGCTTGACGAAACCGGACCCCGCACGGCCGGCGCGCCCGCCCCCGCGTACGACCAATCGAAGTTCGCCGGCGAGCAGGCGCTTCGGGAGGCCGCCGGGACCGACCTCGATTTCGTGATCGTCAACCCCACCGGGGTCATCGGCATCCACGACCACGGGCCCTCGCGTGTGGGCGAAACCATCCTGGAGCTGCGAGACAACAAGATCCCCGTCAACGTCGGGGGCGGCTTCGACTTTGTCGACGTTCGCGACCTGGTCGACGGCATGATTGCGGCCTGGAGGCAAGGCCGAACCGGGGAGAACTATCTGCTTTCGGGCACCCGCATCTCGATCAAGGAACTTGCCCAGATCGTCTCGTCGTTCACCGGATCGAGGGTCCCCAGGATCGACGTTCCGCTGTCGCTCATCACCCCGCTCGGCCCGCTGGTGATGAGGCTGACCCCCGGCAACAGGATCCCCATCTTCACCCCCGACTCGTTGCACGCGCTGAGGTACTCACCTTCGGTCAGCCACTACAAGGCTGCCACCGAACTGGGCTACCGGGTGCGCCCCATTCATGAGACGGTGGGCGACACCCTCAACTGGTTCGCGGCGGCAGGCAGCTGAGGCGGCGGTCGCCGATGGGGGTGAGCACCACCTCTGACGTAGATTGAGCACCACGGGCCGTCGATCGAGCCCTGGGTCACAGCGACGCCTGACGGCTTGTCAATAAACCTCCCCCACGCTAGGTTTATTGCCGAACGCAACCGCAGGAGCAGCATGACTGACGTCATCGACACATTCGTAGAGCGGGAGTACGCCTACGGATTCCACAGCGACATCGACACAGACTTCTCACCAAAGGGGCTGAACGAGGGTGTCGTCCGGTTAATCTCCGCGAAGAACAACGAGCCCGAGTGGCTGTTGGAGTGGCGGCTCAACGCCTTGGAGCACTTCCTCGCCATGGAGGAACCCACTTGGCAGAACGTGCATCACCCGCCGATCGATTTCCAGGACATGCACTACTGGGCGGCGCCCAAACCCAAGGGGGAAGGGCCCAAAAGCCTCGATGAGGTCGACCCGGAGATCCTCGAGACCTTCAACAAGCTGGGCATTTCGCTGGGAGAGCAGGAGCGGCTGTCCGGCGTAGCGGTGGACGCCATCATCGACTCGGTCTCGGTGGCCACCACGTTCAAGGCGACGCTGGCCGAGGCGGGCGTCATCTTCTGCCCGTTCTCGGAAGCGGTCGCCGAACATCCGGAACTGGTCAAGAAGTACCTGGGCACCGTGGTGCCACCCCGCGACAACTTCTTTGCCGCACTCAACTCGGCGGTGTTCTCCGACGGGTCGTTCTGCTTCATCCCGGCAGGTGTGGCCTGCCCCATGGAGCTGTCCACCTACTTCCGCATCAACGCCGCCCAGACCGGTCAGTTCGAGCGCACCCTCATCGTCGCCGAGGAGGGTGCCAACGTCAGCTACCTCGAGGGCTGCACCGCCCCGATGCGCGACGAAAACCAACTGCACGCAGCGGTGGTCGAGTTGGTGGCACTCGACGACGCCAGCATCAAGTACTCCACCGTGCAGAACTGGTATCCCGGTGACGCAGAGGGCAAGGGTGGTATCTACAACTTCGTCACCAAGCGTGGTCGCGCCGGCCATCGGGCCAAGATCTCGTGGACCCAGGTGGAGACCGGCTCGGCGATCACCTGGAAGTATCCCAGCGTCATCCTGCAGGGCGACGACTCGGTCGGCGAGTTCTACTCGGTGGCGGTGACCACTGCGTTTCAGCAGGCCGACACCGGCACGAAGATGATCCACATCGGCAAGAACACCAAAAGCACGATCCTCGCCAAAGGCATCTCGGCAGGGAAGGCCCAGAGCACCTACCGGGGCCAGGTCAAGGTGCTTCGGTCCGCCGAGGGCGCCCGCAACTTCACCCAGTGCGATTCGCTGCTGATCGGCTCGGAGTGCGGCGCCCACACCTTCCCTTATGTGGAGGTGAAGAACGAGACGGCTCAGGTCGAGCACGAGGCCTCGACGTCCAAGATCGACGAGGACCAGCTGTTCTACTGTCGCCAGCGCGGCCTCGATGAGGAGGACGCCGCCTCAATGATCGTCAACGGATTCTGTCGCGACGTCTTCGACGAACTCCCCATGGAGTTTGCGGTCGAGGCACAGGCACTCATGCGACTGAGCTTGGAAGGAACGGTGGGCTGATGCTCTCCATCAAGAACCTCACGGCAACCATCGACGGCAAGACCGTCCTCAACGGCTTCGACCTGGAGGTGGGCGCTGGCGAGGTACACGTGCTGATGGGCCCCAACGGCGCGGGCAAGTCCACGCTGTCCAACGTGCTCACGGGCCGTGACGGCTACACCATCGGCGGCACCGTCGACTTCGACGGTGAGGACCTGATGGCGATGGATCCCGAGGACCGTGCCAAGGCCGGCCTGTTCCTGGCCTTCCAGCACCCCACCGAGATCCCCGGCGTGGGCAACATGTATTTCCTTCGCACAGCGGTCAACTCACGCCGCACCGCAATGGGCCTGCCCGAGATCGCCGCAACCGACTTCCTGAAGCAGGCCAAGGCTGCAATGGCCCTCCTCGACATGGACCCCGCCTTCCTCAGCCGCTCGGTGAACACCGGGTTCTCCGGCGGCGAGAAGAAGCGCAACGAGGTGCTCCAGCTCAGCCTGCTCGAGCCCCGCCTGGCCATCCTCGACGAGATCGACTCCGGGTTGGATGTCGACGCGCTGCGCGTCGTGGCCACCGCGGTCGAGGCGCTGCGGTCCCCCGACCGTTCGATGATCATCATCACCCACCACCCCAAGCTGCTCGAGTTGGTTCGTCCCGACTTCGTGCACGTGCTCACCGGGGGCAAGATCGTGCGCTCGGGTGGCCCCGAACTGGCGACTGAGATCGAGGCGCAGGGTTACCTGACCGGCGCCGCCGCACCGGCGTAACCATGGCCGTGACCAACACCGCCTTCGAAGTCGCCCCCCTGGAGCGTCTGGTCCATCCACTGCCCACCGAGTCGGCCAATGGCACCGCCGCCCGGCGCTCCGAGGCGTTCGCCTGGATCGCCGAGCACGGCATGCCCACCCGGCACGACGAGCCATGGCACTACTCCCCCCACAACGAGCTCGGCACCGCCATGGGCAACGCCGCACCTGCGCAGGCCCGGTCGGTCGACCCGTCGACCATCGAGTCGCTCGCAGGGCAACATGGCGGCCCGCGTTTGGTGTTCGTCAACGGGTTCTACTCGGCCGATCTGTCCGACCCGGCCACGTCTTCCGAGGTGTGGTGCGGGCCCGGCGGCCAGGTCCCGTCCGAACAACACTCGCTGGTGGAGACCGCCGAAGCCCGTGAGTTCACCGATGGGTTCCATGCGCTCAACCGTGCCGACGGGGGCGAGGCCGCCGTCGTAATCGCCGCACCAGGGTCGACCACCGACGCACCGATTCACATCGTGCACCTGACCGCTCCCGGCGACACGCTGGAGGTCGCTCATCCCCGCACGGTCATAGTGATCGGCCAGAACGCCAGCGCGGCGATCATCGAATCCTTCGTCGGCCTCGATGGCGCGGCGCTGCGCAACACCGACACCACGATCTCGTTGGGTGCCGACGCCACGCTCACCCATCACCGGGTGCAGACCGAGGCCGGCGAGGCGATCCACATCGGCCACACCGACGTCATCCAGGCCGCCAACAGCACCCTGATGTCCACCTCGGTCATGTTCGGCGCTCGGATCGCCCGCAACGCCTTCCGGGTGGAGTTCACCGGCGAGCACGCCACCGCCAACCTGTCGGGCATTCAGGTGCTCAACGAGGGGCAGCGCCACGACACGATGATCACCGCCGATCACCGGGCATCGAGCTGCTACAGCGATCAGGAGTTCAAGTCGGTCATCGAGGAGCGTTCCCGCAGCTCCTTCAGCGGCCACATCATCGTGCGCCCGGGCGTGGTCGACACCGACGCCCACCAGACCAACCGCAACCTGCTCCTCAGCCCCAACGGGCAGGCCGACACCCGGCCGTGGCTCGAGATCTTCGCCGACGACGTGCGCTGCACCCACGGCGCCACCGTCGGTCGTTTGGACGACGAGGCGCTGTTTTATCTGCGCAGCCGCGGCATCGAAGCCGACCTGGCCCGCAGCATGCTCATCGACGCATTCATTCGCGAGGTGATCGACACCGTCAAGCCAAAGTCGCTCCGCGATCACCTGAAGGCGATCGTCGCCGCCAAGCACGCCGAGGTGTCGATCGGTCACGACGATCTCCACCGGGAAGCCAAGCGTCTGGACGCGTCGTGAGCGGCATCGCGTCGGCCATGCGTCCGCTCTCGCGGGACTGCGACGCCGTCACGGTGCCCAACGGTGAGAAGGTGGTCCTCTCGGAGGGCGACAAGGTTCGAGTCGTCCAGGAGCTGGGCGGCAGCTTCACGGTGAAGACCGACTACGGCAACCTGATGCGCGTCGACGGCATGGATGCCGATGCGCTGGGACGGGAGCTCCCCAAAGAGCTCGCCGACAAGATCGCACGCGACGCCGAACGGGCAAAGGGGCCGTTCTCGATGGAGTACGTCGAGGAGGCGCTTCAGGAGGTCTACGACCCCGAGATTCCCGTCAGCATCGTGGAGCTGGGGCTGGTGTACCGGGTCGAAGAGGTGATTCTGGACGACGGTCGTCGTCGCATCGAAATCGACATGACCATGACCGCGCCCGGCTGTGGCATGGGTGACGTGCTCACCGGTGACGCCAAGAAGGCCACCGAGGCCGTGCCCGGCGTCGACGAGGCCGAGGTGCAACTGGTGTTCTCACCGCCGTGGGGTGCTCACATGATGAGCGACGCGGTGAAGCTGGAACTCGGCCTGCTGTAGTTCTGCGGGAGACAGTCGGCTAGCGGCCGTCGGATTTGCTGCGAGCAGCGAGGCCGACGGCCGAGTTCGACGGCCTCTCGTTGCGCAGGAGTGGTGTCCAGCGCCGAGCGACTGCGTCAGGCACATCCGCTTCAGGCTGGTTGGCACTCGGAGCACCCTCATCCGGGAAGCCGGCGGGGGCGGCTTCGGCCTCGGGTTGGAACAGCCTCGCGACCGGAGGCACATCGCAGAAGTACGTCCCTTCCCCCGTAGGGGCAAGGCCCAAGAAGGCCAACGTCAGCAGTGTCACGATCAACAACCCCACCCAGATCCGTGCTCGAGCGACGTCACCCACGAGCACTTCTCCCTTCTCCAACTCAGCGGCCGGCAAGATCGACCTCGTTGCGTAGCGGTTGGCCCTCGACGAAACGGTTCAGGTTGTCGGCGGCCAGGTCCACCAGGTTGTCGGCATAGCGGTCGAGCGAGGTCGACGTGTGGGGTGACAGGTACAGGTTGGGTGCGTCCCACAAGGGGTCGTCGGCGGGCAGCGGCTCCACCCGGGTGACATCGAGGACAGCGGCACGCAGGTGGCCTGAACGCAGCGACTCCACCAGGTCCGGCTCGACGACGAGCGAGCCGCGGCTGACGTTGACGAAGACTGCGCCCTCGGCCATCGCCCCAAACCGTGAGGCGTCGAACATGTCGAAGGTGGACTCGTTGGCGGGCAGCGTGGCAACCACCGCGTCGCAGCGGGGTAGCAGTTCGTCGAGCGTCGATGCCGGGTGCAATTCGTCGACGTCGGGGTCGGTGTCGCCCGGCTGAGCGGAGGCCCGGGTGGCCAGCACCATCATGTCAAACGCCTTGGCCCGGCGGGCGATCGCGCGCCCGAGGGAGCCCAGCCCGACGATGCCCAGGGTGCGTCCCGCCACCTCGGCCCCCAACTGCTGGGTCCACACGTGGGCATGCTGCTGGGCGTCGAGCGTGCGGAAGTGTTTCCACTCGGCCAGCAGCCGCCCCATGACGAACTCGGCAATGCTGGGCGCGGCCAGGCCGCTGCTCGTCGCAAGGCGCACGCCCATCACCCGAAGTGTTGCCAGGTCACACTTGTCGTAGCCCGCCGAGGCCAGCTGAAACAGCTCCAGCCGGGGAAACAGCTCGGCCGCATCGGCGGGAAGGTCGAGTCCGACCAGCACCTGCGTCCGTGCCCACGCCTCGCGCAACTCGCCGGTGATCTCGGGCGTCTCCATCCCTTCAGGGTCGACACCGCCGTTGCGGGCCTTGGACGAACGCACCTCCAGCGGCTCGACATACGGCGTCCAAATCAGCTCCACCCCGGGGTGGGCGGCCATGATGCGCCGCTCCATGGCCGGAATGCGCTCGGACACGGAAACGGCGACGACCAGGCCATCGGTGGATTCGTTCATGGGTGCGACCCTACGGCGGGACCGCTCAGGCGATATGGGCGTCGGCGACTTCCAGGGCCTTGTCGATCGCCGCCAAACCGTTGCGCACGTCGTCGTGGCTCGTATTGCACGGCGGTGTGATGTGTATGCGGTTGAAATGGGCGAACACCCACACACCCAGCTCCTTGATGGCCGCCACCACGTCGTTCATCGGTTTGGCGGCGTCGCCGGCAGCGTTGTACGGCACGTACATCTCCCGGGTGGCACGGTCACGCACCAACTCGATCGCCCAGAATGCACCGAGGCCCCGCACCTCCCCAACCGAGGGGTGGCGCTCGGCCATCGCCTCCAGTTCGGGCCCGATCACGTCGTCGCCAAGGGTACGGGCGGCATGCAAGGTGCCCTCCTCCCGAAAAACGCCGATCGAAGCCACCGCTGATGCGCAGGCCAGCGGATGGCCGGAATAGGTGAGACCACCGGGATACACCCGCTCGTCGAACGTGGCTGCGATGGCATCGGACATGATCACACCGCCCAGCGGCACGTAGCCGGAGTTGACACCCTTGGCGAAGCAGATCAGGTCGGGGGTCACGTCCCATCGCTGGATGGCAAACCATTCACCGCAGCGGCCGAAACCTGCCATGACCTCGTCGGAGATCATCATGATGCCGTGGCGGTCGCACAGCTCGCGCATACCGACGAGGTAACCGTCAGGCGGTACGAGGATGCCGTTGGTGCCCACCACAGGCTCGATGATGATGGCCGCCACATTGTGGGCGCCCTCGAACATGACCAGTTCCTCGAGGTGGGCCAGCGCCCGCTCGCATTCCTGCTCCGGGCTCTCGGAATGAAACGACGATCGATACGGGTAGGGCCCGAAGAACCGCACCACTCCCGGCATTGAAGGTTCCGATGCCCAACGACGCGGGTCGCCCGTCATCGTGATCGCTCCGGCGGTGGCGCCGTGATAGCTGCGATGGGCGGACAGGATCTTGTGTCGCCCGGTGTGCAGCCGGGCCATCCGGATGGCGTTCTCGTTGGCGTCGGCACCGCCGTTGGTGAAGAACACCTTGTTCATACCGTCAGGTGCGACGTCGGCGATCAGCCGGGCGGCCTCGGAGCGGTCGGCGTTGGCATGGAACGGACCGATCGTCGCCAAGCGTCCGGCCGCCTCCTGAATGGCCGCCACCAGCGTGGGGTGGCCGTGGCCCAGGTTGACGTTCATCAGTTGCGAGCTGAAGTCGAGGTACCGGTTGCCGTCGAAGTCCCAGATCCAGCTGCCTTCGCCACCGGCGATGGCCACCGGGTTGATCAGGGCCTGAGCCGACCACGAATGGAACACGTGAGCGCGGTCATTTGCAGCGGTGTCGGTGCCGTTCCAATACAGCGGCGCGGCGGACGGGTCGTTACTCAGGGATCTCCTCCCACCACTGACACCACCACTCACCGCCGACGAGGATGCGCAGCTTCTGGTGCCAGCAATAGGAGATCTCGGCCGTGTTCTCCAGGTAATACAGGCAGTTGTCGCAGCGTTCGTCGCCCTGGGGTTTGGCCTTCAGGACGGCGTTGTCGGCCAGGTGGCGCAATTCGATCGACAACTTCTCGTCGATCTCCTTGGGCTCCGGATCGGGAATCACGTAGTCGCTCACAGCTCGATAGTAGCCGGCGACACACGGCCGGCAAGCCGAAACGGCGAGGCCATCAATTTGGGCCCCAATCACCTGCGGCGCCGCGGCGCACTCAGGCGATGGCCGAGTCCTCTTCGCGTAGGCGCGGAGTGGTCTTGTTCTCCGGCTTGACGCCACGCTTGTCGGCGTAGAAGTCCCTGAACCTGTCCATGTCAGCCGAGACGTCGCCCGACGGGATGACGGTCGGGCCAAACCCGCCGGTACGGGTGGGACCGTCGAGGTACGAGGGCACGATCGGCATCTCGGCATCCAACGCAATGCGGTAGAAGCCCGACTTCCAATACTCGCCGCGCTCCCGAGTGCCTTCCACCGGTATGACGAGCGCAAGGGAGGACGTGCTGCGGGCCTCGGCCACCAGGTCATCAACCAGGCTGCCAGGGTTGTTTCGATCCACCGACACGCCACCCAATCGACGGAACAGCGGACCGAGCAAGCCATCAAACATCTCGCGCTTGCCCAGCCAGCGGGGCGACAGGTCGCTGGCCCACGCCATGCACAGCATCAAGATGAAATCCCAGTTGGATGTGTGGGGGGCGGCGATCAACAACATCACCGGTTCGGCTGGCGGACGGTTGACGACCTTGTAGCGACCGAGGGTCAAGGCGAGGCGGGCGACGGTCTTCTTCACCTCACAACCGTACCGGCAATCGATGGCGGCACCCCGGCGCGGCGAGGGGCCCTCCGGGGTGGCAGGCTGTGCTCCATGCCCGACGCCGTGTTTCCGTATCGCCTGGACCATCGCTGGAAGCCGATGTTTGTGCTCCTGGGCGTCAGCAACTCGGACGGGGTCACCCTCACCGACGATGGACAGCTCAGAGCCACCTACGGACGGTTTTCGCTGGAGACCCCGTTGGCCAACGTCGACCACACCAGGGTGACCGGCCCGCACCGCTGGTACACGGCGGTTGGCATTCGGCTCAGCTTCGCCGACGATGGGCTGACCTTCGGCACCAACCACACCTCCGGACTGTGCATCGCCTTCGCCGAGAAGGTGCCCAAGGTGATCGGGTTGAAGGATCACTCGTCGTTGTGGGTCAGCGTCGCCGATCCGGGAGCCCTGGCAACCGCCATCGGACGATAACCCGGCAGCGTCCCAGGATCGCGTGGCGCCCGATACGGTGCGCCGATGGACACCGACATCGAGTTCCTTGGGCTCACTGCGGGTGACGGCCCCGGCCACTTTCACTTCACCGTCGAGAACCACCTGGCGCGCCTCGACGGCCTCCTCTACGGCGGCACGGCCATCGCCGTGTCCATCGCCACCGCCGAAGCTCTGACGAACCGCTCGCCGTTGTGGATGACCACACAGTTCATCGCCACGGCACCGGCAAACGAGCGGATCTCGGTCCACACCGAGGTGCTGGCCCCGGGTCGACGTACCAACCAGGTGCGCGTGACGGGCACCGATGCCGCAGGCGACATCATGTTCGCCTCGCTCGGCGCCACCGGCCACCACAAGGAGTCTGGACTCGCCGGCACGTTCGATCAGGCACCCACCGTCAGCCCACCCGAGCGCTCCGAACCCTGGCCCAACCCGTTTGTTGCCGTTGTGAGAAATGCCGGCATCGAAGCGGACTTCTCGAACTTCCCGACCGACCTCGGCTTCAATGCCGCACTCGACTTCCGAGAGCCCACCGTCGAAGCTCACCCCGATCCGGGTCCGGGCCGGATGTGTGTGTGGGCACGCCGCCGCGATCAGGTTGCGATCACCCCGGCGATTGCGTCGTACGTGGCCGACATGGTGCCGCTCTCAGTGGCCCACGCCTGCGGTGTCATGGCCGGTGGCATCAGCTTGGACAACACGATCCGCATCGGGGCCTTCGAGACAACCGAGTGGGTGCTCATCGACCTTCGACCACACCTGGCGGTGGGCGACTATGGCCACGGGACCGCGCACGTCTGGTCCGAGTCGGGAGCGCTGCTCGCCACGGCGAGCCAGACATCCTCGATGATGCGCTTCAGCCCAACTGATTTCGCTGCCGCCAAGCCTTCACCGGGAGAAGGCTGAGCGAGGCTCCACCCGATCACACACGGCCAAGCGAACATGTCGGGGGTACCCTGCGCCGATGGACCTGGGTATCAGCGGACGTCGGGCGGCGGTGGCGGCATCATCGGGCGGGTTGGGCCTCGCAACGGCACAGGCGCTGGCGGCCGACGGGGTGCGGGTGGCCATCTGCGGCCGCGACCAGACGCGACTCGACGCCGCGGCCGACTCGATCCGCAGCGGCGGCGGCGGCGGCGGCGGCGACGTCGTCGGCATCCGGGCAGACGTGGCCACGATGGACGGTGGCCGTGCGTTCGTCGAGCAGGCCGCCAAGGCGCTGGGGGGCATCGACATTCTGGTGGCCAACGCAGGGGGCCCACCCGCCGGCGGGTTCGCCGGTACCCAGACAGACGAGTACGCCAAGGCCTTCGAGTTGAACGCGCTCTCCACCGTTGGCATGTGCGAGGCGGCGGTGCCCGCCATGCGAGCAGCTCGATGGGGACGGGTGTTGGCCATCACCTCGGCAACCGTCCGTCAGCCCACCCCCAAGCTGATGTTGTCGACGATGGCGCGGGCCGGAGCCACCGGCTTCCTCAAGTCGTTGGCGTTGGAGGTGGCCGTCGACGGGGTGACCGTCAACTCGATCCAGCCGGGCTCGCACGACACCGAGCGGTTGCGCAGCCTCTACGGGGGAGACCTCAGCAGGGCCGCCGCAGACGTGCCGATGGGTCACGTGGGCGATGCCGACGACTTCGGTCGGGTGGCGGCGTTTCTGTGCTCGGAGTCGGCGCGTTTCATCACCGGTGCCGCCATACCGGTGGACGGCGGCCGTTGGGACGGCCTGCAATAACCCTCGGCGTTCGAACCGCCGTTGGCCTGGCTCTACGAACCGACGGGTTCGGTGGGGGTGAAACGAACCGGCAGCGATTTGATGCCACCCACCAGCGGCATGCCCATCGTCTGCAACGGTACCGGGTCGCCGCAGACTTCGATATCGGGCAGGCGGGTCAACAGTTGTCGAAACGCCACCGATACCTCCCTGCGGGCCAGATGGGCACCCAAACAGAAATGCGGTCCGGGGCCACCAAAACCCAGGTGGGGGTTGGGGTCACGTCGCACGTCAAACGTCTCGGGATGATCGAAAATTCGTGGGTCGCGATTGGCTGACGCGTACATCAGCACCACCTTGTCGCCCTCCACAAAGTCCTGGCCCGACAGGCTGAGGTCTCGCGTGGCGGTTCGCCGCATGTAGGTGACCGGCGAGGCCACCCGCACCACCTCCTCCACCGCTGTGGGGCCGATGCCGTCCAGGTCGTTTTGCCACAGCCGGCGCTGGTCGGGGTTGAGCCCCAGCAGGTTCATACCGTGGCTGATTGCGGTGCGGGTGGTGTCGTTGCCGGCAACTGCCAGCAGGATGAAGAACGGTGCGATCTCCGACGGGTCCAGCATGTCCTCGCCAACGTCGTTGTGCACCAGCTTGGAGGTGAGATCGTCGGTGGGGTTGGCACGGCGTTCCTCGGCCAGTTCGCCCATCAGCGCAGTGAGCGCCATGCCCGCTGTGAACAGCGCCTCCAGCGGGTCGCCGTCGCCCATGTACTCGGGGTCGCCACCGCCCAGAATCACGTTGGTGGCGGTGAGCACCGTCTCGAACTCGCTACGCGGGATACCCATCATGTCGCAGATGATCAGCAATGGGAACGGCTGGGAGAAGACCTGCACCAGGTCGGCCTCGCCGTCCTGGCAGAAGCCGTCGATCACCTCGGCACAGATCGTCTCCACCGAGTCCAGCACCCCCTGCAACTGCCTGGGTGTAAACGAGCGGGCCACGATGCCGCGCTGGCGGGCATGGCGGGGATCATCCATGTTGATGAACGAACCGAAGAAGTTCAGTGCCTCCTCCGGCATGTCGGGCACGGACACTGCGCCCTTGCCGGAACAGAAGTCCTTGGGCCGCTTGGAGATCTCGACGACCTCGTCGTAGCGGGTGGCAGCGTAGAACGACTCGGTCTCCGCGGTGAGCGGGTTGATGTAGGACGTGTGGGCGAATGGCCCCCGCTCCCGGATCTCGGCCATTTCAGCCATGCGTTCGGCCAGCTGACGATTCCAAAACTCTGGCTGCGCCAGTCGCATCGATGCGGTCATCCGTGCTCCCCTTGTCAACGGAAGGGACACGTTACCGAGGGACTGACCGCCAAGCGCTCACGATGTCGGTTTACGCCGATGCCGTTGCGGGTATGAGCACGAGGCTTGATACTCGGACGAGAGGACGACGCATGGCCGGATCCAGTGCAGAGCTCCACGAAGACCCCGCCCGACTGTCGGAGGGCACCATCGACCGACATCGGGTAATCGTGTCGTTGATGGAGGAGCTCGAGGCGGTCGATTGGTACGACCAACGGGTGGAGGCCACCACCGACGAGTCGCTGGCCGAACTGCTCGCCCACAACCGGGACGAGGAGAAGGAACACGCAGCGATGAACCTGGAGTGGCTCCGACGCCACGACCCGGGTTTGGACGAGCAGCTGTGCACCTACCTCTTCACCGACCGCCCCCTGCTGACGGTCGAAGAAGCATCCGAAGACGGCACCGATGAAGATCCTGCCGAAGGCCACCGCCTCCCCACCAACGGGCCCAGCGGCCTCGGTATCGGCGGGATGAAAGGACTGGAATCACCATGAACCGGCTACATCGAGAACTTGCCCCGATCTCCGACTCAGCCTGGGCGGCACTGGATGCCGAGGCGGCGGACAACCTGCGCGTGTTTCTGGCCGCCCGACGGTTGATGGACTTCCATGGCCCAACCGGAGCCACCTGTCTGCCAACCGGCCGGGTGGAGCAGGTGATCAACGGCGACGTCAGCGTGGCCCGGCTGGTCACGGTGGAAATGTTCGAGTTCAACACCCGCTTCACGATGAACCGCACCGAACTCGAGGCGCTTGAACGAGGTGCCGTCGACGTTGACTTCGATCCGCTGCGGGAGGCCGCGCGAGGTATCGCAAATGCTGAGGACAACCTGGTGTTTCACGGGGTCGAGGGCACAGCAACGAGGGGGATCCGCACGGCCGCGCCACACGAGGTTGTGCCCATCCCCCCCGATTACACCGAGTATCCCGTTGCAGTGGCGGAGGCGGTATCAATCCTGCGAGAGGCCGGGGTGGGCGGCCCCTACGGGCTGGCACTCGGACCTCGTTGCTACCGAGGGGTGATGGAATCGACCGACCAGGGCGGCCTCGTGGTGGACCATCTGCGGACAATCACCGGCGGGCCGCTGGTGTGGGCGCCCACCATCGATGGCGCGCTCCTGCTCTCGATGCAGGGCGGCGACCACCATCTTGAGGCATCGTTCGACGTGGCCTTGGGCTACCGCAACCACGACGCCGACGCGGTGGAGCTTTTTCTCACCGAGACCGTCGGCTTTCGGTTGGATGGCGATGATGCCGCCGTTGCCCTGGCACATGGTGACTGACCAGCGGGCCACCATGGCGACGACAGCAGGCGGGCACCTTCAGCTGTGTCGAAGCCAGGCCAGAAGCAGGCCCACCGGAGTGCTGGCCAGCACAAACCACAACACCGTCAGGTAGCCGATTCGCAACCAACCGCCCGCTGAGCCGTTGGTGAGCACCGACCACAGGAACACCACCAGCGCGGCGATCACAGCCACCCCGCCGATGGTGGTCAGCACCGGTGCGGCGGCCAACGTGCCAACGATGGTGAGAACACAGCCAAGGTTCCACAGCGCCAGTTCTGCGATAACCACCAGCGGCGTTGGGGATGCGCTCGCCATTGCGGCCTGTCCGACCCCAAGCGACAACTGCGCGACTCCGGCAACCAGGACGAGGAACGCCGCCACCCACGGGCCCTGCTCAAACCCGGTGGGGCGGGAGACGGCAGCCACCACCCCACCGGCCAGGATCGAGGCCGAACCCAACCAAGCAAACGGCAGTCCGCTGCGCCAGGCCACCGGTAACACCAGAACATCGCCGGTCGCCTGATCCGAGTCGGGGGAAGCGTCCGAACTCGCTGTCGTGGAAAGAGTCATGGGAATATTCTAGTGACGGAAGGATAAATGACCGGACGTCACAGAACGCCGCAGGTCAGGCCGCCTGATCGGCGGTCGGAGGCGATGACGACACCGCCCGACCGAGCACGGAGATCAAAAAGTCTGACGCTGCGGTGAACGGACGGAGGTCCCAGGTTCCAAACGCCAAGGTCTCCGCCAGGTGCGCCTCCTCGGCATGACGGCGAAACTCCTCAAACTCGTAGCCGCGATCGGCGCCGAAGCCCACCACCAGCCGACCCCCCTCTGCCAGGTGTCGGCCCAGATGCACGAGCACCTGGCCCCGCGTGCTGGGCGCCAGAAACGTCATCACGTTGCCGGCGCACAGAATTGCGTCAAAACCCCCCGCGACCCCGCGAGCCTCCAGATCCAGTTCTGCCAGGTCGCCCACCAGCCAGGTCGCCGACGGGCACACTCGCTGGGCCTCGGCGATCAACACCGGATCGACGTCCACGCCGACGACCTGATGGCCCAGCGCCACCAACTGCGAACCGACCCGTCCAGGTCCACAACCTGCGTCGAGAACGCGCGCTCCTCGCGGCACCATGGCATCGGCAAAACGAGCCTCGCCGGCCAGGTCCCTCCCCTCCTCCGCCATCTTGGCGAAGCGATCGATGTACCGCTGGGAGTGGGTTGGGTCTGCGTCGGTGATCTCGACCCACTTGCTGGTTTCAACCATGGTGCCAGTGCCTCAATCGGGTGCGTTGGTATCCGGTCGGCGACCGCTGCCTCCAAGCTAGATCCTCAAGGCCGTCACCAGCACCGCACAACCCGTCGACATCCATTCTAAAATCACTTTACATTCTTGTTAGAAAGGGTACTCTGAAGGCAGCACAACAAGGACACCCGGCCAAACCGAGCGTGCCAATTCAAAACTCAGCTGAAGAAGGAGCGTGTGCCATGAAGAAGTTTTCGTTCGCGCCAACACTGACCCTGAAGGGCCGGAAGTTCAAAGGACCCCGCGGCTGGTCGGGCAAACCGAGCCACCCGCCCCTGACCGACATCCCCATCGCTGCGTACATCATCGCAGCGGGCTTCGACGTCGTCTCAACCGCCGTCGGCGACGACACCGGCTGGGCGGCGGAACTCTGGCACGCTGGCACCTGGCTGTTCATCGCCGGAGCCGCCGTGTCGGTGTTCGCAGCGCTCACCGGCCTGGCCGATGCCCGAGACTCATCCGAGGCGGGCACCCAGGCCCGACGGACGATCAACGCCCACGCCGGGATCATGATCACCGTCACGGTGCTGGCGTTGGCAAACTTGGCGTGGCGCCTGAGCCAGTACAACACCGCGACCGCCACACCCGCCGCCATCGCCGTGCTTTCGGTGGTGATTGCAGCACTGGTGTCGGTCGGCGCCACCTTCGGCGGTGCCTTGGTCTTTGAGTACGGCTTCAACGTGGAGACCGCCGGCGATCACCCCGTGTGGCATCAGTCCGAGGACGATGTCTTCCCCGGCGAGGACTGAACGACCGTGCCCGTGGAAGCGTACCGAGCCATCAGGTTGGGGTAGCTGCGTGCGAAGTAGTTCCACAGCTGTTCGCCGTAGGTATCGGGCCGATGTCGGCTGGCCATGTCGGCCACACCGGCATCGGTCTCGTCGCGCTGGGCCATGAACCCGGCGCTCACGTGCCGCTCGCTTGCGGCCACCGTTGCCGCGAACGACTCGTCGAGCGGCAGCGGGTCCAGCCGGGCATCAAGCGACGGGCCGTGAAAATAGGCGGCGGAACGACGCCGTCGGGGCGCAATCACCCGGTGGGCGGTGGCCACGAAGTAGTTGCCGGTCATGGCCTGCAACAGTTCCCCCAGGTTGACCACCAGGCCATCTGGATGGGGCGGCACGTCCACCCACTCCCCCGCCGAATTCTGCACCTGTAACCCAGGCACCTCACCGGTGGCCAGCAAGGTGAGAAACCCTGTGTCGTGGTGGGCGTTGACCCCGGCCTGTCCCTGCGGCGTGGGCGGATAATTGATCAGCTTGGTCAGCGACATCGGGGTGTCGCCGAAATAGGTCACCAGGTGATCCTCCGAAAGCCCCAACCCCATGGACAGCAGACCGAGCAGATCGTTCGCCAACGCACCGAGTTCATCAAACCATCGCCCCATCACCCGACGGCTTCCGGGGAGCAGTTCCTCGGGCATCCACTGGTTGGGGCCCAGCAGGTTGAGATAGGCAGGCCCGTCGCCCTGGTGTTCTGGCCACTCGGACCACAGGTCGATCTGCTCGCGGATGTCACGTCGATTGTTGGTCTGCTCGGCGCCGACGGCCTCCCAACCCCGAAAGTGCGGCGAGCGCGCCTTGTCGATCAGCGCCTTGTTGTCTGCCGGAAGTGCAAAGAACCGGTCCATCAGCGTGAACACGTCGTCGATCGTCGAGGACCCGAGCCCGTGCCCGGTGACGACGACAAACCCGATCTCGTGACAGATCCCGCGCAGATGCTCGGCCAGTGCCCGCCGCTCGGCTTCATCACCGGCTCGGCCGGACAGGTCGACGATGGGGACGTGGGTGAAGTCGGACATTGCCCTCCCGCGTGGCCGGGTTTCAATGGATTGGCCAATCTACGTGCCGACCGAGTGCCGACCTCCACCGTTCCAGCGACATGAAGGTGCGGCGGCCCACACCAACGAGGGTTGACCATCCACCAACGGCCTGCCATCCTCACAGATGTGAAGACGATGACAACTGCAACCGACCTGCACTCCGACGGCTGCCAGGTTCGCATGGTCGACCCCGACCGGGTGGCCACCACCAAGGAGTTCCTCATCAACTCCGCCGAGGCCCGACGATTGGCTGACGGATTCAAGTTGCTGGGCGAGCCCAGCCGGCTTCGCATCCTCTACGCACTGTACGAAGCAGACGAGCTCTGCGTGTGCGACCTGGCGGCAGCGGTGGGGGTGACCGAAACGGTTGTGTCGCACTCGATGCGGCTGCTGCGCGCAGCAGGCATCGTGGCCAACCGACGTGACGGTCGCGTGGTCTATTACCGGCTCGATGACGCCCACGTGCGCATGCTGCTCCAGGTGTCCCGTGCCCACGACGCCCACCGGCCCGGCGCCGACGCTGAGGCCGTTGTTTGATGGGCGGCGACGGTCACAACCACGGGGCCGGGGCGCTGCGCGCCGGTGCCCGCCACCAGAAGCGGCTGATGATCGCCTTCGCCCTGATCGCCGCGTTTTTCGTGGTCGAAGCCGTCGGCGGCATACTCACCAACTCGTTGGCCCTGCTGTCCGACGCCGGGCACATGCTGACCGACGTCGTGGGGTTGGGCATGGCGTTGGCGGCGATCCAGCTGGCCAACAACCACGCTCGCAAGCAGGAGATCAGCCAGCATTCGTTTGGGCTGTACCGCCTGGAGATCCTGGCGGCGTTCGTCAATGCCCTGCTGCTGTTCGGCGTGGCGATCTACGTCTTGATCGAGGCGCTCCGTCGCTTCACCGGCACCCCGGAGGTACTCGGCATTCCAATGCTGATCGTGGCGACGCTGGGCCTGGCGGTCAACCTGGTGGCGTTTGTCCTGCTGAGGGAGGGTGCCTCCGAGAGCCTCAACGTGGAGGGTGCCTACCTGGAGGTGCTGGCCGACACGATCGGCTCGGTGGGGGTCATCGTCGCCGCACTCCTGCTGCAACTCTTCGGCTGGACCTGGGTGGACCCGGTGATCGGCGCCGCCATCGGCCTTTGGATACTGCCCCGCACCTGGCGGTTGGGGGGCCAGGCCGTGCGGATTTTGCTACAGGCGGCCCCGCCCGAGATCGACCTGGCGGAGGTCGGCGAACGCTTGGCCGCCATCCCCGGGGTCATCGACGTGCACGACCTGCACGTGTGGACCCTGACGTCCGAGATGGAGAACGCGTCAGTGCACCTGGTGGTGGAGTCGACCGACGATTCCCATGACGTGCTCGACCGGGCACGGAGCCTGCTCCAGCAGCGCTATGGCATCGGCCACGCCACCCTGCAGGTGGAGCCGGCCGACCACGAGGGATGCGACGAGCTGGCCTGGTAGCCCGCAACCGACCGCCACCGCCAACTCTCGGCCGGTACGGCCCCCGAATCGGTCAGGCCCCTCAGTGATGCCCGATGGCGAGACGACCCCGTATCGACGATCCCGAGGCCACGAAAACCACGGCGAACAAGCCCGCGCCGACCAGCACGATGGCCGGGCCGGACTGAATGTCCAGGTGATAACTCACGTTCATGCCCACGAACCCGGTGGCCGAGCCGATGACGGTGGCCAGCACGAGTAACCGGCTGAAGCTGTTGGTGAGCATTCGGGCCACCGTGGCCGGAATAACCAGTGCGGCGGCGATCAGCGTCACCCCGAGCACCTGCATGGTGGCCAGGATGGTTGCAGCCAGCACCACCATGAGCGCCGCATCGATGCGAGCGGTGGGCAACCCGGACGCCGTGGCCACCTCCGGGTCGAACGTCGTGAAAAGGAGCGGGCGATAGAACACGAAGACCAGCGCTCCAACCACCGCGAACAGTGCTGCGATGCCCCACACCTGGGCGGGCTCAACACCAAGGATGCTGCCGAAGAGCGCCGCATCGAAGCTTTGCCCCTGGCGTCCAAACACGGCGAACAACGCCAGTCCCAGCGCGAACGAAGCGGTGGTGATCACACCGATTGCAGCATCGGCCCCAATCACCCGTCGGCGTGTGACCCCATTGATCATCAGCGCCGAGGCGATGCCCCACGCGCCCGCACCCAACACAAAGTTGACGCCCAACAGCGCGCTGGCGGCGAACCCGCCAAATATGGCGTGCGACAGGCCATGGCCGATGTAGCTCATGCCCTTCAACACGACGAAGGCACCGACCAGACCACACAGCCCTCCCGCCAGGGTGGCCACCATCACGCCGTTGCGGAAGAACTCAAACTGATAGGGCCCCAGCAGGTCCACGGGTCAGGCCCCAATCCTGTCGATCGGGGCTGCAACCAGTTCGTGGTGCTCAACGACAAAGGGCATGCCGGCGTGTTCGAGCACGTCCATGCGGGCGCCGTAGGTGCGTTCCAGCACCTCCGCCGTCAGGACGTCGTGCGGGGCACCGGCACCGATCACCTCGGTGTTGAGGCACACCACGTGCGGAAGGTGGGTGGCAATACCGTTGAGATCGTGGGTGGTCAACACGATGGCGAGCCCGTCTTCGTGCTGATCCCGCGAACTCGGGCCTGGCTGGTTGAGGTCGCGCAGAAGGTGGAGGAACTCGTGACGGGTGGCGACATCCACCCCCGAGGTCGGCTCATCCATCAGCAAGAGTTCGGGACGGCCGAGTAACGCCCGGGCCACGAACACGCGCTGCTGTTGACCACCGGAGAGGTGGCGGATGTGGCGATCAGCCAACTCGGCGATCCCAAGGCGGGCCAGCACGGCGTCCACCTCCATGCGTTCGGTGCGATCCGGCCAGGGCGCCCAGCGCCGAAATCCCCCACCGCTGCGGCGGGCTCTGGCCATCAGCACGCATTCGGCCACCGTGACCGGAAACGACCAGTCCACCGTCTCCACCTGAGGCACGTACCCAACACGAACGCCAGGGCGCCGATACACCGAACCCGCCAACGGCTTCACC
Organism: Candidatus Microthrix parvicella Bio17-1; assembly: GCF_000299415.1. Lineage (NCBI taxonomy): Bacteria > Bacillati > Actinomycetota > Acidimicrobiia > Acidimicrobiales > Microthrixaceae > Candidatus Neomicrothrix > Candidatus Neomicrothrix parvicella. The sequence goes on from NZ_AMPG01000001.1 coordinate 1,087,354, forward strand.
ATGCCCAAGATGGCTTTCAACAACGTGCTCTTACCTGAGCCGGACGGGCCAACCACGCCGATGAACTCCCCTGCGCCCACGCTCAGGCTGACGTCGGAGAGCACCGGGTCCCCGCCGTATCGACAGCTGACGCCCTCGAGACGGACCAGTTCGCCCGCTACAGCCGACGTCATTGCGGGTAGTCGGCCTTGTCCTCAACGCCGTCACCGACCGCCACGGCCTTCAGCGCGGTGGCGTCCCCATCAAGGGCCTCGGTCATGGTGATGAAGTCGAAGCGCATCAGCCCCATCCACGAGTGCTCTGGTTCGCCGGGCTCGCCGGGCAGGTCGTCGTCGCGCAGCACGTCGACGTAGCGAACGTCGGCCTCGCGGCCGATCTGCTTCAGCACCGGGCTGGGAAACACCTCCGACCCGAAGATCGCCGGCACCTTCTCCCGCTTCACCTGCCCGACCAGCGACGCCACCTCCTTCGGAGTTGGATCCTCAAAGTCCGAGACCTGAATGGCGCCGACAACCTTCCAGTCGTAGGTCTTCGCGAAATAGGCGTAGGCGTCGTGGTAGGTCAGCAGCCGCCGGTTGGGAATCGTCTTGAACGAGGTGCGCATGGCGGCATCCAACTCGTCGACCTGGGCGGCGAAGCGCTGGTAGTTGGTGTCGTAATAGTCGGCGTTCTTCGGATCACGCTTCGATACGTCGTCCTTGACGATCTCGGCGTAGCGCTTTGCCAACGGCGGGTCGGTCCACAGATGCGGGTTGGGCTTTCCCCCGGAACGCGGGAAGGAGAAGTCATACAGGTACTCACTCTCAGGTATCGCCTGTGTCCCCAACTCCACCACCTCCGCGCCGTCGGCCAGGTTGGCCTGGGCCAGCTTCTTGGTGGGCTCTTCCAATTGCAACCCGTTCATATACACCACGTCCGCCTTCGACAGCACCTCGGCGGCGCTTGGCTTCGGTTCAAAGGTGTGGCTGTCGCTGCCCTCCGGAACGATTCCCGTGACCGTTGCCCGATCTCCGACCACGCTGGAAACGATGCTGGTGATCGGTGCCACCGTGGTGACGATGACCGGCCTGCCGTCGGTGGCCGTGTCCGACCCCCCGCTGCAGGCCGAAGCCGCCACGACAACCAGAACGGCGAACGCTTGCAGAGTACGCAACATGCCGTCACGTTACTGCGAATAGTTCGCAGGTGGCACAACTCTGCGTCTAGCGAATGGTCAGGGCCGCCTCGAACACCGCAAGAACGTCGGTCGCCTGATCCTCCGGCGCATGTTCCCCCAACTGCGTCATGGTCATCAGCAGCGACAAGATGATCGACACCAGCCCGGCACCAACCACCGCAGCGTCGATGTCTGGACGCACCGTGCCCTCGGACTGCTCGACACTCAGCCGGGCCGCCACCGCCTTGCGCAGCTCGGCCAGGGCCGGCAGGTCGACCACCCGATCAAGCACATCCGGCTCGTGGTTGGCCAGCACGCGACGGGCCAGCGGGTGGCGACTCACCGACCCCACCAGGCTGAACAGCAACCCGTCCCTCCAGCGATGATCCACCGATTCGTCAAAGACGATGGCCATACCTTCGGAGATGGCCGCCGCAGCATCCTCGTCCAGGGCAGCAAGGAACAGCGCCTTTTTGTTGTTGAAGTACGCATACGCGGCCGTTCCGCTCACGTTGGCGTCGCGCGCAATATCGGCAACCGACGTACCGCGGAACCCATCTCGGCCAAATCTGACAATGGCGGCCTGCAGGATGTCCTGGCGAGTCTGCTCTCCCTTACTCAACGGCGGCGAAGGGAGTCCGGCGGTTGCCATGACCACGACCCTACAACGGGTGAGTGCGTCACTAAATCTCTCGGATATCGACCGGTGATGCAGCCTGATTTCAGGTGCGAATCACCCGGGTCTCGCGCTCGCTTCCCAGCGAGGATGTGGCCCTCGGTTGGCGCTTCAGCCAACCTGCCGAAGGACAGCCTGCGCCTCGCGGCTAGGGAACCGGGAGGTTGCTCCGCAGCGCCAGCTCGTCGGCGGGTTGGGGAGCCGGCCGGGTGTCCCGGTCGTAATCACGGTCGTCCGAGGGCATCGCCAGTTGTTGAGCGAGCTTCTCGAACTGGGTCTGGAACGCTCCCAAGGTCCAACGACCGAAGATGGTGTGACCGCCCTCGTAGGCCTGCTGCTCGTATTCCTGGTGGGTGGTGACGTAGCCCATGTAGTCGTTGCAGTACGTCATGATCAGCACCTCGGTGACCCCGTGGCCATCGAGCGCCGCACGCACCGTTTCCACCACGCGCCGACCCGCGACCGTGGTGAACTCGCCCGGGCAGCAGATCAGCGCCAGTTGTCCGATCCGCACGATCTGAATCGGCAGCACGGTGGGCACCATCGAGCTGGTCTTCAACGCCCCGATCCTGGCCTGCCGCTTCATCTCGGCGAGCGACGGGTCTGCCCAGTCGGGGAGTCGCACGCGGTCGATCGGCGTGCCCAGCTGCAGCTTGGGCTTTGCCTCCATCAGGATGTCTTTGGGGTCCTGCGCCTCGTACATGCGTCGCAGCCGCTCGGCCTCCTCGACCGGCAGCTTGGCAAGCCCCCGCAGACGGCGGCGTCGCAGCAGCTTCGACTGCGCCCGGGCAGCAACCGCGATCGCCTTGGGCATGCCGGGACCATCCACGCGGGTTCCGGCAAAGAACGCCACCCCATGGCAGGGCTCGCCGGTGCGGGCGTTGGGGTGCCCGTCGACAAACCGCGGATCGGCGGTCTGCTCGGTGAGATCCAGGTAGGTCATCACCCCGTCGATCGGGCCGTCGACGCCAGACCCCCTGCCGTGCGTCGAGCTCGTTGCGGCCAGGGCCGTCTCGCCTTGCAGGTCGCCGTTGCGCCGCGCCTCGACGTACTCGGCCTCGCCGGAGATTCGATTGCGACGGGCCACATCGCCGGGGCCGTGAAAGTGCGGTGACACGTCGCCCGCGGTGGCCTGGGCGAAGATGGCGACCGATTCGTCTTCTCCCCCACCGTCGGATGCCAGGGCCTGCTCCACATACGCTGCGGCGTAGCCCTTGTTGTCACCATCGTGTCGTTCCAGCGAGTTGCCCAGGCTGGTGCAGTGCACGCCGAAGAGGCTGAGCAAGGAGGCCGGCTTGCCGTCACGCCGAGCGGTCAGCACCGACATGGTGCGGTCCAGCGCCAGGTGGGTTTCGGTCTCGGTCAGCGGCATCGCCTCGGGATTTGCCAGGTACGACCCCAGCGAACGGTTCCATGCCACATCGTCACTGGGCGCGAACTCGGAGGCATCCAGGGTGAGCTCGGTGGGGGCCGCCGCCGCCTTGGCGCCGGTGACGGCGGTGGCGCACGCCCGCACCACCGCCTCAAGGTGTTCGGGCACGAACCCCGGGGTCACGATGTTGTACATGGCTTCATGACCACATCCGCCCGGTGTGGAGTGGCTGTGGGTGCACGCCAAAACGAAGGTCTCCGGGTTGAAGTCGTCGCCCAGTTCGGCCGTCAGGGCATCGACCACGCCTGCTCGCATGGAGTGGGTGACCATGGCCATGTCGAGGACGCAGATGATCGCCGCCCGCCCGTCGGCGCCGCCCACCCACCAGGCGCGGGCATAGAGCGGTGTCTGCTGCCCCCGGGCCCGGTGATCCCACATGCCGTAGCCACACATGGCCCGACCCGCAGGTTCGATACCGATATCGGCCTTTGCCCATCCCAGTTGGTACATCAACACCCCAAGTCGTCGAGATACCGACCCTACGCGCCCCCGCCTCCCGCTCAGCGATGCGGGAGGCAACGGAACCGGTCGTGAGCAACGGAACTGGTTGTGAGCAACGGAAGCGGCTCACGTCGCACAGCACGGCAACGCGGGAATAGGGTCGCGCTTCGTTTCTAGCCACTTCCATCACCAGGAGCACGCCCCCCATGGCCATCGCCATCACCGAAGACCATCTGGCACTCGGCGAAACCGTCGCCGACCTCGCCCGCAAGCGGGAACTGTTGGAGGCCAACCACGCGCTGCTCGAAGCCGACGAGGAGGCCCTGCCCGCGGTGTGGAATGAGATCGCCGGCCTCGGCTGGCTGGGGCTGCATCTGCCCGAAGCCCACGGCGGCTCCGGGTTTGGCCTGGAGGAGTTGGTGGTCGTCGTCGAGGAACTGGGCCGTCGGGTGGCACCGGGGCCGTTCGTGCCAACGGTGATCGCCAGCGCCGCATTGGCCGCCATCGGGGACGAGGCCACCTGCGCCAAGCTCCTGCCAGGTCTTGGCGACGGCTCGCTCACCGGTGCCGTTGCCCTCCACGGCGACGTGACCATCGACGGCCACACTGCGTCCGGCAGCGCCGGGGTGGTGCTCGGTGGAGCGTTGGCCAAAATCGTGCTGGTTGCAGTTGGTGACGATGTGGTCATCGTCGACACGAGCGCCGACGGCGTCACCGTGGAGACCCCGCCCAACCTCGATCCGTCCCGACGCTCGGCCCGGATCACCCTCGACAACACGGCAGTCACCGTGTTGACCGGCGGAGCGACTGCGCTGCGCGACCTCAGCCGGGTGATCCTGGCCGCCGATGCGGTGGGCATTGCCGCCGAGTGCACCGAGTCGGCGGCGGCCTACGCCAACGAGCGCGAGCAGTTCGGTCGGCCGATCGCCATGTTCCAGGCGGTCAAGCACCACTGCGCCAACATGGCGGTCGCCACCGAAATGGCCACCTGCGCCGTCTGGGACGCCGCCCGCGCCGCTTCCACCGGCGGCGATCAGCTGAGCTACGCCGCCGCGGTCGCCGCCGCCCTGGCCGCACCTGCCGCCGACCTGTGCGCCAACCTCAACACCCAGGTGCACGGCGGCATCGCCATCACATGGGAGCACGAAGCCCACCTGTTCATGAGGCGCGCCACCACGCTGTTGTACTTCCTCGATGCCGACGGTGCGGCGGCCGACCTGGTGGACCTCTCACGCGCCGGGGTTGCGCGGGCCAAAACCGTCGAGTTGCCGCCGGAGGCCGAGACGATCCGCGCGGAGGTCCGCAGCTTCGTCGACTCGATCTCGGGGCTCTCCGAGGATGAGCGCAAGGCCCGGATGGTCGAGACCGGTTACGCCATGCCGAACTGGCCCAAGCCCTTCGGACGGGCGGCGGGTGCCGTCGAGCAGTTGGTGATCGAGCAGGAGTTCGGCACCGCGAAGGTGTCTCGTCCCAGCTACGGCATCACCGGATGGAACATCCTCACCCTCATCCAGTACGGCACCGAGGATCAGGTGGCCCGCTGGGTGAAGCCCGCCCTCGACCAGGAGGTCGTGTGGTGTCAGCTGTTCTCCGAGCCCGACGCCGGGTCGGATGCAGCCGGGGTCACCACCAAGGGCACCCGGGTTGACGGCGGCTGGCTGGTGAACGGCCAGAAGGTGTGGACCTCGGGCGCCCACTATTCGGGGATGGGTTTCGCCACCGTGCGCACCAACCCGGACGCTGCGAAGCATGACGGCATCACGATGATGGTGATCGACATGCACGCTGAAGGCGTCGAGGTGCGTCCGCTGAAGATGGTCAACGGCGGCAAGGAGTTCAACGAGGTCTTCTTCAGCGACGTGTTCGTTCCCGACGACGACGTGGTGGGGCCCGTCGACGGTGGCTGGACCGTGGCCCGGGCCACCCTCGGAAATGAAAGCGTCAGCATCGGCAGCGGCGATGGCGGCATGGCGATGCCTCCGGAACTGCTGTTGTCGGCCTTCGACGAGCACCCCGACCGTCTGGCGGGTGGCGCTGCCCGCGTCGGCCACTACATCGCCGAGCACCACTCGATGGGTCTGATGAACCTGCGTGCTGCCAACCGTGCGGTCGCCGGTGCCGATCCTGGGGTGGGCGGAGCGATCACCAAGCTGGTGCTTTCCGAGATCGGCCACGACGCCGCCTCGATTCTCACGGAGTGCTACGGCCCGGATTCGGTGTTCATGGATGGGATGGGGGCGATCAGCAACCCGATGGTGCTCATGCACCGGGCGTTGTCGATCGCCGGCGGAACGTCTGAGATCAAGCGCAACCAGATTGGCGAGCGCATCCTGGGCATGCCCCGAGACCCGCTGATCAACTGACGTCGCCGAGGGGGCGTGTCCGAGCCGCTCGGTTAGCCTGGTGTGTTCATCCGGTGGTTGACTGTGAGCCCTGACAACCGGCTCGGTTTGTTCGCCACAGCCATTCGAGACCCCGCCAGATCGGCGGGAGGAGACGATTTCATGCACGTATGGATTGACCAGGACCTGTGCACCGGCGACGGCCTGTGTGAGGAGATTGCCCCAGAGGTGTTCTTCGCGCAGGACGACGGCCTCTACTACGTGAAGGAGTCGGCGAAAAACTTCGGCACCGAGAAGAAGTTTGACGGTGACACCAACCCCGCCGGTCCCGATGGTCAGGCCCGAATCCCCGATGGGGAGATCGAAAGCGTCATCGAGGCCGCCGAGGAGTGCCCCGGCGAGTGCATCTTCATCGAGGTCGAGTAGCTCGCAACCCGCACCCCCGGTCGGTTTCCCCGACCGGGGCGGGACGGTTCAGCCGATCGGTTCAGGTGACTGGTCGGCGGCGTTCGTGAAGTTCTGATAATCCTCGGCGCGGTTGCCGTCGGTGGGGATACCGCCGTTGGCACGCAACATGGCGGCAGTGTGCATCAGGTTCCACGTCATGAACGTGCAGTTCCGGTTGGTGAAGTCGCTGTCGAAACCGGTTGGCGTGTCTGAACCCTCGACGACGTCCCCGTAGCTGGGGCCCGGCCCCACTTCGCCGATCCAGCCGCAGTCGGCCTGCGGCGGAATCGTGTAGCCGATGTGGGACATGGCGTAGAGAATGTCCATTGAGCACGCCTTCACCCCGTCCTCGTTGCCGGTGACGATGCAACCGGCGGTCTTGCCGTAGTACAGGTACTGGCCCTTGTCATTGGTCTCGCCACTCGAGGCGTACATGCGCTCGACGGCCAGGGTGGCCACGCTGGACTTCACGCCCAGCCAGATCGGCGTGCCCATGACGAAGATGTCGGCGGCCATGATTTTTGCCTGGATCAGAGGCCAGTCGTCTCGTGGCCGGCCAAATTCGGTGAGGTCCGGGTACATCCCGTGGGGGATGACGTGTTCGAGGGCATGGACGGTCTCGACCGACGCCCCTTCGGTCTTCATGATTCCCGCCGAACGACTCATCAACCGTCCGGTGTGGGAGTCGGCGGGGTCGTACTCCAGCGAGCAGTTGAGAAACAGGGCGCTGAGTTGGGAAAAGTCGGGCATCTGGACTCCTTGGTTCGACCGGGTCCTGACCGGACCCGCTGCCTCGGTCTACCCCTGCAATGGCGCGACCCAAACCATCGATGCGGCGGTAGCGTCGGACGATGACCCCCTCGATGGAGCAGCGCACGCTGGGTGACGGCGGCCCGAAGGTTTCGATCATCGGCTTGGGAACCGCCGCCCTCGGTCGACCGCTGTACATCAACGAGACCCACTGCGAAGACCTGGCGGGCGCTGCCGATCCAGAGTCGCTCGAGGCAAGGGCGGGCGAGGTTTTCGACGCCGCGCTGGCGGGTGGCGTCACCTACTTCGACACCGCCCGCTCCTACGGTCTGGGCGAGCGCTTCCTCGGCCACTGGCTCGGGCGGCTGGGCGCCTCCGATCGGGTGAGCGTCGGTTCGAAGTGGGGCTACACCTACGTGGCCGACTGGGACCCTGACGCCACCACTCACGAGGTGAAGAACCACTCCCACACGGCCCTGCGGCGACAACTCGGCGAGACCCGCGCCGAGTTGTGCGACCATCTCGGCATCTACCAGATCCACTCGGTGACCCCGGACTCGCCGGTCCTCGACGACGGCGCCGTGATCGCTGCGCTGGGCGAGTTGCGGGCCACCGGGGTGCGCGTCGGCCTGACCACCAGCGGACCCGACCAGGCCGACGTCATCCGACGCGCCCTCAAGGTGGAGGCGAACGGCACCCCGCTGTTCTCGACGGTGCAGGCAACGTGGAACCTCTTGGAACGCTCGGCAGGACCGGCGCTGGCCGAGGCACACGACGCCGGGTTGGGCGTGATCGTCAAGGAGGCCCTGGCCAACGGCCGCCTGGCCGGTGCTGGTAACCGGGCCGACGTCGCCCACCTCACGGGTTGGCCGCCCGACGCGGTGGCACTGGCGGCTGCCGCCTCCCAACCGTGGGCCGACGTGGTACTCAGTGGAGCGGCCACCGTTGAACACCTGCAGTCCAACCTGCTGGCCACCAAGGTGATGCTGGACGGCGACCCGACGTTGGCCCTTGGAGGCGACGCCCCGATCGAGCCTGAGCGCTACTGGGCCGAACGCTCCCAACGTCCCTGGACCTAGGCTCGGTCCAGCATCGTCGCACGCGGAGGATCAGTGGAAGACACACATTTCGGCGGGGATGAGGTACGACGGCTGAGCGGCGAACCTCGCACTTCAACGATCGCTGCGTCCGGTCACAACCAGGCAACCGGTGGGCTGATCGGCAGGCGCAAGCGCGTCTACGGCAACGACATGCTGTACGTCACCGCACCCGACGGGTCCAAGATCGGACGAGTGAATCTGGAAACCGGTCGGGTCACGATGGACCAAGCCATCCTGCGCGACATGTTGGACCGCTTCGTTAAGGACTGGCGGGCCACCCACATGGGAGCGCAACCGCCATCCGGTGGCGACCGCAGCGACACTACCGGCTCACTCCAAGATGATCGTCCCCTCGTTACGCCCGCGCCCCCGGCGGATGCCGATACCGCCGGCGTATCGGCCCAGAACATGTACAACCGCAAATCTGCTCGGGAACTGGCCAAAAAGCAGCAGATCGTGGCCGCCGATGCCCGATGGCGCCAAGAGGCCAAGGCAGCGCGTCCCGTGATGGGTCGCCTGGCGGCCGCGCTGACCGCCAAGCCAAAGATCACACCGGAGTCGCAGACCACGGCCAACTGGAGGGTGGGCGCCGAGGGCGAACGGCTCGTCGGTGAGGTACTCAAGGGCGTGCGAGGCATCGAGGTGCTGCACGACCGCCTCATCCCGGGCAGCCGGGCCAACATCGACCACCTGGTTGTCGGCCCGTCAGGCGTCTTCGTCATCGACGCCAAGAAGTACACGGGCAAGCTGGAGGCCCGAGACGTCGGTGGCATGTTCCGTCACGACCCGAGGCTTTACGTCAAGGGCCGTGACCGCACCAAACTGGTCGACGGGGTGCGCCACCAGATCGAGGTGGTTCGCACCACCCTCGGTGACGAATTCGCAGGCGTGGCGATCCGGGGCGTGCTGTGCTTCATCGGCGTCGAATGGCCCCTACTCCGCCGGCCCCAGCGGGTCAAGGGTGTGGTCGTCGTCTGGCCCCAGGGTCTCCCAAAGGTCGTCACCTCCGGTAGACCCTTGAACGACCGGGTGGTCGATGTGGCAACGCACCTTCGCACCCGGCTTCGTCCGGCAGGTGGGTAGCTCCGAGCCCGAAAGCGGTGAGTGTCAACGACCGATCAGGGTGTCGACGCCAACGGTCCAGTCGCCGCCGACAGCGACTCAGTCGACGCCGGCGTCGGTTGTCAGCAGACGCTGAAACCACTTGGCCGAGTCCTTGGGGATACGGCGGTAGTCGTTGTCGTAGTCGGTGTAGACGATGCCGAAGCGGGGGCTGCGGCCCAGCACCCACTCGACGTTGTCCGCATAGGACCAAGCGAAGTAGCCGTCAACGTTGATGCCCTCGGCCTTTGCGGCCAACACCGCCTCGAGGTTGCGGCGATACACCCAGATACGAATGTCGTCGCGCACCCGGCCGTCCGGCTCCAAACGATCCTGGCCGCCAAACCCACCCTCGGTTACCACCATCCGTTTGGCCACCGGGTGGTTGGCGTACTTGCGGAACGTCCACAGCAACGCGTCGGCGTCCTGAGGAATGCCGATGGCAGAGGAAACCCTCGCCTCTGCACCGGGCACCGTCATCGTCGGCACCGCCCCGACGACGGGCAACTTGCGCAGCGCCACCAACGGCCCGTAACACTGCACACCCATGAAGTCGTACTCGAAGCGGGCCGATTCCAGGTCGCCGTCCTCGATGTGGCGCTTCATCAAGTTGAGCAGCCGGTTGGCCTCGAACGGGTAGCCCAGCCCACCGGCAGGGTCGAGGTGCATGTCGATGGCCAGGGCCTCGATCGCCCGCTTGCGGCGGGCGGTGCGCTCGTCGGTTGGCTCGTAGGGGTAGGCGACCGACATGACGTTGGTCGTGCCGATCTCAGCGTCCTCGGGCAACGCGGCCCGCATCCGACGTCCGGCTTCGGCGCAGGCCAGGTTGATGTGGTGCACGCTGCGCAGCGTGGTGTTGGGGTGGAGGCCCTTTCGGCCGTACAGCCCCAGCACCAGGTGTCCAGCGACGCTGGCAGGTTCGTTAAACACCATCCATTTCTTGACCCGGTCGCCAAACCGTTCGGCGCACACCTCGGCGAATCGGGCGAAGTCCTCGACGATGCCTCGGCGGGTCCAGCCGCCCTCCTGCCACAAGGCCAGCGGAATGTCCCAGTGGTGGACGGTCACCCATGGCTCCATGCCCGCTTCCAGGGTGGCGTCGATGACCCGGTCGTAGAAGTCGGCGCCCTTCGGGTTCAGCCGCTCACGCCCGGTACCCATCAGGCGTGGCCACGACAGCGAGATGCGGTTGGCACCGAAGCCGAGGTCCTTGATCATCTCGATGTCCTCGGGATACCGGTTGTAGAAGTCGATGCCCTGATCGCCCCCCTCGCCGGCGATCTTGCCGGTGCGGGTCAGCTCATCCCAGATCGACGGTGCCTTACCGTCAGCGGAGGGTGCACCTTCGATCTGAAAGGCCGCTGAGGCCACACCCCAGGTGAAGTCGTCGCCGAAATCGCTTCGCTTCACAGGTACGTCACCGTTCGTCGGGTCTCACTGTCGGGGGTCATGGACGGGCATGGTAGCCAGAAACCGGCTGACCGCTGCCCGCCGAGGCGCAAACGGCTAACCTCCACACCGCTCGCAGATGCCTGCGAGCCCGTCACGAACCCGACCGACCGCACCCCAGAATTGATATTTTGGGTCCAGCAGTCGGTGGCGGAACGAACGAAACGGAACGGCACATCGTGAAGACTCTTGGCAACATTCTGTGGTTCGTCTTCGCCGGCCTCTGGCTGGCCTTGGGGTACGCACTGGCGGGGCTGGTGCTGTGCATCACCATCATCGGCATTCCGTTTGGCGTGCAGGCGTTCAAGTTGGCGGCATTCACCCTGTGGCCCTTTGGAAAGACCGTCGTGGCCAGCCCCGAGGGCGGCTGCCTCGAGGTGGGAGCAAACGTTGTATGGCTGGTCCTGGTCGGCTGGGAGTTGTTCCTGGCCCACCTCGCCGCCGGTGTGCTGCTGTGCATCACCATCATCGGGTTTCCGTTCGGGATCCAGGCGTTCAAGCTGAGCGCATTGTCACTGTGGCCCTTCGGCCGGTCGATCGTGCCCATCGACTCGCTGTCGCCCGACGCCGTCGTCACCCATTCCGTGCCCACATAGGGGTAGCGCCCGGCTGGAGAGCGGGCCGATCGTCTGACGGATCAGCGGCACACCCGGGCGATAGGCGAGATGGTGGTGGCTCGGGGCATCGAGTATCACGGCATGCCCGGCCGAACCCGGTGAAAGCCGACCAACGTCTTCTCGGCGCAGAGCTGCGGCCCCGCCGGTGGTGACTGCTGCGATGGCCTCGTCGATCGTCATGTGCATCTCCCGCACCGCCAAGGCGATGCAGAACGAGATGGACGTGGTGTAGCTGGACCCGGGGTTGCAGTTGGAGGCCAGCGCCACGGTGGCGCCGGCGTCGAGCACCCGGCGGGCGTCGGGATAGGGCTGGCGGGTGGAGAAATCGGTGGCGGGCAAGAACGTCGCAACCGTCTCGCCGCCCGCCAGCGCATCGATGTCGGCGTCGGTGAGATACGTGCAGTGGTCGACCGATGCGCACCCGCACTCGACCGCCAGTTGCACGCCCGGGCCGTGGCCCAGCTGGTTGCCGTGCAGCCGCAGGCCCAGCCCCGCCGCCCGGCCTGCGTCGAGCACCGCCCGGCACTGGTCGGCATCGAACGCCCCGGTCTCGCAGAATGCGTCCACCCACTTGGCCGTGCCGGCCACCCGGCAGAGCATGTCGTTGCACACCAGAGCGATGTAGTCGTCGGCGCGCCCGGCGTACTCCCGAGGCAGCAGGTGAGCGCCAAGGAACGTCGCCTCCGAGGTGTGGGCACGGGCGATGTCGACCGAGCGGACTTCGTCATCGACGGTGAGCCCGTAGCCCGACTTGATCTCGATGGTGGTGGTGCCCGCCCGATGGGCCTCGGCCAAACGTTCTCGAACCAGCGCATCGAGCCTCGCGGTGGAGGTGGCCCGGGTGGCGTCGGTGGTGACCTGGATGCCACCGCCATCATAGGGCCGCCCGTCCATCCGGGCGGTGAACTCCTCCGACCGATCCCCGGCGAACACCAGGTGGGTGTGCGAGTCGACGAAGCCGGGCAGCACGCACGCACCTCCGGCGTCGATGCGACGGTCTGCGACCGCGCCGGCCGGCCCGACAGCGACGACCACGTCGTCGGCAATGACGACACAGGCGTTCTCGACTATGCCGAGTGACCCACGGCCCAACGCCGGGTCGTTGGTGATCAGCGATCCGATGTTGTCGATCACCAGCGATTCAGCGGTCATATCCAGCGACTCCTCGGTTGGTTGAACCCGGCCCTCATTCGAACAACCGGGCGATCGACGCCTGAAGTTCGGCGGGGACATCGATGGTGGCGTGGCGCCTGTCGGCCACGACGACCCGTCCGTCGACAACGACGTGGGTCACGTCCGCTGCCGACGCGGCAAACATCGCCACCTCAACCGCCGAATATGTCGGCGCGCCGGCGGTGCGCACCGAGTCCAGCGCCAGTGTCACCAGGTCGGCGCGCGCCCCAACGACAATCGTGCCCGCATCGTCCCAGCCCAGACTGCGATGACCGTTTCGGGACGCCATCTCCAGCAGGTCGGATGCCGCGTGGTTCCCCCTGCGATGGCTGCGCAGCCGCTCGTTCAGCTCCAGTGCCCGCGCCTCCTCCAACAGGTCGATCGAGGCGTGAGAGTCGGTACCAAGGCTCATTGCGATGCCCTCGGCGCCGAATCGGTGGGTGGGGCCGATGCCGTCGCCCAGGTCCCGTTCGGTGGTGGGGCACATCGCCACGGTGGCACCCGCTGCGGCCAGCAGTGCGATGTCGGTTTCGCTGAGGTGGGTGGCGTGTACCGCGCTGAACCGGGGGCCCAGTGCGCCGGCCTCGGAGAAGACGGCCACTGGCGTGACACCGTGGTGGGCGAGACACGCCTCGTTCTCGGCGGTTTGTTCGGACGCGTGTGCGTGCAGCGGTGCCCCTGCTGCCGCTGCCCATGCTGCGACCGCCGTCATCGCTCGAGGATCGACAGCCCGCACCGAATGGACGGCCGCACCGACCCGCTGGGTGGTGGGGTCGATGACGCGCAGGTCATCGACGCGTTCGACCCAGCGGTCGCCGCTGCCGTCGCTGAACCTCAGCTGGGCGTCGTTGGGTGGGAGGTAGCCACCTGTTTGTGGGGACCCGTTGTGAGTGGAGCCGTCGCTTGGGGAGCTGCTCGTTGAGGGGGCATCGCCCAGGCCACCGTGCAGGTACATGGTGTCGAGCAACGTGATGCGGATCCCCGCCTCGGCGGCGGCCGCCAGAAGTGCCTCCCCCATGGCGTTGGGATTGTCGTAGCGGCCGCCGTCGGTGCGGTGATGCAGATAGTGGAACTCGCCCACGGAGGTGACGCCGGCCAGCGCCATCTCGGCGAACGTTGCCCGGGCCAGGCGGTGGTAGCTGTCGGGCTGCAGCCGGGCGGCCGCCCGATACATCACGTCACGCCACGTCCAGAACGTGCCGCCTCCGGCCTGGGTGCGAGATCGTAAGGCGCGGTGAAAGGCGTGGCTGTGAGCATTGGCCAAGCCCGGCAGCGTGAGGCCCGGCAAACGGGTGGCCCCAGGACCGGGCGCGGAACCCTGGGTGATCGACGTGAACCTGCCGTCGACCACCTCGATCGACACCGACGTCTGGACCGTTCCGTCGATCACCGCCAAGTCGCAGTGGTAGCGCCCGGCGCCGACTGCGCTCATGGGCCCACCCGAGCGGGAGGTCGACCGCACCGCGTCCCGGTCGCTTCGTGAAAACCGCCTAGCCAACCGCCAACGGCGCAGCAGGGGTGTGGGCGGTCACCGCGACGCGGTTCCACACGTTGATGACCGCAATGGCCATGACCACGTTGGTGAGTTCGAGTTCGTTCAGATGCTCGCTTGCGGACTCCCAGATCTGATCGCTCACTCCGTCCTCGCCCAACCGGGTCACCGCGTCGGTCAGGTCGAGCACGGCGCGCTCCAACTCTGAGAAGTACGGCGACTCGTGCCATGCCGAAACGGCCACGATCCGACGCAGATCCTCGCCGCCCTTCAACGCATCGGTGGTGTGCATGTCGACGCAATAGGCACAACCGTTGAGCATGGACGCCCGGATCTTGATCAGCTCGAACAACTTCGGCTCGACGCCCTTCCTGGCGCAGGTCTCGAGTGCCAACACCGCTTTGAACGCCTCCGGCGCCAGCTGCCACATATCGAGCCGTTGTTCCATGACGAACTCCTCCCGTACCGACGGAGTCCTGTTGGCCCCGTGCGGCCCCCAGTCTGCTGCGCCGCAAACCCTGACGGCCCGCGGGGATCATCGTGGCGATGCTCGGAACGAGCCGACCCTGTTCACGAGCCAACCCTGGCGACGAAGGCGGTGATGCGCTCGACGAACGCGTCCCGGTGAAACGCTTCATAGGTGTCCCACGTGCTGAGCGTGGCCGGGTCGTCCACCTTGTCGATGAACAGGACACCGTCGAGGTGGTCGCACTCGTGTTGCCAGGTGGCGGCGGTGAGGCCCCGAATCACCTCGTCGTGCTCGGCACCGTCACGGTCGAGGTAGCGCACCCGCACGTTGACGTGGCGCCGCACCTCGCCCCGCAGCGGCACCGACAGACAGCCCTCGTTGATGACGACCTGCTCGTCGTCCAGCGGCTCGATCACCGGGTTGATCGCCACGGTCAACGGGATGCGGGGCTTGTAGGGGTACCGGGGGTTGTCGCCCACCTCCATGACGGCGATGCGCACCGGTTCGCCCACCTGAGTGGCGGCCAGGCCGGCGCCGTTTGCGTGGCGCATCGTGGCGACCAGATCGTCGATCAACGCCTGCACCTGCGCCGAACCCACCTCGGCCAACGGGACGTCCTGAGCCACCTCGCGCAATGCCGGGTGGCCGATCGACAACACCTCTCGGATGCTCACGGCCTTCTCCTTGCCCGAGGCCGACGCATGCTGAGGGTCCGGCAACGGCTGTTCACGCGTTTGCGACGAGTCCGTCGGCGCGGGTCCAGAGCATCGGGAACAGCGGGTGGTCCATCGGCGCACCGTCGGGGATCTCGGCGTCAAGGCCATCGAATGGGGGCGAGGTGGTCCAGCGCCTGGGGGCGTGCGCCATGTCGTCGCCCAGGAACCTCACCGACAGCACCCGACGTCGGTTGACGCCGGACACGCCGCCGGCGCCGTGCACGGTCAACATGTTGAAGAACACCGCATCGCCCGGTTCGAGTTCCCAGCCCAGCACCCGCCAGCGCTCGGGTTCGGCGGAAAAGTCGGGCAGTTCGGCGAGGGCGCCGTCGGGAAACCACTTGGCCTCGTCATCGAGAAAGGTCCGCGGCATGTACCAGGGGCCTCGGTGGCTGCCCGCGATGAACTCCAGCGTTGCTGATCGAGCCACCGGGTCGACCGGAAACCACATCGACGCATTCTGAACTCCGTCGACGTTGTAGTAGGGCTGATCCTGATGCCAGGGGGTGTGTTGTTTGGTGCCCGGCTCCTTGACCAGCACGTGGTCGTGGTACAGCCGGATCGTGTCGGACCCGGTCAGCTGGGCTGCGATCTCGGCCCCGGGGGACTCCTTGATGAAGCGCTCCATGGCGGGCAGCCGATTCCAGTTGCAGAAGTCCTCGATGAAAGCGCCGTCGCCGTCGGCCGAGGCTCGCTTGGCCCGCGGCGATAGCGCCGAGAGATTTTCATCGATTGCCTCGGTGGCCCAGCCCACCTGCTCAGGGGTGAAGGCGCCTCGGACGCAGACGGCGCCGTCGGCGTCGTAGTCGCCCTCAACCTCCCAGTGACCCTCGACCGCGTGGTTGCGATCGCCCGGTTGGACGCTCATGAGTTGCCCTCCTGTTTCATCGGTATCGTGACGCCGCGCTCATCGGCCACTTCAATGGCCCGGTCGTAACCCGCATCGACGTGACGGATCACGCCCATGCCCGGATCGTTGGTGAGCACGCGTTCGAGTTTCTCGGCGGCCAGGTCGGTGCCATCGGCCAGGCTGACCTGACCGGCGTGGATCGAGCGGCCAATGCCGGTGCCGCCGCCGTGGTGGATGCTCACCCAGGTGGCGCCCGAGCACGTGTTGATCAGCCCGTTGAGCAGCGGCCAGTCGGCGATGGCATCGGAGCCGTCGGCCATCGCCTCGGTCTCCCGGTAGGGGGAGGCCACCGAGCCCGAGTCGAGGTGGTCTCGGCCGATTACCACAGGCGCCGACAGTTCACCGGAGCGCACCATCTCGTTGAAGCGCAGGCCCAGCCGGTGCCGTTCGCCGTAGCCGAGCCAGCAGATGCGGGCCGGTAGGCCTTGGAACGCCACCCGTTCACCCGCCATCTCGATCCAGCGGTGGAGGCCCTCGTGGTCGGGGAACTCCTCGAGCACCGCCCGGTCGGTGGCGGCAATGTCGGCCGGGTCACCCGACAGCGCAACCCAGCGGAACGGGCCGAGGCCCTCGCAGAACAGGGGCCGGATGTAGGCGGGAAGAAAGCCCGGGTAGTCGAAGGCCCGTTCGAAGCCACCGAGCCTGGCCTCGGCGCGCAGGCTGTTGCCGTAGTCGAACACCTCGGCGCCTCCGTCCATAAAGCCGACCATCGCCTCGCAGTGAGCGGCCATCGCCGCACGGGCTCGGCGGGTGAACTCCGTTGGGTCGTTCTGCTTCAGTTCTGCGGCTGCCTCCGGGGTGAGGTCGTTGGGCAGGTAGCTCAGCGGGTCGTGGGCGCTGGTCTGGTCGGTGACGATGTCGGCGTCCAGACCATCGGCCAGGAGGCGGGGAAGGATGTCGGCCGCATTGCCGAGCAAACCGACGGACAGCGGCGTCTTGGTTGCCTTGGCCTCGGTGACCCTGGCGATCGCCGTTGCGTAATCGGGGGCGATCTCGTCGAGGTAGCGGTGATCCACCCGGCGCTGCAGCATGGACTGGTCGACGTCGACGATCAGCACCACGCCGTCGTTCATCGTGACCGCCAGCGGTTGGGCCCCACCCATGCCGCCTGCGCCTGCGGTCACGGTGAGCGTGCCGGCCAGCGTGCCACCGAAGCGCTTGCGGGCGATTTCGGCGAAGCACTCATAGGTGCCCTGCAGAATTCCCTGGGTGCCTATGTAGATCCACGAACCGGCGGTCATCTGCCCGTACATCGTGAGCCCCTGGGCCTCGAGGCGACGAAACTCATCCCAGTTCGCCCAATCGGGCACCAGGTTGGAGTTGGCCAGGATCACCCGGGGCGCCCACTCGTGGGTGCGCATGATCCCGACGGGTTTGCCGGACTGCACCAGCATCGTCTCGTCGCGTTTTAGGGTGGTGAGCCCTCGGAGCATGGCCCGGTAGGCGTCCCACGATCGGGCGGCGCGGCCGGTGCCGCCGTACACCACCAGTTCGTCGGGATTTTCGGCCACTTCGGGGTCGAGGTTGTTCTGCAACATCCGAAAGGCGGCCTCCTGGGGCCAACCCTTGCAGGTCAGGTCGGTGCCCCGAGGCGCCGAGATGTTCCTCACGGGCGTGCCGATCGCTCCAAAGCTGCTACTCATGGGTTGCAGTGTGGTCAACGTTTGGCTACGTTGTCAACCAGCAACATTCATTGTCATGGAATGACACTCTCATTCCCGCGTTCTACCGCCGCAGCGACCTCACCAACGATCGGAGCAGGCAATGACCACCCCGGCCCCCAAAGCGCCGCCCTCGGAAAGCCCGACCGACTCCGTCGAGGACGCTTCCGAAGATCCGGCAACCACGTCGGCCACGCCCGAGGGTGCCACGCTGGAAGATCCGGCGGTGCCTCGCTCGGTCGGCCGGGTACTCGACCTGTTGGAGATCGTCCTCGCCAAGCACGCCTGCAACCTGACCCACGCCGCCCAAAGCGCCGGGCTGACACCAACAACCACCCTCCGGTACCTGCGTGCCCTCGAGCTTCGCGGCTATCTGGCGCGGGATGCCGCCGGCGACTACTCGGCCGGGTCCACCCTCTTGCGTCTTGCCGCATCGCTCCGGGACCGCAGCGTGATCGACCGTCTCGCGTCGGCCGCACAGCCGCACCTCGATCGCCTCGCCGAACAGACCGGCGAGTCTGCATACCTGGCGATCAGCGACGGGCGGATCGGCACCTACGTCGCTGCCGCAGAGAGCCCGCGGGCCATCCGCCACGTGGGCTGGGTTGGCCAGGACGTGCCGCTTGAGAATTCCGCCCTGGGTTCGGCGCTGCGCAGCCCCGGCCAGGTCGTCGACCGAACCGGGGCGGTCGAAGATGACATCACAGCCATCAGCCGAGCGCTGCCCGTCGAGGGAACACTCGGCATCGCCGTATCGATCGTTGGGCCGGAGCACCGCTTCGGCCCAGAGGAACGCTCCGATCACGAAACCGCACTGAATCAGGCCGTCGAAGCGCTGGAGCGTCAACTCCGCGTCACCGGGGAGGACCTCGCATGACCATCCAGCTGAACGGACCCGGCGTCACCATCGACGACGTGGTCGCCGTGGCCCGCGGAGGCGAGGCGGTCGAGTTGACCGCCACGGCCCTCGACGCCATGGCCCGGGCGCGGGCCGTCGTCGACCGGATGACCGAAGGCGAGCCCCGATATGGCATCTCCACCGGCTTCGGGGCGTTGGCCACCGCGTCGATTCCACCCGAACGGCGTCGGGCACTTCAGGTTGCCCTGGTGCGCTCACATGCGGCTGGCATGGGCGAGCCGGTTGAGGACGAGGTGGTTCGGGCCATGGTGCTGCTTCGGGCCCGCACCCTCGCACTGGGCCACAGCGGCGCCCGCCCGCTGGTGGCCAAGGGCATGGTCAACCTGTTGAACGCCGGGATCTCGCCAGTGGTTCCCGAGTACGGGTCGCTGGGCGCGTCGGGAGATCTGGCCCCCTTGGCCCATGGAGCGTTGGCGCTGCTGGGCGAGGGGGAGGTGATGGTCGATGGGGTCCGCAAGCCGGCGGCCCAGGCCTTGGCCGAAGCCGGTCTGGAGCCAATCGAACTGGCCGAGAAGGAAGGTTTGGCGGTCACCAACGGCACCGACGCCATCCTCGGCATGCTGTGCCTGGCCATCGACGACACGCGACGTCTGCTCGCCCAGGCCGACGCGATCACCGCCATGACCGTGGAGGGTCTGCTGGCCAGCGCCTCGCCCTTCGCAGCCGACCTTCAGACGCTCCGCCCTCAACCGGGCCAGGCGGTTTCGGCCGCCAACCTGGTGACCATGCTGGCCGACTCGCCAATCGTGGCCAGCCATGACACGCCTGACGACACCCGGGTTCAGGATGCCTATTCAATTCGTTGCACGCCTTCGGTACACGGTGCAGTGCGCGACACCCTGGCCCACTGCACCTCGGTGGCCGAGGCCGAGCTTGCGTCGGCCATCGACAACCCCATGGTCATGAGCGACGGCCGGGTCGAGTCCTGCGGCAACTTTCACGGCGCCCCGCTGGGTTTCGCAGCAGACTTCCTGGCCATCGCGGTCGCCGAGGTGGGTGCGATCGCAGAGCGGCGTATGGACCGCATGCTCGACCACACCCGCAGCCAGGGTCTGCCGCCGTTCCTCGCCGAGGAGGTCGGCGTGGACAGCGGCCTGATGATCGGCCACTACACCGCTGCGGCCATGGCATCCGACAACAAGCGTCTGGCCGCGCCGGCCTCGGTCGACTCCCTGCCCACCTCCGGCATGCAGGAGGACCACGTGTCGATGGCGTGGCTGGCGGTGCGAAAGCTGCGCAAGGTGATCGACAACGTGCGACGGATCCTGGCCGTCGAGTACGTCTGCGCCGCTCGGGCCATCGATCTGCGCGCCCCGCTGCAGCCGTCCCCCGCCACCGACGCGCTGCGGCAACGGCTCCGGGCCGAGGTTGCCGGCTGCGGGCCCGACCGCTACCTGGCCCCCGAGCTTCAGGCCGCTGAGGAGTTGCTCCGCGTCGGTGCGTTGGGCGATGCGCTCGCCGACCTGGGCATCACGCTGGAGTAGGTGGGGCCGGCCCCAGGATTCAAACCGCTCAGGTGGCGTACATCTCGTCGATCACGTGCTCGTAGTGCTGAGCCACGATCGCCCGTCGCACCTTCAGCGTGGGCGTGATCTCGCCATCCTCCACGGTGAGGTCCTTCGGGAGGATTGCGAACTTTCGGATCGATTCCGCACGCGACACCTTTGCGTTCACCGCATCGACGGCGTGCTGCACCTCGGCCAGCAGATCATGGTGGTCGACCGCCTCGGCCACGCTGATCTCGTGGTTGGGGTCCCCCGGCCACCAGGCGTCGAACGCCTCCTCGTCGATCGTCACCACGGCTGCGATGAACCGACGATTGTCGCCCACCACCATCGCCTGGCTGATCAGTGAATGCGCCCGCAACTGGTCCTCCATCGGTTCGGGAGCCACGTTCTTGCCGCCGGCGGTGACGATCAGTTCCTTCTTCCGGCCGACGATGCGCAGAAACCCGTCCTCAATTCGGCCGACATCGCCGGTATTGAACCAGCCATCGTCTGCCAGCACTTCGCGGGTGGCCTCCTCGTTGTTCCAGTAGCCGCGGAACACCTGGGGCCCCTTCGCCTCAACTTCGCCATCCTCGGCGAGACGCAGGCTGGTGCCCGCCACCGGTCGGCCCACCGTTCCCGGACGCCAGGCGTCGACGCGGTTCACCGCCAGCACCGGTCCGGTTTCGGTCAGGCCGTAGCCCTCAAAGATGCGCACACCGACCCCATCGAAGAAGTGAGCCAGACGTTCACCCAGCGGGCTGCCCCCGCTGAAAGCGAAACGCATCGAGCCGCCGAACCCGTCGCGAACCTTGCGATAGACGAGCCGATCGAACAGTGCGTGCTCGGCGCGGGTGAGCCAACCGACCGACCCCTCGGCCCGTTGCCGTGAATAGCGGATGGCCACCTCGGTCGCCCGGTCGAAGATGGGGCCAACGTTGCCCGCCTCCGCCCGTTGTTGTGCGGTGCTGAACACCTTCTCGAACACGCGCGGCACCGCCACCACCATCGTGGGCGAGGAAAGGGCGAGTTCCTCGGGCAGGTTGGCGATCCCCGACGAGAACGTGCCCTTGATTCCGTATTCCGAACCCACCAGGGCGATGATCTTGGCGTACGTGTGGGCCAGCGGCAGGAACAGCAGACTGCGCTCGTCGGGGCCGAGCATCGACGCCACCGCATCGAGGTTCTGTTTCACGTTGGCCCGCAGGTTGCCGTGGGTGAGCATGCACCCTTTGGGCCGGCCCGTCGTCCCCGATGTGTAGACGAGGGTTGCCAGGTCGTCGATGGTCAGGGCGGCGATTCGCCTGTCGAGTTCTTCATCTGCGACCTCGCTCCCCTTCGCCGCCAGGTCGTCCAACCCGGCGCCGTCGATGACGAGCACTTCGCCACAGGCCACCTCGGGATCGACGACGCTGCCATCGATCAGTTCGGCCATGTTCGAGGTCTCGGCAACGGCCAGCACCGCTCCGCTGTCCGCCAGGATCCACGACACCTGGTCGGCAGCCGACGTCTCGTAAATCGGTACGGTCGCCGCGCCGACGGCCAGGATGGCGTAGTCCACCATCAGCCATTCCAGGCGGGTGCCCGACATCAACGCCACCCGGTCGCCTGGCGCCACCTCCGAGGCGATGAGGCCCTTCGCCATCGCTCGAACCCGACCATGAAACTCCGACGCGGTCACATTGCGGAAGCCCGACCCCTCCCGCACTGCGGCAACGACCCGGTCGGGGTCGATGGCAGCCCGTTCGATCAGGGGCTCGAGCAGGTGGGCGTTCGGCGCCAACGGAGCGAGGTGCGACCCGCTCACCTGCCGCTGCCCATGAGTGCCGCCTCTACCCGCCACCGGTTCAGGTACAGCATCGGTCGTGGTCACAATCTCGTCTCCTCCGGATACATCTCGAACCCTCTACTACAGCGTCGCGCACCGTCGGAACACTCCGGTGACCGGGTGTGTTCAGCCGAAGAACAAGACGGCCCCAAGCGCCACCACAAACCCGGTCTCGGTGGGCACCGCCAGCCGGTTGTAGCGCTCGGACCAGCCACGATCGGCGAAGGCGCCGATCACCCGCACCACCAGGATGGCCGAGGCGATCATCAACACGCCGGTGATTGCCTCACGCCCAAGATCGTTGAGGCCCAGGTAGCCGACGAACGCTCCGAGGCCCAGCGCCAGCGCCCCGTAGTAGCAGCGCACCTCGGTGCGTCCGGCCGGCCCGTCGGCGCTGAGGCCGTAGAAGGCCACCGACTCTGGGCGGACAAGAAACGTCAGGCCGGTGACGAGGAAGTACCCCACCACCAACACCACGGCGAGATCGATCAGCGTCACTGCACCATCATGCCCCGCACGGCCCCGGTCCGTCGCCTCGCCGAGCTACTGCGACCACGGCCCGTCGTAGCGCTGGAAGACGTAGATGGCCACCTCGCACTCCAACGACCGGGCAGCGTCGCTCAGTAACGGGCCCAGGATCGACTCGATCCGGTCCAATCGGTTCTTGAACGTGTTGTAGTGGATGTTGACGCGACGGGACGCCTCCGCCATGTTTCGTGTCTCCAGCCACAGGCCCAGCGTCTCCACCAGGTCGGAGTCGTGCGCCCGGTCGTAGGCAGCCAACGGACCGATGGCATGCTCGACGAACTCGGCCAACTCCTCGGTTGGGGTGGATGCCAGCAGACGCTCCAGCCCCAACTGGTCGAAGACCGCTGTGGCATGTCGGCCCTTGGCCCACCGCCCGACGTCGACGGCCCGGCCGGCCTCCTGGTAGCTCTGCGGCATCGCCATGGGATCGTCCACTCGGCGGCCCACCCCGATGCTCACCGTTACCTGATCCACTCGATTGTCCAGTTCGGTGCGCAGCCGTTCGGCCATCTCCCGCCGCTCGACGGGGTCGGCGGTCTCGGGTGCGATCAGTGCGGCGATCGTGGTGCTGCGGGTCCAGACGATTGCGTCGGCACCCAGCGTGGCCCGGGCTGCAGCGGCGATGGTGCCCAGCACCGTCGGCAGAACCTCGCGGTCCACCGGCGGGTCGATCGACGCCAGCAACACGGCGCGGGGTCGTGCCAGGTCCCACCCGAAGCTGATGGCACGCTCGGTCACGTCAGCGATGTCTCCTGCGTGACCGGCGATCAGTTCCTCCAACGAGGTGGCTTCAA
This sequence comes from Candidatus Microthrix parvicella Bio17-1, assembly GCF_000299415.1. Lineage (NCBI taxonomy): Bacteria > Bacillati > Actinomycetota > Acidimicrobiia > Acidimicrobiales > Microthrixaceae > Candidatus Neomicrothrix > Candidatus Neomicrothrix parvicella. Next base: position 1,110,842 of record NZ_AMPG01000001.1, read on the forward strand.
AGCGCTCGCGTTCGGCTGCAGCGGCGCTGGCATGGGCCATGCGCACGGCGATGGCCTGCGATGCACGCTGCATGGCCAGGCGCCCATCCTCCTTCAGGCCCTCGCCGGTGGGTACCACGATCTCGCCGTAATCAAACTGTCCGGCGCTGATGGACTGCCGAGGCCACGAGGCGTCGGCAAGGTCGACACCATCCAGGGCATCCGAAGGCACGATCGCCATGGTGCGCCCCTCGGGGTCCAGCACGGCGACCGGGAACTCCAACAACAGGTGCAACGTGGTGGCGATCTCGGGCACTCCTCCCCCGGCGAGCACGATTGGGGTAAACCGTTCGTGGATTTCGAGGATCCGGTCCAAGCGCCGCTCCTGCGCCTCCAGCAGAGCATCGAGCACGCCCGCGGTCACGTCCACCAGCTCGTCGCCGCCGGCAAAGACGACCACCGGCATGCCCTGGCCGTTTGCGGCGCTCACCAGACCGGCTGGGAGGTCGCCCGAGGTGTTGAGACAAACCCCCAACCCAGCCACCCCCGCCACATCGAGGCTTCCGAACAACAGGTCCCAGCCATCGTCGACCGAGCCCAGTGCCTCAGAGGTGGTGACCAGCAGTTCATTGGAACCGGCCCGACCGACCAGGTCGGCATTCGCCGCCACCTTCGCCCGACTCACCTGTCGACCCAGTCCGGCTTTGCCTGCCACCACCTGAGCGTCGCCCCCCAACAAGTCGACAACCTCACCAACGTCACAGGTCCGCCACATCACGATAGTTTGACCAACCGTTGCACTGTGAACAACTCACAGTGCAACGGCGTGAATCCGTGGGTTTTTGCTGAAGCTGGGAGCCCCTGAGCGCCGTACTGTTGGACCCGTAAGCCAGCGCCACCGTCCTGACGACGGCCATTCGCAGCCGGGGCACGCTTGTTCGCTGCCCCGGCATCAACGCTTTTCCATTCAAGTGCAGCACCTCAACCAAGTAGCTCGGGAAGGAACGCAGCCGTGACGACCTCAACCGCCAGTCCATCTTCCAACGTGGGTGCCGAAGGGCAACTCACCGACGATCAACGCCAGGTCCTTCGAGACTGGTTGACCGACCAGCTCACCATTCAGCGGGAGCGCGTCCAGCAAGCCACCATCGATTTTGAGGCGCTCGCCGACTCGGACTCGGCGGTCGACCGCGAGCTGGGTCGAGAGGAACTCGACGCCGCGCTAGAAGCCGTCGTCGAACTCCAAGATGCGCTCCAACGCCTGGAGGCCGGCAAGTACGGCGTCTGTGTCGACTGCGGCAAGGCCATCCCGTTCGAGCGCATGGAGGCCATCCCCGAGGCCGACCGCTGCATCGGGTGCGCCGCCGCCTGGTAGGCCAACAGCTACGAACCGACGACCGTCATCCGTGATGGTGCGGGTCGAGGAACACTGCAGCGCCAAGGTCGGGGATGTTGCCATCCAGCCAGGCGACCGCCGTGTCATGGCCGCGCTCAATCAGTTCGGCACCATGAGAGAAGTCGGCGGGACTGGTTCGGATCGGACATGGCGGGGGTACCACACTGAGGTCCACCTGCGATTCGTAGGTCACCACGTCGCCACCCAGGCGCTGGTTGATCATCATCATCACCCCGTGGAGCGCCATTGCCAACGCCCCGGCCGGGGGTTCGGTCAGCGCACAGGCATAGCCGGTGGGCATCACCCAGATCCGGTCGGCGCCCAGTTCGACGGCCTGGCAGATTGGGGTGTTGTTCACGACCCCACCGTCCATCAGGTACCGCTCCCCGATCTTCACCGGCGGGAACACCGCAGGGATCGACGCGCTGGCAACCACCGCGTCCACGGTGTCACCGGTGGACAGCAGCACGCCCTCGCCGGTGAGCACGTCCGCCGCCAGCGCGTGCAGCGGGACGTGGGCGTCCTCCAGGCGTTCAAACGTCACGTGTTGGCGTACCAGGCGGCGCAGCGGCCCGGCGGGCACGAGGTTCCGCGCCTGCCCCAGAAACCCGCGCAGTCCCAGCAGCGGACGGGTGGGAAACACCTGGCTGCGCTTCAGCGACCGCCAGAGGTTTGCCAGCCCCGCAAGATCGGAGTCGCCGGGAGGGTGGCCGGCAAGCCACGCTCCGTTGATCGCTCCAACCGATGTGCCGACGATCAGATCCGGACGGATATTGCGCTCGTCCAGCGCCATCAACATGCCCGCCTGGACCGCGCCATGGGCGGCCCCTCCCGACAAGACGAATGCTGTGGTCACCCAGGTACCTCCCCGCTGATCGACGACCCGAGCATGCAATTCGTTGTACGACGGTCAGGCTGTAATGTCAATCACTGATAGTTTTAGACTTCCGGGCGCAGGCGGGACCTGATCAGCAACGTTGCCCGAACCGTCCCATCGACCGTCCAGGCCGCAAGGGCTCCCGCATAGATCGGTCGACCCAGGCCGGCGCACGCGGCGATGGCCACGACATTGCCGGCCACCAGCCCCACCCACGAACGCGTGATCGCAAAGTTGGCCGTGAGTCGTTGATGGCCGCCGCCCACCAGCACCGGGCCCAAGTACGACAACGACGCCACCAGCAGTTGCACGTATGCCCCGATCGCCAACGCCGGAATCACCGCTCCCGAGATCGGGGCCCGGCCGTCTGCGGCGTGAACCGCCGCCAGCGTCACCCCACCGATCCACCAAGCGATCGAGGCACTCGCCTGCACCAGCCTGGGTCCGGCCCAATGAAACTGCTTCCCACCCAGGTTCGGGAGGAGCCCAACCAAGGCGAGCAACGTGGCGGCATACAACCCAAACCCCGCCGTCGCCACCACCTTCCACTCGCCCAGTAGCCCGACGACCGCCAGCACCAGGGCGACAGCCATCACCGCCTGCATTCCAAACTGAGCGCGCTGGGTGGCCCGCTTCGACGGCTTGACCTTGGCCTGGGTCGCCACGAAGAAGGGCAACGTCCCGGCGATCACCAGTCCGGACAGTCCCAACAGGTTGATCGTGGCGTGCACCTCGCGCAGTTGCCCGTACCAACCACCCCCGCCGCCCGAACCCAGGATTGCGCCAAGGGTGATTCCAACCAGACCCAGCAGGGCGCCTGCCACATAGGCCACGATGGCGGGGCGCAGCCGCCGTTGCAGCGCGTTGCGCCCAATGCCGACCAGAATGACGATCAGCACCACCAGGCCGGCGATCACCAAGAGCCCACCCAGCCCGGTGAGTGCATCGGCCGGCACCTCCCGGCCCACAGCCACCATCACCGTGCCCGCAGCGATGAGCACACGTTGGGTCATCACCAGGGTTGCGTTGGGTGCCGGTGCCGCACCCCAGGTCACCCCCAGAAACTGGGTGACCCCGGAGATCGCCAGCAGCAGCGCTCCCGCAAGCGCCAGGTGCAGTGGCAACCACGGCCCGGTCGAGTGGGGCACGGCACCCGCCACCGCAGCGGCCAACAAAAACAGGGCCACCAGCACCAAGGTTGGTCGAGCCTGCGCCTGGGCCTGCGCCACCCGGTTGGGGGCGGCCTTCGGTTTGGAACTCCCAGCGTCGGCCAAGCTCATCGTCGGTCATGGTAGGTCGGGCGCAGGATCGTTTCACCCGTGTGACCTGATCGTCCCAACGTCACAGCCCCAGCGTGCCGACGTCGTACACCAGATCGTTTCCCTCCACCCTGGCCTCGGCCAGCGGAGGGTGTTCGTTCAGTTTCCCGGTGTGCATCACGTGAAGCACCGGAATGTGTTCAATGAGCACGAGATGGTCTGACACCAGCCTGCGGTGGCATTTCCACCACACCGATTCGCTGCACATGATCGCCGTCGGCTGCTCGGTGGCCAGCGTCAGCAACTGGGCCATGCCCGAGGCGAAGTCGTTGGTTTCCATGTAGTCGGCGTAGGAGCGAAATGCCGGGTGCCGAAGCGCCATATGGCGCGACTCGTCCTGAGACCGGCGTCGTCCCCCCAGCACTTTGAGCCAGCGGTAGTCAATCCCCGCCGCCGGCACCCAGCGCTCCATTTCCTCCCGGCCGAACTGCGGGTTGTGTCGGCTGCCGGGAAAGGACCGGATATCGACCAGCCGGGTGATGTCTTGCGCCTCCAGCAGCTCCATCAGCGCTTCGGCGGGCAGCGTGCCATGACCAATCGTGTAGATCGCGTCGGGCCCCGCCCCGCCATCGGTCGATACCGTTGCGCCATTCACCTCATCGTCATCCCCGAATCGCGCTGACAGCAAACCCTTCTCCTCCGCCGGTTTCAGGGTCCCGAAACAGCCGGCCAACAGCAGTTCCGGGTTGGACGGTGCCCAGCGGGCAAACTATGGAACACCCAACGACGAACGAGGCCGCCTTCGGCGGTAGGGGGATCACATGAGCGGTGGCCTGGTTGGTCTTCTCGACGACATCGCCGCACTCGCCAAGCTGGCGGCAGCCTCCATCGATGATGTTGGTGCGGCCGCCGGACGGGCCAGCGTCAAGACCGCCGGGGTGGTCGTGGACGACACCGCGGTCACCCCCACCTACGTCGATGGGCTGACCGCCGATCGGGAACTGCCGGTGATCAGGCGGATCGCCACCGGTTCGCTGCGCAACAAGCTGCTGATCATCCTCCCGGCTGCCCTGCTGCTCAGCGAGGTTGCCCCGATCCTCGTCGAGATCATCCTCATGTTCGGTGGCGCTTACCTGAGCTTCGAGGGGGCCGAAAAGATCCACCACCGTTTCAGCTCCCACGTCGACGAGGCCGCGCACGATGCGCCCGACCTCATTGCCCCGGCCGACGGCCCCGAGCAGGAGGAGCAGACGGTGAAGAGCGCCGTTCGCACCGATTTCATCCTGTCGACGGAGATCATGGTCATCGCGCTGAAAGAGGTGATCGACGAGGGCCTCTTCTCCCGAGCGATCATCCTGGCAATCGTCGCCGTGCTGATCACCGTGGCCGTGTACGGCGTGGTGGCGCTCATCGTGAAGATGGACGACGTGGGGCTGCACCTCGCCCAGCGATCGGGCAACGGGTCGCAGCGGGTGGGACGGGCATTGGTCAATGGCATGCCCAAGCTGTTGGCCGCCCTGGCCACCATCGGAACCGCCGCCATGATCTGGGTCGGCGGCCACATTCTGTTGAACGGCACCGACAAGCTGGGTTGGCACGGCCCCTACGATTTCGTGCACTCCCTGGAAACGCGGGTGCACGACATCGCTGGCATCGGGGGCGTGCTGTCGTGGGTGGTCAACACCCTGGCATCCGCGTTGATCGGTCTGGCGGTCGGCTTCGTTCTCGTCGCCGTCATCACGCGGGTCAAGGCGGCACGCACTCACGGATCGAGAGCGACTCACTGATGTTTCACGCCGGCGGCGCCTCCTACGACCTCTTCATGGGTCGATACTCCGCCCCGCTGGCGGCTGAATTCGTCGACGCGCTCAACCCGGTCGCCGGCCAGCAGGTCCTCGACGTCGGATGTGGGCCGGGAGCCCTGACCTCGGCGCTGGCCACACGCCTCGGCCCGGCAGCGGTGGCGGCATGCGACCCCTCGCCCGGGTTCGTCGACGAGTGCGCCAAGCGCAACCCGGGCGTCGAGGTGCAGGTCGGCAAGGCCGAGGCCATCCCGTTCACCGACGCCCGGTTCGACCTGGCCGCAGCCCAACTGGTCCTCCACTTCGTTGCAAACGCCCCGGCAGCCGCCGACGAGCTGCGGCGAGTCGTGCGCCCCGGCGGCACCGTCGCCGCCTGCGTGTGGGACGCCGAGCGGGAGATGGACGTGCTGCGAGCATTTTGGGACGCCGTCCACGAGGTCGACCCCGACGTGTCGGACACCACCCGAGAGCTGCGATTCGGCCGTCCCGGCGAGATCGCCAGGCTCTTCGTCGAGGCAGACCTCGTTGACATCAACGAGACCACCATCGAGGTGCACACCACCTACGTCGACTTCGATGAGGTCTGGACCGGTTTCCAGGCGGGTATCGGCCCCGCAGGCGCCCACTGTGTTGCGCTCCCCGCCCTCCAACAAGCATTGCTTCGCGATCGTCTCTACGAGCAGTTGGGGTCGCCCCCCGGCCCGATCACGCTCACAGCCGTTGCCCGCAGCGTCACCGCCATCCGCGAGGTTCCATAGCTCCGGTCGACCAGGAGCGGGGTTGGAACAGGCATCAGCCCATTGATGCCAAGGGGTAACCGTGTGACCCGCACGTGAGGTCAGCATCGGCCCAATTCCCAAAGGAGCGGCGCTCACGAGCAATCCTCCAATCACCCGAGCCGACGACCACATCGCAGGCCGGACCTGGTTGTGGGCGTGTCGTCAGCTCGGCGACCACGTCCGGACCGTTGCTGAGGTCGCTGGTGAGTTCGGCGCTGATTGGCACACCATCAGCGACGCTGTGAACGGTTGGGGTGAGGCGCTCCTCGAAGCCGACACCGACCGGACCGCCAAGGTGAGCAATCCTCACCAATCGGTGGGTCGGTAGTCCTTGAGGAACTGTCCCCACACATGGGTGCCGGTGTTGGCGCCGTCGATGATCGGGTCGACGATCCTGGCGGCGCCGTCGACGATGTCGAGTGGCGGGTGAAAGCGGTGCTCGGCTCGCTTCTCGTTGGCCTTGTCCACCGGGTCCTCGTCGGACACCCACCCGGTGTCGACGCTGTTCATGTGGATGCCCGAGGCGTGGAAGTCGGTCGCCGAGGTGCGGGTCATCATGTTGAGCGCCGCCTTGGCCATGTTGGTGTGTGGGTGCTTGGTGGTTTTGAATCGTCGATAGAACTGGCCCTCGACCGCCGACACGTTGACGACGTGCTTGTGGGCGCCCGGGGTCGCCTCCATCAGGGGCCGCAGGCGGGCGTTGATCACAAACGGTGCAACCGCGTTCACCAGTTGGGTTTCAAGCAGTTCCACCGACGACACCTCGTGCAGCAACAGGCGCCACGAGTTTCGGTCACGCAGGTCCACTTGTTGGAGGTCCTGGTCCAAGCGCCCCTCCGGAAACAAGGCATCGCCGTCCCCGCCGTGGTCACCGGGCAGCAGCGGCACCTGGGACAGTTCGGCGGCCCGCGTCAATCCCGAAGACCCGGCGGAGGGGCCGTCACCGTCGGGCGCGGTCAGGGCCACCCCCGATGCATCGGCGGGCAGCATGTCAGAGCGGCGCAGCCCCTCGTAGGCGCCGACCAACGCCAACACCTCCGGCGACAGCGATGCCAGCGCGGCGGTTTCGCCCTCCATCATGTGCCCGTAAAAACCCGGCGGTCGGCGCACGGTCTGACAGGCGTTGTTGACGATGTGGTCCAGCCGGTCCCGAGTGTTCAGCACGTGGGAGCAGAACGCCTCGACGCTGGGGGTGTGGCGCAGATCGAGGCCAAAGATCTCCAGGTGATCGCCCCAGTCCTCAAAGTCGTCCTCGGCTGCGTACCGAGCCGCGGCATCACGGGGAAAGCGCGTGGCCACGATCAACTCGGCACCACAGCGCAACAACTTGATGCCGGCCTGGTAACCGATCTTCACCCGGCCGCCGGTCAGCAACGCCACCGTGCCCGTCAGGTCGGCGGTCTCACCACGCTTGGCAAAGTTGAACTGGGCGCACTCGGGGCAGAGCTGGTCGTAGAAGTGGTGCACGGAGGAGTACTTCGCCTTGCACACGTAACAGTGCTGCGGCTCGACGGTCTCGCGAAACAGCGCGTCGTCAACATCTGCCTGCTCGAACCCCTCCGGGGGGAACACATTCGGCGTCGTGAACACGGGTTTGTCGCGCAGGGTGCGGATGCCGGTTTCCGACAGCACCTCATCGTCGCGCCGGATCTTCTGGGCCCGCTGCGCCTTGCGTCGGGCCTTCACCCGAAGCCGCCGCTCATCTGCGTCGCCACAGAACACGTCGCCCGCAGCGTTCAGCAGCGCCGTTCGCTCCTCGACCGACAGGGGTGCCAGCAGGTCCTTCGCCCCGGCGACCCGCCGGAGGAGCGCGGTGGCCTCCAGTAGTTGTGCCCGCAGATCGTCGTCGCTGCTCGATGCGCCCGAGTCGTTCACCGCTCGACTGTACCGACCGGCTTCTCAACGCCGGCAGTCCACACGAACTGGTCGCCGACAACGACAACCCGCCTCGCTCCTGCGGCCGATTCGGTCTGCCGGGCCCACCCAGCCTGAGTTGCGTTCGGTATTAGCGGTTGGGTTGGGGCGTTCAACGCTGTGGGCCAGGAAAGGACCGGCTGATCATGGCGAAGATCGTGGTGTACTCGATGGCCTACCGGGGCCATGTGTTCCCGTACGTTCCGATCGCGTCCGGTCTCGCTCGCGCGGGCCACGACGTGGTCGTTGTCGTGCCGGAGGAGTTCCACCCGCTTTCGCATCCGAGCCGTTCCGCGCGCCCGTCGCGAGCTGTATCGGAAGACCCAGGATCGACTTCGCCCATTCGAAGAGATCGTCCGTGTGCGGGTCCAAGAGAGAATTTATACTCGAATATCGGTTGCTTGCCACTCGTTTTTCAAGTATGGTGCACGGGATGTTGTCGAGATCGGCTCATCAACGAGAGATCGCCAAGCGTTTGGAGTCCAACCCGGCGGTGGCGCTGCTCGGGGCCCGCCAGGTCGGTAAGACCACGATCGCACACCGTATTGCGGAGGAATGGGACGGCGAGACTGCATACTTCGACCTCGAACGACCCGCCGATTTGGCCCGGCTGACCGAACCAGAGTTGGCCCTGGAACCACTGAGCGGGCTGGTGATCCTCGATGAGATCCAGCGGCGCCCCGATCTGTTTCCAGTGCTGCGCGGCCTGATCGACAGAGACCCCAACCGGCACTTCCTCATCCTTGGGAGCGCCGCTCCAGAACTGCTTCGTCAGTCATCGGAGACGCTGGCCGGGCGCATCTCCCACTACAACCTGCCGCCGTTGCGAGTTGATGAACTCGCTGCGGCCGATCGGCTGGACCTCAACTCGCTGTGGCTTCGCGGGGGATTCCCGCGCAGCTACCTCGCAACTGACGACCCGATCAGCTTCCAGTGGCGACTCGATTTCGTCCGCACGTTTGTCGAACGCGACCTGCCGGCACTCGGCAGCACGGTGCCCAGCGCAACGCACGACCGGTTCTGGCACATGTTGTCCCACGTGCACGGGCAGGTCTGGAACGGGGCCAGGTTCGCGTCTTCCTTTGGTGTTGCGGCCACGACGGTGCGCAGCTACCTCGACCTGTTGACGTCGGCACTGGTCGTGACCCAGCTGAAGCCGTGGCACGAAAACGTGTCGAAGCGCCAGGTGAAGTCACCGAAGGTGTACATCGCCGACAGCGGGCTGCTGCACGCGCTGCTGGATCTCCCCGACCGGACTGCTGTTGAACGCCACCCGATCCTTGGTGCGTCGTGGGAGGGTTTCGTGATCGACCAACTGGCCTCGATCACAGGAAGCCGCCCCGACCAGCGCTACTTCTGGGCCACCCACGCCGGAGCCGAACTTGACCTACTCATCGTGCGAGGCGCCGAACGAGTCGGCTTTGAGGTGAAGCGAACCTCCGCACCTCGCCCGACCAGGTCGCTTCGCATGGCGATCGACACGCTCGGCCTCGATCGCACCTACCTCGTGCACGCAGGCGAGCACACCTTTGCGCTGACCGCCGATGTTGAGGCCGTGAGCATCAACGAACTGGCCACGCGAACCGACTGGTAACAATCTTGACAGGCACTCAATCTCGTCGGCTCCCCACCGTACAAACAGGCGGACCCGTGGGGAGCCTTACCGGAGGTCCGCGTCGCTCCAGGACGCCTGTTTCAGCAGCCCCCAACAACAAGGCTTTTCAAGAGGTGGCCGAACTCGGTCAAAGCCGACGGTGTCAACGTGCCCAACTTTGCCGGGCTGAGGCCAAGCAGTCGAGCAGCCGAGCAGCCGAGCAGCCACATCCGAATCGAAGACATGAACCTCTGGCGCTGACCCCGACCGGACCTTGAGCGTGCGGCCCCAGACCGGAGGAGGGGCTACATCGCCACAATCGAGCCTGTCGTGCCCAATCGCTCGGCATAGCCGGTCGACACGACCTCCGGGTCGCCTGGAATACTGGCAGCCATGACAGACGCAGATGCAGCCAAGGTTGAAACCGCCCTCGACGCCCTGTTGGCGGACCACGATCCGAAGGCTGAGGGGTACGAAGAGTTTCGGGGACACCAGTTTGATGCTGGATTGGCATGGGTGCAGTACCCCGAGGGCAACGGCGGGCTCGGCGTGGCTCCGCAGTTGCAGCGGAATGTGAACAGGCGCCTGGCCGAGGCGGGCGCACCGCCCATGGACCTGTCGATGTTCTTCATCGCGCTGGCCGGCCCAACCATCGTCACCCACGGCGACGAGGCCGTGAAGCAGCGTTTCCTCCGCCCGATGTTCACCGGCGAGGAGAAGTGGTGCCAGCTGTTCTCAGAGCCCGGCGCCGGATCGGACTTCGCTGGGCTTGGCTGCAAAGCGGTCAAGGACGGCGACGAGTGGGTGATCAACGGCCAGAAGGTGTGGAACACCCTGGCCCACATCGCCGACTGGGGCATGTTGGTGGCCCGCACCGACCCCAGCGTGCGCAAGCACCGTGGCATGACCTACTTCGCCCTCGACATGCACGCACCCGGTGTGGATGTGCAGCCGCTGCGCCAGATCACCGGCGAGGCCGAGTTCAACGAGGTCTTCATGACCGACGCGATCATCCCCGATGCCCACCGCATCGGCGCCGAGGGCGAGGGTTGGCGGGCGGCGCTCACCACCCTGATGAACGAGCGCACCGCCATCGGCGGCAGCGGTGGCGGTGGCAGCGCCCCAAAGGCTGGCACCGGGCCGATCGCCGAGCTGATCACCGCCTACTCCGACCATGCCGACACGCTGTCGGCGGCCGCCCGCGACGAGGTGATGCAGCTGTACGTCCGGGCCGACGTGTTGCGCCTGACCAACTTCCGTGCCTCACAGGCCGCCAAGGCGGGCAACCCCGGACCCGAAGGTTCGGTCGGTAAAGCCGTCAGCGCCGTCTTGAACCAGGAGATCACCGAGGCCGTGCTCGACATGATGGGCCCCGCTGGACAGGTGGGCTACGACTTCACCTTCCGCCGCCCCACCATCGCCGCACTCACCGGCGGCACCCCCGGGCATGCGTTCCTTCGGTCCCAGGCCAACACGATCGAGGGTGGCACCACCAACATCATGAAGAACATCCTCGGCGAACAGGTGCTGGGCCTGCCCGGCGAGCCTCGCAGCGACAAGGACATCCCCTGGATCGACGTGCCCCGCGGGTAGCCGCACCCTGTGGCACGGATCGACGTGCCCGCGGGCAGTCAGTTCCCGACGCCAGTCGTTGGACGGTGGTGGAACCTGCCGAGCGGGCGGGCGTGTCGCCGGTGACCAGTGGATGTCATCGCGGTTGGATCTCACCCGCAGAAGACGTCTCGCCGACCAGGTGTTCGGACAGGGTCCACAACCCGGCAGCGGTGTCCGGGTCAAGCGCGTAGCCCATCACGCCCGGCGTGTGTGCCACATCGTCGATCACCGGAGCCACGGCGCAATCCTCGCAGTAGCGACCGCCCACCGCGTCGGCGTCGGCCACAAAGCCGGCCCACACCGAGGTGGCCGCCCCTTGCTGCACATTCTTCCACTTGATCTCGGCGCCACTTCGGGCCTCAATCAGCGCATTGATCGTCTCGTCGGTGAGATGGCGACCAAGATCGGTGACGATGCCGCCCGGGTGCACCGCCGTCGCCCGCAGCCCCTGGCTGCGGTAGCGCCGGTCGAGCTCGACGGCAAACAACACGTTGGCGGTCTTGGCCCGGCCATACGCCATCCAGGCGTCGTACGGGGTGCGCTCGAAATTGGGGTCGTCCAGGCTGACGTCGCCAAACCTGTGCCCGGACGAGGACAACATGACCACGCGTGCCGCCTTCGCGTTGAGCAGCAACGGCAGCAGGCGGTTGATGAGCAGGAAGTGCCCCAGGTGGTTGGTACCAAACTGCAGCTCGAACCCGTCGGTGGTGCTGCCCTGCGGGCAGGCCATGATGCCGGCGTTGGCGATCAGCACGTCGATGCGGTCGTGGCCGTCGGCGACATACCGGTCGGTGAACGCCCGAACCGACTCCAGCGAGGCCAGGTCGGCCTCGTAGAGATCAACCTCGGAGGCGCCCGCCTCGGCAAGGGCGGCACGCGCCTTGTCGATGTTGCGCACCACACCGACGACGTGTGCTCCGCGTGCTGAGAGCGCTCGGGCGGTTTCGATACCCAGCCCGGACGAGGTGCCGGTAATCACCACGTTGCGTCCGTTGAGGTCGAGACCATCGAGCACCTCGTCGGTGGTGGAGTCGGCGTCGAAATGATCAGCGGGGAGGGTCGTCACGCTGCATCACTATCATCTCGGCCATGGGGGACAGCGGACGCGAGATCGAAAAACTCATCTTCGCCTACGCCGAGTACCTCGATTCGGGAGACCTTGCCCGAGTGGCCGATCTGTTCGCCCACGGGCGCATTCAGGCCGCGCCCGGCGTGGTGCACGAGGGTGCCACACAGGTTCGAGCCATGTACGACGACGCAGTCAGGCTGCACGCGGACGGCACCCCTCGCACCAAGCACCTCATCACCAACGTTGCGGTCGACATTGGCGACGATGGCCAGACCGCAAAGGCTTGCTCCTCGTACACGGTGCTTCAGGCCACCGACGGGCTGCCCCTCCAGGCGATCATCACCGGGCGGTACCACGACACCTTTCATCGCGTGGACGGCGAGTGGTGCTTCGACACCCGGGAGATGTTCGTGGACCTCACCGGCGACCTCACCCATCATCTGAAGTTCAACCCGTAGGGAGCGACCAGTATGGAACGACTGACCAACAAAGTGGCCCTGGTGTCGGGTGCGGCCAGCGGCATCGGCGCCGCCGTGGTCGACCGCATGACAGCCGAGGGTGCCACCGTCGTCGCCGCCGACATCGCTGAGATCGACGACGGCGTCACCTGCAACGTCACCGACCCCGAGTCCTGCGCTGCGGCGATCGCCGAGGCTCTCGAGCGCCACGACCAGCTGGACATCGTCGTCAACGTTGCCGGAATCGGTGCCGGCGGCCGGATCGAGGACGTCACCCCGCAGGAATGGCACAGGGTGATTCAGGTGAATCTCACCGGCACCTTCCTGCTTTCCCAGGCGGCGCTACCTGCGCTGCTCGAATCGAGAGGGGTCATCGTCAACATGGCCTCGCTTGCCGGCGTTCGCGGGACGCCCTACAACGCCGCCTATTCGGCATCGAAGGGCGGGGTCATCGCGCTGACCAAATCGATGGCGGTCGAGCTGGCGTCGACGGGCGTGCGCGTCAACGCCGTATGCCCTGGTGCTGTCAACACCCCGTTTCTCAGCGACTACCACCTGCCCGAGGATGCCGATATGACGCTGCTCCAGCGCTCGATGTCACCTTTGGGGGGATTGGTCGAGGCAGACGAGGTGGCCGCCGCAGTCGCCTACCTGGCCTCGGATGAGGCCGCCAACATCAGCGGCACCACCCTGGAGATCGACGGTGGTGCCAGCGCCTGAGTTTCTTCGGCGGAGCGGCGGCACCGTCCGAAGCGACCCGACCGCCACGTCGACCTGGACGTGGACGAGCACGTAAGCCAACGAAGGAGACGGAATGGAGTTCACTGAAGGGATGTCGAAGGTTGCCCAAGCCTTCGAGTTGGTTGGGGTGGGCATCCTGATCGTCGGCGCCTTGCTGGTTACATGGACCAGCGTCGTTGCACTGATCCGCGGGCAGCCGGCCTACGAGCAGAGCCGGATCCGCCTGGGTCGCACCCTGCTGTTGAGCCTCGAGGTGCTCGTCGCAGCCGACGTGATCAAGACCGTGGCGGTGGAGAGCACGGTCGAGAGCGTGGTCACCCTGGGCGTACTCGTCGTGGTGCGAACCGTGCTGAGCCTGTCGCTCGACGCCGAGGTCGATGGCATCGCTCCGTGGCGCAGAAAGAAGTTCGAGGCCGAGCAGGCTGAGCGGGGGCTGTCCGAGTTGCCACCTCACCAGTAGACCGGCGGCTCACGCGCTCCTCCGGAAACATGGGTCCGTGTACGAGGGTGCCAAGATCTCAGATCAGAACGGCAACGAGATCGGCCCGATGCGTTACAGGTGCGGCTCTTCCCCAGCGACGCTCCGCTGGCCCAGATCCTCGAAGAACCGCAGCAGGTAGCCGTCCGGATCCTGGACCCACACCTGGCGGTTACCCAGCTCGGTACTTCCCCGCCGGTACCAGCGGTCCTCCAAGGGAAGGAATGGCATCACGCCGTGGCGGTCGAGCGATTCGAGCAGTTCGCCGAGGCCGCCCGGGCATTCGATCTGCAGGTTGACCCCGCGCCCAAAGGGTCGTTCCAGTGGCGCCACCTCGACGCGGTCGTTGGACTGAATCTCGTCCAGCATCAGCTCGGCGCCCGCGCGATCGAGGTAGACAAATCGCTCCTCTGGGCGCTCGTAGGCGACCTCGAAGCCGAGAGCGTCGACGTAGAAGGCGCGGCTCGCGCCGAGGTCGCTCACCTTGAGTTCGGGCACCAGCCGAATTACGCCCACAGCGCTGAGATCGGTACGGCCCACACATCATCACCAAGCGGCAGGATGTGTCGCCCGGCGTCCATGACGAGGTCGACCTCGTCGCGTTGGCAGTTTCGCCAATGAAACATGCCGTCGACACCTCCGACGCAGTCCAGCTGCGTGGCCAACTCGTTCACGACGAAGGTCTCGAACCCGTCGGCTTCACCGTCCGCCCTCGAAGAGCGCTGTCACCGGCACGGCCCAGATGTGTTCGTCGAGCTGGGTGACCAGGCGCCCGGTATGGACGACGAACGATCGAATCAGCCGTTCGCCGGCCGCCTCGGCAAATGCCCGCAGACCTCGGGCGTCGCTGATCGACACGGTTGAGGCCGACTTCACCTCGAACGCCAGGTACGAACCCGGTCCGTCTCGCAGCACGAGGTCGACCTCGTGGCCTGCCCGGGTGTCGCGCCAGTGCATCAATCGAGCGGGCGCGACCGACCAGGCCGATTGGGCCAGCAACTCGTGGGCCACCAGGTTTTCCAGGAGTGACCCGCTCAGGGCTCGCTGGCGCACCAACCGCTCCGGGGACGTGTCCGCCGCCCATGCGGCCAGCGCCACGTCGCTCGTAAACACGCGTGGATGAGCGGTCACGCTCTGGTGCTCGTTGGGACGGACGGCCGGAACGCTTTCGAGCAGAAACGCCGTGGTGCAGAGTTCGAGGTAGCGCTGAAAAGTATCGGCGCTCATCGAGAGTTCCGATGCCGCTCGGCTGATGTTGAGGATCTGTCCCGGGTTCGCCGCCAGATACCTGAAGGTCTGGGCGAGCCGGGACCGATCCACCCGACTCCCCGCAAGGTTCATCGTCAGGACACCTTCGACGTAGGCCTCGATCAGCGCCCCTCGGAGCGCCGTGCCAGCCGCGGGGTTCAGCGCGATCGGGGGAAGGCCGCCGGCCACCAAAGCCTCGGTCAGGTCGAGCAGATCGATCGCCTCCCGTGGCTCGAGGGTCGGATCACCAGTCCACCAGTCAGCCAGCGTGGAACTTGGGGTCCCTGCCAGTTCGCTGCGTGTGAACGACGTCAGGCGGGCGCGCACCGCCCGACCGGCCAGCGGATCGCCACCGCCCAGCGCACCTCGGCCGATGCGGGAGGAGCCGGTGAGCAGCACCTGTCCGAACCGACCCGACTGGTCCACCAGGCGCTTGACCGCCACGGTGAGGTCGGGGATGAGCTGAGCCTCATCGATGAGCACCGGGCCAGGCGACGCGTCGAGCACTCGAAACGCGTCAGCCTCCAGCGCCGCCAGATCGGCGGGATCGGACAGGTCGAACACCGTCTCGAAGGCGCGCTCGGTGGCTATCCGACGAGCGAGCGTCGTCTTGCCGACCGACCGGCCTCCTTCGATGACAACGACCTTGGCCGAGTCAAGCAACCGTCCAATCGTCGGCTCTATGCCTCGCCGTAGGAGCCCCATGCGCCCAGACTAGTGCTTTTTCAGTGTCCAGCCTATGGCTTTTTCAGAGTTCAGGGCTGGGTATTCGCTGGATCGTCAGGCGAGCCGCAGGAACATCTTCTCGACCTCATCGATCGGGTAGCCCTCCGCCTCGGCCTTGTCCGGGTTGGAGATGCAGTACTCCATACCGGCGCTGACCAGGCGAAACCCCGTGCGCTCCAACGCCCGGTTGGCGGCGGAGATCTGGGTGACGAGGTCTCGACACTCCCGACCCTCCTCCAGCATGCGCTCGATGCCTTGGATCTGACCGCCGATGCGACGAAGTCGCTTCCTCAGGTCGTCGACGACCTCCTCGGGCAGATCCACTGCTACACCTTGGCGCCGCGTCGACCGAACCACGACCGCTTCGCTGTGGAGTTGCCGGCGCCTCGGGCGTGGCCCTGGCAGCGATCTGCAGGGGCCACGTCGCCGAGCACCTGCTCGATGTGGCTGCCGCAGCCGGCGTAGGTCGGTCGTTGACAGGTTGGGCACGTCACTCGTTGGCACATGCTCACATGATACCCCTAGGGGTATCAGGATGCAACCGCCCCTGCCCCACCACCCCTCACGGTTTGGAGCGGCTCAAGCACCTGCACCGGCAGATTGGGATCGACGGCGGCAACCTCCTCGACGAACCCGCCAAGGTTGACGTTGAAGGAGTACCCCATCTCGGCGTCGACAGGACGAAAGAAGTCATCGTGGTGATGGGCGATAATCAGGCCAGGGTCGACCGCAGCGATGATGCGGCGGGTGAAGTTGGGCGACCACAGCCGTCCGGCAATCCCGCACAACAGCACATCGACCCCCGTCGTGGAGATCTCATCATCGATCAGGTCGGCCGAGCCCTGGTGGTACATCGTGATGCCGGCGACCTCGATCGTGAACGCCCAGACCTGGCCACAGCGATACTCCCGGCCGCCGAGGTGCTTGAGGGATCCACACGTCAGCTCGCCGTCCATGGGCACCTTGCGGCCCAGCAGCAACTTTGAATGCAGGCTCGGGGTAAACGAAATCGTGAACGGGCCGATCTCATACCGTCGACGCGGCTCGACCACCACCGCCTGCTCGGCCAGCCCGAACAGGCCGAGCAGGTGCCGCACCGACTCCGAGCCGTATACCGGGCAGCCGTGGGCGGCGGCCAGGTGGGGCACGTCGACTGCGTGGTCGAAGTGGCTATGACCGACGAGCACCGCATCGGCGTTGGGCAGCACGCGGTCAACCATCGCCGCGTCGCTCTGCAACACGCGGTTACGGGCCAGGTCGCCCAGGGACACCCGGGACAGGTAAGGGTCGATCACGATCGTCGTGCCCTCGTAGGCGAGCCGGAACCCGGCGGTTCCCAGCCATTGGATCTCCAGGCCGACCGGGAGGCCGACCTCGTGGCTGCCCCAGTTGAGATCGGCCTGAACGCTCGGGTCGTTGCGGTGACGAACCGAGCCGATCATCGCCGAAACGCGAGACGGGCCAAGGTGTCGTAGGTCCATGTGTGAAGGATCCTCCATCGTCGGGACAGCCCGGTGGGTTGCTCAATCGGTCTGACGGCACACGTAGGCCACCGAGGCGAACGGCGCCAGCTCGACGTCGAGCCGATCCAGGCGGCCGACGTCCCGCATCCGCCAGACATCGCGCACCTCGGCATCGCCGTCCCAGCCGACCTCGCCGAGCGGGAGGCTCACCCGTCGCGTCCGACGCCCCATGTTGGTGATCGACACCGCCAACGAGCCATCCGCCAGTGGCTTGGCGAGCACCCACGGGCGAAAGCGGGGCGAGACCTTGCGGGCCTGGACGCCCAGCTCGTCCTGGTTGATCGCCAGAATCTCGGGGTTGGTCAGCAACCGCCGGTCGAACTCGCCGGTTGAGGCCAGGTCGTGGGAGGTGAGCAGCGGAGCCGCCATCATGGCCCACAGGGTCATGTGGCTGTGGGCCTGCACGTCGCTGATGCCGCGAAAGCTCCACACCTTGGGCCGGGGCCCCTTGGGCAGCCGCAACTCCCCGGTGCTCCTGCCCCGACCCCGATTGCCGACCAGCAGCATGTCGGGATCGTTCCAGTGGCCCGGCCGGGCGTAGCGGTTCAGCTTCACGTTGCGGGCGGCGAGGCCGCGCACGCCGAGCGGCAGCCAGGAGTAGGAGTCGAAGATGTCGGGCGTGGTCCGCCAGAGGGAGCCGCCAAGGTCGGCGGCCCAGCGCCAGGGTTGACGCAGGCCCCACTCGCACACGCTGAACACGATCGACCGGTCGGCCTCGGCGAGCGCCCGCCCCATGGCCCCGTAGCGTTCGATGGCGGCGTCCCGGCCGACGGGGGCGTGGCAGTAGTCGTACTTCAACAGATCGACGCCCCACTCGGCGTAGGCCGCGGCGTCGACCTGCTCATGGCCCAGGCTGCCGAAACACCCTCCGCAGGTGAGCTCGGCGGCATCAGAGTAGATGCCCAGCTTCAGGCCCAGCTGGTGGACCCGCTCGGCGACCGGGGCGATGCCCCCGGGGAACGTCTCAGGGTTGGTCAGTGGTCGACCATCGGCGGAGCGAGCGGAGGCATGCCAGAAATCGTCGATGTTGATGTACGAGTAGCCGAGGTCGCGCATGCCGGTGTCGACCATCGCCTGAGCCACCGCCAACACCACCTCGGCGCTGACCGTGGCGCCGTACACGTTCCACGAGTTCCAGCCCATCGGTGGGGTCAACGCCAGCGTGCCGCCAAGGCACAGGGTGACCGGCTCGACAATCGCGCCCAGCGCGTTGGTGGCGGTCACCACCAACGCGTGCTCACCGGGACCGGCCGGGGCCACGCCCCTGACAATGCCGTCGCCATCCACGGTGAGCCCGTCGGGCAGCCCGGCGACCTCAAAGCGGAGTGGTCGCTCGCCGCTGACGGCGAGCGGATGGATCAGCTCGGTTCCCGGCCGGACCCCGAAGCGACGGGCGCCGTGCAGCTGCGGAGGGCCGGCAAACGGATCGAACGAGGCGATGTCGGGGGTGGACATTGCGCCGACCATACCGAGCCCCCCATCGGCGGACACCCATTCATTGATGGACGCGGCGCGTTGACGCCCGTTCTCAGCCTGGAATCGGGGCCAACGGACGATGCTCGCCGCGAGGCCCCGGGGTGATGTTGACCACCTGCCCGGGTTCGACCAGGCGGATGAGATGCCAGACACCCTTCGGCACCACGAGGGCCTGGCCCGGCCCGACCCGGACGGTCCGTGTGCCAGAGTCGAGTTCGAGGTCCACATCGATCACGCCGGAGACCGTGATCAACACCTCGTCGCCGTCCGGGTGCATCTCACCGCTGTGTGGCGGCATGGAGTCCGCCGTCAACGAGCCGAGGCCGATCGTGTGCCCTTCGAGGCGCACGGGCGGTCCGGACCCATGTGCCATCAGGCAGACCTCGCCGTGGGATGCCGACAGTCCGATCACCTCGCCCGCCATGTCGATCACCGTGCCCGGCTCGATCTCGCCGCTGTGCTCATCCATGTACCCGCTCCCCTTCTCGACGGCAGACGATTCGAGCGTGCTACAGCCGGGTCTGAGATGCAACGCAGCGGGATGTGATGAACTTCGTTGACCAACCGGAGGAAGGGCGCACCGATGCCACCCAGATCACATCACGTCAGCCGCATCGGAGCCGCCGTGACCGCATTTCTGATGCTGACTGCGGGCGCCACGGTTGCGACGACCGGCACCGCATCGGCATCGGCATCGGCATCGGCATCGGCAGGCTCCACCGTGGCCGACATCGTCGAGCTGTTGCCGCTGTCCACCTCGAAAGACCGCCGCATCGTCGACTCGCAGGGTCGTGACATGTTGTTGCGCGGCGCCAACGTCAACTCGCTGGGCGAGTACTGGCAGGGCGTGCCCAAGCTAGATCCCACCATTCCGGTGAGTGAGGCCGACTGGGAGCGGATGGCGGCTCACGGCTTCAGCGTGATCCGCCTGCTGATCACCTGGTCGCGGGTGGAGCCCACTCGGGGCACCATCGACCAGGGCTACCTGGACGAGGTGGACGCCTACGTCCGTTCTGCCGCCGAGCACGGCATGTACAGCGTGATCGACATGCACCAGGATGCCTACTCGGCGTTCATCTTCACGACCGACCCGGCCGACTGCCCCGATGGAACGACCCCGGCGAAGGGGTGGGACGGAGCCCCCGCCTGGGCCACGTTGACCGATGGTCTGTCCACCTGCCTCACCAATGGCGAACGCAACAGCTCCCCCGCGGTCAACCGAGCCTGGAACCACTTCTACGACAACACCGACGGCATCCGCGACCGGTTCGTCGCCACCTGGGGGGCGGTGGCCAAACGGTTCGCAGGTCGGAGCGAGGTGGCCGGATTCGACGTGCTCAACGAGCCGGAGAACCCCAAGCCCGCCGGCGAGCTGGCACCGACCTACAACGAGTTTTTGGCCGAGACGATCGGCTCGATCCGCGCAGCCCAGGCCAACGCACCATTCGGACAACTGATCTTGATCGAACCCGCCCTTCCCGCAGGCGACCAAAGCCGCGGCCTGGTGATCCCCGACCCGGCTGCGGTCAACCTCGACACCACCAACGTGGTCGCATCGGTGCACAACTATTCCGAATCGATCGAGAACGGCTTCACCATCGAGGGCCTCAACGAGGTGGTCGATGGGCTGACCACCGTTATCGGGGTGCCGAACTGGGGCGGCGAATACGGGTTCTGGGACACCGGCCCCGAAACACTGGTCAAGGCTCGGCGCTACGCCACCGACGAGGACCGGCTGGCCTGGGGCGGGGCCTGGTGGCAGTGGCGCCAGTCGTGTGGCGACCCGCACACCTTGCAATGGATCGACGGGAAGGTGGTGTCACCTGCCGGTGTGGAGGTCCATCTGAACAAGCAGGAGTGCCCGGCCAACATCGACTTGGGTCCCAACGACGCGTTTCTGGACATCCTGGGCCGCGGCTACCCCCGTGCCACACCGGGCCGCATCACCGAGCTGCGCAGCGACCCGGACACCGGGTTCCTGTCCATGGCCGCCACCGCACCCAAACCGGGTGGCGAGTTGGTGGTTTGGACCCCAACGACAGCCGATTCCACCCATCCAGTGGAGACGCGCAATCTGATCAATGTGGCGGAGACCGAGGTGCCCGGTGGCCGTCTCATCACCGCCACGGTTGGATCCGCCGGGGACTACCGCCTGTGGGTCGGGCCGGTCGACGAGGCGCCGGCCGCGCCCGCATCACCATCGGGCCCAGCACCAACATCGGGCCCCTCAGCACCGTCGGCACCACCGAGCGGACCCGCGTCGACGCCTTCCGCCCCAACGCAATCCAACACGTCGGCGACCGGTAGGGCCTCTGTGCCCCTCCCCCCGAAGTTCACCGGCTAGTTCCAATGGCCTGAAGCGCCCCAGGCGAGATCGGATTCACCAAACCCGGGACGCTTTGCGACGTCGACCGTCCTGTGATCGCCCCAACCCAGGGCGCAACCCGACACCTGCTCTGATGACAGTCCCGCCGAGAAGGGCCGACCGGGGTCAGGCGGTTTGTCGGGTCCGGCGCCGGTGGGCGGCCCACATGACAAATATCCCGAACACGACCAGAGCAAGACCGGTGCCGACTGTGGGAGCAACGCGTATCCCGGTATTCGCCTGAGCAGCCGGCAAACCTGTGGGCCCAGTAACAGCAGCGGGTCCAGCGGCTGGGGTCGGCCCAACAGCAGCAGCTGAACGTCCAGCCGTTGGTGTCGGTCCAGCAACTGCAGCGGGTCCAGCGGCTGGGGTCGGTCCAACAACAGCAACGGGTCCAGCAACTGCTGCGGGTCCGGCCGTTGGGGCCGGTCCGTCTGTCGGTGACGGTGCCATCGCTGCCGGGGGACGGTCCCCACCCGAGGACGGGGCCGGGGGTGTGGTCACCGCCGGTGCAGAACTGGTCGGTCGTGTCGGCGTGGACGGCACGGCCGGTGTTGTTGGTTCGGTGGGTGTGGTGATGGTGGTCGGGGCGGAGGCGACGGTGTTGGACGTGTTGCCGGTGGCGGTGATGGTGTGGTCACCGGGCAGGTCGGGGATGGTCAGGGTCGCCGTGGCGGTGCCGAATCTGTTGGCTGTCGCGGTGCCCAACACCACCGGTTCGGAATTCAACATGAACGTGACGGTCTCGTCAGGAACAAACCCCGTCGCAGTCACCTCAATAACCTCACCAGGATCGGTGGTGGCGGGCACCCCGGTGATCGACGCGGCCGCCGGGGTGACCTCAACAGTGGCGGTGGTCGTCGATGCGGAGTGGTTGGTGTCGCCCGGATAGTCGACCGTCAGCTTGTGAGTACCAATCGGAAGCCCACCAACCACAAACATTGTCTCACCGGACCCGTCAAGTGTTTCGACCATCGGAGTGCCCGCACCAGCCAGGGTCACCTCCCCGGTGGGGGCATCACCCGAACCGGCGTTCACCCCCACGGTCACCGTTGCGGTGTTCCCAACCATGACCGTGTCGTCCCCACCAGCGGTGACCGTCGTCGACGCGGGCATGATCGTGAGAGTCCCCGACGCGGTGCCGGAATGGTCCGGGTCGTTCACCGTGACCGCCACCCCAAAACTGCCCGCCAAGGTCGGTTCGACCGTCGACCCGTCATAGGTGACTGTGACGGGCAAACCCGCCGGGTTGGTCGACACCACCACCCCGTGAGGCCCACCGTCATAAACAACCAGATCACCAGAGATCACCACCACCGCTCCAGCCCTACCGATCGTGATTGTTTGCACAGCCGGTGTCGCTGGAGCCCAGTTGGTGTCACCAGCCTGGGAGGCGGTCACCACACACGAACCCGCAGCGGTCGCGGTCAGCATCGAGCCGTCCAGCGTGCAACCACCAGACACGGCAAGAACAACGGGCAACCCCGACGTCGAAGACGCAGACACGGTCGCTGTTTCACCGAACATCATCGTCGTGGGTGCGTCCAGGGTGATCGTCTGAGCGCCCGGGGTGACCTCGAAACTTTGGGTGACCGGGGTGGCGGGTGCGAACGCGTTGTCGCCGTCCTGGGAGGCCGTCAACGCACACGTTCCGGTGTTCACCAGGCTGACCGTCGCCCCTGAAACGGTGCACACGGTGGGTGTGTTCGACACGATTGTGGCCGGTAGACCCGAGGTGGCGGCCACCTCGCCGCTCACATCTACGGGGCCCGACGACAACGCCGTGTCCGGCGGGGCGCCAAACAGGATCGACTGCCCGGCCGGCGTCACCGCCACCGGCACCCCCGAACCGACACCCAGGTTGTTGTTACCGAGCTGCCCGACGTTGTTGAGGCCCCCGCAGTACGCGACACCGATCGTGGCGGCGATCGCGCACGTGTGATAGAGGCCGGCGGTGATCTGAGACCAGCCGCCGGTCACCGCAACAGGGACCTCCACCGCCGCCGGCACCCCCGAATTGACGCCCAGGTTGTTGTTGCCGAGCTGCCCAAACTGGTTCTCTCCCCAGCAGAACCAATCGCCGGACGTGGCGACGTTCGCACACGTGTGATAGCCACCGGCGGTGATCTGAGACCAGCCGGTCACCCCAACAGCGACCTCCACCGCCACCGGCACCCCCGAACCGACACCCGGATCGTTATTGCCGAGCTGCCCCTTATCGTTGTACCCCCAGCAGTACGCGGCACCGGACACCTCAGCGACCGCACACGTGTGATAGCCACCGGCGGTGATCTGAGACCAGCCGGTCACCCCAACAGCGACCTCCACCGCCACCGGCACCCCCGAACCGACACCCGGATCGTTATTGCCGAGCTGCCCCTTATCGTTGTACCCCCAGCAGTACGCGGCACCGGACACCTCAGCGACCGCACACGTGTGACGGCCGCCGGCGGTGATCTGGGACCAGCCGGTCACCCCACCAGGGACCTCCACCTCCACCGGCACCCCCGAACCGACACCCGGATCGTTGTTGCCCAGTTGCCCGTCGCCGTTGGCCCCCCAGCAGTACGCGGCACCGGACACCTCAGCGACCGCACACGTGTGACGGCCGCCGGCGGTGATCTGGGACCAGCCGGTCACCCCACCAGGGACCTCCACCTCCACCGGCACCCCCGAACCGACACCCAGATCGTTGTTGCCCAGTTGCCCGTCGCCGTTGGCCCCCCAGCAGTACGCCGCACCCGCGGTCTCAGCGATCGCACACGTGTGAAGGTCACCGGCGGAAACCTGTGACCAGCCCGTCGACCCCGCAGCCGCTGACGCCGGAGAAGCAACCCCAACCACCGCCACCAAACCCAACGCCAACACGGCAACCGCTGCCACCACACCCACACAACCCCGACGGCTCAACGCCACACCACGACCGACAGGCCGACTCGTTGCACTGCCCATGACACCCCCAAGACGAAACTCAAATTGAACGTACCAGTACGACACATGACCGAAAGCGTTCTCCTGGAGTTTCGTGCGAGCAATCAGGCGGCCTGAGAATGCTCGATGCGGGCCGACCCGAGACGCGACCGATCAGGAGTGGATTGAATCACTTTTCGGTCACCCCAAAGGTGAGTTCCCCCATCTTGAGAAGATCGACGACATCGACGTGCTCCGGGCCGAACTGCAGATCCGCCGCACCGTCACAACCCGGCCACCAGGTTCCCTGCCGCTCCACTTCCGTTGGGTGGAGGTTGCGGGCGGGCTACGCCGGGTCGGGGTCGACCGAGCCGGATGAGCCGAGGAGGCCCATCGACAAGGTCGTGGTGGGACGGCTTGCATCTACGACGTCCCCGGCAGGAGCCTTGTAGAACTCCACAACGAACGTGGCGGGCTCGCCCAACACCACGTGATGGTGTCGCTGGGGCGGGATCACCACGTGATCGCCGGCGCCGACCAGGATCGTGTCGTCGGGCATGTCCTCAAACACGAACCCGACCGAACCGGTGTGCACCACGAGACGGCCCCACACGGCCTCGGCAACCTGATGCGCCTTCAGCAACCCCGTCGGCGCCGTCTCGTTGTCGAACACCTTGGTGGTGCGGGCGAGCTCGAGGCCGTCGGGAAGCGTGGGGAGGTTGGTCATGTGGCCAGGCTATGGACTGCGGCCACCGAGACCATGGCGTCGCAGATCGTTGTGATTTCCTCATCGTCGCAGATGTATGGCGGCATGGCGTAGATCAGGTTGCGGAACGGGCGCAGCCACACACCGGCATCGATGGCAGCGGCCGTGGCGCGCTCCATGTCGACCGGGCGGTCCAGCTCGATCACACCGATGGCGCCCAGCACCCGCACGTCGTTCACCTGAGGCAGGTCGCCGGCCGCGGCGAGGCCACTCGACAGTGCCCCCTCAATCCGCGCCACCGAGGCGCGGTAGTCCGAGGACACCAGCAGGTCGAGGGATGCAACCGCCGTGGCGCACGCCAACGGATTGGCCATGAAGGTGGGGCCGTGGGCCAGCACCGGCACCTCCCCGGCCGAGATCGCCGCCGCAACCCGGTCGGTGCACAGGGTTGCGGCCAGGGTCATCATGCCGCCGGTGAGGGCCTTGCCGACGCACATGATGTCCGGGGTCACCCCGGCCCACTCGGCGGCGAACATCGGCCCGGTGCGGCCAAACCCGGTGGCGATCTCGTCAAAGATCAGCAGCACGCCGTGGTGATCGCAACGGTCGCGCAGCACCCGCAGGTAGCCCGGGTTGTGGAAGCGCATGCCCCCGGCTCCCTGCACGACAGGTTCGACGATCACCGCAGCAAGCTCGTCCCGCTGGGTGGTCAGGGCTCGGTCGATCTCAGCCACGAAGTCATCGTCGATCGGCGCGTCGATGCCGGCCGGCGGTTCGGAGACGAACCGTTGGGCGGGCACCACCCCGGACCACATCGAGTGCATGCCACCCTCGGGGTCGCAGGCGGACATCGCCATGAACGTGTCGCCGTGGTAGCCGCTGCGCCAGGTGAGCAGGCGACGCTTGTTGGGCTTGCCTTTGGAACGCCAGTGCTGAAGCGCCATCTTGACCGCCACCTCGACCGCCACCGAGCCCGAGTCGGAGAAGAACACGCGCTCCAACCCGGGCGGGGTCAGCTCGACCAGCCGGCGTCCCAGCTCGACCGCCGGCTGGTGGGTGAGCCCGCCGAACATCACATGGCTCATCGTCTCCAGCTGATTGCGAGCCGCATCGACCAGCACCGGGTGCGAATAGCCGTGGACCGCAGCCCACCACGACGACATGCCGTCGACGAGCGTGCGCTCCTCACCGTCGGAGGTGCGCACGTTGAGCCGACAGCCCGAGGCCGAGGTCGCCAGCAGCGGTGCCGGGCTGGCGGGAATCGACGTGTAGGGGTGCCACAGGTGCGCCTGGTCGAAGGCCAAGGCCTTGGCCGACCCGAGCTGCGTCATTCCCTCATTCGGGTCGCCATCGGCGCCAGCAGCATGGTCGCTCGTCATGGGCACCAGTATGGGCGGAGTGCACTGGCTCGCCCCGCAGGTCTCCAGCGACATGCGCTACCTCCTCGCGCAGCAATGACACCCATGCCTGATCTGGGTGTCATGACTGCGGACCTGTACACAGCAAAGACACCCAGTTGCACCGTGGGTGTCTTTACTGCGGAGCCGACCCCGGGCATGGCAGCCGGGCCGGGCTTCGAGGTCGGAACCACGCGTCGGGAACGGCTCAAACCTCGGCTTCCATCTCGGCCACCCAGGCCTTCTTCACCTGCCGCCAGTCCTCATCGCTGAAGCGACAGCGCCAGTAGGGGGATGCCGACAGCTGCTCCTTGGCCACGTTGCGGTCGGCGAGCAGATGGCGGCGCACCGCCCGGGTCTCGCCGGCCTCGCCGTGAACGAAACCGTCCACCCGACCCTCCGGGAACGACAGGTCCTCCAGCGCCCGCAGCTGACGATCATGATCGTGGCCGGGCCGATCGCGGTGAAGCCAAATCGTGGTCAGGTCCGCCTCGCAGTCGAGGGTCAGCTCGCACTCGGGACCGTCGACCAACACCATCGCCACCACCGGTCGCCCGGCCGGAATGTGCGGAAGCGACGCTGCGATGGCCGGCAGCACCGTCTCGTCGCCAACCAGCAGGTACCAATCGGCCTCGGGATCGGGCAGATACGAACCGGACGGGCCAAGGAACTGCAAGAGATCACCCACCTGAGCGGAACGAACCCACGACCCGGCGTATCCGACGTCGCCGTGTGTGACGAAGTCCAGCGTCAGCAGGCGCTCGACCGGATCCCACTCCCTGACGGTGATCCGGCGACCGCGCGGACGTTGCATCGCCGGCAGCGACCGTGCCGCGTCGACATCGAAGGGCGTCGAGTAGGGCGCGCCCTCGGGAACGAACTGGGCGTTGATGTACTGATCGCTGAACCGTGTCGGCTGAAACCCGGCGAGACCGTCGCCTCCCAGGATCACCCTGATCATGTTGGGCGTCAGCTGAACGAGCCGTTCGACCCGTCCGTACTGTGTGGGGGTAGCCATTGACCTCGCCTCCGCGAACCACTCCGGATCCAATGCGTATTAGGTCAGCCTAACGGGTGGCGGGTCAGACGGCGACGCCGTCGACGAGGATCTCGGCCCGGTCGGCGAAGAACGCCACGTGGCCTTCGATGTCCTCGGCGCCCTCGTTAGGGGTCTCGTAGCTCCATGCGATCGCATCGTGGGTGCGGCCACCCACCTCGATCGTCCAGTAGGACGCATCGCCCTTGAACGGGCAGTGAGTGCTCAGCTCGATCGGCCGGGCGTCCACCGTGAGAGCGTCCTTGGGTAGGTAGTAGGCCGTCGGCAACCCGGTCTCCTCCAACATCACCGGCCGCCTGGCGTCGGCGACGAGCTCACCGTCGAGGCGAACCTCGACGTGGACGTCTTCGGCATGGGTGCTGATCGTGTGTCCCTGGGTCATGGCTGGGGCAACGTCGACGGCGGCTCGACTATTCCGCGCGCCGGGAAGTGGCGGGTTACACCTCGTCGCCGCGAACGACGACGGTGCCGGGCATGTCGCCCGCATCACGCCACTCCTGCAGGTAGGCGACGTAGTTCATCAGGTTGCCTGGATGCACCACGTTGCGCGCCGCCTCCATACTGCGGGCGCCTTCGGAGTTGCCGTAGCTGGGCGTGCACTTGGCGCCGTAGCGTCCAAAGCCCTTGCCCGCCTGCCACAGCGTCGCCAGCCAGGCCTCCTCCGCCTCTTCGGTGGCCTCGATCGACACGATGTTCTCGTCCTCGGCCCGAGCGATGATCGAGGCGAGATGGTTGGTCGACTCCGACAGGTAATGGGTGAAGTTGAGCCCAAAGCCGGCCTGCACAAAGTGGCACACCAACATGTTGGGAAAACCATGGGTGAACACACCGTGCAGCGTGTGGGCGCCATCGGCCCAGCGTTCGCTGAGCTTCACGCCGCCCTTACCCACCGGGTCGAAGCCGAGCCGGCTGACCAGCCCGGTGGTCACCTCAAAGCCCGACGCGTAGATCAGCAGGTCGATCTCGTACTGCTCGCCGTCAACCACCGGCCCCTGCGCGTTCATCAGTTCCACGCCGCGTCCGTCGGTGTCCACCAGGTGCACGTTGGGCGAGTTGAACGCCTCGAGGTATTCGTCGTGGAAGGTGACCCGCTTGCAATGCTTGCCGTACCAGGGCTTGAGCCTCTCGGCGGTCTCCGGATCGTCGACCACGTCGTCGACGCGGCCTCGCAGCGTCTCCATCACCTCGAAGTCATGGCGCTCCAGGGCCACCGCCTCCTCCGGCGTGGCGGGCTCGCTCTGGGTGTCGGTGCCCCAGACCACCGACCATTCATCGGCCACCAGGTCTTCGTCGGGGTGTTCACCGCTGACCACCGAGGTGAAGTTGGCCATACGCTCTGCCTGCCAGCCGGGCTTCAGGGTCTTCCACCACTCGGGGTCGGTGAAGCTGTTGTTGCGCACGCCCACCGACGCCGGCGTCCGCTGAAAGACGAACACCTCTTTGGCGGCACGGGCCAGCTGTGGGACCACCTGCACCGAGGTGGCCCCGGTGCCGATGATGCCCACCCGCTTGTCGGCCATCTTGTCCATCGGATCGGTGGGGCCCCCACCGGTGAATTCGTAGTTCCAGCGGGCCGTGTGAAACGCCCGGCCTTCAAAGTCGGTGATGCCCTCGATGGCAGGCAGCTTGGCCTTGTGCAGGATGCCACCTGCGGTCACCATGAACTTGGCGGTCAGCTGGTCGCCACGGTCGGTCGTGATGCGCCAGCGAGCAGCCTCCTCATCCCAGACCGCCGTCTCCATCTCGGTCTGGAACAGGGCGTGGGGATAGAGGTCGAAATGACGGCCGATGCGTTGGCAGTGCTCGAAGATTTCGGTGGCCGGGGCATAGCGCTTGGACGGCATGTAGCCGGTCTCTTCGAGCAGCGGCATGTAGATGTAGGACTCCACATCGCACTGGCAGCCGGGATACCGGTTCCAGTACCAGGTGCCGCCGAAGTCGCCCGCCGCTTCGACGATGCGAAAGTCGGTGATGCCCCGCTTGATCAGATTGACCGCCAACAGCATGCCGCCGAACCCGCCGCCCACGATGACAGCGGTGGTCTCCTCGACAACCGGCTCCCTGGTGAAGCCCGGCTCCACCCAAGGGTCGTGGTCGTACTCCTCGTAGTCGTCCAGTTGGGAGTACTGCGCCAACCCGTCGGAGCGAAGACGCTTCTCTCGCTCGAGGCGGTAGCGCTCCTTGGCCGCCTCGACCGGATCGATCTCGCTGGTTGGGCTTTCGGACTCATGAGACATGGCTTGTCCTCCCGCCGAGAGTTTGCTCGGTCGCGACTGTTGCAAGCACGTTCAACCCCCGATTTGGGCGCGGTCATATGCCACGCCGTTGTGCCTTGCGCCACGAGTTGGAACCTGCGAAGCCCTTTTCGCCGGTTCAGGTGCCGCAGAAGGTTCTGAACCGGGCAGCGAACCCGGCACCCGCCGGCCGCTCATAGGTGGGGTCGACCCCGTCGGCATCGAAGGGTCGACGCACGGCCGCGAGCAGTTCGTTATATGGAGCGATGTCCCCGTCGGTTGCAGCATCGAGTGCCTCGGCCACCAGGTGATTGCGGGGGATGTGTAGCGGGTTGACGGCGTCCATCCGGGACGCGACGTCCGCCGGCTTGCACCCCTCGGCAGCCAGCGCCGTGCGCCACCGGGGCAACCAGGCCGCGATCGCATCACCGACAGCCGGCAGAACGTCGCATTGGTCAAGCCGCTGCACATCAGACGTTGCCGAGTCGGACGTTGCCGAGTCGGACGTTGCCGAGTCGGACGTGGGCAATTCGGCGACCAGGCCCTCGGACAGCCTCCGAAAGGTGCCGGTCCAGTCGGCGGCGTCGGCGTTCATCGCCGTCAACAGGTCGTCGAACAGCGCCGGATCGTCGGCCGGGCGTTGCGTAAGGCCCAGCTTGGCGGCCATGCCTGCTGTCCAGTGCAGCGAGACCCGATCGGCGATCAGCTGCAGCTCCGTCGTTGCGTCGGCCACAGCGGCGTCGGTGTCGCCGCCCACCTCGTCGACCAACAGCGGCACCAGGGTTTCGGCGAAACGTGCGAGGTTCCACCCGATGATGGCGGACTGGTTCCCGTACGCGTAGCGACCCTGACGGTCGATCGAGCTGAACACGGTGGCCGGGTCGTAGGCGTCCATGAACGCACACGGGCCGTAATCGATGCCCTCGCCGGAGATCGTTGTGTTGTCGGTGTTCATCACCCCATGAATGAACCCAACCAACATCCACTGCGCCACCAGCGCGGCCTGGGCCTCGATCACGGTTGTCAGAAGCTTCAGGTATGGCCGGTCGGTATCGACGAGGTGCGGGTAGTGGCGTGCGATGGCGTAATCGGCGAGGCGTCGCAGCAGATCGTCGCCCTGTAGGCGGGCGGCGTACTCGAACGTGCCCACACGCAGATGGCCGGCGGCAACGCGTGCGAGCACGGCACCGGGCTCGGGCCCCTCGCGCATGATCCGCTCGCCGGTGGTGATGACCGCCAGGCTTCGGGTGGTGGGCACCCCCAGCGCGTGCATCGCCTCGGAGACCAGGTACTCCCGCAGCATCGGCCCAATGGTGGCCTTACCGTCGCCACCCCGGGAGAACGGGGTGCGACCCGAACCTTTCAGGTGCACATCCCACCTGGCGCCCTGCGGATCGATCAGTTCGCCGAGCAGCAGCGCACGGCCGTCGCCAAGGCGGGGCGAGTAGTTGCCAAATTGATGCCCGGCGTACCCCATGGCCACCGGTGTGGCGCCGGGTGGCACCAGGTTGCCTACCAACATGGCGACGCCGTCGGTGGAACGCAGCTGATTCGCGTCCAGTCCCAGCTGCGCTGCCAATTCGTCGTTGACCGCCACCGCCTGCGGATCGGGCACCTGCGCCGCCTCCCACACGAGGCACAGCTCGGGCAGCGCATCGGCAAAGGTCGACTCGAGGCCGCTCAGCGGGGCGGTTGCTGTCTCGTCCACGATCAGAGCGGGGCCAGCGCCCAGAGATCGAGATCCAACAACACGCCCGGTGCGTACTTGTTGTTCTCGCCCCGCAGCGTCATCGACTCGTCCCGACCCTTGGTGGCCACCAGGCGCAGGCGCAGCGCCCCCACACCGGGCGCCGATGTCTCGGCCTTGTCCAGCACCTCGGACCATGCGTACACCGTGTCGCCGGCGAAGGCCGGTGCGGTGTGGGCACCGGCGTTGATTGCTGCGATCAACTGCGCGTTGGCCAGGCCGTTGAACGACAGCGCACGGGCCATCGAGATGATGTGACCGCCGTACACCAGCCGATTGCCATCCGGTCGGGCCTCGGTGTTGAAGTGCACCTTGGCGGTGTTCTGCCACAGGCGGGTGGCCATCATGTGTTCAGCCTCGCTCAGGGTGACGCCGTCGACGTGGTCGATCTTCTCCCCCACCTCGTAGTCCCCCCAGCGGTGTGGCTCGCCGGCGGCAGCGAAGTCGTAGCCGGTGAAGTCCAGGCCGTGGGGCATCATCAGCTGGTCGGCGGTCAGCGCGTCGGCCAACGTGGGAATCGACGTCTCCGGCGCCGGTGCGTCGACGTTGCGCTTGTGCACCATGACCCATCGGGCCCACTCGATGGCCACCTCGTCTCGCTGGTTGGTGGCGGTGGAACGCACATAGACCACGCCGGTCTTGCCGTTGGAGTTCTGTTTGAGGCCGATGACCTCGGAGCTGGTGCGCAGCGTGTCACCGGTGAGCACCGGGCGGCGGAAACGGCACTCGGCGTAGCCCAGGTTGGCCACGGCGTTCAGCGAGACGTCGGGCACGGTCTTGCCGAACGCAATGTGAAAACCGATGAGTTCCTCCACCGGCGGCCGGTCGAGGCCGGACTGCGAGGCGAACTCCCCAGAGGATGGGAGAGCGAACCGGGTGGGGTAGATCGCGCCGTACACGCCACGGTCACCGTCGGTCACCGTGCGGGGCGTGGCATGTTCGATCACCTGACCCAGCTCGAAGTCCTCGAAGAAGTTGCCCGGGTTGGTCTTGGTCATCTCGTCCCTTGCTCGATCGGGTGGAGGTCGGTGTCCTTGCGGCCCATCAACCTACAAACTCGGCCGAGTTTCAACCCAGGGCACCCCGCCGAAGGCCAAGAGCGAGGAAACGCGCGTCCGCCTCACGAGCAGGCCGGGAGCAGATCGGGGCCCAGGCTCAGCGCACTGCGGCGATGACGGCTGCCACCAGCGCGAGCGCGTCGGGGGCACCACCATCCTCGCCCTTCTCGAAGTCGTCGCCACCGGTCGCCATCGAGTTGGTGACGTGGGCGAGACACAGCACGTCGCGGTGCCGGGCGGTGGCGAACGCGTACAGCGCAGCGGCCTCCATCTCGACCGCTGCGATTCCAAGCGCCTCTGCCTCGGCGATTGCCGCCGCGGTCTCGCGGTACGGGGCATCGGTCGTCCAGGTGGAGCCGGTGACCACCCTTTGCACAAGGCCACCAAGGCGTCCGTCCACCAGATCGAGAAGGCGCCCCGGCGCCGCTGACCAGTCGCCAGGAGGAAGGTAGTGAAGGCTGGTGCCCTCGTCTCGCAGCGCCCGGTTGATGATCACAAAGTACGGAGGGTCGCCGAGGGAGGTGATCATGCCGGAGGGGGTGACGCTGAGGAGCAGTTCGCACCCGGACGCGAACAGTTGCTCGGCCAGCAGGACGGCGAAGGACGCACCGACGGCACACCCGATGACCCCCACACGGGTGCCATCAAGGTCGAAGGTCCACAGGGTGGTGTGATAGCAGGCCCACCCAGGGTGTTCCACCGCCAAGTCCAGCCCACACAGATGACGAACGATGTCGCCGTCGGGGTCCAGCAGGCACACCGCCGGAACAGGAACGTCGGCCCGGCCAAGCTGGCGCCGGCCCTCCCGCAGCAGATTGGCCGGTTCAAACACCGACGGCGCGTCGTAGCGCTTGGCGCGAAGCAGCGGGGTAGGTCGATCCGACGCGGAGTGGACCTTCGGCTCAGGAGCGGGGGACGGAACCATCACCTAGCTGTGCGGGCCCTCTCAGCGGGGATTGGTGATCGCACCGGTCTCGGCGCCTTGCACCAACCTGGCAAATTTTGCGAGCACACCCCGGGTGTAGACGGGCTCCGGCGCCGTGTACGCCTGGCGGCGCTTCTCCAGCTCGGCGTCGTCGACCAACAGGTCGAGCTTGAACTCATGCACATCGATCAGGATCCGGTCGCCGTCGGCCACCAGCCCGATCGGGCCGCCGTCGAGCGCCTCGGGCGCCACGTGGCCAATACAGAACCCCCACGTGCCACCGCTGAAGCGGCCATCGGTGATCAGCGCACAGTCGCCACCACGGCCGGCGCCCTTGAGCGCCCCGGTGATCGCCAGCATCTCGCGCATACCCGGCCCCCCCTTCGGCCCCTCGTTGCGGATCACCAGCACGGTGCCCGGCTCGATCGTGCCGTCGAGGATCGCCTTCATGGCTGCCGCCTCGCCGTCGAAGGCACGAGCGGTGCCGTCGAAGCGCATTTGTTCCTTGGTGAGACCGGCAACCTTGACCACCGACCCCTTGGGGGCCAGCGAACCGGTGAGGATGTTGATGCCGCCCTCGGTGTGAATCGGCGCGTCGAAGGGATGCACGACGGTGCCGTCAGGGCCGGGCGGGTCGACCTCGGCCAGGTTCTCGGCCACGGTCTTGCCCGTGATCGTCAGCGCGTCGCCATGGAGATGCCCGGCATCGAGCAACATCTTCATGACCATCGGCACGCCCCCCACCCGGTCGAGGTCGGTCATGTGGAACCTGCCACCAGGCTTCATGTCGGCGAGGTGGGGAACCTGGGCGGCAATGCGGTTGAAGTCGTCCAGATCGAGGTCCACCTCGGCCTCATTGGCGATCGCCAACAGGTGAAGGACCGCGTTGGTTGACCCGCCGAGTGCCGAGGTGAGGGCGATGGCGTTCTCGAAGGCCTTTTTGGTGAGAATCGTGCGGGCGGTGATGCCTGCCTTGAGCTGATTGACCACCGCTTCACCGGCCCGACGAGCATCGTCGTCGCGACGGTCGTCAATGGCGGGCGGTGATGCCGACCCGGGCATCGACATGCCGAGCGCCTCACCGATGGAGCTCATCGTGTTGGCGGTGAACATGCCGCCGCAGGCGCCCTCACCCGGGCAGGCGGTGCGCTCGATCTCGTCGAGTTCCTCGGAGGTGATCGTGCCCAGGGCGCAGGCCCCGACTCCCTCGAACACGCTGGTGATGTCGGTTGCCTCGCCGTTGTGATTGCCGGGCATGGTCGAGCCGTTGTAGATCATGGCGCTGGCCACATCGAGGCGGGCGGCGGCCATCAACATGGCGGGGATCGACTTGTCGCAACCTGCCAGGCCCACGAACCCGTCGAGGCGTTCGGCAAACACGACGGTCTCGACCGAGTCGCAGATCACCTCGCGACTCACCAGCGAGGCACGCATGCCCTCGTGACCCATCGAGATGCCGTCCGAGACGGTGATCGTGCCGAACTCCATCGGGAAGCCACCGGCCTGGCGGACTCCCGTCTTGGCGTGGCCCGCCAACTTGGCCAGCGTCATGTTGCAGGGCGTGATCTCGTTCCACGATGAGGCGATGCCGACCTGGGGCTTCACCCAGTCGTCGTCGCCCATGCCAACCGCCCGCAGCATCGCACGCGACGGCGCCTTCTGAAACCCGTCGGTGACGTCCCGGCTGTGCGGTTTGATGTCAACGTCGGTCTCGTGCGTCTCAGTCATGCAAACGAAAGTACCTCAGGCGGCCGGTCGGCCCACCAGTAGTAACGATTTCGGGGCCGACAGACCGGCAGTGACGTAGGTCGGTGGGCGAGGGCATCCCGACGCGACCCGCTTGGAGGACGGCATGCTCGAATGGCGCCTCGCCGGTCTGCCGGTGCAGGGTGGGCCATGAAGCGCCTGACCGAAGCTCTCGGTGTCCTGCTCGAATGGCCCGCCCGCCGGTGGGCGGTGACGGTCGGGGCCGCCATCGCCTTCGCGTTCACCATCGCCATTCCCACCGCCCTGATCCCCAACCCGATCTTCGGCCGGAAGATACCGCCGACGTGGTGGTCGTGGCCTGCGCTGATTGTCAGCTCGGTGCTGGGCGGGCTGCTCGTCGCCACCTACGTGCGCGACCCGGCGAACGACGACGACGTGACCAACCGCCGAAAGGGCACAGCCGGCGGATTGCTCACCTTCTTCGCCGTCGGGTGCCCGGTGTGCAACAAGGTGGTGCTGATCGTCCTGGGCAGCGCCGGTGCGCTCACCTGGTTTGAGCCGATCCAGCCGGTCCTGCAGGCGGTTGCCATCGCGCTGCTCGCTTGGGCGGTGATCGCCCGACTTGAGGGCGAGCGGTTCTGTCCGCTGCCGTCCCGGGTCGACTCGGGCAACCCTTGGCCCGATGCCCGGTAGTGGACCAGGCTCCTTGGCACTCTCACCTTGTGGTCGATCGGGAGCGTACCAACGGGTCAAACATTTCAGAATGCGTTCTTGTAGAACGCCGTGAACGCACCCAACTTCGTGGTAGAACACGTTCTCGCGCCGGCGGTCGTCCTGCCTGCTGATCCCGCGGTCAACCATTACACCTGAAGGAGCCGGATGGACTTCGACGAGTCGCCGGAGGAGGCACGCCAGGACACGCACGTGCCCTTTCGAGACGTCCCCACATCGGCCGATCGTGGCTGACGACGCCCTCCCACCCGACGGAGATCCCGTGGGCGAGACCCCCGACTACACGCCGGAGCAGCTGGAGCGCCGACGGCGTCTGATCGACGCCGCCTTCGAATTGGGCGCCGCCGGTGGCTACGAGGCGGTGCACATGCGCGACGTGGCCGCCACCGCCAACGTCGCCCTCGCCACCATCTACCGCAACTTCACCTCCAAGGACCACCTGCTGGCTGAGGCGATGTCGGAGTGGACCGGGCGCCTGCGCGACCGCGTGGCACAGCGCCCACCCAGGGGCGACAACCCCACCGATCAGATGATCGACGTGCTCGACCGGGCGTGCGCCACCATGGCCCGCCAACCCAAGCTGTCCAAGGCGCTGGTCCGGGCGATGGCCTCACCCGACGCCGGCGTGCGCAGCAGCGGCGGCGCGGTGCGATCGTCAATCGCCGATGTCGGCGACCCGATCCTGGCCCACCTCGACGCCGACACCCGCGCCGACATCCTGGCCGTACTCGGCCACGTCTGGTACTCGGCGCTCATCACCTGGGCCAACGGCCGGACCGACTTCGACACGGTGGCCGACGAGCTCCACCGTGCCTGCCGGGTGCTCATCTCGCCGTACAACCCCTGAGCCGCCGGCCCCGTCGTGTTGGTCGGTCCGTCGAACGACGCGGCCCCGGTGCTCACCCGCCGGTGCGGTAGTCGCCGAAGGCTGCGTCTCGTTCGGACAGCGCCTTGGTCAGGCCCTCATCTCGCATCTTGTCGATGAACTCGGTGAACGTGGCCGCCTTGGTACCCATCGCGCACAGCTCGGTGCCCTGTCGGATGGCGGTGCGCATGCCCATCGTGTCCATGCCCCGATGCACCGCCCGCTTGTTGAGCGACACGATGTCGGTGGGGATGTTGGCGACCCGCCCGGCGACGGCGAGCACCTCGTCGTCCAGGTTGGCCTCGTCGAAGGCCCGGTTGGCCCAGCCGAGGCGCACCGCCTCGTCGCCCGAGATCGAGTCGCCGGTGACCATCATCTCCATCGCCGCCCGCATACCGAGCATCCATGCGTGAAAGTGCATGTCGGGCACGCCGAAGCGCACGGCCGGGTAGCCCATCTTGGCGTCGTGGGCGACGTAGACCAGGTCGCAACCGGTGGCCAGCTCGCTGCCCCCGGCCAGGCAGTAGCCGTGCACCTGGGCGATCACCGGCTTGGCCAGGTCCCAGATGCTCATCCACGTCTCGGTGACGTGGCGGGGCCACTGACCCTCGCCCTCGGCGGTGAAGTGGGGCATGTCGACGCCCTCGTTGGCACCGCCCAGCTCGTATCCGGCGGAGAAGCAGCTGCCGGCTCCGCGCACGATCATCACCCGCACGTCGGGATCCTGGTCGGCCTGCTGGAGCGCAGCCATGATCTCGGCGCGCAGCTGGTGGCTGAGCGCGTTGCGCTTCTCGGGCCGGTTGAGGGTGAGGCGGCGCACGAACGGTGCCGGGTCGTCGACGATCAGCACCTCGGGCGCCGAGCCGAGCGCCGGGACGTTGTCGGAGCTCGCGGCCTGCGGCGCCACCGTGCCGTACGTCGATTCCACCGCAGCGATCCTCTGGTCGTCGGGGGTGTCGCTCACTTGATCGCGCTCGCATCCATGTCGCCCGAGATCCGCTCGATCGACTTGTCGGGCAGGTCAGCAATCGGCCGGGCGACCTCCTCGACCGTCGGCCCGATGCGCGCCGCCAACGGGGCGAGGGCGTCCAGGTCGAAGCCGTACATCTCGGCGGCGTTACCGGCGAGGATCTTGCGCATCTCGGCCTCGGGGGCAGCGCTGAAGCGGGCCCGCAGGTTCTCGCGGGTGTAGGGGTAGGTGCCCTCGTCGTGGGGATAGTCGCTGCCCCACATGAACTTGTCCAGGCCGATGATGTGGCGGGCGTCGGCGTCGGCCTGTCGGGGCTGGCTGACCCCCATCCACACGTTCTGGTGGAAGTACTCGGTGGCGTCCTTGGGCAGGATGTGGTCGGCCCCGTAACGGATCTCGCCGGTGGCCCCGGTGTCACGGATGCTGCGGATGTTCGTGTCGAGGCGTTCGAGCAGCGGCGGCACCCAGGCACACCCGGCCTCGGTGAGCACCACCTTGAGGCGGGGGAACCGCTCGAAGACGCCCGAGAGGATCAGCTGCACCAGGGGGCGTTCGGTGTAGAACGGCACCTCGTTGATGTAGAGCAGCATCGACACCGGGTAGGGGCCGTAGTCCGGGTTGCCCGAGCCGCTGTGGATGTTGATCGGCACCTCGAGGTCCTGCAGCACCTGCCACAAGGGGTCGTAGCAGCGGTCGTACAGCGGCTTCACCCACTTGACGTCCGGGGCGATGTTGGGCAGCAGGATGCCGCCGCGCAGGCCGTTCTCCTTGATCCAGCGCACGTCGGCGATCGCATCGTCGACATCGTTGAGGAAGATCTGGCCGACGCCGGCACGGCGCTCGGGAAACTCGTTGCACCAATCGACCAGCCAGCGGTTGTGGGCCGTCACCCCGGCATGGCGGTGGCGGTACTCCTCGTCGGTCGGCGGCTTGGCGAACAGCACGAAGCTGGGGAAGAACGGCGGGACGGTGTTGGGGAACACCACCTCGGCGGCGATGCCGTCTGCCTCCTGCTGGGCGTTGCGCATCTCGTTGTCCCAGTTGCGCAGCTTCCGCTTGTCGCCCAGGTCCTTGTACGGGTTCTTGTACTCGCCGCGCCAGGCGTCAAAGTCCGGAACGAACTCGGGGTCGAGGTACTCCCGATAGGCCTGGTGGCTGCCGCCGGCGTGACAGTCGGCCGAAATGATCGTGTAGGGGGCGGCGGCGCTGCCTGCTCGATCGGCTGTCTCGGTGGGTACAGGTTCGGTGAGTGTCATGGGGCCAACCTTCCGTGGAGCTGAGCTGCGACAACCGCGTGCCGGCGACGGATCAGCCCCGCCCCAGGCATCTCCAAGTAGAACACGTTCTCGCTGGCATCGCCAACGACCTCCTCAGCGCGAAAGCCGATTGGTTGACCAGCGGCAGCGCCCTCCCACACCCGTTCCACTGCGCTCCAACTGGATCGACGGCATCAGGCACCTCCCGGCGCGTTTCGTCGACCCGACATAGGCTCAGCCGATGACCTCCCTGGGACGGACCTCGCGACGCCATCCGTTGGGCCTCGGCGTCGCCTTGGTGCTTGCGGCCGGGGCACTCGCTGCCTGCGGCGGGTCCGAGGACGGCCCAACCCCGGGCGGGTCCGGCGGGGCGGACA
The DNA here is from genome assembly GCF_000299415.1 of Candidatus Microthrix parvicella Bio17-1. Lineage (NCBI taxonomy): Bacteria > Bacillati > Actinomycetota > Acidimicrobiia > Acidimicrobiales > Microthrixaceae > Candidatus Neomicrothrix > Candidatus Neomicrothrix parvicella. The sequence goes on from NZ_AMPG01000001.1 coordinate 1,150,081, forward strand.
ACCCGAACGAAACGCTCGGCGAACGCACCTGGATCCTCGACGGAACGGGTAGTACCCCTGCGATTACCACCGGTGCCACCGTCACCCTCGTCCACGACTCGGGGAACGTGTCCGGACAGGCACCGTGCAACACCTACCGCACCGAGTTCACCGTCGACGGCGACCGAGTTGAGGTGGGGCCGGTCGCCACGACCAGGATGGCCTGCGAGCCGGAGGTCAACGAGGCTGAGAACGACTTCCTCAAGGCGCTCGAGCGGGTGGACACCGTCGCCGCCAACGGCGACCGATTGACCCTCACCGGCTCCGACGGAGTCGAGTTGATCTTCGACGCGCAGGACCCCGCAACCGCGCTGTTGGGGTCGTGGGAGATCGTCAACCTGGCCACCAACGACGCTCTGGCCACGCCCCTCAAGGGCACCACGCCGACGATCGACTTCGCCGACGACGGTTCCCTGGCTGCCAACGCCGGCTGCAATCAGATCGGGGCCACCTGGGAGCTCGACGGTTCGTCGCTCACGATCGATGACGGCCGGCGCACCTTGATGGCCTGCGCAGACCCGGAGGGCGTCATGGAGCAGGAGGATGCGCTGGGCAAGGCCCTGGACGCCGCAGCCCGGGTGGAGGTCAGCGACCAGCTGATCATCTTCAACTCGGAGGGCTCGATGCTGATCGCGGCCAAGCGGGCCGCCGACGGGTAGCCCGTCCCACCCTCGCGTTCAGTCCCGTTTGCGCATGGCGTCGACCAGGCGGTCGGTGGCGGCGTGGGAGTCGAAGGACAGGCGAGCCATCCAGAAGCGCAGAAACTGGGCCATCGAGTAGCGCACGAACAGCGCCGCACCGACGACAGCGAGGGTCAACCCGATCAGGGCTGCAACGATGGCGTCGCGCTGCTGCAACGGGTTGGTCGTGCTGTGGCTGATCACGTAGGCGACGATGACGACCACGATCGCCGACGCCATCAGCGCCACGCCGACCCACAGCAGCGCGCGGTCCCGGCTGCCGGCGCCGCCGGGCAGCGCCATGTCGGCGATCTCGGCGCTGAAGCGTTCAACCCGGTCCGGCCCATCGGCAGTTCCGGGCGGCTCGGGCGAATACGGGTTCTCGATCGCAGGGCCGTCGGGCACAGGGCTGTCGGTCACGGGGCTGTCGGGCGCTGGGCTGTCGGGCGCTGGGCTGTCGGTCACGGGGCTTCCTCCTTCATCCGCCCAGGTAGGCCTGGGAGAGGCGATCTTCGATGTCATGGGGCCGACCGGCGTCGACGACGTGGCCCTGCACCAGCACGACGGCCACGTCGGCCACGTCGATCACGATGCGTGCGAACTGCTCGACCAACAGCACCGACGTGCCCTCGGCGGCCACCTGGGCCACGGTGTCGTACAACTCGTCGACGATGATCGGCGCCAGGCCCATCGACAGCTCGTCGAGGACCAACAGGGCCGGGTCGGTCGCCAGGCCGCGTGCCATGGCCAGCATCTGCTGCTGGCCACCGGAGAGGGTGCCGCTCGTCTGGTCGATCCGCTGGGCCAGCTGCGGGAACCGGGCGAGCGAGCGCTCCTCGATCTGCGCCCGGTCCTGACCCCGGTGGGTCATCATCCACAGGTTCTCGCGCACGGTGAGGTTGGGGAAGATGCCCCGTCCCTCGGGGATGAGGCACAGGCCTCGGCGGGCGAGGTCGTCGGCCCGGGCGCCGTTCACCCGACGTCCGGCGATGATGATGTCGCCCGCCGAGGCGGGCAGCAGGCCGGCGAGCACCTTGAGCGTGGTCGACTTGCCCGCGCCGTTGGGCCCGAGGATCGCCACCACCTCGCCGGCACCGACGACCAGGTCCACGCCGTGCAGCACGTCAATGCCGTCGTAGCCGGCGTGAACGCCGCGCAGCTCCACCAGCGGGCCGTCGCTCATTGCGCCACCGGCGTGGGCAGATCGGACTTCGGTGCGCCGAGGTAGGCATCGAGCACGGCCGGATCGGTCTGTACCTGCGCCGGTGATCCGCTGGTGAGGATCCGGCCCAGGTTCAACACGTTGACCGTGTGGCAGACCTCCATCACCAGGGACATGTCGTGCTCGACCAGCACGATCGTGATGCCGTCGTCGGCCAGCTCGACGAGCAGGCGCCCGAACCGGGCGGTCTCGGTATCGTTCTGGCCCGACGCAGGCTCGTCGAGCAGCAGCACGCTCGGGTGGCATGCCAGCGCCCGGCCAAGCTCGACCAGCCTGCCGTGGCCGGTCGACAGCGTGGTGACGCGCTCGTCGGCCGCGTCTCGTAGGCCGACCCGGTCGAGGATCGCCTCGGTTGAGGCTGCCGGGTCGCCGTCGTGACGCGCCCAGCGGTGGTGGATGTCGGCGGCGACGCGGATGTTCTCTCGCACCGACAGCATCGTGAACAGCTCGAGCTGTTGAAAGGTGCGGGCCAACCCGGCGCGCGCCCGCCGGTGCATCGACTTGCGGGTGAGATCGACCCCGTCGAGCGTGATCCGGCCCGACGACGGCGTGACCAGCCCGGTGATCGCGTTGAACAGGGTGGTCTTGCCCGCGCCGTTGGGCCCGATCAGCCCGGTGATCCGCCCCTCCGCTGCAACGACCGATGCCGCGTCGAGCGCCCGGTTTCCCCCGAAGGACACGACGACATCGGTCGCCTCAAGCACCCCCATTACCCACCCCCTGCTCGTTGCCCGCCGGCCGCACCTCGAACGGACGCCCGCCGGGCGATTTCGCCCCCACCAAGGCAGCCGGAACGAAGGCCAGGCCGTCGCGGGTGGTGCCGTCGAAGCCCAGCTCGTCGTTCATCGCCGTCAGGTCGGCCGGCGACCACGCCCGCGCGAGACCGGCCCACTCGATACCGGCCCGTTCGAAGTTCGGACGTTCGGGGAGTGCAGCGGTGGCCACCCCGTCGGACGCTGCCGCACCCAACTCTGCGCTCGCAACTGCGGCCGCCACCGGGGCCGGACGAGTCGATCGGATGCTCGCCAACGCACCGGCGACCAGAAACGTCACGGCGAGTAGGAGGGCGAAGGGCCGGTTACCGATCACGCCGGCCAGACGCAGCGCATAGGCACCGACCATCGCCGCCGTCATGGCGACGAGCACCGGTCGGTCCCGGCGCAGCGGAGCCACCCCATCCGACATCAGGGGCACCACGCCGCTGGGGTTGCGCCCGAGCCCAATACCGGCGAGCCCCGGGATGATCGTGTTGACCTTGGCGAACAGGGGGCCGAGGCCCGAGGTCAGGGGGATCAGGCCGAACAGGCTGATCCCGGCGAACAGTGCGCCGCCGATCAGCCCGGCGCCGCCGACGATGACCAGGATGAAGATCGGCAGGCCGGTGAGCAGGTCGTAGCGGGACGGGGACACCGTGCCCAACTGCATGCCGTAGAGCGCCCCACCCAGCCCGGCGATCGCCGCCGACAGCGTGAACACGCCCACCCGCGGCCAGCGCAGATCCAGCCCGAACGTGGCACAGGCCACCTCGCTGTCGCGCATCGCCACCAGTTGCCGGCCCCAGCGGCCCCAACGCAGCGCAGCCACCAGCACCGCAACGACGGCGAAGGCCACCGCCGACAGCATCAACTGCCGGCCCGGGGTGTCGAAGCGGTAGCCGAACAATGACAAAGCGTCGATGCTCGTTGAGTTGACGTTGAACAGGCTGACGTGGATCGGGCCGAGGTCGAAGTCGGGCAGGTTGAAGATCCAGCGGTCCATCGCCACGCCGAAGGCAGCGGTGGCCAGCGCCAGGTAGATGCCGGACAGGCGCATCACCGGCAGGGCGATCAGCGCCCCGACGGCGGCGGCGAACACCATTGCCAGCACCAGGCCGAGCGGGGATCCACCGCCACCGTGGTGGGCGACGGCGATGGCGCCGATGCCGCCGAAGGTCAGCTGGGCCAGCGAGATCTGCCCGGCGAACCCGACCAACGGCACCAGCGACAGGGCGACGATCCCGAGCGAGAACACCGGCCCGTAGGAGATCAGGCTGCCGGCGTCGAGGGTGGTGACCATGACGACACCGACGGCCACCACCGCACCGGCGAGGGCAAACGTTCCGGTCCGTGACGGCGACGGAAAGTACTCACGCAGCTGAGTGCGGGTGCGCAGTCGGGGGTTGGGCACGAACAACAGCGCCAGGAACAGGACGATCACCGCTGCGGCCGGGCGCATCCCGGCCAGGTAGCGGTTGTCCCCGGGCAGGTAACCGGCCAGGTAACCCTCGGTGAGGCCGATTGCGATCGCTCCGACGAAGGTCAGGGGCAGCGATCGCAATCTCCCAAAGATCGCCGCTGCGTAGGCGTTGACGATCAGGAGCGACAGCGACCCGGCCTCGAGCGACAGCGACGGGGCGATCAGGATGCCGCCGACTGCGGCCAGCCCCACGCCGACCGCCCAGCTGATCAGGGCGATCCGGTCGGGCCGGGCACCGTTGAGCAGCGCCAGCGAGCGGTCGTCGACGTTGGCCCGCATCGAGACCCCGATGCGGGTGCGGTGCAGCAGCCAGCGCAGGCCGATCGCCACCCCGATCGCCACCCCGATCGTGATCGCCTGGTGGTAGGTGATCGACGTGACACCCAGGTCCAGCCTGCGACCCTGGTAGAAGGTGCTCATCGGTCGGCTCTGGCCCGGCGTCCAAATCAGGTTGGCCAGACCGATCAAACCGACGAGCAGGCTGATCGACACGACCAGCTTGGTGGCCTCGCTGGTGCCGGCCAGGCCGCGCATGATCACCCGCTCGAGCATCAACCCGAACAGCGGCGCGATCACCCCGATCACCACGAACAAGGCCAGCGGGGTGGGCCAGCCCCACTGGAAACGGATCTGCCAGTATGCGAAGGCGGCCAGCATGCCGATGGCGCCGTGGGCGAAGTTGAAGATCCCCGTCGTCGTGTAGGTGAGCACCAGGCCGCTGGAGATAATGGCGTAGATCGCCGCCAGGGTGAGGCCGACGATCGTGAAGATCAGAAACTTCTCCATTCAGGTCACTCGAGGTCGTCGATCGACTTGCCGACCGACTCGAGGGTGGTGCCCGAGCCGTAGTCGCCGGTCAGCTTGATGATGTTGTCCTTGGAGCAGGAGAACAGCCCATCGTTGGGCTCGAAATCGTCGGGGATGACGAACCCTTTTGGCGTGGCCTCGACCACCATCATGCATTCGGGGCCCTGGTCCTTGCTCGGGTTGGCCTCGGCGTGCAGGCCGCCGCCTGTCCAGTCGGTGACCTTCCGGGCGGCGTCGTACACGCACGCGCGGGTGACGTCCGAGCCGCACTGCTTCACCGCGCCGGCGAACAGTAGCCAGCCCGAAAAGGCCTGGTAACCGAGCAGCGCCTCGTCCTTGCCGTCGGGAAGGAATTCGCCAAACAGATCGAGGTACTGCTGGGTGGCCGGATTGTCCTCGGCGAGGAAGGGCGGCACGACCGAGGCGACGGCGTAGACGTTCTTCACGGCGGCGCCACCCACGTCGATGAAGCCCTGGTCGATCACGTTGGTGCCGGCGAGTATCCACTTGGGCTCGTAGCCGATGTCGGCCATCGCCTGAAGCAGCTTGGCCAGACCTTCGGGCTCACCGGTGTACACCACCCCCTCGACCTTGTCGCTCGACAGCGCCTCGGCAAAGGGCGTCCAGCTGGCCTCGCCCGTCGAGTTGTACTGGGCCTTGTACACCGAGGTCCATCCCAGCTGCTTGGCGGCGTCCTGTGCCTGGGCGTCGACGAACACCAGCGAGCCGATATTGCCGGTGAGAAAGCCGACCCGGTCGGTCGATCCGGGAAACTCGTCCTCCAGGTATCGGAACAGGCCGACCTGCAACTCGTCGATGGCGGCGGGAACCGGCGACACCGACAGCTCGGAGGCGCGCGCCTCGGGCGACACCTGGAAGCCGGGGATTTCGGGGAGCATGCAGCGGAGGCGCTCCTCCTGACCGGTCTCGTCAAACACGCCGCCACTGCCGACGAGCATGAAGTCCTCCTGGCAGGACTCGGTGATGCGCTGCTTGTACTCGGTCAGCTTGGCGTCACGCTCGACGTCCTCAATCTTGCGACCGTTGATGCCGCCGGCGTCGTTGCACCAGGCGGTGAACACCTCGGCCGAATCGAAGATCTCCTGGTTGAGACCGGGGCGTCCGACGAAGCCGGGGTCGGCGATCGTGCCCACCTGGATGGCGTCATCGGTGACCCCCTGAGCGGTCGCCCCCGAGGCGTCGCCGGGCCCACATACGCCCTTGAGATCACCAAAGTCGCCCGCCGCCGTCGTCTGTTCGTTGGGGGCCTGCGTTCCGTTGCCACCCAAGGTGTCGGCGGCGGCAGTGGCAGCGCCCCCGGCGGTGGCGACCGGTGCGGCCGCGCCGGTCTCGACTTCGTTGGCCCCGCGGGTGCAACCGCCGACGAGCACCGCCGCGGCGAGCACTGCCACCGCCGTCCGCTTGTGGAGCGGCGCACCGAACACGACCGGCCTCCGCCGTCCCCCAACGATCATGTCGCGTCCCCCCGGATCTGTGACGAACGCCACCGTACTCGCAAGAACGCGTTCTCGCGCGCCCTTTTGGGTCTAGTCCTCCGGCCGAGCCCCCTGGCGACCCAGCCGGGCGATGGCCCCGGCGAAGACCGTGGCCATCGTCGCTGCGGTCAACCGCTTCTCGACCGAGGTGCGGTGGCCGGGCTGGGGCGACAGGGTCAGGTATCCCAACGGTGGCCGCGTCCGCCGCACGGATGAACCTGATCAGTTGGCGAAGCTCCTTGCGACGCGCCGTATTGCGGGCGGCCAGGCCGGCCAGCCTGCTGCTGAGCACCCCGACGATGATGCCGACGATGACCAGCGAGATGGCGGCGGACAGGTCGTCGCCATCGGAGATGGCCAGCCGGTGGTGCCGATCGCAGCGACGACAACGACCGAAAGCACGAGGATCACGGCCGCCGCGCTGGTGTGCGACCCACGCAACGGGATGGTCGCCGCTGCGGTCGCCGCCGGCAGGGCGACGGCGAGGACGTAGCCGGCGATCAGCCGGGCCCGCTGGAGCGGCTGGCCCTCGGCCGGCTCGACCGTCTCGAAACGGCCGTGACCAACCCGCCTCGATTCGGTTGCGTTGAACGATTCGACGATGCGTTGCAGGGTGCGGTCGAAACGGTTCATCGTTCTTCATCTCCGTCGGTGAGGAATCGGTAGCCCATCCCCGGTTCGGTCTTGAAGTAGCGGGGGTGGGAGGGATCGCCCTCCAGCTTGCGGCGCAGGTTGGCCATGTGGACCCGCAGATAGCCGGACTCGTCGTCGAAGTTCGGACCCCACACGGCGGTGAGTAGCTGACGTTGGGTAACCAGGCGGTCGCTGTGACGCGCCAGGTGTTCCACAAGCTCCCACTCGGTGGGGGTGAGGTGGACGGCCTCGCCGGAGCGCTCCACCCGCTTGTCGGCCAGGTCGATCCGCAGCCGGCCGACGACCACGACCGGGACGGTCTCACCCACCGACGCCGTGCGCCGCAGCGCAGCTCGCATGCGGGCGAGCAGTTCGTTCATACCGAACGGCTTGGTGACGAAATCGTCGGCGCCCGCGTCGAGCGCCTCCACCTTGTCGGCCTCCTCGCTGCGGACGGTCAACATGATGATCGGCACCTCGGTCCACCCGCGCAGGCCGTGGACCACCTCGATCCCGCTGAGATCGGGCAAGCCGATATCCAACAGCACCAGGTCGGGGTGGCGATCGGCCGCGAGCTGCAGCGCAGCGCGACCGGTGTCGGCCAGCACCACGTCAAACTCGCGGGCCTGCAGGTTGGTCGCCAGCGCGCGCCGGATCTGGGGCTCGTCGTCGACCACCAGAACGGTGGTCACGACGCCGCTCCGGCCGGGGAGGGAAGGGGCAGTGCGTCGCTCTTCCCGGCGAGGGGCAGCGACAGCGTTACGGTGAGGCCGCCACCGGGCGTTTCCTCGGCGCTCAGCACGCCGTGCATGGCGGTCATGAAGCCTCGGGCGACCGCCAACCCCAGGCCCACTCCCCCGCTGGTGTCGTCCCCGAAGCGTTGGAAGGGCTGAAACATGGTGGCACGCGCCTCGGGCGAGATACCCGGCCCGTGGTCGACGATCCGCATCACCGCTGTGTCGTCCCGGCTGGTTGCCTGCACCAGGATCTTGCGATCGGCCGGCGAATGAGCGAGGGCGTTGGCCACGATGTTGGCCAGTACCCGTTCGAAGAGCCCCGCATCGGCCAGCGCCGCCGGACCGTCGTCGTCAAGCTCGATCACCACGCGGCCCGTGGGCTCGGACAGGCTGGCCAGAGCAGCGGCGATGACGTCGTCGAGCCCGACGGCACGAACGGTGATTTCGACCGCGCCGGCCTCGATGCGGCTCATGTCGAGCAGATTGCCGATCAGGTCGTCGAGCCGATCCGCCTCCTCGTCGATCGTGCGGGCAAACTCGGCGCGCTGCTCGGCGTTCCAGTCCACGTCGTCTTGAAGGAGGCTGGTCGACGATGCCTTGATCGACGCCAACGGCGAGCGCAGATCGTGTGACACAGCTCGCAGGATCGCTGTGCGCAGCTCGTCGGCCCGGGCGAGAGTTGCAGCGTCGCTGGCCGCCGCCTCCAGCACGCGCCGTTGAAGCGCCTCGACCAGCCGGGCGCCGAACGCCCCCAGCACCCGTCGATCGGCGGCGGTCAGCCCACCCGGCGTCAGGGTGAGCAGGTGGTCCTCCCCCAGCTCGAGTCGCTCACCCTCGGAAGGAACCGGCGTCGAGTCAAGGCCGTCCACGGCGACGACGCTCCAGCTGCGATCGCCCTCACGGACGAAGATTGCGGCTCCGATCTGGCCGAACGTGATGCGCAGATGGGAGAGCAACACCCCCACCGGGTCGTGCTCGCCGACATCGGCCCCGACCACGTCGATGAGGGCCTCCGTTTCAGCACGCGCCCGGGCTGCATCGGCCGTGCGCCGGGCCGTTCGGGCGACGAGCAGGCTGACGAGGCCACCGGCCGACACGAAGGCCGACACCGCAATCAGGTGCTCGGGGTCTCTGATCCGCAGCGTGTACAGCGGCTGGGTGAAGTACCAATTGGCCGCTGCGGTCGACGCAAGCGCAGTGACGAAAGCCGGTCCGAACCCACCGATCGCTGCCACGATACAGACGTACAGCAGGTAGATCACCAGCACCGAGGGCAGCCCGATCGAGTTGCGAGCGGCGTCGAGAACGACGGTCAGGAGCGGCAGTCCAACCACCACCAGCGCCCAGCCGGCAGCCCGCCGCCGACGCGACAGCGGGGACCCATGGCGCCGTGGCGCGGGCGGCAGCGCCGCCCGTTCAGCACCGTCGTCGCGAGAGATCACGTGAACGTCGATCTCGCCCGCCGCTCGGATCACCCGGTTGATCACCGAGCCCCGCACCAGCTCGGACAGCCGATCGCGGCGGGAGGCGCCAAGCACGATCTGGGTGGCGCGCACCGACCCGGCGAAGGCCACCAGTCCCTCGGCGACATCGTCGCTGGTCGTCTCGTGGTAGGTGCCGCCCAGGTCGGCGAGCAGCGTCCGGTGGGCGAGCAGTTCCTCGTTGGGGCCCTCTCGTAGCCCGGTGCCGGGACGTATGTGAACCCCGATCAGGTCACCGTGGCTTCGGCGCGCCATGCGGGCGGCCCGACGGATCAGGTGGTCGCCGCTCGGGGCTCCGGTGATGGCCACCACCACCCGTTCGCGGGTTTCCCAGGTACCGGCGATCCGCTCATCGCTCAGGTAGCGGCGCATCGCCTCGTCGACCTTGTCGGCAACCCACAACAGCGCCAGCTCGCGCAACGCGCCCAGGTTGCCCAGGCGGAAATAGTTGCCGAGAGCCGCATCGACCTTGTCGGGCGCGTAGATGTGGCCATGGACCATTCGGCGGCGCAGCGCCTCGGGCGTCATGTCGACCAACTCCACCTGCTCGGCGTCGCGGACCACCCGGTCGGGCACGGTTTCGCGCTGCCGCACGCCGGTGATCGCCTCCACGACGTCGTTGAGCGACTCCAGGTGCTGAACGTTGACGGTGGAGATCACGTCGATGCCGGCGGCAAGCAGTTCCTCGACGTCCTCCCAGCGCTTGGCATGGCGCGATCCGGGGGCGTTGGTGTGGGCCAGCTCGTCGACGAGTGCCACCTCGGGCCGACGGGCGAGGAGGGCGTCGAGGTCCATCTCATCGAGCACGGCACCGCGATGTTCGATGCGCCGCCGGGGCGCCACCTCAAGTCCCTCAAGTCGATCTGCGGTGTTGCGGCGGCCGTGTGTCTCGATGAAACCCACCACCACGTCGGTACCCCGGTCGAGCCGGCGGCGCCCCTCGCCCAACATGGCATAGGTCTTGCCCACGCCCGGCGCAGCGCCCAGATAGATGCGGAGACGGCCTCGACTCACGACCGAAGTCTACGAACCGCCGCCATTGGCGGCCTCCGCCTGCTCGACGGCCAGGTTGAGTTCGACGACGTTGACGCCGTCATCGCCGAGCACCCCGAGCGGGCGGTGTTGTGTGGCGTCGTCGATCAGACCGGCCACGACGTCGGCATCGAGGCCGCGGTCCACTGCCACCCTGGAGGCCTGCGCGCGGGCGTTGGCTTCGGAAATGTGTGGATCCAAGCCGGAACCGGAGGCGGTGACGGCGTCGACCGGCACCTGAGCACGATCGCCGAGACCGTTCTCGGCCCGGTAGGCCTTCACGCGTTCGTCGACCAGGTCTCCCAGCTCAGCGCTGGTCGGGCCCAGGTTCGACGCCCCGCTGGCGGATGCGTCGTAGCCATCGCCCGCCGCAGACGGTCGGGGGTGGAACCACCCCGGGCCCTCGAACCTCTGGCCGATCAGGGATGAGGCCACGGGGCGCCCATCCGATTCGATGATCGAGCCGTTGGCCTGGTGACCGAAGGCCAGTTGGGCCACCCCGGTGACCGCCAGTGGGTAGATGACGCCGACCAGCACGGTCATCATGGCAAACATGGTCAGGCCGGTCAGCAGTTGACGACGCATCAGGAGACTCCCAGGGTGGTGATGATCAGGTCGATCGCTTTGATGCCGATGAATGGGGCGATCAGCCCGCCCAGCCCGTAGATCGCCATGTTGCGACGTAGCACCTCGGCGGCGCCGACCGCCCTAAACCGCACACCGCGAAGTGCCAGCGGGATGAGTGCCACGATGATCAGCGCATTGAAGATCACCGCAGACAGGATCGCCGAGCGGGCCGAGCCAAGGCCCATGATGTTGAGGGCGTCCAGTTGGGGATAGGCCACCAGGAACATCGCCGGAATGATGGCGAAGTACTTGGCCACGTCGTTGGCGATCGAGAACGTGGTCAGCGAGCCCCGGGTGATCAGCAGCTGCTTGCCGATCTCGACGATCTCAATCAGTTTGGTGGGGTTGGAGTCCAGGTCGACCATGTTGCCCGCCTCCTTTGCGGCCTGGGTGCCGGTGTTCATCGCCACCCCCACGTCGGCAGCAGCCAGCGCAGGCGCGTCGTTGGTGCCGTCCCCGGTCATCGCCACCAGCCGGCCGCCGGCCTGCTCGGCACGGATCAGCTCCATCTTCTGCTCGGGGGTCGCCTCGGCCAGGAAGTCGTCCACGCCCGCTTCAGCGGCGATCGCCTTGGCGGTCAGCGGGTTGTCGCCGGTGATCATCACCGTGCGGATGCCGAGCGCCCGCAGCTCATCGAACCGCTCACGCATACCGGGCTTGACCACGTCTTTGAGGTGCACCACGCCCAGCACCCGGGGGCCATCGACCACCACCAGCGGGGTTCCGCCCGAGTTGGAGATGTCGGCGACGTGGGCGACCAGCTCCGGGGGCGTCGTACCCGCCTGCTCCTCCACCCAACGGCGCACCGAGTCGGCGGCGCCCTTGCGCAGCCGGCGACCGTCGACGAGGTCGACGCCGCTCATGCGGGTCTGGGCTGTGAATGGCACCAGTTCGGCGCCCGCCTCCAGCTCGGCGGACAGCTGAAACTGCTCGGCGGCCAGGTCGACGATCGAGCGACCCTCCGGGGTCTCGTCGGCCAGGCTGGTCACCAGCGCCGCCTCTGCCAGCTCAACCTCATCGACGCCGTGCACCGGCACGAACCGGCTGGCCCGGCGGTTGCCGAAGGTGATCGTGCCCGTCTTGTCCAACAGCAGCGTCGACACGTCGCCTGCCGCCTCGACGGCCCGGCCGGACATGGCCAGCACGTTGCGCTGCACCAACCGGTCCATGCCGGCGATGCCGATCGACGACAGCAGGCCACCGATCGTGGTGGGGATCAGACACACCAGCAGCGCGGTGAGCACGATCAGCGACTGCCTGTCGCCCGAGTAGGTGGCGAAGGGCTGCAGCGTGACCACCGCCAGCAGAAAGATGATCGTCAGGCCCGACAGCAGGATGCCGAGCGCCACCTCATTGGGGGTCTTCTGGCGTTCGGCACCCTCGACCAGGGCGATCATCCGGTCGAGGAAGGATTCACCCGGACGGGTCGAGATGCGCACGACGATCTCGTCGGAGAGCACCTTGGTGCCGCCGGTGACCGCCGAGCGGTCGCCGCCCGACTCGCGCACCACCGGCGCCGACTCGCCGGTGATGGCCGACTCGTCGACGGTTGCGATGCCTTCCACGATGTCGCCGTCCCCGGGGATCACCTCACCGGCCACCACGACCACCTCGTCGCCGATGTCGAGATCGGTCGAGGCCACATCGGAGATGCTGCCATCGGCGTTGCGGCGCCGCGCCGAGGTCTCCTGACGGGTGGCCCGCAGGCTGGCCGCCTGCGCCTTGCCGCGGCCCTCGGCCATTGCCTCGGCGAAGTTGGCAAACAGCACGGTGAACCACAGCACCACGGTGACGATGACGTTGAAGGTGTTCTCCGACGCAGACGAGGTGCCCATGCCGGCGAACAGCAGGACGGTGGAGAGCACAGCACCCACCTCGACGACGAACATCACCGGGTTTTTGGCCATCGCCCGGGGGTCGAGTTTGACCACGCTGCCGCGAAGGGCGGGACCGATGATCGATCGATCGAGCACCGAGGCCTTGGCCCGATGCCGAGTGTCGGCCGGATCATGGGGTACGGCATCGTCCGGCGATGGGGGTTGGGGTGGCGGAACAATGGTGGCGGTCATCAGGCTCCTCAGCGCATCGCCAGCGCCTCGGCCACCGGGCCGAGCGCCAGTACAGGAAAGAACGTCAGTCCGGCGACGATCAGCACGACGCCGGTCACCAGGCCGCCGAACAGCGGAGTGCCGGTGGGGAACGTGCCGGCGGTGACCGGAACCCGTTCCTTGCGGGCCAGCGATCCGGCGATGGCCAGGGCCGGGATGATCAGCCCGAAACGGCCGAGCAACATGGCGATCCCCTGGGTGATGGTCATCCAGTTGGTGGCGGGGTCGAGGCCTGCGAAGGCCGAGCCGTTGTTGTTGGCGGCGGAGGTGTAGGCGTAGAGCACTTCGCTCAGGCCGTGCGGCCCGACGTCCTGCATCGAGTGGTCGAGCACGGTGCCCAGGCGGATGCTCACCGCCGTCATGCCCAGCACGGTCAGCGGCATGACCACGATGTACAACACCACCAGCTTCATCTCGGTCGCCTGGATCTTCTTGCCCAGGTACTCCGGCGTTCGCCCGACCATCAGCCCGGCGATGAACACCGCCAGCAGGGCATAGATCAACAGGCCCATCAGCCCCACTCCCACGCCGCCCGGGCTCACCTCCCCGAGCAGCATGTTGACCATGGCCACGCCGCCGCCGGCACCGGTCATCGAGTCGTGCATGCAGTTGACCGCGCCGGTGGAGGTGCCGGTGGTGGTAGCGGCATACAGCCCGCACGTCCCCGGCCCGAACCGGGTCTCCTTGCCCTCCATGTTGCCGCCGGACTGCTGGGCGGCCACCGCCTGGTCGGCGCCGCGGTCGGTCAGCATCGGGTTGCCGGCGGTCTCGGCCGTGACGGCCAGCAGCACCGAGCCGAGCCACAGCACCATCATCACGCCCAGCAACACGTTGCCCTGTTTGCGATCCTTCACCATGCGCCCGTAGGCCAGCGGGATCGCCAGCGGAATCGCCAGGATCAGCCAGATCTGGAGCAGGTTCGTCCAGCCGTTGGGGTTCTCGAACGGGTGGGTCGAGTTGGCGTTGAAGAACCCGCCGCCGTTGGTGCCCAGCTGCTTGATCGCCACCTGCGAGGCCGCCGGGCCACCGGGGATCGACTGCGAGGCGCCGGCCACGCCCGAGACGGTTTGCGGCCCCGAGAAGTTCTGAATGACGCCCTGGCCGACCAGGAGGATCGCGGCGATGAACGCCATCGGCACGAGCACCCGCACCACGATCCGGGTGACGTCCACCCAGAAGTTGCCCAGGGTGGACGATCCGCGCCGGGTGATGCCGCGGATGATCGCCACGATCACCGCCATGCCGGCGGCCGCCGACACGAAGTTCTGCACGGTCAGCCCCAACATCTGGCTGAGGTGGCTCATCGTGGTCTCGCCACCGTAGGCCTGCCAGTTGGTGTTGGTCAGGAACGAGACGGCCGTGTTGAACGCCACCGTCGGGCCGACGCCGGGGCGGCCGTCGGGGTTCAATGGCAGCGTCCCTTGAAATCGGAGCAGGGCATACAGACCCAGCACCGACACCAGGCTGAACGCCAGGAGCGACATGGCGTACACGGTCCAACGCTGTTGCGCTCCGGGGTTGACACGACACGCCCGATAGATGACGCGCTCGATCGGGCCAAACAGCCGCTCGCCAAGGGTGGGCTCGGGCTCACCGCCCAGCTCGGGGTCGCCGAACACGCCCGCCAGGTAGCGCCCGAGCGGCGGCACGGTGACGCCGAGCAGCACCAACAGGACGAGAAGCTGAAAGATGGCTGCGGCGGACATCAGAACCGCTCCGGCCAGATCAGGGTGACCACCAGGTAGGCCAACAGCCCAGCGGCGATCACCAGGCCCACGATGCTCTCGAGGTTCACAGTCGCTCCCCCGTGGTCGGGGTTGCCGCCGACGCCGAGGGCGTGGTTGTCGGCGTCACATCGACGCTGTCGTCCGGACCGACGACGCGGTCGCATATGCGCACATAACCGGCAAAAGCGGCAAAGGCCCCGACCAGCAGAATCAGAAGAAGAACATCTGTCATGCGGAGGGGTCTAATCGCCCCCCGCCTCGACGGAACGGCCTTCACGCCATCTTCACGGCCAAGAGCCACATCTTGGCGCCGTGTTCGGGCCAAGCCCCCGATGGGGCACGATCCGAGCGGCGGGACCACGCCGTAGGATGGGTAGACATACGTTCACCCGGGAGGTCGCTTCAGTGCCACACAGTTCCTTTGATGACCGGGCCGCCACCTGGGACGACCCGGACAAGATCGAGCGGGCCCGCGTGGTCGCCGAGGCCATCGCCAGGGCCGTGCCGCTCGATCGCACGACGCGGGTCTTCGAGTACGGCGCCGGCACCGGTTTGGTTTCCGAGCAGCTGGCACATTCGGTGGGGCAGATCACCCTCGCCGACCCGTCGGAGGGCATGCGCCAGGTTGCACAGGCCAAGGTGGACGCCGGGGCGCTCCCCGACACCACCCGCGTGTGGGGGCTTGACCTCGCAGCCGAGACGCCGCCCGAGGATCAATTCGATCTCATCGTCACGGTGATGACACTGCACCACATAGCCGAGCTTCGGCCCGTGCTCACCGGATTTGCCACCATGCTCACTGAAGGCGGACACCTCTGTATCGTCGACCTCGAGGCCGAGGACGGCTCGTTTCACGAGGACAACGCAGCGGGACATGAAGGGCACTTCCATGTTCACGATGGGTTCGATCCCGATGAATTGAGCGACCGGCTCGCGGACGCGGGCTTCTCGATCACCGTGGAGCGCTCGGTCGCTCAGGTCATGAAGGGCGACCGTCCCTACCCCCTCTTTCTTGCCACCTGCACGGCGGACCAACTTCGGGCTTGACATATCGATTATCGATATGCATACTCATCTCCACGCATATCGACAATCGATATATCGCCGGAGGTAGTCATCATGAACGCAACAGCCGCGGCTGGTGAAACCAGGTCACCAGGTGTGATCAAGTGGTTCGAGGGCCTGTTGCTGGTCGGCATGATCGTGATGTGCCTGTCCATCGTGGCGATAGTCCTCTCCAAGCCGGCGATGGGCCTTGTCGGCAACGACGATCCGGTCGTCGACGCCGAACCTTCGTTCCCGATCGACTTCGGCGACCAGGTGCCACCGATGGCCTCAAACGACGGGGTCCCGGTCGCCACCAGCCAACCGCCGGTGAAGGTCGGCGGGCCGACCGCCGCCCGGTTCACCTTTCTCGCCCCAAGCCCGGCACAGCGAGCGGTCTGGTTGATCTGGCAGGTGAGCGGCCCGCTGTTGATACTCGCCGGTCTGTGGCTGGTGTACTCGATCGTCCGGTCGGCACGGGCCGGCAACCCGTTCGTCGCCCGGAACGAGCGGCGGCTGTGGATGCTTGCCGCATTGATCGCCGGCGGCGGGACCGCCTACTCGTTCTTCAGCGGGGTGGCGGCGATGCTGATGTTCCGTGGATCCACCGCAGCGGGCCTCACCGAGACGGCATTCACCATCTCGTTCCTTCCCATCATCGTCGGTTCAGGCGTGGCCGCGTTGGCGTCGGTGTGGCACGCCGGTGTGGCCTTGCAGGACGACGTCGCCGGAATGATCTGATGCCTCCCGAAAAGCCGCACCGCATCCACTGCCACCTCGACCGCCTGCTGAACGAGCACAACATCTCGCTAACCGACCTGGCCGAGCTGGTCGGCGTGACCGCCATCAACCTGTCGGTGCTCAAGAACGACCGGGCCAAGGCGATCCGATTCTCCACCCTGACCGCCATCTGTGACGCCCTTGATTGCCAGCCGGGCGAGTTGTTCTCGGTCGAGCGGTAGCACCCACCCAGGTCGGTCCGAGGGTGGGCGCGGCACCCGGCGCGCCCGGCCTAGTCTGAAACCTCCAGACCGCTGCACCGATGCAGCACCTACGAAGGGACATACTTTATGGGGCTTCGCCTCGGAGATACCGCGCCAGATTTCACCGCCATGACCACCGATGGCGAGCTCTCCTTCCACGACTGGAAGAAGGACTCGTGGGCGGTGTTCTTCAGCCACCCGGCCGACTTCACGCCCGTGTGCACTACCGAGTTGGGCCGCACCGCCGCCCTCGGCAGCGAGTTCGCCAAGCGCAACACCAAGGCGATGGCCATCTCGATCGACCCGGTTGAGGATCACCACGCCTGGGCTCCCGACATCGGCGAGGTCACCGGCACCCCGCTCAACTTCCCGATCGTCGCCGACCCGGACCACAAGGTCGCCGAGCTCTACGACATGATCCACCCAGGCGAGGGCGATACCTCGACCGTGCGTTCGGTGTTCATCGTCGACCCCGAAAACAAACTGCGCCTCATCCTCACCTACCCGAAGTCGGTGGGCCGCAACTTCGACGAGATCGTCCGCGTGATCGACGCGCTGCAGGCGACCGACGCCAACCCCATCGCCACCCCGGCCGACTGGAAGCCCGGCGACCGCGTGATCGTGTCCCCGGGCATGTCCACCGAGGACGCCAAGGCCAAGTTCGAGAACGTCGAGGAGTTCAAGCCCTACCTCCGCTACGCCGACGCCCCGAAGTAACCCGCGGCAACACTGGGCGTTCGACCGGTGACAGACCGGTCGAACGCCCGCCGTTCCGGGTCGTTCAGACGAAGAGCCCCAACCTGCGGGCGGCCCGGTTGAGGTCATCTCGCGCGGATGGGTCTGCGACGGCGATCAACGCCCGGGCCCGGTCAGCAAGCGAACGACCCCGCAGTTCTGCAACGCCGTGCTCGGTGACCACATGGTCCACGGTGTTCTTGAGGGTGGTCACCACCGACCCGGCCGTGAGCGACGCAACGATGCGGCTGTCGCCCGCTCGGGTCAACGACGGAGTGACGATGAATGCCTGCCCTTCCTCGGCATACATCGCGCCGCGCGCAAAGTCGGCCTGGCCTCCCGACGAGGACCAATAGCGGCCACCGATCGTTTCCGATGCGCACTGGCCCATCAGATCGACCTCGGTGGTCGCGTTCACCGAGTTGAACCGCCGCATCCGGGCGATGACCCGGGGATCATTGACGAAGTCGACCCCAAGCAGCTCGACCACGGCGTTGTCCTCGAGCCAGTCGTACAGGCGGCGCGTGCCCAAACAGAAGGTGGTAACCACACGATTGCGGCGCACCTCCTTGTAGGCCCCCGTGACCACGCCGGCCTCCACCAGGTCGACCATGCCGTCGTGAAGCAACTCGGTGTGGATGCCCAGGTCACGGTGACCGCCCAGGCTGTCGAGCACGGCGGACGCAATGGACCCGATACCAATCTGCACCGATGCACGATCGGGGATTCGTTCGGCCACCAGTGATGCGATCGCTCGATCGACATCGTTGGGCTCGGAGCGTGGCACCTCGATCAGCGGGCGATCGGACTCGCACCAGCCCTCCACCTGGGAGTGGTGCACCAGGTTGGCCCCTCGTGTGCGGGGCATGTGCGGTGTGGCCTCCAGGAAGATCGGCACTCGTCCGATCAGGTCGACGACGTAGTCGGCGTTGGTGCCCAGGCTGAAGTAGCCGTGCTGATCCGGCGGCGAGCAGGCTGCGACGACCACCGTGCAGCGGGTGCTCCGACGGAGCAGCGTCGGCACCTCGGAGAAGTGGTTGGGCACCAGATCGATCGTGCCCTCCCAATATGCGGGCCGGGTGATGTGGGACAAGAAGTACGACACGTGGCGCAGCCGATCGCCGTAGACGCCGTGAAGGTACGGCCGGTCGCGAAGAGCGTGCATCTGGTGAATCCGCACCCCTTCAAGCTGGTCGGCGGCGGCTTCGATCGCGTCGAGGATCGACGTTGGCTCACCGTTGGCCAGCGGCACGATGACGTCGGCGCCCGGGATGAGCAGGTCGAGCACAGCCTCGGCGGGCACGGGGGGCGGAAGACGGATCATCGAGTTCGGGCTGCGTCTCGGGGCATGATGGCCAACTTAGGACGTGTGGAAGCAGCCCCAGGACAATCAGGGACGGCGGGCGAGGCTCAGGTGATCGCAGCTCGCATCGACCCAAGCAGCGCAACCAACTCGGACAGTTCAGCGGGCTCGAGCACCGCCAGGTCGGCGCCGAACGCCACGTCGGTGCCGGCCTCGATCTGGGCCCAAACCCGACGGTGCTCATCGGTCGGGGTGGGTCGCGGCTGGGGCCACCCAAAGATGTCAGCCATGGCAGGCGACTTGATCATGAAGGCGACCAGCGGATCGAGACCAAGGCGATCAAGTTCGGCCACGTGCCGGGCGAACCGAAGTTCACGAAGTGAATTCACTCGATGGTAGGCAAGTTCGCGCGCCGACCGGGGCTCGGCCAACGCACGCCATCCGTCGAAGATCGGAGCCGACGCGCCGTCGGCTGCGGCGGAGACCCTGCCGGCCAACTCTCCGAGCCGCTCGTACCCGATGCCGTCGCTCGGCAGGTGGCTCGCCGCCCAGGTTTCGGCCGCGCGGGCAAATCGAACAGCCGCTTCGTGTCGGGTTTCAACGCCGATCGCCTGCGTCCAGCCCGCCTCCACCGATGCCGAGGGAAAGAAACAGAATGCCTTCACCACTGCGGCAACGGGCACGTCGCCCAGCACCCCGCCTCGCCCGCCGAAGTAGAAGGCCAGGCCTTCGTAGCCCGCAGCCGCGGCAGCGACATGGTTGTCCATGTCGAGCATGAACATCGCCCCCACCGCGCCGATGTCGTCGGCGCACTCGCGGGCGGCCTGCGAGGCCGGTGACTCGTCGGCAGTATCGCTCATCTTCGAAAGGCTAGCTCTGCCGAAGGAGGTCAGATCGGGTAGGTGCACACGGCTGCATCCGTGCTGACCAGCACCGAATCGCCCACGCCAAGTCGACACGTCCCCGGGGCGCTCACCGCCAGTCGCAGTCGCGAGGTGCGCAGGGCGATGCTCAGTCTCAGTTCGGATCCCCGGTATGACAGCGCTGTCACCGTGCCGGCGGCCCCGGCATCGGACGGGCCGCCCGCCCGGACCGCGCTGAGATGCTCGGGGCGAACCAGCACCTGGCACGGGCCGAGTTGGCCATGCCAGGCGTCGACGGCCAGCCGTCCGAGCACGCACTCCACCGAGTGCCCATCGGCGTCGCTGGTCACATCGCCCGGCAGCACGGCTGCGTCGCCCAAGAACCGACCGGTATCAAGGTCGGGAGGCCGGTCGTACACATCTCTCGGTTCGCCCGCCGCAACGATGTGCCCGTCACGGATCACCACCAGGTGGTCGGCCATGGCGAGGGCCTCCGACTGGTCGTGGGTGACCAACATGGCGGTGGCGCCAACTCGATGCAGCATGGCCTGAACCTCCTCGCGCAGCTCCACCCGCAACTTGGCGTCAAGAGCGGAGAACGGTTCGTCCAGAAGGATCAGCTGTGGCTCGGGTGCCAGCGCCCGGGCCAGCGCCACACGCTGCTGTTGGCCACCGGACAGTTGGTGCGGGCGTCGGTCGCCCAGGCCCTCCATGCCGACCAGCTCAAGGAGGTCTTCAACCCGGTCTCGTCGGCGTTTCCGGTCGACTTGAGTCAGGCCAAAGCCGATGTTCCGGGCGACGGAGAGGTGGGGAAACAAGGCCCCTTCCTGCGGGACGATGCCAATACCGCGGTCGTGGGCGCGCACGCTTGGCGTTGACGGCGAGTCGAGCGTGCGGCCGCCGAGGGTGATCACACCGGTATCGGGCCGCTCAAATCCGGCGATGCAGCGCAGCAGCGTGGTCTTTCCCGATCCGGACGGACCGAGCACGGCGGCGAACGCTCCGTCGGCAACCTCGAGGTCGGCCCGGTCGAGAGCGGCCGTGCCCGGCCCCTGACGGGTGGAAAACGTCTTGGTCAACCCGCGGACGCTCAGCACGAAACTGCGATCGTATCGACGCTGATCCAAGTGGGCTTCATGGTCGGTCCCTCATTCTGCAAGGTCCTGAACGTGGCGAAGGGTGCTGCGAACCAGCAGCACGACCGGCACAACCCCAAGGACGACGAGCATCGCGGCGTAGGGGGCGGCCGCGGTGAAGTCGAGCGACTCACCGTTGGTGGTGGCCCACAACCGGGTCGACAGCGTGTCCGCGTTGAACGGAATCAACATGAGGGTGGTGGTCAGTTCCTTGCCGGCATCGAGACCCACGAGAATTGCACCGGCCATAAATCCGGGGAGGGCCAATGGCAGGGTGACCCGGGCAAACGAGCGCGCCGGGTGCGACCCGAGCGAGGCGGCAACATCGTCGTACACCTTCCGGGAGGCCTCCAGACCCACCCGTTGGTACCCGACCGCCAACGGAAGAAACAGGATCACGTAAGCAGCTACGAGCACCGTTGGCGTTTTGTACAGCGACGGGGTGAGCCGGGTGGCGAGGTACACAAGGGCCAGGGCCAGAATCGCGCTCGGAATGGCGTGGGCCACCCACACGGAACGCTCGGTCAGCATCGAGGCGGTCGATGGGCGACGGTTGATCCACCAGCTCACCGGGAAGGCCGCCACGGTCGCCACCGCTGCGGCCACCAGCGCGTACCCGGCCGTGCTGGACAGTGCGCTGATCACCTGTCCCCACTCGACCGGCACCGACCGCCGCACGTTGGTCAGGCCGCGCACCGTCATCAACACCGTCGGGCCAACCGCCAGCAACGGTACAAGCAGCGCCACAACCTGAACCGGCACCTGCCGGCGGCCCAGCCGGACACGCGTTGGGGGGCGCGTCGTGCCCCGCGTCACGCGATGAGCCGAGCCGCTTGGCGACAACAACCGGGTGCCGAGGAGCACCAGGATCGAGAAGCCGGCCAGCAACAGCGACAGCGACCGCGCCGACGTGTAGTCGCCGTAGTCGAGCATCTCGGCCATGATCTTCGTGGTCAACGTGCTGCGTCCGAGCTGCACCATGGCGCCGTATTCGGCGAGCACGTGCAGTGCCACGATCAGCAACCCGGCAGCAAGGGCTGGCCGCAGGCTGGGAAGCGTGACGTGGCGAATGCGGCTGAGCCGTGACGCGCTGAGGTTGGCCGACATCTCCTCCAACGCCGGATCGATGTTTCGCAGCGCAACGACGCACGGCAGAAACACGTAGGGATACAGCGAGAGGGCCAGCACCAGCGACGCCCCGGGCAGGCTGGTCACCCACGTCCGCTGCGGTGCAAACACGAGCTCGGCCGAAAACGCCGCGTAGGCGCTGACGAAGCCCGGGACGGCCAGTGGCAGCGTCAGCAACACCGTCCAGGTTCGAGGAAAGGCCACCGTGGTGCGCACCACCATCACCGCACCCAACACCCCAAGCCCCACGGTCAGCACGCTCACCAACACGACCAATTGCAACGTCTGCACCATGGCTGACGTGGTTGCCGCATAGCGGAACTCGGCGCGGATGTCGCCCAGCGAGATCCCGGTGGCAAACAGGTAGACGACCGGCGCGAGCGACAACGCGGCGACGGCGACCGCACCGAGCGCAGTCGCCGCCGAGCCAACTCGTGGAACCCGAGGGTTCATCCGCTGGACATTCCGAGCTCCTTCAGCAGGTCCTGGGCCTCAGCCGAATCGGCCAGTTGGTCCATGTCGAACTTCGGTGATTTCACCTCGCTCAGATCACCGGCGACCGCGCTGGCCACGCCTGGAGCCACCGGATACTGCGCCTCAGACACCTGTGGGTCGCCGTTGGCGATCACGTCCTGTCCGCCATCCTTGGAGGTCAGCCAGGCCAGAAACTTCTGCGACTCTTCAGCGTTCTTGGATGACTTCAGCACCCCGGCGCCCGAGGACAGCACCAGGTTGCCCGGATCCTCGACGGGAAAGTGGTGGATCTTCGATGCCAGCGCATCCGGGCCCCCGGACTCGGTTGCCAGCACCCACCAGTAGTAGTGGTTGGACAAGCCCATTGCGTGCTTCCCGGCCTCAACGGTGTCTCGCACGTTACCGTTCTTCTTCTCGTTGAGGCCGTTGGCATTGATGCCATCAAGGAATTCCCGGGTGGCCTTCTCACCCTCGGTCTCCAGCAGGTACTGCGTGGTGGCCACGAAAGCGCCCGACGGCGCCCAGGCGAACTTGCCCTGGTATTTCGGATCGACGATGTCGGCCAGGGTCGCGGGCAGGTCGGCCTCATCGATCAGCTTCGGGTTGTACAGCAGCACGCGACTCCGTGCGGCGTAGGCCACCCACAGGCCCTTGCCGGAGCTCAGCCCGGGACGCACCTGGGCGAGCGTCGACGCTTTGACGGGTGCGAGCAGGCCGTCGGCCCCCAGCCTGGCGGCCGGGGTCGGGTCCTCGGAAAGGAACAGGTCGGCCTTCGACGCCGAACCTTCGGCCTCGATCTGACCGACCGTTGCGTCATTCTGGATGTTGAACTTCACCCCGGTTGCCTTCGTGTAGGCCTGGGTCAGCCCCTCGATCAGCTCTGCGTGCTGGTCGGTGTACATGGTGAGGGTCACGCCGCCGCCAGAGGATGTCGTCTCCGAATCCTCGCCGCCACCACACCCGGCAACGGCCATAGCCATTGCAAGCGCTCCGGCAACCACCTTGCCCACTCGCAAACCACGCTTCCTGACCATGACGTCTCCTTTGCACAGCGACGGAACCCACATCAAGACACCGTTCGTCGGTTTGGTAGGTGAACCTAACGGATTGTGGAATCCTCATCCCAATCAGGCGGCCGCCTTCCCTCCCACCAGGAGCGCCAGTGCCCCCAAACCCTCGCCCGTCGGAAGCCCAGGCCCGACTCTCCACCCTCAACCGCTACCTTCCCCTGTGGATCGGTCTGGCGATGGTGGCCGCGCTGGGGCTCGGCCGGGCAGTGCCCGAGCTCACCGATTGGCGACCGCATCAAGGTCGACACGGTCTCGGTTCTGTTTGCACTTCAGGGTGAACAAATCACCGACCGCCCGCTCGACGTGGCCCGGGTGGCCGTTCCACTGCTCATCTACTTCGGCGTTATGTGTTCACATCATTCGTCACCGGTTTCCGCCTGGGTCTCCCCTACGACCGCAATGCGTCAGTCGCCTTTACCGCAGCCGGCCACAACTTCGAATTGGCCTTCGCGGTGGCCATCTCAGTGGTTTGGGGTCACCAGCGGACAGGCCCTGGCCGGCACGATCGGGCCGCTCATCGAGGTGCCGGTGCTCGTCGCCCTGGATACCCGAGCGCAGCCATGAGCGGGTGCGGGGCCGGACGCCAACGGTTGTTTCGAAGGACCACACCAGGATTGGCCTGACTGGTTGGTCATGATTCTTCGTCCTCAGCATGTTCGTCGAGCCACGCTTCGCCGGCACGGTAGGCCGCTTCGGAGGAATGTCCGACAATGGCGTCGGCCTCGAATACCGTGACCTTGTTTTTGAGGTCGATCCGACCCGAGCGTTCCAAGGTCGCCAACACGGGGCCGCTGACGCCGCTCAAAAACAGATGACCGCCGGCAGCGGCAACACGATCCGCGTAGCCCGCCACCACCACGAGCGCGGTCGATCCGAAGGTGGACCGACCTCGCAGGCGCACAATGACCACCGGGGTGTCCGCCCCGGTGGGATCGGGCAGGTGCCTCTCGATCGTTCGTGAACCGGCGTACAACATGGAGCCGTACACGTCGAGCAGCACCACACCACGGCTTTCGAGGTGGCCGGGCACCGCAGCCTCTTCAAAGTGGCCGTCCTCCAATGGCACCAGACGCACCACCTTGAGGTCCATCAGTTCGGTGTTGAGCTGAAGGAGCAACGAGAGCGTCACGCCAATACCCACCGCGGCCGCGATCGGAAGCCACAGGGTGGCCACAAAGGTACTGACCAGGGCGATCTGCGAGCTGGGACCGGCCTGCCACACCGTGATGACACGCCCCCAACGAAGCGCACCGTACGCAGCCACGATGAGGACCGCTGCCAGGGTCGTCATCGGCACGACCTTCACCAGGCTGGAGAACAGCGCCAAGATGATCAGCATCCACACGCCGGCCGCCACGGACGCCCACCTTCCGACGGCGCCTGCGCTGCGGTTGAGGGCGGTCTGGCCGACGGAGCCACCGACGGGCTGCCCCCGGTAGAGTCCGGCGGCCAGGTTGCCGGCGCCCTGTGCGATGAAATCTCGATTCGGATCGGCCGCTGTGCCGTCGGGGTTGGGTGCCGACTCGCTCACCCCCGCTCCCTGCACCAGAACGATTGCGGCCACCGCAAAGGCGCCGGCCACCACGTCGAGCGAGAACGCGCTCAACGATGGGAGGTGCGGCAACGGCAAACCCGCCGGGATTTCGCCGACGTCGCCGACGCGCACCACGCCTGCTGTGCCGAGGATCTGAAGCGCGATCGTCGGCACAGCCAGGGCCACGATCGACGCATACGACGCCACCGGGCCCCGGCGGAGTGCGAGCAGGATGGCGATGGCCACCAGCCCGGTCACCAGCGTGGGCCAGTCGAACAGGCCGGGATGGGTGACGACGTGGATGGCCCGGCGAAGCGCCACGCCCCCCTCGGAGGGCACGCCGGTGAGGTAGTTGAGCTGGGAAAAGAGAATGTTGACGGCAACGCCGGTGAGAAACCCGGTCATCACCGAGTGGGAGACAAAGCGGGTGTAGCGACCGAGCCGGAGGAGGCCCGCGGCGACCATGATCGCCCCTGCCAGGAGCGTCAGAAGAAACAGCGCTTCGGTGCGCTTCGTCGGGTCAACCGGTGCCAAGCTCGACCCCGCCGCCAACGCCGCTGCACTCGTGGTGGTGACCACCATCAGCCGCGTGCTGCTGGTCATCCCCCCGGCAATCGGAGCGACGAGGCTGGCGTACAGCCCATGCACCGGGTTCACACCAGCGAGCACGCTGGCGGCCATACCGTCGGGCACGCCGCCGATCGCAACCGGCAGTCCGGCGACGGCGTCGGTTCGCAGCGCACCACGGTCGGACGGCCGAATCGACGACCACCACCGCTTCACCGCCAGACGAGGCGCGGGCCGCCCGCCCTCGGTCATCAGCCGACCCACATCGATTGGTACCGGCGAGGAACGACGTCAGTGCCCATATCCACGAAGCTAACCATCGACAGCCATCAAGTCGACGGTGTCGCTACCGGCGCTCCCTTGGCCGCCTCCAGCGGGAGCAGGATCGCTCCGATCAGAAAGCAGACTGCTCCGAGACAGGTGCCGAGGTTGACGAGCGCAATGTTGGCAGGTTGCCCAGACGTCAGATAGCGCGCTGCGATCGCCGAGACACCGAATGCCACCGAGCCCCCCAGGTTGATCGCAGCGATCCGCCATCCGACCGAGCCGTCCGGGCGTGGTCGGGCCCCCGCGTTCGCCTCGAGGAAGGCCAGCCAGGAAGCCACCAGAAAGCACGCCGAACCCAAAAGGTCCGGAGCCCAGATCAGGCGGCGGGCCTGCTCGAGGTCTTGGTTGCTCTGTGTGGCGGCGAACGTACTGAGGTTAAAGAACAACGTTCCACCGAGCTGGATGGCGGCAGCCCACCAGCCCAGGTCGCCGGGGGAAGCGCCAAGTAGTCGTTGGCGGAGTGGACGCTTCGTGGCGCCCGCCCCGATGCTGGATGGCGCTGCCCGGCTCTCGTCGTACTGGATGATCGAGGCGGTGGTGAAGAGCACCGAGCCGCCGAAAAAGGTGGCGGACACGACCGAGGAGGCGACCGCATTGAAAAACAGCGGTATCGATCCAAACGCAAAGCAGATCGAACCACCCGCGAACAGCCCGGCCATCCACCAACACGACGGCGACGGCCGCCGAGCGCGACGGCCTGTGGAAGCCTCATCCCCGCCAAGACCGAGACGCTTGCGGTGGGCCCGAGAGCGCCACTCCACCAGGCGCCCATCGGGCCGCCGCAAGTGCGCCCTGGTAATAAACGGCCCGGCGTGCCTGGTGTCGACCACCGCCCAACCGTCGGGAAGGTGCGGCAAACCCCACTTGGCACGTTCCGGCCGGTCTTCAGGGGCAGTGGCCAAGCCACTTCCCTGGTCCGGCCGCCCGATCATGCAAGGATTTTAGCCTTGCCCGCAGCAAACTCGGCTTCGCTGATCGTGCCTTGGTCACGGAGGGCGGCCAGTTGGCTGATCTGGTCGGCATGGCTGGTGGTGCCGGCCGCATCTTTCACGTACGCGCGCGCTGCCGCATCCTGGGCCTGAGCCTCGGCGAGCCTCCGCTGGCTCATCTCGTCTCCGTGGGCCAGGACGTAGATCAACACCCCGAGGAACGGGATCAGGATGACGACGACCAGCCAGATCGCCTTGGAGAAGCCTCGCATCTCATGGTTGCGGAAGATGTCGGCGACGACACTGAACAGCAACATGAACCAAGCGAAGATGAGGTAGATCCAGAGCAGTGTCCAGAAGATGGAAAGAAGGGGATAATCGTAGGCAAACATGGTTCCATACTGAGCCCGAGCTACGACCTGGTCATCACCCCGATCGGGTGATCAGTCAGCCGATGCGGCTGGGCACGACTGGGCTGCGACCTGGGGCGCCGAACTCTCCATGAAGGTCGTCGTCTGCTCGATCAGCCTGGGCGTAACCGACCCGCCGCCGCCCGAGTAGGGCCGGCTCAGCGAGACCACCAGCAGGATCAGGACCGCTGTGAAGATCGCCGACGAACCGACGAGCAACGATTGGGTTGCCGGGGTGGCCGACAGGGTCACCATGAAGATCAGCACCACGACGAACGCTGCGCCGACGAACAGCAGCAACCAGAGCATGGTCGGCACCGTGGTCTCCGCCGCCACCAGCCTGGTTTCCCGGGCGGTCGAGATGCTGCCGACCTGCGAGGCCATGTTGGTTGCGGCGGCCGAGTTGAGGGCACCCGTGGTCGCTGTGTCGCCTTGGCCCAGCGACGCGACGAGATCGCTGAACGTCTGGTCGACCTGCGCCGCCCCAACACCGTCGTCCCGCATCGAAGGCCAGTCATATTCCGACACGCTGCGCGCGTAACAGATCAGCGCACCCTGAATGCCCTCCGAAGCGCCGGGAAAGAGTTTGGCCTCCTCGAATGCAGTGCCGATCGACGTCGCCTCGTCCCCGACGGCGGAGCGTGCTGCGGCGAACTGCCCGAACAGGAACAGGATTGAAAAACCGACGACCACGCCGAACGCAGTCGAGACGTAGGACAGCGTTGCGGCCCACGGTCCCGCTTCGACGTTCTCGACACGCGGAAAGACCCGCCGGACCGCAAAGCCCAGCCCACCGACGACAAGCCCGGCGACGAGCAGATACAGCAGGTTGGTTTGAAAGGGGGTCATCGCTACTCCTTATCAGGGTCAACCCCCAGGCCGGCGATCGGCCGGCCAGGGGGTCGACGCGCTGGCTCTCACCTATTGCTGAGCCATCGCTATGCGATGGCGATCCTCCGGATCGATGAGGTGGTCGTGGGTGTCCGACCCCAGGTCGATCTGCACCCAGTGGATCTTTCCGGAGAACTTGCTGCTCACCAGGTCATATTCCGACCCCACCGGAGTGCCCGACTCGTAGCCGATGTCGGTGGTCTCGTCGGCCGAGAAGACCATCGGCTGGGTGCCGCCGATCCGAAATGTGCCGATGGCGTCGCCGTCGCAGTACAGGGTGACGTCGCCGCCCTTGCCGAGGCCGCCACCGTCGTAGGCGAACTCCGCACGAACCTGGTGGGTTCCCTCGGGGACCGCGCTGTCGGAGGTGGCGATGAACTCCTCGATGCCGAGCACGTTGTAGACGAACTTCAGCAGGCCGTCCTTGGCATACACCGCCCAGCCACCGAACCGTCCGCCCTGGGCGATGATCACGCCGTCGATCCCGGCGGCGGGCACGTCGACCTCGGCGGTGACCGAAAACGACTTGTTCTTGATGCTGACCACGCTGTTCTCGGAGAGTCGCCCCATGCCCGGGTAGAACTTCTGGGTGTCACCATGCACCAGCGTCGGCCGACCGGCCATCTTGGGCTCGAGCCGCTCGGCGGTGCGGTCGTCCATCGGCAACACGTTGAACTTCGTCGCCTCGATGAGCCACTTCCGCTGCAGCTTGGCGAGCAGCTCTGGGTGTTCCTTGCTCAGGTCGACGGCCTGGCTGTAGTCGGACGTGGAGTCGTACAGCTCCCACACGTCGTCGTCGAACGCCGGCATGTCGCCGCCAACCATGATCCACGGCGTCTTGTGCTTGGTGACGGCGCTCCAGCCCTGGTCGTAGATCCCCCGGTTGCCGAACATCTCGAAGTACTGGAGGTCGTGGCGTTCCGGCGAGGCCTCCTCGTTGAAGGTGTAGAGCATGCTCGTGCCCTCGATCGGGCTCTGCTGCACGCCGTTGACCATCGTCGGTTCGGGAAGCCCGGCGGCCTCGAGAATGGTGGGGGCCACGTCGATGCAGTGCGTGAACTGGGTGCGCAGCCCGCCCTTCTCCTCGATGCCGTCGGGCCAGTGGACGATGGTGCCGTTGCGGGTGCCACCCCAGTGCGAGGCCACCTGCTTGGTCCACTGGAACGGCGTGCACATCGCCCATGCCCAGCCGACCGAGTAATGGTTGTAGGCGCTGGGCGTCCCGAACTCGTCCATCTTCGACGCCAGAAACTCGGGCGTCTCGAGCGCCGCCATGCCGTTGAAGTTGGCCATCTCGTTGAAGGCACCGTTCATCGTGCCCTCGGCCGAGGCGCCGTTGTCGCCGACGATGTAGTAGATGATCGTGTTGTCGAGCACCCCAAGCTCATCGATCGCATCGATCACCCGGCCGACGTGATGGTCGGTGTGCTCGAGGAAGCCGGCGTACACCTCCATCTGGCGGGCGAGGATCGGCTTCATCTCCTCGGGCATGTCATCCCAGCTGGTGATCTCGTCGGGACGGGGGGTGAGCTGGGCATCGGCCGGGATGATCCCGAGGTCCTTCTGGCGGGCAAAGGTCGCCTCCCGCAGCGCGTCCCAACCGTCGTCGAACTGCCCGGCGTACTTCTCGGGCCACTCCTCGGGCACGTGGTGGGGGGCGTGGGTGGCGCCGGGGGCGAAGTAGGCAAAGAACGGGCGGTCCGGCATCAGGGACTTCTGCTGGCGGATCCAGTTGACCGCGTGGTCGGCCAGATCCTCGGTGAGGTGGTAGCCCTCCTCGGGTGTCGCCGGTGGCTCAACCGGGGTGGTGCCGTTGTACAGCGCGGGGTCCCACTGGTTGTTCTCGCCGCCGATGAAGCCGTAGAACGTCTCGAACCCACCGCCGGCGGACGGCCAGGCGTCGAAGGGACCGAGCGGCGAGGACTGCCACACCGGCACCTCGTGGCATTTGCCGAACTGGGCGGTCGAGTAGCCGTTGAGCTTCAACGTCATCGCCAGCGGCGCCTTGGTGTTGGGCCGCACCGAACTGTTGCCCGGCGCAGAGGTGGCGGTTTCGGTGATCGAGCCCATCGCGACGGAATGGTGGTTGCGGCCGCTGAGCATCGCGGCGCGGGTCGGCGCACACAGTGCGGTTGTGTGAAAGCGGTTGTAGCTCAGGCCACCGGCGGCCAGCTTCTCGGCGTTCGGGGTGGCGCACGGCCCACCGAAGGCGGTGGACGCGCCAAACCCGACGTCGTCGAGCAACACGATCAGGACGTTGGGCGCACCTTCGGGTGGCAGCAACGGCTCGATCGGCGGAAAGTTCGTTTCCGGGTCCTTGGCGTCATAGGTGGTGTGCCCAAACTTGGGGCGGTCCGGGATCGGCAGCATCGAGCGGGCATGCGTGTCGGGTCTATTCGCCATGGCAAATCTCCAAATTCAGGTCCGGTCGGGAAGGTGGATCGTCCCGATACACAACGAGGTTCTGAAGTTAGTAGGACCGGATACCGACCAGCATCACCCACTCCGTACGATTCTGATCCGACCCCCACTGGCCCAGGTGTGGGTGAAGCCGGAGGCGGCCCGCTTCCCAATGTTGACGAGACACCGATCGAAGCGGCGATATATTGGCGCACCCATGGATACGAGCAGGGCCGCTGGCCGTCCAGCCAACTACTCATCATGGCGGGCCCGGCCTTCCGACGCGGAGCGTCCGCCAAGAGGTGAGAGTATTGAGCTGTGATTGACCTGGTTGCCGTTCGCGATCCAGCCCGCTTTACCGGGCCGCCCACGCGACTCCTCACACCCACGTCCGGGTCGGAGATCATCGAACGGACCCGCCTCGACGATCAGTATCGGGCCGCAACCGGTGGAGTCGTTCGCGTCCTGGCCCCAGGCGGTTACGGGAAGTCCACCCTCGTCGCACGATGGGCTCAGCACGACGAGCGCGTCGTCCGTTGGATCGACCTCGAACCCATCGACAACGACCCCCTGGTGTTTGGCCATTCCCTCAACCAGGCGTTGTCCGACCTGGACCCGACCGACCTGGACCCGACCGGGCCCAACGCGCCGGCAGGCCACGACACAGCGCGTCTTCTCGGAGGGTGCACCAACCCGTTCGTCCTGGTTCTTGACGACATCCATCATCTTGAGGGAGAGGCATCGCTCACGCTCCTCAATTCACTCATCGAGCACCTCCCTCCGGCGTCGACGCTGGTCATCGTGGGGCGGGCCCATCACCGGTCCGCGTCCGTCGCCCGCTTTCGACTCGATCCAGGCGTGATCGATGTGGGTGCCGACGCGTTGGCGTTCGACCTGGCCGAAACCGAACAGATGCTGAAGTCGATGGGCGTCGAGTCGAACATCGACGACCTCACCGACCTCGCCGACCAGTTCGAAGGTTGGCCTGCCGGACTTCGTCTGGCCGGCATGGCCGTCTCAAACGGACGTCACGGCTTGGACAGCCCGCTCGATCAGCTGGGGAGCCTCGATCACATCACCGGGTACATCACCGAAGAGTGGTTCGGGGCCCTGGATGCCGACGATCAACGGCTCCTGATGTGTCTCGGGTGCCTCGGACGCTTCTCTGGCGAGTCATGCGCAGCCATTCTTGGCCTCGCAGATGCGTCGTCGACGCTGCACCGACTGTGCCGCGAACAGTTGGTGCTCTTCGCAATGGATCAACGAGGGGAATGGTATCGGCTCCATCCGCTCCTCCAGCGCTGGCTCTGCGTCCGGCTCCGAAGCCAGGACCTCGCCCTGTGGAGCAAGATCCACGAGACCGCCGCCCGCTGGTGGGAGCAACGAGGCGATGTCGATCTTGCAATCGAATACGCTGTGGCCGGCGAGCATCTTGAACTGTGCGAGCAGCTGATCGCCACCCACACCCCGCTCTACGCAGTGCGCGGTATGCACACCACGGTGCAGCGTTGGCTCACCCACCTCGGCGCCGACAGGATTCGCGCATCGCCTCACATGTGCATCGTCGCGGCGGTGATCGCCATCGACGTCGGCGATGGCGAGGCGGCGCTGAACTGGTCACGTTTGGCCTGGCGTGAGGTTGACCGCGCTGACGACGCGGCGGTTCGGTTGGGTGACCAGTTCGTCCTGCAGGCGGAGGCACTTCAGGCTGCACTCGAACCACGTCCAGCTGCTGATCTCATCTCGGTGGGTGCCCATGCCTTCGCCCTCCTCCCCGGCGGCCCATGGCGAGCATTCGCAGGCCTTGCACTGGGCGTCAACCGATACCTCTCCGGCGATGCGGGCGCGATCGACACCCTGAACGAGGCGCTGTTCGAGAACGAGGTCGGCGACTGGTCGATCATGAACGCCGGTGCCGCCGCGGCCTTGGCGATCGTGCTCGATCTCGAAGGCCGCCAGGATGAGGCCGCCGGGCTCTGCACACGTGCGCTTCGACTCCTCGACACCAGGCGCGGCGAAACGTATCCGGCAACGGGGCTCACCATGGCGATCGCCTCGCTCATCGAAGCGCGACGCGGGCGTCATCAACTGGCATCCGAACACCTGTTGGCCAGCCGCCGGCGCCTCGACATGCTCGAGAGCTGCGCCCCGTGGTACCGGATCCTCGGACTCGTCACGCTCATCCGCACCTGCCTGCTGCTCGACGATGCCCAAACTGCGGGGGATCTGCTCCGACAGCTTGATCTGAGCATGGCGATCCAAGACGACACCACCCCGTTTGCGGCCCGGACCGGCGAGCTTCGCCATCAGGCGCAGGCAGCCACCCGGCTGCTGTCGGGGCGGTCTTGGTCGTTGACCGCGGCCGAACTGCGGGTCGTCCAATTCCTGCCGACCAACCTCAGCCTCGCCGAAATCGCAACCCGGCTATTCGTGTCGCGCAACACCGTGAAAAGCCACGCGGCCGCCATCTACCGAAAGCTCGGCGCCACGTCGAGAAGCAATGCGGTGCTGCTGGCCCGAAGCGCCGGACTGATTCAGGAACGTCCCGCTGCCACCCACGCCGCAGCGCTGAACTCACGGTTGGTTTCAGGCCCACCACAAGGAGGGCAGCGTGTTCAGACCAAACGGTAGCAACGGGCCAAATCGTCTGGTCACCGCGCGCTCCCGGCGGGGGAGGCTCGTGGCTCAGATCAGCGATGCCGCACCTGCGGGGTGGCATCCCGAACCGCAACGGCAGACGCCCGAAGCCAATGGCGGTGCCACGGCGCAACACACGCGCCTCAATGCGGTTGTATTCCGCTAAGGCGGGCGGGGCACGGGAACGCTCGGCCTCAGACCTGGCGCTCCTGCTCTTCACGCTGGCGCCCACCCTCTTGTTGGGGCTGATCGCCGTGCCGGAGTCCGGATTCGAGCGTGCGGTTTCCGCGTTCGTCGCTGCGGTCCCGCGGGGGCTGGACATCATCTGGCGCCTCGGGATCGCCGGACTTGGGCTGTGGGTGGTGACGGTGCTCATCGGTGCTGCGTTGCTTCGCCGATGGGGGGTGTTGGTCGAGATCGGACTGAGCATGATCGTTGGCCTTGGCTTTGCAATGATCGCGTCGCTGCGGGTCAACCGCAGCTGGCCCAGCGTCGACCAGATCGTCACCGGCGGCGCCCACGGCGCGGTCCCTCTCGCACTGCTGGCGGTCGCCGCATCGCTGTCCTCAGCGGCGGGACCTCACTCCACCAAACCTGCGCGCATCGGTGGTCGGTGGAGCGTCTTCGTTGGCGCCGCATCCGCCGTCCTCCTCGGCCTCACCACACCGGCCGGCGGGTTGATCAGCGTGCTTCTGGGCGTCGCTGCGGCGGCATCGGCCCACCTTGGCCTCGGGACATCGACCGGCCGTCCCACCGTCGAGGAAGCAACGGCCGCGCTACGGGCACTCGGGCTGGAGGTCACCGCACTCACCAGTTCACCACGCCAATCCTCGGGAATCGTGGAGATGAACGGCATCGGGGCGGACCGCGAGCCGATGCGGGTCAAGGTGTACGGGCGGGACGCGCGGGACGCCCAGTTGCTCAATGCCATGTGGCGCCGAGCCTGGTACAGCAACGACACGTCCTTCTCGGGCAGCCGCGAACGACAGGTTGAGCACGAGGCCTTTATCACCCTGCTCGCCGCAGCCTCGGAAGCGGGGGTCCCAGACGTGGTTGCCGCAGGTATGACCGTGCAGAGGGACGCCATCATTGCCCTGCGGGGGGCCGGGCGCCCGTTGACCAACCTCGTGTCCCTTGATGCCACACAGGTCGTTCCGCAGCTCTGGGAGTTGATCCACCAACTCCACAACGCCCGCATCGTCCATGGCGATTTGAGTCTTGATTCGTTTGGTTCCGTCGACGGCACGGTCGTTTTGGCCGAGCTGGCGCCCGCCACGATGTCGATCAGCGACGACGAGCGCACCACCGACCTGGCCCAGCTGAGCTGCATCACCGCGGCGCTGGTCGGGGTCGACGCAGCAGTGGGCATCGTCACCGAGCAGCTTGGACCGGCGGGCATCGAGGCGGTTCTGCCATACCTGCAGGTCCCGGCGCTCAGCCGGGAGTCACGGAGAAGCATCAAGACCGCCGATATCGATCTGGGACAATTCCGAACGGCGTTGGCCGGCGCTGCCGAAGTGGAGCCGCCCGAGTCCGCCAAGCTCCGACGGGTGTCGCCCAAGTCGATCGCAATGGTAGGGCTCATCGCCTTCGTCGCCTTCTCCCTCATCAGCACCTTCGGCAACATCGATCTGGCCGAGCTCGCCGACCTGCTCGCCGACATGTCGCCCGGCTGGGCATTCGCCACCCTGTGCGTCGCCCAACTCGTGTACGTCCCCCAGGCGATCGCGATCAGGGGGGCCTCACCAAAGGAGGTCTCCCTCGGACCGTTGACCATGCTGCAGGCATCCGTGGCGTTCATCGCCTTGGCGGTCCCTTCGACCGCGGGGCGCCTTGCGTTAAACGTGCGGTTCTTTCAGCGCCAAGGCATGACCGCGCCGACTGCGCTGTCGGTGGGGGCGATCGACGGGTTCAGCGGATTTCTCGTCCAGATCACCGTGTTGCTGCTGACCCTGGTCGTGGGCGTCGGCCAGGTGGACCTCACGCTCGACATCTCGGGCTCCTCCAAGCTGGGTTGGATCCCCATTGCCCTCGGGGTGGTGGCGGTTTGCATCGTTGTGGCGGTCGTGGTTGCCGTTGCGGTGCCACAGCTCCGCACCCGCATCGCAGATCGCGTCCGGCCCGTCGTGGCCGACGCTCGTTTGACGCTCAGCTCGCTCCAATCGCCGGCAAAGCTCGCACAGCTGTTTGGCGGCAACCTCCTCAGCGAACTCATCCTGGCTGCAGCACTCGGCCTCTCGCTGGGTGCGTTTGGGGCATCGGCGAACCTGGCGACGCTGCTGGTGATCTCCATCGGCGCAGCGCTCTTCGGCGGATTCATGCCGGTTCCAGGCGGCATCGGGGTGATGGAGGCGGCGCTGGCAACAGGCCTGGCCGCCACCGGTATCGATGCGTCGACCGCAATGGCGACCGCCTTGTTGTTCCGAGCGACGACCTATTACCTGCCACCGTTGTGGGGCTGGATGGCCATGCGATGGCTACAACGCAACAGTTTTCTGTAGGCACTGCACCTCCCTCTACTGCAACTCGGTCTTGATTTTAGATATCTTGATCGGGTGAGCAACCGAGATCCTTCAACCCAGGATTCGCTGGCCGCGGTCAGCGCCTTGGGCGAACCCAACCGGCGGGCGTTGTACGACTACGTCGTTGCAGCCGGTGACTGGGTCGGCCGTGACCAGGCTGCCGACGCCACCGAGCTGCAACGCGGGGTAACCGCCCACCACCTCGACCGCCTTGCCGCAGACGGTCTCCTTGAGGTCGACTTTCAACGGCTGAGCGGACGCTCCGGGCCCGGCGCCGGTCGACCCGCAAAGGTGTACCGACGCGCCACGTACGACATCCAGGTGACACTCCCCCCAAGGGACTATCAACTCGCCGGAGCACTCCTCGCCGACGCCGTGGCGCTCGCACAATCAAATGGCATCGCGGTGGAGGTCGCGATCGATACCGTCACCAAAGAAGCCGGGCGTCGCCTGGGCCGCGACATGAAGCAACGCATGGGCGGACGACAAACCGCTGAGAGCGCCCACAGAGCCACCATCGAAGTGCTTTCCGAGCAGGGCTTCGAGCCCGACGAGCACGAAGACGGCACCATCGAACTGAGCAACTGCCCCTTTCATGCCTTGGCCCAACAGCAGACCGAACTCATCTGCGGCATGAACCACTGCCTGATCGACACCGCGCTCACCGAACTCGACGCCGGCGACCTTCAAGCCAGGCTCCAGCCAGACCCCAACGCCTGTTGCGTGCGGCTGTACCGAACCTGAAGCGTGCCGCTCAGGGAATTCCGCGGTGGGCTACCCTATACCCCCTAGGGTATAATGATCGTCTCGGAGGCGACGGGAGCACCACATGAGCCAACACCGGCGGCAATCACACTGGGACGATCGATACCTCGCCACGGGTGGAACCACCGCAAGCTGGTTCGAGGCCGAGCCACAACTGTCGCTCGATCTCATCGAACTCGTTGGGGCCACCCCGGGGGACTCCATCATCGATCTCGGCGGCGGCGCATCATCGCTCACAGCCAGGCTTCAGCAGGGTGGTTACACCGACCTGACCGTGCTGGACGTCTCCGCCCAGGCGCTCGATACCGCGAAGCAGGGTGTCGAGCGCCCCGAGGAGGTCACCTGGATTCGAGCCGACCTCCTTGCCTGGTCACCTGCTCGATGTTGGAATGTCTGGCACGACCGCGCCGTGTTCCACTTCCTCGTTGACCCTGATGAACGCCGCACCTACCGCGAACTGCTGCACCGATCCCTCAGCCCGGGAGGCGCCGTGATCGTCGCCACGTTCGCCGAGGACGGCCCCACCACCTGCTCGTCGCTGCCGGTGGAACGCTACAGCGCCGACCGGCTCGTTGCAGAGATCGGACCCGGCTTCACGGTGAACGGGTCCGGCCGGTTCGAGCACGTGACGCCGAGCGAGGCCATTCAGCCATTTACGTGGGTCGCGCTGACAGCCGAACGCACCTGACCAACCCGGGTTCAAGGCGTCACCAATCGTCGGGC
This sequence comes from Candidatus Microthrix parvicella Bio17-1, assembly GCF_000299415.1. Taxonomy (NCBI): domain Bacteria; kingdom Bacillati; phylum Actinomycetota; class Acidimicrobiia; order Acidimicrobiales; family Microthrixaceae; genus Candidatus Neomicrothrix; species Candidatus Neomicrothrix parvicella. The sequence continues at coordinate 1,187,346 of NZ_AMPG01000001.1, forward strand.
GCCCCCCAAGGACCAGTGTGCCGCCGCAACCGTGACCACCAGGAGCACCACCGCGCCCGTCTGATGTGCCACGCCAAGCGCCACCGGGACCGAGTGCAACAGGGTGAGGACGCCCAGCAGAAACTGCGCCCCAACGGCCGCCTCGACCGCAATCGCGTAACCCCGGGCCCCTGCACGAAACAGCTGGGCGGCCACCGCCAGCGCGGCCACAGCGACGACGACGGCCAGCCAGCGATGTAGAAACTGCACCGCCACGGGATTGTCCACGGCGTTCGACCACACCGGTGACAACTCGTTGAGCCCGCGCGGTATCCAGGTGCCGTTCATCATGGGCCAGGTGTTGTAGATGCGTCCTGCGTCCAGCCCGGCGACAAATGCACCCAAGGTGATCTGGGAGCCGAGCAACACGGCAAACGGCCACACCCAGCGGGACGGCCGACCCGTGACGGCACTACGGTGCGATGCGAGCGCCCGAAGGTCGAGGGCGGTCCAGATGAGCGCCACCAGCAGCACCAGGGCGGTCATCAGGTGTAGCGCCAGCCGCTCGTGGGCCACATCGGGACGGTCCACCAATCCGCTGGCCACCATCCACCAGCCGATCAGGCCCTGCAGACCCACCAGCAGCACCAATGCACCGAGACGGCGCGCATAGCCGGGCGGGATGGCACGCCTGGCCAGGAACCAGAAAAAGGGGAGTGCCAGCGCCAGGCCCAAAACCCGCCCCAGGAGGCGATGGAGGTATTCCCAGAAGTAGATGCCCTTGAATTCGGACAGGGTCATGTCGGTGTTGATGCGCTGGAACTCGGGCGAGGTTTTATAGGCGTCGAACTCGTCGTTCCATGCAGCCTCATCAAGGGGCGGCACGGCACCGCTGACCGGCTCCCAACTCACCATCGACAGGCCGGACTGCGTCAGCCGGGTGGTGCCTCCCACCACGATCATCACCAACACGATCGCTGCGAGCCCAAACAGCCAGATGCTCAGTTGTGCGGGCCGGGCACGGCTCGGTGGTGATGGCCCTTCCACCTCGGTGGGGGCGTGCTCCCGGTCGGCAGCGGCGACCACATCGAGCATCTGCTCACCCATCACGTCCAACCGGTTCGTAGAAGCAGGTGGGGTCCTCGGCCAGCGGGTCGCCCGTCACCGCGTAGGCGTGCGAGCGGGAACCGCCACAGACCTCCCGGTATTCACAACGACCGCACTTTCCGCCCAACCGGGCCGGATCGCGAAGGGACGCCAACAACTCGGAGCGCCGGTAAATCTCGGTGAACGGCGCCTTGCGCACCGATCCCGCCGCTCGGGGCAGGAAGCCGCTGGGATAGACGACGCCGAGGTGATCGACAAACGCAAACCCACGGCCGGCGTTGACATCCAACGGCGGACGTCGAGGCCCCGCGCCGGTGCGCGGCGTGGAAGCGCCGTCTGATGCAGCCGCTGCGGGCGGAACGGTCGCTGCTCGCAGGGCGCGCCCGACCGGCCCAGGTTCATACCCGGGCGGATCGCCACCGGCCTCGGCTCGTTGCAGCATCACCCGTCTGAAGTGGGGTGCTTCCGTGGTCTTGACCGGCACCCGGTCCGCGACCGACGCAAGCCACATCAAGACGTCCTCGACCCCTCGGGCGTCGAGGGCCACCAACTGCTCGCCGCGGCCGGTCGGCACCAGAAAGAACACGCTCCACAACGAGGCGCCAAGGGCCATCATCGTGTCGAGCAATGCTGGAAGCTCCTGGGCATTGTCCCGGGTGACGGTGGTGTTGATCTGCAGTCGGAACCCGGCGGCGCGCACGTTGGCTGCCGCCTCGATCGTGTCAGCATGTACGCCGTCAAACCCTCGGAATGCGTCGTGGGTGGCGGGCGTGGCACCGTCGAGCGAGAGCGACACCGCCGACGCCCCCGCCTCACGCAATTCGATCAATGCCTCGCTGGTCAAACGCGGCGTCACCGACGGTGACAGCGCCATCGGGAGGCCAAGGTCATGCCCATGTCGCACCAGCTCGACCAGATCGTCGCGCTCAAACGGGTCACCTCCGGTGAGCACCACGATGGGGCGGGGAGCGCCCAGCCCGGCAAGGTCGTCGAGCAGTGCCTTGCCCTCATCGGTACTCAACTCGAGGGAGTTGCGCCGAGTGATGGCATCGGCCCGACAGTGTGCACAGGCCAGCGCGCAGGCCCGCGTGACCTCCCAGATGACGATAAAGGGTCGATCGGAGGGGTCCAAGGTCAAGGTTCGCACCGCGCTGCGGGTGCCCGGGGCCGTCTGCGACGTTGTGGTCATGGTTGTGCCTCCTCGTTGAGAACAAGTTCGTCGATCAATGCCTCGGCGCTGCGGTGGCCCGAAGCGATGCAACTGGAGATGCCCAGGCCGTCGTAGGCGGCACCGGCCAGCGCAAGACCGGGCAGCCGTGCGAGCCCCGCCCGCACGTTGGCCAGCTTCTCCAGGTGCCCCACCTCCAGCTGTGGGATGGCTCCGGGCCATCGGTACACCTGCGCCTGAAGCGGCGAACCCGTCAGCCCGGTGGCCCGCTGAAGCTCGTCCACCATCTGGTCGACCAGTTGCCCGTCGGTCAGCGCTGCAACACGTTGCTCCCCCACCCGTCCCGCAGAGAGCCTGAACAGCACATGGTCGGGGTGACGAAGATGCGGCCACTTCGTGGACAGAAACGTGGCCGCCTTCATCAGCGTGCGGGCCTTGGCAGGGGTAAGTATCCCGGTGGCGCGCAGGGGATCGCACGACGCCGCCGATGCGGCGTCCCATGCCACCACAGCGGTCGCGACCGATGCGGTTCGCAGCGTGCCGAGCGGCGCTGCGTCCACGCCCAGCAGCGGTTGCATCAGGCCCAGCGCCGGCGCAGCCGGCAGCGCCACGACCACACCATCGAACTCGCTTCCGTCGGCGCCGGTTTCCACCAGCCGAAAGCGGCGCCCCGAGCGGGCGATGGTCTCGACCGGGGACGAGAGGCGCACCCGCACGTTGGTCCCAGCGAGGATGTGGTCGATCAGCGTCGCCAGCCCATTCGCAAACGTCACGAAGGACGGGGCCGGGTGAGCGGAGCGGACCGAGCCCAGCAGCAGCGAGCGGTGGCGGGCGGCCTTCGCCGCCAGCATCGGGGTGGCGGCCCGCATGCTGAGCCGGTGCACGTCGCCGGCGTGCAGGCTGCCGAGGACCGGGTCCACCAAACGGTCGGTCACCTCGGCGCCAAAACGTCGACCAATGAACGAACCGACGGATACATCGCCTTGGGCGCCAGTTCGCTGCTCCCGGGTCGCGGGCAGCAGCGGTTCCAAGCCGGCACGGGCCATGCCGAGGGGCGAAAGCGCCCCGGAGCGGACGATAGGCCACATGCGGGTGGGGCCGGCCGGGCCCATGCCTGCCGGCAATCGGCGTCGACGGGCGCCGTCCCAGATCCAGGCGAAACTGGAGTCGGCGGTGATCAGTTGGTCGGTGAGCCCCAGTTCGTCAAGCAGTTGTGCGTTGGGTCCGGCCAGGTGCAGCGACTCGGCGCCGACGTCCACCGGCTGCCCCAGCATCTCCACCGTGCGCACCTGCCCACCAAGCCGAGCACCGGCCTCGAACAAGGTGACGTCATGCCCGGCACCGGCCAGCCTGCGAGCAGCCACCAACCCGGTGACACCCCCACCGATCACTGCCAGAGAAGCTTGCACCATACCGAGGGAAACCTCCCGGATTCTGCGCCGGACCGACTGCCGTCGTGCCCAATTCGCAAGCTACCGGGCACCGGCGGCGCTGCCATCACCCGGACGCGGTGCCAGTGGGCACAGCACGCTCCAGCATCCGGTCTTGCGCGTAACTAGAACGTGTTCTACTTTTCGATGAACCATCGACCACCAGGAAGCGGAGCCACCCATGGTTGTAATCCCCCGGATCGTCTCGGTCGATGACCACGTCATCGAGCCACCCCACCTGTGGGAGAACTACATCGCCCCGGAGTTCCGCGGCCGTGCACCGAGGGTCGAGCGCATCCCGTGCGCCCACATGGGTTACGTAGGGGGAAAGTTCACCGCCGAGCCCGGCGACGATGGTGTGCCGTGCGATTGGTGGCGGTTCGAAGACCTCCTGATTCCACGAACCAGGGTGGAGTCAGCGGTGGGCTACGACCGCGCCGACATCACGGTGACCCCAACGACCTACGAGGAGATGCGGACGGGTTGTTATGACCCCACCGCCCGGCTCGCCGACATGGACCAGGGCCATATCGAGGCACAACTGTGTTTCCCCTCCAGCTTCCCGCGGTTCTGCGGCCAAACCTTCTCCGAGACCAAGGACAAAGACCTGGGGCTCGCCTGCATCGAGGCCTACAACAACTGGATGATCGAGGAATGGTGTGCCGATTCCAACGGGCGGCTGATGCCGTTGGCCATCGTTCCGCTCTGGGACCCCGAGTTGGCGGCCACCGAGTTGCTTCGCAACGTGCGGCGGGGCGTACGAGCCGTCACCTTCTCCGAAATTCCCGCCTACCTGGGCCTACCGTCAATCCACACCGAATACTGGGATCCGTTCTTCGCCGCATGCGCCGAGCACGGCGTGTCCATCCACATGCACATCGGCTCGTCGTCGAAAATGCCTTCCACGTCCCCCGACGCACCGGCGCTCGTGGCCTCGGCGTTGACGTTCGGCAACGCCATGTCGTCCATGGTGGACTTCATGTTGTCGGGCGTGCTCGTTCGCTTCCCCGAACTCCAACTCGCCTACTCCGAGGGCCAGATCGGCTGGATTCCCTACATCCTCGAGCGCACCGACCACGTCTGGGAGGCAAACCGGGCGTGGGGCGACGTGGGCGACAGCGTGCCCGAACCGCCGAGCACCTATTTCCACCGGCAGATCTATGCGTGCTTCTTCGAGGATGAGTTTGGGTTGACCTCCGAGGCGCTCAACAAGATCACCCCCCAGCGCATCCTGTTCGAGACCGACTACCCGCACTCGGACAGTGTCTGGCCGGAGACAGAAGCCACCGCACAGCGGCTGATGGGCCACCTCGACCAGGAAACGGTCAACCTGTTGTGCCGCGGCAATGCCATCAAGCTGCTCGACCTCGACCTACCGGTCAACCCGTAGCCCCATCGGCAAGGGCCGACAACACGAGGCTGCACCACAGGGCGATCCTCGCCCCACCCGCCAGCTGCTCAGGTCACTGCTCGGCGGTTCGACGCGCCGGCGCCGCCTGTGCCACCAGTTCCGCAGCAGACGCCTCAAGATGCGCGAGGAACCCATCGGGGTCATCGATGACCTCGGGGTCGACCGTGAGGCCTACCCCGAGCTCCTCCCCGTAGGACAAAACCCCGATGATGAGCGCAATGTTTCCAACGCCGGTGATGAACGGGTGGACTGCCTGCAGCTGGGAACCCAGGAGGTACATGGGTAGCGGCGAGCCTGGAATATTGGTGACCGCAAGGTTTGCAAACGGCTGCCGGGACAGTGCAAGTGGTCCCAGCCGACGAAGCAGCAGCGGTGGCACCACGTCCACCACCGAGAACAACGACGAGACCATCGAAGATCCTCCGCCCTGCTTGCGGCGCACCATCTCTGCATGGACCTCGGCCAGACGCTCCAGTGGATCAGCCGTGGCGACCGGGAGTTCAGCGACCAGTGCCGAGAAACTGTTGCCCGCCCCGGAATCGTCCCCGCCCACCGACCCCACCGGCACCAGCACGCGTGGCGGCTGGTCGGCCAATTCGGCCGAGACCTCATCACCCAGGTGTCGCCGAAGGGCGCCGGTCACCACGGTAAGCACCACGTCGTTCAGCGTGGTGCCGTGAGCGCGCTTCACCGACATCAGGTCGGGCATCGACATCGCTGCCCAGAGCACGTCTCGGTGGGGGCCCACCCGACCGTTCAGCGGCATTGGTGGCGCCGTCTCGACCCCTCCGCGCATGGCGCCGGCCACGGTGTCGGCCACCGACCGAACCACCCCGGGCACCCGTCGGGGATCCAGCAGGGACGCAAGTGAGCGAACCGCCCCAACAGCAATCTCACCCTGACGTCGGGCGCGGGCCATGAGTGCCTCGGCCAGTAGCCGGTCGTTCCCGGGGGATGGCTCCGGTTTCCACGGCGCGCCCACATCGGGATCATCCCGAGGTTCAAGGTCCATCAGCAACATCGCAGCGTCGAACAACGACAAGCCATCGGCCAACACATGGTGGACCCGAAGCACGAATGCCACCCGGTCGTCGTCCACACCCTCGACGAACCACGCGTCCCACAACGGCCGTGACCAATCCAGTGGCTCCGAAAGCAACTCGCCGACGAAGCGACGCAGCTCGGCCTCACCCCCCGGTTCCGGCAGGGTCGAGGCCATCACATGATGGGCGATGTGGAAGTGGTCGTCATCAAGCCACATGGGGCGACCGGCATCAAAGGGGATCGAGGCAAGCCGCTTGCGAAATCGGGGCGACTGGTCCAACCGGGCATCAACGTGAGCCCGAATCGCGTCGAGCCGAAGGTTGCCGACCTCATCCCGCAGGGGCGCCGCCTCAAAAAAGCACACCGCCCCGATTTGAAGTTGAGCCTCCGGATCGCTGACGAAGAGCAGCGTTGCGTCCTCGGCGCTGAGAGGCTCGTGGCTCACGAGACCTCCGCCCCGCTGGAGGTATTGCTCCCCGCCACGGTGAGCCTTGGCTTGGCGGCCGTTCGCCCCGCCACCTCATCGATGAACTCGACGACGCAGTCGGTCAGACGCGCGGGCGAAAAGCGCAGCTCCACCGGCGAACGCGCACGTTCCAGGCGGGCGTTGGGCAGCTGGTTCACCAGGTTGACCGCATCGCTGAACGGGTGGATCAGATCGTTGCTGTGGGCCAGCACCAGCGTGGGCGCTTCGAGGCGTGACCGCTGGTCAAGGCTGGGCGCCACCGGGCCAACCAGCACCCCGTGCAGGATCGCCGCCATCACCTCGGGCGGAAGCGAACCGGCGTGCATCAGCGCGTTGACCGGCCCCCATGGGGTCTTTGGAAGGCGCCTCACCGCAGCGGACGTCACGCGCATCACCGGCCGCCCATAGTGGGCGGCCAGCAACATGGGCACGAAGGCAAGCGCGGCTGAAGGCACCGCCCACTCCAGCACGGGCATCTCCAGCACCAGGCCCTGCACACGTTCGGGGTGCTCGACCGCAGCAAAGAGGCTGACGTTGGCGCCAAGTGACAGCCCACCAAGCACGGCGCGCTCGACCCCAAGGTGATCGAGCAGGCCAATGACCTGCTCCGCATAACTGTCGATTCGGTATTCGGCCGCGTGCGCCGGGCTGTCGCTGCGACCGTGTCCAAGGAGATCCAAAAGCACCACCCGGTTTCCGCGGTCGGCCAGCGCGTCGGCGATGCCCCGGTTGAGGTTGGAGTCGAGCAACAACCCGTGCAGGTACACCACGACGCTGTCGCCCGAGCCGTACTCGTCGTAGACCAGTCGGTGGCCCTCGTGTTCGAAGCTGGACGTTCGGTAGGTCATGGGCGTCCTCGCCATTCATTTCGAGGGATTTCAGCCTAGCAACGAGTCCCTCTGCGCCGGGTGGGTCAGAACCCTCACCTCACCGGGGGCGCTTCATGATCGTCGAAGCGACCGTCATCAACTCAGAGCCTTTTGACGGGACGATTACCTGCTGCTCAGCCCAAAAATTCATCGACATTTATATCGAACAGGTGTACGATATAACCATGTCCACCGGCGAGTCAAACCCCAACCAACCGAACAGCGACGGCAACCGCTGTGACAGCGGTCGCGACGGTGAGCCGGCGGCCATCTCCGGCGACCTTGTCGGGGCTTCCGAAGGTGCCCCGGAGCTAGATGAGTTGGTGGCGATCGCCGCTCAGCGGTGCAGGTTGGATCACCGCGAGAGTGTGTTGCTGGCCGAGATTGCCCAAACCGACGTGTGCGACGTGTTGCACGGACATCACCCCAACGTCTGGTTCGCCGACCGAACCCGACAGGCCCGCTACACCGCATCTTCACGCATGCGCACCGCGCAGCGGCTCCACAACCGGTGCGGCGAATTGGCCGACGCGCTTGCGGCCGGGGTGGTTGGATGGCAACACGTTGTGGTGTTCGATCGGGCCGCCAACAGCCGCATCCGAGCAGCCATGATCGAGTTGCTGCCAGGGATCATCAACCTCGCCCAGGTAGCAACGTTTGAACGCTGGTCCCAAGAAGTCCGCGGAATCGCCGACCGTCTCGACCAGGATGGCGGCTACGACCCCGCCACCGACCCGACCAACAACCAGCTTCACCTGGTGCCCACCACCGGCGGCATCACCTACATTTCCGGACAGCTGGTCGGCGAACTGGCACTCACGATCAAACAGCTGATCGATGGGGAGACCGACCGGGTTCTGACCCGTTACCGGTCCGACGCTGAAGCCTCCGACGGCGACATTCCAGTGCCGTCACGAGCACAAGCCGCAGCCGAAGCGCTCGGCGAACTCGTCGACCGCGCTTCTAGCATCCCCGACGCAACAGGAAAGCTCCCCGAGCCCGAAATTGTGGTCATCCTCAACGATCAGACCGGTGATCTCACCGACGACGACGGCAACCACCTCTCACCGGTGATCCTCCGGTTCATCATCGCCGCCGGGCTCATCCGACCCCTTGAAATGGCTGGTTCCGGCGACCCGCTGCGAATGGGCCGCACCCTCCGCTGCGCCAACCGCCATCAACGCCGGGCCCTCACGGTCCGCGACGGCGGCTGCCTCTTCCCCGGCTGCGGCCGACCCGCTCACTGGTGCGACGCCCACCACGCCGACCACTGGGACACAAACGGCCCGACCGACATCGAAAACCTCGCTTTGTTGTGCCGGCACCACCACCGAGTCACCCACCGGCCCGGCTGGGCCATGACCCGGGATCAAGACACCGGAGACCCCAACGAAATCCGGTTCCGATGGAGGACCCCCACCGGTCGCCTCCTCGAATCCCAACGACACCACCAACGCAGCAAACCAGCCGCAGCGTAGGTCAGTAGTCGCCGCAAACCCGGCCAACAAGATGTCATCAACGCGCACCAGCCCCACCGACCTCGACAATGAGGGTTTGTGTGACCGCCTCTGCGACCACGACCGATCGAGGTGCTATTCCCTCTCGCGTTGCTCGTCGATCCACCGGTCGATGCGTTCCCAGGCCCGGAACAGCCAGTCCATACGCTCGGCCGAGTCGGTCGGAATCTCGCTGGCCGGGACAACCCGCCAGGCCAAATGCAACGTCTTGTCCTCGGGGAGCGATGCCCACAGGTCCGAAACCGTAAAGATCTGATCGAGGCCGGTGTGAGCAACGAAGACCACATCAGCGGCGGGGCATGCGTCGATGGCGGCCAAGGTGCCCGCCGGGCGCGGGGCCAACACATGGGTCATCGACTCTGCGCGTCGGGCCGCCTCTTCGTGGCCGTCGCTTCGCAGCCGTTCAATGGCCCGTGTGCGGCGGCCTTCGGTGAAGTTGCCACCTTCCGGGAAGATCACAAACGCACCCTGGTTGGTCATACCTGATGCCAGTTCGGCAATCGAGGAGGTCGTGTCGCTGCCCGGTGCGGGGTTCTGCATGATGAACCGGTTGGGAAGCCGGTTGAGCAGTATGTCGAACACCGGATCAAGCTGAAGCGCCGCCTTGGCAACGATTCGGGGACGACGGCCCTCCCAGGACATGACCTCGTGCAGCAGGAGAAACGAGTCGGCGGGTCCGGCATGCCTGCTCAGCACGATCAGCGGGGCATCGCTGCTGGTGCCATCACGGGAATCGGTGGGCAACGCCATTCCGTCTTGTTCGATGTTGAGGGAGAACAGTCGGCTTCCCGTGTACACGAGGAGCCGCAATGCCCAACGCAGCAGCCGGTAGTGGGCGCTCACAAACGCCTCCAACGAGAGTTTCCAGCCGAACCCCGACGCCAACCACAAACCAAGGGCGGCCACGGTGACCACCACCTCGACGAACAGATAGCACGTGGCAAGCCCCAAAAGGCGCAGTGCCCGCCACTTGCCGGGAAGTCGATAGGACAGGATCAGCGCGGCGATCAGAAGCAGCGGCACGGTCGTGACGTACAGGAAAAAGATCAGCAGCGGAAGTGGCCAGAAAACAATTCGACGCACCCAGCGAGGGGGCAGCTTCACGATTCGAATGCATTCAGGTAGTCGACGGATGCCTCATAGGACCTGTCGATTCGACGCTCAATCGACTCCGAGTTGCCGCGCCGATACTGGCTCACGTCGTTGAACGACTTCGGGTCTCCGGTCGGCAGGACGTGCACTGCGATGTTGTCCGGCAGGTTGCGCAACGCCTCGGTGAAACGATGCCGACGGGAGATCTCGAAGGCCACCATCGCCACCTCCCACGGGTTTGACGGCGGCGCCAACGGCGCTTCCACCCGGCCGACCTGCAGCACGTAGATGGTGGTCGCACCGTGGGTGATCGCCCGGTCCAAGGGAATCGAGGAGACCAGCCCGCCATCGAGGAAGTGCTCGCCGTCGATTTCAACCGGGGGAAACATGCCTGGCACGGCCGACGACGCCAGGATGGCGTCAACCAGGGGCCCCGCCGAGAAGTAGTGGGCTGTGGCGTGCTCGATGCTCGCTGCGACACACTCGAAGCTCACCGCGAGGTCTTCGATGTGTCGAACGGGCAGGATCTGTTCGAGGAGTTCCCGCAGCACCCGGTTGTCGCTCAGGTGGGTCCCCGATCTGGCGAGGGTGGTCACCTTGGAAAAGACCGAGCCACCAAACACCCCCGAGTGGTCGAGCGTGGTCCACAGCTCGGTCAGCGCCTCGACGCTACGAGCGGAAGGGTCTGCGGCGATCATGGCCCCGTTGATGGAACCAATCGAGGTGCCCACGACCAGGTCGGGAATGATGCCGAAATCGATCAGCGCGCCGAGCATTCCCACCTCGTGTGCACCGAGATCCCCGCCGCCACCCAGGACGAACGCCGTCTCTGTTTCCATCACGCAGTTTCTACACCTTGGTGGTCACCTGGTGGCTCCGACCGACGGCAGGTGGAGGTAGGTTTTTCTAGTATCACGTAGAGGTATCGTGTCCGTGATGATGGCAGCCACCCTGGGAACGAAGCCGCAGGCACGCATCGTGCTCCTCCTCCCTACCGAGGGCTATCGGGCCGAAGCGTTCTTCGATGCCGCCTCTGCGCTCAATGTCGAGGTGGTTGTGGCCACCGAACACCCCCCGCCACTCGCCACCGAGATGGAGGGTCGCCTGGTCGATGTCGACTTCGATCGGCCCGAGGTGTCGGCCGCAAAGATCGCCGCACTCGCCGAGCGGGTCCCGGTTGATGCCGTGGTCGGGGTGGATGATCAGGGCGTGCTCACCGCGGCGCACGCAAGCGAACTGCTGGGCCTGGCGGACAATCCGCCCGACGCAGTTGCGGCAACCCGGGACAAGGTGGAGATGCGCAGCGTGCTCAAGGCATGGGCGGTTCCCCAACCTGAGTTCCGGGTCGCCGATTCCGATGCGGACATCGCCTCGCTCGCTGCCTTCGTGGGACTGCCCTGCGTGGTGAAACCAATCTCGCTCTCGGCCAGCACCGGTGTGATCCGCGCCGACACCCCTGATGACGCCGCCCTGGTGGCCCAACGGGTGCGCAGGATTCTCGTCACACACGACCGGCCGGGCGACGAACTGCTGCTCGTTGAGCACTTCGTCGCCGGGGCCGAGGTGTCGATCGAGGGGTTGTTGCGTCACGGCGAGCTGGAGGTTCTCGCGCTCTTCGACAAGCCCGATCCGCTCAATGGCCCCTACTTCGAGGAAACGATCTACGTCACCCCATCGCGCCTCTCCGTTGCCCAGCAGAACGCCGTGATCGAGGTGGCCGCTGCCGGCTGCCATGCGTTGGGTCTACGCGAGGGCCCGGTTCACGCCGAGGTCCGGGTGGGCAACGACACCACCGATACCCAGCCAGCGGTGTGGTTGTTGGAGGTGGCGGCCCGTTCCATCGGCGGTCTGTGCTCCCGGGTGTTGCGATTTGGCGCCGGTGTCTCCCTCGAAGAGGTCATTCTGCGCCATGCGCTGGGGCTCGATACCGGCCAACTCACCCGTTTCACCGGCGGGCCCGCCGGCCGCGGTTCCGCAGGGGTGATGATGCTTCCGATCCCCCGGTCCGGCCTCCTGGTCGAGTTCGCCGGCGTCGAGGCTGCCGCCGCCGTCGAGGGCATCGTCGGGGTGGAGATCACCGCCCGGCCCGGCCGGTTGATCCAAGCTCTCCCGGAGGGAGGGCGCTACCTCGGTTTCGTTTTCGCACGGCGGGACACACCGGCACTGGTTGAGGCCTCCCTGCGGCAAGCGCACGCAGCCTTGGAAATCAACATCATCGACGTGCCTCGACCTGTCGGTGCGGCCATGGGATCCGGGCGCACTCGTCGGGGTTGACGCCCTGGCCATCTCGGTGCCGATGCACACCGCCAGCCGCATCTCACCTTCGGCTGCACCACCAAAGTGGAGCTGATCCTGCGCCAGAGCGACCTGCGCAGAACCGACCGAACTCCAGCTACAGCCGCTTCAACAACCATGACGAGCACGCCCTGAGGCGAGCTACTTCTTGGCGGGTTCGTAGTAGGGGTTGGTTCCCGATGCGTGATCGGTGACGTCGACCACCTCAAGGATTTCGGGGATCTGGTCCTTCAGCGTGCGCTCGATCCCCGAACGCAGCGTCATCGCCGAGACGGCA